>JAEWLS010000034.1 GCA_023457435.1 Pseudomonadota bacterium
CCCCGGGTATTTTTTTTTTTTTGGGGGGGGGGGGCCCCCCCCCCCCCCCGCTGCCGCATTCAGGTCCCAGGCAACATCAAGAAAGGCGTCGTCATGGGCTTGAGCACCATTCTCATCATCCTGCTGATCCTCATCCTGATCGGCGCGATCCCGGCCTGGCCGTATTCGCGTGGATGGGGCTACGGACCGTCGGGCATCCTCGGCGTCGTTCTGATCGTGGTCCTGATCCTCGTCCTCAGCGGACGCTTCTGACGACACTCATCGCGCCGGGCCGGCCTTGAAGTCGGCCGGGCGCGCCACCCCTGCCATCAGGCTGACCACCACGAGAATCGCGGCAAGTGCCGCGAAGACCGGCGCGAAGCCGGTGCTCTCGCCAACGAAGCCGATCGCCGACGGCGCGACCAGGATCCCCGAGTAACCCATCAACGTCACGGTCGAGAGGCCGGCGCCGGCGGACGTGCCGGGATGGTTGCCCGCCGCCGAGAACGCAATCGGTACGGTGTTGGCGATACCCAGGCCGCTGAGCGCGAAGGCAGCGATCGCCACCCACATGTTGGGCGCGAAGCCGGCAAGCGCCATGCCCACTGCCGCGACAAGGGCCGAATAGCGCAAGGTGGCGACTGCACCGTAGCGGTTGCGTACGCCGTCGCCCATGAACCGCATGACGGCCATCGTCGCCGAGAACGCCGCGTAGGCGAAGCCCGCAGTGGCGATGTCGCTGCCGAGCTCCTGGCGCAGATAGAGCGCTGCCCAGTCCAGGACGGCGCCCTCGGGCACCATGCAGAACAGCGCGATGAGGCCGGTGAGGTAGACCGCGACCGTGCGCGGCAGGAGATAGGGGGTCGAGGCGTTTGCCTGGTGGCGCTCGTCCCGGACCAGGTAGAGCGCGGCGACGACGACGGTCGCCGCGGTCACCGCCGTGACCAGCACGGCGTGCATGAGGAATCCCCACTGCGCGATGGCATAGCCGCCGCTTGCACCGCCGGCGAAGCCGCCGAGGCTCCAGAAGCCGTGCGACGACGACATGATGGCCCGGCCGAGCTTGCCTTCCACCGCCACGGCATTGGCGTTCATCGCGACGTCCATGCCGCCGATCAGCGCGCCGAACGCGAACATCGCGACCGCGGCGAAGGCGACGTTGGTGACCAGCGCCACGGCGAGCAGCGCGAAGGAGCAGAGCACCGCGAAGCCGCGCAGCACGGCGCGCGAGTCGCTGCGGTGGAGCAGGTAGCCGCACCAGGGCATGGCGCAGAGAGCTCCGATGCCGAACATCAGGATCAGCAGGCCGAGTGTGAACTCGCTGATCTCCAGCCGGGTCAGGAAGACCGGAATCTGCGGTGCCCAGCTGCCGGTGAGAAAGCCGTTGGCGAAGAACATGGCGCCGACCGCGTAGCGGCCGCGCTGGGCTGTGGTGTCGGGCATGGGGCGATCCAGATTCGGCGGCGAAGCTAAATCGGTTCAGGCGCAAGTCAATGCACCGCCTTCATGCCGGTGCTGTGCCAGTCAGTCGGCGACGGAGAGGTCCGGCAGCGGGATCGTGCCGCTGTCGATCGCCGGCTGGTCGGCGCCGCAGGCGAAGTCGCGCGCCATCTCGTCGGCGTAGCGACGCGCCTTGGCGTTGGCGTCGCCATTGCCCTTGGCGACGACGTAGGCGACGACGCAGCCCGAGCGGTCCTGCGGCTGGCCGACCTTCTCGACCACCAGGACCTCGGTCTTCTTCTCGGAATCGTCCGGATCGTCGGAGACGAACCATCGGTGGATCGTGGCGAAGGGCAACGGATCGTCATTGCCGCGTGCCGGCAGCAGCCGCCACTCGATCTTCGGCCCGGTCGAGTTGAAACCGCCGAAACTTTCCCACTTCAGGTCGCCGGACGGCGGAAAGCCGTAAAACAGCGACTCGCGCAGGTCGCCGGCCGACAGCAGGACGGGGAAGCCCTTGTAGCCGTCGCAGACGAAGTCCGCGCCATCGCCCTCGGTGGCGGTGTCGTACTGCGTGCAGTTCTTCTCGAAATCGAGGTCCGTGTAGACGCTCGAATTCTCCGCCAGGGCGGGGGATGCGAAGACGACGAGTGCTGCCGCGAGTGCTGTGCGCATGGGACGCTCCCTATGCTTCAGCCTACCGCAACGGCAGGCGCTGTCAAAGCAGCGCCGGCGCCACCGTCGTCAGGATGAACTGGCGCAGGAAGAACAGGATCAGCAGAAGGATGATCGGCGAGATGTCGACGCCGCCGAGATCCGGCATGATCGAGCGTATCGGCCGCAGCGCCGGCTCGGTGATCCGGAACAGGGCGGAGCCGACCTGGCCGACAAACTGGTTGCGCGGGTTGACGACGTTGAAGGCGTAGAGCCAGGAGAACACCGCCGAGGCGATGATCAGCCACCAGTAGATGTCGATGGCGAACACCACCGTCTGTATCAGCGCCAGCATGTTCGCCTCCCTAATGCGCTCCGACATTTAGCCATTGGCCGGGGCACCGACAAGGGCGCGAACCGCCGCAACCGGCGGCCCGCGGCCAGCTTGACACGCCATGGGCACGAACCCTAAAAGCGCGCCATCGCTGGAACGGGGCTGTAGCTCAGCTGGGAGAGCGCGTCGTTCGCAATGACGAGGTCAGGGGTTCGATCCCCCTCAGCTCCACCAGCGATTTACTCAGCGAACGATCAACGCTTGACGATCTCGTGCCAGCTGTCCTTGCGGCCGGGCACCTCCTCGTTGACCGCCAGCGCCAGCCCCTGCTTCTCGAACAGGTCGAACCACTCGTCCCATTCGACCAAATCGTAGCCGCCGGCATTCGGCGGACGATCGGCGCGGTCCTGGTCCTGATAGGCGGCCTGGTCGAAAACGATGCGCAGCAGCGGCTGCGTACCGCTCTCCGGCGATACGTCGACGATCGCCGGCGAGCCGATGCGCGCCGCCGCCCAGTCGCGGATATCCTCGCGGCTGGTCAAATAGACTGTCTCTGCCATTTGTGTTCCCTTCCCTGCACTCGGCCGCACGTCAGCCCTGAGGTTTGCTGAACGGCCCGTCGCGCCGCCGGTTCCACGCTACCGGAACCAACCCGGCCATGTCGCCGTTTCGGGCCTGATCATCACGGAGACAAATCATGGCATGGTATTCAGCCTTTCGCGATGCGATTGATGCGGCGGACATAGGCGACGAAGTCGCATCCCTGCGCAAGCAGCTGGCGGCGCTGCAGCGCAAGCTCGAACGCCGCGGCCGCGCCGGCATCGCCAGCGCGGAAGACCGGTCCGCGGAGGTCTTCGAGGAACTGCGCGACCGCTTCATCGAAGCGCTTCCGACGTTCCAGCGGCAGGCGCAGGTCGCCGGCGAATTCGCGCGCAGCAACCGCGGCGCCATCATCGCCACCGCCGCGGTCGTCGGCGCACTCGTGGTGCTCGCCGCCGCGCGCCGGCCGTCGGGGCGGTAGCGACCTGTCGGTTCGCGATTTTCCGCGCGCGCAATCGCCTGAAATGATCTAGAGCCGGGCGGCATTCCCTTTACCGCCCGGCGCTTCGCCGGCTCATCCCGGCAGAAATCGGCATGACACCTTCGGCGAGTGAAACGCGCGAGCAGCGCTACGCGGCGTTCCGGCACAGGCCATTTCTCTTCTACTGGGCCTCGCGCTTCCTCGCGACATTCTCGACGCAGATCGTGTCGGTCGCGGTCGGGTGGCAGATCTACGACATCACGCGCGACCCGTTCGACCTCGGCCTCGTCGGCATCATCCAGTTCGCGCCGGCGCTGCTCCTGGTGCTGGTCACCGGCGCGCTCGCCGACCGCTTCGGCCGCCGCCTGATCATGGGGCTGTCGGCGCTGCTCGAGGCGCTGTGCGCCGTCGCCCTCCTCCTGCTCACCGTCCAAGGCCTGACCAGCCCGCTGCCCATCTTCGCCGTCCTGCTGGTTTTCGGCATCGCCCGCGCCTTCTTCGGCCCGGCCGCCGCGTCGCTGGTCGCCAACCTTGTTCCGGAAGAGGATTTCGCCAACGCGATCGCCTGGAACTCGTCGGCCTGGCAGCTCGCGACCATCGTCGGCCCGGTCGCCGGCGGACTGCTCTACGGCCTCGCGGCAGGCGCCGCCTATGCGACGGCCGCCGTGCTGATGGCAGGCTCGACGCTGCTGATCTTCATGATCCCCAAGCCGGTGCAGAGGACCAGCTCGGAGCAGCCGAGCCTGCAGACGCTGTTCGAGGGCTTCGGCTATATCTGGCGCGAGAAGATCGTGCTCGGTGCGATATCGCTCGACCTGTTCGCGGTGCTGCTCGGCGGCGCGGTGGCGCTGATGCCGGTCTTCGCCCGCGACATCCTCGAGCTCGGGCCATGGGGGCTCGGCCTGCTCCGCGCCGCGCCCGGAATGGGCGCCATCGGCGTGGCGATCTGGCTCGCCGGCCATCCGATCAAGGATCATGCCGGCGTGATCCTGTTCCTGTTCGTCGCCCTTTTCGGCGTCTTCACCATCGTCTTCGGCATCTCGACCTGGACGTGGCTGTCGATCGTCGCGCTCGCCGGGCTCGGAGCGGCCGACATGGTCAGCGTCTACATCCGCGAGACGCTGATCCAGCTGTGGACGCCGGATCGCCTGCGCGGGCGCGTCAACGCGGTGAACATGGTCTTCATCGGCGCATCGAACGAGCTCGGCGAATTCCGCGCCGGCATGATGGCGGCGGCGTTCGGCGCGGTGCCGGCCGTGCTGTTCGGCGGCGTCGGCTCGATCATCGTCGCCGGTGTCTGGGCATGGGGTTTTCCGGCGCTGCGCAAGGCCCGCCATCTCGACGGACGGACCTAGGCGCCGTGACGCGACCGAGGGTTTCCACGCCCGCCGAAGCGTCTGGCCATTGACAAAGATCGCCCACGAGGAGTGGGAGGACGGGCGGCCGTGCGGTCGCTCGTAAGTTAGTGTTTGTGCGGCCTTGCGGCCGCCCGTCCGGTGGTCTGCCCCGCGGCACGCCCCGGACGAGCCGGGCAGCGTGTGGTTCCGCAGGGCCCGGACGTCAGGGCTCAAGGCCCAGCCGCGCTACCGATTGCGCAGCCCATCCGGCACCGGCCTCCGCCCGAATACCCGGTGCGCACCCGTCTCCCGTGCGAAGGCGGGGGAAGAATAAGGGAGGTGAGAAGAGCGTGGATAAATTTTCGCGGGGACCTTGCCGCGCCCCCTTCTCCCCTTGTGGGAGAAGGTGCCCCGAAGGGGCGGATGAGGGGTACTGGCCGGAGTGCGCGTTCGCCGGAAACGCCTCATTTCTTCCAACACCCCTCATCCGACTTCGCTTCGCTCAGCCACCTTCTCCCACAAGGGGAGAAGGGGGAGGCGCCGTGTCCATTTCGTCGTTAACCTTCCACGTCACAGCTAGGCTAGAACATCGCAGATCGGGCGACGCTTCGCGGCAGCGGTTCTCTCTCCCCTTGCGGGACGATCCTCACCCCCTCTCTTGCGATTTCTAGCACTTAGCGTCGCTGCGCTTTGGCTAAGATGCTGAAATCGCTTTCTCCCCCACCAGGGGGGAGATAAAGTCTGCCGTAATCTCGCGCCCAATCTTCAGCGGCGCTGCCAGGCTCAATGTTGGAAATTAAGAGCTGCGCGCAAGGCAGCGCGCCTATCTCCCCCCTGGTGGGGGAGAAAGCGATTTCGACGTCTTGGCGAGCCGCCGAAGGCGATGCGAGCCAAGTGTCAGAAATCGCAAGAGAGGGGGTTCCTAACCCCTCACACCCCCTGCAGCACCAGGATCGTCGGGCGGCGGGGCAGCGAGCGCAGCGACACCTTGAACGAACGCTCCTGCCGGTAATCGACGGCAAATCCTTCGCCCATGCGCGACAGGAATTCGCCGAGCGGGGTCGAGTGCC
This sequence comes from Pseudomonadota bacterium, assembly GCA_023457435.1. Lineage (GTDB taxonomy): Bacteria > Pseudomonadota > Alphaproteobacteria > Rhizobiales > Rhizobiaceae > RCIO01. The sequence continues at coordinate 5,836 of JAEWLS010000034.1, forward strand.
GGTGCATGGGCAGTACGATCGAGGAGTACAGCCGGTCGGTGATGGCGCTCATGTTGGCGACCGACTGGGTCATGCCGCCGTCGATCGGCACCATGACGATATCGAGCCGGCCGATGGCGCCGTAATGCGCGTCGGTTAGGTCGTGGTGCAGATGGCCGAGATGGCCGATGCACAGGCCGGCGACCTCGAAGATGAAGATCGAATTGCCGTCGCGCTCCATGCCGTCGCCCCGAAGGCGGATGTCGGTCGGGACGTTGCGCACATAGAGATCGTCGACGACGAGGCGATGCTCGGCCGGGCCGCCGCCTTGCGGATTCCAGCCGCGCAGCACGTGCTCGATGCGGGCATCCGGCATGTCGGTATAGTGCGTGCGGTGCGCCTTGTTCATGGTGACGACGCGCGGCAGCGGGTCGCTGCCGTAGTGGCCGGAGAAGTCCGTCGCGACACGCACGCCGCCCGGCGTCTGGATGACGTAGGTCGAGTGGCCGGCATAGGAAATGGTGACGTCGCCGTCGACGAAGGCCTGCGCCTGCAGCGGCGCCGGCGTGTAGCTGGCGAAGGTGACCTTCGGCAGCGCCTGCGCGATCGCCACGCATTTCGACGGCACCGGTTCGCCGGATTGCTGCGCGAACGCCGTTTGCGGCGCAAGGAGAAGCACGGCGGCGGCGAGCAGGCGGGCGGCAGGCTTCATGATCCGTCTCCGGTCGTTGCGCGGACCCGTGCGACGATACGCGGCCGGCGCCGGCAGGCCAGCCCACCGCGCCTCACGTTTGCGCGATGCGCGGTTCTGGACGAGCAAAACGGCTTTCACTATAAGCCGGCGATCTCCGCACCTGCGCCAGAAGACAGATTTCAGGGACGACCATGGCCGGCCATTCACAGTTCAAGAACATCATGCACCGCAAGGGCCGCCAGGACGCGGTCAAGTCGAAGATGTTCTCCAAGCTCGCGCGCGAAATCACCGTTGCCGCCAAGATGGGCACGCCCGACCCCGACATGAACCCGCGCCTGCGGCTGGCCATCAACGCCGCCAAGGCGCAGTCCATGCCGAAGGACAACATCGCACGCGCCATCAACAAGGCGGCCGGCGCCGACACCGAGAACTACGACGAGGTTCGCTACGAGGGCTATGGCCCGGGCGGCGTCGCGCTGATCGTCGAGGCGCTGACCGACAACCGCAACCGCTCCGCCTCCAACGTGCGGGCCGCCTTCACCAAGGCCGGCGGCGCGCTCGGCGAGACCGGCTCGGTGTCGTTCATGTGGGACCGCGTCGGCGAAATCTACTACCCGGCCTCGGTCGGCGACGCCGACAAGGCGATGGAGGCAGCGCTCGAGGCGGGCGCCGACGACGTCCAGTCGGACGAGGAAGGGCACACGATCTACTGCGCCTTCGAATCCTTGAACGACGTGTCGAAGTCGCTGGAAGCCTCGCTCGGCGAGCCCGAAAGCGCCAAGATCATCTGGAAGCCGAAGAACAACGTTCCGGTCGACGAGGAGCGCGCGCAGTCGCTGATGAAGCTCGTCGCCACGCTCGAGGACGACGACGACGTGCAGAACGTCTACGCCAACTTCGAGGTCGACGAGGCGACGATGGCGAAGCTTTCCGCCGCCTGACCTCCGTGAGCCGGCCGCGCATCGCCATCACCTATTGCACGCAGTGCCAGTGGCTGCTGCGCGCCGCCTGGATGGCGCAGGAGCTGCTCTCGACCTTCGGCGCCGATATCGGCGAGGTGGCGCTGGTCCCCGGGACGGGCGGCGTGTTCGAAATCGCGGTGGACGGCGAGACGATCTGGGATCGCCGCACCGATGGCGGGTTTCCGGAGGCGAAGGTGCTGAAGCAGCGCGTGCGCGACAAGGTCTGGCCGGAGCGCGATCTCGGCCACTCGGACCGATCCTCATGACCGTCGAGACGCGCGACGCGGAAGCCGGCGACCTGCCGGCGATCACCGGGATCTACCGCCACGCGGTCGAGACCGGTTTCGCCACCTACGAACTGGAGCCGCCGTCGCTTGCCGAGATGACGACGCGCTTCGAGACGCTGACGGCGGGCGGTTACCCCTACCTCGTCGCGTCGGAGGGCGGGCGCATCCTCGGCTACGCCTATGCCGGCGCGTTCCGGCCGCGCCCGGCCTACCGCTTCATCGTCGAGGATTCGATCTATCTCGACCCGGCAGCGCAGGGCCGCGGCATCGGCCGGCTGCTGATGCAGGAACTGATCGGCCGCTGCACCGCGCTCGGCTTCCGCCAGATCGTCGCGGTGATCGGCGACGGCCGGCCCGACTCGGCATCCGTGAAGCTGCACGAGCGCATGGGCTTCACCCATTCCGGCAGTCTGAAGGGCTCGGGCTACAAGCTCGGCCGCTGGCTCGACACCGCCTTCATGCAGCTGGAGATGAATGGCGGCGCCTCGCTGCCGCCCGATCCGCAATCGCTGCCGGAGCGGAGCTTCCAGGCGAAGCGCTAGGCTTTGACCAGACGCAGCTGCTTGTCGAAGATGGCGAGCACGCGCGGCAGCTCGTGGCCGCGCTTCAGCACCGCGCCGGTCGCCGCGACGACCGAATAGGCACCCTGCTTGTGGCGCAGCTTCGGCTGCTTGACGATGCGGAACAGCGGCACTTCGCTGGTGCGCCGGTAGACCGAGAACACCGCCTGGTCCGCCAGATGGTCGATGGCGTAATCGCGCCATTCGCCCGCCGCGACCATGAAGCCGTAGACGCGGAGGATCTGATCCAACTCGCGGCGGTCGAAGGTGACCGGCATGTCCAGCCTGCGGCGGCGCGCCTCGCTGAGCGCAATGACGGCGGAATCGTCGGTAGCCTCCATTCCGCCCATGCCGTCCGTCATCGCTGACCGTCTCCTCATCCGCCTGTTACAGAGTTGTGCCTCGGGCACAGAATTGCAAGAGCGCATTGGCGCTGCGCAAACGGCGAATTCGTTCCTTCACAAATCGCCATACGCTGAACCAATTGGTGATTCAGTGCCTCATTCTCGCCAAGAATAAGCCTAGCTGAGGCCCGAATGCGCCGCCAACCTCCGGCTGTTGCCTGAGACGGTTCGATCCGGTGCCGGTCCCGTAACCCCAAGCCCCCCGCCCACGGGGCCAACGCCGGATCGAACCAACTCGCGTTATTGAGTGGCTCGGCAACACGATCCCAAAGCAGCCAAGCCGGCTCCGGTCCAACGCGACCGGGGCCGGATTGCTTTTCGGAAGATCAGCTCTGCGGGATGACGAGGCGCGTTGCGCCGAGGATCGGGCCGGGCTTGCCGTCCTTCGACACCTTCTGCAGCAGGATGGCGCAACCGCCGGCGGCGGCGCGCGCCGGATCGGCGACCGGCACTTCGAGCTGCGTCGCCCGCCCGTGCCACATGCCGACCGACTGCAGGGACGTCACAGCGTTGCGGTAGACCAGCGTCTTGCCGCGATTCTCGCCGCGCTCGATCTGGACGCTGCGTTCGTCGTCGAAATAGGCGATCAGGACGTGCGCCTTCTGGTGGGCGGTGAAGCCGTCGCCGATGTCGATCATGATGCTCTCGCCCGACGAGCTGGCCGAAACGTCGATGCGCATGCCTTCGCCCTCGGCGTCGAGGGCGGCGAACGTGCCGGCGATATCGTCGCTCTTGGCCCCGCTCATATGCGTGCGGCCGTTGATCACCGCCTGCGGCGTGTAGACCGACTGGGTGCCGAAGGCCTTGCCGTAGCCCTGCTGGCGCGCGGTGTTGGCGGGCGAGGCGAGCGTGTCGCGCCAGCCGAGATAATCCCAGTAGTCGACGTGGAACGACAGGGCGATCAGGTCGCGGCGCTCGGCGAAGCTCGCGAAGACGGCGTCGGCCGGCGGGCACGACGAGCAGCCCTGGCTGGTGAAGAGCTCGACCACGCCGAGCGGACGGTTCGCCTCGCCCGCCGCTGCCGGCAAGGCGGCGAGCGACGCGACGGCGGCAAATGCCGCGAGGCAGATCCTGGCGCTTGTACCCATCATCGTCCAGCTGAAATCGACACGCGGCGGACCGTCCGCCACTCGCATCGACCATAGGGAGCACGATCGCTCAAAGTGAAGTCAATTTAGGGTGAGACGCGCGTCCCGAGCGCCGTCCTGTCCCTGCGGAAGCGCGGACGAAACGATTTGCCTCCCCGCACCGTCTCCTGTATATCGCCGCCACTTCCCAATATTTCCGGTGGCTTGCCACCGCCCGCGAAAGGGACGCGGGCGAGCGAGAAGGATATTTTGTCCATGGCCAACACGCTGCTCATGCCCAAGGCGACCGCCGTCTGGCTGGTCGACAACACCGCGCTTTCGTTCGACCAGATCGCCTATTTCTGCCATCTGCACCCGCTCGAGGTGAAGGCGATCGCCGACGGCGAATCGGCGCAGGGCATCAAGGGCATGGATCCGGTGATGACGGGCCAGCTGTCGCGCGACGAGATCGCCAAGGCCGAGGGTGACCCGAACTACCGCCTGAAGCTGCTCGACCCCAAGGTTCGCGTGCCGGAGACCAAGCGCAAGGGCCCGCGCTACACGCCGCTGTCGAAGCGCCAGGACCGCCCGAACGCGATCCTCTGGCTGGTGCGCAACCATCCCGAATTGAAGGACGCGCAGATCTCGCGCCTCGTGGGCACCACCAAGTCGACCATCGAGCAGATCCGCAGCCGCACCCACTGGAACGCCGCGAGCCTGGTGCCGATGGACCCGGTGACGCTCGGCCTGTGCTCGCAGATCGACCTCGACATCGAAGTCGGCCGCGCCTCGCGCGCCAAGGGCGACGCGCCCGCCGCGCAGACCGGCGACACGCTGCTGCCGGCCTCGGTCACCGAGCGGCTGGTCGTGCAGAAGCCGGCGGCGAAGGGCGACGACGAGGAACTGGACGCCGACAAGGTGTTCGCCAAGCTCTCGTCGCTCAAGCGCACCAGCGACGACGAATAGGATTTCGCCTAGCCGCCGGCTGCGACCTGCTCGCTGCCGGTGACGAGGCGGTACTTCGCCATCTCCTCGGGGGAGAGGTAGTAGAGCGCACGCGGCGGCGTATCGAGCGCGTGCAGCCACAGCGCCGGGTCGACGCCGAACTCGATCAACAGACGCGAGATGCGCGCCGTCGTGACCTGCGCGTCGGCCATCGCCTGAGCCGGCACGATGTCCGGCTGCGTGCTGGCATAGAACTGGTGCAGCCCGACCGCACCCTTTTCTCCGACCGTGCGCGTCGTCCCGCCGGCGAGGATCAGCGGGCACGACGAGGCGCAGAGATCGCCGTCCGCCACCACCGTCGCATAGCCGCGCTCGCGCACCAGCTTGCCGATCGCCATCGCGTCCTCCAGCGAACCGCCCGGCGAATTGAGCGTGACGCGCGCGATGTACTCGCCGCGCAGCGCGACCTCCTCGGCGAAGCGCGAGGCCGCGCCGGGATCGATGCTGCCGATCGCCTCCAGCGTGCCGCCCGGCTGCAGGATGAAGCGCACGGGATCGCGCAGCATGGCCTCGTTGGTGCGGATGAACTGGCGCGGGTCGATGCCGCCGCCGCTGCCGCCTTCGACCGCCGGCGGCAGGATCGGCACGGTCACCGCCGTTTCGGTCGTCGCCTGCGCCGGCGCTTGCTGGCTCTGCTCGTAGAGCTCGAGAAGGTCGAGCGTCAGCACCGATACAGTGCCGATCATCATGCCGTAGAAGACGGCGCGCAGCAGGCGGCCTTCCTCGAAGCGCTGCATGAAGCGGACGAATGCGCTGGGCTGGCGGAGGGTGTCTGTGGTCATGGCGTTCACGCAGATTCGGGGGTCGAGCGCTTGCTTCCGGCAAGCGGCAACGGGGTGACGTTCTGGTCCTTCGCGGCGGGGCGCAGCGACGGCTCCTCCGGCTCCGCGGCGGGATCCGCCACGACCGGCGCGGCGATCGCGGCTTCGCGCGCGGCCAGAGCCTGCTGCAGGCGCAGCGCCCGCATCATGTCGGCGGCCGAGACGAGGTCGGCCTCGTCCATCTCGTCCTCGCCGCGGCGCATGGCGCCGTAGACGACGGCCATGATGCCGACGAGCACGGCCGGCAGCAGGTCGATCGAGATCGCGCCCGCCCAGCTCGGGATGAAATCGCCGGCATAGCGGATGACCGCCTCGGCCGAGGTCAGCGGCACGTAGCGGCGCTCCGCGACCCGCGGCAGCGCGATGATCTCCGCTGCTGCGGCCGACAGCGCCTGCGACTGCTGCGCCACGGATTCGCGCACCGTCGCCATGACTGCGTCCTGGCGGCCGGCGAGATCGGCTGTGGTGCCACTCGCCACCGGGGCGATGAAGCCGGCCGAGAGATCGGCGGCGGCGCGGCTCACCGACGGTGCAACCGAGGTCCGCTCGAGAGCGGCGACGACGCCGGCGAGCTTCACGGCTTCCTGCGCGAAGGTGTCGGAGCGCTGCTCGACCGGACCCGGCGCGGACACCAGAGCGCGCATGGCGGCAAGGTGCGTCTGACCCTCCTCGAACAGCGCGCTGGCGCGGTCGCGCGCGTCGGCGATGCTGGCTTCGAGCTCGCGCATCTGCGCCGACATCTGCGACAGAAGCTGCACCACGCTGCCCGAACCGGAGGTTCCGGTCAGCGCCCCCGACTGCGCCTCGTCGTCCGACAGGCGCTGGAAGCGCACGGCGGCGCGCTGGATGTCCGGCAGCAGGGACTGCGCGCTGATGGCGTTGGAGTTGGCCTGGTCAAGATCCGCGGAGTAGCCCTCGATGGTGACGGCAAGATGCTGCTCGACGGCGGCCGAACCTGCCAGCGCCGCGGCGTTGAGCCAGGACGACATGGCGACGATCATCGCCGAGCCGAGCAGCATGACGACGAACAGCGCGACGCGCGAGCCGAAGTCGCGGACTTCCGGCACGAAGCGGATGAGATAGGTCCAGAACCCGTAGATGGCGACCGAGACGGCCACCGAATAGATGATCGCCGCGAAGAAGACGACGGTGGCCGAACCGTCGAGCAGGCTGCGCACGCCGAGATAGGTATAGACGCCGGAGGCGAGCGAGAGCGTCGCCAGCACGAAGCGCGTCATCATCTCGAGCGAGGCGATGTGGTTGCGCAGCGCGCGTGCCGTGCGGGCGTGACTCATGGTTTACGCTTCCTTAACGAAACCGCCACGTCGCCGGACGAGTTTGGCCAAAACGCGGCCCGCGCCGGAAACGCGTATTACCCTTCGTCAATCGCAGTAGACCGGCGGCGACGGCACCTCGCCGTCGGCGAGGCCCCACATCTGCTCGCGGCCCTTCCACAGCACCGGCTTGCTCCAGCAGTGGCGTTGGCGGGACTCGGCCCGCGGCCCGGCCGCGGCCTGGCGCTCCGCCTCCATCTCCGCCGCGATGTAGCCCATGCCGACGACGATGCGCTTGTAGCCCGACGGGCTGATGATAATCAGGTTGCCGAACGAGTCGTCGTAGACGCGCTCCTTCAGGCGGCCGGCCTCGGCAGCTCCCATCGTGAGCGCCAGCGCAGCCGCGGCAAGCAGAATTCCGTTTCGCACCGGTCCGTCCTCTCCACGCAGTGCCCTTGCGGGCAAGAAAGCCACGGCCCCCTCTGCCTCGAAATTAACGGTTTCTTCACCTTTGTCACCTGCCACGGCGGGGCCGGTCCGCCGCGATTGACTTTCGTGGTTAATTTGCCGAGACACCCGCGATGCCAGAAAAAGCCGCCGCCGAACCCCGTATCGACATCGCCCAGCTGCGGCTGAAGGATGCGCACGAATTCGCGCCGCTGCTTGCCGGATACGCCCAGGCGCTGAAGCGCGGCGCGCCGCGCCGGCCCGACGACTTCTACGCCGAGACGCTGCTGCAGGACCGCGCCATCGAGATCATGGGCGCCCGCCTCGACGGAGCGCTCGTCGGCTTCGCCATCTATGTCGACCTGCCCGAACCGATTTCCGGCCTGCGCTGCGGCGTGGTCGACCACATCTACGTGCACCACGACCACCGCCAGAAGGGCATCGCCAAGGCGATCGTCGACGTGCTCGCCGACCAGGCCGAGGAGCGCAGCTGGTCGAAGCTGATCCTCAACGCGCCGCGGCAGCCCGAAGACGGACGCAAGCTCTACGAGCAGATCGCCGCCCCGGCCGACTGGACGAGTTTCGTCATCCGCTTCGACGGACGCTGAGCGCAGTGCGCGCGCCTGCCTTGATCTCGCCCCGGCCTTGCGCATAGCGTCCGCGCCCATGTCGACACCCACGATGCGTTTCGTCGCCGCGCTGGCGCTTCTCACACCCCTCGCCGCCTGCGTGTCGGCAGCGCCCGACGGGGACCGGCCCGCCGCCCCGCCGCGCGTCGCGAGCTTCGACTGCGGCGACGACGGCACGATCCGCATCGAGCGCGCCGGCGACATCGTCCGCATCCAGGAAACGCCGGCCGCGGCGCAGGCCGGCGCCGTGGCACCCGATCCGGTCGAGCTGACCGCGGCCCCGCCGGCGCAGAACGCCCGCTACGGCAAGGACGGCTACGCCCTCGTGCTGGAGGAGAAGCTGGCGCTGTACATGAAGGCCGGACGGGCGCCCTACACCTGCCAGCGCTGACGGCGCTCCGCGCCGCGCAGGAAAAAATCGATTGAAGCCGGCGGCCGGTTTCCGGGGTCCCCGGAAAATCGATTAAACCGTCCCTGCGTCACGGTTTTCCCCTTTTGACGCGGTGCAAAAACGATACTAGAACCCGTGCAGCCTACGGGCCGGGCACGCTGCGCGAAAGTTGCGCTGGCACGGTTTGCAAAGGCACTCGATTGGGGGAGCCATGAGCACACCAGCCACCCGCGCGAGACCGGTTTCGCCGCATCTCCAGATCTATCGCTGGACCTCGACGATGGCGATGTCGATCCTGCATCGCATCACCGGCATCGCGACCTACGCCGGCACGCTGCTCGTCGCCTGGTGGCTCGTCGCCGCGGCGACGTCGCAGAGCTGGTTCGACACCGCCAACGGCATCATGGGATCGTGGTTCGGGCTGCTGGTGCTGATCGGCTTCTCCTGGGCGCTGATCCATCATGCGCTCGGCGGCATCCGCCATTTCATCTGGGATACCGGCGTGGCGATGGACAAGGTCACCGCGACGCGGCTGTCTTCGCTGACGCTGGTCGCGTCGCTGCTGCTCACCGCGGTCCTGTGGGCCGCGCTCTTCTTCTTCGTGTTCTGAGGTCGCCATGAGCGAGATGCGCACACCGCTCCGCCGCGTCCGCGGCCTGGGTTCGGCCAAGGACGGCACGACGCACTTCTGGCTCGTCCGCGCCAGCGGCGTCGCCCTGCTGTTCCTGTCGCTGTTCGCCATCGGCCTGGTGTTCTCGCTGGCCGGCAAGGATTTCGACACCGCGCGCGCCGTGCTGGCCCAGCCGCTGGTCGCCGTCGGGCTGATCCTCTTCGTCGTCCTGTCGGTCGAGCACATGCGGCTCGGCATGCAGGAGACCATCGCCGATTACGTGCATGACGAGCTACTGAAGATCGTCACGCTTCTGTTGAACACGCTGTTCTGCGTCGTCGTCGGCGCGGTCTGCGTGTTCTCGCTGCTCAAGATCGCATTCGGAGGCTGACTTGGCCGAGACCAGGATGAACCAGCCGAAGCCGGCCACCGTCGGCAGTGCCTACCGCTTCGTCGACCACGCCTACGACGTGGTCGTCGTCGGCGCCGGCGGCGCCGGGCTGCGCGCCACGCTCGGCATGGCCGAGCAGGGCCTCAAGACGGCCTGCATCACCAAGGTGTTCCCGACCCGCTCGCACACGGTGGCCGCGCAGGGCGGCATCGCCGCGTCGCTGCGCAACATGGGTCCCGACAACTGGCAGTGGCATCTCTACGACACCGTCAAGGGCTCCGACTGGCTCGGCGACGTCGATGCCATGGAGTACCTGGCGCGCGAGGCGCCTGCCGCGGTCTACGAGCTCGAGCACTACGGCGTGCCCTTCTCGCGCACCGAGGACGGCCGCATCTACCAGCGCCCATTCGGCGGCCACATGCAGAATTTCGGCGACGGCCCGCCGGTGCAGCGCACCTGCGCCGCGGCCGACCGCACCGGCCACGCCATTTTGCACACGCTCTACGGCCAGTCGGTGAAAAACAAGGCGCAGTTCTTCATCGAGTATTTCGCCCTCGACCTGATCATGACCGACGGCGTCTGCACCGGCGTCATCGCCTGGAACCTCGACGACGGCACGATCCACCGCTTCGCCGCCAAGATGGTGGTGCTCGCCACCGGCGGCTACGGCCGCGCCTACCAGACGGCGACCTCGGCGCACACCTGCACCGGCGACGGCAACGGCATGGTCGCCCGCGCCGGCCTGCCGCTTCAGGACATGGAATTCGTCCAGTTCCATCCGACCGGCATCTTCGGCGCCGGCTGCCTGATCACCGAGGGCGCACGCGGCGAAGGCGGATATCTCGTCAACTCCGAGGGCGAGCGCTTCATGGAGCGCTACGCGCCGTCGGCCAAGGACCTTGCTTCGCGCGACGTCGTCTCGCGCTGCATGACGCTGGAGATCCGCGAGGGCCGCGGCGTCGGCAAGAACAAGGACCACATCTTCCTGCACCTCGACCATCTCGACCCGGCGGTGTTGCACGAGCGCCTGCCCGGCATATCCGAGAGCGCCAAGATCTTCGCCGGCGTCGACGTGACGCGCGAGCCGATCCCGGTGCTGCCGACCGTGCACTACAACATGGGCGGCATACCGACGAACTTCTGGGGCGAGGTGGTGAACCCGCGCCTCGGCGGCGCCGATGCGGTGCAGCCCGGCCTGATGGCCGTCGGCGAGGCCGGCTGCGCCTCGGTTCACGGCGCCAACCGGCTCGGCTCCAACTCGCTGATCGACCTCGTCGTGTTCGGCCGCGCCGCGGCGATCCGCGCCGGCCAGGTCATCGACCGCGACAGCGCCGTACCGCCGATCGACGAGGCGGCAAGCGACAGGATCATGGCCCGCTTCGACAGGCTGCGCCACGCCAATGGCAGCACGCCGACGGCGCGGCTGCGCGACGAGATGCAGGTGGCGATGCAGGTCGATGCCGCAGTCTTCCGCACCCAGGAATCGCTCGAACAGGGCTGCCGCAACATCTCGCAGACCTGGCGCAACCTCGCCGACGTGAAGGTGTTCGACCGCTCGATGATCTGGAACTCGGATCTGGTCGAGACGCTGGAGCTCGAGAACCTGATGGCCTGCGCCATCACCACGGTCTACTCCGCCGAGGCGCGCAAGGAGAGCCGCGGCGCGCATGCCCGCGAGGACTTCACCGAGCGCGACGACATCAACTGGCGCAAGCACACCCTGTCCTGGGTGGACGACGCCGGCAACGTGACGCTCGACTACCGCGCCGTGCACACCGAGACGACGCTGCCCGTCGCCGACGGCGGCATCGACCCGGCCAAGATCGCGCCGAAGAAGCGGGTGTATTGATGGCGATTGCCGCAGCCGGCTATTCGGGCACGCCTCTGGCCGCCAAGCTCGGCCTTAAGGACGGCATGAATGTCGCGTTCGTGTCGCTTCCGGCGGAACTCGATGAACTGGCCGGCGCGCGCGACTTTGCCAGCGTGGATCGCCTTGCAGGCTGGGCGAAGATAGCAGGCTTGCGCCGCTGGGATTTCATTCATGGTTTCTCGAAGAGCCACGCCGAGATCGAAGGCGCATTGCCAGCTGCGCAGAATGCCATTCGCGCCGACGGCATGATCTGGGTGTCGTGGCCGAAGAAGGCCTCGAAAGTGCCGACAGACGTGACCGAGGACGTGATCCGCGATGCGGCGCTGCGCCTCGATCTGGTCGATGTGAAGGTCGCGGCCGTGGACAACACTTGGTCCGGCCTCAAACTCGTGATCCGCAAGGAACGGCGCAGCCATGGTTGAATTCACCCTCCCCAAGAACTCGCGCGTCAAGCCGGGCAAGACCTGGCCGAAGCCGGACGGCGCGTCGAATTTGCGCGAGTACAAGATCTACCGCTGGTCGCCGGACGACGGCGAGAACCCGCATGTCGACACCTACTTCGTCGACATGGACGATTGCGGGCCGATGGTTCTCGACGCGCTGCTGTGGATCAAGAACAACGTCGACCCGACGCTGACCTTGCGCCGCTCGTGCCGCGAGGGCATCTGCGGCTCGTGCGCCATGAACATCGACGGCGCCAACACGCTGGCCTGCACCAAGGGCATGGACGACATCTCCGGCGCGGTGAAGGTCTATCCGCTGCCGCACATGCCGGTCGTGAAGGACCTGGTGCCGGACCTGAGCGTGCCCTATGCGCAGCTCTCGTCGATCGAGCCCTGGCTGCAGACCGTGTCGCCCGAGCCCGCCAAGGAGTGGAAGCAGAGCCACGAGGACCGCCAGAAGCTCGACGGGCTGTACGAGTGCATCCTGTGCTTCTGCTGCCAGACCTCGTGCCCGAGCTACTGGTGGAACGGCGAGAAGTATCTCGGCCCGGCGGTGCTGCTGCAGGCCTATCGCTGGCTGATCGACAGCCGCGACGAGATGACCGGCGAGCGCCTCGACAACCTCGAGGACCCGTTCCGGCTGTATCGCTGCCACACGATCATGAACTGCACCCAGGCCTGCCCGAAGGGGCTGAACCCGGCCAAGGCGATCTCGGAAATCAAGAAGATGATGGTCGAGCGGCGGGTCTGATCCCGCAGCGTTAGCCATCGCGCAAGCGGGCGTTTGCGCTTTCCGGCCGCGATGCTAGCTTCCGGCGCCGGGAGGGAGACCCATGCGCGCCGCCGCACTCGCATTGACGCTTGCCATGCTCGCCACGCCGGCGCTGGCCGACAAGGAGATCGCGATCTTCGCCGGCGGCTGTTTCTGGTCCGTCGAGACCGACTTCGACAAGGTGTCCGGCGTTCTGTCGACGACATCCGGCTACATCGGCGGCAGGACCGAGAACCCGACCTATTACGACCATACCTCCGCCGGCCACCGCGAGGCGGTCCAGGTCGAGTTCGACAACCACCGCACGAGCTACGACGAGCTGGCGAAGATCTTCTTCCGGTCGATCGATCCGACCGATTCAGGCGGCCAGTTCTGCGACCGCGGCGGCAGCTACACGACCGCAATCTACACGCTGGACGAGGCGCAGTTCGCCGCCGCCGAAAAGGCGAAGACTGCGGCCGCGAAGGAACTGAAGGTCAAGACGCTGGCGACCGAGATCCTGCCGGCTCCGGCCTTCTGGCCGGCCGAGGAATACCACCAGGACTACCGCAAGAAGAACGCCGAGCGCTACCGCGCCTACCGGGCCGGCTGCGGCCGCGACGCCCGCGTTCATGCAATATGGGGCGCCTCGGCCTTCCACGGCATCAACCAGGGCGGCTGAGCCGCTTTCGCGCAACCCACCCTGGTTCGGAGCCGATTATCCCCGGGCGTGTCCCGAGGACTGCCTGTCGGCGCGCCGAGCATGACGCTGAGGCTTGCCGCGGGCGATCTCCGCCTAGACCAGGCTGGCGTCGAGCGTGACGCTGATCGCGCCGAGCGCCTTGGAGACCGGGCAGCCTTCCTTGGCCTTGTTGGCGAGTTCCTTGAACTTCGCGGCGTCGATGCCGGGTACCGTGCCCTTGAGCGTGATGGCGCTCTCGGTGATGCCGGTGCCGGGGATCAGCGTCACCACCGCGGTGGCGTCGAGGCTGGTCGCCGGCGTGCCGTTCTCGGCGAGGAAGTGCGACAGCTGCATGGCGAAGCAGCCGGCATGAGCCGCGGCGATCAGCTCCTCGGGATTGGTGCCGGAACGGCCGCTCTCGTCCTCGAAGCGCGCCTTGAAGGAATAGGGCTGCGCTTTCAGCGCGCCGCTCTGGGTGTCGAGCGTGCCCGTGCCTTCCTTCAGATTGCCTTTCCAGACTGCGGTGGCGCTGTGCTTCATGTCATTCTCCTCGGGTTTGCCGCGCCACTCTAGGACGACATCCGGAGCCAATCCACTCTCCCCGCCAAAATTGCGACACGTCGCGGTGCTCGTCTGCCGCTGGGTCAGCTTGGGGTAACTGCCGATGCGGATGACGAACAGGCTGCGTGTCATGCTGCTCGCCGGAGCGGCGACGCTGCCTTTGACTGCATCGGCACAGGAAGCCGAACCGCGTGCCGCGGCGATCGCCGCGATGCTCGAGGACGAGCGCCCGGGCGAAGCCGAGGCGCTGGCGCGGGCGGCACTGGAGCAGGCGACCGCCGCGCTCCACAACCAGACGCTCGCGACCGCGAACTTCCACCGCCTGCTCGGCGACGCACTTTATGCGCAGCGCCGCTACGCCGAGGCCGAACCGCATTTCCGCGCCGCCTACGAGATGCGCCAGAAGGAACTGGGCGACGCGCACGCCGACACGGCGGTCTCGGCGGCCGACCTCGGCTACACGCTGCGCAATCTCGGGCGGCTCGACGAGGCCGAGCCGCTCTATCGCAAGGCGCTCGACGCGCGGATCGCCGCACTTGGGGCCGACGCGCCGGAGACGGCGAGAAGCTGGCAGCGGCTGGCACGTCTCGTCGACCAGCGCGGCGACCATCTGCGCGCGGCGGGACTGATGGACGAGGCGCTGGCTGCGGGCCGCCGCGCCTTCGGTCCCGACGAACCGATGCTCGTCACCTGGATGGGCGAGCGCGCGGCGATGCTGCACGACGGAGGCGAGGTCGAAAAGGCCGAGGCCGGCTACCGCGCGGTACTCGCCAGCGCGGCACGCGGCGTGGTGGACACGGATGGAGCCGTGGCCGCGACGGCGATGCTCGGTCTAGCCAACCTGCTGCACGCCGGCGGACGCGGCGCCGAGGCGGAGCCGTACTATCGCGACGCCGTCGCGGCGCGCGAGCGCCAGAACGGCCCGGTCCATCCCTCGGTCGCATCGGCGCTCGAGGGCTGGGCACGGCTCTACGAAGCGCAGGGCAGGCCTGCCGACGCGCTGCCGCTCTACGAACGGGCGCTGTCGATCCGCGACACGACGGACGGCGACTTCAACGCGGCGTCTGCCGCCGACCTCTTGCGCATCGGTTCCGTGCTGAACGAACTCGACCGCGCCGCCGATGCCGAAAGCGCCTTTCGCCGCGCCCTGGCGATCCGCGAGACGCTGGACGGTCCCCGCGCGGCGTCGGTCGCCGAGGCGCTTCGCGGCCTGGCAAACGCCGTGCGCAGGCTGGATCGCTTCGCCGAGGCCGAAGCGATGCAAAAGCGGGCGCTGGAGATCGCGGAGGCAAGCCTGCCCGCCGATCACCCCTATATCGGCTTCGACCTGTTGCTGCTCGGCACGCTGTATTCCTCGCAGCAGCGCTTCGACGAGGCGAAACCGCTGCTCGAGCGCGCGCTCGGCATCATGGAACGCAATGCGGCGTCGAGCGCAGGCGTTGCCCGCGCCGCGCTCGCAGGGCTCATGTTCAGCACCGGCGACATCGACGGCGCCGCGGCATTGACCGAAGCGTCGCTGGCCGAGCTCTCGGCAAACCCGGACAAGGCGCGCCAGGCCGCCGACACGACCGTGATCCTTGCGCAGATCAGGCTGAAGCAGAAGCGACTAGCGGAGGCCGCGGAGCTCGCCGCGCAGGCAGCGCAAACCTACGCGCGCATCGCACCGCAAAGCCGCGCGCATGTGCGGACCGACACGATCCGCGCCGACGCGATGCTGGCCGTGGGGAAGGCGCAGGACGCCCTCGCGCTATACCGCTCGGTGCTCGCACGCCTCGAAGCGACCCACGGCGCCGGACATGTCGAGACGGCCTCGGCGCTCTGGGACGTCGGCAAGGCGCTGCTTGCGCTGGGCGATCTCGACGGCGCGGCGGGCGCGCTCGAGCGCTCCGTCGCCGTGACCGAGCGCGTCGCCGCGATCGACGCCGCGACCGCCTTCTCCAGCCGCACCGGGGCGGTCGAGGATCGCGCGGTGGCCCGCGCCGGCGTGTACGACACATTGATCCGCGCCTATGCCGGGCGACAGGCCGACGGCGACGTCGACAAGGCGTTCCTCACCGCGCAGCGCGTGATCGAATCGCAGGCCGCGCAGGCGGTGGCGCAGATGACGGCGCGGCAGGCCTCGGGCAGCGGCGAACTTTCCGAGCTGGCGCGGCGGCGGCAGGACCTCGTCGCGGAATGGCGCGCCGCCGACCTCAAGCTCAACGCATTGCTCGGCGCAGCGCAGGGCAAGCGCGACGCGGCGGCGGCAGACGCCGTCCGCGCCAGGCTGGCGCAGGCGGATGCGGCGATCGCGGCGATCGACACGCGGCTCGAAAGCGAGTTCCCCGATTTTTCCGATCTGCAGAAAGCCGCGCCGGTCGATCTGGACGCGGTGAGAGAGAAGCTCGCGGAAGACGAGGTGCTGCTCTTCTACGCCGATGTCGGCGGGCTCGGCGCCCAGGCGGCCGAGACGCATCTGTGGGCGGTGACCAGATCGTCGGAGCCGCGCTGGCTGCGCCTGCTGGGCACCGCCGCCGAGCTTCGCGACGCCGTGCGGACGCTGCGCGAACTGATCGGCGTGGCGGCGGTGACGCGCGGCGCGACGCCGATGTCAGGACCGGAAAGCGACGACCGCACCGACCGCGCGCTCGACGTCGCGCACCGCCTGTACCGGACCCTGCTGAAGCCGGTGGCCGACCTCGTCGACGGCCGGCGCCTGATCGTCGTGCCGTCCCGGCGGCTGGCATCGCTGCCGTTCCACATGCTGGTCGAGACGATGCCGCCGGCGGATTCTGCGGACCGCAATCGCGACGCGGGCTGGCTGGCGAAGCGGCACGCGATCACCGTCCTGCCCTCCGTCGCGGCGATCGCGGCCACCCGGCCCGTGCAGGCGGCAAGCGCCCGCACGCCCTATCTCGGCTTTGCCAATCCCGCGCTCACTGGACCGTCAGGGCGCGACCAGGCCGGTCACGACAGGGTGAAATGCAGAAATTTCGAGCCGCCGCATGGTGTGACGTTGGTGCAGCCAGTGCCCGGACTTGCCTCGCTGTTTCGCGGCGGCGGTGCCGACGTCGATGCAGTACGGCGGCTCGAGCCGCTGCCGGAGACAGCAGAGGAGGCCTGCGCAGTCGCCGCGGCCTTGGGGGCCGATCCGAACTCCGTGAGGCTTGCCCGGAACGCGACCGAGTCCGAGGTGAGGCGCCTGTCCAAAGCCGGCGAACTGGCACGGGCGCGCATCGTCCACTTCGCAACCCATGGCCTGGTGTCGGGCGAACTTGCGGGTCTGGCCGAGCCCGCCATCGTGCTCACGCCACCGGACGCCGCAAGCCCGACGGACGACGGACTGCTGACGGCATCCGAGGTGGCGACGCTGAGGCTCGACGCCGACTGGGTGATCCTGTCGGCCTGCAACACGGCGGCCGGCGACGGCGGCGGCGAAGCCCTGTCGGGGCTGGCGCGCGCCTTCTTCTACGCCGGTGCGCGCTCGCTCATGGTGTCGCACTGGCCGGTCGCGTCCGAAGCCGCCGTGCGGCTCGCCACCGGCGCCATCGCCGAGATCGCGGCAGATCCGGCGGTCGGGCGCGACGAGGCGCTGCGGCGCGCGATGCTGGCGGAAATCGCAGCCGGCGGACGCCGCGCCGATCCGGCCAACTGGGCGCCGTTCGTCGTGGTCGGCGCAGGGTCCTGAAGCTTTATTCCGCCGCCTTGCGCGTCGCCAGTTTGCTCGCCAGGCTTTCCATGCGGTCTGCCAGGTCGCCGAGCGCGCCGGTGAGCGCCGAGTCGGTCTTGTCGGCCTTGGCGAGGGCGTCGTCGCGCGTCTTGCGCAACGTCGCCACCTCCGCCTCCATGCCGCGCACGCGCCTCTGCAGCTCGGACAGTTCGTCCATGACCATGATGCCTGCCATCACCGTCAGGCGCTGGTCGCCGATCTCTCCGAACGAATCCTTGAGGTGGGCGACGTAGCGGTCGAAGCGGGCGGCGAGATCGATAAGATGCTCCTCCTGCCCCTCGTCGCACGCCATGCGATACTGCTTGCCGTCGATGACGACCGTGACCTGCGGCATGGTTCAGCCCTAGCGATCCAGAACGGCGCGGATGGTTTCCATGGCGGTGACCAGCCGGCGCGAGACTTCCTTGTTGGCGGCTTCGAGCCGTTCCGCCTTGGCCTCGGAATTGTCGAGCTCCTGCGCCAGGCGGGCGCGATCCGCGTTCATGCGCTGGACCTCGGCCTCCGCCTCGACATAGTCGCCATCGAGCTCGAGCCGGGCGGATGCCGCGTCCTCGAGCGTCTCGATGGCCTTGCCCAGGCGAGCGATCACCTCCCTGAGCGTCGCTTCCGCCGACATGACGCCGTCCGATGCTCCGCCTGTGAATCGTTGCGCTTTTCAAGGCGCTTAACCGGGAAAGATTAGGCGCCGTCTCAACTGCCCGTCAACACGGGCCGAGGCGCTGCCCACAGGCGTCTTGCGGCAGGGCCCGCCCTTTGTTGACTCGGCTCGACCGCCTGCTATGTGTCCGCAGCCTTTTTCAGGGGTCGGCCGGAGGTGTACCCGGCTCACGCGAAAAGCGAGATGGCGATGATTTCACGCGAAAAGCATGACCGGATGGCCAACGCCATCCGCTTCCTGTCCATGGATGCGGTCGAGAAGGCCAATTCCGGACATCCCGGCCTGCCGATGGGCGCCGCCGACATCGCCACCGTGCTCTACACCCGTTTCCTGACCCACGATCCGAAGAAGCCCTACTGGCCGGACCGCGACCGCTTCGTGCTGTCGGCCGGCCACGGCTCGATGCTGCTCTACTCGCTGCTCTATCTGTCGGGCTACGAGGACATCACGCTCGACGAGATCAAGAATTTCCGCCAGCTCGGCTCGAAGACCGCCGGACATCCCGAGTGGGGCCACGCCGCCGGCATCGAGACCACGACAGGGCCGCTGGGCCAGGGTCTCGCCAACGCCGTCGGGATGGCGCTCGCCGAGCGCATCATGAACGCCCGTTTCGGCGACGACCTCGTCGACCACCACACCTACGTGCTCGCCGGCGACGGCTGCCTGATGGAGGGCGTCAGCCAGGAGGCGATCGCGCTCGCCGGCCATCTCAGGCTCAACAAGCTGATCGTCATGTGGGACGACAACTCGATCTCCATCGACGGCGCCGTCTCGCTGGCCGATTCCACCGACCAGGCGAAGCGCTTCCAGGCGTCAGGCTGGAACACGCTCGCTGCCGACGGACACGACCCGGACGCCATCGCCGCGGCGCTGGAGACAGCGCGCAGCTCGGACAAGCCGACGCTGATCGCCTTCAAGACCAAGATCGGATTCGGCGCGCCGACCAAGGCGGGCACCAACAAGGTGCACGGCTCGCCGCTCGGCGCCGAGGAGATTGCCGCGACGCGCAAGGCGCTCAACTGGGATTCGCCGGCCTTCGTCATCCCGTCCGACGTGCTCGACGACTGGCGTCTCGCCGGCCTCCGCTCGGCCAAGGAGCGCAAGGCCTGGGAAAAGCGCCTCGGCGAGGCCAGCTCCGAGCTGCGCGGCGAGTTCGAACGCCGCGTCTCGGGCGAGCTGCCCGCCGACCTCGAGCCGGCGATGGCCGCCTACAAGAAGAAGCTCGCCGCCGACAAGCCGAAGGTGGCGACCCGCAAGTCGTCCGAGATGGCGCTGGAGATCGTCAACGGCGCGGTGCCGGAGACGATCGGCGGCTCGGCCGACCTGACCGGCTCCAACAACACCAAGACCAGCCAGACCAAGCCGCTTTCGGCCGCCGACTACACCGGCCGCTACGTCCATTACGGCATCCGCGAGCACGGCATGGCGGCGGCGATGAACGGCATGACGCTGCACGGCGGCGTCATTCCCTACGGCGGCACGTTCCTCACCTTCTCCGACTATGCGCGCCCGGCGATGCGCCTCGCCTCGCTGATGGGCATCCGCACCATCTTCGTCATGACGCACGATTCGATCGGCCTCGGCGAGGACGGCCCGACGCACCAGCCGGTCGAGCACCTTGCCGCGCTGCGCGCGATACCGAACCACTTCGTCTTCCGCCCCGCCGACGCCATGGAGACGGCGGAGTGCTGGGAACTGGCGCTCGGCGCGGTGAAGACGCCGTCGACCCTGGCGCTGACCCGCCAGAACCTGCCGGCGGTGCGCACCGAGTTCACCGAGGACAATCTCTGCGCGCTCGGCGCATACGAGCTGGCGACCGCCAGCGACGACGCGGAGGTGACGATCTATGCCACCGGCTCCGAGGTCGAGATCGCGCTCGCAGCGCGCGCCCAGCTCGAGAAGGCCGGCCACCCGACGCGCGTCGTCTCCGTGCCGTGCTTCGAGCTGTTCGAGCAGCAGAGCGCCGAATACCGCGAGGCGATTCTCGGCGGCAGCTCGGTAAAGATCGCCATCGAGGCCGGCATCCGGCAGGGCTGGGATTACTTCATCGGCCGCGACGGCATCTTCGTCGGCATGACCGGCTTCGGCGCGTCGGCGCCGATCGAGAAACTCTACCCGCATTTCGGCATCACCGCCGAAGCGACCGTCAAGGCGGCACTGGCGCGGCTCGGCAGGAAGCGCTGACGCGCCGAGCCTCTAATCGGTTTTGTCGGTTGCGGCCGCTGGATTCCCGGCGGCCGCGCGTCTATTGAAGCCGCATTCCGAACGTCCGCTCCCGAGGAGAACCACATGCCCGTCAAGGTTGCCATCAACGGCTTCGGCCGCATCGGCCGCAACATCGTGCGCGCCATCTACGAGAGCGGCCGCAAGGACATCGACGTCGTCGCCGTCAACGATCTCGGTCCGGTCGAGACCAACGCGCATCTGCTGCGTTTCGACAGCGTGCATGGCCGTTTCCCGAGCGAGGTCAAGGTCGAGGGCGACACCATCCAGGTCGGCAGCGACAGCTTCAAGGTGCTTGCCGAGCGCGATCCGTCGAAGCTGCCGTGGGGCGATCTCGGCATCGACATCGTCATGGAGTGCACCGGCATCTTCACCGCCCGCGACAAGGCGGCGACGCATCTCGCGGCCGGCGCCAAGCGCGTCATCGTCTCGGCGCCGTCCGACGGCGCCGACCTGACGGTCGTCTACGGGGTCAACCACGACAAGCTGTCCAGCGAGCACGTCGTCATCTCCAACGCCTCGTGCACGACCAACTGCCTGGCGCCGCTCGCCGCGGTGCTGCACGAGGCCGTCGGCATCGAGAAGGGCATGATGACGACGATCCACTCCTATACGGGCGACCAGCCGACGCTCGACACCATGCACAAGGACCTCTACCGCGCCCGCGCCGCGGCCCTGTCGCAGATCCCGACCTCGACGGGCGCCGCCAAGGCCATCGGCCTGGTCATCCCCGAGCTCAAGGGCAAGCTCGACGGTATCTCGATCCGCGTGCCGACGCCGAACGTCTCGGTGGTCGACTTCAAGTTCATCGCCAAGCGCAACACGACCGTGCAGGAGATCAACGACGCCGTCATCGCCGCCTCGAAGGGCAAGCTCAAGGGCGTGCTGGCGGTCACCAGCCATCCGAACGTCTCGATCGACTTCAACCACGATCCGCATTCCTCGACGCTGGCGCTCGACCAGACCAAGGTGATGGATGGCAACTTCGTCTCGGTCCTGTCCTGGTACGACAATGAGTGGGGCTTCTCGAACCGCATGGCCGACACGGCGGTGGCTTTCGCCAAGACGCTGTAACTCACGCGGCACGCACGAAAAATCACGCAACGCCCGGCTTACGCCGGGCGTTTTTCTTTCCTACACTCAACTTAGGGTCGCCGTATTCGCCGGCGACCCTTCCACTCGCGCCGGATCAGCCGCGTAGCCATTTGACGGCAGCCCGTCATCGGCTCGCAAATCGTGGCGTCGGCCGGACACGCCGCGGAGGGCAAGAGTAGCGGGATGCAGGAAGCGATCTATCTGGCCACGCTGATCGGCACGATGCTGGTGCTGGTTGCCGCGTTTTCCAGCCTTCTCGCCTTCCGCTACGGCGCACCGTTGCTTCTGCTATTCCTCGGCATCGGCCTGATCGCCGGCGTCGACGGCCTCGGCATAGATTTCTCCAACTACCGCGCGACCTACTTCATCGGATCGTTGGCGCTGGCGATCATCCTCTTCGATTCCGGCTTCGGGACGCCGATCGCGGCATTCCGGCAGGCCGCGGCCCCCGCAATCGTCCTGGCCACCTTCGGCGTCGTGCTGACCTCGGCGATCTTCGCGGTCGCCGCGCGCTGGCTGCTGGGGTTCGACTGGCCGCAGGCCCTGCTGCTTGGCGCCATCGTCGCCTCGACCGACGCCGCCGCGGTGTTCTTCCTGCTGCGCATCGGCGGCATCAACATCCGCGAGAAGGTTCGCGCCATCCTGGAGGTCGAGTCGGGCACCAACGACCCGATGGCGATCTTCCTGACCATCGCCCTCGTCGAGATGATAGCGGCGGGAGCCGACGCCGAGATGTTCGGCATCTCCGTCGTCATCGACTTCGTCACGCAGATGAGCATCGGCGTGGCCGCAGGCTATGCCGGGGGCATCATGATCGCCGGCCTCATCAACCGGCTGGACATGGACCGCGGCCTGACGCCCATCTTCGTCCTGGCCCTGTCGCTTCTGGTCTTCTCGGTCACTGGCGCGCTGAATGGCAGCGGCTTCCTCGCGGTCTACGTGGCCGGGCTCTACGCCGGCAACCGCAACGTCAAGGGCGGCGCCTCGATCAAGCGCTTCCAGGACGGCGCGACCTGGCTGGCGCAGATCATCATGTTCCTGATCCTCGGCCTGCTCGCGACGCCGTCGGAGTTCGGCGCGATCGCGGTGCCGGCGGTTCTGCTTGCCCTGTTCCTGTGCTTCGTGGCCCGCCCGCTCGCGGTCTGGGTCAGCCTGCTGCCCTTCAACATCCAGCGCGGCGAGAGCGTGTTCGTCGCCTGGGTCGGGCTGCGCGGCGCCGTGTCGATCCTTCTCGCCATCGTGCCGCTGCTGCACGGCGTGCCGGGCGGCACGGTCTATTTCAACTGCGCCTTCATCATCGTGCTCGTCTCGCTGCTGCTGCAGGGCTGGACCATCAATCCGCTGGCGCGCAAGCTCGGCCTCGTCGTTCCGCTGCGGATCGGCCCGGTCGAGAAGGTGGAGCTCGAGCTGCCGGGCACCGCCCACCACGAATTGCTGATCTACCATGTGGTCAAGGACAGTCCGGTGGCGCGCGGCGAGCGCGTGCCGCGCTGGGCGCGTCCGTCGCTGGTCATCCGCGACGGCCAGTCCATGCGCTACCAGTATGCCGGCCGCCTTCAGGCAGGCGACTACGTCTATCTCTTCATTCACTCGCGCTATCCGCGGCTGCTCGACCGCCTGTTCGCCAGCCCCGCCGTGGTCGCCGTCGACGATGCCGACTTCGTCGGCGCCTTCGCCATCGACCCGTCGCAGCGCGCGCAAAGCCTGCAGGCGATCTACGGCGCCGAACTCAGGCCCGGCGAAGCCGACATGACGATCGCGCAGATGATGATCACCCGCCTCGGCGGCCGCGCCGAATATGCCGACCGCGTTCCGGCAGGTCCGATCGATCTCATCGTGCGCGACGTCGACGAGAAGGGTGCGATCATCGAGGCGGGCGTCTCGCTGGAGCCGGAACTCGCCAACCCGCAGGTGCCGCTTTTCGTCACCGGCCGCGAGCTCGCAGCGCGCATTCGCGGCATCTTTGCGCCGAAACGGCCCCCGACCGGACACCAGGAGTCGCCGCCGCCTTGATGCCGCGCCGCCAGGCTGTATGGTCCGGCGCAAATCCTACTGGGAGCCCCAAGATGCCGAAATTCCGCACGCTCGACGACGCCGACGTCAGCGGCAAGCGCGCGCTGGTGCGCGTCGACCTCAACGTGCCGGTTCAGGACGGCAAGGTCAGCGACCTCACCCGCATCGAGCGCGTCGCCGGCACGATCCGCGAACTCGCCGACAGGGGCGCCAGGGTGATCCTGCTCGCCCATTTCGGCCGACCCAAGGGCAAGCCGGACCCGGAGCAGTCGCTGAAGCCGATCGCCGAGGCCACGGCACAGGTGCTCGGCCGCAAGGTCGGCTTTGCGGCCGATTGCGTCGGTCCGGACGCGAAGGCGGCCGTCGCGGCGATGAAGGACGGCGACATATTGCTCTTCGAGAACACCCGCTTCCACGCCGGCGAAGAGAAGAACGACGCAGGCTTCGCAAGGCAGCTCGCCGAAAACGGCGACATCTTCGTCAACGACGCGTTCTCGGCAGCGCACCGCGCCCACGCCTCCACCGAGGGGCTCGCGCATCTGCTGCCGGCCTATGCCGGCCGCACCATGCAGGCCGAACTGGACGCGCTGGAGAAGGGCCTGGGACAGCCGAAGCGGCCGGTGCTCGCCATCGTCGGCGGCGCCAAGGTCTCGACCAAGATCGACCTGCTCTCCAATCTCGTCACCAAGGTCGACGGGCTGGTGATCGGCGGCGGCATGGCCAACACGTTCCTTGCCGCGCAGGGCGTCGACGTCGGCAAGTCGCTGTGCGAGCACGACCTCGCCGCGACGGCGCGCGAGATCATGGACGCGGCGAAGCAGGCGAAGTGCGAGATAGTGCTGCCCGTCGACGGCGTCGTGGCGCGCGAGTTCAAGGCCGGCGCCGCGAACGAAACGGTCGCGATCGACAAGGTTCCGGCCGATGCGATGATCCTCGACGTCGGGCCGAAGAGCATCGAGTCCATCAAGGCGTGGATCCGCAGCGCCGACACTCTCGTCTGGAACGGCCCGCTCGGTGCGTTCGAGATCGAGCCGTTCGACACGGCGACGATGGCCGCCGCAAGTTTCGCAGCCGAAGAGACAAAGGCCGGCCGGCTGGTCTCGGTCGCCGGCGGCGGCGACACGGTGGCAGCGTTGAACCAGGCCGGCGTCGCCGAAGACTTCACCTACGTCTCGACCGCGGGCGGCGCGTTCCTGGAATGGATGGAAGGCAAGGAACTG
The DNA here is from genome assembly GCA_023457435.1 of Pseudomonadota bacterium. GTDB lineage: Bacteria > Pseudomonadota > Alphaproteobacteria > Rhizobiales > Rhizobiaceae > RCIO01. The sequence continues at coordinate 30,582 of JAEWLS010000034.1, forward strand.
CCCGGCGTCGCAGCGCTGGCGAAATAGCCAGACCATTCAATCGATTGAGCATTTTCGCCCGCATTCCGTCCCATCGGCGCATCTGCTAAGCGCCCCCTATGAACACGTTCGAGGAGGTATGAGATGAGCGACATACAGGCCATGGCCGAACAGGCCGCCAACAAGGACGGCTTCATCGCCGCGCTCGACCAGTCGGGCGGCTCGACCCCGAAGGCGCTGAAGCTCTACGGCGTCGAGGAAGGCTCCTGGTCGAACGACGACGAAATGTTCGACCTGATCCACAAGATGCGCTCGCGCATCATCAAGTCGCCGGCCTTCACCGGCGACAAGGTGATGGGCGCGATCCTGTTCGAGCAGACGATGGATCGCGACATCGACGGCACGCCGACCGCCGAGTATCTCTGGAAGAAGCGCGGCGTGGTGCCGTTCCTCAAGGTCGACAAGGGGCTCGCCGCCGCCCAGGACGGCGTCCAGCCGATGAAGCCGATGCCCGATCTCGACGCGCTGCTGAAGCGCGCCGTGGCCAAGGGCATCTTCGGCACCAAGATGCGCTCGGTGATCGACGCGGCGAACCCCAAGGGCATCGCGGCCGTGGTCGCCCAGCAGTTCGAGATCGGCAGACAGATCCTCGGTCACGGCCTCGTGCCGATTATCGAGCCCGAAGTGACGATCTCCATCGCCGACAAGGCCGCCGCCGAGGACATCCTGCTTTCCGAGATCCTCAAGCATCTCGACACCGTGCCGGCCGGCAAGCAAATTATGCTCAAGCTTACGCTGCCGACCAAGGCGAACCTCTACAGGCCGCTGATCGAGCATCCGAAGGTGATGCGCGTCGTGGCGCTGTCGGGCGGCTACTCGCGCGACGACGCCAACGCCAAGCTGAAGCAGAACGCCGGCATGATCGCGAGCTTCTCGCGTGCGCTCACCGAAGGCCTGTCGGCCAAACAGAGCGACGCCGAATTCGACGCGGCGCTCGGTGCGGCGATCGACAGCATCTTCGAGGCTTCCCGCCGCAGCTGATTTTGCTATCAGCAGGAGCATGTCCTTTGCCAAGGCCATGCTCTCCTGGCTCGCCCTGCCGGTCTATGTCTGGCAGGGGCTGCGCGTGCGCCGGCGTACCGAGCGCATGGTGCCGGCCGAGGGCAAGGTCTTCGGCAGTGTCGCCGGGAACGGCATGCCGATCAGGCTGCTGGTGGTCGGCGACTCCTCCGCGGCATCGGTCGGCGTCAATGCGACCGACAAGGGCATGGCGAGCGTCATCGCGGGCCTGATCGCGGCGCGCACCGGCCTGCCGGTCGAGTGGCGCGCCGCCGGCTTTAACTCCGCCACCGCCGGCCAGCTGCGCGACTTCGTGGTGCCGAACCTCGCGGCCGAACCCTACACCCACGTCATCGTCTCGGTCGGCACCAACGACGCCAAGAACATGCACACGATGCGCCGCTTCAAGCGCGAGTTCGGCGGGCTGGTCTACGCGTTGAAGGCGAAATGGCCCGACGCGCGCATCGTCTGGTCGCCGGTGGTGGACATGCGGCTGGTGCCGGCAATGCCTCGGGCGCTCGGCACGATCCTCGAGATCAGGGCATCGATGCTCAACCGGCTCGCCACGCGGCTGTGCCTCGAACGCGGCGCGGTGCCGGCGCTGCGCCTGCCCATCGAGGGACCGTGGGGCTTCTCGACCGACGGCTTCCACGCCTCGGAAGCAGGCTATGCCGCGTGGGCGGAGCACCTCGTCCCGTACGTCATCGGCCCCGAATTCATGGCTACGGCCGGATCAGCACGGTCAGCATCATCACGAAGATCGCCGCCAGCGCGATCTTCCAGAAGTCGCCACGCTTCCGCAGACCCGGCAGACCCAGCGGATAGATGATCTGCACCAGCATGACCGCGAGCAGGAACAGTGAAATCGCCTTGGCCAAACCGGTGTCTCCACGAATGCAACATCTGCGCTAGTCCAATGCGTCACGACGAGGCTACATCAAACGTCGCATCGACAGCGCTTCGTCGTACGGCATAGACCAAGCCGGGAGGAAAATCGCGATGGCTTCGAACTACCGCGACGTCTACACCGCGTGGCAGCGCGACCCGGAAGCCTTCTGGGCGCAGGCCGCGCAGGCGATCGACTGGATCAAGCCCTGGGACAAGGTGTTCGACGCCGGCGCCGGCGTCTACGGCCGCTGGTTCGTCGGCGCCGAATGCAACACCTGCTTCAACGCCGTCGACCGCCATGTCGAGCGCGGCCGCGGCGACCAGCTCGCGCTGATCCACGACAGCCCGGTCACCGCGACGCAGCGTAGCTTCACCTTCGCCGAGCTGAAGGCGGAGGTGACGGCGCTCGCCGCAGTGCTGCGCGACATGGGCGTTGGCAAAGGCGACCGCGTCATCATCTACATGCCCATGGTGCCGGAGGCGGTGTTCGCCATGCTCGCCTGCGCCAGGCTCGGCGCGATCCACTCGGTGGTCTTCGGCGGCTTCGCCGCGCGCGAACTTGCAACCCGCATCGACGACGCCATGCCGAAAGTCATCGTCTCCGCGTCGTGCGGGATCGAGCCCGGCCGCACCGTCGCCTACAAGCCGCTGCTCGACGGCGCCATCGATATGGCCAGACACAAGGTCGAGCGCTGCCTCGTATTGCAGCGGCCACAACAGGCCTGCGACCTGGTCGCAGGCCGCGACCTCGACTGGGCGGATGCGGTCGCGAAGGCCAGACAGGCAGGCGCCGACGTCGCATGCGTGCCGGTGCTCGCGACCGACCCGCTCTACGTGCTCTACACCTCCGGCACGACCGGGAAGCCAAAAGGCGTCGTGCGTGACAATGGCGGGCACATGGTGGCGCTGGCCTGGACCATGCAGAACGAGTTCGGCGTCAAGCCGGGCGAAGTGTTCTGGGCGGCGAGCGACGTCGGCTGGGTCGTCGGCCATTCCTACATCGTCTACGCCCCGCTGCTCGCCGGCAACACCACGATCCTGTTCGAGGGCAAGCCGATCGGCACCCCGGACGCCGGCACGTTCTGGCGGGTCATCGCCGAGCACAATGTCGCGGCGCTGTTCACCGCGCCGACTGCCTTCCGCGCCATCAAGGGACAGGACCCGAAGGGCGAGTTCGTCAGGAAGTACGATCTGTCGCGCTTTCGCACGCTCTTCCTCGCCGGCGAACGCGCCGATCCGCCGACCATCGAATGGGCGGAGAAGCAACTCGGCAAGCCGGTCATCGACCACTGGTGGCAGACCGAGACCGGCTTCCCGATCTCCAACAATCCCGTCGGGCTCGGACTGCTACCGGTCAAGCACGGCTCGCCCGGTGTCGCGATGCCGGGTTTCGACGTGCAGGTCCTGGCCGACGAAGGTCATCCGGTCGAGGCCGGCAAGCTCGGTAACGTCGTCATCAGGCTGCCGCTGCCGCCCGGCTGCCTGCCGACGCTCTGGAACGCCGACGAGCGCTTCCGCGACGCCTACCTCGCGGAGTTCCCCGGCTACTACAAGACGGCGGATGCCGGCTTCCTCGACGATGACGGCTACCTGTTCATCATGGCGCGCACCGACGACATCATCAACGTCGCCGGCCACCGCCTGTCGACCGGCGCGATGGAGGAGGTGCTTGCGGAGCATCCGGACGTCGCCGAGTGCGCGGTGATCGGCGTCGCCGACGAGTTGAAGGGGCAGCTTCCGGTCGGCTTCGTGGTGCTGAATGCCGGCGTCGACCGCGAGGCGGCGGAGATCGAGCGCGAGGTGGTGGCGCTGGTGCGCGAGCGCATCGGGCCCGTCGCCGCGTTCAGGACGGCGGTCGTCGTCAAGCGGCTGCCGAAGACGCGGTCGGGCAAGATTCTGCGCGGCACGATGCAGAAGATCGCCGACCGCGAGGCTTGGACGACGCCGGCGACGATCGACGATCCCGCCATTCTCGACGAGATCGCCGCCGCGCTGAAGACGCGGGGATATGGCGGCTGATCGCCCCTTCCTTCAGTTAGGGAGCGCATGCCGCGCGTCTCCTGACGCCACCCTGTCCGCAGGAGGGTGACACAAGGCTGCTCCAAGGAAGGAGCAGTCCCATGACCTACGCATCGATCATCGTCGTCGCCGTCGAAAACGCGCTGCAAGCCTGGCGCCGCCGTCGCGAGCGCATCCGCACGCGCAGGATCGTCGAATCGCTGCCGCGCCGTATCCGCAGGGACATCGGCTGGGCGCTCGACGCCCAGGCCGGCCGCATTGGCAACCTCCCCGACCGATGAACCCGGCGCACGATCGCCGGCATGCCGCTCCTGACAGTGTGTTGTCAGGAGCAGGATGGCATGCTGACATCGGGACGGCCGCCGAGGGGTTAGGCGCGCCAGTCTCCCGAAGGGGATTTTTCCATGCGTCGCGCCGACCGGCTTTTCCAGATCGTGCAGCAGCTGCGGGGCGGCCGTCTGGTCACCGCGCGCATGCTGGCAGAACGTCTCGAAGTATCCGACCGCACGATCTATCGCGACATTGCGGACCTGCAGTCGACCGGCGTGCCGATCGACGGCGAGGCCGGCGTCGGCTACCTGATGAGGGAAGGCTACGACCTTCCGCCGCTCATGTTCACACGTGACGAGATCGTCGCGCTGGTCGCCGGGGCGCGCATGGTCCGCGCCTTCGGCGGGGCCGAAATGGCGCGCGCCGCCGAGGAGGCGCTGGTCAAGATCGGCGCCGTGCTGCCCGACGCGGAGAAGACGCGGATCGCGCGCACCGAGATCCACATGCCGCTCTGGGTGGTCTCCGACAACGACCGCGCCACGCTCGACCGGCTCGAGAAGGCGGTCGAGGCCCGCGACGTCATGGGCTTCAGCTACACCGACGAATCCGGCAAGGCCTCGGAGCGGGTCGTCAGGCCGCTCGGCCTGTGGTTCTGGGGCAAGGTCTGGACGCTGGTCGCCTGGTGCGAGACGCGCGACGACTTCCGCACCTTCCGCATCGACCGTATGGCCGGGCTGGCGCCGTCTGGCCGCATCTTCCGCCACGAGCGCGGCAAGCAGCTCGCCGACTTCTACCGCCGCGCCGAGATGACCGGCCACTACGGCACGAACGGGTAAGGCAGCCGGCGGATTAGCCCTCGCCGATCGAGTAGCCGGCGCCGCGCACCGTACGGATCACGTCCGGCTGGCGGCCGATATTGACCGCCTTGCGCAAGCGCCCGACATGCACGTCGACCGTGCGCTCGTCGATGTAGATCGTCTCGCCCCAGACATTGTCGAGAAGCTGGCCGCGCGAGAACACGCGGCCCGGGTGCTGCATCATGAACTCAAGCAGGCGGAACTCCGTCGGCCCGAGCTTGACCTCGCTCTTCTTCCGAAAGACGCGGTGTGCCTCGCGGTCGAGCATGATGTCGCCGACCTTGAGCACCGAGGTCAGGACCTCCGGCTTGGCGCGGCGCAGCAGCGCGCGCACGCGTGCCACGAACTCGGGCGTCGAGAACGGCTTCACCAGATAGTCGTCGGCGCCCACGGAGAGACCGCGTACCCTGTCGCTTTCCTCCCCGCGCGCCGTCAGCATGATGATCGGCAGCCGCTGCGTCTGCGGCCGCTGCCGGAGCCGCCGGCAAAGCTCGATGCCGGACACGCCGGGGATCATCCAGTCGAGCACCAGGAGGTCGGGCACGCTCTCCTGCATGCGGAGCTCCGCCTCGTCGCCGCGCTCGACGGTCTCTACCTGGTAGCCTTCGGCCTCGAGATTGTAGCGCAGGAGCACGGCCAGCGGCTCCTCGTCCTCGACCACCATGACCTTTGGCGCGATCATCGCCCTAGTCCGCCAGGACCATCGTCTCGTCCGTCTTCGGGCGATGCGTCGGCAGCTGCTGCCCGGTGACGACGTAATAGGCGTTCTCGGCGATGTTGGTGACGTGGTCGCCGATGCGCTCGAGGTTCTTGGCGCAGAACAGGAGATGCGTGCAGGCGGTGATGTTGCGCGCATCCTCCATCATGTAGGTGAGCAGCTCGCGGAATACCGAGGTGTAGCGGATGTCGATCTGCTCGTCGTCGGCGCGCAGCTTCTTCAACGCCTCGCCGTCGCGGGCCACGTAGTGCTCGACCACGCCCCGCACCTGCTGCAGCACGAGTTCGGACATCGACTCGATCGAGAAGGCGAGCGTCTTCGGCGTCGGCGTCTGGCCGACGGCGCCGACGCGCTTGGCGATGTTCTTGGCGAGGTCGCCGATGCGCTCCAGATCGGCGCCCATGCGGATCGCGCCGACGACGGCGCGAAGATCCTGGGCCATCGGCTGGCGCTTGGCGATCAGCTTGATGGCCGCCTCGTCGAGATCGCGCTGGCGCGCGTCCATGATGGCGTCCTCGGAGATGACGCGCTGCGCCATCGCCGTGTCCGACTGGGTCAGCGAGAGCGTCGCCTGCTGCACCATGCTCGCGGCCTGCCCGGCCATGTCGCGGATCAGCCGGTCGATGTAGACCAGCTCCTCGTCGAAGGACTTGACGGTATGTTCGCCCATGATCCGGTCTCCTGCCGCGGCTCAGCCGAACCGGCCGGTGATGTAGTCCTGGGTGCGCTTCTCGCGCGGCGCGGTGAAGATCGTGTCGGTGGGACCTTCCTCGACCAGCACCCCGAGGTGAAAGAACGCGGTGCGCTGCGAGACGCGCGCCGCCTGCTGCATCGAGTGGGTGACGATGACGATGGTGAAGTTCTGCTTCAGCTCGTCGATCAGCTCCTCGATCTTGGCGGTGGCGATGGGGTCGAGCGCCGAGCACGGCTCGTCCATCAGAATCACCTCCGGCGAGACGGCGATGGCGCGCGCGATGCAAAGCCGCTGCTGCTGGCCGCCGGAAAGGCCTGTGCCGGGCTCGGCCAGACGATCCTTGACCTCTTCCCACAGCGAGGCGCGCCTGAGGCTGCTCTCGACGATCCCTTCGAGCTCCGACCTGGAGCGGGCGAGGCCGTGGATCTTCGGCCCATAGGCGACGTTCTCGAAGATCGATTTGGGGAACGGGTTCGGCTTCTGGAACACCATGCCGACGCGGGCCCGCAGCTCGACCACGTCGAGGTCGCGGTCATGGATGTCGCGGCCGTCGAGCTCGATCCTGCCGGTGACCTTGCAGCCCTCGATCGTGTCGTTCATGCGGTTGAGGCAGCGCAGGAAGGTCGACTTGCCGCAGCCCGACGGGCCGATGAAGGCGGTGACGGCGCGAGCCGGAATATCGATGGTGACGTCGAACAGCGCCTGCTTCGAACCGTAGAAGACGTTGACGTCGGTCGTCTTGACGCGAACCTCCCGCGCCTCGCGATCGGGGGTGCGCACCGTCTTGCCCTTGCCCAGCTCCGAGCTTTCGATGATCGCGCTCCCCGAAATCATGTGCATGGCCATGGTCTCCGCATTTCCCGTTTTTGTCGACAGGTCGTTCACATGCGCCTCTCGAGCTTGCGCCGCAGGTAGATGGCCAGCGCGTTGAGGCTGAGCATCAGGGCGAGAAGGACGATGATCGCCGCCGAGGTGCGCGCCTCGAAGAAGTTGCGGTTCTCGTTGCCCTGCCAAAGGTAGATCTGCACCGGCAGCGCCGCCGACTGGTCGAAAGGCGTGCCCGGCACGGCGGCGACGAAGGCGTTCATGCCGATGAGCAGCAGCGGCGCCGTCTCGCCGATGGCGTGCGCCACGCCGATGATCGTCGCCGTCATGATGCCCGGGAAAGTGACCGGCAGCACGTGGTGGAACACCATCTGCGTGCGCGAGGCGCCGAGCCCGAGAGCGGCGGCGCGCAGCGACGGCGGCACGGCGCGCAATGACGCGCGGGTGGCGATGATGATCGTCGGCAGGGTCATCAGCGTCAGCACCAGGCCGCCGACGATCGGCGCCGAAAGCGGCAGGTGGAACCAGTTGATGAACACTGCCGCGCCGAACACGCCGAACACGATCGAGGGGACGGCGGCGAGGTTGTTGATGTTGACCTCGATGAAGTCGGTGATGCGGTTCTTCGGCGCGAACTCCTCGAGATAGATCGCTGCCATCACGCCGATCGGCACCGACAGCAGGATCACCACCAGCATCATGTAGAGCGAGCCGACGAACGCGCCGGCAAGCCCAGCCGCGGCTGGAGCGGAGCGCGAGTCGACGTTGAAGAAGATGTTCCAGGCGAAGCGCATGGCAATGGTGCCGTCGGCGTAGAAGCGGTCGGCGAGCGCGCGCGCCTTGTCGCGCAGCTGCTGCTGCGCGTCCGGCAGGCTGCGGTCGATGGTCCCCTTGAGCCAGTTGTCGGCATTGGCGGAGGCGAGCATCGTGACCGGGACGGTGCGGCCGAGCAGGCCCGGATCGGCAACGAACAGGTCGCGCAGACGGAAACGCTCGTTGCTCTCGACGATGCTGAGGATCTGCCGTGTGTCGATGTCGAAACCCGGAGCCTTGGCACGCAGCGCGGCCTCGACCACGCGGTTCCAGTTGATCAGCGTGACCTTCTGCTCCCAGGCCAGCAGCGCGGCGGCGAACTCGGCTGCGGACTGGCCCTGCTCCTGCACGGGCCGCGGCTCGACCTTGACGATCCCCGGATCGAAGAACACGTCGACGTCGGCCTTCGCCTGCCAGAACGCCGGCAGTCCCTTGGCGAAGATCATCACGAAGAGGATGGCGACGAAGGCAATGGCCGCGCCCGTCGCGGCGATGCCGTAAGCGCGGAACCGCCATTCGCGGGAGTGACGCGACTTCAGGCCGGCGCGGATGCGCGCCAGACGCTCGTCGGTGGATTCCGGCTGCCGGTCCGCTGTCGCTGCGTTGGCCATGGCTATTCGTATTGCTCCCGGTAGCGGCGCACGATCTGCAACGCCACGACGTTGAGGATCAGCGTCATCACGAACAGGGTGAGCCCGAGCGCGAAGGCGACCAGCGATTGCGGCGAGGCGAAGTCGGTGTCGCCGGTGAGCTGCTTGACGATGGTCACGGTGACCGTGCTGACCGGCTCGAACGGATTGAAGCGCAGGTACGGGCTGTTTCCCGCCGCCAGCACGACGATCATCGTTTCGCCGATGGCGCGGCTGACGGCGAGCAGGAACGCGCCGACGATCCCGGGCAGCGCCGCCGGCAGGATGACCCTGCGGATGGTTTCGGACCTGGTCGCGCCGAGGCCGAGCGAGCCGTCGCGCATGGCGCGCGGCACCTGGCGCAATATGTCGTCCGACAGCGACGAGATGAACGGGATGATCATGATGCCCATCACCACGCCGGCGGTGAACGCGCTGGTGGCGCGGATGTCGAGCCCTATGAGCGCGCCGGCGCTGGAGAAGAACGGGCCGACCGTGACCAGGGCGAAGAAGCCGTAGACGATGGTCGGGATGCCGGCGAGAATCTCGATGATCGGCTTGACCGTGTCGCGCAGCCGCGGCGCGGCGTATTGCGACAGGTAGACCGCCGTCATCAGGCCGATCGGCAGCGACACGCACATGGCGATTATCGCGATCATCAGCGTACCCCACAGCAGTGGGATCATGCCGTACTCGCCGGTGGCGTGGTCGCCCGTGGTGGAGAAGCCGGGGCTCCACGACGTGCCGAAGAAGAATTCGATCGGGCTGACGAAGGAGAAGAAGCGGATCGATTCCGCAAGCAGCGAGGCGATGATGCCGGCGGTGGTGAGGATGGCGACGCCGGAGCACGCGATCAGCACTGCCTTGACGACGGTCTCGAACTCGTTGCGGGCGCGAAAGCGCGGCGCGATGCGGCTGCACGCCCACAGCATGGCGAGCGCGCCGACGCCGGTCGCGGCCGCAGTCACGATCGCCGAGGTCAGCGCGTTGAATTCGCGCAGCGCCTGGCCGGCGGCATTTTCCCAGGGCTGGCGATCGCCGGCGACGCCGAAACCGGAGGCGATGTCTCGTACCCGGCGGATCGCCGCATCGAGTTCGTAGCCGGTCAGCGCGGCGACATCGGCCGGCAGCAGCGAGACGATGTAAGATTCGGTGATGGAACCGGAAAAGATCATCCAGAACAAGAGGATGACCAGCGCCGGGACGACGGCCCACACGACGGTGAGGTAGCCGTGGTAGCTCGGCCGCGAATGCAGACGCGCGCCTGCCGTCTCCAGCTTTCGGCTTCGCGACCAGCCGAACTGGTAGGCGAGGCCGGTCAGGATCAGAAGGACGGCTCCCGTGACGAACGCGTTCAACTTTGCGACCTCTGATGCGGTTTCTGCTGCCGGCCGTGGGCGGAAGGCAGCCCCTGCCAAGGCGGGGGCTGCGGATTTTCAGCGGCTACTTCACGTCCGCGACGGTGAGCGCCTTGCCGGCCTTGTACTCTGCCAGGACCTCGGCGGTCTCCTCGACCGGCGCCGGGATCATGCCGGCGGTCTCGAGCGTGCCGCCGATACCGGCCATGCCCTCGGACAGGAAGAACTCGACATACTCGCTGATGCCGGGGATCACGCCGACATGCTCGCCCTTCACATAGAAGTAGAGCGGGCGCGAGACCGGATACTCGCCGGAAGCGATGGTCTCGAGCGACGGCGTGATGCCGTTGACGGTCGCGACCTTCAGCTTGTCCCTGTTCTGGTCGTAGAAGGACAGGCCGAACACGCCGACGGTGTCGGCATTCGACTGCAGGCGGGCGAGCGTCTCGGTGTAGTCGCCGGCGATCTCGATGACGACGTCCTGGCGGAAGGTCGTGACGAGCTTCTCCATCTCTTCCTTGCTCATCTCCGGCAGACCGGCTTCCTTGGCGCCGACCGCGACGACGCGTTCCTGGAAGACTTCGCGGGTGCCGTGGTTCGAGGCGGGAATGGCGAGGAAGATCGGCTGGTTCGGCAGCGACGCGTCGATCTCGTTCCAGCTCTTGTACGGATTGGCGACGAGCTTGCCGTCAACCGCGACCTGGGCGGCGAGCGCCTTGAACACGTGCACCGGCTTCAGCGCGAAGTCGCTCTTCGAAGCCGCGACGGCGAAGACGATGCCGTCATAGCCGATCTGCACTTCCTGGATCTTGGCGACGCCAGCGGCGTTGCAGGCCTCGACCTCGGCCTTGCGGATGCGGCGCGACGAGTTGGCGATGTCGATGGTGTTCGGGCCGACGCCGGCGCAGAACTGCTTGAGACCGCCCGACGAACCGCCGGAGGCGACGACAGGCGTCTTGAACTGCGGGAAGGCGTTGCCGAATTCCTCGGCGACGATCGAGGCGAAAGGCAGGACCGTCGAAGAGCCGGCGATCTGGATGGTGTCGCGCTGCTGGGCCTGGGCGCAGCTGGCGACGACGACCGCGACAGCGGCGGTCGAGAGCAAGAGTTTCATGACGATGGCGCTCCTGTTGGCAAAATTCCGTCGGACGCTCGGCGGCGTCGCGGATGCCTCTAGTGGGCCGATGTAACAGTTGGATGACAGATTCATATCGTGCCCGTCATGCTTCTCCGGCGGATCCTTGGAAGCGCTGTCTTAACAGCTAGCTAGGACCGCCGCAGGCTTTTGAAAGCCGCAGGCGCGATGCCTTGGGGAAAACGCCGGGAAATACGGACGGGAAGGACGTCGCCGGGTGGAGTGTCCCGGTTTTCACGCTGCCTCGGCTTTCGCCCGACGGAACACATTGGGGCTCGGAGAGTCCCGTCGTCAGGCAGCGGCCATCCTTCCCGCCCGGAAGAGCGGGCATCCTGTCCTCCCGCTGCGACGAATGTCCGCCGGGACGCCGCCACTGACTATTCCGCGATCGCGCCATGACGCAGTGGAAGCGCTCTTGCACCGCGCGGCGGCGGCGGATACGGCTCCCGCGACTCTCGGGGGACTGCCCCGCGACTTTCGGGGAACTGCAATGGCGCGCGCGACCGCGATCGGCTTCTCGGCGGTGGCGATGTGGGCGCTGCTGGCGCTGTTCACCGCCGCTTCGGGCAGCATGCCGCCGTTCCAGCTGTCGGCGATAACCTTCGCCATCGGCACGATGGTCGGCCTCGCGGCGCGCGCGACCGGCGCGGTTCCCGCCTCGCGCGAGCCGGTACCGGCAGCCATATGGACAATCGGCATCGGCGGCCTGTTCGGCTACCACTTCCTGTACTTCACGGCACTGCGCAACGCGCCGGCGGTGGAGGCGAGCCTGATCGCCTACCTGTGGCCGCTGTTCATCGTCGTCGGCTCGGCGCTTCTGCCGGGCGAGCGTCTGCGCTGGCACCATGTCGCCGGCGCTCTCCTCGGCCTCGCCGGCACGGCGCTGATCGTCACCAAGGGCGGCGCGCTGGCCTTCGACCAGCGTTATGCGTTTGGCTACGCGATGGCCTTCGCCTGCGCCATCGTGTGGACCGCCTATTCGCTGCTGTCGCGCCGCTACACGGCGGTGCCGACGTCTGTGGTGACCTGGTTCTGCGCCGCCACGGCGGTGCTGTCGCTGGTCTGCCACCTGCTCTTGGAGCGGACCGTGTGGCCGGAAGGGATGGGAGAGTGGGCGGCCATCCTGGGCCTCGGCCTGCTGCCGGTCGGCGCCGCGTTCTACACATGGGACCACGGCGTCAAGCACGGCAACATCCAGGTGCTCGGCGCATCGAGCTACGCCGCGCCGCTTCTGTCGACGCTGATCCTGATTGCCGCCGGCGCGGCGCCGGCGACGGCCCACATTGTCGCGGCCTGCCTGCTGATCACCGGCGGCGCCGCGCTTGCGGCGAAAGACCTGATCGGGAGGCCCCGCCGATGATGCCGTTCCCGGGAGACATCACCGCGGTCGCCAACGGCGCGCTGCTGCTCGCCGTCGCGCTCGCCGCCTATACGCTGATCGCGGCAGACGCGGCGCAGGGCATCAGGCGCAAGCTTGTTGCGGCCCTACCGGCGCTGCTGCTCCTGCTCGTGACCCTGGAGCGCGAGGGACCGCTGTGGCTGGCCGCCCTCCAGATCGCCGCGACCGCGGGCGCCGGTCTTGCCGCGCATCGGATGCCCAGGCTCAACCGTCCCGCCTACGCGGCCGGCTTTGTGCTGCTTGCCGCGCTGACCGTCATGGTGCTGCGCTAGCGCGGCTCGAAGCCCTCGGGCGCCATCTCGAAGGCCGCGAAATCGAAGCCCGGCGCCACGGTGCAGCCGACGAGCGTCCAGTCGCCCAGGCTTTCGGCAGCCTGCCACCAGTTCGCCGGCACGACCGCCTGCGGCCGCTGCCCGACGGGAAGGTCTGGCCCCAGCACCTGCCGCGACGCAGCGCCGCCCGCCGGATCGGCGGTGAACAGCGCCAGCGGCGAGCCTGCGTAGAAATGCCAGACCTCGGCCGCGTCGCGGACGCGATGCCAGGCGGAGCGTTCGCCGCGCCGCAGGAGGAAGTAGATGGCGGTCGAATGCCCCCGCGGGCCGCCCCCGGCGTCGCGGAACGTCTCGGCGTAGTGCCCGCCTTCCGGATGCGGCCGCATGCCGAGCGCCTCGATGATCGCCTCGGGCGTCGGCACCAGCCACATTTCAGAAATTGTCCTTGCGCTTGCGGATCTCGGCAAACACCGCATCGTCGCTGGCGCCTTCCAGGCCCAGCGTCCTGCGGATCGCCGGGTCCTTCCAGCGCATGAACGGATTGGTCTCGAGCTCGCGGCCGATCGTCGTGGGCAGCGTCGGGCGTCCGTCGGCACGCAGCGCGTCGATCTGCCTGGCGCGGGCCTGCAGCGCCGCATTGTCGGGATCGACGGTCAGCGCGAACCTGGCGTTGGACTGCGTGTATTCGTGGCCGCAATAGACCGTCGTGTCCTCGTGCAGCTCGGCTAGCTTCCTCATCGAGTTCAGCATGTCGGCAGGCGTGCCCTCGAACAGCCTCCCGCATCCGAGCGCGAAGAGGGTATCGGCGGTGAAGGCGACCTTGTCGTCCTCGAAGGCATAGCTGACATGGCCTGCGGTGTGGCCCGGCGTCCAGATGACGCGCGCCTTGCGGCCGGCCACCTCGATGACGTCGCCGTCGCGCACGGTGCGGTCGATGCCGGGGATCTTCGCCTTCTCGTATTCCGGGCCGATGATGGTGAGGTTGTACTTCTGCTTCAGCGGCAGGTTGGCCTCGACATGGTCGCCGTGATGGTGGGTGATGAGCAGCACCGACGGCTTCCAGCCGGTACGCGCGATCGCCTCGACGATCGGCTTCTCCTCCGGCGCGTCGACGATGAAGGCCTCACCGGTCGACGGATTGCGGGCGAGAACACCGAAATTGTCGGTGCGGCACATGAACTGCTCGATCTCGAGGGCCATCGTAGTCTCCTGTTCGCGGCGCAAGATAGGGGCGCGGGCTACGAATAGCGAATAGCCAATCGCGAAAGACGGGTAGAAAATGTGTGACAGGCGCGGCTATGCTCGCCGCCCATGTCGGATATCGTCGACCTGCGCAATTTCTACGCATCGCTGCTCGGCCGGATCGCCGAGCGGTCGATCGTGTTCGCGCTGTCGAGCGTATGGACCAGCCTGCCCAACGAGCGTCTGCTCGGGCTCGGATACGCGCTGCCATTCCTCGAGCGATTCGGCTCCGATGCGGAGCGGGTGCTGGCCTTCATGCCGGCCCAGCAGGGCGCGGTGCGCTGGCCGGCGGCCGGGCCGTCGGCGACCGCGCTGGTGTTCGACGAGGAACTGCCGCTGTTCGATTCGTCGATCGACCGCGTGCTGCTCGTCCATGCGCTGGAGCATGCCGAAAACCCGCACGAGACGCTGAAGGAGATCTGGCGCGTTCTGGCGCCGGGCGGGCGGATCGTCATCGTCGCGCCGAACCGCCGCGGCGTCTGGGCGCGATTCGAGCACACGCCGTTCGGCACCGGCCGGCCGTTCTCGTCGAGCCAGCTCAGCCAGCTCCTGCGCGAAACCAATTTCTCGCCCACCGGATGGGCCGACGCCCTGCATTTCATCCCGTCGCGCCGGCGCTGGTGGCTGCGCCTGCACAATTTGATGGAACGTGCCGGGCGGCGGTTCTGGCCGATCTTCTCCGGCGTGGTCATCGTCGAGGCCGAAAAGCGGCTCTACCAGGGCATTCCGGTCGCCGTGCGCGCCTCGCGCCGCGTATTCGTGCCGGTGCTTTCGCCGCAGGGCGCGACGCGCACCGCGCGCGATCAGGGATAGGCCGGGGGCGCGGCGCGGTCGAGGCAGCGGGCAAGTTTGAAGGCGCCGCGATCCATCTCGTCGCGCTCGGCCATCGGATCCTGCGTTATCGCCCGCGGCGCATACCACATGACCAGTCCGAGGTCAGGCGTGAATATCACCGGCGGCGCCATGTCGCCGCGCTGCGGTACCCCCGCGATGGCCAGCTTCTCGTCGAGCGGATGGAAGCCCATGGCGTGCTCGAAGCCGTCGGCCACACCGAGCTCGACGGGGCCGTTGTCGGGATCGCCGTCTGCCGCGATGTAGGGGTCTCCGACCGCCAGCAGCGAGGCGCCGCCATAGCCGTTCGAGATTTGCACCGTGAACCAGTAGGTGCGTTGTGTGGTGGTCACGCGGAAGTAGAGGTCGCTCGCCATGCTGGTGAAGTGCCGCGACGGGATGAACCCGGCCGTGATCCGCGGATCGCCGGCGTGCTCGTAGAGCGCCCGCTCGGCCGGGCAGTCAAGCGCCGCGGCCGGCCTCGCGGTCATGAGCGTCAGCGTCATCAGCGTCAGCGTCATCAGCGTCAGAAGGATTTTCACTGACAGGCTCCCACGTCTCGTCGCGCGGCAGGTAGATCGGGCCATCCACGTTATCGCGGCCATAGGTGTTGCGCAGGTATTGCACGAACTTCTCACCCTCGGCCCGGTGAGTATCGAAGGCGTCGGGTGTCGGGAACACGTCCGCAGACCGCTCTGGCGCTGCGGAGACGTAGTCCACGAACCTGTCGTGCCATGTCTCGATCTCGTCGGCGATTTCGAAGTCCGGCAGAAGCTCGAAGTGGTTGAGCAGCCGTCCGTCATCGGCATCGACGATCGGATAGCGCCACGGATGCACCTCGAAGCGGATGCGCGACGGATGGCGGACGAGATCGGCCGGCGGGTCGTCCTTCGCCCCGCTATCGCCGATGTCGGCTCCCTTGCTCCCAAGCCCGCCGAAGCTGCGCACCGCATACACGGTATAGGCGGCCAGAGCGGCGGCGACGGGGACGGCGCTCGCCACTTCCAGCCATGGCCGCAGCCCGCCCTCATAGGCAAGCGCGAACACCGTGGCCGTGACCGTCGCGTAGAGGAACGCGGCATTGAAAGTGCGCCGGCGGCCGAGCGCGTCGTCCTCGTCCTCGGGCGGAAACGCCGTCGTCGCCCAGGCGAGCCAGCCGGCCTGCGCCACGAGGTTGAGCGCGAAGAGCGGCACAGCCCACGACGACATGAGCAGCGCCGCGATGCCGCTGGCACCGGTCAGCACCGCGCCGCCGCCGAGCAGCCAGCGGCGGACCAGCTGCTTCGCCGGCTCGCGACGCAGCTTGATCGCGGCTATCGCGCGGTCGAGCAGCTCGGACATCGCCATCTGGCGGATCAGGAAGATCGCGCCGAGCGCGTACAACGCACCGACGCCGCGAACCAGGTATTCGACGAACACCATCGCGCGTCAGGTGCCGGTGCGCGCCAGCGGCGCCGGATCACCGCCGATCTGGCGGATGTCGTAGGCCGTCGTCTGGTAGACCTGGTTGATCCAGTTGCCGAACAAGAGATGCGCGTGGCTGCGCCAGCGGTTGAGCGGCGCGCGCGACGGGTCGTCGTCGGGGTAGTAGCCGTGCGGGACCTCGATCGGGACGCCGGCGGCGACGTCGCGGTCGTACTCTTCCTTGAGCGAGGTCGAGTCGTATTCGATGTGGTTGAACATGTAGAGCCGGTTGCCGGCAGCCTCGGCCGCCAGGCACGGTCCCGTGACGTCCGATTCCATCAGCAGTTCCAGGCCCGACTCCGGCTTGAAGTCGGCGGCGCGAACCTCGGTCCAGCGCGACACCGGGATGGCGAAATCGTCGGAGAAGCCGGCGAGATAGGGCGAGGCGGGCGCATGGTTCTTGTGGCGATAGACGCCGAACGCCTTCTGCGGCAGCGTGTATTTCGGCACCCCGTGGAAATGCCAGGCGGCGGCCATCGCGCCCCAGCACACGAAGAACGACGAGTGGACGTTGGTCGCCGTCCAGTCGAGGATCTGCGTCAGCTCGTCCCAGTACGAGACCTGCTCGAACGGCAGCAGCTCGATCGGCGCGCCGGTGACGATGAAGCCGTCGAACTTGCGGTCGGCGATCTCGTCCCAGGTCTGGTAGAACGAGATCAGGTGCTCCTCGGCGGTGTTCTTGGCCTTGTGGGAGCCGACGCGCACCAGGCTGAGCTCGACCTGCAGCGGCGAGGCGCCGAGCAGGCGCGCGAACTGCGTCTCGGTGCGGATCTTGTTCGGCATCAGGTTGAGCAGGCCGATCTGCAGCGGGCGGATGTCCTGGCGCAGCGCGGTGCGCTCGTCCATCACCGCGACCCCTTCGCGCGCGAGCACTTCGCGGGCCGGGAGCTGGTTGGGGATCTTGATCGGCATCGCGAACTCCAAAACAAAAAGGACCAGCTGCGATATCGCGGCCGGTCCCAGCTGGTCTGGACTTCACGGCCCTTTAGCTACTTGTTTAACGTGGCTGCAAGCCGACCGGCCAAATCACCACGGATCGACGGGAATTTTAGGTTCCGGGCGTCTTTGCGTCAACGGCAAAGAATTGCTATGCGACCGGCACCTTTTCGTCCGGACCTCTCTTCCATGACCGACGTGCTGCGCCCCGAGCCGAAACCCGGCGTGTTCGACATCCAGGCCTATGTGCCCGGCAAGGAGAGCGCCCCCGGCGTCGCCAAGGTCTACAAGCTGTCGTCGAACGAGACGCCGCTCGGACCCTCGCCTGCTGCGGTCGAAGCCGCGAAGGCCGTGCTGGAGCGCGGCGAGATGTACCCGGATGGCCAGTCGGCCGCGTTGCGCGAGGCGATCGCCGCCGCGCACGGGCTCAACCCCGCCAACATCCTCTGCACCAACGGCTCGGACGAGGCGTTGCAGCTGCTCGCCGCCACCTATCTGATGCCGGGCGACGAGGCGATCTTCACCGAGCACGGCTTCCTCGTCTACCGGATCTACATCCAGGCCAACGCGGCCGTGCCGGTCGTCGCCAGGGAGAAGGACGAGCGCGCCGACATCGACGCGATCCTCAAGCTGGTGACGCCGAAGACCAGGATCGTCTTCCTCGCCAACCCGAACAATCCGACGGGCACCTACGTGCCGTTCGAGGAGGTGCGCCGGCTGCATGCCGGGCTGCCGAAGAACGTGCTGCTGGTGCTCGACGCGGCCTATGCCGAATACGTCCGCCGCAACGACTACGAGGCCGGCGTCGAGCTCGTCGCCGCCAACGAGAATGTGGTGATGACCCGCACCTTCTCGAAGATCCACGGCCTTGCGGGCCTGCGCATCGGCTGGCTGTACGGCCCGGAGCGCATCCTCGACGCGCTCAACCGGGTGCGCGGACCGTTCAACGTCAACGCCGCGGCGATTGCGGCCGGCGCCGCGGCGGTGAGGGACCGCGCCCATGTCGACAAGGCGGCGGCGTTCAACGAGAAATGGATGGGCTGGCTGACCGCCGAACTGCAGGCTCTCGGCCTGCGCGTCACTCCCTCGGTCGGCAATTTCGTGCTGATCCATTTCGACGGCTCGGCGACGAACGTCGACAAGGCCGACGCCTACCTGACCTCGAAGGGATATATCCTGCGCCGCGTCGCCGGCTACGGCTTTCCGAACGCGCTGCGCATGACCATCGGCCCCGAAGAGGCCAACCGCGGTGTCGTCGCCGCGCTCAAGGACCTGCTGGGCAAGTAAGATGGCCGCACCTTTGTTCGACAAGGTCGCGCTGATCGGCATCGGCCTGATCGGCTCGTCGCTTGCGCGCGTCATCCGCCGCGAGGGGCTGTCGAAGCACGTGGCGATCTCGACGCGCAGCGCCGATACGCTGAAGCGCGCCGAGGAACTGGCGCTCGGCGACAGCTACGATACGGATGCGCGCCAGGCCGTGCGCGATGCCGACCTCGTCATCGTGTCGGTTCCGGTCGGCGCATCGGGCGCCGTCGCCGCCGCGATCGCGCCGGCGCTGAAGCCCGGCGCGATCCTCACCGATGTCGGTTCGACCAAGCGCTCGGTCATCGACCAGATGAAACCGCACGTGCCCGCCGGCGTGCACTTCATCCCCGGCCATCCGCTCGCCGGCACGGAAAAGTCCGGTCCCGACGCCGGCTTTCCCGAGCTTTTCGAGAACCGCTGGTGCATCTTCACGCCGCTGCCAGGTACCGACGCCGCTGCGCTCGGGAAACTCGCCGCCTTCTGGCGCGCCTGCGGCTCCAACATCGACACGATGGACCCGGAACACCACGACAAGGTGCTCGCCATCGTCTCGCACCTGCCGCACATCATCGCCTACAACATCGTCGGCACCGCCGACGACCTCGAGACCGTCACCGAATCCGAGGTGATCAAGTACTCGGCCTCGGGTTTCCGCGACTTCACCCGTCTCGCCGCGTCGGACCCGACCATGTGGCGCGACGTGTGCCTGCACAACAAGGACGCGATCCTCGAGATGCTGGCGCGCTTCTCGGAAGACCTGGCCCTGCTGCAGCGGGCCATCCGCTGGGGCGAAGGCGACAAGCTGTTCGACATCTTCACCCGCACCCGCGCCATACGCCGCTCGATCATCCAGGCGGGCCAGGAGGTCGACGTGCCGGACTTCGGCCGCCATGTGGCGGCGCACCCGGAAAAATCGGCCTAGATCGGCGGCAGATCGCCGATCGGCACGAAGCCGAGCGACACCGCCCCGGCGCGGATGGTCAGCGGCAGCGATGGCTGCGCGCCGAGCGCCGACAGGCCGGCGAACACCGACGCGATCTGGCTCGCGGATTGCGGAAACGCCTCGACCATAGCCGCGCCGACCGACGCCAGGTCCGTCGCCGTCAGCACCAGATCCGCGTCGACCAGCCCGTCTCCCCTGACCGAGGCCGTGCCCGTCGCCGTCAGCCGCGCTTGCCCGGCACCGGCGATGTCGAGTTTGCGCACCGTGAACTTCCCGCCGCGCAGGCTGCGCCCGAACCGCGCCACCCCGTCGACATAGGCGATGTCGGCAATGCCCGACACCGGCGGCAGCTCGCCGCCGATCAAGGCCGCGCCGAACGACAGCCCGTCGAAGCGCATCGCGACGTCCAGGTCCCTGCCGTTCTGCCGGCCGTGCAGTTCCAGCCGCTCCGCCGCGAGCACCTGCGGGCTGTCCGACATCCGCGCCGTCGCGGAGACCTTCACGAACTCGGTCGAGACGGTCTCCGGCAGCGGCATGGCGAGGCGCGCGCTCGCCCGCGCGCTGTCCCAGGCGATGTCGAACGGCACCAGCCCGGCGATGTCGAGCTGCGCCGGTCCGTCGGTTTCCGCGACGAGGCGGAACGGGTTGTAGATCTGCGCGGCCGAGCGGAGCGCCCCTGCGCTTAGCGCCACGCCGGAACGCTCGACGCCGATGCTGTCGCAAAACAGCCCGATACGGAACGGGAAGCCGCGCGCCTCGGGATTTGTGCACTCGACGCGGCCGAAGGCGGTTTCCTTGCCGGTGCGCGCCCGCACCTCGTCGACAAGGCGGCCGGCCGCCCAGTACCACCCGCCGGCATAGCCGGTGAGCACGAACAGGATGATCACCGTCAGCCAGAAGAAGCGGCGTGCCATTCACGAACCTCCGGGTTGCGCTTGACGCCGGCCGTCCCGCATCGCTACCCGCTGGCCTTCTTGCAGCGCCGCCGGTGCGGCGTCCATAGGCGGTTCGAAATGGACGATTTTTGGGTGTTCGGCTACGGCTCGCTGATGTGGCGCCCGGGCTTCGCGCACACCGAAACGCGCCGGGCGCGCGTTGCCGGCTATCGCCGCGCGCTGTGCGTCCATTCGCATGTCCACCGCGGCACCGTCGATCGGCCGGGCCTGGTGCTCGGCCTCGACCGCGGCGGCGCCTGCGTCGGCATGGCGTTTCGCGTGCCGGCAACGCTGCATGGCGAGGTCATGGACTATCTGCGCGAGCGCGAGCTGGTGACCAACGTCTATCTGGAGCGCCACGTGACCGCGGTGCTCGACGGCGGCGAGACGGTGACGGCGGTCGCCTACGTCGTCGACCGCAGTCACGGCCAGTATGCCGGCCGGCTCGACGTCGATCGGGCGGTCGAGCGGGTGCGCGGCGCGGCCGGCGTGTCGGGGCCGAACGAGGAATACGTGCTCAATACCGAAGCGCATCTGCGCGCGCTCGGCATTCGCGACCGCTGGCTCGAGGAGGTCGCGGCCAGGCTTTCCTAGGCCGCTGGAGCCGGCGCCTTCAGCTCGGCGAGGCGCTTGCGCGCGCTTTCGGGCATCGGCGGCGCCACCGCGTCGGCGGCGGTCTCGAGCAGGATCCGGTCGCAACCGGCCTCGGTCTCGGCGATCAGCCGCGCCATGAACTCCTCCTTGCCGAGACCCGGAGGGATGGGCTTCAGGAAACGGGCGCGGATCGTGCCGGGAAAGCGCAGGAACTTGCGCCGCGGCCAGAACAGCCCGGCCTGGTGCGACACCGGGACCACGGGGATATCGAGTTCGGAGTAGATCTCGGCGATCCCCCACTTGTAGGAGGGCTCGGCGCCCGGTGGCCGGCGCGTCCCCTCGGGGTAGATGATGAGCTGGCGCCCGTCCTTCATCTCGACACGGGCGCGCGCGATGACGTCGCGAAGTGCCTTGCCCTTCTTGCCGCGATCCACCGGGATCAGCCGCTGCTTGGCCATGTACCAGCCGAACAGCGGAATCCAGAACAGCTCGCGCTTGAGAATGTAGATCGGGTCGGGGAGGTGGTGGAAGAACGCCAGCACGTCCCAGAAGGACTGGTGCTTCGGCGCCAGGATGAACGAGCCGGCGGGCAGGTTTTCCAGCCCGTCGATGCGGCGCGTCGTGCCGACCGTCTTGTCCATCATCCACAGCAGCGAACGCGCCCAGAAGCGCGGCACCCACCACGCCTTCTTTCGCGGCGCCAGGAAGTAGAACGGCGTGAACACGATCATCTGGATGATCGTCACGGCGTAGAGAGCGATGTTGTAGACGACGGAGCGGAGAGCGAGCATTGCGAGACCGTATAGAGCCCGCGCTCGTTACACCACGCGGTCCCGTGCCGCCAGCTTCAGCCGGCCGACGCGGTAATCGTCGGTCCGACCGGCGCGGTTTCGCCGTCGACCATGTCGCGCACGACGGCGGCGAGGAACTTTGTGTACTCGGTGAACAGCACGCGCAGCGCGTCGGCGTTCAGCAGCCACTCGCCGCGGTCGATGCGCGTGTTCACCACCGGATAGGGCAGGATCTCGGTACCGGCGCCGAAACGCTGCATCTCGAGCAGCGAGCGCGGCATGTGGTAGTTGTTGGTCACCAGGATCACGCTGGCGAAGGCGTTCCGGTGCAGCCATTGCGCGCTGATGATCGCGTTGCCGACCGTGTCGGCCGCCACCTTGTCGATGTCGACGCAGCACGAGAACAGCGAGACGTCTGAGCCGGTGGCCTTGGCGAGGTCCTCCGGCCGCGCGGCGGGATTGACGCCGCTGATCAGCAGCCGCTTTCCCTTGCCGGACTTGAGCAGGTCCACGGCCGCGTCGATGCGCGCCTGGCCGCCTGTGAGCACGATGATGGCATCGGCCTCGTGCGGCTCGTCCGGCGCGGCAAGCCGGCTGATATGGCTTGAGAACACGCCGAATCCGGCAATGAAGGCCAGGACGCCGAGGCCTATAACCCAGAACAGCACTCGGCCGCGCCGTCGCCCGCGTATGGTAGCGACGCCGCCGGCACTGGCACCGGTCTCCGGCAGTGGTCCCTTCATGCGTCGTTCCATAACAGGCGAATGGGGCAGCCTTTCGACACTTGTCCTAGCTGTCGCAAACTTTGCTTACAAATTGATTCGTCGCGTGATCAGTCGCCCTGGCGGGCGTCTATTTCGCGCAGGTAGGAAACGACGGTGAGGTGGGTGGTCACCGCCGTGAGCAGGGCGACCGCGAGGACGACGAGGATGACGCCGGCATAACCGGAGTAGCCGATGGCGAATGTGCCGAACAGCGCCGCCGTCTGGTCTGCCTCCGGCGTCGCCAGATTGCGCGACGACCACAGCGAGAACCCCGCGAAGATCAGCGCCGCCAGGACGCCGCCCGCTGCCGCGCCCTTGAAGCCGGTGAGCAGGAAATGGCTGCGGAACTGCGAGGCGATGAAGCGCGCCTCCGCCCCGACGAAATGCAGCACTTCGATGATATGGCCGTTGCCGGCCATTGCGCCGCGCGTGGCGAACACGACGGTGAGAACCGTCGCCGACAGCATCAGCACCAGGACGCTAACACCGAGGAAGACCGTGGTGCGTGCCATGGCGACGAGCCGGTCGACCCAGGTTCGGTGGTCGTCGAGCGTCGCCCCGGGAACCGCCTCGGCGACCGCCGCGCGCATTGCCGGGAAATCGGGCGCCGCCGCCGGATCGATCGTCACGGTGACGAGGCGCGGCACGGGCAGCTCGTCGAAGTCGAGCCCGCTGCCCAGCCACGGCTCCAGCAGCCGCGCCGTCGCCGCGCGGTCGACGATGGTTGCCGCGCGGACGCCTGCGAAGCCGCGCGCTACCGTTGCGGCCTTCTGCAGCGCCGCTTCCATGTCCACGCCCTCGGCAGGCCGGATCTGGATCGTCGCCTCGCGCGCGATCTCGCTCTGCCAGGCCGACGCCGCGTCGCTGACCAGCGTCACCGCGCCGAGCGTGAGGCAGGACAGGAACGTCATGATCGCGATGACCAGCACCAGCGCCGAGCCGGCGACGTTCTGCGGCGGCACGATCGGCGCCGCCTTGCGGTGGCCGCGCTGCGGCGCGGTCAGGTCGGCCGGGCGCGAGGCCGGAACCGCCCTGGCACTAGACGATGGTCCTGCGGCCTCAGTCATAGATATCCAACCGTCCCTCGGCGAGGACCATCCTCCGCGCCTCGACCTGCTCCATCAGCTGCACGTCGTGCGTGGCGATGACCACCGCAGTGCCGAGCCGGTTGAGCTCGAGGAACAGCCTGAGCAGCCTACGCCCCAGCGTCGGGTCGACGTTGCCCGTCGGCTCGTCGGCAAGCAGGATCTGCGGCTGCTCGATCAGGGCGCGGGCGATCGCCGCGCGCTGCTTCTCGCCGCCGGACAGCACCGGCGGCAGTACGTGCATGCGGTCGCCGAGGCCGACCCATTTCAGCAGTTCGACCACGTCCGCGCGATACGTGCCCTCCTCGCGCCCCCGCACCCGCAGCGGCAGCGCCACGTTCTCGTAGGTGGTCATGTGGTCGAGCAGCCGGAAATCCTGGAACACGATGCCGATGCGCCGGCGCAGCAGCGGCAGCTCGTTTCTGGTGATGCGCGAGCGGTCCTTTCCGAACATGGTGATCAGGCCGCGCGTCGGCCGCAGCGACATGAACAGCAGCCGCAGCAGCGACGTCTTGCCGGCGCCGGAAGGGCCGCTCAGGAACTGGAACGAGCGCTCGGGCACGCTGAAGGAAATGTCGCGCAGTATCTCCGGCCCCATGCCATAGCGAAGCCCGACATTCTCGAAACGGATCAGGTCCGGACTTCCGGTTCGCTTGGTTGTCGTCGAAGCCATCTAGGGCAGCGCGCGCTCCCGGCACTTTCGGTTTTCATGGTTAACGCGCGATTAACGCAACTTCGGCAGGATGCGCGCGACGCGAAGCATTAACCACTTCTGACTACGTCTCGCGGGTTACTCGAAGCCGGACGCCAGCGAAAGGCCAACATGACGGACGAGAGCATGGCACGCCCGGTTTCCGGCGAAATCATGTCTGACGGCGCGCCGCGCGCCGCGCGTCCGTCTGCCGAGCCCGGCACGGTGATCGACGCCGACTATGTGTCGGTGGTGCCGCCCGCTCCATCACGCCAGCGCCCTCCGGAGCCTACGCAGGCTGCGGCGCAGCCGGGCATGGACATCCTCAAGCACGCGGCGCCGGATGGGCCGCGGCGCGGCGGCCCGCTGTTCTGGCTGTTCGGCATGGTCCTCGTCGTTGGGGCGTTCTGGGTGTCGGGGGGACATGCGCTGGTTTCGAGACCGGCGCCGGCGCAGCCCCAGACTGGCGCTCCGGCGGCGGCGGCCGGCACTGCCCTGCGGATTGTCGAGGTCACCAGCCGAATCGAGAAGAGCGGCACCCGGAGCTTCCTCCTCGTCGACGGCGAGGTGGTGAACACCGGGTCCCGCCGCGAGGATCTGCCGAGCCTCGACATCCGCGTTACCGACGGAGCCGGGCGGACGACCAGCTATTTCCTGGGGACAAGCGACAGGCGGCTCGCACCCGACGGGCGCTTCGCCTTCTCCAGCAGGCTGGAGGCACCTAAGGACGGCGTGGGGACCGTGACGGTCGATTTCCGCAAGGATGGCCAATAATGCCTGTCGTACGCGGCAAGGACATCGAGATCCTGTTCAGCGCCTCGGCCATCGCCAGGCGCAATCTCGAGCTGGCCAAGGAGATCGCCGCGCGCGACTATCACGACCTTCTCGTGATCTCGATCCTGAAGGGCTCGTTCATCTTCGCCGCGGACCTGATCCGGGCGATGCACGACACCGGGCTCTCGCCTGAAGTCGAGTTTATCTTCATCTCGAGCTACGGTACGGGAACCACCAGCGGCGAGGTGCGCGTGCTGCGCGACATCGACAACGAGGTGGCAGGCCGCGACGTCCTGCTGATCGACGACATTCTCGAAAGCGGCAAGACGCTGAAGTTCACCCGCGAGCTGATGCTGTCGCGCGGCGCCCGCTCGGTCTCCATTGCCGTTCTGCTCGACAAGACGACGCGCCGGCAGATCGACATGGAAGCGGACTTCGTCGGCTTCGAGTGCCCCGACTATTTCGTGGTCGGCTACGGCATGGACGTCGCCCACGCCTTCCGCGAGTTGCCTTTCGTGGGCATCGTCAAGGGTGACGCCTGAACCCCGCGCGGAAGGACAGGCATTGAGAGAAGCTTCCGAAAATTCCTGTTTCGCCGGATGGGGAGAGATGGGTCGCATCCTGATCGTAGAGGACGACGATTCGGTCCGCACGTTCTCGGCGCGTGCGCTTGCCGCTGACGGCCACGCCGTCGACACGGCCTGCGACGGGGAGGAAGGGCTGGAGCGCATCCGCGCGGCGCAGGGGTCCTACGATCTCGTGCTATCCGACATCCGCATGCCGGTGATGGACGGCATCGAGATGGCGCGAAACACCGCCGCTGCGTTCCCGCACCAGCGCATCCTGCTGATGACCGGCTATGCCGAGCAGCGCGAGCGCGCCGCCGAACTGGAAGGCATCGTCATCGGCGTGGTGTCGAAGCCGTTCACCCTGGCCGAGATCCGGGCGCAGGTGGCACGCGCGCTGCGCTAGCGCATCTGTAGCAGCCGCTCGAGGTATTCGCGCTCGAGCTGCGGGCTGAGCGCGTTGCCGAGCCGCTTGCGGATGGCTTCCAGGATCTGGCGCGCGCGCTGCGTGTCGAT
The DNA here is from genome assembly GCA_023457435.1 of Pseudomonadota bacterium. Classification (GTDB taxonomy): domain Bacteria; phylum Pseudomonadota; class Alphaproteobacteria; order Rhizobiales; family Rhizobiaceae; genus RCIO01. The sequence goes on from JAEWLS010000034.1 coordinate 56,934, forward strand.
CTCGTCCGGAACCTGAACCGAGTTGCCGAAGTCTGGACCTGTCGTCGCGCGCGGCCTGCCGAGCGGGTCGCGCTCGGTCGACTGGCGGCGGCCGCCCTCGCCTTCGCTGCCGCCCTGCTCGCCGCGCTGGGCCTGTTGCATCTGCTGCATCATGTCCTGCGCGCCGCGTCGCAACGCTTCCAGCGCGCGTCCCTGCTCGCCGACAGCCTGTTCGCCCTGGCTCTGGCCCAGCGCCTGCTCTGCGCCGCCCATCGCTTCGCCCGCCTCGCCGAAACCTTCGCCCGGTTCGATACCCATGCCGCGTAAGCCTTCCATCAGAGCCTGCAGCTCCTGCTGCAGCTGCCCCTGACCCTCCTGGAGCTGGCGTAGCGCCTCGGCGAACTCCTCCGGCGACATCTGGCCGCCCTGCCCGCCTGGCTGTTGACCTTGCTGACCCTGCTGACCTTGCCCCTGGCGGCCCTGCTGGCCCTGCCCGCGCTGCTGCGAGCGGTCGCGGCCGCGCTGCTGCTGGCCGCGCTGCATCTGATCCATCTGGAACGTCTCGTTCATCAGCTCCTGCTGGCGGCGCATGAGCTCGCCGAGACGGTCCATCTGCTGGCGCATCTCGCCCTGCTGGCCGTCGCCGGCCTGCTGCTGGCCCTGCCCCATCTGCAGGTTGTTCATCATGTCCTGCAGCTGCGACAGCATCTGCTGCGCCTGGTCGCGAGCGCCGGACTTCGCCATCTGCTCGATCTGGTCGAGCATGCGGTCGAGGTCGCTCTGCCGCATTTCCTGGCCGTTCTGCTGCTGGTTCTGCTGCTGGGCGAAGTTCGGGTCGCGCATGGCCCGCTCGGCGAACTCGCGCAGATACTCGTTCATCGCCTGACGCAGCTCCTGCATCAACCGCTCGATCTCCTCGTCGCTGGCGCCGTTCTCCAGCGCCTCCTTGAGCGCCTCCTGCGCCTGGCGCATGCGCCGCTCCGCGTCGGACAGCGCGCCGTCCTCGATGGCCAGCGCCATCTCCCAGAGATAGTCGACAACTTCGCGCAGCTGCTCGTCGCCCGCTGCGACGTAGAGCCGGGTGCGCGCGGCGCGGATGCCGAGATAGTGGCTCGGCACCGGAATCGTCTCCTCAGGCCGCATGGTGATCGCGTCCATCAGGTTGAGCACACGCGCGCGCTGGTTGGCGTCGAGCGCCAGCAGCCGGCGCTGCTCGATCAGAGCCTTGGCCAGCGGATTTGAGAAAGGCCGCTGCGGCAGCACCAGCCGGCGTCGCTCGCTGCGCGCCTCCTGCCCGGCGGCGTCCTTCACCTGCAGCTCGACATCGACCGTGCTGCCCGCCCACGGATGCTCGGTGAGGTCGCGCACGGTGCGGGCGGCAATCCCGCCATTGCGGCGCGGCAGCGTCAGCGGCATTTCGGGTGCGGCGTAGAGCGGATGCGCGCCCGGCGCATCGGCCTGCTCCTGCGCGAACCGGGTCTTGCCCTCGACCGCGCCGTAATCGTCCTCGACCTCGTAGGTGAGCTCCAGCGTGCCGTTGACGGCGCGCTTGGGCTCGCCGGTGAAGCGCACGACGGGCGGATTGTCGGGCAGCACCTGGAACGTCCAGCTGCGGAGGCTGTCCTCGCCGGCAAGCAGCGACAGGACGCCGTCGCGCGTCAGCTTCCCGCCGAACTGGCGGCTGCCGGGCGCGCCTTCCGCCGCCGGCGTAGCGTCGCCGGGGGCTGCCTGCGGCCTGATCTCGGCGGTTCCCGCGGCGTCCATGAAGGCGAGCGTCTCTTCGCCGCTGCCGCCGGTGATGCGGATCGCGAAGTCGCTGCCTTCAGGCACGCTGAAGAGGTTCAGCGCGGTGTTGGCGTCGGAAGTGAGGAACAGCGGCGCGCGGCCGGTGTAGGGCGGCGGCGTGACCCAGGCGTCGATGCGCGGCGGCACCGGCGGCTCTCCGGGGCGCGTCCGGAAGACGTCGAGCACCGAGCCGCCATAGGGTGAGCCGGAGAAGGCGAAGGCGACGACGAGCAGCAGCGCGACGGCCGCGCGAAGGCCCCAAGGGTCGCGCTCCGGCACGCGCGTGCGCGGCAGGTCGGAGTCGAGCGCGCCGAGCCTTTCGGCCATGCGCCGCTGGTGCTCGCGCCACAGCGCGTCGGCGAAACTGTCGCCGCCGGCGGCGAGCCTGTCGCCCTGCGTGGTGATCGGCGCGTGCACGAGCGCATTGGTGCGCTCGATGCGCCGGTCGATCTCCGCGGCCGTCGGGCGCCGGTATGCGCGAAGCGGCCACAGCGCTGCCAGCAAGGCGAGCGCGAAGACGCCGCCGACGGCATATCTCGGCGTATCCGGCACCAGCCGAAGTAGGCCGAACCAGGATGCGATCAGGAAGAGGGCGAAGACGATGACGGCCGGTAGCAGCAGCGGCCACAGCCGCTCGACGACCACCGCGGCACGCGTCGCCGCGCGGGTGCGCATCAGGCGCGGCAACGTGACTGTGGCCGGTTCCAGCCTGCCTGGATCAACCTTCTTCGTCGCGGCAGGCTTTCCGGCCATGGACCTTCCGATTCGGTTCGCGGCGTGCGCGTCCGCCGCGCCGCTCCTCACCCCGAAACTAGCAGCAAACACGGCGAAGGCGAGGCGCGAACGAAAACGTGAACGATGTATGCGGCTTGCGACGATACCGCTGCGGAACGTCAGAACCAGTCCGGCACGGAGTCGAGCCCGATCAGCTCGTCATAGGTCGGGCGACGGCGAACGACGTGGTAGCGGTCGCCATTGACCAGCACCTCCGGCACCAGCAGCCGGGTGTTGTAGGTCCCCGCCTGCACCGCGCCGTAGGCGCCGGCGGTGGCGACGTAGATCAGGTCGCCGGCGGCGAGCCGCGGCAGATCGCGGTCGTGGCCGAGGAAGTCGCCGGTCTCGCAAACTGGCCCGACTATGTCGACCTTGAGACGCGGCGCGTCCGGCGCCGGCATGCGCACCGGCCGGATCGTGTGGAAGGCGTCGTACAGCGTCGGGCGGACAAGGTCGTTCATCGCCGCATCGACGATCAGGAAGTTCTTGGCGTCGCCTTCCTTCACGTAGACGACCTCGGTGACCAGGATGCCGGCATTGCCGGCGATCAGCCGGCCCGGCTCGAAGATCATCTTCACGCCGAGATCGGCGACCCGTTTCCGCACCACCGCGGCGTAGGCGTCCGGAAGCGGCGGCGGCTGGTTGTCGTCGCGGTACGGAATGCCGAGACCGCCGCCGAGATCGACATGGTCGATGTCGTGCCCGTCGGCGCGCAGCGAGCCGACGAGTTCTGTCAGCAGCGCGAAGGCGTCGTCGAACGGCTGCAGCTCGGTGATCTGGCTGCCGATGTGCATGTCGATTCCGGTGACCTTGAGGCCCGGCAGCTCCGCCGCGCGGCCATAGGCAGCCCTGGCGCGCTGCCACGCGATGCCGAACTTGTTTTCGGCCTTGCCGGTCGAGATCTTCTTGTGGGTGCGGGCGTCGACGTCCGGGTTGATGCGGAGCGACACGCGCGCCTCGCGCCCGGCAGCGACAGCGCGCTGCGACAGCAGCTCCAGTTCCGGCTCGGACTCGACGTTGAAGCACAGGATGTCGGCAGCGAGCGCGAAGTCCATTTCCCGCGCGATCTTGCCGACACCGGAGAACATGATCTTCGAAGCTGGTATGCCGGCCGCGAGGGCGCGCCTAAGCTCGCCCTCGGAGACGACGTCGGCGCCTGCGCCGAGCGCGGCCAGCGTCTTCAGCACGGCCTGGTTGGAGTTCGCCTTCATGGCGTAGCACACCAGCGTGTCCAGGCCGGCGAACGCCTCCGTGAACACCCGGTAGTGCCGCGTCAGCGTGGCGGTCGAGTAGACATAGAACGGCGTGCCCACTTCGGCCGCGATCTGCGGCACCGGTACGTCCTCGGCGTGGAGCACGCCGTCGCGGTAGTCGAAATGGTTCACGCGTGTGCTCCGGCAGACTTCGCCAATCGAAACGTTCTCAGATCAGGCCGTCGAGGATGAACTTCCGGTCGGCGACCGGCGGCTTCGGCTCGGGCGGCAAGGGCCTGCCGTCCTCTTCGGCCTGTTTGCGCGCCTCGACGCCGGCCTGGTACGGCGTGTCGAGTTCGGCGCGGCGTCCGCACGCGGCGAGCGCCGGGCCAAGTGCGGCCAGGAGGGCGACGATCGCAAGTCTTTTCAGCACGGCCGACATAGCGCCAGCCTAGACGCTTTTGCCGCTACGCGCATCCCGCGCCAGACGCTTCTTCCAGTAGCGCACCTGGCGGCGCACCTCGGCCGGCGCCGTGCCGCCGAAGGATTTGCGGCTGCGCACCGAGGCATCGACCGACAGGACGTCGTAGACACCTTCCGTGATCGCCGGATTGATTTCCTTCAGCTCGTCGAGCGACAGCTTCGACAGCGTCGTCTTCTTCTGCTCGGCGAGCGCCACGGCGCGGCCGGTGACGTGATGCGCCTCGCGGAACGGCAATCCGGCCTCGCGGACGAGCCAGTCGGCGAGGTCGGTGGCGGTGGAATGGCCGGCCCCCGCTGCCTTCTTCATCGCGGCAGTGTTCACCGTCAGGTCGCCGACCATGCCGGTCATCGCCGCGAGCATCAGTTCGAGCGTCTCTGCCGTGTCGAACACCGCTTCCTTGTCCTCCTGCATGTCTTTGGAATAGGCGAGCGGCAGCCCCTTCATGACGGTCAGCAGGCCGATCAGGTGGCCGTTGACCCGCCCGGTCTTGGCACGGACCAGTTCGGCCGCGTCGGGGTTCTTCTTCTGCGGCATGATCGACGAGCCGGTCGAGAACGAATCCGACAGCCGCACGAAGCCGAACTGCGGCGTCGACCAGATGACGATTTCCTCCGCCATGCGCGACAGGTGCGTGGCGCAGATCGCGGCGGTCGACAGGAACTCGAGCGCGAAATCGCGGTCGGATACGCTGTCGATCGAATTGCGGGTCGGTTCGCGGAACCCGAGTGCCGCGGCGGTGGCATGCCGGTCGACCGGATAGCCGGTGCCGGCGAGCGCCGCCGCGCCGAGCGGCGATTCGTCGAGCCGCTCGATGGCGTCGCGCACCCGGCTGAGATCGCGCGCGAACATCTCGACATAGGCCATGCAGTGGTGGCCGAAGGTGACCGGCTGGGCAGCCTGCAGATGCGTGAAGCCAGGCATAACGGTCGCGGCATGCTCCTTGGCACGGGCGAGCAGCGCCTCGATCAGCCGCGTCAGCGCGCCAGCCGTGCGGCCGAGCTCCTCCTTGACCCACAGGCGGAAGTCGACCGCCACCTGGTCGTTGCGCGAGCGCGCCGTGTGCAGCCTGCCCGCGGCCGGGCCGATCAGGTCCGAGAGCCGCGACTCGACGTTCATGTGGATGTCTTCGAGCCGCGTGGAGAAGTTGAACGTCCCGCCCTCGATCTCTGACAGGATCGTGTTGAGCCCGCGGGCTATCTCCTCCTGGTCCTTAACCGAAATGATGCCTTTTTCGGCGAGCATAGAGGCGTGGGCGAGGGAGCCGGCAATGTCCTGCCGGTAGAGCTTGCGGTCGAATCCGATGGAGGCGTTGATCGCCTCCATGATCGCCGCGGGACCCGTGGCGAAACGTCCGCCCCACATCTGGTTGCTGGTCTTCTCGTCGCTCATGGCTATATCGGGCGCTGGCTTGAAGGAACGGGAATGAAACTGCCAAGACTTTCGGCGAAGCTGATCGTCGCGCTTGCCGCCGTTGCGGGCATCGCGGCCGGCGGCGTTGCCGTATACGTGACCTATGGCGGTTCTGACAATCCGACGCCGGAGACAACGGCGTCGATTGCCGACGCGGCGTGCTTGGCGAAGACCCAGACCGCGAGCGCTTCCGGCGGTGGCGAGCACGGCAGCGCCACCGACGCGCCGGCGCCGAAGCCGCGCACATTGATGACGCTGGTGAGCGAAGCCGCCAAAGGCGAGGTCGCCGGCATGCTGCCGCCGGCCAGGCCGCAATCCGTGGCAGGACTGGCCTTCAAGGACGCCTCGGGCAAGCCGACCGAGATCGGCGCATTTGCCGGCAAGGTGCTGCTGGTCAATCTGTGGGCGACGTGGTGCGCGCCGTGCCGCGCCGAGATGCCGGCGCTGGACGCCCTCCAGAAGGACAAGGGCGGAGCCGATTTCGAGGTCGTGGCGGTCAACGTCGAGAACGGCGATGACGCGAAACCGAGAAAGTTCCTGGCCGACACCGGCGTGCACAATCTCGCGCTCTACCGCGACGACACGCTCGGCATGTTCAACGAGATGAAGAAGCGCTCGCTCGCCTTCGGCCTGCCGGTGACCATGCTGGTCGATCGCGACGGCTGCCTGCTTGCCCACATGAACGGGCCGGCCGAATGGGCAAGCGCGGACGCCAAGCATCTGGTCGAGGTGGCGCTCGCCGGGCTGACCGCGCCCGAGGAACACCCTGTCGAGGGCAGCGAGGCCGAGGCTTCGCATGGCGAGGCCAAGAAGGCCGAACATTAGCCGCAGACGCGCCTAACTGCCGACAACTCGTCGAGCCAGCATGACGCTGGGTCAACGGGGTTTTTCGGATGCGCATCATAGCGGCACTGCTGGCGCTCGCTCTCGCCGCGCCGGCCATCGCGCACGAGCGCGAGATGATCGAGGCGATCGGCAGGGGCGACCTTGAGGCGATGCGCGCCGAACTCGCCGGCGGCGTCAATCCGAACGGCCTCGACGATCCGACGCCGATGGCGACCTGGCTGCCGGTCTACTACGCCGCAGAGGCCGGCCGGGCCGACATGCTGGCGACGCTGGTTGAACACGGCGCCGACATCGACCGCCGTGACCGCAACGGCGACCGCCCGATGGACTGGGCCGCACGCTACGGCAAGACGGACATCGTCCGCCTCCTGCTCGGCGCGGGCGCCGACCCGGCGCAGGCGGGCAACCGGGGCACGCCGCTGGTCCAGGCGCTGGAGGGTGGCCATTACGCGACCGCCGGACTGCTTCTCGACACGATGAAGGCGCAAGCCGGCGTCGGACAGGCGGAGCTGGACGCGGCCCTCTACGTCGCCGCCAAGGGCAGGGATGTAGATCTCGCCCGCAGGCTGATCGCCGAAGGCGCCGATCCCGACGGCCATGCCGGCTATTTCGGTGAGAGCGCCCTGCACGGCGCCGCCCTGCGCTCCAGCACCGAGATGATAGAGCTGCTCGTCGCTGCCGGGGCCGATCTTGAAGCGAGGATGCGCGACGGCGAGACGCCGTTGTTCATCGCCGCGAAGTATGGTCAGGCCGCAACCCTGCGCGCCCTGCTCGAAGCTGGCGCAGAGCCTGATGCGCGCGACGGTCGCTCGTTGACGCCGCTGGCGGCGGCCGTCGCCTACCGGCATGAACCGGACTGGAGAATTGGCTTCGACGACGGAACGCGTACCAATGCCGAGTTGGCCAGTTCGACAAATGTACGCGCCTACCGCGACTATCATGCCGTCGCCTCGCTTCTGGCCGAACGGACGTCGGATCTCGATGGCGCCTTGGCGGCAGCCGTCTGGGGCGGCTACGGCGATGCAGCGCGACGGCTGGTCGAACGCGGCGCGCACGCCGGGACGGCGCGCGACGTGGAGGGACGGTGGGTGCTGGGCGGGGCGGCATGGCACCCTGGACTGGAGATGTTCGATCTGCTGCTGGCAAACGGCGCGAGCATCGAGCGCCAGAGCGTGGAGGCGCTGCGCTACGCCGCCATCATGGGCCGAGCCGATATCGCGCTGCGCCTGCTCGACGCGGGCGTGGACCCGAACGGCGCCGACAGTCTCGGCAACACGCCGCTGCTCCATGCGGCGGCGGAGGGACGCGTCGGGGCGGCAACGCTGCTCGCCGGGCGCAGTGCGGAAGTTGAACCGACGGCCATAGCAGAGGCCATGTCAGCGCGCATCGACGCCCTTGTCTGCCTGGCGCGTCGACGCGAGATGTCGCGCGCATGGAAGCCTACGGAGGCCATACGCGCCTATGTGGCAGACCTTGCCAGCCGGCACGACGCGGTGATCGCCGCGTTGGATATCGAGGTGCCGGGCGGCGCGGCGATGCTTGCTTCGGCCGAGGCGAATTGCGACGGCTACAACTGACGGCGGAACTCCAGGGCACCACGGCTGTTCATTGCCGATGCATCTGGTCGAGATTTTTCTTCCGGTCGAACGCGACGGCGACCGCTCCGTGATCGAGCGCACCCTCGCCGAACTCACCGAGCGCTTCGGCGGAGCGACCGCATTCAGCCGTTCGCCGGCAGAAGGCCTGTGGAAGGATGGCGGCGAGGTCGAACGCGACCGGATCGTCATCGTCGAGGTGATGGTGAGCGATCTGGATCACGCCTGGTGGCGCTCCTACCGGGAACGGCTGGAGGCCGAGCTCCGGCAGGACGTAATCCTGATCCGGGCGACCGTCTGCGACAGATTCTAGCGCGTCGGCACCGGCGTTTCGCCGCGATAGTCGTAGAAGCCTCGGCCGGTCTTGCGTCCGAGCCAGCCTGCCTCGACATACTTCACCAGCAGCGGACACGGCCGATACTTCGAGTCCGAAAGCCCGTCATGCAGCACCTGCATGATCGACAGGCAGGTGTCGAGGCCGATGAAGTCAGCGAGCTGCAGCGGCCCCATGGGGTGGTTCGCGCCGAGCCTCATCGCGTTGTCGATGGCCTCGACCGTGCCGACGCCCTCGTAGAGCGTGTAGATCGCCTCGTTGATCATCGGAATCAGGATGCGGTTGACGATGAAGGCCGGGAAATCCTCCGACACGGTGATCGTCTTGCCGAGCTGCGTGACGAAGCCGCGTGCCGCCTCGAACGTGCCGTCGTCGGTGGCGATGCCGCGCACCAGCTCGACGAGCTTCATCAGCGGCACCGGATTCATGAAGTGAATGCCCATGAACCGCTCGGGCCGGTCGGTCTGCGCGCCGAGGCGCGTGATCGAGATCGACGACGTGTTCGTGGCGAGAATGGCCTCGGGCTTGAGCACCGGGCAGACCTGCGCGAAGATCTTGCGCTTGACGGTCTCGTCCTCGGTCGCGGCCTCGATCACGAGGTCGCACGTCGACAACGCCTCGTAGGTTTCCGCGGGACGGATGCGTTTCAGGGCCGTCTGGCGATCAGCTTCGCTGAGCTTGCCGGATCCGACCTGGCGCGCCAAATTGCCGCTGATCGTGGCGATGCCCTTCTCGATGCGGTCCATCGACAGGTCGTTGATGAACACATCGAAGCCCGCCACGGCAGCGACGTGCGCAATCCCGCCTCCCATCTGGCCCGAGCCGATGATGCCGACGGTCGCGATCTTGCCCGACATGCTGTCTTTTCCCGCCGCGGAGCTCTGAGCCCGCTTTCTTGTTGCAGCGCAAACTAATGCGTCCAGCCGCATGCGCAAGCGAAAAGGGCGGCCCGACCGTGTCGGAGCCGCCCTTTCGCGATGCCGTGGCCGGTAGTCTGTTCGCCTACAGCGCCTTCTGCAGTTCCGGCAGGATGGTGAACAGGTCGCCGACAAGACCATAGTCCGCGACCTGGAAAATCGGCGCCTCCTCGTCCTTGTTGATGGCGACGATGACCTTCGAGTCCTTCATGCCGGCGAGGTGCTGGATAGCGCCGGAGATGCCGACGGCGATGTAGAGTTCGGGAGCGACGACCTTGCCGGTCTGACCCACCTGCCAGTCGTTCGGCGCGTAGCCGGCGTCGACCGCCGCACGCGAGGCGCCGACGGCGGCGCCGAGCTTGTCGGCCACCGGCAGGATCACCTCCTGGAACTTCTCCGCGGAGCCCAGCGCGCGACCGCCGGAGATGATGATCTTGGCCGAGGTCAGTTCGGGACGATCGCTCTCCGACAGTTTGTTCTCGACGAAGGTCGACAGGCCCGGATTGTCGGCGGCCTTGATCGTCTCGACAGTTGCCGAGCCGCCCTGCTCGGCCGCCTTGAACGAGGCGGTGCGCACCGTGACGACCTTCTTGGCGTCGGTCGACTGCACGGTCTGGATCGCGTTGCCGGCGTAGATCGGCCGCTTGAACGTGTCGGCCGAGACGACCTCGACGATCTCCGAAACCTGCATGACGTCGAGGAGCGCAGCGACGCGGGGCAGGACGTTCTTGCCCATGGTCGTGGCCGGCGCGACGATCGCGTCATAGGAGCCGGCGAGCGACACGACGAGCGCCGCGAGGGGTTCGGCGAGACGCTGCTCGAGTTCGTCGGCTTCGGCGAGAAGGACCTTTCGAACGCCCTTGAGCTGGGCGGCCGCATCGGCGGCGGCCTTGGCACCCTTGCCGGCGACGAGAACGTCGACGTCTCCGCCGATCTGGCCGGCGGCGCTCAGGGCCTTGGCGGTCTGGTCCGAGACCGAAGCGTTGTCGTGCTCGGCTACGAGAAGAATGGCCATATTCGTATCTCCTGTGCGAGCTTCAGATGACGCCGGCGCCCTTGAGCGCCCCGACCAGCTCTTCGACGGACTTCACCTTGACGCCGGCCTTGCGGCCGCCCGGCTCCTCGGTCTTCAGCACCTTGAGCCGTGCCTTGACCTCGACGCCGAAGTCGGCGGCCGACTTCTCGTCGAGCGGCTTCTTCTTCGCCTTCATGATATTCGGCAGCGACGCGTAGCGCGGCTGGTTGAGGCGAAGGTCAGTCGTCACGATCGCCGGCAGCTTGACCTCGACGACCTGCAGTCCGCCGTCGACCTCGCGCGTCACCTTGGCCTTGCCGTCACCCAGCTCGACCTTGGAAGCGAATGTGGCCTGGCTCCAGCCGAGCAGTGCGGCGAGCATCTGGCCGGTCTGGTTGGCATCGTCGTCGATCGCCTGCTTGCCGAGGATGATAAGCCCCGGCTGTTCGGCGTCGGCAATGCCCTTGAGGATCTTCGCCACGGTGAGCGGTTCGACGGTCTCGTCGACCTTCACCAGGATGCCGCGGTCGGCGCCCATGGCGAGCGCGGTGCGAATGGTCTCGGCCGCCTGGGCGGGTCCGATCGAAATGGCGACGATCTCGGTGGCCTTGCCGGCCTCCTTGAGGCGAATCGCCTCCTCGATGCCGATCTCGTCGAACGGATTCATCGACATCTTGACGTTGGCGAGGTCGACGCCCGATCCGTCGCCCTTGACGCGGATCTTCACATTGTAGTCGACAACCCGCTTCACGGGCACAAGGATCTTCATCAGGCGTCCACCCTTCTGCTGGCTTTCGGCATTGCGGCGAGCGGCATTTAAGGCAGCGCGCCGCCCGGCGCTTGTCCCGAACCGACGCGCGGCTGTCGCCGCCGCGGAAACGGCAATATCGGTGCGCGCAGGCTAGCGGCCTGCTGGGCGCGCCGAACGTCTATTTTGGCTAGCCGGAAGCGTCAATACACGCAACGGCGCACCAATCGGTTGAATTACTGGCGTCCCCAGGGTCCGCTCGGTGCTGCAGGCCCAGGCGCGCCGACCTGCGGCGCGGCCAGTCGGACGTCCTTCGGCGTGACGATTTCGCTGTCGAGCAGAGGGACCCCGCGCCGGCGCAGGACAAGCACGAGGATGGCGCCGGCAACGATGCCGCCGATGTGCGCTGCCCATGACACCTGGTCCTCGCCGGCGACGGCGAACATGACGAACTGGAACCCGATCCAGAAGGCGAGCGCGACCCAGGCCGGAATGCGAAGCGGGATCCGCAACATGATCAGAACCCAGATCTTCACCCGCGGGTGAAGGATCAGGTAGGCGGCGACGATGCCTGCGATCGCGCCGGAGGCGCCGATCAGGGGCGCTTGGCTATCCGGCGCGGCGAGCCCATGCACGAAGGCGCCGGCGGCCGCGCACAGCATGTAGAAGATGAAGTAGCGGAAGTGGCCGAGCGCATCCTCGACATTGTCCCCGAAAATCCAGAGGAACAGCATGTTGCCGCCGAGATGCCATATGTCGCCGTGGAAGAAGGAGTAAGTGAAGTAGGTCATCCAGTCGGGCACCAGGAGCAGTTCGTCCGGTCGCACGACATCCGAGAACAGCGTGATGGGAATGTAGCCGAAGCCGACCATCGTCGCGAGTTGCGCCTGCTCGCTTTGCACCGCCGTGATCAGGAAGACGATGACGTTCGCGGCGATGAGGCCGATGGTGACGTACTGAAGCTTGATGTGGCGCAGGCTGTTGGCGTCATGCAGCGGAATGAACATGAAGAACTTCCGCCGGATGCACCGGCCCCTATCTGTTGGCGCCGGGCACCCATAGCACGTCGGCCGCGCCATTGTCATTGACGGCGCGCGAGGCAACGAACAGGAAATCGGACAGCCGGTTCACGAACCTGATGGCCTCGGGCGACACCGTCTCGCGCGCCGCGAGCTCGACCATCTGGCGCTCGGCGCGCCGCGCGATCGTGCGCGCCAGATGCAGGGCGGCCGCGGCGGGGGACCCGCCGGGCAGGATGAAGCTCTTCAGCGGCGGGATGTCGGCGTTGAGCGCGTCGATCGACGCCTCGAGCCAGTCGACCTGACTTTGCACGATGCGGAGCGGCTCGTAGCCGAGCGGCTTGTCGGCGGGCGGGGTCGCAAGGTCGGCGCCGAGGTCGAAGAGGTCGTTCTGGATGCGCGCCAGCATGGCGTCGACGTCGGCGCGTCCGCCCGTGGCGAGCGCGGTTCTGGCGAGGCCGATCGCCGCGTTGGTCTCGTCGACCGTGCCGAAGCAGGCGATACGCACATCGTCCTTGCGCCGCCGCTCGCCGCTCACCAGGCCGGTGGTGCCGTCGTCGCCGGTGCGGGTGTAGATCTTGTTGAGCTTGACCACCGCTCAGCCTCCGGCGGCCCAGAGCGCCGCCATGATGAGGACGAGCGCCACGAACTGCAGCGCGACGCGCGCCTGCATCAGCTTGTTCGAGGTGTTCCCGGAGCCGCCGCGCATCATGTTGATCAGGCCGCGGATGAGCACGATGACGACCGCGACCATCACGAGCACTGCAAAAACGTTGAAGACGGTGGACATGAAGGTTCCTGTCGACGGCGCCGCTCGAAGCGGTAACGGGCTGTTACAAACGGCCGCGCGTTCGGCCCCGCGCCTTGCCTATCTGCGCAAAGCCTTCACATATACAGCCGCAACGGACAATCAAGCGGAGGCGCGGTGCGCAGAATTGTCGCCGTCAAACGCGTCTTGTGGGATGCGATCAGTCACTTCGATTCCGACGACGGCTGGTCCATGGCGTCCCATCTGGCCATCACGGCTCTGATGGCGCTGTTCCCGTTCCTCATCTTCGCGACCGCGCTCGCCAGCTTCCTCGGCGCCAACGCCTTCGCCGACACGGCTGTGCACATCGTGTTCGACACCTGGCCGGACACCATCGCCGAACCGATAGCGCGCGAGGTCGTCAACGTGCTCACCGTGCAGCGCGGCGACTTCCTGACAGTCTCGGTGATCGTCGCAGGCGTCTTCGCCTCAAACGGCATAGAGGCGCTGCGCACGGCGCTCAATCGGGCCTACCGCGTCGTCGAGAACCGCAATTTCGTCGTGCGCAGACTGCAGAGTCTGTTCTTCGTGTTCCTGACGACGATGGGCTTCCTCGCCATATCGGTGCTGTTGGTTCTCGCGCCGCTGATCGGCCGCATCGCGGTCAGCTATGTCCCGGCCCTGGCGCCCTACATGGGCACCATCACCCTGTGGCGGTACGTGGTTGCGTCGAGCGTCATCGTGCTCGGCCTCGTCGGCGTGCACGCCTGGCTGCCCGCCGGGCGCAGGCGTCTGCTCGACATCGCGCCCGGCATCGTATTCACGCTCAGCGGATGGCTCCTCGGCTCGATCGTGTTCGCAACCTATCTCGAGAACTTCTCCTCTTACGCCTCGACCTATGCAGGCCTGGCCTCGATCATGGTGGCGGTCGTCTTCCTCTACATGATCGCGATGATCTTCATCCTCGGCGGCGAGCTCAACGCGTCGATCTCACGCTACCTGGAGGCGCGCTCCAAGGTCATGCCGGTCGAGATGAGCGCATCGCCAGCCACACACCCAGCATTGTGAGGGCCATGCCGGCCAGCTGGATCGTGTCGAGGCGCTCGCCGAACAGCCCCCAGGCCATCAGCGCCGTGACGGCCGGGACGAGGTAGAACAGCGCCGAGACGCGGCCGATCGCGCCGTCGCGGATCATCAGCATCAGCAGGAAGATCGCGCCGACGGAGAGTACGAGCACCAGCCAGACGAGAGCGAACCACAGCTGCGGCACCGGCTCGAACTGTCCGCTCTCGAAGGCCAGCGCAAGCAGTGCCGGCGGCAGCGCTCCGCCGAGATACTGCCACATCGTGCCGGAGACGAGATCGGCCCCGCCCAGCGCCCGCTTCTGCCAGACCGTACCGGCGCTGATCGCCAGCGCACCGCCGAGACACGCGGCGATGTTGACCGGCGTGACGCCCGCACCGAGCGCGCCCATTTTCGGCGCCAGAACCAGAACGAGCCCCGCAAACCCTATGGCAAGGCCGAGCCAGTGGCGCATCCCGATCGGTTCCGACAGAACCGGCCAGGCGATCAGCGCAGTGAGCAGCGGCTGCAGCCCGATGATCAGCGCCGTCAGGCCGGCGGGCATGCCGTGGTCGATGGCGAAGAACACGCCCGACAGATAGAGGCCGTGGATGAGCGCGCCGACGCCGATGGCGTCGAGCCTCTGGCGCGAGGTGGTTGGCTTGGCGCCGAGGGCGACGGACAGGGCCGCGAAGATCGCGAAGGTGATCGCGAAGCGAACCGCGAGAAAGCCAAACGGCTCGGCATGCGGCATTGCATAGCGCGCACCGATGAAGCCGGTAGCCCATAAAAGCACGAAGACGACGGGCACGAGGCGGGCTGAGGGCATCGGCAGGGGGTCCGTTGATCAGGCGGCACGCTCTAGGCGCGCAGGCCCCGTTAGCAAAGCGAAAGGTTTTTGACCTAGCCTCAACGCGGTTGAACCGTGAGGTGGAGAGGTCGAAATGCTCTGGAACCTCGGCGCGGGTTGGATGCTCCTCGCCGGCGGCACCGTGTTCGGTATCGCCTACATGCTGTCGCTCATGATGGAATCGTCCATCGAACGCGAAGGCTACGGACCGTTCGCCCACGCCACCTTCATCACGATCGGCTTCTTCGGCGCGATTCTGGTCGCCAACCACTACGGCACGAACCTGAAGGAGCTCAAATGGGCGCTGCTTTACGGAGCTGGTGGCGCCGCGGCGGTGATGTTGCTCATGCTTCTGCTCAAGGCCGCCGTCATGCGGATGAGCACCTGAGCCATGCAATCATCAACGTGTACATTCGATTTCGTATCGGATGTCACTCGTTGGATGCGCTAGCGTCTATTTCAGTATCCTCGTAGGATCACCCGATTGCCCCACAGGCGCATAGTCGCTGGGGTTCGAAGAGTCACCTCGAACCAGTCTCTGCCATCAACATACGGGTCACCGTGCCCCCAGGTGGTGCCTTCGAGGCGAAATACGCCATCGAGACTCTTTTCCGCAAGACCTCCCACGGCAGTGGTCCGCTCTTGTATGTGACGAGAATCTGATCCTGGTTCTGCTCATCCACGTCCACGAAATAGGGGCCGGCTGAATCAGCAAAGGTCATGCGTCGCTTGCCGAAGGCAGCAAATTCATGGTCCCAGATCGTTGCCACGATGCCTTGAACATCCTCGTGGGCATCGCAACCCGCTACGACAGGCTGTCGTGGAAGTATCCTGCCGCCCTAAAACGCATCGCAATACGTATCTTGCTGCGCGGCAAGGAGTCTGCCTTCTGGAGCCCTAAAGCCCGACCATCGCGCGCACCTCCGCAGGCGTCGCGCCGCCGGCGCGCAGCGCCTTCAGGCCGGTGTCGCGCTGGCTCTTGGAGAGCTTGCGCCCGTCGGGTCCCAGAACGAGTTCGTGATGATAGTAGACCGGCGGCTCGAGGCCGAGCAGCCGCTGTAGCAGGCGCTGGACCGACGTGGCCTGGAACAGGTCGCGGCCGCGAACGACTTCGGTGATGCCCTGCACCGCATCGTCGACGACGACCGACAGCTGGTAGCTCGTCGGAACGTCCTTGCGGGCGAGCACGATGTCCCCCCACATCTCGGGATGCGCCTCGAGCCGGCCGATCTCGCCTTCCGGACCACCGCCGCGCTCCTCCCAGAACAGCGGCTTCCCGACCGCGTCGAGCGCCGCGTCCATGTCGAGCCGCCACGCGAACGGAGCGCCCGACTTGAGACGTTTTGCGCGCTCCCGCTTCGACATCGCGCGCTCGAGTAACGGATAGAGCGGCGCGCCGTCGGGGTCGTGCGGCCAGTGCTCGCCCTTGGCTTCCTGCTCGGCGATGATGCCGCGCAGCTCCCCGCGCGACAAGAAGGAAGGATAGGCCAGGCCGGCTTTCACCAGCCTGTCGAGCGCCGACTGATAGGCGTCGAAATGTTCCGACTGCCGCCGCACCGGTCGTTCGTAGTCTATGCCGAGCCAGGCCAGGTCGTCGTAGATGCCCTGCTCGAACGCCGGCGTGCAGCGCGCCGTATCGATATCCTCGATGCGCAGCAGGAAGCGGCCGCCGGCCGCCTTCGCGCGATCGTGGTTGAGCAGAGCCGAATGGGCGTGCCCGAGGTGCAGCTCGCCATTGGGACTCGGCGCGAAACGGAATACGGGCTGGCTCATCGGCTGGCGAAATCGGATTGACGGGCGGTGACCGCGCCCTAGCGTTGCCGGCGGCGCGAAGGGACAGCTAGCATGCAATTGCGGCGGATCGACAGCGAAAGCGATGTGAGCGACGGGCTTGCGGCACTTGCCGCGCTTGACCCGCGTCTGGCGGCGATCATTCCGGGCGCCGGCGCCGTCGATCTGCGCCGCCGGCCTGCCGGCTTCGAGAGCATGGTCGCGGTGATAACCGGCCAGCAGGTCTCGCGCGCATCCGCCGACGCCATATTCGGGCGGCTGAAGGGGCTTGCCGATCCCGTCAGCGCGAAGGCCATTCTCGCAGGCGGCGAGCCGCTGCTGCGACAGGCCGGATACTCGCGTCCGAAGATAGCGACCCTGCTCAAGCTGTCGGAAGCGGTCGGCGCGGGAGCCGTCGACCTCGAAGCGGTGGCCGATCTCGACTCGCACGACGCGGTCGCGCTGCTGACCGCGCTGCACGGCATCGGACCGTGGACGGCGGAGGTCTACCTGCTGTTCGCGGCCGGGCACCCGGATGTCTTTCCAGCCGGCGACCTTGCACTGCAGATCGCCGCCGAGGATGCCTTCGGCCTGCCGCAGCGGCCGGATGCCAAGGCGCTGCGGGCGATGGCCGAATCATGGGCGCCATGGCGCGCCGTCGCCGCCCGGCTGCTGTGGGCGCACTACCGCGAGATGCGCGGCCGCGACGCGACGCCGGCACCGTAAAGCCCGGTGGAAAGCCGGCTTCGGCCGGGCGAGCGGCGCAACTTTGCCGCTTCACAATCCCGTCACGCCGGGAATACACTATCCGGACCGTTCCTTGGTGTCGGAGATGCCTGAGTGACGATTGCTGTCTCGCCGGACGGCCTGCCAGCCCTGGTGCTGAACGCGGACTACCGCCCGCTGAGCTACTACCCGCTGTCGTTGTGGTCGTGGCAGGATGCGATCAAGGCCGTGTTCCTCGACCGGGTGAACATTGTTGCGGAATACGAGCACGCCGTCTCGTCGCCGAATTTCTCGATGCGGCTGCCGTCCGTCGTCAGCCTCAAAACCTTCGTGCGGCCGTCGCGCCATCCGGCATTCACGCGCTTCAACGTGTTCCTGCGCGACCGCTTCCAGTGCCAGTACTGCGGCACGCGCGAGGACCTGACGTTCGACCACGTCATCCCGCGCCGCTGCGGCGGCGCCACGACGTGGGACAATGTCGTCGCCGCGTGCTCGGCCTGCAACCTTCGCAAGGGCGGCGCCATGCCGGCGCAGGCCAAGATGTGGCCAATGCAGAAGCCGTACCAGCCGACGGTGGGCGACCTGCACAATAACGGCCGGCTGTTCCCGCCGAACTACCTGCACGAAAGCTGGATGGACTACCTTTACTGGGACGTCGAGCTGGAACCCTGAGCGGTCCGGTGCATGCCGAAGGACGATGGCTTGCAGCGCCTGTCAGGCTGACCAGAACTGGTCGAGCCACAAATTGAGCCCGGTGAAGCCCCGCGCGTGGATCGTATAGATCCGCCTTGTACCCTGGGCCTCGGCATTGACCAGTCCGGTGTCGAGCAGCACCTTGAGATGCTGCGACACCGCTGGACGGGACACCGCAAGTCCGCTGGCGAGCTCGTTCACGCTCTTCGGTCCGCGGCGCAACTCTTCGAGGATGTAGCGGCGATTGGGATCCGCGATTGCGGCAAAAGCGTCGACGTCCTGCATGGCCCGCATTGTTATGTTGCGCTGCGAAAAACTCAACTCTTACGTTGCGGAATCATTTGCTTCGTCGTTCACCGCGCGCGGGTCGAGCTGGTGCACGGCGGGCGTGACCGTACGCTCCGCCGGCTGCGACTTGAACGCGTCGCGTTCCTCGATCGGCACCGGAGCGCGCGCCCTGACGCGGAGCAGCGCGTAGGCACCGAGCGTCGTGTGCGCGAGCAGCGTCGCGAGGAAGACGCTTTCAGGCCGCAGCCAGTCCATCAGCGGTGCGGCGATGATCGGGCCGGCCATGGTGCCGAACCCGTAGAGCAGCAGCAGCCCGCCGGAAAGCTTGACGAAGTCCGTGCCGCGGGCGTGGTCGTTCGCGTGCGCGACGGCAATGGAATAGAGAATGTAGGCCAGCGCGCCGTAGAGCCCGGTCATCGTGATGAGCACGGCCCCCGAGCGCGGCGCGAAGACGAAGATCAGGAATGCGAAGAAGGCGGCGCCGAACGCCGCCGCGGCAAGCACGTAGCGTCGGTCAGTCCGGTCCGAGATGCGCCCGGCCGGAATCTGGAACACCGCGCCGGCAACCACCGTGAGGCTCACCATCAGGGCGATCTCCGTGGTCGATATGCCGATGCGCGCACCGAAGACGGCGCCAAGCGTGCCCCAGGCGCCATTGGCGATGCCGATGAGGAAGCAGCCGAGCGCCGCAACCGGCGAGTTGCGGTAAAGCGCGCCGAGGTCGAGTTTGACCTCGGCGAGCGGCTTCGGCGTGGCGGCGGTGGAGACCGCGGTCGGTATCAGCGACAGGCAGAACAGGATGCCGACCGTCATGAACAGCGTCGTCGTCATCACGTTGCCGACCGGCACCGCCATCTGGCCGGCAGTGATCGCAACGTAGGTCACCATCATGTAGGTGCCGAAGATCGTGCCGCGGTTCTCGTTGGTGGCGCGCTCGTTGAGCCAACTCTCGATCACCATGAAGGCGCCGGCCATGACGAATCCGGTGATCGCCCGCAGGCCGATCCAGACGGGCTCGCTCACGGTCATGCCCGTGAGCAGCGCGACGATGGCACCTGTGGCGGCGAAGGCACCGAAGGCACGGACGTGGCCGGCGCGCTGGACGATGCGCGGACCCAGGAAGCAGCCGGCGACGAAGCCCGCCGCCCAGAACGTGCCGAGCAGGCCGAGCGGCGTCGTCGAGAACCCCTCGGCCGAGCCGCGCAGCGGCAGGAGCAGGCTATGCAGCCCGGTACCGGCGAGCAGGAACGCCGTGCCGAGCAGCAGCGAGGCGATGGAGGCGATGGTCGCGAACATGCAACGCTCAGCGCTTGAACAGGGCTTCGGCGGCGGCCTTCGTCGTACTCTTCGTGGCGAGGTCCGCCTCCAGCCGCGCGATCTCCTCCTTCAGCACGGCGATACGCTCGCGCAGCTCCCCGGCGGACAGCAGATAGAGATCCTGGCCGATCTCGTGCGCCTTCGCTTTCTTCTTCGGTTCTTCGTCGAACAGCGCCATCTCGTCATCCTCGTGCACGCAGCCCGAACAAGCCGGTTTGCTTCGTTCGCTTCGGGCAGACTACATAAGGCTGCCCGGCACTGGCAAACGGTGACTGGTGCAAACGCAAGTGGTGAACCCGGAGGCGAAGATGGCGGAGAACATGGAACTGCCGTCGGCGATGATGGCCGTTGCCATCAGCGAGCCGGGCGGGCCGCTGGTGCTGAAGCCGGAAACCCGCGACCTGCCGCGGCTGGCCGCCGGCGAGATCCTGATTCGCGTGCGCGCCGCCGGCGTGAACCGTCCCGACGTCATGCAGCGCAGGGGATTGTATCCTGCGCCGCCCGGCGCCTCGGATTTGCCGGGCCTCGAAGTCGCCGGCGAGGTCGCCGCGGTGGGCGAGGCAACGGCCCGCTGGACGGTGGGCGACCGCGTCTGCGCGCTGACCCCGGGTGGCGGCTACGCCGAGTTCGCAAAGGTGCACGGCAGCAACGCGCTGCCGGTGCCGGACGGGTTCACCTTCACCGAGGCCGCGGCACTGCCCGAGACTTTCTTCACGGTCTGGCACAACGTGTTTCAGCGCGGAGCGCTGAAGGCCGGCGAGACGCTCCTGGTGCATGGCGGGTCGTCGGGTATCGGCACAACCGCGATACAGCTCGCTAAAGCGCTCGGCTCGACCGTGATCGTCACCGCCGGATCGGCAGAGAAGTGCGACGCATGCCTGCGCCTCGGCGCGAGCCGCGCGATCAACTACCGCGATGAGGATTTCGTGGCGGCCGTGAAGGACGCCACCGGCGGCAAGGGCGCCGACGTCATCCTCGACATGATCGCCGGCTCTTACGTCGCGCGGAACTACGAGGCGGCGGCGGTCGAC
The DNA here is from genome assembly GCA_023457435.1 of Pseudomonadota bacterium. Taxonomy (GTDB): domain Bacteria; phylum Pseudomonadota; class Alphaproteobacteria; order Rhizobiales; family Rhizobiaceae; genus RCIO01. Next base: position 77,518 of record JAEWLS010000034.1, read on the forward strand.
GGACGGATCGTCCAGATCGCGCTGCAGGGTGGCGCCAGGGCGGAGGCCGACTTCTCCAAGATCATGACCAAGCGGCTCACTCACACCGGCTCGACGCTGCGCCCGCGCACCGTGGAATTCAAGGCAGGCGTTGCGAGGGAGCTGGAGGAGAAGGTCTGGCCGCTGCTCGCCGAACGGCGCGTCGCGCCGGTCATGGATACGATCTTCCCGCTCCGGGAGGCGTGGCGCGCACACGAGCGCATGGAAGCCGGCGAGCACATCGGCAAGATCGTGCTCGACGTGGCCTGAAAGGAAATCGATGAACGTGACTGCGAACGACACGCGCCGGCGTCGGCTGGGTGCGGGCGGCCCGATGGTTTCGGCGGTCGGCCTCGGCTGCATGAGCTTCGGCGGCTTCTACGGACCGGCCGACCTGCAGGAGAGCCTCGCCACCCTGGCCCGGGCAAGCGAGCTAGGCATCGATCATCTCGACACGTCGAACCGCTACGGCGAGGGCGTGTCCGAGGAGGTGATGGGCATTTACCTGAAGGACCACCCCAGCGCCTTCACCATCGCCACGAAGGGCGGGATCATCTCGAAGCCCGTGCGCCATTATGACAATTCGCCGGAGGCGCTTCGCGCCAGCCTCGAGGCGTCGTTGCGCCGTCTGGGCGTCGAGCACGTGCATCTCTACTACATCCACCGCCGCCAGCAGGAGCGGCCGGTCGAGGAGGTGATGGAGACGCTTGTGCGATTCAAGGAAGAGGGCAAGATCGGCGCGATCGGCCTCTCCGAAGTCGCACCCTCGACGCTCGAGCGTGCTTGCGCCGTGCATCCCGTCGCCGCCGTGCAATCTGAATACTCGCTGTGGACGCGGCAGCCGGAACTGGGGCTGATCCAGGCCTGCGAGCGGCATGGCACGGCACTGGTCGCATTCGCCCCGGTCGGACGCGGCATGTTCACCGGGCGGATGCCGGACGTCGCGGCGTTGCCCGACAGCGACTTCCGCAAGAAGAACCCCCGCTTCATGGAGCCGAACCTCGGCTTCAACCTGAAAGCGGCGAGCCGCTTTGTCGACTATGCGCGTGACCTCGGCCACGCGCCCGCATCGCTTGCCATTGCCTGGATCCTGGCGCGCGCGCCGCACATTCTTCCGATTCCCGGCACGCGGCGTCCGGACCACATCGCCGAATGCGCCGCCGGAATGGACATTGCACTGTCGCCCGCGCAGATGGCGGAGATCGAGCAGCTGCTGCCGGTCGGCTTCGCGCATGGCGACCGCTATTCCGACGTGCAACTCAACGGCATCGAACGGTATTGCTGACGCCATGACCGACGCGATCCTCAAGAAGGCGCTGCGAGCCGAAGCGCTCGGGCGGCGCGACGCACTTGATCCGGAGTGGAGGATCGAGGCGTCGCTGCGCATTGCCGATGCCGGCGCTGCCCTGTTGCCGATCGAACCGGGAACCGTCGTTTCCGGGTTCTGGCCGATGCGCTCCGAAGTCGACGTACGTCCGCTGATGTTTTCGCTGCGCGAGCGCGGCGCGCGGCTGTGCCTGCCGGCGATCCTCGACCGCACCACCATCGTCTTCCGCGAACTGGTGCGCGGCGCGCCGATGGTCGACATGGGCTTCGGCACGCATGGCCCCGGGCCGGAGGCGGCGGTGCTCGAACCGGCCTTGATGCTCATGCCGCTGGCGGCTTTCGACGCGCGTGGCCACCGGATCGGCTACGGCGGCGGCTACTACGACCGCGCCATCTCGCGACTGCATGCGGCTGGGCGCGAGCCGCGGCTGGTCGGCATCGCCTTCGACTGCCAGGAAGTGCCCCGCGTTCCCGACGAACCGCACGATGTCGTGCTCGGCGCCGTGCTGACTGAAAGCGGCTTGCGAAACTTTCCCCCCGCCCTGTAGAGACCCGTCATGCGACTGCTCTTCCTCGGAGACATGGTCGGGCGCACCGGCCGCACCGCGGTCTGGGAAACCCTGCCGGGCCTGATTTCGGATTTCCGGCTCGATTTCGTCATCGTCAACGGCGAGAACGCGGCCGGCGGCTTCGGCATCACCGAGGAGATCTTCCGCAATACGCTGGAGGCGGGTGCGGACGTCGTCACCACCGGCAACCACGTCTGGGATCAGCGCGAGGCGCTGACCTTCGCGCCGCGCGAGGACCGGTTCCTGCGGCCGGCGAATTTCCCAAAGGGCACGCCTGGCCGCGGCAGCGGCGTCTACGTCGCCCGCAACGGCGCGCGCGTCTTCGTCTCGAATATCATGGGGCGCATCTTCATGCATCCCGAACTCGACGATCCGTTCCAGGTCGGCGAGCGGGAACTTGCCACCTGCCCGCTCGGCGACCAGGCCGATGCGGTGGTCGTCGACTTCCATGCGGAGGCGACCAGCGAGAAGATGTGCTTCGCGCACTTTGTCGACGGCCGGGCCAGCCTGGTCGTCGGCACCCACACCCACCAGCCGACCGCCGATCATCAGATTCTCAACGGCGGCACCGCGTACCTCACCGATGCCGGCATGTGCGGCGACTACGACTCCTCGCTTGGCATGGACAAGGACGAGCCGCTGAACCGCTTCCTGTCGAAGGTGCCGAAAGGCCGCTTCGAGGCGGCGAACGGCCCGGCGACGATCTGCGGCGTCGGCGTCGACATCTCGGACCGTACCGGCCTGGCCGAGAGGGTTGCGCCAATTCGTCTCGGTCCGAGGCTTGAGGAAACGGTGCCCGCCTTCTGGCGCTGATATTGACGAGCGGCCCGCCTCTTCCTAGCTCTGTCGGAAATCTTCATACAGTCGACGCTTCCGGGGACATATCGATGGAATTCCTTGCTGCCCACTTCACGTGGGTCAACGATCCGACCGCGTGGGTAGCGCTGGTTACGCTCATCGCGCTCGAGGTCGTGCTTGGTATCGACAACCTCATCTTCATCTCGATCCTGACCAACAAGCTTCCCGAGCATCAGCGTGCCAATGCGCGCCGTCTCGGCATCGGCGCGGCGCTCGTCATGCGCCTCGTGCTGCTGGCGACGATCTCGATCATCGTCGGCCTGACGGCGCCGGTCTTCACCGCCTTCGGCCACCCGTTCTCGTGGCGCGACATCATCCTCATCGCCGGCGGCCTGTTCCTTGTCTGGAAGGCCACGAAGGAAATCCATCACTCGGTTGATCCCGGCGACAGCAAGGACAACGTGGTCTCCAACACGCTGAATCTGTCGCTGGGAGCCGCGATCTTCCAGATTCTGCTGCTCGACCTGGTCTTTTCGATCGACTCGATCATCACGGCGGTCGGCATGGTGGACGAGATCGCGATCATGTACATCGCCGTCATCGTCACGGTGACCGTCATGCTGGTCGCCGCGGGGCCGCTCGCCAGCTTCATCGAAAAGAACCCGACCATCGTGATGCTGGCGCTGGGCTTCCTGCTCATGATCGGCACGACGCTGATCGCCGATGGCTTCGGCTTCCACGTGCCGAAGGGCTACATCTATGCGGCGATGGGCTTCTCGGTGTTTGTCGAGATCCTGAACATGCTGTCGCGGCGGCGAAAGTCCGCCGCCAGGGCGAAAGACAGCCTGCACTGAGGACGGCTTAGGCGGCGCCAGTCGCCGCCTTTGCACGCTGGCGGAGCGCGATGCGGTCGCCGCGCTCGACATGGATGAGCTCGGCGACGCGCCACACGACATTGTCCTCGAGCTCGTGCAACTCGCCGTCGGAGAACACCATCTCCCACATCATCGCCACCAGCTCGCGCTTGGCTTCCTGGTCGAAGTGCCGATTGATGACGCTGGTGAAGGCGTAGAGGTCGACTGCCTCGCTGTCGGCCTCCTCGCCCGCCGCGACCACGCGGTCCAGTTCGGCGCCACGGATGCCGTAGGTCTGCGACAGCAGCTCCCGGAGCTCATCCATCTCCTTCGTGTCGCGCACGCCGTCGGCGTCGATGACGTGAAACAGCAGAGCCGCCGCGGCGACGCGCGGATCGTCGTCGCCAAGCGCGTCGGCCTTGGGCAGCCGGTTCAAGATGGTCAGGAAGCGTTCGAACATGGACGTCGGGGCTGGAGCCGGCAGTGCGCCGGCGCAACGAACATAGCGTCGGGCCGGCTCAAAACAACCGTGCCCGGCCGCCCTTCTCGTCGCCTTCGACCTCGACGCCGGGATCGTCCGGCGGTCGCTGGAACATCACCACCTCCGCCGAAGGGCGATCCGCCGGCGCGGCGTCGCGGCGCGGCGGGCGCGGCTCCTCCCTTTTCACCGGCGGCGGCGGCGCCGTCACGGCCGGGGCAGCGGCTTCGCGTGCCGGCTGAGGCGCAGCCGCAGCGGCCGGCTGGCTTGGCACAGGCGGCAGAGTGGTCGTGGCGGCAGGCGCCGGCTCGGCCTCGATCACCGTCGGCGCGGCTTCCGGCGCGTCCTCGGCCGCCTCGGGCTTCTCCGGCCCGGATCTGTCCGGCCCGGATCTGTCTAGCTCCGGCAGCTTGTGCAGCTCGGCGCCGGCCTCGATCGTTTGCGGAGCCCGCTCAAGCGGCGCCTTCCACTCATACGCGTCGATACGTCCGCTGATCGGAGAGATCGGCGCCCAGCGCTCGGCAACGTGGCCGTCGGCGACCCAGGCCGGATCGCGCGGCGCGCGCAGCGCCCGGTTCAGCCACTGGCGCACGCGCCCCTGCTCGCCGGTCTCGGCTTCCTCGATGTCGGCCATCAGCAGGAACGCGCCTTCGCGCGGCTCGAGCCGTATCAGCTTTTCCGCCTCGCGACGCGCCAGCTTCAGCTCGCCGGCCTCGAGCGCGGCGCGCGCCACAAGGCGCACGGACTCGGGATGGTTCGGGCGCACGGCTTCGAGCTTGCGGGCGCGGCCGAGCCGGTCCTGCGGCGAGTCGCCCGGTCGTGCGTGGAGGTAGATCTCCGCCGCCTCGGGATGCGGATTCTTCTTCCACAGCGCCTCGATCACCTTGGCGCCCTTGCGCAGGTCGCCCGAGCGCAGCAGGGCGCGCGCCGCAGTCGTTGCGGCCGGAACCAGGTCCGGCGCCAGCCGCACCGCCTCCTGTGCCGCGTTGCGGGCGGCGAGCGGATCGGCGTCGAGCTGCGTCATCGCGCGCGCGGTGAGGAGCACCGCGCGGCGGCGGTTGACCTTGTCGCGGTCGACCTGCCGGCTGGCGCGCTGGGCGTCGACGATGCGGAATGCGCCGTCGTAGTCGCCATGTGCGACCTTCTCCTCGAGCGTCGATTCGGCGGCCCAGCCGAGCTGCGGCGCGATCGCCGCCGCCTGCGCCGCGTAGTGGCGGGCGGCCCGCTTCTCGCCGAGCCTCTCTGCCTCCAGGAACAGCCCGCGCAGGCCGAGCAGACGCGTCTCCGGGTCCTCGACCATGGCCTTGAACTTCTCGCGCGCCGTCTCGTGGTCGCCCTCGAGCAGCGACGTCTGCGCGTCGAGCAGATGGATCAGCGGTTCGCTGTCCGACGAGATCAGCTTCAGCGCCTCGCGGTTCTTCTTGCGCGCCAGCGCGGCGTCGCCGGCGCCGGCGGCGATCATGCCCGTCGACAGCGCCTGGTAGCCGCGGTCGCGGCGCCGCACGCGAAAGTAGCGCGAGACCGTGTAGGGGCTGTTCCAGATCGACTTGAGCAGCCACCAGCCGAGCATGACGGCGGCGACCACCGAGACCATGATCACCGCCGCGGCCATGACCGAGACCTGATACTGGTAGCCGTTGAAGACGAGGGTCAGCTCGCCCGGCCGGTCCGCCAGCCAGCCGAAGCCCATGGCGAGCGCGAAGACGAGGACGAAGAAGAACAGGACGCGCAACATCGCTGAGGTATCCTACGCCCGCAGGGCCGCGGCAAGCACCTTGCCGATCAGTGCATCGGCGGTCTGGCGGGCACGCACCTTCTCGACAAGCGGCGCGCCGGCCGCCTTGGCGGCTTCCGGCAGCTTCTCGTACTCCGCGAGCGCGCGCTCGTAGTCGCCGCGGACCAGCGCCTGCTCCATGCGCGCCACGCCTGCGTCGACCCCTTCGCCGGCAATGTCGCCGATCGGCCGGACCTTGACGATCGACTGGGCGCTCGCCCACAGCCGCTCGAGGAAACCGGCCGACGGATTGTCGACCTTCACCGCGTCGATCATCGCCACGGCCGCGGCATCGACGCCCGATGCGATATCCTCGCGTGTCGGGACGCCGGTGGCAGCGAAGCCGCGCAGGCCGGCGATCTCCGGCGTGTCGGGCGCGAGACCGGCATAGGTGTCCAGTTCCGCGGTGAAGGGCAGGCCGCGATCGATCGCGGATTTCAGTGCCGACGCGGCGATGGCGAGCGCGACGCCCGGCTTGGCCGCGGCCTCGTCGACCTTGGCCGAAAGGGCCGCGAGCGACTGCTCGAGCGCACCCATGCGCCCTGCCATCTCGCTGGCGCTCGCGGTAGCGGCCGCGGCGGCCTCGGTCGCCTGCCTGGCGCTTTCGGTCGCCGCGCCGAGTTCGGTGCGGATAGCTGCGAGATCAGCGTCGCCGCCCGCCGGCATTGCCGCCACGCGCTGCTCCAGCGCGGCGAGCTGTTCGCGTAGTGCCGCGACCGCGGTGGCGTCGCCGCCGCCCGCCGATCCGTTCGCCAGGCTCTCCTCGATGCGGGTGAGGTCGGCGCGCAGCTCGTCGACGAGAACGCCGAAGCCTTCGATACGGGCGTTAATATCGGTCAGGTCGGGTGCGGCTGCCGCCTGGGGCGGCGCGTTCCTGATCTCCTGGATCTCGGTCTTCAGGGCGTCGATTTCGGCGCGCAGGGCGTCGACCGGCGCATTGTCCTGAACGACCGCTGGTGCCGGCCTGTCCAGCAGCCCGCCATACCAGGCACCGCCCGCGGCGGCGAGCGCGATGGCGCCGCCGATGATACCGCCAGCCAGTGCCGAACCGGTGCGGCGCTGCGGTTCCGGCCGCGCCGCGGCAGGTTTCGGGGCGTCCGTGCGCGGCGGAGGCGCAGGCGGAGTCGCGGGCTTTGCACCGGCATCGCGGCCGAATGCCGTATTTGTCTTCGGCTCGGTGGCCGCGGCGGCGGATGGCTTCGCGGCAGGCTCCTCGACCCTGGGACTCGGCGAAACGCGCGGCGTCGAACCGCGCGGCTCGGCGGCGGGCTTCGCAGCTTCGGCCGGTTTCGGAGCTTCCGCGGATTTCGCGGTATCCGCAGGTCCGGCGGCCTCGACACGCTTCACCGCGGAGGCTGGCAGCTCGATCGTCAGCGGCTCGCCGGCGGGCTTCGAGTGCTGGATCTTCGGCGATTTGACCATCGGCGGCTCCCCTGCGCGCGCGCAATTTGCGCGTCACCCGTGAGGTAGCATGAAAGCGCGGCGAAAAAAGGGGCTGCGACAGCGCGGCGTTCAGCCGCCCCGATCGAGCATGGCGAGCATCGCCGCGTCCTCCGGCCGCGCGGCGATCAGCGCCCGGGCGCGGAGCCGAGGCGCAAGCCCTTCTGCGGCACGCGCCGAAATGCAGAGCACATGGCCGTCATAGTTGCCGGCTATTCGCGACAGCGCCTGCGCGCCTTTGGCCGAGTGGACCATCGCGGCGTCGATCGCCGGCGGCATCGCGACGGCATCGACGTCGACCGTATCGTAGACTTCCACGAGATCGACCGCGAACCCGGCGGCGGACAGCGCCGCGTCGAGCCCGCCGGTGCGCACCTTCCCTGCCGCATAGAGCACGCGCGCGCCGATCGCGAGGCGCCGCACGGCAAGTTGCGCCAGCGCCGCGGCGCCGCCTTCGGCAGCGGAGACGTCGCGGAACCCGGCGTCGCGGGCTGCACGCTCCGTCGCCTCGCCCACCGCAAGCACGGGCACCCCGGCAAGCGCCTCGGCCGGGGACGCTGGAAAATACCGCGCCGCCGCCGCGCTGGTGAAAGCGACGGCATCGAAGGGCCCGCCTGGGATGAGCGCGTCGAGCGGTTCGGTGCGCGTCAGCGGCAGCACGACGGGCTCGTGGCCAAGCGCCGACAGCCGCCGCGCGGTTGCGTCCGCCCCCGGCTGCGGCCTGGTGACGAGGACACGCATCAGGTCCAGCTGTCGAAGAATCTCGTGCCGGCCTTCGCTCGTATGTCGGCGCCGGCTCTGGAACCGATGCGCTCGGCGTCTCGGGTGGCGCCTTCGGCGAAGATGTCGTGCGCTTCGGTGCCGTCGGGCGTGATGATCGTGCCGTCGAAAGCGATGCGATCGCCCTCCACCCTCGCAAGACCCGCGATCGGGGTGCGGCATGAGCCGTCGAGCGCGGCCAGGAATGCGCGTTCGCAGGCAAGGGCCGCTGCGGTGTCGTAGTCGGCGATGGCGCCGAGCATAGCCAGAACCTTGGCGTCGCCGCTGCGCGTCTCGATGCAGATCGCGCCCTGGCCGGGAGCCGGAGGGAAGCGCTCGACCGGCAGCAGCTCGGTGATCACCTCGTCGAGCGCCAGGCGGCGCAGCCCGGCATGGGCGAGCAGCGTGCCGTCGACGTCGCCGTTTTCCAGCTTGCGCAGGCGCGTCTGCACGTTGCCGCGGAACATGACGACGTTGATGTCCGGCCGGGCACGCCGGATCAGGGCCTGGCGGCGCAGCGAGGACGAGCCGACCGTGGCACCGTCCGGCAGGTCGAGCAGCTTGGGCGCGGCGCGGCCGATGAAGGCGTCGCGCACGTCCTCGCGCGGCAGGAAGGCCGAAAGCTCCAGGCCATCGGGCAGGCGCGTCGGCATGTCCTTGGACGAATGGACCGCCAGGTCGATGCGGTCCGAAAGCAGCGCTTCCTCGATTTCCTTGGTGAACAGGCCCTTGCCGCCGGCTTCCGACAGCGGCCGGTCCTGAATGCGGTCGCCGCTGGTCGAGATGACGACGATTTCGAAAGCCGTCTCGGGAAGGTCATGCGCCGCCATCAGGCGCGCCCGCGTCTCGGCGGCCTGCGCCAGCGCCAGCGCGCTGCCGCGCGTACCGATGCGGAGAGGTGCTGTTTGCATGCCGGGCCGTCCGTGTTAACCGCACCGCTCTACCGGCTTCCTTCCCGCCGGGCAAATCGTGGGCGACATGGACGAGCGGCGGCTGATCGCGCTGGGCATCGAAACGAGCTGCGACGAGACCGCCGCGGCAGTGGTCGAGCGCGCGGCGGACGGCGCCGGGCGCATCCTTTCCAACGTGGTGCTGTCGCAGGTGAAGGAGCATGCCGCGTTCGGTGGCGTGGTGCCGGAAATCGCGGCGCGTGCTCATGTCGAGGCGCTGGACGACATTGTTCAGGCAGCGCTTGACGAAGCCGGCATGCCGCTCGCCCGTATCGACGTCGTCGCCGCGACCGCGGGTCCGGGACTCATCGGCGGGCTTATCGTCGGGCTCATGGCCGGAAAGGCCATCGCCGCGGCGGCGGGGAAGCCGCTGCTGCCGGTGAACCATCTTGAGGCGCATGCGCTGACGGCGCGGCTGACCGACGGCACGCAATTCCCGTACCTGCTGCTGCTGGTCTCCGGGGGCCATACGCAGATCGTGCTGGTCGAGGGCGTCGGCCGCTATTCGCGCTGGGCGACGACCATCGACGACGCGCTCGGCGAGGCGTTCGACAAGACCGCCAAGCTGATCGGCCTGCCCTATCCCGGCGGCCCCAATCTCGAGCGGGCCGCGGTCGGCGGAAATGCCCGCCGCTTCGATTTTCCCCGCCCGATGAAGGGCTCGAAGCAGCCCGACTTTTCCTTCTCCGGCCTCAAGACGGCGGTGCGCCAGGCGGCGACGGCGATCGCGCCGCTTGGCTCCGGCGACGTCGCCGACATTGCCGCGAGCTTCCAGCTTGCCATCGTCGATACGCTGGAAGACCGGGTCGGCCATGCGCTGACGCGCTTTCGCGAGGTTTTCCCGGCTGTCTCGTCGCCGACGCTGGTCGTCGCCGGTGGCGTCGCGGCGAACAGGGCGATCCGCGCTGCGCTCGACGCGCTTTGCCGGGGTTGCGGTTTTGCGCTCTGCGCGCCGCCGATGGAGCTTTGCACCGACAATGGCGCAATGGTGGCCTGGGCCGGGCTCGAGCGTTTCGCCGAAGGCATGGGCGCCGACGACGCGATGAGCTTCGTGCCGCGCTCGCGCTGGCCGCTCGACGAGCACGCTGCGCCGCTGATCGGCGCCGGGCGGCGCGGAGCCAAGGCATGAGCCGGATCGCCGTACTCGGCGGCGGCGCCTGGGGCACGGCGCTGGCGCTCACCATGCGACGCGCCGGCAATGACGCGGTCCTGTGGGCACGCGATGCGCAAGCCGTCGGCGCCATTAACGGACGCCGCGAGAACCCGCGCTACCTGCCGGGCATCCTCCTTGATGTAGGCCTGCGCGCCACCGGCGACCCGGCTGAGGCCCTGTCGGGCGCGGAGATCGCGCTTGCCGTGGTACCGGCGCAAGCGCTCGCCGGCGCACTGGCCGCCATGGCCCCGGCAATCCCGGCTGGAGTACCGGTGGTGCTCTGCGCCAAGGGGATCGAGCGCGACACCGGCCGTCTGCTCTCCGAAGTCGTTGAAGACGTGCTGCCGGGACATCCGGTCGGCGCCCTGTCGGGGCCGAGCTTCGCCACGGACGTGGCGCGCGGCCTCCCGACGGCGGTGACGGTCGCGGCGCGCGACGGCGCGCTTGCGGCGGATCTGGCCGCGACATTCTCGTCGGCATCGTTCCGCTGCTATTCCACCGACGACCTGGTCGGAGTCGAGATCGGCGGCGCGCTGAAGAACGTGCTGGCAATCGCGGCCGGCGCCGTGTCCGGTGCGGGCTTCGGCGCCAGTGCCCAGGCGGCGATGGTGACCCGCGGTTTCGTCGAGCTGCGGCGCGTCGGCGCCGCGTTCGGAGCCATGCCGGAAACGCTGATGGGCCTGTCCGGGCTCGGTGATCTCATCCTCACATGCTCGTCGCCGCAATCGCGCAACTTTGCGTACGGGCTGGCGATCGGGCGCGGCGAGGATCTGGCCGGGCGGCCGCTGGCGGAAGGTGTGGCCACCGCCGGCATTGCCGAACGCGTCGCTGCCGAACGCGGGATCGAGACGCCCATCGTTTCGGCCGTCGCCGCGATACTCGCCGGCCGCCTGACCGTTCCGGACGCCGTCCGTGAACTTCTCTCACGTCCCCTCAAGACCGAAACGGAGTGATCCATGTTCATAGCGCTGATGTGCTTCGACAAGCCTGACAGCCTGCAACTGCGGCTCGACACGCGGCCCGCGCATCTCGAGCACATGAAGTCGTTCGAGCAGCAGGGCAAGGTCGCCGCCGGCGGCCCGCTGCTCGGGCCGGACGGAAAGCCGAATGGCAGCCTGATCGTGCTCGACGTCGCCGACGCTGAGGAAGCGCGCGCCTTTGCCGCCGCCGACCCTTACGCAAAGGCCGGACTGTTCGCCAAGGTCGAGTTCCGCGAGTGGGCGTGGTCGATCAACCCGCCGGCGCCGCGGAGGGCGTGATGGCCTACTGGCTCTTCAAGTCCGAGCCCGAGGTCTACTCCTACGAGGCGCTCGTGGCCGATGGCAGGAAGGGCACCGAGTGGACCGGCGTGCGCAACTACGCCGCACGGAACTTCATGCGGGCGATGAAGCTCGGCGAGTTCGGCTTCTTCTACCACTCGAACGAGGGCAAGGCGGCGGTCGGCATCGTCGAGGTGTCGAAACTCGCGCATCGCGACTCGACCACCGACGACGAGCGCTGGGAGTGCGTCGACGTCCGCGCCGTCCGGCCGCTGCCCAGGGCCGTATCGCTCGACGAGATCAAGGCCAACCCGAAGCTGGCAAAGATGGTGCTGGTCAATAATTCGCGGCTTTCGGTGCAGCCCGTCGCCGACGACGAGTGGAAAGAGGTCTGCCGCATGGCCGGGCTGGACAAGGCGCCCTGAGCGCTCCGCTCGATCTGGAGCGTGCCGAGGCCTTCATCCGCGCCAATACCGCGATGATGGCGCCGCCGCACGTCCCGGAAGTGCGGCTGCACCTCGCCGACGAGGCGCATGACCTCTGGCTCAAGACCGAGGAGGAACTCGCGGCCATCGGCCTGCCGCCGCCGTTCTGGGCTTTCGCCTGGGCCGGCGGTCAGGGCCTGGCGCGCTATCTGCTCGACAATCCGGAGGTGGTGCACGGCAAGCACGTGCTCGACTTCGCCGCCGGCTCCGGCCTCGTCGGCATCGCCGCGGCGAAGGCCGGCGCGTCCGACGTTCTATGCGCCGACATCGACCGCTTCTGCGGCGCGGCCGTGCGCCTCAACGCGCAGGCCAACGCCGTGGCGGTGGGCTTCTCGGACCGCGACCTGGTCGGCACGGACACCGGGTGGGACGTCGTCGCGGCAGGCGACGTCTTCTATGACCGCAGCTTCGCTCAGGCACTTTTGCCCTGGTTTCGTGCGCTGGCAGCGCGCGGCGCGATCGTTCTCGTCGGCGATCCCGGCCGTGCCTACCTGCCCACCACTGGCCTGGTGCGTCTTGCCAGCTACGAGGTGCCGGTAACACGCGCGCTGGAAGACGCTGAGGTCAAGCGGACGACCGTTTGGACTCTTGCTTGACGCTGGGCAACATCGGTTGATATCAACGCTTCTCGAATGATGGAGGGGCGTCGTGTCGTTCGCAGGTATCAACTGGATTGCCGTCGCCGTTGCGGCCGTACTCGCGTTCGTCTGGGGCGCGATCTATTACGGGGTGCTTTCGAAACCTTGGCAGCGCGCCGGCCGCATCGATCCGTTGAATGCGCGACCGGGGCCGACGATCCTCGCCGTTACGCTGGTTTGCGAGCTGATTGCTGCCGCGGTGCTTGCGATGTTCATGCTCGGTCTCGGACAGATGTCGATTGCCGGCGGGCTGACGGTCGGCTTCTTCGCGTGGCTGGGCTTCATCGTCTCCAGCATGGCGATGAACCACCGCTATCAGGGCTTTGGCTGGGAGCTTACCGCCATCGACGGCGGCCACTGGCTCGGAGCCGTGCTCATCATCGGCGCCGTGATCGGCTGGTGGGGCTAGCGCACGACGCGAAGGACGCTGCGGCGCGACAGGCGCGGCAGCAACCAGCGCATCGCCGCTGGCGAAACCGCCACGCAGCCCTCGGTCGGGGCGTAGCCCTGCCGCGCTATGTGCAGGAAGATCGCGCTGCCGCGATTGCGCGCCCGCGTCCGGATGTTCCAGTCGAGCACGATTACCGCGTCGTAGAGCGCGTCGGAGCGGCGCATGCGCTCATGGCTGGGTTTGAACGGCAGCCGCACCGGGCAATTGTAGTTCGCGTCGCCCGGCGCGTCACACCAGCCGTCGTCGTCGCGTATTGCCGCCAGCCTCAACGCCCCGGCGCGCGGCATTCTGCCGTCGGCGCGGATATAGCCGCCAAGAACGCGCATGGATGCCAGCGGCGTCGCGCCGTCGCCTTCTCGCTTGCGCGACGAGATGCCGCCGCGGCCGAGCGCGCACGGAATAACGCGGCCGCCGGTGGCGAGAAGACCGCGGGTTCGCGATCCGGGTTTGGGACGCACCGTGATGGCGCGGATTAGCCATGATTTGCGGCTCACACTGCCGGCTCGACGCAGCATGGGATATGTCTTCCGGCGGAACAAATGGCCGTGATTGGCTTTTCCTAGCCTGTGGTTCCGCATAAACCGTGTCGCGTCAATCGGAATCCGCCTTTCATATCAACGACGAGCAGGATCAACGGACAGCCAATGACGTCACGCACCATCCTCATCGTGGACGACGACGACACGTTGCGCGGCACGCTCGTCGAACAGCTGTCGCTCTACGAGGAGTTCGAGGTCCTGCAGGAGCAGAACGCAACCAAGGGCGTGAATGCGGCCCGCGGTGGCATGATCGACCTGCTGATCATGGACGTCGGCCTGCCCGACATGGACGGGCGCGAGGCGGTCAAGCTCCTGCGCAAGGGCGGCTTCAAGGCGCCCATCATCATGCTTACCGGCCATGACACCGACTCGGACACGATCCTCGGCCTAGAGGCGGGCGCCAACGACTACGTCACCAAGCCGTTCCGCTTCGCCGTGCTCCTCGCCCGCATCCGCGCCCAGCTCCGCCAGCACGAGCAGAGCGAGGATGCCACCTTCTCCGTCGGCCCGTACACGTTCAAACCCAGCCAGAAGCTGCTGCTCGACCAGAAGGGCGGCAAGGTGCGGCTGACCGAAAAGGAAGCCTCGATCATCAAGTACCTCTACCGCGCGGACCGCAAGGTCGTGACCCGCGACGTGCTGCTGGAAGAGGTGTGGGGCTACAATTCCGGCGTCACGACCCACACGCTGGAAACCCATGTCTACCGGCTGCGCCAGAAGATCGAGCGCGATCCCTCCAACGCCGAAATCCTGGTGACGGAGGCGGGCGGCTACAAGCTGGTCCCCTGACGCCGTCCCCGGCGTCTGCAGGCGAACCTATCCGAATCATGCCGCCGCGTGGCAAAGTGCGTCCCGTCGCGTCCGTGCGGCGCGACGTGGGGACCTGTGAATGTCGCTGGAGGACGATATCCGCATCTTGCAGCGGGTGCGTCTGCTCGAAGGCTTTACGCCCGAGCAGCTGCGTCTCCTTGCGTTCGGTGCCGAGTCGCTTCGCATCAAGGCCGGTCGCGAGCTCTACGTCGAGGGCAGCGAGACCGAGTGCGCATTCGTCATCGCCAGCGGCGAAGTCGAGCTCTTTCGCGAGGCAGACGGCAAGCGGACGGTCGCCGGGCGGGCCAGACCGGGTGCGATGCTGGGCGAACTGGCGCTCATCGCCGGCGGCAAGCGCCCGACAGGCGCCGTCGCCATCAGCGATACCGAAGTCATCCGCCTCAACCGCAGCCTCTTTCGCCGCATCCTGGAAGAGTACCCCGATGTCGCTGCATCGCTGCAGCGGCGCATTACTGGCGAGCTCAACGAGCTCATCTCAAAGCTCGACCGCGTGAAATCGCGGTTTGCAGGGGACGCTTAAGCGAGCGCGAACTCGGCGATGACCGGGACATGGTCCGACGGACGTTCCCACCCCCGCGCTTCTTTCAGGATGGTCATTCGCGACAGTTCCGGGGCGAGCGAGGCAGACGACCAGATGTGGTCCAGGCGGCGTCCGCGGTTGGACGCCCGCCAGTCTTGGGCGCGATAGCTCCACCAGGTGAAAAGCCTCTCGGGCTCGGGCGTATGCTGGCGCATAAGGTCGACCCAGCCGCCGGCCCTGCGCATCGCCTCGAAGCTCTCCGTCTCGACCGGCGTGTGGCTGACGACGCCGAGCAGCTGCTTGTGCGACCAGACGTCGGACACAAGCGGCGCGATGTTGAGATCGCCGACCAGGATCGAGCCGTCGAAACCTTCGGCCGCCGCCGGAATCGACCGCATCTCCTCCACGAAGTCGAGCTTGTGGCGGAATTTCGGATTGACGTCGGGGTTCGGCTCGTCGCCGCCAGCGGGCACGTAGAAATTGTGCAGCAGGACGCGCCTTCCCCCCGCTTCGAAGCTCGCCGCAAGGTGACGGCAGTCGCCCTTGGCGCAGAATTCGCGCTTCTCGACAAGCTCGAGCGGCCGCCGCGAAACGATGGCGACGCCGTGGTAACCCTTCTGGCCACTGATCAGGATGTGTTCATAACCGAGCGCGCGCAGCGGCTCGAACGGAAACAGCTCGTCCGGGCACTTTGTCTCCTGCAGGCAGAGTATGTCGGGCATCGCCGTCGTCAGAAGCTGAATGACGATCGGCATGCGCAGGCGCACGGAATTGATGTTCCAGGTAGCGAGCTTGAACGACATGAAAGAGGCCCGGCGGGAAAGCGCCGGACCCTATGGATGCATGCCCGTTAAGACAAGGCGCAGAGCCAGCCGGTCAGCGGTTGCTCTTCGGCTGGTTCATCTCGGCAATGCGCTGGTAGTCGATCTTGAACACGCTCTGATCGAAGGTGACGCCCTGCTGGACGTTGAAGATCATGATCGTCGTGTCCTTGCCCTGCGCATCGGTGATGGTCCATTGGCGCAGCTCGTAGCTACGGGGGTCGAACATCATCGAGATCGTGGCGTCTCCGAAGGCGCTCTTGTCGATCAGCTTGATGGTGGTCATGTCCGGGTCCTGGCGCACTTCGCGCACCTTGTTTCCGGACAGGTCGATGCGCTCGTCGAGCAGCAGCTTCAGCGGCGTGCTCTTCAGCGAATAGAGGTCGGCCGTCTTCATCTTCTGGTTCATGAGCGCGACCGACTTGCCGTCGGAAATGACGCGGAAGTCGGACGGAGCCTCGTAATTGAAGCGCACGCGTCCCGGGCGCTCGATGAAGAACTTTCCGCCGGTCTGTTCGCCCTTGGGGCCGAACTGGACGAACTCACCCATCATCGTCTTCACGCCGGAGAAATGGTCGGCGATCTTCTGCGCCGCGGCCCGCGGCGCCTGTGCGTGCGCGATCGCCGGGATGAACTGCGCACCCATCAACACCAGCCCGCTGGCGCCGAGGCCGGCCAGCAGTCGGCGGCGGCTCATGGGTTCGCTGATCGTCCGGTTCATCGTTTCGCTCCCGCTTCGTTTCGGCAGTCGGATATGGGGCCACTGGGGCTTAAGTTTGTTCGCCTCAGAACGGATCCTCGTCCTCGGTTGGCACGAGGATCTCGCGCTTGCCCGCGTGGTTCGCGGGTCCGACGATGCCTTCCTTTTCCATCTTCTCGATGATCGACGCCGCGCGGTTGTAGCCGATGCCGAGACGCCGCTGGATGTAGCTCGTCGACGCCTTGCCGTCCCTGAGCACAACCGCAACCGCCTGATCGTACGGATCGTCCGATTCGTCGAGAACGGACGAGGCCGACCCACCGCCCCTGCGCGGGGCATCGTCGTCATCGTCGTCGCCTTCGCCGTCGTCCTCGGTGATCGCGTCGAGATACTCCGGCGCGCCCTGGAGCTTGAGGTGCGCAACGACCTTCTCGACCTCCTCGTCTGAGACGAACGGCCCGTGCACGCGCTGGATGCGGCCGCCGCCGGCCATGTAGAGCATGTCGCCCATGCCGAGCAGCTGCTCGGCGCCCATCTCGCCGAGAATGGTGCGGCTGTCGATCTTCGAGGTGACCTGGAACGAGATTCGCGTCGGAAAATTGGCCTTGATCGTGCCGGTAATGACGTCGACCGAGGGGCGCTGCGTCGCCATGATGACATGGATGCCAGCAGCACGCGCCATCTGCGCCAGCCGCTGCACCGCGCCTTCGATGTCCTTGCCGGCGACCATCATCAGGTCGGCCATCTCGTCGATGATCACGACGATGTAGGGCATTGGCTGCAGGTCGAGGCTCTCGGTCTCGTAGATCGCTTCGCCGGTCTCGCGGTCGAAACCGGTCTGGACCGTCCGGCTGATCTGCTCGCCCTTCTTCTCGGCCGCCTGGACGCGCTGGTTGAAGCCGTCGATGTTGCGGACGCCGACCTTCGACATCTTGCGGTAGCGGTCCTCCATTTCGCGCACGGTCCACTTGAGCGCGACGACCGCCTTCTTCGGGTCCGTGACGACCGGGGTCAGGAGATGCGGAATGCCGTCATAGACCGACAGCTCGAGCATCTTCGGATCGATCATGATCAGCCGGCAGTCGGCCGGCGTCATGCGGTAGAGGATGGACAGGATGAAGGTGTTGATCGCCACCGACTTGCCCGAGCCAGTGGTGCCGGCGACGAGAAGATGCGGGAACTTGGCGATGTCGGCGATCACCGCCTCGCCGTTGATCGTCTTGCCGAGGGCCAGCGCCAGCTTGGCCTTCGACTGCTCGAAGTCGCGGCTGGCCAGCAGTTCGCGCAGGTATACGGTCTCGCGCTTGGCATTCGGCAATTCGATGCCGATCGCATTGCGGCCGGGCACCACCGCCACGCGGCAGGCGATCGCGCTCATCGAGCGGGCGATGTCGTCGGCCAGGCCGATGACGCGCGACGACTTGATGCCGGGCGCCGGCTCGAGTTCGTAGAGCGTCACGACGGGGCCGGGACGCACGTGGATGATCTCGCCCTTGACGCCGAAATCCTCCAGCACGCCCTCGAGCAGCCTTGCATTCTGCTCCAGCGCGTCCTTCGACAAGCTCGGGTCGCGCGCGACGTTCTTCGGCTCCGCGAGGAAATGCAGCGTCGGCATCTCGAAATTGCCGGACGAGATCAGCGACGTCTGCGCTTCGCGATGGGCGCGCACGCCCTGCTGCGGGCGCGGCGCGGGTGCCTCGATCCGAGCGGCGGGTGCGGCGTGATGCGGCGCCGGCTTCGCCGGACCGGCAGTGGGAGTAGGCCTGACGACCATGTCGAGATCGACATCGTCGTCGTCGATGCCGTCTTCGTCTGCGGCGGCAAAGCGCGGCTCCTGGCGACCGCGATGCGCGGCAGCAGCGGTGCGCCGCGGCTCGGCCTCTGGCCACTCGGCCAGATCCTCGTCCTCCTCCAGCGGTGGCAGGCGCATGGTGCGTCCGATGCTCGGACGGGCGCCGCCAAGCGCCCGGCGCACGACGCCGCGCAGCGACAGCCAGACATGAACGATTGCCCCGAGCGCGGCCGCGGCGCTGCCTTCTTCGTCATCGTCCTCGTCCGCGTCGATTTCATGCGCCGCAGGCCGGCGCTTCACCGCAGCCGGCTGCGCGCGGCGGATCAGGCCGCCGGCAAACAGGAAGAGCCAGAGCGTCGGCGCCGCAAGCACGAAGGCGGCGATGGCGCCGGCCATGCCCTGCGGATACCCGCCTAGGAAGAAGCCCGGGATCGACAGCATCATGTCGCCGGCGACGCCGCCGAGGCCCGACGGAAGCGGCCAGCTGTCGGGCGCGGTAAGGCATCCGGCGATCGCCGCCGCCAGCACCGCCATGCCGAGCCAGGCGCCGGCGCGGCGCCACGGCCGGTCGATGGGTGCGCCCGATAGCAGCAGGACCGACCACGCGACCGCGGGGGCGAGCGTCGCGACCGACGCCAGGCCGAAGAACTGCATGGCGAGGTCGGAATAGACAGCGCCGGGGTAACCCATCGCATTGGTTACGCTGGCGTCGGTAGCATGACTGAAGCTCGGATCGGCGACGTTCCAGGTGCCGAGCGCGGCGGCGGCGAAGCCCGACGCGGCAAGGATGCCCAGGCCGAGCGCGCGTCTTACAAGGCGCGCCACGAAGCCGGCGAGACCTTGGCTCTCACCGGAAAACGCCAGACTGGACGTGGTGCCCGAACGCATGCTGCTTCCCCAAGCTCGGCCGGCACCGGCGGCACTGCCGGCACGCGAAGCCGCGGGGAGACTAGTTCGACGAGGGTTAAGGCAGCATTAACCATGGCTTTTGTCGTTCTCGCACTTGCCTGCGAGGCGCATCGAAACTATGTCAGCGCTTCAGAATTCCCTGACCGTGGGTGACCCCACGCCGGCGTCGACCGCCAGGCGAGCGGATACCGTTACCGAGATACCTCAAGGAGAGTGAATGTTCGCAGACCGTCGCCCCGATTTCCAGAAGCGTGCCGGCGATGCCGCCTCGGCCAAGAAGGCGCTGCTCGAGCGCGCCAAGAAGGTGGCTGAGGATCCGAGCATCGCCGAAAAGCGTGCGCAGCGTTCGGAGATCATCAAGGCGCGCGAGGAGCGCGCGGCCGAACGCGAGCGCCTGCGCAAGATCGACGAAGAGCGTAAGGCCGTCGAGGCGGCCAAGCGAGCCGAGGAGGATCGGCTGCGCAAGATCGAGGAAGAGAAGCTCGCCGAGATGATCCGCCAGGAAGAGGCGGAGAAGATGGTGAAGCTGCTCGCCGAGCAGAAGGCGGCGCGAGATGCGCGCTACGCCGCCCGCAAGGCCGCCAAGAAGGCCCGCCGCAAGGGCGACGAGCGCGGCTGGTAAAGCCGGCCAGGAAATATCGGATCGAAAAGAAGGCCCGGATCGCTCCGGGCCTTTGAGTTTGTGGTGCACCGGGGTGCGCCACGACGGGATTTGTGAGCGGGCGGCGCGTCGCCGCCCGCTGATGACTACGAGTGGTAGGCCACTTCGCCGTGCGAGGTGACGTCGAGGCCGGTCTTCTCGGCGTCGGCGTTCGGACGAAGGCCGACGATCAGGTCGACGATCTTGTAGAGGATCGCCGAGCCGATGCCGCACCACACGATGGTGATCGCCACCGCGAGGATCTGCGTCCACAGCTGCGAACCCATGGTCACGCCATCCGCATAGCCGACGCCGCCGAAGCTCGACGAGGCCAGGATGCCCGTGCCCAGCGCGCCGATAATCCCTGCGATGCCGTGGATGCCGAACACGTCGAGCGAGTCGTCGTAGCCGAGCCTGATCTTGACCACGGCGACGAAGTAGTACGCCACCGCGCTGGCGACCGCGCCTAGCACGATCGCTCCCACCGGCCCGACGAAGCCCGCGGCCGGGGTGACCGCCACGAGGCCGGCGATGACGCCGGAGGCGCCGCCGAGCATCGAGGCCTTGCCGCGCACCAGCTTCTCGACGACCGCCCAGGCGATGACCGCGCCGGCCGTCGCCGTGAAGGTGTTGATCATGGCGAGAGCCGCGCCGCTGCCGGCCGACAGTGCCGAGCCGGCATTGAAGCCGAACCAGCCGACGAACAGGATGGCCGCGCCGATCAGCGTGAACGGCAGGTTGTGCGGGGCCATGTTGTCCTTGCCGTAGCCGGCGCGCTTGCCGATCATGATGGCGCCGACGAGGGCCGCGATACCGGCATTGATGTGCACGACGGTGCCGCCCGCGAAGTCCATGGCGCCCCAGCCGAAGAACAGGCCGTTCGCGTCCCATGCCATGTGGGCGATCGGGAAGTAGACGAAGGTCACCCACAGCACGGTGAAAAGTATGACGGCGCCGAACTTCACGCGCTCAGCGAAGCCGCCGATGATCAGCGCCGGCGTGATGCAGGCGAACGTCATCTGGAAGGCTACGAAGACCAGCTCCGGGATGGTGCCAGATTCCGAGGCCGGCGTCACGCCAGCCAGGAACATCTTGGCTGTGCCGCCCCAGTAGGCGCTCTCCGAGCCGCCGAACGCGAAGGAGTAGCCCCACAGCACGTAGACGACGATGACAACGGCGGTGATCATGGTGCACTGCATCAGCAGCGACAGCACGTTCTTGGCGCGCACCAGGCCGCCATAGAAGAGGGCGAGGCCCGGCAGGATCATGAACAGCACGAGGATGGTCGAGACGAGCATCCATGCCGTATCGCCGGAATTGAGCGCGGACACCGGCTCGGCCGGAGCCGCGGCGTCCTGTGCGAAGGCGGCGACGGCGCCGAACGCGGCGAGCGCCAGGGTGCCCGCAAGGGCCGTACGCGCAATGGGCGCGATCTTAGATGTCAGATTCATCGATTTCTCCATAACCCCTGTAGCTCCCTAGAGCGCGTCCGCGTCGGTCTCGCCGGTGCGGATGCGAACCGCCTGCTCGATGCCGAAGACGAAGATCTTGCCGTCGCCGATCTGGCCGGTCTTGGCGGCGTTGGTGATCGCCTCCACCGCCTTGTCGACAAGGTCGGTGGAGACGGCGACTTCGATCTTGATCTTGGGAAGGAAGCTCACCGCATACTCGGCGCCCCGATAGATCTCGGTATGCCCCTTCTGGCGCCCGTAACCCTTCACTTCGGTGACGGTCAGCCCCTGGATCCCGACGGCGGTCAGCGCTTCGCGCACCTCGTCGAGCTTGAAGGGCTTGATGATTGCCATCACGATTTTCATAAGGCTTCACCCCTTGCCAATGCGGTCCCCCGCGTTTGCGTAACACCATCGGCCGAGAGACAGCCGCAGCGTGCCAAGGGCAATTCAAGAACGATGCCAGTTGCCGAGCACCGGCCTTAACGCTTTGTAAAATCGTTCGAATCGCGCGGACAGCAGGCAGCCTGCGAAAGCCGGCGCCGACGCAGCTGCTTAAGAACTAGGCAGAATCTCGGATTTGCCTAACGACTAGGCCGCGTGCGTTGCCGGATAAGCCCTTCCTGTGCGACGGAAGCGATCAGTCGCCCGTCGCGGGCATACAGGAAGCCGCGCGACAGCCCGCGCGAGCCGATCATGTTCGGGCTGTCCTGCGCGTAGAGCAGCCAGTCGTCGAGTGCGACCGGCCGGTGAAACCACATGGCGTGGTCGAGGCTGGCCATCTGCAGATCGGCGTCGAAACCGGTACGGCCGTGCGCGAAATTGGCCGTGTCGAGCAGGGTCATGTCCGAAAGGTAGGCGAGGATCGCCGACTGCAGCGGCAGGTCCTGTGGAACAGTGCCCGTTAGCCGCATCCAGACGTACTGCCGCGGCTCGAGCTTGTCGCGCGTCAGATAGTGCTCGGTCTGTACGGGCTTGATCTCCAGCGGACGCTCATGCGCCCAGAATCGCCGGATCGCCTCGGGCACATCGGCAGTCGTTTCGGCCAGCAGCTCACGCTGCGTCTTCAGGATTTCCGGCTGCGGCACGCCCAGCGGCATGGGCATCTGGTGCTCCATGCCCTGCTCCTCGACCTGGAACGAGGCAGCCAGCGTGAAGATCGCGTGTCCATGCTGTATGGCGACGACACGGCGGGTCGTGAACGATTTTCCGTCGCGGATGCGGTCGACCTCGTAGATGATCGGCACCGCCGGGTCGCCCGGCCGCATAAAGTAGCAGTGAAGCGAGTGCACGATACGCGCGGGTTCGACGGTGCGCTGCGCGGCCACGAGCGCCTGGCCGATGACCTGACCGCCGAAGACGCGCTGCCAGATGGTCTGCGGGCTGCGACCACGAAACAGATTGTGTTCGAGTTGCTCGAGGTCGAGAATGTCGAGCAGTTCCCGCATCACGGCTGTCATCGTTGCGCCCCATCGAACGGCTAGGCGTTTCCTGAACAGGCGGATGCAGCAAGTCAAGCCGCGCGCGGCCAACGAGAGGTGAGCTTGATGGCAAGGTCGACGCCCAGCGACGCCAGCGCCTACCGGGGCGGCGCTTTCGATGTCGTCATCGCCGGCGCCGGCTATGTCGGCATTGCCGCGGCAGTTGCCATGCGCGTCGCGCGACCCAGCCTGTCTGTGCTGGTCGTGGACGCGGCGCCGGAGGGAATGTGGCGGCGCGATCAGCGTGCCTCGGCCATAGCCGCGGCCGCAAGCCGAATGCTCACGGCGCTTGGAGCCTGGGAAGAGATACTTCCGACCGCGCAGCCGATCGTCGACATGGTGGTGACGGACTCGCGGACCTCCGACCCGGTGCGTCCGATCTTCCTGTCATTCGGCGGCGAGGCGGCACCGGGAGAGCCGTTCGCTCACATGGTCGAGAACCGGGTGCTGAACGCCGCCCTGCGCCGCCGCGCGGCGGAACTCGGGGTCGCGTTGCTCGAAGGCGTCTCGGTCATCGGCTTCGAGGTTCGCGGCTCGGACGTGACGATCCATCTCGCCGACGGCATGCCGATCACGGCGCGCCTGCTGGTGGCCGCCGACGGCGTGAAGTCGCGGTTGCGCGACATGGCCAGCATCAAGACCGTGCACTGGGACTACGGCCAGTCAGGCATCGTCTGCACCGTCGAACACGAGCGCCCGCACAACGGCCGGGCCGAAGAACACTTCCTGCCGGCAGGCCCGTTCGCCACCCTGCCGCTGAAGGCGGTCGACGGACGCCACCGCTCGTCGATCGTCTGGACCGAGAGTACCGCAGACGCCGAACGGCTCGTCAACGATGAGCCGCTTGTGTTCGAGAGCGAACTCGAGCTCCGGTTCGGGCTGAAACTTGGCGAGGTCCGCGTCGCCGACAAGCCGCGCGCATGGCCGCTCGGCCTTACACTGGCGCGAGACTTCGTTCGCCCCCGCTTCGCTCTTGCCGGCGACGCCGCGCACGGCATCCACCCGATCGCCGGCCAGGGTCTCAACCTCGGCTTCAAGGACGCGGCCGCGCTTGCCGAGGTTGTGGTCGAAGCGGATCGGCTTGGCCGCGACATTGGCGCGCTCGACGTGTTGGAAGGCTATCAGCAGTGGCGCCGCTTCGACACGGTGCGCATGGGCGTGACGACGGATGCGCTGAACCGGCTCTTTTCCAACGACCTCGGCCCGCTACGCGCGTTGCGCGACCTCGGCTTGGGGGTTGTCGACAGGCTGCCGGCGCTCAAGGCCTTCTTCGTAGGCCAGGCATCGGGGCTCACCGGTACTGCGCCGCGCCTGCTGCGTGGCGAGGCGATCTAACGTCCGAATTTTTTCTTGTCGTGCCGGAACCTATCGAACCGTGATACGTTCTTGCCACTAGGGACTTTTCCTGCCTTCCAGAGCCGCTATGATTGACCCCTCGGTCCGCCGCCCGCAGATCGCGTCGGAGCCTCCTGTGCCGATCCGCTATTCGCTCGTCATTCCGATCTACAACGAGTTCGAGGTTCTCCCCGAGCTTCTCAAACGGGTACGCGCGCTCCTCGACCGCCTCGACGGGCCCGCGGAGGCGATTTTCGTAGACGACGGCAGCCGCGACCGCAGCGCGGACGTGCTTCACGGGGCGATACGGGAGGAGCCTCGTTTCCGGCTGATCGAGTTCTCGCGCAATTTCGGCCACCAGATTGCGATTTCGGCCGGCATGGATGCTGCGTCCGGCGACGCCGTCGTCGTCATGGACGCCGACCTGCAGGACCCGCCGGAGCTGGTGCTCGACATGGTGGCGAAGTGGAAGGAGGGCTACGAGATCGTCTACGCGCGCCGCGTCAGGCGCGAGGGCGAGACTTGGTTCAAGCGCGTCAGCGCCAACCTCTTCTACCGTTTTCTCGAGGCGATGACGTCGGTGAAGATCCCGCGCGACGTCGGCGACTTTCGGCTCGTCGGCCGCAAGGCGTTGGAGACATTCAAGTCGATGCCTGAGCACGACCGATTCGTGCGCGGGATGTTCAGCTGGATGGGCTTCAAGCAGACCGCGATCGACTTCGAGCGCCCGGCGCGTCTGCACGGGGAGACGAAGTATCCGCTGCGCAAGATGATGCGCCTCGCCGTCAACGGCATCGTGAGCTTCTCGGACCGCCCGCTGCGCATGGCGCTGTGGGGCGGCCTGGTCGTATCCGCGCTGGCGCTTCTCTACGGGGCCTACGCAGTCGCTGCGTGGGCGCTGGGCTTCCGGGTCATCGAGGGCTGGACGTCGACCGTCCTCGTCATTTCGTTCCTCAGCGGCGTCAACCTGTTCGTACTCGGCGTCGTCGGCCTCTACATCGGCGGCATCTTTTCCGAGGTGAAGCGCCGGCCGCTTTACGTCGTCGACCGGCTCACGGGCTTCGACACCGCGATACGCGCCGCGGCCGAGGCTCACACGATAGGCCGCGAAACGCAGAAGGCGATCTAATGGCCACGCTGTTCGACGACTACAAGACGAGTTATGGCGACGAGGTCCAGCGCTCGGTCGAGTTCTCCGGCCTGAAACATGACTTCTTTCTCGTGGCCAAGGCAGACTATCTGCGCCGGCTGGTCGACGAGCGTGGCCTGCGAGCCGGCGGGCGCCGCGTCGCCGCGCTGGACGTCGGTTGCGGCATCGGCGCGCTTCATCCCTATCTCGACGGCATTTTCGACACGCTGTCGGGGTGCGACATCTCTCAGGAATCGATCGACCGGGCGCGTGCCGAGCGGCCGCAGATCGAGTACCGGCACTACTTGCCGAACCGGCTGCCGTTCGGCGACGCGAGCTTCGACATCGCCTTCGCCAGCTGCGTCCTCCACCACGTGCCGCCGGAGCACTGGCAGGAGTTCATCGCCGAGATGAAGCGCGTGGTGCGTCCCGGCGGCGTCGTCGCCATCATCGAGCACAATCCGCTCAACCCGCTGACGCGCCTGGCCGTCCTGCGCTGCCCGTTCGACGAGGACGCGGTGCTCCTCTCTTCGCGGCGCACGCGAAAGCTGCTCGAAGGCGCCGGCCTGCACGAGCAGAAGGACGAGCACATACTGCTTCTCCCGAGCGACAAGCCGCTGCCCCGCCGCATCGAGCGCATGTTCTCCCGCCTGCCGATCGGCGCCCAGTATGTCAGCAGCGCCCGCGTCTGACCGCAGGAGCCGCGGCGCGCTCGTCTCGCGCTTCGCGGTGGTCGGCCTTGCCTCGACAGGTCTGTACTTCGTCCTGGCGCTGGCATTCGCGGAAGGCCTCGGTGTCGCGGCCGTCACCGCCTCGCTGCTCGCTTACGTGCTTGCCACCGTGTTCTCTTATCTGGCGCAGAAGTTCGTGACGTTCCGCTCGCACGGTGCGCACACGGCGGAAGCGCCGCGCTTTCTCGTCCTGACCGCGTTCGGTTTCGCGGTAGCCACGGCGCTACCGGCACTCGGCACACAGCTCGGCTGGCCAAGCATCGTACCCTTCGCCCTGACGTGCGTTGTCATTCCGGTGGTGAACTTCTTCGTGCTGGACCGCTGGGTCTTCGCCCGCGGAAGCTGACGCTTCCGCCTTCAGCTAAACGGTCTAGGCCGGCGCAAGCCGGAAGGCGGTCAGCTTGATCGCCCGCTTTTGCGTCTCGGTTATGCGCGGCGCCGGCAGGTGCGCGTCCGGGTACCGCAGCTCGATCGTCAGCATGTCACCGGCCATCGCCGCTTCCGGCACGCGGAGCGTGTGCGCTCGCTCCTCGCCGTCGGTGAGTTCGACGACCCCGGCTTGGATACCGTTGAGCGAGATCAGCACCCTCTGACGGACACCCGGCGGCCGGATGATGCCAACCATCGAAAGGGTGAGCTCAAGGGCGGTCGCCTCCGGCCGCCTCACGCGGATCATCGACGTGTCGCCGACCGAATGGGTCCCGTCGCCGGCAGGTCCATCCCAGCCGCAGACCCGTATCGAGAGCGACGCGGCCTTGCCGTCGGGACGGAACGATACGGTCTCGCCGAGAGCGTAGTCGCCGGCAACAGGCTGGTCCCGGCACGTCGTCGTGCGGTCTACGAAATAGGCCCGGTAGTCGGCCGGCACGTCGGGACTGAGCGCTCTCGCGAAGATCACCAGCTCGCCGAGCGCCAAGGCTCCCGCCAGCCCGTAGGCCGCTAGGCGCAGCATTGGCTTGCCGGCCAACGGGTCAGACGAGCGCAAGATGGTCTCCGATCCACTGCTGCGTCAGCAGGAAGCACAAGGCCATGAATGCAGCCAGTGTGGCGGCCATGAGGATGCGGTTGCGCGACAGCAGCCGGCTGGCCTCGTGCTGCAGCGGCGCGAGCGCAGCACTGTAGCGCACGATGGACGCGATGCCCGACGTCAGCGGCAGCACCAGCGCGATGAGGCAGAACAGCCCGGCTGCGAAATCGCGCCGCACGGTTACCCAGGCAGCCAAAAAGAGCGCGACGATCGCCGCTGTCGCCTGAAACTGGCGCGGCGACGGCCACCACAGGCCCTTGTCGTGCGTCGTCGTCAGCCCGTCCCACAGGAACAGCCAGGGCAGGTCGAAAACCCGGCCGAAGGCCCGCTGCACGTGCGAGAAGGCGAGCCCGTCGCCCATCAGCCAATAGAGGTACAGCATGTAGGTGAAGAGGCCTGCCGGGGCGAGGAAGATGGCGAGCAGCAGGTCGGGCCGCGACAGTATGTGTCGTGGCAGTGTGGCGACCGTGCCGCCGGCCTCGCGATGGTCGGTCCAGATCCGCCAGGCGAGCGCCACGAAGAGGAAGACGCCGACGATACGTGTGGCCGACAACAGTGCAAGCAGCGCGCCGGCGGCGACAACGCGGCCCTGCTGGAGCGCGAGCAGCACCAGGCAGGCGAGCAGCACGAACAGCGACTCGGTCATCAGCATCGTGAAGTAGACCGAGAACGGGCCCGCCAGCATGAAAGCGCAGTAGAGTGCGTAGGCCGGCAGGTCGCGACCGAGTAGTCGCCAGGAAGCAAGGCACGCGCCGAATGAGAGCAGCGGCGATACCAGCATGCCGAGTTGGGGAGCCGGCAGCGGAACCACCGCCTGGATCGCCGCGATCAGCATCGGATAGAGCGGGAAGAAGCCCCACGCGCCCACATTGTCGTGCCGGTCTGTCGGATAGCCGTCGTAGCCGAGCTCGGCGATCTCGCGGTACCAGACGCAATCCCAGTCGCAGAGGGCCGCCGAATAGGCTGCAAAGCTGCCGTCGTCGGAGATCGCCGCGAAAGCCGCGTAGCGTAGCACCATGCCGACGAGCAGGAAGACGAGCGGCACGAGAAAGACCGTCGCGCGCGACGGCACGCCGGCTCCCTGGAGCGCGATACTCTCGGTTGCCAAGACTGACCCACTGTCTGCCCGCCGCGAAAAGCGGGCCACTCGTCCCTGATCAAGCAGTTGGAGCAGGAGGCTCCGGCTGTCAATCGCCGTCAGCGACGAAGCCTACCCTTCCAGCTCTTCCCTGAGCATCTCCAGCTCGAGCCACTCTTCTTCCATGGCCTGGAGCTTGCCGCGCTCGGCGTCGAGCGCGGCGGCGAGCTTCTGATAGGCGGCGGGCTCCTTGGCATAGAGCGCCGGGTCGGAAAGTTTTCCCTCGAGCCTTCCGATCTCTGCAGAGGCAGCCTCCATCTTCGCCGGAAGCGATTCCAGCGCGAATTTCTGCTTGTAGGACAGCTTTCGGGACACGGCCTTCGCCGGCGCGGGCACGTCTCTGCCCGGGGCGGGCACTTTCTTCGGTTCGCCGCCGCGCCGGTCGAAGCGCACCGAGCCGCGCTGCGCCAGCATGTCGGAGTAGCCGCCGGCGTACTCGACCCAGCGACCGCCTCCTTCCGGCACGATGGTGCTGGTCACGGTACGGTCGAGAAAGTCGCGATCGTGGGACACGAGCAATACCGTACCGTCGAAACCTGCGACCAGCTCCTGCAGCAGGTCGAGCGTCTCCATGTCGAGATCGTTGGTCGGTTCGTCGAGGACCAGAAGGTTGGCGGGCGTCGCGAGAATGCGCGCCAGGATCAGCCGCGCCCGTTCGCCGCCCGAGAGTTCCCTGACCGGCGTACGCGCCTGCTCCGGCTTGAAGAGGAAGTCCTTCAGATAGGACGCCGCGTGCTTCTTCTCCCCGTTTATCGTCAGCCAGTCGCCGGCGCCGCGCGTGAGGAAGTGCTGCACGCTTTCCTCGGGGTCGAGGCTTTCGCGCTTCTGGTCGAGCGTCGCGACGACGAGGTTGGTGCCAAGCTTCACAGCGCCGGTGTCCGGCTCGAGAAGGCCGATCAGCATCGACAGCAGGGTGGTCTTGCCCGAGCCGTTGGGGCCGACGAAGCCGACGCGGTCGCCGCGTTGAATGCGCGTGGAAAAGTCCCGCACAACCGTGAGGTCGCCGAAGCTCTTCGAAATGCCCTTCGCTTCGACCACGAGCTTGCCCGACTGCTCGGCACTCGAGGCCTGCATGGTGGCGGAGCCCTCCGGCCCCTTATGGCCGCGAAAGCGCTGGCGCATGTCCTGCAACTCGCCGAGCCGGCGCATATTGCGCTTGCGCCGCGCGGTGACGCCGTAGCGCAGCCAGTGCTCCTCGCGCACGATCTGGCGCCCGAGCTTGTGCTGCTCCTTCTCCTCCTCTTCGAGAATCGTGTCGCGCCACTCCTCGAAATGCTTGAACCCACGGTCGAGGCGCCGCGTCTGGCCCCGGTCGAGCCACACGGTGGCCTGCGACACGCGTTCGAGGAACCGCCGGTCGTGCGAGATGACGACCAGCGCGCCCGACATGCGGGCGAGTTCGTCCTCGAGCCATTCGATCGTCGCGAGATCGAGATGGTTCGTCGGCTCGTCGAGCAGCAGCACGTCCGGCTGCGGCGCGATGGCGCGGGCAAGCGCGGCGCGGCGCGCCTCGCCGCCCGACAGCGTCGACGGGCTTTCCTCGCCGCTGAGGCCGAGATGGTCGAGCAGGTAGCGCGCGCGATGCGGATCGTCGGCCGGGCCGAGGCCGGCGGCCACGTATTCGCCGGTCGTGGCGAAATCGCCGAAGTCAGGCGCTTGCGCGAGGTAGCGCACGGTCGCCGAGGGCTGACGGAAGATTTCGCCGTCCTGCGCCTCTGCGAGCCCGGCGGCGATCTTGAGCAGCGTCGACTTGCCCGAACCGTTGCGGCCAACCAGCGCTATGCGCTCGCCCGGACCGACCGACAGCTCCGCTCTGTCGAGCAGCGGCGTGCCGCCGAAGGTGAGCCTTATGCCGGTGAGCTGGAGAAGCGGCGGCGCCATCAATCGATATCCGGATGAGCGATGAGCATGGCACGGCCGGCTTCGAGGCGGACTTTCAGCCGGTCGCGCACATTGTTGGAAAGGGTGAGCGACGAGCCGAACGGAACGTCGCGGCGCATCAGCGGCCACTTTGCACCGGTCAGCGTCAGCGCCGACAGCTCGGTGAACCCGATCACGGAAAACAGCGTGCCGTCACGGTAGTCGAACGCGTGGTCGACGCCCGGTGCCAGCGGCACGCCCTCCTGCCAGCCGGAGCTGATCAGGACGTCGAGGCCCGCCTCCGCCAGCGCTACCGCGGCCGCGAGGTGGCGGAACGCATGATCGGCGCGTGGTCCGCCGAAGGCGCCCACCAGGACAAGCCCCGTGGCGCCGGCAGCGAGCGCGGCGTCGATGGCGATCTCGCCGTCGGTCGCATCCTTGTCTGCCGGATAGGCGGCGACCGGGATGGCTGCATGAGCCGTGCGCTCGTCCTGCGTGACCGAGTCGAAATCGCCCGCCCAGAGTTCCGGCACGACGCCGAGAGTGGCGGCGTGGCGGATGCCGGAATCCGCGGCGATGACGCGCGATCCGGCGATCTGCGCATCGAGGCGTCTGGTCCGGCCGAGTTCGCCGCCTAGCAGGATGGTGAAAAGGCTCATGCGCGGGGGCGATAGCACGGCGCCAGCCGCCGAAGGAAGTTCGCCTTGCGTGTCCCTGCGTCCATCCCTATTCTCCAACTCGCTCTAACGGGGTGCCGGTTCGTCCGGCTGAGAGGCAATCGGGAGATCTCCCGGCCAACCCGCTGAACCTGATCCGGTTTGTACCGGCGGAGGGATTAGACGCTTAGCCAGGCGCCATTCCCTTTCATATGTTGCGAAGGAGTGCGCCGATGCGCAGAACTGCACTTGCCCTGTTAACCCTGGCCGCTCTGGCCCTGCCCGCCACCGCGCAGGACAAGCTCACCGTCTATACCTATGAGAGCTTCACCGCCGAATGGGGACCAGGCCCGGCGGTCGAGAAGGCTTTCGAGGCGGAATGCGGCTGCGACCTCGACTTCGTGTCGGTCGCCGACGGCGTCGCGCTGCTCAATCGCCTCAAGCTGGAAGGCGCCGGTACCGCGGCAGACATCGTGCTCGGCCTCGACGACAGCCTGACGCACGAGGCGCGCGCGAGCGGACTTTTCGTGCCGCATGGCGTCGATATGTCGGACGTCTCGGTACCCGGCGGCTGGAGCGACGATACCTTCGTGCCGTTCGACTACGGCTACTTCGCCGTCGTCTACGACACGCAAGCCGTGTCGCGTCCGCCGGCAAGCCTGAAGGAACTGGTCGAGGGCGACGCCTCTCAGAAGATCGCCATACAGGACCCGCGCACCTCGACGCCGGGCCTCGGACTGCTGCTCTGGGTCAAGGCGGTCTACGGCGACAAGGCCGGCGAAGCATGGGCCAAACTGAAGAACCGCGTGCTCACCGTAACGCCCGGCTGGAGCGAGTCCTACGGGCTGCTCACCTCGGGGGAGGCTCCGATGGTGCTGTCCTATACGACCTCGCCGGCCTATCACATGATCGCCGAGCGCACCGACCGCTACCGCGCCGCGCGCTTCGAGGAAGGTCATTACATCCAGGTCGAGGTGGCCGGGATCACCACCAAGGGCGCAACGAACCCGCTCGCGGCGCGCTTCATGGCCTTCATGACCGGCCCCGGCTTTCAGGATCCGATTCCCGAAACCAACTGGATGTTCCCGGCCGGCAGGACCACGGAGCCGCTCAACCCGGTGTTCGCGGACATGATTCGCCCCGAGACGCCGCTCGAGATCGATTCGGCCACCGTCGCCGCCAACCGCAAGGTCTGGATCGACGAGTGGCTGGCGGCGATGAGCAGGTAAGGCAGGCATCGCTTGCCGACGCCGCGCCTCCTGCCGGGCCTCGCCGCCATCGCTGCAATCGCGGCGCTGATCGGCGGGGCGTTCGTCGGCCTCCTCCTCGAGGCCGGAGACGACTGGAGCGGCGCGGTCGCTGCCTTCGACGGCTACCTTCGCGGCATCGTTCGCTTCACGTTGTGGCAGGCGGGGCTGTCGACGCTGCTCTCGGTGGCGCCCGCGATCCTCGTGGCGCGAGCGCTGGCGCGCCATCCCGCCTTTCCCGGCCGCCGACTGCTGCTCGGGCTTTTCGCCGTGCCGCTCGCCCTGCCGGCGATCGTCGCCGCGCTCGGCGTGCTGGCTCTCTACGGCCGCGCCGGCTGGCTGGCGCCGCTCTTCGGCAGCGGCTGGCAGGGGATTTACGGTCTCTCCGGCATCCTCGTCGCGCATGTGTTCTTCAACTTGCCTCTTGCGACGCGCCTGTTGCTGGAGGCCTTGGAAACCGTGCCGGCCGACCAGTGGCGGCTCTCGGCACAACTCGGAATGGGCGCGAAAAGCAGCTTCCGCCACATCGAATGGCCGGCGATGCGCTCCGCGCTGCCCGGCGTCGCCGCCCTGGTCTTCATGCTGTGCCTTACGTCCTTCACCATCGTGCTGCTGCTCGGCGGCGGACCCGGCGCGACGACGCTGGAGGTGGCGATTTACCAGTCGCTGCGCTTCGATTTCGATGTCGCGCGCGCCGTCGCCCTGACGGTGCTGCAGCTTGCCATCACGGTAGCCGCGGTAGCGCTGATGGGGCGGATCGGCGCGAGCGGCATCGGCGAGGCCGGCATTTCGGTGTCGCGGCCGTATCGCATCTGGACCGGCGGGCCGGAGCGCCTGTTCAGCGCCGCGATCCTGCTTGTGGCCGCAGCCTTCGTCGCCGGTCCGCTGCTCGCAACCCTGCTCTCAGGCGCGTCGGCCGATCTTTCCCGCCTTGCTGGCGAGGAGAGCGTCCGTCGCGCGACGCTCGTCAGCCTGTCGCTGGCGTCGGTTTCGGCCGTGCTGGCGGTCGCGATGGCTCTGGCGCTGATATCGAGTCGTCGAGCGCTGGATTTAGCACCGATGCTTTCGCTGGTCGTCCCTCCGATCGTCATCGGCGCCGGCTGGTTCATGATCCTGCGTCGCACCGGCGGCGTCTTTGCCGCCGCACCGTTCATGGTCGCCGCGGCCAACGCGGTAATGGCCATGCCGTTCGCCATGCGCGCGCTCAAGCCCGCCTATCACGCCGCCGCCGCGCGCCACGACCGGCTGGCTTCATCCCTCGGCATCGTCGGATGGAACCGGCTGCGCCTTGTCGACTGGCCTGCGCTTCGGCGGCCGCTCGGCGTCGCCTTCGCTTTCGCGATGGCGCTGTCGCTGGGCGACCTCGGTGTCATCGCCCTGTTCGGCTCGGAAAGCGTCAAGACGCTGCCTTACCTGCTGATGGAGCGCATGGGCTCCTACCGCACCAGCGATGCGGCAGGTATCGCCCTGTTCCTCGGCATGATCTGCCTCGGACTCGTGCTCGCCGGAGACCGGTTGGGAAGGGTGCGTGCATGAGCGGCGCGCACATCCGATGCGAAAACGTGTCCTTTTCCTACGGCGAGGCGCCGATGGCGTTCGACATTGCGGTAGCCGCCGGCGAGATCGTCGCCCTCATGGGTCCGAGCGGGTCCGGCAAGTCGACGCTGCTGTCGCTGATCGCCGGCTTCGAAACGCCCGGATCAGGCCGCATCCTTATCGACGATCTGGACGTCACGCGCCTGCCGCCAGCTTCCCGCCCGGTGTCGATGGTATTCCAGGAAAACAATCTGTTCGGCCATCTCGATGTCGCTGCCAATGTAGGGCTCGGCCGGTCGCCGGCCCTGCGGCTCTCCGATGCGGACAATGCCGACATTGCGGCCGCGCTTGCCCGCGTCGGCCTAGGTGGCAAGGAGAAACGGCTGCCGCGCGAGCTTTCCGGCGGCGAACGCCAGCGCGTCGCGCTGGCGCGCGTGCTGGTACGCGACCGGCCGGTGCTGCTGCTCGACGAGCCATTCGCCGCGCTCGGGCCGGCGTTGCGCGAGGACATGCTGTCGCTGCTCGCCGAACTGCACCGCGAGCGGGGCATGACGGTGCTGATGGCGACGCACGAGCCGGGGGACGCCTTGGCGATCGCGCGAAGCATCGCCTTCGTCGAAGGCGGTCACGTCGCTGCGCATCGACCGACCGGCGATTTCTTCGGTCCCGACGCTCCGGACGCATTCGTCCGATATGCGGGCGCGACGCGCCGTCGAACGCCCGCGTAAGGCCACATTCTGCTTCCATTCCGGGCAGGTTCGACGGCGGGTCGGCCCGGCACGCGGCTTGTCACGGCCGTCTGCCTGTGGCTTAGGTCCGCGCACTCGCAGCCGTTCCCTACGGAAAGGACCCGACCCTGGCCGAAATCGCCGTCACAGCGGACGTCACGCGCTCCACGCGCGCCCGCGGCGTGGCCGGGCTGGGGCTCACGCTGCTGCTGCTTGCCGGCTGCCAGAGCGTGGACTTTGGCGATTCGTCGGGCTTCAAGCCGTCGACGACGCCGGTCACGATCGACACCGTCACCCGCAACGATCGTCTTGCCGGCATCGCCCGCGAGCAGCATCCGCGCATCCTCGCCACCTATGGCGGCGAGTATTCGGACCAGAAGCTCGAGCGCGCGGTGGCGAAGATCGTCGGCCAGCTCCTTCAGAGTGGCGAGAATCCACAGCAGACCTATCAGGTCACCATCCTGAACTCGCCGAGCGTCAACGCCTTCGCGCTGCCCGGCGGTTATCTCTACGTGACGCGGGGGCTGCTCGCGCTCGCCAACGACTCGGCCGAGCTCGCGACGGTCATCGCCCACGAGATGGCGCACGTCACCGCCAATCACGGCCTCCAGCGCCAGCAGAAGGAGGCCGAGGAGGTCCTGGCGGCGCAGGTCGTGAACGACGTGCTCGGCGGCGATCCCAACGCCCAGGTGGCACTCGTGCGTGGCAAGTTGCGTCTGGCGCAGTTCTCCCGAAACCAGGAGCTCGAGGCCGACGCGATCGGCATCAAGGCTGCCGCGCAGGCGGGGTACGACCCGTTCGCCGCCTCTCGCTTCCTGCAGTCGATGGCGTCCTATACGGATTTCCGCTCGGTCAGTGGTGCCGGCGACGCCAGCCTCGACTTCCTTGCGTCGCATCCGAACGCGCCGCAGCGCATCGAGCTTGCAGCCCGGCACGCGCGCAATTTCGGCATGCCCGGCACCGGATCCCGCGACCGGGATTCGCTGCTCGACGGCATCGACGGCATGCTCTACGGCGACACCGCCGAGGAAGGCTACGTTCGCGGCCAGACCTTCCTGCATCCGGGTCTCGGCATCTCGTTCTCCGTTCCGGCCGGCTTCGTGATCGACAACAGCGCCGCCGCTGTCACCGCCGCCGGGCCCGGTGAAGTCGCGGTGCGGTTCGACGGCGTGACACTGTCGGAGCGGACGGCGCTGACCGACTATGTGCGGTCCGGCTGGGTTACCGGTCTCGATCCGTCCAGCGTTCGCGAGCACACTGTCGCCGGCCGCCCGGCGGCGCGCGGCTCGGCGCGGGTCGATGGCTGGGCGTTCGAGATCGTGGTCATTCGGGCCGGTTCGCAAGTCTACCGGCTGCTCACGGCCGCACCGCAAGCCAGCGCAGCGCTGAACCCGACGTCTGATAGCGTCTCGGCAAGTTTTCGCCTGCTTTCCGCCGCCGAGAAACAGGCGCTTCAGCCGCTGCGCGTGCGAATCATCACAGCAGGGCCCGGTGACACGCTGGGCACGCTGTCGGCACGCATGTTCGGCGTCGATCGCAAGCTCGAGCTTTTCCGCGTCCTCAACGGACTCCCTGCCGGTGCTACCATTCCGCCCGGTGCGCGCGTGAAGATCGTCACCGATCGCTGATCACGCGGATTCGAGCATTGCCTCCGGGTGAGCCTGGAGCAGGGCAGTACGCAGCTTCTCGAGCGCGCGGCTCTCGATCTGCCTCACGCGCTCCTTCGAGATGCCGAACTGCGCCCCGAGCGATTCCAGCGTTGCCCCGGCTTCCGTCAGTCGGCGCTCGCGTATGATGGACAGCTCGCGGTCGTTGAGCGCGCCGAGCGCCTCGCTCAGCCATTCCGACCGCCGCGCGACGTCGATGGTTTCCGCAACGGTCTCGTCCTGCAGCGGCGCGTCGGACACCAGGAATTCCATGCGGTCGGAGGCGCCGTTTTCGTCGCTGACCGGCGCATTGAGCGAAGTATCGGGTCCGGAAAGCCGCGAATCCATCAATGCGACGTCGTCGCGCGAGACGCCGAGCGTCTCCGAGATCTGCCGGTGAAGTTCCGCCGAGGTCAATGAGATTGCGCCGCGGTTCAGCCTTGCGCGAAGGCGCCGCAGGTTGAAGAAGAGCGCCTTTTGCGCCGAGCTGGTGCCACCGCGCACGATGGACCAGTTGCGCAGAATATAGTCCTGGATCGAGGCGCGGATCCACCACGTCGCGTAGGTCGAGAAGCGCACCCCGCGCTCCGGCTCGAAACGCGCGGCCGCCTCCAGCAGCCCGATATGCCCCTCCTGCACGAGATCGCTCATCGGGAGGCCGAAGCCGCGGAACTTGCCCGACATCGCGATCACCAGTCGCATATGCGCCATCGTGATCTGGTGCAGAGCCGCCTGATCATGCCGCTCCTTCCAGGCGACGGCGAGCTCTTGCTCCTCTTCGCGCTTAAGGTAGGGCGCCCGCATGGCCGCGCGGATGATGGAATTTCCGGCTGGCTCCTGCATCGCGTCACTCCAAGGTTGCTGCTGCTCGATGGCTATACGTATGCCGCCGTGCGCCGGATGACCTCCGGGGGGCTGGCGGCTCACGGGGATCACAACACCATCGTCTTGCGAACGTTCCTTCACCTTCTGTTGAAGTCCCTTGATCTTCGCACTGCGCGCACCAGACGCGCCGGCCACGCATTGACAAGCTCCCGAGGCTTCGCCACCTGATCCGCGGTCCCAACCGAACTGCGGGCCGGGAGTTCCCCCAATGGACAACTATCAGCCTTTGCCCCTACCTCGCCGAGCCTCGGTCGGCGTATCGGTCGGCGGAGTCGTGGTCGGCGGTGGTGCTCCCGTCGTCGTCCAGTCGATGACCAACACCGATACGGCCGACGTCGACGCGACGGTGGCGCAGGTTGCGGCCCTGTACCGGTCCGGCTCGGAACTGGTCCGCATCACGGTCGACCGCGACGAGAGTGCGGCGGCCGTGCCGAAGATCCGCGAGCGACTGCTGCGGCTCGGCATGGACGTGCCCCTGATCGGCGACTTCCACTACATCGGCCACAAATTGCTGGCCGATCACCCGGCCTGCGCGGAGGCGCTGGCGAAATACCGGATCAATCCCGGCAATGTCGGCTTCAAGGAGAAGAAGGACCGTCAGTTCGGCGCCATCGTCGAGACGGCGATCCGCTACGGCAAGCCGGTGCGCATCGGCGTCAACTGGGGCTCGCTCGACCAGGAGCTGCTGACCCGACTGATGGACGCGAACCAGGCCGCGGGTTTCCCGATGACCGCGGACGAGGTCACCCGCGAGGCGATCGTGCAATCGGCCATCCTCTCTGCCGAGATGGCCGAGGAGATCGGCTTGTCGCGCGACAAGATCATACTTTCCGCCAAGGTGTCGCGCGTCCAGGACCTGATCGCGGTCTATGTCGAGCTGGCGCGGCGCTCCAACCATGCACTGCATCTCGGCCTGACCGAGGCGGGCATGGGCTCGAAGGGCATCGTCGCATCGTCCGCGGCAATGGGCATCCTCCTGCAGCAGGGTATCGGCGACACGGTCCGGGTCTCGCTGACCCCCGAACCCGGAGGCGACCGCACCCGCGAGGTCGTCGTCGCGCAGGAACTGCTGCAGACGATGGGTTTCCGGCAGTTCCTGCCAGTCGTCGCCGCCTGCCCCGGCTGCGGGCGCACGACCTCGACCGTCTTTCAGGAACTGGCGCAGACCATCGAGGGCGACCTTCGCCGCAACATGCCGGTCTGGCGCGAGAAGTATCCGGGCGTCGAGGATCTCAAGGTCGCGGTGATGGGCTGCATCGTCAACGGACCGGGCGAATCCAAGCACGCCGACATCGGCATATCGCTTCCCGGCACCGGCGAGACGCCTGCCGCGCCTGTCTTCATCGACGGCCGCAAGGCGGCGACGTTGCGCGGTCCGGCGATTGCCGAGGATTTCCAGAAGATGGTCGCCGACTACATCGAGGCGAAGTACGGCAGCGGCCGCCAGGCGGCGGAATAGGCTAGCGCGCGGCCCAGTTCATGCCGCGGCGCAGGATGGTGCGCATCTGCGGCACCTCGAACTCCGACGCCACATGGCCGAGCGACGAATAGAAGACGCGGCCCCTTCCGTGCCGCCGCTTCCACACGACCGGCATGACGACGCCGTCGATCCATTCGGCGTGCTCGCCGGAGAACGTCGTCGTCGCCAGCATCTCGTTGGAAGGGTCGACATGCATGTAGTACTGCTCCGAGCGGTACGGGAAGCCGTCGATCCCGGTCATGACCGGATCGTCCGGGCGGGTCACGTCGACGCGATAGTCGATGATGTTGCCCGGATGGGCGACCCACTGCCCCCCGACGATGAATTGGTAGTCGGGACTGTCGCGGAACGCGTCCCCCATGCCGCCGTGGAAGCCGGCCAGGCCGACCCCGTCGCGGATCGCAGCCGACAGGTTTGCGATCTCCGCCTTCTCGGCCTTCGACATGGTGATGATCGGAACGATCAGGCTGAGCGTGTGGATGGCGGGATCGGCAAAGGCGGACGACGACGTCGCGAGCCGCACGTCGAACCCGTCTTCCTCGAGAAACCCGCGCACGATCTCGGCGCATTGCGCCGGCTCGTGGCCTTCCCAGCCTCCGTGGACGATCAACGCGCTGCGCAATTTCGCCTCCCGATCCTGCCGATGGCCGTCAGTGCCTGAAATGCCGTACGCCGGTGAATACCATGGCGATGCCATGCTCGTCGGCAGCCTTGATCACGTCCTCGTCGCGCATCGAGCCGCCGGGCTGGATGACGGCGGTCGCGCCCGCCTCGACCGCGGCGAGCAAGCCATCGGCGAACGGGAAGAAGGCGTCTGACGCGACCACCGAGCCGCGCGTTGCGGGTTCCGCGGCGCCGGCCGCCTGGGCGGCGTCCTCGGCTTTCCGCGCGGCGATTCGCGAGGAATCGACGCGGCTCATCTGTCCGGCGCCGATGCCGACGGTGGCGCCATCCCGGACGTAGACGATCGCGTTCGACTTCACGTGCTTGGCGACCCGGAAAGCGAACTTCAGGTCGTCGAGTTCGGCCGCGGTCGGCGCGCGCCGGGTGACCACCTTGAGTTCCATGTCTTCGACCACCGCAGCGTCGCGCTCCTGTACGAGCAGTCCGCCTGCGAGGCTCTTCACCGCCAGCCCCGTGGCACGCGGATCCGGCAGGCCGTCGGTGACGAGCAGCCGAACGTTCTTCTTGGCTGCGATGATGCCGGCCGCCTCGCCGCTCGCACCCGGCGCGATGATCACCTCGGTGAAGACCTTGGCGATCTCCTCGGCTGCCTCCGCGTCGAGTGGGCGGTTGACCGCGACTATGCCGCCGAAGGCCGAGACCGGGTCGCAGGCGAGAGCCTTGCGGTAGGCCTCTTCTATGCTGGCCCCGGTGGCGACGCCGCAAGGGTTGGCATGCTTGATGA
Organism: Pseudomonadota bacterium; assembly: GCA_023457435.1. Lineage (GTDB taxonomy): Bacteria > Pseudomonadota > Alphaproteobacteria > Rhizobiales > Rhizobiaceae > RCIO01. The sequence goes on from JAEWLS010000034.1 coordinate 116,960, forward strand.
TGGTGACCGCCGCACACCTGGCGGGGTCGAACTCGGCCACCAGCTCGAACGCCGCGTCCGTGTCGTTCATGTTGTTGTAGGAAAGCTGCTTGCCCTGCAGCACGCGTGCCGTCGCCACGCCGGGGCGCGCGTCGCCGGTAGCGTAGAAGCCGGCCTTCTGGTGCGGGTTTTCGCCGTAGCGCATCACCGTGTGCAGGGTGCCGCCGAAGGCGCGGTGCGACGGCGCGTCGAGTTGCAGGGTCTCGGCCAGCCATCCCGAGATGGCAGCGTCATAGACGGCGACGCGCGCGAACGCCTTCGCCGCCAGTTCCTGCCGAAAGCGATAGTCGAGCGTGCCGCCGCCCGCCTCGAGCGCAGCGATGACCGCGGCGTAGTCGGCCGGATCGGTGACGATGGCGACATAGGCGTGGTTCTTGGCGGATGCGCGCAGCATGGCTGGCCCGCCGATGTCGATGTTCTCGACGATCGAGGCGTAGCTTCCCCCCTTCGCCCGCACCTCCTCGAACGGATAGAGGTTGATGACGGCGAGATCGATCGCGCCGATGCCGTGCGCCTCCATTGCCGCGCGATGCTCGGCATCGTCGCGGATCGCCAGCAGCCCGCCATGCACCGACGGATGCAGCGTCTTCACGCGCCCGTCCATGATCTCCGGGAAGCCGGTGACGTCGGACACGTCGCGGACCGCGATCCCGGCCGCTGCTACCGCCTTCGACGTCCCGCCGGTGGAGAGGATTTCGACGCCGCGGCAAGCGAGCGCCTGCGCCAGCTCGACCAGGCCGGTCTTGTCGGAGACCGAGATGAGCGCCCTGCGGATTGCGACGCGGTCTGGCGGGGCGATGTTCTTCGACGCGACGGCCATGGCGTTCCTCGGCGTTTGGTCGCCGGGCCGTAGCGAGCGGCCGCGCGCTTGGCAAGCGCCGCTTATCCCGCCCGCGGAATGCGCGTGAACTTCCAGCTTACCTCGGCCACCTGCGACGCGCGGAAGGACAGGACGAGCTGCCTGCTCTTGCGCGGCCCGCCAAGAGCGGCGAAGTAGATCGACTCCTCGACCACGGCCTCGACCTCGGAGCAGTGGAACACCCACAGATCGCCCGCCGGCGCCTTCAGCACCATGCGGTCGTCGCGGTCGCGGAACAGGCCGACGGCTGGATGCAGGTGGAAGCGAACGGCAACCTGGTCGCGACCGTCGTTTGCCACCTTCCCGGGTTGCGCCCGGAAGAAGCGGTCGGTGCCCTCGAGGATGCGGCCGTCGCCGGAGAGCGCCAGCTGCCGCTCGTGCCAGAGCCCGAAGCGCGACACGTACCCATCGTGGCTGGCGGTGAAACCCTGGATTCCGGGCGAATCCTCGCGCTTCACCTCGACCTTGCGCGGACCGCCGGTCAGCGGCGTGCCGACGAGGTCGGAAAGCTGAGGCGTCACGGTGAATCGCGCCTGCGAGGTGTCGTTCAGCGTCGCCGTCGAATTCGCCGCTGTGGCACGCGCCAGTGGCCGGAAATCGTCGCCTCCGTAGGCATCGACGCCGCAATTGACGACGAAGCGCTGGCGCGCCGACGACATCTCGAACGACAGGCAGCCGGCGTGCGCCTGATGCGACATGTCCGCCGGCGGCGGCGTGCCCGTGTCGGCGATCACGGTGGTGGTGTCCATCGACAGCCTGTCGTAGCCGGCATAGGGCATGCGGGCGAGCGGCTGGCCGCCGGTATCGTCGTGGCGCAGGATTGCCGCCAGCCGGTCCGGAACGGTGGCGCCCATGCCGTTGAACAGCGCCAGGGTGCCGTCCTGGTGGCGGAAGAAGCGCAGCGCCGGCAGCATCCGCTCCACCGCCGCGATCAGCTGGCTCGGCGGCGCTTCCGCCTGGGCGGCGTAGGTGTAGCGCAGCGGCAGCAGGTCGGCGAGAAGCTCGAGCACGGCGCGCGGATTGCGCGAGATGTGGCAGCCGTCCGGCAGGATCTGGCGGTCGAGTTCGAGCGTCAGCTGGCGCGTCGCCATGCGCAGCATGGGCTGCGGAACCGGCAGGGACAGCGCGGAGTAGGCGAGCGCGGCGCGTGCGCGCAAACGCTCCTCCGCGTCGATGATGTCCGGCGCCATGATCCGCAGGTAGCGGATCTGCGTCGCCAGCGATTTCAGGAAGGTTCGGTAGAAGGCGAATTCGGCGCCCTGCAGCACCACGGTCGAGTGCTGCAGCCAGGCGATGATCCGCCGCGCGGTGGTGGAAGGCTCCCAGGCGACGCCGCCGACCCGCCGGCCATGCGTGGCTATCCAGTCGGCGACCAGCGCGCGGGCATTGGCGGCTGCAAGCTCCGTCCCGGAATGGCGCATGTGGCGCAGCCAGCGAAACCCGTGCAGCGAGTTCAGCCACGCAGCGTCGGCGACCTCGATCTGGAAAGGCGACTCGCCGCCGGTGTCGACCATGTGCCCGGCGAGCGGGAACCGCCCGTGATAGATCTCGTCGGCGATCTGCTTGTCGGGAAGCCGCAGATCGGGCGGCGCAATGAGCACGCGCTCGGGCGTGCGTCCGTAGAAGCGCCAGCGCATCACCGGACTCGTGCGCATGCGGTGGCGCGCACGCCTCAGCGTCGCGCGCACGACGAGCCCCCACATGGGCGGCCCCAGAGGCCTCCCTCTAGCCAAGATTTCTGCACCCTCCAGCGCGGCCGCAGGATCGTCCGCGCATCCGAATCATGGGTGAGAAATTACGCCGGTTCAATTAACGCTTTATTTTCCAAACGGCGACGCGCTTTACGCTCCGGAACGGTGCAGCTTGGCCGCGAAGAAGCCGTCGCATCCGGCCCGGCGCGGCTCCGCGTCGGGAAGATCCGCAGGCGTGGTGCGCAGCTGTCCATGCGCATCGACCATATTGGCCGGGACACCGAGCCCGGCGGCATCCGCCGGCGCCCGGGTAAACTCGCCGTGCAGCGCGAGAAACGCCTCGACCACGGCCTCGCCCTCGCTCGGATCGAGCGAGCAGTTGGAAAACACCAGCGCGCCGCCCGGCTTCACCAGCGTCGCCGCCTTGGCCAGCATGCGCGCCTGCAGGTCGGCGAGCTTGGCAACGTCGTCGCGAGATTTGGTCCACGGCACGTCGGGGTGGCGCCGTACCGTGCCGGTGGACGAGCACGGCGCGTCGAGCAGCACCGCGTCGAACAACTCGTCCGGCGCGAAGTCGACGATGTCGGTCTCGACGAGTTCGGCCTCCAGCCTCAGCCGCGAAAGGTTCTCGGACAGGCGGCGCAGCCGGCTGCGGGACTTCTCGACCGCCGTGACCTTGCCCCCGCCGAGCGCCAGCTGCGCCGTCTTCCCGCCGGGAGCGGCGCACAGGTCGAGCACGCGCTTCCCGCGCGTGTCGCCGATCAGGCGCGCGGGCAGGCTTGCGGCAAAATCCTGCACCCACCATTCGCCGTCGGCATAGCCGGGCAGTTCGGATACGGGACCTTCGAGCTTTGGCACCCGGACGCTGCCGTTCGGCAGGACGAACCCGCCGAACGCCTCCGCCCATCGCTCAGGTTCGCGCTTGACCGTGAAGTCGGTCGGCGCTTCGGCACGATGCATGGCGAGGATCGTTTCGGCACGCTCGCGACCGTAGGACTGGCGCAGCATCGCCGCGAACCAGTCGGGCGCGTCGGTCGTCCGTTCCAACACGGCAGACAGCGCGCGCTCTTTGCGCCGCCCGATCTCGCGCAGCACCGCGTTCACCAGATTGGCGAAGCGTGCCGTGCGCGGGTCGGAGCGCGCATGCTCCACGGCGAGGTCGACCGCGGCGCTGTCCGGCACGTCGAGGAACAGCATCTGCGCCGCGGCAGCGTGCATGATGTGCGACAGGGTCTGTGCGTTCGGCGGAAGCGGACGGTCGAGCCGCGCGGCGATGAGCGCCTCGATCGTGTTGCGGTAGCGCAGGGCCGTCGCGAGGATTGCCCGCACCAGCGCCCGGTCGCGAGGATCGAGCGCCATGTAGGCTGGATTGCCGTGGTCGCCGTCGGTCAGCCCGTCGAGCGGCGTCTTCTTGTCGATGACCGCCGCAAGCAGCCGCGCGGCGGCCTTGCGCGCTTCGAGGCCGGGCGCTGGCGCCGCGGCCTCGCTGCTGTCCCGCTTCGCCGGCTGGCGCCGGGTCACGACCACGGGTTGCGCTTCGTGCTCGTCCGCGGTCCGGTGGGACTGCGACCCCATGGATTGTTCTTCGGAGCTGCCGGCGGCCCGGGCTCGGCGGCCACGGGCGGGGGCGCGCCCCATGGGTTCTCG
>JAEWLS010000035.1 GCA_023457435.1 Pseudomonadota bacterium
TTGGGCCGGGGGGGGGGGGGGGGGGCAGCCGCCCCCCACGGCACATCCGCGAAGTCGAGGCCTTTGGCTCTTGCGCGGAAAACTGGCGGGACCAGTGAATGATGACCAGCAGCGCCTCGCCCACCCCTCAAAGCGCCGGCCCGATCCTCTCGGTGAACAATATCGAGGTGATCTACGACCACGTGATCCTCGTGCTGAAGGGCGTTTCGCTCAGCGTGCCGGCGGGCGGGATCACGGCGATCCTGGGGGCCAACGGCGCAGGCAAGACGACCACGCTGAAGGCGATCTCCAATCTCCTGCATGCGGAGCGGGGCGCGGTGACGAAAGGCAACATCCTGTTCGAGGAACAGGAGGTTCAGTCGCTCTCCCCCAACGACCTGGTGCGCCGGGGCTGCATCCAGGTCATGGAAGGCCGCCACTGCTTCGGCCATCTCTCGATCGAGGACAATCTCCTCACGGGCGCCTTCACCCGGCGCGATGGCGGCTCGGCGATCCGCAACGACCTCGACATGGTCTATGACTATTTCCCTCGCCTGAAGGTGCGCCGCTCAAGCCAGGCGGGTTACACATCCGGCGGCGAACAGCAGATGACGGCCATCGGGCGCGCCCTGATGAGTCGGCCGAAGATGATCCTGCTCGACGAACCGTCGATGGGTCTGGCCCCGCAGCTCGTCGAGGAGATCTTCGAGATCGTCAAGAAGCTGAACGAGGACCAGGGCGTTTCCTTCCTGCTCGCCGAACAGAACACCAATGTCGCGCTGCGCTATGCAAAATACGGCTACATCCTGGAATCGGGCCGTATCGTGCTGGACGGCGAGGCGTCCGCCCTTCGCGACAACGAGGACGTGAAGGAATTCTACCTCGGCGTCGGCGGCGAGGGACGGCGTTCCTTCAAGGACGTGAAGCACTACAAGCGACGCAAGCGCTGGCTCGCCTGAGCGGCACATCAGCGTTCAATGAATAACAAACCCGCCTTGCACTGCACGGGCCGGTTGCGGCAATCCTCCCGTTGCCCCCTCGCGCTCTTTTCGATATGGCGTGATGACTCTGTGATCATGAAGGGGGCTAACGCCTATGGCCGACCATACGCCGACCGGGCCAATCGAGACTGGCGCTTCGATGGATTACCGCGAGCATGAGAAGACTTATGACGTCTTCATCGCGCTGACCAAGTACGGCTCTCTGGTGTGCGTGGCGATTCTCGTCGCCATGGCATTCGGCTTCTTCACCTCCGCGGGTTTCGTTTCAGCGACGGTTCTTTTCGTGCTGATCTGCGCGGTCGGAGGCTATCTCCTGCGCTGATACCGCGTGCCGGCATCGCTGCCGGCCGCAACATAATCCGGATCCCAAGGTGAGGACGCAAAAGCGTGGGACAGATACTATTCGTGGCTCGGGAGAGCGAGGGGGGAGAGGCGCGAGTCTCGGCCTCGCCCGACACCGTCAAGAAGCTTAAGGCGCTCGGTTTCGACGTCGTTGTCGAGAAAGGTGCAGGCACTCTTTCCCGCATTCCGGACAGCGACTATGCGGCAGCCGGTGCAACGATCGGCGCGGCCGGCGATGCCGCGAAGGCCGATGTGGTTCTCAAGGTGCGCCGCCCTACGCCTGCCGAGGTGAAGACCTACCGGCGCGGCGCGGCGGTCTTCGCTATCATGGATCCCTACGGAAACGAGGCGGCGCTCCAGGGGATGGCGGCCGCCGGCCTCACCGGCTTTGCCATGGAACTGATGCCGCGCATCACGCGCGCCCAGGTCATGGACGTGCTTTCCTCGCAGGCCAATCTCGCCGGCTACCAGGCTGTCATCGACGCGGCCGCCGAATATGACCGGGCTCTGCCGATGATGATGACCGCCGCTGGTACCGTGCCTGCGGCCAAGGTCTTCATCATGGGCGTCGGCGTCGCCGGCCTCCAGGCGATCGCCACCGCGCGCCGCATGGGTGCCGTGGTGACAGCCACCGACGTCCGCCCCGCCGCCAAGGAGCAGGTCGCCTCGCTCGGCGCGAAGTTCCTTGCCGTCGAGAACGAGGAATTCAAGGCAGCCGAGACGGCCGCTGGCTATGCCAAGGAGATGTCCAAGGAGTACCAGGCCAAGCAGGCCGCGCTGACCGCCGAGCACGTGGCCAAGCAGGATATCGTCATCACCACCGCGCTCATTCCCGGCCGTCCCGCACCGAAGCTGATCTCGGCGGCTGTGGTCGCGTCGATGAAGCCAGGCTCCGTCATCGTCGACCTGGCGGTCGAGCGCGGCGGCAACGTCGAGGGCGCGGAAGCGGGCAAGGTCGTAACGACTTCGAATGGCGTGAAGATCGTCGGGCACCTGAACATGCCTGGCCGCATCGCCGCCTCTGCGTCGCTGCTCTACGCGAGGAACCTGTTTGCGTTCCTGGAAACGCTGACCGACAAGGCGACGAAGCAGCTGGCCATCAAAACGGACGACGAGCTGGTGCAGCCGACGCTGCTTACGCATGGCGGCCAGGTCGTTCATCCCGCCTTCAACAAGGCAGGTGCAGCACCGCTGGTGGACGCCAGGCCTGCCGCCAAGCCGAAGCCGGCCGATGCACCGAAGCGTAGCAAACCGGCAGGGGCGGGGGCTGCAGATCCGGGGCTGACCTCGATGGAAGATCCTGATGTGCCGTCGAGCGACCGGCTGGTCGCGCAGGAGCCCGCGAAGACCGGAGCGACAGCCGGAGCGAAGTCTTCCAGGGGCAAGAAGTCCGGAGGCAAGGCCTGATGGAAAAGACCACGCTTGAACGTGCGCTGGACCAGCTCGACGCGGCCTCCGCTGCCGTGCGCGCTGCTCTCGCAGATAGTGGCGGCGAAGTTGCGGCGGATGCCGCGGGGGCGGCCGCTCATGCGGTGACCGGCATAGACCCGTTCGTCTTCCGCTTCGCCATCTTCGTACTGGCGATCTTCGTCGGCTACTACGTGGTCTGGTCGGTCACTCCGGCGCTCCACACACCGTTGATGGCCGTCACGAACGCCATTTCGTCGGTCATCGTCGTCGGCGCGCTTCTCGCCGTGGCCGCTTCGGCCGCCGGCATGGCCACCGGGTTCGGTTTCATCGCGCTCATCCTTGCATCGGTGAACATCTTCGGCGGCTTCCTGGTCACCCAGCGCATGCTCGCAATGTACAAGAAGAAGGATCGCTAGGCCGATGTCAGCCGAGCTCGCTTCCTTCCTTTACCTCGCGTCGGGCATCCTCTTCATCCTGGCGCTGCGCGGCCTCTCGCACCCGACGACCAGCCGGCAGGGCAATACGTTCGGCATGGTCGGCATGGGCATCGCCATCCTGACGACGCTGGCGCTGGCGCGGCCGTCCTTCTCAGGGTTCGTGCTGATCGTGTTCGGCCTGGCAATCGGCGGCGTCGCCGGCGCCGTCATCGCGCGCCGCATCGCCATGACGTCGATGCCGCAGCTCGTGGCCGCGTTCCACTCGCTCGTCGGCCTCGCCGCCGTCATGGTCGCGGCAGCCGCGATCTACGCGCCCGAAAGCTTCGGCATCGCCAGCATCGAGTTGGTGGACGGTGTCACTGTGCTTGCCATCCATGGACAGGCGCTGGTCGAGATGTCGCTCGGCGTCGCCATCGGTGCCATCACGTTCACGGGCTCGGTGATCGCCTTTCTCAAGCTCGACGGCCGGATGTCGGGCAAGCCGATCCTGCTGCCGGCCCGGCACATGATCAACATCGCCCTCGCAGCGGCGCTGGTGGTGCTGATCGTGGCGTTGGTCGCCACTCAGTCGCTGACCGTGTTCTGGCTGATCGTGCTGGTCAGCCTGGCGCTCGGTGTCCTGCTGATCATCCCGATCGGCGGCGCCGACATGCCGGTCGTCGTCTCCATGCTGAACAGCTATTCCGGCTGGGCCGCGGCCGCGCTTGGCTTCACGCTCGGCAACCTAGCGCTGATCATCACCGGCGCGCTGGTCGGCTCTTCGGGGGCGATCCTGTCCTACATCATGTGCAAGGGCATGAACCGCTCGTTCATATCGGTCATCCTGGGCGGCTTCGGCGGTGAGACCACTGCGGCAGCGTCCGGCGACGGCGTGCAGCGTACCGTCAAGCAAGGCTCGGCAGACGATGCTGCCTATCTGATGGCCAACGCCCAGAAGGTCATCATCGTGCCGGGCTACGGCATGGCCGTCGCGCAGGCGCAGCACGCGCTCCGCGAGATGGCGGACAAGCTCAAGGCGAAGGGTGTCGAGGTGAAGTACGCGATCCACCCCGTCGCCGGTCGCATGCCCGGCCACATGAACGTGCTGCTCGCCGAAGCCAACGTGCCGTACGACGAGGTGTTCGAGCTGGAGGACATCAATAGCGAGTTCGCGCAGGCCGACGTCGCATACGTCATCGGCGCCAACGACGTGACCAACCCGTCTGCGCGCGACGACAAGAGCAGCCCCATCTACGGCATGCCCATCCTCGACGTCGACAAGGCCCGCACCTGCCTGTTCGTCAAGCGCTCGCTTGGCTCCGGTTATGCCGGCATCGACAACACGCTGTTCTACAAGGACGGCACGATGATGCTGCTCGGCGACGCCAAGAAGATGACCGAGGAAATCGTCAAGGCGCTCGATCACTAAAGAGGCCGGGAGCTAACCGACGGTCGGGGCAATCCCGGTCTTGAAACGCAAGGTTACGCGAGCGCCGTTCTCGTTCTCGAATTGCGGCTCATCTGCCTGCAATTGACGCGCCATCGCGCGAACGAGCCTGCTACCGAGGCCCGGTTTCACGGTCGTGACATCGAAGCCCGGACCGTCGTCCGCAATGACGATCGTCGCGTAGCCGTCGCCTTCGTCCCTCAGCGAGATCGATACGCTGCCCGCGCGGCCACCTGCGAACGCGTACTTGAAGGCGTTTGTGATGACCTCGTTGACAATCAGCGCCAGCGGCGTCGCATGGTCTCGGTCGAGTACCAAAGGATCTATGTCGTAGGTCACCTTGACCGGCGCGGCAAAGGCGGCAGCGAGGCGGTTGACGATGGCCGGAATCAGGGTCGTGGCGTCGATCTCCGTGAATTTGTCCAGGCGGTAGAGGTGCTCATGGACCTCCGTCATCGCCGAAACACGACCTTGCAGATCGTTCTTCATCTGCTCGGGAAGCGGGTGGAGACGCACCAGCGACATGATCGATTGAAGGTTGTTCTTGACGCGGTGATGGGTGTCTCGGACGAGCATGCGGTTGTGCTCGAGCGCGTCGACGAGCTGCAGGCGGCGCTGCTCGTCCTTGCGCAGGAGCCGCATGATCCAGCCTATGGCGACGGCCAGCGCCAGTGCTGTCGGCACGGCCAGGAGGAGAGTGATGATGGTATTGCGCCAGAACGGAAGAAATGCCGCTCTGGTGCTGATACTGGCCAACGCGATCATCTGCGTGCCCGGGACGCGGAAGTAACCCACGATGCGGGTGACGCCGTCGGCCGGTGAGACCGCGGGGTAGGTGCCTTCGTTCGACTTCTTGAGGTAGTCGGTGAAGAGGACATAGTCCTTCATGTCGAGCGGGCCGCTGGCCAGGGGATATCGCGCTATCAGCTGCCCGTCGTCGCGAATGAAGGAGACGGTGGAAGCCTCGTCGAGATCGAGCGAACGCCAGATGTCTGCCAGCAAGGGAACATCGAAGGAAATGATGGCCACGCCGACGAAATTGCCGGCGCGCTCGACGCGCTTCGAGAAGACGAAGATTTGAGCGCCATCGAGACGGCTGACGAGCAGGCCCGAAACGTGAAACGGGGCGCCGTTGGCGACCGCCGCGAAATACTCGCGGTCACGGATGTCGATGTTCTGCCATTGGGGATCGGTGGTGAATATGGTCCGACCATCGGCGGAAACAACGTAACTCTTGACGTTACCGGGAAGGTCGCGGACAGCGGCGGCTATCGTATCTGCGGTAGACGGGCTTGAGAAAGCAATGTCCGCGCCCAGCGCCGCATCAATGCGGCTCAGCGCCTGACGCGACAGTTCGGTGATCCAGCGGGCGTTGGTCGCAACCACCTGCGCGGCTGCCAGCGCACGGGTACGAGCCGTTGCTTCGGCATCGCTGCGGGCGCGAATGATCGACACCGCCAGCACCGTTACGAACAACGCGAACATCAGCACGATGAGTGCGGTTGCCGCCTTCATCGTGAACGAATTCGCAGTCGCTGCTTGCGGGTGTTTCTGCTTTACCACGGCCCCGTATGCCCCATGCCGCTGGCCTCAAGCCCGAAGCCATCCGTTGCGCGACATCTTCGCAGCAACGTACATAATGCGCCGCATACGTTTCCGTTCCGTCACCAAAAAAGGAATCTGCCGCTAACGGCGACTTTCCGCCGCCATCCTGAAAGCGAAGACGCCCAGAACCGTGCCCATGAGCCAGCGCTGTAGCAAAATGGCCCAAGGTCGCGCCTGGAGAAAACCGGCGATGGCGCCGGCGGACATGGCTATGAGCGCATTGATGGTTACGCTGGCCGCAACCTGTATTGCGCACAACACCAACAGCTGCCCCAGGATGGCACCACGCGCCGGATCGATGAACTGCGGCAGGAGGGACAAATAGAGCATTGCAACCTTCGGATTGAGCAGGTTGGTCAGCAGGCCCATCAGATACAATCGGCGCGGTCCGTCTTTGGGAAGCTGCCGTACCTGGAAGGGCGACTGTCCGCCCGGGCGAAGCGTCTGCCAGGCGAGCCAAAGGAGATACGCGGCGCCCGCCAGGCGCAGCGCATCGTATGCATAGGGGATGGCGAAGAGCAGTGCCGTAATGCCGAAGGCGGCCGCAACGATGTAGAAGACGAACCCCGTCGCCACACCGGCAAGCGAGATCAGGCCCGCACGCGTGCCCTGACTGATCGACCTCGACACGAGATAGATCATGTTCGGACCCGGCGTCAGGACCATGCCGACTGCGATGAGCAGGAAAGCAAGCAGGCTCGACGTCTCGGGCATCGTCAGGTTCCGGATGGAACCTGACGCTGCGCCGTGTGCCGCTGCCCACGCAAGTAGCCGCCATTGGGCCAGCGGTTCAGCGCAGGGACGAGGCCAGCCGGCTCTCGAAAGCGAGAAGGCGCGCCTCGGACACCGTTTCGGCTGCGTGAAGCGCCAGATATGTAACCCTCGCCGAGGGCGCACAGGCGCCGGTGACTGCAAGCTTTAACATGCGGCGGACCGGGTGGCGCATGACAAGCCAATCGACCCACCAAGGCGATCCAAGGCTCGTGACGATGACGACGTGACGAAGCTTCGTGAGCCTCGGCACGATCGGACCGAAATTCCTGCCATGGTCGAACGCTGTACCGGGCGAGAAGACGCGGTCGATCCAGCCTTTCAGGATCGCCGGCGGACCGAACCACCAAGTCGGGAACACCAATACGAGCGTCTCTGCCGCAGTCAGCAGATCGGCATCGGCTCGCGTGTCGCGATCATCGTAAGCCTGCGCGTAGTAGCTCGCGCGCTCGGCGGCGGTGAGGCGCGGATCGAAGCCCTCGGCGTACAGATCGACGAAGACGGGTTGCTTGCCGCTCCCGACAAGCGTCGTTACCGCAAGATCCGCGAACCTGCGGGAGAGGCTGCGCGCGGCAGGATGGGCCAGGACGACAAGCGCCGACACGCGACCGGTCCGTCAGGTGCGGACGTCGCTCGCCGCGGTCTGGGTGGTGCCGCCGCCAGCTGCGCGGGTGCGTGCGACGCCGTCGAGCGCTGGCTTGTATTCCGGATTGAGACGCGCGGCCTCCGCGTAGGCGCGATAAGCACGCTTCGCATCGCCCTGCTTCTCGAGGAGAAGGGCCTGATAGGCCCATGCCTCGTAGTTCCGCTTGTCGAGGCGGATCGCCATGTTGAAGTCGGCCGCGGCATTCTCTTCATCGTTACGGGCGAGGTACGAGAAGCCGCGCGCGGCGTAGCCGTAGGGCGCGCTTGGCGCGAGCGAGATCGACTTCGCGAAGTCCTCGATGGCGAAGTCGTGCTGGCCCTGTGTCTGGTAAAGCAGACCGCGGCGGTAGTAGGCCCGGGGGTCGGTCGTGTCCTGCTGGATGGCGGCCTGAAAGTCGTTGAATGCGTCGTTCGGGCGATCCGCCAGACGATAGAGTTCGCCGCGACCGATGAGAGCAACATCATAGCTCGGGTTCAGCTGCAGGGACCGGTTGTAGTCCTGCAGCGACGCCTGGTTGTTCTTCATGTAGCGATGGATCAGCGCCCGGTTGGCATAAGCCTGATAGGAGTTCGGATTGAGCGCCAGAACCTGGTTGAAATCCTTCAGCGCATCCTCGTAGCGTCCGGCACGGCCGTAGGCGGAGCCGCGCATGTTGTACGCTTCGGGATCGTTGGGGCTGCGCGTGATGACCGCGCTGAGCGAATCGAGATTCTCCGCCGATCCCTGCTCGATCTCGACCTTGGTCATGTCGAGCGCGGGTCCGGGCGCCGACTGACACCCCGAAAGCGCCAGCGCGGCGAACGCTGCCAGCACGGGACTGGCGCGCAGCCCGGTGAGGGTACCGCAGACGTTATCGAGCTTCATGCAGCTTCCCTCATTGATCGCGCCCCATCGCACTGCCCAAACAAAAGGGCGGCGGCGACCGGAATCGCCCCGCCCCTGCTAGAGCTGGAAAAGGTCGAAATCTAGGCGAGCGTCAGCGCGCCGGCGCAGCGGTACGGCCGCCGGCGATCAGGCCTTCGCGCTGCGCGCGCTTGCGTGCCAGCTTGCGGGCGCGGCGGACGGCTTCGGCCTTTTCGCGGGCGCGCTTCTCGGACGGCTTCTCGTAGTGGCCGCGCATCTTCATCTCGCGGAAAATGCCTTCGCGCTGCATCTTCTTCTTGAGCGCGCGAAGCGCCTGATCAACGTTGTTGTCGCGGACGAGTACCTGCACGTGGTGTTCCTGTTCCAGTGTCGAAGTCGGATGGGGCAGGGCCAAATGGCTGCGCCCTCGCGACGAATCCGCCGCGAATTGGCGCGGCTGATAGCAGAACCCCCCGAGCTTGTCCACAGCGTGCGCCATGGAAATCGGGCCTTAGCGAGGCTCGCGGAAGAGGTTCAGATAGGTTGGATCGAACTCGGCAAGTTTGGCAAGCGCGTCGAAGTCGAGGATGCTGACGCGTCCGTTGCGCCAGCTGACCAGGTTCATGGCTCTGAGCTCCTGGACAGTGCGGTTCGTATGCACAACCGAGAGACCAAGCATGTCTGACAGCTCTGTCTGACCAATTCGGAACTCGAAGCTCCGATCCGAAACTGCGCCGACCACGTTCAGGCGCAGGTAGAGTTCGCAAAGCAGGTGAGCGAGCTGACTTGCCGAGTTGCGCCTGCCGAGCCCCACCATCCAGGCGCGCTGGACCGCGGAATCGACCGCGACGAGAGTCGAAAGCATCCGAAACAGATGCGGTTCCTCGGATGCCAATGCACGAAGTTCACCGTGTTCGACAAACACCACCCTGCAATCCGTCAGCGCCACGACGGCGTGATCCATGACCCGGATCAATAGGCCGTGCAGGTCGACGAAATCGCCAAGGATGTGCACCGCGGTGATCTGGCGGGAGCCGTTGAGGAGGATGATGCTGCGCGCGGCGAGACCTGAAGCGAGCAGGCAACTTTCCGTCGGGCGCGACCGATCCGGAATGATCTCCGCACCGCGCGGAAATTCCCGCGGCCTCCAGCCAAGATTGAGTAGTGCCTGCTTCTCGCGCTCCGGCAGTGCATCGCGTGCCTCCAGCGCCGCGATCAGTGCCGCAACCCCCACGTCCGTCGTCACGCATACCCTCGGCGCTGGCGGCGGTGGCCGCCGGAATCATTCCCCTTCCGCGTGGATAGCTCGCACCGTTACGATGCTCTTTTACATTTGACATATCGGACGATACCGCTTGGGAAGCGGTCGCAAATTGCCAAACGCCGTCGCAATCAGCGCTAGGCTGGTTCGCCTCTTTGGCTAGTGATATCGAGCCAAGCGGCGAGATGCGCCGCAACGCACATCGGGTTTCGAGGCCATCGAACGCATGCGCAGATATTCTGTCTTTGCCCTGGCGCGCGAGGCGCTTCGTGGCCACACCGGTTGGGGCGAGCAATGGCCCGCGCGCGAGCCCAAGAAGGCGTACGACGTCGTCATCGTGGGTGCCGGCGGCCACGGTCTTGCGACAGCTTACTATCTTGCGGCTGAGCACGGCATCACCAACGTCGCGGTGATCGAGAAGGGTTGGCTCGGCGGCGGCAACACCGGACGCAACACGACCATCATCCGCTCGAACTATCTCTACGACGAATCCGCCGGGATCTACGATCATGCGGTGAAGCTGTGGGCAGGGCTGAGCCAGTCGCTGAACTACAACGTCATGTATTCGCCGCGCGGCGTCATGATGCTCGCGCACAACGTCCATGACATCCAGGTGCTTAAGCGCCACGTGCATGCGAACCGGCTGAACGGCGTCGACAATGAGTGGCTGACGCCGCAGCAGGCGAAGGACTTCTGCCCGCCGCTGAACATCTCGAAGGACGCGCGATACCCCGTCGTCGGCGCCGCCTTGCAGCGGCGCGGCGGTACGGCGCGGCACGACGCGGTCGCCTGGGGCTATGCGCGCGCCGCCGCCGCGCGTGGCGTCGACATCATCCAGAATTGCGAAGTTACCGGCATCTGCCGTGCGCCGACGGGCGAGGTGAGCGGCGTCGACACGGCAAAGGGCTTCATCGCGGCGAAGAAGGTCGGCGTGGTGGCGGCCGGTCACACGTCGGTGCTGATGGGCATGGCAGGCGTGCGCATGCCGCTCGAGAGCTTTCCCCTGCAGGCGCTGGTGTCGGAGCCGGTGAAGCCGGTGTTCCCGTGCGTGGTGATGTCGAACACCGTGCACGCCTACATTTCGCAGTCGGACAAGGGCGAACTCGTCATCGGCGCTGGTACAGATCAGTACACGAGCTACTCGCAAACCGGCGGCCTGCATATCCTCAATCACACGCTCGATGCGATCTGCGAGATGTTCCCCATGTTCGGGCGCATGAAGATGCTGCGCTCGTGGGGCGGCATAGTCGACGTCACGCCGGATCGCTCGCCCATCCTCGCGAAGACGCCGGTGCAGGGGCTCTACGTCAATTGCGGCTGGGGAACCGGCGGCTTCAAGGCGACGCCCGGCTCGGGGCATGTCTTTGCCCACACGATCGCGCGCGACGAGCCGCACCGGATCAACGCGCCGTTCACTCTGGAGCGGTTCCGCTCCGGCCGGCTGATAGACGAGGCGGCAGCCGCCGCGGTGGCGCATTGATGAAACGCTTGCTTGCAACGGCCATGATCGCAGCTCCGCTGCTGGCGGCGCCGATGGCGCTGGCCTTGCCTTACGAGAAGAGCATCGAGATATCGAAGGACGCGATTGCGCATGAATGGCCGTTCAGCGTCGAGCGCGGCGAGCTGTCCTGCTTTATCTTCGCTGAGCACCGGCTGGTCTTCTTCCAGGAGCCGGACACGAGCGATCCGGACGCGTTCATCAAGGGCATTCCGTACGAGATTCCGCGTTCGGTGATCGTCTCGACCAATCCGCTGGAGATCTTCGCCAGCCTCGAGGACGCCGACCTGTTCCTGCCTTTCGACAGCGACTTCGCCGTCCTGATCAAGCGGCTGAGCCCGTTCGTGGCGATGGGGCAGAAGCTCTGCGAGGAACTGATCGCCGAACAGCAAGCCGGCGACAACGCCGGAATCGAGGCCGACTGATGCTCCTGATACGCTGCCCCTATTGCGAGCAAGACCTGCCGGAGCTCGAATTCCGTCATGCCGGAGAAGCGCATGTCGCGCGGCCGACGAACCTCGCCGAGATCAGCGACAGCGACTTCGAGGGATTCTTCTTCATTCGGTCGAATCCGAAGGGGATCGCATACGAACGGTGGCGCCACATCAACGGCTGCGGGCGCTTCTTCAATGCCGTCCGCGACACGGTCAGCGACAAGTTCGTGACGACCTATAAGGCTGGCCAGCCAAAGCCCGCCCTCCCGGCAGTCGGCGACACCGGTCCTGCGGCGTGGGGCAACGTCCCGCCCGCAAAGCTCAACGTTCGGAAGCCGGTCGGCAAGGGAACGCTCGAATGACCGGCGCGTATCGCATCAAGGGGGCGGGGCGTCTGGCGACCGGTCGCCGCATCGACTTCAGCTTCGACGGCCGCAGCTATGCGGGCATCGAGGGCGACACGCTCGCCTCGGCCCTTATCGCAAACGGCGTCCATCTCGTCGGACGGTCATTCAAATACCACCGGCCACGAGGCTTCCTGTCAGCGGGTGCCGAAGAACCCAACGCGCTCGTCGACATCGCGCGAGGCAATGCGCGGCGCACCCCGAACGTGCGCGCAACGGTTCAGGAGATCTACGACGGGCTCGACGCCCGGTCGCAGAACCGCTGGCCGGCTCTGTCCTTCGACGTCGGCGCAATCAACGACTTGATGTCGCCGTTCTTCGCAGCCGGATTCTACTACAAAACGTTCATGTGGCCCCGGTGGGCCTGGAAGCACGTCTACGAGCCGAACATCCGCGCGGCGGCCGGGCTCGGCGTGGCGCCGAAGGAGCCCGATCCCGATCATTACGGCGGTCGCTTCGTCCACTGCGATGTGCTGGTCGTGGGCGGCGGTGCGGCCGGCCTTGCAGCGGCTCTGGCTGCAGCCGACACCGGTGGCTCGGTCATACTGTGCGACGAGCAGGCGGAGTTCGGCGGCGCGTTGCGGTACGAGACGGGCGCGACGATCGACGGTCAGGCAGGCTGGCCGTGGGCAAAAGCCACGGTCGCGCAGCTTTCAGCGATGAAGAACGTCCGCTTGCTGACGCGTACGACGGCGTTCGGATACTATGCGCAGAACTTCGTTGCCCTCGCAGAGCGCGTTACCGACCACATCGCGCAACCGAGCCCAGAGCTGCCGCGCGAGCGCCTTTGGCGGGTGCGTGCGCGCCGTGTGGTCATCGCCACCGGCGCCATCGAGCGGCATATGGTCTTCGGCGGCAACGACCGGCCAGGTGTCATGCTGGCCTCAGCCGGGCGCACCTTCCTCGCGCACTACGGCGCGGCGGTAGGGCGACGGGTCGGGGTCTACACGTCGAGCGATTCAGGCTGGCACGCCGCACTCGATCACAAGCGCCTCGGCGTGCATGTCGCGGCCATCGTCGATCCGCGCGCGGAGCCGCCCGCAGATCTGATCGAAGCGGCCCGTGCGGCGAATATCGAAGTGCTCGTCGGACACGAGGTCGTCGCCACTGCTGGACGCCTTCGGGTCGCGTCGATGAGCGTGCGCCCGGTGCGTGGTGGCCGCTCGCGCACCATCGTCGTCGATGCGCTTCTCACATCGGCCGGCTGGACACCGTCGCTGCATCTCTTCTCGCAGTCGCGCGGCAAGGTGGCGTTCGACGCGGAGGCTGTGAACTTCCTGCCGGGACAGTATGCGCAGGACAACATCTGCGCTGGCGCCTGCAACGGTGCCGCAGGTCTCGACGTCACCGTGGCAGAAGGCTTCTCGGCAGGAGAGAGGGCCGCCCTCAAGGGTCGCGCGAGCGTGCGGCCGATCGCGATCAAGGGTGAAAACTGGGACGGCGGTCTCATCGGTGCGCCGCGAAACGTCGGCAGGAAGGCCTTCGTGGACTTCCAGAACGACGTCACGGCCAAGGACATCCGGCAGGCGGTAAAGGAAGGCATGCGCTCGATCGAGCACGTGAAGCGCTTCACGACGAACGGCATGGCGACGGATCAGGGAAAGACGTCCAATCTGCACGGTCTCGCCATCGCCGCCGACGCGCTCGGCAAGTCGATTCCTGAAGTCGGGTTGACGACATTCCGCGCGCCCTACACCCCGGTGACCTTCGGCACCATCGTCGGGCACGCCAAGGGCCCGCTCTTCGATCCAACGCGCCGCACCGCCATGCATGCGGCTGCCGTCGGCGCCGGCGCGGTGTTCGAGGATGTCGGCCAGTGGAAGCGCGCCTGGTACTTCCCGAGACCTGGCGAGGACATGCACAAGGCGGTCAACCGCGAGTGCACCACCGTGCGACAGGCGGCCGGTTATTTCGACGCCTCGACGCTCGGCAAGATCGAGGTCGTCGGTCCCGACGCGGCCGCATTCATGGAGCTTCTGTACACGAACCCATGGCAGAAACTCGAGGTCGGGCGCTGCCGCTACGGCGTCATGCTGCGCGAAGACGGCTTCATCTACGACGACGGCGTGGTCGGCCGGCTGGCCGCCGACCGTTTCCACGTCACCACCACGACCGGTGGCGCGGCGCGCGTGATGAACCACATGGAGGACTACCTCCAGACCGAATTTCCGCAGTTGAAGGTCTGGCTGACGTCGATCTCCGAGCAATGGGCGGTCATAGCGGTTCAGGGGCCGAAGAGCCGCGACATTCTCGCGCCGCTGGTGGAAGACATCGACATCTCCGATGCGGCCATGCCTCATATGTCGGTTCGGGAGGGCACGATCTGCGGTTTGCCGACGCGTCTCTTTCGAATGTCCTTCACCGGCGAGCGCGGCTTCGAAGTGAACGTCCCGGCCGATTTCGGCCAGGCGGTCTGGGAGGCGATCGCAGCCGAAGGCGCCAAACACGGTGCCGCGCCCTACGGCACCGAGGCGATGCACGTGCTACGCGCCGAGAAGGGCTATATTCTCGTCGGCCAGGAAACCGACGGGACCGTCACGGCTGACGACGCCGGGCTGTCCTGGGCCGTTGGCAAGGCAAAGAAGGATTTCGTCGGTATCGGAGGTATGCGCCGCACCGATCTGGTGGCGCCCGGGCGGCGCCAGCTCGTAGGGCTGAAGACCAGGGATCCGAAGATCGTCCTCGAAGAGGGCGCGCAGATCGTCGCCGATCCAAAGCAGCGGGTTCCGATGACCATGATCGGGCATGTGACCTCCTCCTACTGGTCTGCCAATTGCGGCCGCTCTATCGCCCTGGCGCTTGTCGCCGACGGTCGCGCGCGCCTCGGCCAAACGCTGTACGTGCCGATGCGGAAGCGCACGCTCGAGGTCGAAGTCGCGAGCACGGTCTTCATCGACGAGAAAGGGGAGCGCCTCCATGGCTGAGATGGCACGTCGTCCCGCCCTCGCCGGCCGTTTCGCCAGCAGCCCGATCGCGACAGTGGCGCCGGCCCCAACCGCCTCTCGACTGTCCTTGCGAGCGCCGCAGGCATCGCGTGGCGCGCTGGCAAAGGCTCTGGGCGTCGCATTTGCCGACCGTCCCAACTCCTCATTCGTCAGCGGGAAGCGCGCAGCCCTCTGGCTAGGGCCCGATGAGTGGCTGCTGCTGGACGAGAGCGGCGTCGACATGGCGGCATTGTGCCGCCCCGTTGCTGCGTTGCATTCTGCTGTCGATATATCGCATCGCAATGTCGGGATCGTAATCACAGGCATCGGAGCCGAGGCGGTTATCAGCGCGGGTTGCCCGCGCAACCTCGACCTGGACGCATTCCCGACGGGAGCCTGCGCTCGCACCCTTCTCGGCAAGGTTGAAATCGTTCTGTGGCGCAAGGCGCCCGACGCCTTTCGCGTCGAGGTATGGCGGTCGTTTTCGGACTACGCCTTCGCCTACCTGGAAGCGGCAGCGCGCGATACTGGGCTCATTTAGCCAACGCGACCGACGCATTTCGTGACGGAACCAACTTTCCCTAGAGCCCGTTTCTGTGCGCGTGCAACAACAGGGAAAGGATTGTCCCATGAGCACAGGTCTCGATGCCATTCACGTCGCCGACGATGCGGACCGCTTTCCTGCGGATGCTCGCTTCGACGACGCCTCAATCGCGCCGACCACGGAAGAACTTGCTGAGGACCGCAAGGATTTGCCCACAGGCGCTGTCAAGCACAGCGATCCGGACAAGCAGGCGCAGGAAAAGGAGTTGGAGAAGGCCTTGAAGGACTCCTTCCCGGCAAGCGATCCGGTTTCTGTAGCCAACGGGACAGTTGCAGGCGCACCCGACCCTTCGACCGGCAAGCCTGCACGTAAGGCGACCGGGACCAACGGCAAGCCTCCCGTAGACTGAACACAACCACTCGAATGCAGAGGGCCGCGGCTTGCCGCGGCCCTTTTCTTTGGTTCAGTCAACTGGAGTGGCTGCTTCTTTCGGTTCGAGACGCGGGACGGCTAATGTCATCGCTCGTAGGAGCGATCATGACCGGCGTCCAAATTGACAGCAGTTATTCCTGGACTCGGCTGGCGATCAGCATCGTCATTGCAACCGTCGGCAATGTGGGAATGTGGGCGGTTGTCGTCGTGCTGCCCGCAGTGCAGGCGGAATTCGGCGTCGATCGCGGCGGAGCGTCCATTCCATACACCGCGACAATGGCCGGCTTCGCCGTCGGTGCAGTGCTTCTCGGCCGCTACGTCGATCGCTACGGCATCGCACTTCCGATCGCAGCTGCAGCTGCAGCCAACGGCGCCGGCTTCGTGCTTGCGGGCCTATCCGGCGATATCTGGCTGTTCGCGCTCGCGCAGGGCGCTCTGATAGGCATCGGCACAGCTGTCAACTTTGCCCCGCTAATGGCGGATATCTCGCACTGGTTCGCAAAGCGCCGCGGACTTGCGGTGGCGGCCGCGGCAAGCGGAAATTACCTCGCAGGCGCCATCTGGCCGCCGCTCATGCAGCCGTTCCTCGACGGATACGGTTGGCGCGCGACCTATATCGGAATCGGCGTCGTGGTCATCGCTGTGATCCTGCCGCTGTCTCTGCTGCTCAGGACGCCACGTCCTACGGCGTCGGCAGGAGTGAAGTCGTCCATGACCAATGCCGGGCTGAAGCCGAGCGCGCTGTCACCCGGCGTTCTGCAGGCGCTGCTCGTCGTCGCCGGCTTCGGTTGCTGCATGGCGATGGCGATGCCGCAGGTGCACATTGTCGCCTACTGCGTCGATCTCGGCTTCGGCGTCGCCCGCGGTGCCGAAATGCTCTCCATCATGCTGGCCGGCGGAATCGTCAGCCGTCTGGCGTCGGGGTGGCTTGCAGACAGGATCGGCGGTATTCCGACATTGCTTATCGGCTCTGTCGGCCAAGGATTGTCACTGCTGTTCTACATACCTTTCGACGGACTCGCCTCGCTCTATGTCGTTTCGCTCGTTTTCGGCCTGAGCCAAGGCGGCATCGTACCGAGCTATGCCATCATCGTGCGCGAGTATCTTCCCGCTGCGGAAGCGGGGCAGCGCACCGGCCTCGTCATCATGGCGACCATCGTCGGAATGGCTGTCGGCGGTTGGCTCTCAGGCTGGATTTACGACTTCACCGGTTCCTATCAGGCCGCCTTCCTGCACGGAATCGCCTGGAACCTGGTCAACATCGGCGCCGTGGCATTGGTGCTTTTCAGGACGGGCCGGCCGAAGCCGCGATTGGCGGCGGCCTGATCAGATCGCGGTTATGCCGCCGTCGGCTGCGATAGTCTGGCCGGTCATGAAGCTGTTTTTCGGGTCGGCCGCGAACAGGATCACCTCAACGATCTCGTCGACCTCGGCGAGCCGCTTCATGGGTACGCCGCGGGTCAGTTCCGCCTCTGCCGCGGCGAAATCGGGCGCCAGGCGAAGTGTGGCGTTGACCATCTCGGTGCGGGCGAAGGAGGGGCACACTGCGTTCACGCGAATACCCTTGCCGGCGTACTCGGCAGCCGCGGAGCGGGTGAAGCCGACCACCGCATGCTTCGCCGCGGAATAGACCGCAAGGCGAGGCGCACCAGCGATGCCGGCCACCGATGCGATGTTGACGATCGCGCCTTTTCGCCCGGCGCGAGCTTGGCGCTCCATGAGCGCCAGCTGGTTCTTCATGGCGTAGAAGACGCCCATCACATCGACATCGATGATCCGGCGTGCCTCTTCCGAAGGAAGAAGCGGGAAGCGCACGAAATTCTGGGCGATGCCAGCATTGTTTACCGCGATATCGAGCCCGCCGAAGTGCTCGAGCGCTGCCGCGACGAGCTTCTCCGATAGCGTTTCGTCGGCGATATTTCCGGCTACCGCCACAGTCTCCGCATTCAACGATGTCGCGAAGGCGTCCAGCTTGTCGGCATCCAAGTCGGATAGAACAAGCCGCGAACCCTCGGCGGCGAAGCGCTTGGCCGTGGCGGAGCCGAAACCGCCCGTCGCGCCGGTTATCACAACAACCAGACCGTCGAAGCGCGCCATGTCAGCCTTCCCTCGCGATCAGCCTGGCAGCCAGGCCGGACAGCAGCTTCACGGCTTGCGCGAAGTTTCGCGCCTTGTCAGGGTTCGACGCATTCCCGTCGAGCGCGCGCTTGTAGACGCCCTGGCAAATCGCCGCGAGACGGAAAAACGAGAACGCCAGATAGAAAGTCCAATTGCCGATGCCGGAAATCC
Source organism: Pseudomonadota bacterium (assembly GCA_023457435.1). GTDB lineage: Bacteria > Pseudomonadota > Alphaproteobacteria > Rhizobiales > Rhizobiaceae > RCIO01. The sequence goes on from JAEWLS010000035.1 coordinate 18,247, forward strand.
CGCGTCTGCGGCAATACGCTTCGACATATTCTTCTTCGGTTGGCAGCCCGATCGCCTTGCGGTCGATACCGCCGAGGCCGCGGAATCCTGCCTCGTAAGGCAGGCGCCACTGCATGCATTGATAGGCGATGTCGGCGAACGGATGCCCAAGCGTCGACAGTTCCCAATCCAGGACCGCGACAACCCTGGATGAATCCTTGGCGAACATCACATTGTCGAGGCGAAAATCGCCATGGACAAGCGATGCACGGCCATCGTCGGCAGGAAGGTTCCGCTCCAGCCACGCGATCAACGCCTCCATGTCGTCGACAATTTCGGTTTCCGACGCGCGATATTGGCTGGTCCATCGCGCCAACTGGCGCTCGAAGTAGCTGCCCGGGCGGCCGTAGTCCGAGAGTCCGGCGCCTTCGACATCGACCTCATGAATCGCGGCAAGCGTCTCGACCATCGATGCGTAGATCGCCGCACGCTCTTCATTGCTTTCGATTTCCGGCAGGGCAGGATCCCAGAACACGCGGCCGTCGACAAACTCCATGACGTAGAACATACGGCCAAGCGGCGAGTCCTCGGCTGACAGGTGCAGAACCTGGGCGACCGGCACATCAGCTGAAGCCAGCGCCTTCAGGACCCGGTATTCGCGGTCGACCTGGTGCGCCGACTTAAGCAATTCTCCTGGCGGCTTGGCACGCAGCACATACTGCCCGCTGTTAGCATCCAGCCGATAAGTCGGATTGGATTGGCCAGCATCGAACTTGACGGCGCCGCTCAGCCCGCGAAAGCCCGGGACGTTGGCTTCGAGATAAGACCCGAGCGCGACGAGATCGAGCGCGTCGTCACGCCGGCTCACCGCTCAAGCTCCGAGGGATCGACCTTGGAAAGTGTCAGCCAGGTGGCCGTCAGCGCCGGCTTTGCCGAGCCCTCGAGATCCACCGTCAGCTCATACACGAACTCGACCCAGCCCGAGGGGCGCGGGTTCACCTTGGTGAGTGTGAAGCGGGCGCGAACGCGGGCGCCGGACCGTACCGGCGCGACGAAACGAATGCGGTCAAAACCCTGATTGACGCTCATCTCGGCGTTCTGCAGCGGGTGCAACGTCTCGTAGGCAAGCGTCGACAGGAGAGACAGTGTCAGGAAGCCGTGGGCGATGGTTCCGCCAAACGGCGTCTCGGCCGCGGCCCGAGCTGGATTCACATGGATGAACTGCCGATCGTCGGTCGCGTCGGCGAATTTGTCGATCATCTCCTGGGTCACCGTACGCCAGGGCGATACGCCGACTTCCGTCCCAACCGCAGCTCGGATGGTCGACAGCGGCACGGGAGGTAGCTTGAAAATCTCCATGCCTGGCCGCGCTCAATCCTCGAACAGGTGAACGTCATGCTGTACCGACTGGCCGCCGTCAATCGGCAGGATCGCGCCGGTAACGTATGCTCCGCCGCGGCCGCACAGATAGAGCGTGGCCGCGCCAATGTCTTCTGGACGCCCGATGCGGCCGAGCGGTACGCGTGAACCCGTCTCCGCCGCGAGTTCCGGCGTGGCGGTAACGAAAGCCATCATGCGGCTCGGGAATGGTCCGGGCGCAAAGGCATTTACGGTGATCCGGCGCGACGCCAACTCGCCCGCGAGCGTGCGCGTAAGGTGATGCACCGCGGCCTTCGACGCGGTGTAGGCGTAGTTCCCGTCGGAAACCGGCTGGGAGCCCATTACCGAGCCGAGGTTTATCACACGCGCAGGATCGTCGTCGCTCGCCGCCGCCTCCAATTGCGGCAGAAGCTCTCGAGTCAGATGGAATAGACCGGTGACGTTGACGCCGAGGACCTTGGTCCAAGCGGAATAGGGGAACGTTTCTAACGTCGCGCCCCAGGCAACGCCTGCGTTGTTCACAAGGATATGCAGGCGATCGGTCCGCTCCCGCACCTGGCCAACCAGGGCGGCTATGCCCGCTTCTGTCGAAACATCTCCCGCGAATCCCTCGGCGCTTCCCGGTGCACCGAGCTCATTGAGTTCGGCCGCCACCGCAATGCAAGCGTCGCCCTTGCGCGAAGCGATCAGGACGCGAGCTCCGCCCTGCACGAGGGCAGTTGCGACCATGCGGCCAATGCCGGTCGCAGCGCCGGTCACGAGGGCCGTTCTGCCCGTCACCGAGAACAGATTTTCGAAGTAGGCCACCAGCGCTCCTCCCACAAGACATGCACGCGGTTGACAACATACCCGGTAGTATGCACTCCCTCAAGCGCCGGCGACGAGATGATCGAGCCGTGCGGAAAAGGCCGCGGAGACGGCTCGGGAGGATTGCCGCGCATGGCATCTCAGCTGCGCACCATGGGCGTTCGGGAGAATTCTTCCGACGATTCGCGGAGTGACATACTAGCCGCGGCGGCGCGCTGCTTCATGGAACGCGGCTATGCGCAGACGTCTATAGACGACGTCGCGCGGAGCCTTGGAGCCACCAAGGGCCGCATCTATCATCACTTCCCATCGAAGGGCGATCTGTTTGCCGCGGTCTTCCGCGCCGGCATGGACATGAACCACGCCGCAGTCGAGCCGCTGTCGGGACTTTCCGGACCGGCGCTGCCGCGCTGGCGACTTATGGCCATGGCTCACGTCTTGCAGATGATGGTGACAAAGCCTTTCCAGCGCGCCGTCTGGATCGGCGTCGAAATGCATCTCGCAGGTGCCACTACGCCGGAGCAGCGCACCGTGTTCGCCGAGCTCCTCGACTACCGCACCCGCTACGGCAACCTTTTCCGCTCGACGCTGCTGCAAGGCCGCGACGAGGGTGTCTTTTCCTTCGACGATCTGTCCATCACCAACCAGCTGATGTTCATGACGCTCAATTCGCCCATCTTCTGGTACTCGCCGCGCACCGGCGAGACGCGTGCCGACACCGAAAGGTTGGCAGCGTCGGTGGTCGACTACGCGCAAGGTGGGCTGGTGTTCCAACAGGGAGTAGCGGCATGAGCATGGACCTGGGGATGACGGAGCGGCTGAGGCCACTCCACCAACAGGTATCGCGCATGGTGCGCGAGGAGATCTTGCCGCTCGACGAGGAATTCCTTTCGGAGGTCGGCAAGGCCGGCGACCGCTGGGTCTACACCGCGCGCCAGACGGAGATTCTCGAGGGCTTGAAGGCCAAGGCGCGCGAGCGGGGGCTGTGGAACTTCTGGCTGACCGGTTCGGATCGCGGCTACGGTCTGACGACCGTCGAGTACGCTTATCTGGCGGAGGAGATGGGCAAGGCGCATCTCGGCGCTGAGACCTTCAATTGCTCAGCGCCGGACACCGGGAACATGGAGGTGATCGAGCGCTACGGCGACGACGAGCAGAAGAGGCGCTGGCTGCAGCCGTTGCTCGATGGGAAGATCCGCTCTGCCTACCTGATGACCGAGCCGGACGTCGCCTCGTCGGACGCTACCAACATCTCGATGCGATGCGTGCGCGATGGCGATTCTTATGTGCTCGACGGCGAGAAATGGTGGTCGTCTGGCGCGGGCGACCCGCGCTGCGCCATCTACATCGTCATGGTGCGCACGGCGACGGATGGACCGAAGCATCAGCAGCATTCAATGATCTTCGTACCCGCCGACACGCCGGGGATCACCAAACTCAGGGCCATGACTGTCTACGGCGACGACGACGCGCCCCACGGTCATCTGCACCTTAAGTTCGAGAACGTCAGGATCCCGGCCGGTAACGTGATCCTCGGCGAAGGCAGGGGTTTCGAGATCGCGCAGGGCCGCCTCGGCCCTGGCCGCATCCACCACTGCATGCGTGCCATCGGCCAGGCCGAAATGGCGCTGGAATCGATGTGCCGACGCTCGATGCGGCGCGAGGCGTTCGGGAAGCCGCTGGCGCAGCTCGGCGCGAACTACGACATCATCGCCGAGTGCCGGATGGAAATCGAGCAGGCGCGGCTGCTCTGCCTCAAGGCGGCATGGATGATGGACAAAGGCGACGCGCGCGCTGCGGCGCCATGGATCAGCCAGATCAAGGTGGTGGCACCCCGTGTGGCGCTAAAAGTGACCGACGAGGCGATCCAGATGCATGGCGGGCAGGGGATTTCGCAGGATACGCCACTGGCGCGGGCGTGGACGCATCTGCGCACATTGCGGCTCGCTGACGGGCCGGACGCCGTACACCGCCGTCAGGTGGCTCGCGCCGAGCTCGCCAAGTACACGCAGCAGGAGGTGTGATGAAGGCGATCGTCGCCCGCGACTTCGCGCCTCTGAACGCGCTCGAATATGCCGACTGGCCAGAGCCGGTGCCGGCGGCGGACGAGATCGTGATCGAGGCCGAGGCGATAGGGGTGAACTTTCCAGACGGGCTGGTCGTCCAGGGCCTCTACCAGGTGAAGCCACCGGTGCCGTTCGTCCCAGGCATGGAGGTTGCGGGCAAGGTCGTTGCCGTCGGCGCGGGTGTGAAAAACTTCAAGGTCGGCGAGCGCGCCGGGGCGCTCGGCACGGTCGGCGCCTATGCCGAGCGCGTCGCGGTCAGCGAAAAGGCTGCGATGAAGCTCCCCGACGGCATGCCGGCAGCAGACGCCACCGCATTGATGTGCGGCTACGGGACCTCGCATCATGCGCTCAAACAGCGGGCGCAAATCAAGGCGGGCGAAACGCTCGTCGTCCTCGGCGCCGCAGGGCTCACCGGGCTCGCCGCAGTGCAAATCGGCAAGGCCATGGGCGCCAGAGTGATAGCTGTGGCATCGTCGCCAGAAAAGCGCCGGCTCTGCAGCGAAGGCGGCGCCGACGAGGCGATCGGCTACGACAATCTGCGCGAGGGACTCAAGTCGCTAACCGGCGGCAAGGGGGCCGACGTGGCATTCGACCCAGTCGGCGGCGGCGATTTCGACGCCGTGTCTCGCTCGATGGCCAGGGGCGGGCGGCTGCTCGTCGTCGGCTTCGCGTCCGGGACGATCCCGAAGTTTCCGGTGAATCTGGCGCTGGTGAAGGAATTCGCCGTGGTGGGCGTATTCTGGGGCAACTTCACGCGCGCCGAACCCGCAGTTTACGCCGAGAACATGCGCGAGCTCGTGGGGTGGTACACCGCCGGAAGAATCAAGCCGCTTATCGAGGGCAGCTACAAGCTCGCGGATGCGGCCCAGGTGCTTGAACGCGTGATGAACCGCGGCGGAACCGGAAAGCTGGTGCTGGTGCCATGACCATTCCCGAGAGCATGCTGGCGCTGATCCAGAAGCATGAAGGCTATGCCGCGACGCCTTCGGGTAGCACCCTCGAGGCGATGGAGCCGTATGTCGAGCTGGCAACGATCGCAGTGCCACAGCCACGCTCCGGGCAGGTGCTCGTGAAGGTGGCGCGCGGCGCGATCAACCCGTCCGATGTGATGTTCGTCAAAGGCCTGTATGGCCAGCCTCGGCGCAAGGGCATGGCAGCGGGCTTCGAAGGCTCCGGCACGGTGGTCGCCACCGGCACAGGGGCGGAAGCAATGGTAGGCCAGCGCGTCGCATTCATCGCGGCAGGCTCGGGCAGCTGGGCGGAGTACGCCCTCGTCGACGCTGCCATGGCGATCCCGCTGATGCGAGAGGTGTCCGACGAGGACGGCGCGGCGATGATCGTGAACCCGCTCACCGCACTGGCGATGTTCGAGATCGTGCGGGTAGAAGGCGAGAAGTCCTTCGTTCTGACCGCAGGAGCGAGCCAGTTGTGCAAGCTGACGATCGGCGTGGCCCGCGACGAGGGCTTTCGTCCGATCGCCATCGTCCGCCGAGCCGATCAGATCGAGCCCCTCAAGCAACTCGGCGCGACGCATGTCCTCGACGCGACCTCGCCCGACTTCGCGATGGGCGTCGCCGCAGTGATGCGGGAAGAGAAGCCGCGCATCCTGCTCGATGCCAGCACAGGGCCGGTCGCCTCAGCGATCTTCAATGCGATGGGCAGGCGGTCGCGATGGATCGTCTACGGGCGCCTGGATACGACCCCGACCGTGCTGCAGGAGCCGGGCCAGCTGATCTTTCAGCGCAAGCGCATCGAGGGATTCTGGCTTGCGGAGTGGCTTCGCGATGCAACTCCGGAGCAGAAACAGGCTGCAGGTATCGAGGCGCAGAAGCGTTTCGCCGACGGTCGCTGGAAGACCGATGTGACGGCGATCGTCCCCTTGAAGGAAGCGATGCGGCGCGTGCCCGAGGAGCTCGCGCGGCCCAACGGAAAGGTGTTCGTCGCGCCCTGAACGGTGACGACATCGTAGCTTGCCGTATGAGGCGGGCGGTGTAGGTTGAGACAAGCCGACGCGGCGAAGATCGTGCGGCGAATTTGGGAGGAACGCGTCCTTGGACGTATTGCAGCTTGTCGTCAGCGGGCTAGCGAATGGTTGTGTTTACGGCCTGATCGCGCTCGGCTTCGTGCTGATCTACAAGGCGACGGAGGCCGTCAACTTCGCGCAGGGCGACTTCATGATGCTCGGCGCGTTCGTCTGTCTGGGCCTCACCAACGACGTCTTTCTCGGACTGCCGTTCTGGGTCTCGGTGCCGCTCGCCATCTTCATCATGGGCGCGTTCGGCTACGCGATAGACGCGCTGGTCATCCGGCGCATGTTCGGCCAGCCGCAGGTCTCGGTCATCATCCTGACCATCGCTCTCGGCTTCGTTCTGCGCTTCGCCGCCGGCGTCATCTGGGGGCATCAGCCCGTGTCGCTGGAATCGCCTATCGCGGGCCGGGACGTCCGCTTCGGCGGATTGGTGCTCGGCCTCGACGAGGTTTCGATCATCGTCGTCACGGTGCTGCTCACCGGAGCGCTCTATTTCTACTTCAACCGGACCCGCCTGGGCGTGGCGATGCAGGCTGCGTCGCAGAACCAGCTCGCCGCCTACTACATGGGCATTCCGGTCAAACGGCTGAACTCACTGATCTGGGGTCTCGCCGGCGCGGTGGCAGCTGTCGCTGGCATCCTCTACGCGTCGAAAGGCTCCATCGAGCCTTCCATGGGCCTACTCGGCATCAAGGCTTTCGCGGCGGCGGTCATCGGCGGCTTCGGCTCTCTACCCGGCGCATTGCTCGGCGGCCTGGTCGTCGGCCTGATCGAGCCATTCGCGAGCCGCTACATGCCGTCCGGCTACTCGCAGATCATGCCATACCTGCTGTTGTTCCTGATCCTCGTGTTCAGGCCTCACGGTATCCTGGCCCAGGTCCACGCGAAGAAGGTCTGAGCCATGCGCACCGTGTTCAAGACCAGCTACGACGCCGACATCAACCTGTTCAAGCATGGCGCCCAGGCGGGCTGGTACGCGGCGCTCCTCCTGCTTGCCATCGGCCTGCCGCTACTCTTCAACGACTTCTGGCTCGGCGAAACGACCAACATGCTGATCTGGGCGATCGCAGGCATGGGCCTGATGATCCTGGTCGGCCAGACCGGGCAGGCTAGCCTCGGCCACGCCGCGTTCCTCGCCGTCGGCTGCTACTCCAACGTGCTGCTTCAGGATCCGGTGGGACTGCCGTTCCTGCTCGCATTCCCGCTCGCGGGCCTGATCGCGGGCATTACCGGCTGGCTGCTCGCCTTTCCGATGGCGCGGCTGCACGGCATCTATCTCGCCATCGGCACCCTGGCGCTGTCGATACTGGCGGACGACCTCATCGTCATCGCGGAGCCGCTGACCAACGGCGTCGTGGGATTGTTCGCGCCGGACATCACGCTCTTCGGGCTCCAGGTGAACCGCTACGGAAATCCCTGGCTGTTCTACTGGGTGGTTCTTGCTGTCGCCGTCCTCGTTGTGCTCGGCTACCGAAACATCCTGCGCTCGCCTCTCGGGCGCTCCTTCGCAGCGGTGCGCGACTCGGAAGTTTCCGCCCGGGCCATGGGTGTCAACGTGGCGCGCACCAAGGCTATGTCCTTTGGCATATCGGCAGGCATTACCGGGCTCGCGGGCGCGCTGATGGGCCACTTTGCCGGCATTTTCAACAACGAGACCTTCAACATCATCATCTCGATCCAGCTGCTGCTGATGATCGTGATTGGCGGGCTCGGCTCGATCCACGGTGCCTTCTTCGGCGCGATCATCGTGGCCATCCTGCCCCAGGCCATCGCGATCTCGCGCGACGCCGTCTCCAACGCGCTCGGAGGCGCCTCGGTCGCCATTCCAGGCATGGAAGCGGCGATTTTCGGCGTCATCCTGATCGCGTTCATCCTGTTCGAGCCGATGGGCATCTACGGGCGGTGGATCAAGATCCGCACCTATTTCGAGTTGTTCCCCTTCTACCGGAAGGACATGTTCCGCAGGCAGCGGAGCTACCTGAAGACGGAGCGGATGCGATGAGCGCGCTGCTCGAAATCGACACCGTCACCCTTCGTTTCGGCGGCGTCACCGCCGTCAACAAGGTTTCCTTCAGCGTCGACGAAGGCGAGGTGTTCGCCCTGGTCGGGCCGAACGGTGCGGGCAAGTCGACACTCTTCAACCTCGTGTCGCGCTTCTACGACCCGGCGGAAGGCGATATCCGCTTCGACGGCAAGAGCATACTCGGCCGCCAGCCGCACGAGATCGCGCCACTGGGCATCGCGCGCACTTTCCAGAATATCGAACTGTTCGAGCATGCCAGCGTGCTTCAGAACCTGCTGGTCGGGCGCCATCGTCACCGCCGTGGCAACCTCGTAACCGAGGCGCTGTTCACGCCCTTCGTGCGCGCCGAGGAGCGGCGCCACCGCGAGGCGGTCGAGAAGGTGATCGACTTCCTCGACCTGCAGCCTTACCGCGAGAAGTACATCGCCGGCCTTCCTTACGGGGTGCGCAAAGTGGTCGAGATGGGCCGCGCCCTGGCGCTGGAGCCGCGATTGCTGCTGCTTGACGAGCCGGCATCGGGTCTGTCGGTCGAGGAGACGCAGGATGTCGCCTTCTGGATCGAGGATATCAAGAGCCAGATGGGCATCACCGTGCTGATGGTCGAGCACGACATGCACCTCGTCGCATCGGTTTCGGACCGTGTCCTCGCGCTTGCCGACGGCAAGATGCTGGCGATGGGCACGCCGCGCGAGGTGCAAACGCATCCGAGGGTCGTCGAGGCCTATATCGGCTCCGCGGACCCGATGGACGGCGCGAAGGTGAGGGCGGGGGTATGATGCTTGCGCCTAACAAGGAACGCGACGTGTCGGCCGGCGAAATCGTGCTGTCGGTACGCAACCTCGAGAGCTTCTACGGCCCGATCATGGCGATCCGCGGCGTCAGCCTCGACGTGCGCGAGGGCCAAATCGTATCCGTGCTCGGCGCCAACGGCGCGGGCAAGACGACGCTGCTCAAGACGATCTCCGGGGTGATGAACCCCGAAAAGGGCGAGGTGCTCTACGGCGGCCGCAACATCGCCGGCGCCGAACCGGACCATGTCGTTCGCGCCGGCATCGCCCACGTGCCGGAGGGCCGCGAGGTGTTCCCGCTGCTCACGGTCGAAGAGAACCTGATGATGGGCGCCTACACCCGCCGCGACGCCGAGGGCATTCGCGACGACCGGGAGATGGTTTTCGCCTATTTCCCGATCCTCAAGGAGCGTTCGCGGCAGGCGGCAGGCACGCTATCAGGGGGGCAGCAGCAGATGCTGGCGATCGGCCGCGGGCTGATGGCGCGGCCGAAGCTGATGCTGCTCGACGAGCCGTCGCTCGGGCTTTCGCCGCTGCTGACCAAAGAGATCTTCGGTATCGTCCGCCGGCTCAACCGCGAGCAGAAGGTGACGATGATGCTGGTCGAGCAGAACGCCATGGTGGCGCTCGAAGTCGCCGACTACGGGTATGTTATGGAACTCGGCCGTATTGTTATGGCCGACGACGCGCAGCGCCTGCTGCAGTCGAAGGACGTGCAGGAGTTCTATTTGGGCGTGAAGGAAGAGACGCAGCGCGGACAGAAGCGCTGGAAGCAGAAGAAGACGTGGAGATGAGGAGGACAGTCGCATGACGATCGCGGAACGGCTGCCACCGATGCAGACAATGCTCGGCCACTCATTCAACGAGGATGTTAGCGGACGCACGCCGCTGTTCTTCGACGGCTGCGACACGCTGCCGAAGCTGTTTCGCCAGAACTGCGAGAAATATGGCGCCAAAATCGCGCATCGCGAGAAGGATTACGGCATCTGGCTCAGCTACTCCTGGACGGATTTCTACGACCACGCGCGGCTGATCGGCCTCGGCCTCCTGTCGCTCGGTCTCAAGCGCGGCGAGGTCGTGTCGATCCTGTCCGAGGACAACAAGGAGTGGATCTACTCGGACCTCGGCATCCAATGCGTCGGCGGCATCGTTTCGGGCGTTTATACCACCGACGCCGCGGCGCAGCTGCGCTACCTGGTGAACGATTCCGACAGCCGCTTCCTGATCGTCGAGAACGACGAGCAGCTGGACAAGTACCTGTCCGTTGCCGACGAAATGCCCAGTCTCATCAAGGTCATCGTGCTCGACACTGACGGGCTCCACGGCTTCAGCCACCCGAAGGTCATGTTCCTCGACGACCTCTACACGCTCGGTCGCGCATTCCTGAAGGAAAATCCGAAGCGCTTCGAGGAGGAGATTGCACGCTCGAAGCCGATGGGCACCGCGATCCTGGTCTACACTTCCGGGACAACGGGTCCGCCGAAGGGCGCGATGATCACGCATTCCAACATCATCGCTTCGGTGATCGGCAGCGCGGTGACCCTGCCGGTGACCGAGACCGACGAGCAGGTCTGCTTCCTGCCGCTCTGCCATATCCTCGAGCGGCTGATCAGCGTCTTCATACCGGTCGCATACGGCTCGGTTGTGAACTTCGCGGAGAGCCCGGAAACGGTGTTCGACAATGTGCGCGAGGTCGCTCCCCACGTGTTCACGGCGGTGCCGCGCGTGTGGGAGAAGATCTTCTCGCGCATCTCGATCATGTCCGGCGAGGCGACGCTGCTCGGCCGCACCGCCTACAAGGCGGCGCTGGCGACTGGAATGAAGCGCGCACGCCTGATCGAGGAAGGCAAGCCGGTGCCGGCCGGAACAAGGGTCGCCTATGCGATCTGGGATTGGCTGGTGCTGAACAATCTGCGCCGCATGCTCGGGCTGCACCGCCTGCGGCGCGGCACGACCGGCGCGGCGCCGATCTCGCCGGACCTCCTGATGTGGTTTCGCGCCATCGGCGTTACCGTGCTCGAAGGCTACGGCATGACCGAGAGCTCGGGCGTGATCTCGGTCAACACGATGGACCAGAGCAAGACCGGCACCGTCGGTCCCGTGGTGCCGGGGAGCGAGATGCGGATCGCACCGGACGGGGAGATCCAGTACCGCGGGCCGAACGTCTTTGGCGGCTACTGGAACAAGCCGGACAAGACCGCCGAGACCGTCGTCGACGGCTGGCTGAGGACGGGCGACGTGGGGCGCATCGACAATCAGGGCTTTCTCACGATCACCGGCCGGGCCAAGGACATCATCATCACCGCCGGCGGCAAGAACATCACTCCCGCGGAGATCGAGAACCGGCTGAAGTTCAGCCCCTACATCGCCGACGCTGTCGTCATCGGCGACAAGCGCAAATACCTGTCGTGCCTGATCATGATCGACCAGGAGAACGTCGAGAAATACGCGCAGGACCGCCGCGTGCCGTTCAACAACTTCAAGTCGCTGTGCGCCGCGCAGGAGGTGCGCGACCTTATCGGCTCCGTCGTCGCCGAGACGAACAAGGAGTTCGCGCGCGTCGAGCAGATCAAGGATTTCCGCCTCATCGACGTGCTGCTCACCGCGGAAGACGAGGAGCTGACGGCGACGATGAAGCTGAAGCGCAGCTTCGTGGAGAAGAAACACAAGAAGCTGATCGACGAGATGTACGCCGCGTGACGACCGCCGCGCCGTATGTGGAGGGTAAACCCAAGTGGAGGAACTGAAATGAAGAAACTCGTAGCGCGCTCGATTCTGGCGCTTGGCATGGCGGCCGGTCTTTCCGGCGTCGCCCATGCCCAGCAGGGCGTTACCGATACAGAGATCGTCATCGGCTCGAACGGCGACCTCTCAGGCATTTTCGCCGCGTTCAACGTGCAGGCGATCAAGGCTGCGCAGATGACCTTCGACGAGGTCAATGCGAAGGGTGGCATCCATGGCCGCAAGATCCGATTCATCGCGGAAGACCACGGCTACCAGGTGCCGAAGGCCGTCCAGAACTTCAATAAGTTGATCAACTCGGACAAGGTGTTCGCGATGATCCTCAACCTCGGCACGCCGCACAACATCGCCGGTTTCCCGCTTATGGAGGCCAAGAAGGTCGCGAACGTGTCGCCGCTTACCGCGGCTCGCCAGATGATCGAAGGCGACATCGCGTACAAGTGGACCGGCACGTCGTCCTATTACGACCAGCTGCGCGCCGCGACCCGCCAACTCGCCAAGGAGAAAGGCGCCCAGGAAGTCTGCGCAATGTACATTCCTTCGGACTTTGGTCTCGAGGTGTTCGAGGGTGCGAAGGACGAGGCCGAGGCGCTCGGGCTGAAGTACGCAGCCGAGACGACGCACAAGCCGGACGAGCAGGACTTCGTCGGCGCGATCACCAAGCTCAAGGAGGCAGGCTGCGACATCGTCGCGACCGGTCTCGGCGTTCGTCAGACCATCGTCGCCTACGGCACGGCCAAGAAGCTCGGTCTCGACGCCGCCTTCGTCGGATCGTCAGCAGGCTTCAACACCGCCGTTGCCAAGGTGCCAGGCGGCGTAACCGACGGCTATTATGCGGCGGCCGGTTGGTCGGACCTCGAAGCGCGCGTCGCCGACAATGAGACGCTGCGCAATTGGGCCACTGCCTTCAAGACGAAGTTCAACGAAGACCCCGGCACCGCTGCCCAGCTCGGCTACGCTGCCGCATCAACGCTCGTGAAAGGCCTCGAAGCAGCCGGAAAGGACCTAACGCCCGACAGCTTCCGCAAGGGTATGGAGACGCTGGCGTTCCACGACGAAGTCATGGACATTGACGTCAAGTACGGGCCCGACGACCATCAGGGTGCCGACCTCATCGTCCTGTCCCAGATTCAGGGCGGCATGTGGAAGGAAGTGGCTCGGGTCGATCCGACCAAATCCAACTGACACCTGCGGCGAAGATACAATGGCCGCGCGGGCAACCGCGCGGCCTTTTCAATGGCATGAGGCGAAGACGACGCTCGTCGCTACTCCGCCGGCGTCGCGGCGGCTTCGATGCGCTCGGCTGCCTGCAGTTCGCGCTCCAGCCGCTTTTCCTCCTCGACCTTCGGCGTCACGAAGCGGCCGAGCAGCAGATAGGCTACCGGCGTGAGGAACAGCGTCGAGACGGTTGACAGGCCGAGCCCGCCGACGATCACCCAGCCGAGCGCGATGCGCGCCTCGGCACCGGCACCGGACGCCAGTATGAGCGGCAGGCCGCCGACTATCGTGCAGATCATCGTCATCACGACAGGCCGCAAGCGGATGTTCGACGCCTCCTCGATCGCCTCGCGCACGCCGTAGCCGCGATCGCGCAGCTGGTTGGCGAATTCGACGATGAGAATACCGTTCTTGGCCATGATCCCGACAAGGAGGACCAGTCCGATCTGGCTGTAGACATTCAGGCTGGTGCCGGTGAGCAATAGCGCAAACACTGCGCAGGCGATGCCGAGAGGCACGGTCGCCATGATGATTACAGCCGAGACGAAGCTCTCGAACTGCGCCGCAAGGACCAGCAGGATGATGACGATGGCGAAGCCGAAGATCGTCGCAAGGCCGCCGGATGTCTCGCCGAGCGTAGCTGCCTCGGCGAGCGGGATGACGCGCGCTCCTCCCGGCAGGTGCTTCTGCGCGAGTTCTACCACGTCGTCATAGGCGTCGCCGAGCGCCACGCCCGGCGCCAGCGCAGAGGTGATCGCCACGGCGCGCATCTGCTGCTCGCGGGCGAGCGAGGGCGCCACCGCCTGCTCGGTCAGCGTCGCGATCGTCGCCATCGGCACGTAGCGGCCGTCCTGGGCGCGCAGGAAGATGTTCTCCAGGTCGGTCGGATCGTTGACCGGGTTGGTGGTTGATACCAGTTTCACGTCGTAGCTTCGGTCGTCGATGAAGACCGCGCCGATGTTGCGGCCGTCGAGCATGGCCTGCATGGCCTCAGCGAGGCCAGCGATCGGGATGCCGAGGTCGGATGCGCGCTCGCGGTCGATGACGACGAAAAGCTGGGGCTGGGTCGTGTCCGTAGACAATCGCGGCTGCTGGAAGCGGCTGTCGGTTTCCATCTCCGCGACGATGGCCTGCGCCGCCGCGCCGAGGTCGCGATAGCTGTTGCCGAGCAGCGCGAACTGCAGGCCTGAACCCGCGCCTCGAATGCCCAGGCTGTTCGGCTGCGAGGCAAAAGCACGAACGCCGGGCACCGCGACCATGCGGCCCTGCACGTCGGCAAGAATCTCGCCTTGCGTGCGCGTGCGCTGGTCCCAAGGGGCGAGCGTCAGCGCCATGAAGCCGCTGTTCGAGCCGCTGAATCCACCGACGCTTGCGAAGGTCGCGACGATCTCGCCGGTGTCGCGCAGCGGCTGTATCAGCCGCTCTATTTCGCGCATGTTCTGCGCGACGTAGTCGAGAGACACGCCCTGCGGCGCAGTGATGCGGATGAACGCGCTTGACCGGTCCTCGTTCGGCGTCAGCTCCGAGCGGATCGATCCAAACAGGGCGGCGGCGAGACCTGCGAAGATCAACGCCACCACGACAACGACGAGCGGCGCGTTCAGGCAGGCTCGGAGGATGCTGCGATACAGGCCGGCGAAAATGCCGCCGAGCCTCGCAAGGATGCCACTGTGCTCGTGATGCTCCGAACCGGCGAGCATGCGCGAAGCCAGCATCGGGCACAGCGACAGCGCGACAATTGCCGACAGCGACACTGCGATGGCGAGCACGAAGCCGAACTCACGGAACAGGCCGCCGGTCTGGCCCGGAAGGAACGACAGCGGCACAAATACCGCGATGAGCGTCGCAGTCGTGGCGATGACGGCGAAGAACACCTCCTGGGCGCCAAGCACGGCGGCGGCGCGCGGGCCGAGACCCATATTGCGCCGGCGCACAATGTTCTCGAGAACGACGATGGCGTCGTCGACCACGAGGCCTGTCGCCAGCACGAGCGCCAGCAGTGTGAGGATGTTGATCGAGAAGCCCGAAAGATAGATTGCCGCGATCGTGCCGACGAGTGCGACGGGCATGGCAATGCCGGGAATGATCGTTGCCCGCCAGTCGAGCAAAAACATGAAGATGATCACCAGAACGATCGACACCGACAGGCCGAGGGCGATCTCGACCTCATGGATCGCGCCGTCGACGAAGGTGGCGTCGTCGCCGGTGACGAAAATGTCTACGCCGTCCGGAAGCGTCTCGTTGAGCGATGCGACCGCCTGCTGAACGCCCGTCGAAATCTCCAGAGTGTTCGACTGAGCCTGACGCACGATGCCCATGCCGATCCCGGTCTTGCCGTTGGCGCGCAACTGCGACTCGCCGATGTCGGCGCCTAGCGTCACCTTGGCGACGTCACCGAGACGCGTGTCCTTGTTGATCGCAATGTTCTCAAACGCCTCAGGCGTAGACACGGCCGCCGAGGTCCGCACGATCAGGCTCTGGTTGTTGCTGGTGAGCGAGCCGGCAGGCGCGTCGAAAGCGATTGTGGCCAGAGCGTTGCGGATGTCGGCGACGGTCAGCCCCATGCTGGCGAGGCGGTTCTGGTCGACGTCGATCAGGAAGACCTTCTGCCGGTCGCCGAAGACCTGTACTTCGGCAACGCCGGGAACTGCTGCGAGCGCGTCGATGACCTGCTCCTCGATGAGGAGCGACATGTCCTGGACGCTCATATTGTCGGCGGTCATCGCCAGCCGCATCACCGCATTGGCGTCGGCATCCGCCTTGACGATGCGCGGCGCGTCGACGTCGTCGGGGAGCTGGTTCTGAATACGGCCAACCGCGTCGCGCATGTCGGACGCGGCCGTGTCGAGCACCACGCCGTCGTTAAACTCAACGGTGATGCGGCTGCGTCCGTAGGACGACGAAGAAGAGATTGCCTTGACGCCGGCGATCCGCGCGACGGCGCCTTCGATAACCGCCGTGATTTCGCGGTCGATGGTTTCGGCAGAGGCGCCCGCATAGTTGGTCGAGATGGTGATGACCGGGCGGTCGACGTCCGGCAGCTCGCGGATCTCGACGCCGAAAAAGGCAGCGAGGCCGGCGACGACGATCAAGGTGTTCAACACGAAGGCCAGGACCGGGCGGCGCACGAAAAGCGCAGTCATGCCGCCGCTGCTGGAGTCGGTGGTAGCCCCGCTCATGCCGCTCACGTACCGCTAGAGGCGGATGCGCGCGGAGCGTCGCCGGCGGCCGAAGAAGGCGATGCAGCCCCGGCGACCGCGACCGGCGCACCCTCACGGACCACGTGAATTCCTTCCGTGACGACCATCAGGCCTTCGACCAGCGGTGCGTCGACAAGCACGGTGTCCGTGTTGCGCTGGATGATGCGTACCGGCACGCGTTTCGCCATGCCGCTGTCGACCGCCCAGATGAAGGCGCCCTCGGTGCCCCACTGGATCGCAAGCGGATCCACCGCCGGGAAGCGGTCGCCCGGAAATTGCATGCCGACGCGGAAGGACATCCCTGCACGCAGCTTGTCGTCTGGATTGGTGATTCTGGCCTGCACGCGCAGCGTGCGGCTGGCGGAGTCGAGCCGGTTGTCGATGGCGCTCACCGTACCGGCGAAGACCTCGCCGGGTCGTGCAGCAGATGTCGCTTCGAGCGGGTTGCCAACCGCGATGATGCTTGCGAAGCGCTCCGGTACGGCGAAGTCGACCAGGATCTGCGAGCGGTCGTCGATGGTGGCGATCTCGGTCTGGCTGGTGACATAGCTTCCCGCCGAAACCGGAATGATGCCGACGACGCCCGATATTGGCGCGATGATGGCGCGGCGCGCCAGCGACAACTCGGCATCGCGCAGCGCGAGCTCGGCATTGCGCACGGCAAGCTCGGCCTCAGTCACCTGCACGGCCGTTGCAGTATTGGAGGTCCGCAGCGCCGCTACGCGCTCCTGACGTGCCTTGGCATCGGCAAGCGCGATCTTGGCACGGTCGACGGCGATCTGTTCCGCTTCGGAATCGAGGCGCGCGATGACCTCATTGACCTCAACCGCCGTGCCTGACGTGACGGCGACTTCCGTGAGCCGCCCGGACGCGAACGACGTCACTACGACGGAGGATTTGGCGCGACCGGTGCCAATGGCGTTCAGCCTGTCGTTGATGACAGCCATGACGACGGGCCGGGCCACCACGACAGGAGCGCCCCGCTGCTGGCGGCCCGCAGGTCCCGCACCGCCGCCGCCTTGTCGCTGGCCGGCACCGCCTTGCGGTGGCACTTCGGCCGTAGCCACTGGGATCCAGTCCAGCCCCCAGCTCGCCAGCAGCGCCGGCGCGCCGGGAAAGAAACGCACCCACAGCCCCGCCGCCACGACGAGAACCACCAGCGACAGCAAGACCTGCTTCCAAAATGCCAAATCGAAACTCCGGCTGATCCGGCACAGCATCAGACACCGTGGTGTGCACACACTCGATGAAGGCGCGCGACGGACGGCAAAGTTATGACATTTCTTTTGCCGCAGCGCAGCAGGCGAATGATTACAATTGCGTAATCGACCTGTGCGCCGTCTCCGCTAACTATCTGCTGCAGTGCGGAAAAGGGGTTTACAACGACGCTGCGCCCGTATGAAGTCACCCGCGTTTCGTAGCATCACGGGGGTGAAGCGCGTGGAATTGTCGAGTTCGGGGCCGCTTGGGGGTGCAGCGCGTGGACTTGCCTGAGAAGATGCAGCCCACAGAGCCTGCCCGAGCGACGTCAGGCCGCACGCCACTCCCATCGCCGATCATCGCCTATGTCAGGGTCGTGGACCGCATCAGCGGTGTGACCGGCCTGTTCGCGATGTACCTGGTGTGGGGCATGATCGCCATCCTGACCTATGCCGCGGTGATGAAAGCGTTCTTTCTGCCGTCGATATGGACCGTCGAGATGGCCCAGTTTGTGATGGTCGCGTACTTCACGCTCGGCGGCGCGTGGTCGCTTCGCGAAGAAGAGCACGTGCGCATGGACCTTCTGTATGCTGGCCTCAACGTTCGCGCGAAGGCGCGAACGGATCTGTTCACAGGCCTGGCGCTGATCGCCTTCCTCGTCATGCTGCAAATCGGCGGCATCGCCTCGCTAATCTATTCGTTCGAATTCTGGGAGCGCGGCTTCTCGGCCTGGCGGCCCTACATCTGGCCGGTGAAGGTTGCCATCAACATCGGACTCTTCCTGACGCTGCTGCAGGCGATTGCGATCTGGTTCAAGGATTGGGCGAAGCTGCGCGGGGCGCCGATCAGATGAGCTACGGCGTCATCGCACTTCTGATGTTCTCCGGCATGATGCTGTTGCTCCTCACCGGGCAGCGCGTCTTTGCCGTCATCGGCTTCGTCGGCGCCATCATGGCGCTGCTGCTGTGGGGCGAGGGCGGCATCGAGATGCCGTTCACGGCCATCATCAAGCTGATGAAGTGGTACCCTCTGCTGACGCTGCCGCTGTTCGTGTTCATGGGCTACATGCTCGCCGAGAGCCGGATCGCCGACGACCTATACCGGATGTTCCACGTCTGGATGGGGCCGGTGCGCGGCGGGCTCGCCATCGGCACCATCTTCATGATGGTGATCATATCGGCCATCAACGGCTTGTCGGTGGCGGGACTTGCGGTGGGCGCGACGATAGCGCTGCCGGAGCTTCTCAGACGCGGCTACGACAAGGTCATGACGACAGGCGTCATTATGGCCGGTTCGACGCTCGGGATCCTGATACCGCCGTCGGTCGTGCTGGTGCTTTACGGCATGATCGCCCGGCAGCCTGTCGGCAACCTCTGGATGGCCGGAGTTTTTCCTGGGCTGCTGATGGCGACGTTGTTCATCCTCTACGTCGTTATCCGCTCCTGGCTGCAGTCTTCGATGGCGCCGGCGCTGCCGAAGGCGGAGCGTGACGAGTATTCGCTCGCTGACAAGCTCAAACTTCTGAGGGCCGGCCTGATACCGCTGGCCATCTTCATTACCATGACCGGGCTTTTCCTGACCGGCATCACCAGCCTGGTCGAGAGTTCGGCCGTCGGCGTCATCGGGTCGATCGTAGCCGCGATGCTGCGCGGCACGCTGACCCTGAAGGTTCTGCACGATACGACGCGCAAGACGCTCGGCATTTCCGCGATGTTCTTCTGGATCATCACGGCTGCGCTATGCTTCGGCGCGGTGTTCGACGGCCTCGGCGCGGTGAAGTCGATCGAGTGGCTGTTCATCGGCGAGTGGGGGCTGCAGCCCTGGATGGTGCTGGTCCTGATGCAGCTGACCTTCCTGCTGCTTGGCATATTCCTCGACGATACCGCCATGCTGGTCATCGTTGCGCCGCTGTTCATCCCCCTCGCGGGCGCGCTCGGCTTCGATCTTGTCTGGTATGGCGTGCTTTACACGATCACCTGCCAGATCGCTTACATGACGCCGCCGTTCGGCTATAATCTCTTCCTGATGCGAGCGATGGCTCCGCCGGAAGTGTCGCTTACCGACATCTACCGCTCGATCTGGCCCTTCGTCTCGATCATGCTGCTCACACTTCTGATTATCGGTATCTTCCCCGAGATCGCGACATGGTTGCCGAACTACGTCTACGGAAAATAGCTTGCAGTTCAACAGAGGGTGAAACGATGATCATCAAGCCATCACGCAGAAGCTTCATCAAATCCGCCGGTCTTGCCGCTGCTTCGGCGCCGCTCGCAGCGCCATACGTCATGGCGCAGTCGACGCCGATCAAGTGGCGCCTGCAGACCTACGCCGGCGCCGCTCTCGGCCCGCACGTCACGAAGCCGGCCGTCGACGCCTTCAATGCCGCAGCGAAGGGAGAGATGGAGATCGAGCTATACTATGCCGACCAGCTGGTACCGACGGGCGAGCTTTTCAGAGCCATGCAGGCAGGCACCATCAACGCAGTCCACTCGGACGACGACTCGATGGCCGCGCCGGTGGAGATTTCCGTGTTTGGCGGATACTTCCCGTTTGCCACCAAGCACATCCTCGACGTGCCGGTGCTGTTCAACCAATACGGCCTCGCCGATATATGGCGCGACGCCTACATGGCGGCGGGCGGCGTGGTGTGGCTCTCTGCCGCCGGTCAGGACCCGTGCCATTTCAACACGAAGAAGCCGCTGAACTCGCTCGCTGATCTGCAGGGCCTACGTCTTTACACGTTCCCGACGGCGGGGCGCTTCCTCGCGCAATTCGGCGTCATTCCGGTCTCACTGCCTTACGAGGACGTGCAGGTCGCCGTGCAGACCGGCGAGCTCGACGGCATGAGCTGGTCTGGTATCACCGAAGACTACACGGTCGGTTGGGCCGACGTGACCGACCACTTCACCACGAACAACATCTCGGGCGCCTGGATCGGCTCGTGGTTTGTCAACGAGAAGAGCTGGGCGGACATTCCGGAGCATCTGCAGAAGCTCTGGATGTCGTGCGTCGACGCCGGCCACACCTACCGCAACCAGTGGTACTGGGGCGGCGAGGCCAAACTGCGCGCCACCGGCGACAAGTTGAAGCTGACCACGATCCCCGCCAACGAATGGGCAGAGGTAGAGTCGGCGGCGATGAAATTCTGGGACGAGATCGCTGCCGAGGGCGAGGCTAAGGCCAAAGTCGTCGCCATCTTCAAGGAGTACAATGAGATCCTGAAGAAGGCCGGCGGCGTCTACACGCAGGGCTGAGCCTAGAGAAGCGGCGCGGGTGGCCGAACGGCCTCCCGCGTCTTTTGGAATATTAGCCGGCGCGTAGATCGGCGATTTTTGGGGCAGGTGTTATGGCGGGGATGGTTTCGTTCGACGAGCTGCGCAAGGCTGTGGGCGGCGGCGCGGTGGATACGGTGCTTGCATGCTCGATCGACATGCAGGGTCGGCTGATCGGCAAGCGCTTCCTCGCCAGCTATTTCGTCGAGGGCGCTTACGACGAGACCCACGGATGCAACTATCTGCTCGCCAACGACATCGATATGGAGCCGGTGCCGGGCTACAAGGCCGCGAGTTGGTCGCTGGGCTACGGCGACTTCGTCATGAAGCCGGATCTCGCCACGATCCGCATGGTGCCGTGGCTGGAAAAGACGGCGCTGGTGCTGTGCGACATCCTCGACCATCACGATCATGCCGATCTGCCGCATTCGCCGCGCGCGATCCTGAAGAAGCAAGTCGCGCGGCTCAGCGAGCGCGGATACCTTGCCTACTTCGCCTCCGAACTGGAGTTCTACCTGTTCGACGAGAGCTACGACTCGGCGCGCGGCAAACACTGGTCGCAGCTCGGCACCGCCTCACCCTACATCGGCGACTATCTGATCGGCATCACCTCGAAGGAAGAGGGCTACATGCGCCGTCTTCGCAACGAGATGAATGCCGCCGGCATCCCGATCGAGAACTCGAAGGGCGAGTGGGGGCCGGGGCAGGAGGAGATCAACGTGCGCTATGCCGAGGCGCTCGACATGGCCGACCGGCACGTCATCCTCAAGAACGGCGCGAAGGAAATCGCCGCCCAGATGGGGAAGGCGGTCACTTTCATGGCCAAGTACAACTACTCGCTCGCCGGTAACTCAAGTCATATCCACAACTCGCTGTGGAGCGCCGACGGCAAGACGCCGCTGTTTTTCGACAAGAAGGCGGAATGGACCTTGTCCGAACTCGGCCAGCAGTGGTCGGCTGGTCAGCTGAAATATGCCAAGGAGTTCACCTGGTTCCTGGCGCCGTACGTCAACTCC
Source organism: Pseudomonadota bacterium (assembly GCA_023457435.1). GTDB lineage: Bacteria > Pseudomonadota > Alphaproteobacteria > Rhizobiales > Rhizobiaceae > RCIO01. The sequence continues at coordinate 39,967 of JAEWLS010000035.1, forward strand.
TACAAGCGCTTCCAGTCCGGCACGTTCGCGCCGACAAAGATCATGTGGAGCGAGGACAACCGCACGGCTGGCTTCCGGCTCTGCGGCGAGGGCACCAAGGGCATCCGCATGGAATGCCGCATCGGCGGGGCCGACCTCAACCCGTATCTCGCCTTCGCGGCGCTGATCGCGGCCGGGCTTGCCGGCATCGACGAGAAGCTTGCGCTGCAGAAGCCATTCGTCGGCGATGCCTATCAGGCGAGCAAGTTGCCGGAGATCCCGAAGACCTTGCGCGACGCCACCGAGACGCTGGCAAAATCAAAGATGCTCAAGGCCGCATTCGGCGACGAGGTCGTCGAGCACTACGTGCATACCGCACGGTGGGAACAGCTTGAATACGACCGCCGGGTGACGGACTGGGAACTGCACCGAGGCTTCGAGCGGTACTAGAACTGCAAGAACAAGAACGAGGATTCACATGGCCGATACGGTCAAACTGAAATCGCCGGTCGACGGCTCGATCTATGTCGAGCGCGCCGTGGCAACGGAGCGCGAGGTGAGCGCGGCCGTCGAGCGCGCCCGCACTGCCCAAGCCGACTGGGCACGGCTGCCGGTCGCAAAACGCAGCGACTACGTGCTCAAGATGCTCGACGCACTGCTTGCCATGAACGACGAAATCGTCACCGAGCTCGCCTGGCAGATGGGCCGGCCGGTGCGCTGGGGCGGAGAGAAGGGCGGCGTCGAGGAGCGGACCCGCTACATGGTGTCGATCGCCGAGGAGGCGCTGGCACCGGTTCCCGCGTCCAACCCCAAAGATGGATTCCGACGTTACGTGAAGAAGGATCCGCTCGGCGTCGTCATGGTGATCGCGCCGTGGAACTACCCCTTCCTCACCACGGTCAATACAGTGGTGCCAGCGCTGATCGCCGGGTCCGCCGTCATCCTGAAGCACGCCGCACAGACGCTGCTGGTCGGTGAGCGCTTCGCCAAGGCGTTCGAGATCGCGGGTCTGCCGAAGAACGTGTTCCAAAATCTCGTTCTCAGCCACGGGCAGACGGAAGCGCTGCTGGCCTCGGGCAAGATCGACCACGTCAACTTCACCGGATCCGTGGCCGGCGGGCGCGCTATCGAGAAGGCGGCTGCGGGCACGTTCATGACGCTGGGCCTCGAGCTCGGCGGCAAGGACCCGGCCTATGTGCTGCCTGACGCGAAGATGGACCACGCGATCGCCAACCTGGCCGAAGGCGCTTTCTACAATTCCGGTCAATGCTGCTGCGGCATCGAGCGCATCTACGTTCACGAGAAGGTCTACGACGAATTCGTCGAGGGCTTCGTAGCTGAGACGAAGAACTGGCAGCTCGGCAACCCGCTGGAACAGGCGACCACGATGGGACCGATGGCGCACGCCCGCTTCGCAGACTTCATTCGCGAGCAAAGGGCCGAGGCGCTGCGCAAGGGCGCCAAAGCCCACATGAACTCAAAGCATGACCTCGACGTGGCCGGCTCTCCCTATCTGCCGGCAGAGGTATTGACCGACGTGAACCACCAGATGAGCGTCATGCGCGAGGAGAGTTTCGGACCGATCGTCGGCATCATGAAGGTACGCAACGACGAGGAGGCGATCGCGCTCATGAACGACAGCCCATACGGGCTGACGGCGTCGGTATGGACGTCCGATGTCGAGCACGCCGTCGCCATCGGCGACCGCGTCGAGACCGGCACCTTCTTCATGAACCGCTGCGACTATCTCGACCCGGCGCTCGTCTGGACGGGAGTGAAGGACACCGGCAAGGGTGCCGGCCTCTCCCGCATCGGCTACGACCAGCTGACCCGGCCCAAGAGCTATCACCTGCGTGAGAAGATCTGAGCGCAGCGACATGCCCTACTGGGCCATCGAGACGATGGGCTACCTCGCGGCTGCGCTCGGCACCTTGTGCTGGGTGCCGCAGGTGGCGCGTACTGTGCGAACGCGCGAAACGCGCGACCTGTCGCTGTGGACGAACCTGATGCTGTTCACCGCGATCATGCTCTGGTTCTTCTATGGGCTGGCGATTGCCTCATGGCCGCTGGCAGCATCCAACGGCGCCGCCATGCTGATGATCGGCACCATCGTCGTGCTCAAGTTACGGCACGGTTGATCACACGAGCCTATCCGAGGGGGACATGACCAAGCTCGTTTCGAAATGGAACTATCCGACCACAGTGCGTTTTGGCGCCGGGCGCATCTCTGAGCTTGCCGATGCACTCAAGTTCGCCGGCATCGAGCGCCCCCTCTTCGTCACCGATCCGGGGCTCGCGAGGCTGCCGGTCGTTCCGAAGACGCTGAAGCTCCTCGACGATGCCAAGGTGAAATACGGCGTATTCACGGACGTGAAGCCGAACCCAGTGGAAAGCAATCTCACCGCCGGTATCGCCGCCTTCAAGAGCGGCAAGCACGATGGTGTTGTCGCGTTCGGCGGGGGGTCGGCCCTCGACCTCGGCAAGCTGATTGCATTCCAGGCCGGACAGACGCGGCCGATTTGGGATTTCGAGGACATCGGTGACTGGTACACCCGCGCCGATGCTTCCCGGATCGCGCCGATCGTCGCCGTCCCGACGACCGCCGGAACCGGCTCGGAGGTTGGTCGGGCCGGCGTGCTGACCCATGAGGCCAGCCACACCAAAAAGGTCATCTTCCACCCGAAGATGATGCCGGCGATCGTCATAGCCGATCCGGAGCTAACAGCCGGCATGCCGCCGTTCATCACCGCCGGCACTGGAATGGACGCGCTGGCGCATTGCCTCGAGGCCTACTGCGCGCCGGGCTATCACCCGATGGCCGACGGCATCGCGCTCGAAGGCATGCGTCTTGCCCTGGAAAACCTCCCGAAGGCCTTCGCCGACGGTAAGGACCTGACGGCCCGGGCGCACATGATGAGCGCTGCGGCGATGGGCGCTACCGCCTTCCAGAAGGGTCTCGGCGCAATCCACTCGCTGTCTCATCCGATCGGCGCGCTCTACGACACCCATCACGGCATGACGAACGCCGTATTCATGCCCTACGTGCTTGCCTTCAATCGCGACGCCATCGAGGAGCGCATCGCGCGTGCCGCTGCCTACATCGGCATCAAGGGCGGCTTCGATGGTTTTGCCAAGACCGTCATGAAGCTGCGCAAGGAGCTGAAGGTGCCGCACACGCTCGGCGGGCTGATCAAGGATTTCAATCCCGACAAGAAGCGCAAGGCGCTCATCGCGGACATGGCGATCGTCGATCCGACCGCCGGCGGCAACCCCGTCAAGCTCACGAAGAAGGGCGCGGCGATGCTGCTTGATCAGGCTATCGCCGGGTAGCGGCCGACAGGTCGAGAAGACGCGAAAACTTAGCCGGAAAATAACAGCTCTCGGATTGCTCCAACGGGTCAAACGTAGTTAACTTCCGGCACTTCGGGCGCAATCCGACGGCCTTCATGTCCCTGTCACAGGAGGCCGCTAACCCGCATCGAAGACGTCGACAGGCGTCAGTCTAACGGAGAAACAATATGTTGAAACGCACTGGAACGGCGCTGTCGCTGACGGCGGCCGTGCTGATGATATCGACGGCGATTTCGTCGGCGCAGGACATGGCCGCGCTCGAAGCTGCGGCCAAGAAAGAGGGCATGCTGAGCACCATCGCTCTGCCCGACAGCTGGTGCGGCTATGGCGACGTGATCGCCGGCTTCAAGAAGAAGTACCCTGAGATCAAGTACAATGGTCTGAACCCCGACGCCGGCTCGGCCGACGAACTCGAGGCCATCCGCGCCAACAAGGACAACAAGGGCCCGCAGGCCCCCGACGTCATCGACGTCGGCCTCTCGTTCGGCCCTGCCGCAAAGAAGGAAGGGCTGATCCAGCCTTACAAGGTCGCGACCTGGGAGAGCATCCCGGCCGACGCCAAGGACGCCGAAGGCCACTGGTACGGCGACTACTACGGCGTGATGTCGTTCGTCGTGAACAAGGACCTGGTGCAGAATGTCCCGCAGTCCTTCGCCGATCTGCTGAAGCCGGAGTATTCAGGACAGGTCGCGTTCGCTGGCGATCCGCGCGCTTCGAACCAGGCCATCCTCGGCGTGCTCGCGGCCGGCATGGCGCAGGGCGCCGCGCCGGGTGCAGATGCGGCCAAGGCCGGTCTCGAATTCTTCAAGAAGCTGAACGACGCGGGCAACTTCGTGCCAGTCATCGGCAAGGCCGGAACGCTCGCTCAGGGCACGACGCCGATCATCATCGCCTGGGACTACAACGGATTGGCCTGGCGTGACTCGCTGAAGGGCAACCCGCCGGTCGACGTCGTCGTGCCGACGGACGCCTCGCTCGCTGGTGTCTACGTCCAGGCAATCAGTGCCTACGCGCCGCAGCCGAACGCCGCGAAGCTGTGGATGGAGTATCTCTACAGCGACGAGGGACAGCTCGGCTGGCTCAAGGGCTACTGCCACCCGATCCGCTTCAACGATCTGGTGAGCGCCGGCAAGGTGCCGCAGGAGATGCTCGACAAGCTGCCGCCGGCGGAAGGCTACGCCAAGGCCGTGTTCCCGAGCCTCGACGCGGTCAATGCCAACTCGGCTGCCGTCAAGGAAGGCTGGGACAAGGTCGTCGGCGCCAACGTGGTGCAGTAAGGATCAGGTCGGAGGACGTGGCTCGCCCACGTCCTCCTTCTCACCTCGTTGAATAGCGGAGCGCATGTCCCAAGCCTCGTCTCTCGGCCGCCGTCTGCCGACCCATTGGCTGGGCGTCGCCCCCTTCTTCGTATTCGCCATCCTGTTTCTGATCCTGCCGGCAATCACGATCGTGATTGGCGCGTTCCGCGCGCCCGACGGCGGCTTCACGCTGCAGAACATCGCGGCGCTGAACACCAACACGATTCGCAACGCCTACTGGGTTTCGATCCAGGTCAGCTTCTGGTCGGCACTGCTCGGCTGCACCATCGGCTTCATCATGGCCGCTGCCACGGTACTCGGCGGCCTGCCGCGTTTCATTCGCTCGCCGTTGCTAACCTTTTCCGGCGTCGCGTCGAATTTTGCGGGTCTTCCGCTCGCCTTCGCCTTTATCGCAACGGTTGGGCCGGCTGGCCTGATCACCGTCTGGCTGCGCACGGAGTTCGGGATCAACCTGCGCGCGGCCACAGGGTTCAACCTGTTCAGCACAACCGGCCTGATCGTCACATACCTGTTCTTTCAGGTACCGCTGATGATCCTCATCATTACCCCGGCGCTCGATGCGCTGAAGCGCGAGTGGCGGGAGGCGGCGTCGATCCTCGGTGCCACCGGTTTCCAGTACTGGCGCATGGTGGCGTTCCCGATCCTGCTGCCGTCGCTCCTCGGCACGTTCGCGTTGCTGTTCGCCAACTCCTTCGGCGCGGTAGCGACGGCCTTCGCGCTTGCTGGACCGCAGCTCAATATCGCGCCGATCCTGCTGTTCTCCCAGATCCGCGGCGACGTGCTCGGCAGCCCGGGCCTCGGCTATGCGCTCGCCTTCGGAATGATCGTCATCACCGGTCTCGCCAACGCGCTCTATCTCTGGCTCCGTGCGCGCACGGAGAGGTGGCAGAAATGACGCGCGCATTCGCCTGGACCGGACTGCTCCTCGGTTCGCTTATCTTCATCCTGCCGCTGCTCGGTATGACGGAGTTCTCGCTGTCGATGCGGCGCGGCGAATACTCCTTCGACGCCTACGCGTCGGTGCTGGCAGACCCGCAGTTCCGTGCGACCTTCACCTACTCGGTCGTCATGGCGCTGTTCACGATTGTAGCGGGAGTGCTGCTGGTTGTGCCCACAGCGTACTGGGTGCGGCTGCGCATGCCCGGGTTGCGGCCGGTGATCGAATTCATCACGCTGATGCCACTGGTCATTCCGGCGATCGTCATCGTGTTCGGGTACATCCGCCTTTACAACACCTCATCCTGGCTGCCGTTGACAGGCTCGGCCACGGGTACCAACGTGCTGCTCATGTTCGGCTACACGGCGCTGGCGCTGCCTTACATGTACCGCGCCGTCGACACCGGGCTGCGCGCCATCGATATCGCCACATTGACGGAAGCGGCACAGTCCCTGGGCGCAGGCTGGACGACGATCTTCGGCAGGGTCATCCTGCCCAACGTCTTCGTCTCGGTGCTTTCCGGCGCCTTCCTCACTTTCGCGATCGTGATCGGCGAGTTCACGCTGGCCGCGCTGCTGAACCGGCCCGCCTTCGGCCCCTACCTCCAGCTTGTCGGCGCCAACAAGGCGTACGAGCCCTCGGCGCTGGCGGTGATCTCGTTCGGCATAACCTGGCTCTGCATGGGCCTCATTCAAATCGTCGCCCGGCTCGCTCCCAAGCCGCCGGCACAGCCGCATTGATATCGGAACTGACCATGGCCGAGCCTTTCCTCAAGATCGAGCACGTGCGGAAGTCCTTTGGGCAGACGACCGTGGTGCAGGATTTCGACCTTGCGATTCAGGCCGGCGAGTTCGTCTCGTTCCTGGGACCGTCGGGCTGCGGCAAGACGACGGTCCTTCGGATGGTCGCGGGCTTCGAAGAACCCAGCGCCGGGAAGATCGTCATCGGCGGCAAGGACGTCACCCACCTCAAGCCGAACCAGCGCAATATCGGCATGGTGTTCCAGGCATACGCGCTTTTTCCGAACATGACCGTGGCGCAGAACATCGGCTTCGGCCTGCGCGTCGCGGGAAGGGGGCGAGGCGAAATCGACAAACGCGTCAAGGAGATGCTGGCCCTGATCAGGTTGCCCGATCTTGCGGACCGCTATCCCTACCAGCTGTCGGGGGGCCAGCAGCAACGCGTGGCGCTCGCGCGTGCGCTCGCTCCGTCGCCCAAGCTGCTGCTGCTCGACGAGCCGCTGTCGGCGCTGGATGCGAAGGTTCGCGTGTCGCTGCGGGACGAGATTCGTCAGATCCAGAAGGACCTGGGTATCACCACCGTGTTCGTCACCCACGACCAGGAAGAGGCGCTTTCGATTTCCGACCGCATAGTCGTGATGTACGGCGGCAGGGCCGAGCAAGTGGGCGCGCCTTTTGAGATCTACAACCAGCCAGCAACGCGCTTCGTTGCGTCCTTCGTCGGGACCTTGAATATGCTGAACGCGACCGTCGTGGACGCAAAAGCCGGGACGGTTTCCATCGACGGACAGAGTGTTACGCTAGGACGGGAGATTGAGACCCCGGACGGCGCCGCGATCACGCTGGCGCTGCGTCCCGAAGCCGCCTCCATTGGAGGCGCCGGCGACGTTGGGCTCAAGGGCAAGATCTACGACGTGTCGTTTCTCGGCTCCGTTATCCGTATCAGGGTGGAAGTTGGCTCGAACCGTATCTCGTTCGACCGGTTCAACTCGCCGAATTCGCCGCCGCCCGTCGTCGGCGAGCAGTGCGAACTCCGGTTTGCGGCGAGCGACATCCTCGTGCTGGCAGACTGATCAGGCGTAGGCTCGGCCAAGACCCGCTGCCGTCGCATCGCCACCTGCGAGCGACACTGCTGCGTGCGCCGCCACCATTGCACTCGACAGTACGGGAACGCCAAAACGCCGCTCAAGCGCCGGCGCAATGTCTGCCGTGCGAAGCCCAGCGCAGGAAATCACCAGGGCATCGATACCTTCGGCCTCTCCCATCGCCTGTTCGGCCAACGCGGATATCGCTGCGTCGCCAACTCGCTCGACATCGTCCAGCGCTGAGATGTCCATGCCGCGCAGCGCGGGTATCTCGAAGTCTGCGGCCTCAAAATAAGCCCTGAATAACGCGTCTACCTCGGGCGTGTAGGCAGTGACGGCAGCAAACCGACGGACTCTGAGTCGCATCAGGCTGTCGCACAGTGCACCAGCCAAGGTCTGCGAAGGCAGGCCCGACGCCTGAGCGATCGCCGTCACGATGTCGGCTTCGCCGCCCGGTCCTCGAAAGAAGGAGAGCGATGTACCGAAAAGAAAGACGGCACAGGCACCCCGCCCTGCCAGACGGGCGGCACAGTCGCCGACCCTGGTTATCGCTGCGGCGAAGGCGTCGGGGGCCATCCGCCCGAGGCCAAGCCCGTCCGCGATGAACGCGGCGTGCGGGTACATGCGCGTCGCGTCGGGCGGGATTTCCGCCTTCGTGGGCGGCACGATAAGGCCGATCGGCTTTGCGGTGTGTGCACCCTGTCCCATCGCGCTACCTACGTTTGAAACTTAACATGTTTAGTGTAGACAAGATGGCTGCGCGCGCAAGCACGGGGAGGTCGTATGGACGAGTTCGATTTCATCGTCGTTGGTGCCGGGTCGTCGGGGTGCGCACTCGCTGCACGGCTGTCAGAGGACCCCGCCAACCGGGTCTGCCTGGTCGAGGCCGGACCCGAGGATCGGAGCCCGCTGATCAAGGTCCCGCTGGGGGTCATGCGCTTGCTAGACCATCCCAAATACAACTGGCGCTTCAAGACCGTCCCGCAGGAGCACGCGAAGGGCCGCCAGATCCCGGTCCCGCGCGGAAAGACGCTCGGGGGATCAAGCGCGATCAATGGCATGATCTATACCCGCGGGCATCCAACCGATTATGACGATTGGGCCAATCGTGGAAATCCCGGCTGGTCCTATCGGGAAGTCCTGCCCTACTTCAAGCGGTCGGAAAACAACGAAGATTTCCCGGACTCACCCTACCACGGGCGCGGCGGCCCGCTGAACGTCACGTTCCTCGACAAATACAATCCGCTCGCAGAAATCTTCTTCCAGGCAGGCGAGAGTCTTCAGCACCGCCGCAACCCGGACTTCTGTGGCGCCACGCACGAAGGTTTCGGCCGTCGTCAGGTCACGATGAAGAACGGGAGGCGCTGGTCTGCTTCCTCAGCCTATCTGAAACCTGCTCTGAAGCGCCCCAATCTGACGGTCATGTCGTCCGCACGGGTTCACCGGGTGATCATCGAGGGCGGACGGGCGTTGGGGATTGCGGTCGAGCGCGGAGGGGCGGTCGAAACCGTTCGCGCCAGGCGCGAAGTGCTGCTGTGCGCGGGCGCTGTCGGATCGCCGCATCTCCTGATGCTGTCGGGCGTCGGCGACGCCGTCGAACTGTCCGCGCACGGTATCGAGGTGCGGAAGCATCTCCCGGGCGTCGGCGAGAACTGGCAGGATCACATCACAACTGCCGTCCAGTGGGAGAGCCCGAGCGACCTATCCTATGGGCTCACCTGGAAGACGGCGCCGTCGATCCTGTGGGAGTTAATGACTTATCCGCTTACGGGGCGGGGGCTGCTCGCCAACAATATCCTGCACGCCGGGGCATTCATCCGCAGTCTGCCCGGCCTCGCCCGACCGGACCTGCAGTTCATCCTCATTCCAGCGTTCCGCGATGCTAAGGGCAGGCTCGGCAGGCGCCACGGGTTCGCAATAATGCCGTTCGTGCTGCGTCCGGTGAGCCGGGGTAAGTTGTCGCTGGCAAGTGCCGACCCGCGAGCCGCGCCGGTGATCGATCCGAAGTTCTTCTCCGCGGAGGAAGATCTTGAAACCCTCGTTCGCGGCGTCAAGCTTGCCCGGCGGCTCGTGGACACTCCGCCCTTCGCGCCGCACCGAGGCCCGGAATCGGGTCCCAATGCCGGCGCCGAAACCGAGCAACAGATTCGCGAATTCATTCGCTCGACTGCCTACACCGCCTACCATCCGGTCGGAGCCTGTTCGATGGGTCCCGGGCCGATGGATGTGGTCGATGCAGAACTCAAGGTTCACGGTATAGAAGCGCTTCGCGTGGTCGACACGTCGGCGATGCCTACACTGATCGGCGGAAATACGAATGGCCCCGCCATCATGATGGCCGAAAAGGCGGCCGACATGATACTCGGCCGCGCGCCGCCGGCCCCGGAAAACGTGCCAATAGCCTGACAGGGGTTGTAGTTGTGATGTCGCTGCGAGTCGCCTAATACGGCGAGGGATAGGGGATGCAGCCAATGGATGCGCCGACGCAGAAGCCGAGCGTCAACGTCAAGCTTCGCAGCTTCTCCAAGTCACTGCCCATGTCGTTGCTCTTGGCGCGCGAGGCGGTGATGAACCGCTTCCGGTCGTCCCTCAATCTCTTCAACATCACCGAGCAGCAGTGGCGCGTACTGCGTGCGCTGTCCTCGATCCCGGAGATCGAGGTGATGGAACTGGCGAAGGTCACCTACCTTCTGGCGCCATCGCTTTCGCGCATCCTGCGCGATATGGAAGCACGCAAGCTGATCGTCCGGCGCCAGGCGGAGGACGACCTGCGCCGCTCGTTGATATCGATCGGCCCGGACGGACTGAAGCTGATCGACGCCGTTGCCCCGTACTCGGAAGGTATCTACGGCGAGATCACCGCAACGTTCGGCCGGCAGAAGATCGACCTTCTGCAGCAACTCCTGCGTGAATTGACGGAGGCGATGCATGGTCTGCCGCCTCTCGGCTACGACGGATCGGAATTGTCGGGCGACATCAGCCGGATTGTCGGTACCAGTCCACGCGGTCGCCCGCGCTTTTCCAAGCAGAAGCCAGCGTCCTGACGCGTTGAGCGAAATCAGATAATATGTTAAGTACCCTCCGCAGAGGCGGAGGACACATGTCGGATATTGTTGTCGAGATCGCGGGCGGTGTCGCGAAGGTGACGATCGCGCGGCCGGAGACCATGAACGCGTTGCGCGAGGCTGCTTTCCATGACCTCGGCAGAGCACTTGCTGATCTTGCCGCGGACGAAGCGGTGCGTGCTTTGGTGTTGACCGGCTCCGGCCGCGCTTTCTGTTCGGGTGCGGATCTCTCCGACCCGATGATGGGCGGGCATTTACCGCCGGAGCAGCGGCCGGCAGAAACCATCAAGACGCTTGGCGGAGTCATGAATCCTGTCATTCTGGCGCTTCGCGATGCGCCTTTCCCGACTGTCAGCGCCGTCAACGGCATCGCCGCTGGTGGCGGGGTGGGGCTGGCGCTCGCCAGCGACATGGTGCTTGCCGCGCGCTCGGCGAAGTTCATCCTCGCCTTCACGCCCAAGCTCGGGCTCATTCCCGATCTCGGCTCGAGCTGGCACATTGCGCGCCATCTCGGCCGTGCACGGGCGATGGGAATGATGCTTACCGGCGAGCCGGTTTCTGCGGAACGCGCCGAAGCGCTCGGCCTGATTTGGAAGGCGGTCGACGACGCCGACCTGGAGCAGGAATCGATGTCGCTTGCAGAACGCCTTGCAGCCGGCCCCAAGCGCGGTCAGGCGGCTGCGCGTGCGCTTCTCGATGCCGCCTTCGTCAACGATTTCGCTGCGCAACTCGACGCCGAGCGCGATGCTCAGGCGAGCCTGGTATCGGGCGAGGAAGTCCTTGAGGCGCTTGCGGCTTTCGCCGAGAAGCGCAAGCCCGACTTCGTCGGCAAGGCCTGAGTTCAGTTCGGAGAATCCAATGAGATCCTACATCACGCAGGGCCTCCGCCGCGCCGCGCAGGTCAATCCGCGCGGGATTGCCACGATTTGTGGGGACCGGCAACGCAGCTGGAGCGAGGTGGTTGATCGCGTTTCCCGGCTTGCCGCGGGCCTTGTCTCGCTCGGAGTGAAGAAAGGCGACCGGGTCGCCGTTTTGTCGATGAACACCGACCGCTACTTCGAACTCTACTATGCGATCTGGTGGGCGGGTGGCGTCGCGACACCGATGAACATGCGGCTCGCACCCGCCGAAATCGATTTCCGACTCGAGGACGCCGGTGCGAAAGTGCTCTGCCTCGATGCCGAGCACCTGCCATTGCTCGCCCAGCTAGGCGACGCGAAGGCGAACATCGCCCACGTCGTCGCGATGGAGGAAAGCGCTTCCGGCTTTGTGTCTACGGAGGAACTCATCGCGCGCAACGAGCCGGCCGAGGACGCCGAGGCTTGCGGCGACGACCTCGCCTTCATCGTCTATACCGGTGGCAGCACCGGACGCTCAAAGGGCGTCATGCTGAGCCACGAAAACATCTGCCACAACGGTCTCGCCTCGCTGCACACAATCGGATACCGCCAGGCCAGCGTCTATCTGCACGCCGGGCCGATGTCGCACCTTGCCGACGGCATGTCGATTTTCGCCGTCACGATGGCTGCCGCGACCCATGTTTTCATGCCGCGCTTCACGGTCGACGAGTGTCTGTCGCTGATCGAGCGGCACCGGATCACGCATATCTGCGTCGTGCCGACGATGGTCGAAATGATCGTGCAGGGTGCCGAGGGCGGCAAGTATGACGTTTCCTCGCTGGAGCAGATTCAGTTCGGTTCCGCACCGATGCCGGACGGTACGCTCAAGCGGGCGGTGGCTCTTTGGCCAGACATTCTGTTCCTGCACGGCTACGGCATGACCGAGACGTCGCCGCTGATCACCATCCACCCGTTCGAGACGCGAAGGCCCGACGTTGCGGGTGATCTCCTCAAGTCGTGCGGCAAGGCGGGTCCGCACATTGAGGTGAAGATCGTTGATCCGCAGGGCAAGGAAGTGCCGCGCGGCACAGTCGGCGAACTGGTCTGCCGCGGCGCGACGATCATGCTCGGCTACTGGAATCTGCCCGAGCAGACGGCCAAGGCGATCCGCAATGGCTGGATGCATACGGAAGACGCGGCGTGGATGGACGAGCAGGGTTATGTCTACATCGTCGACCGCTTGAAGGACATGATCATCTCGGGTGGCGAGAACATCTACTCGACCGAAGTGGAAAATGCGCTTTCGCGCATACCGGGCGTGCTCCAGGCCGCGGTCATCGGCCTCCCGCACCCGCTGTGGGGTGAGGCGGTTCATGCCGTCATCGTGCCCGAACCCGGCAGGACGCTGACGCCGGACTATATCATCGCCGAGTGCAGGAAGGCGATTGCCGGCTACAAATGCCCGAAGACCGTCGAGTTTCGCGGGGACGACATGCCGCTGACTTCGGCGGGTAAGGTCGACAAGAAAGTGCTGCGTAACGAGGCTGCGGCGCGAGCCTGACAGCCTAGGCGGCGAGACGCGCCGGTGGCTCCTTGCGGCCGCGCACAATGTCGGCGCCCTTCTCGGCGATGGCGATTGTCGGTCCGTTGGTAGCGCCGGATACGATCTCAGGCATGATCGAGGCGTCGATGACGCGCAGTGCTTCGGTGCCGCGCACGCGCAGCTCGGAATCCACAACACCCATCTCGTCACTGGCGATCGCCATCTTGCAGCTGCCGACCGGGTGGTGAACCGTGGTGGCATAGGCGCGTATGTGGGCGTCGAGTTCGGCGTCCGACTGCTTGTCCACGCCGGGCAAGATCTCGCCTTCGAGGAATGGCGCTACTTCGGGCGTTTCGCTGATCCTGCGGAAAAGGCGTAGACCCTCCCGCACAATTGCCAGATCGCGGTCGCTGGACAAGAAGTTCTGATAGATCAGCGGCGCCACGGCCGTGTCTCGCGACGCGACTTCGACGCGGCCCCGGCTCTCGGGCTTCATCAACGCCACGCGGTATCCGATGCCGTCCGGGCCTGGGTCGCCGCCGGGCAGGTACTGCATCGGCTTCGGTGAGGATGCGCGGAAGAGCATCGCCAAGTCTGCCTCTCCCTTCGAGAAGCTCGACTTGACGAAACCGACGATGCCCATGGGCAGCCCGGCGGTACCGCCAGTTCCGAATAACAGCCCCTGCGCCACCATGGCGATGAAGCGGTCGTAGCGCAGGTTCTTCTGGAACCAGCCTTGGCCTCGGCGCGCGAATTCCATCGGCACCGACATATGGTCGTGCATGTTCTTGCCGACGCCGGGAACATCGGCGACCAAATCGACGCCGATACGGCGGACCTCATCGGCTGCGCCGACGCCCGAGGCGATGAGCAGCTGTGGGGAATTGATCGCACCGGCAGCGAGGATGACCTCTCGCTTGGCCCTAACCGCAACGGTCCTGCCGTGCTGTTCGTATTCGATGCCGACAGCGCGATTGCCATCGAACACGATGCGTTTGGTAAGCGCGTTTGAAATCAGCGTGACGTTCCGTCGCTTGAGCGCCGGACGCAGATAGGCCACCGAGGCGCTGCAGCGGCGGCCGCGCCTGATCGTCCATTGGGGGACGGCGAAACCGTCCTGGAACTCCGCGTTGTTGTCGTCGCGCACGGGATAGCCAAGACGCCTGGCCGCGCCAAACCACGCTCCGACCAGGGGGTCCTGATCCAGTCCTGCGCGGACGGTATTCAGCGGGCCGTCGCCACCGCGATAGGTGTTGGCGCCGTCTTCCCACCGCTCCGCCTTGCGGAAGTAGGGCAATATGTCGGTGTAACCCCAGTCGTTGAGACCGCTGTTCGCCCACTTGTCGTAGTCCGATGCGTGGCCACGTGCGTATGCCATGGCATTGACCGACGACGAGCCGCCGAGCACCTTTCCGCGGGCGCAGTCGAGCACGCGGTTGTTAAGGTTCGGCTCTGGCTGGGTGTCATAGCCCCAGTCGTGCCTGCGGGCCGCGAACAGGCGGCCCCAGGCGAGCGGCATGAATATGTAAGGGTCGCGCCTGTCGGAACCACCTGCCTCAATGACTAACACGGTGTGCCGGCCGTCTTCGGACAGGCGGTTGGCGAGCACGCAGCCCGCCGAACCCGCACCGACGACGATATAGTCGTATTCTGCCGCCAAGGGCGCGCCCTTACGTGACGATGTAGTAGTGGAAGTAGCTGTGATCGGCGTGCCGCTCGCCGCAACCGACGAACAGATGCCGGGTCATCCAGTCGTACTTGCCGACGGGCGTCTCGAAAGTCGGCGTGACGCGCATGTAGTACTCGTCGAACCGCACTTCCTCGAGCCGCTCCTGCTTGGCGGCGACCTCGGGCGGAGCATGGCGATAGCCGCGATTCTGCATGTAGATCTGCACGCCGTCATGCGTTTCCAGCATGTAGTGCGCGGAGAACTGGACCGTGTTGTCGTCGCGGTAGAGCGCCCAGTCGCCGCCCGACATCGCCATCACCTTGCCCTGCAGGCGGGGTCCCTCGATCTCGCCGCCAGCCGCAGCAACGAAGCCGCGGATGCCGCCTTGCGGGATGCGGCCGATCTTCTGGCGGACGCCTAGCTCCATCTTGATGCGGAAGGCGAATTCGAGGCCGAGCTTCGGCGGGTCGATCGGACGTGACGACATGAGTGGTCTCTCTCCCAGTGATAATTCGAAGCTTACGAAAGCCGCATGACGAACGGGTTCGGCACGTCGGCGCCGTAGTTGATCCAGACGCTCTTGGACTTGAGGAACGTCTCGATCGCCGGCAAGCCGTTCTCGATGCCGACGCCGGAGTTCTTGTAGCCGCCGAACGGCGTGGTGTAGCTCGCGGCGCGGTAGGTGTTGACCCACACCGTACCCGCCTCGATGGCGTTCGCCATCGTGAACATGCGCTTGATGCTTTGGGTCCACACGCCGGAGGCAAGCCCGTAGATCGTGTCGTTGGCGATCTCGATCGCCTCGTCCTCGTCCTTGAACTTGATGACGGACAGCACCGGGCCGAAGACTTCCTCCTGGGCGATGCGCATCTTGTTGTTGACGCCGGTGAAGATCGTCGGCTGCACGAACCACTGGCCGAAATCCGACGCGCCGCCGCCGAGTGCCAGTTCCGCGCCCTCGTTCCTGGCCACGTCGATATAGCCGAGGACCTTCTGGTACTGCGGCGGGGTGGTCACCGGTCCGACCTGCGTGTCCGGGTCTGAGGGGTCGCCAATGCGGGCGGTCCTGGCCATGGCCAGCAGTTTGTCGACGAATTCGTCGTGGATCGATTCCTGCACCAGCAGACGCGAACCGGCGATGCAGGTCTGGCCGCTGGCAGCGAAGATGCCTGAAATCGCGCCCTTGACCGCGTCTTCGATGACGCAATCGTCAAACACGATGTTGGGCGACTTGCCGCCCAGCTCCAGCGTGACGGACTTGAAGTCGCGCGCCGCCGCCTGGTAGACCGCGCGCCCGCCGTAGTCCGAGCCGGTGAACGATATCTTCGCGACCTTCGGGTGCGCGGTGAGCGCTGCCCCGACGTCCTGGCCGAAGCCGGTAACGACGTTGACGACCCCGTCCGGGAAACCCGCATCCTTGACCAGGCGTGCCATTTCCAGCGTCGAGGCGGAGGTGAATTCGGATGGCTTGATGACGATTGCGCAGCCGGCCGCGAGCGCCGGCGCCATCTTCGACACCGCGAGCATCAGCGGCGAATTCCACGGCGTGATCGCCGCGACGACGCCGATCGGCTCCCGGCGCGTGTAGTTGAAGTAGCCCGGGCGTTCGATCGGCAGGACGCGGCCCTCGATCTTGTCGGCCATGCCGGCGAAATAATGCATGACCTGCGGCACGTAACGGAGCTGCAGGCTCATCTCGGCGATCAGCTTGCCGTTGTCGCGCGTCTCGGTTTCGGCGAGGCTCTGCCCATGCTCGGCAAGAAGCTCGGCGAACCGGCGCATGACGGCGCCTCGCGCCGATGCCGACATCTTCGACCACGGGCCGGTCTTGTAGGCGCGGTAGGCCGCTTCGACGGCACGCCCGGCGTCTTCGGCAGTACCCTTCGCGATCGTCGCCCAGGTCTTGGCCGTGAACGGATTCTGCGTCTCGAACCGCTCTCCACCAGAGCCTTCGACCCACTGTCCGTCGATGTACATCTGGTAGTGCTGCATGGACCCCTCCCTGTGAGCCGCGGCGCGGCGGCAAACGCGCGCCCGAACACAATCCGAAGCGTGCTCGGAGCAACCCTTGGGCGGTGTCGCCGATCAGATCGAGCTTGAAAAGCGCCGGATGCGGACCTATTAACAAGTTAAATAATAGCTTGTCAAACCGGACGGCCTGGGGCATCTGGCCGCTATCCGAAGAGCGGGAGTGGGGCGTGGCCGAGGCCTACATATTCGAAGCTGTGCGTACGCCACGCGGCAAGGGGCGCCCCAATGGCGGCCTGCACACGCTGTCTCCGGTCGAGCTCAGCGCCTATGTCCTGACCGAGCTCGACAAGCGCACCGGCTTCTCGCACGCAGACCCCGAGGATGTGGTTTTCGGCGTCGGCGACGGCGTGAACGACCAGGGCTCCAACATGGCACGCTCGGCGATCATCCATGCCGGCATGCCAGACACCATTCCCGGCTCGACGGTCAGCCGTTTCTGCTCATCCGGCCTCGACGCCGTGAACATGGCAGCATCAAAAGTGATGTCCGGCCAGGCCGACCTCGTCGTCGCCGGCGGCGTCGAGATGATGTCGCTGATCCCGATCGCGGGCACCGGCGGGCCGAACGGCTCCGACGCCATCTTCAACAACCGTGCACACTATACCCCGCTCGGAATCGCCGCCGACCTGCTTGCCACGCTTTCCGGCCACAGCCGCGAGGACGTCGACGGCTACGCGGCGGAATCGCAGGCCCGCGCCGCGGCAGCCTGGCAGGACCGGCGCTTTTCGAAGTCGGTCGTGCCGGTCGTCGACATGAACGGCGAGATGCTGCTCGAACACGACGAATACATGCGCCCCGGCACCTCGATGGCCGATCTGGCCAAGCTCCCGGCGGCCTTTGCCGGCATGGGCGAGAAGGGTGGCTTCGACACCGTCGTCAAGCAGCGCTACCCGGAGGTGCTCAACCTCAGCCATGTCCACACTGCCGGCAATTCGTCTGGTATCGTCGACGGCGCGGCCGCCATGCTGCTCGGTTCGCTCGAAGCCGGCGAGAAGCTGGGCCTCAAGCCACGCGCCGTCATCAAGAGCTTCGCCTCGACCGGAATGGATCCGTGCCTGATGCTGGCGGCGCCTGCCGACGCGACGAAGCGTGCTCTGGCGCGCCTCGGCAAGGGCTATGACGACGTCGACCTTTACGAGGTCAACGAGGCGTTCGCCTCCGTCGTGCTGCACTTCATGGAGCGCACGGGCGTCAGCCACGACCGCATCAACGTCAATGGCGGCGGCATCGCAATGGGCCATCCCATCGGTGCCACCGGAGTCATGCTGACCAACACGCTGATCGACGAGCTGGAGCGCACGGGCGCCAAATCCGGCATCGTGACATTGTGCGTCGGGCTTGGCATGGGCGTGGCCACCTATATCGAGCGCGTGGAGCACTGAGCGTGATCACTGTCGAGAAGCTGGAAGGCGGAATCGTCCGCCTGGTGCTGGCGACCGAGGGCTCGGTCAACACGCTGTCGACAGCGGTGAACAAGGAGTTCGCCCGCATCGTCGAGGAAGTGACTGCCGACGCCGCGGTGACCGGCATCATCATCACCTCGTCGAAAGGCGACTTCGCCGTCGGCGGCAATCTGGACGAGCTGCGTGCCGCGCGTACCCCTGCCGAAGTCGCGGCGATCGTCGATCCATCGCTCAAGGCCTTCCGCAAGCTCGAGACATCGGGAAAGCCGGTCGTAGCGGCGCTCAACGGCACGGCGCTGGGAGGCGGATACGAGATTGCCCTGGCGTGCCATCGCCGCATCGCTGCCGACCGCTCCGACGCCCAGTTCGGACTTCCCGAAGCAGGCCTCGGCTTGATGCCGGGCGCCGGCGGCACGCAACGCCTGCCGCGCATGATCGGCATCGCGGCGGCAGCAGACCTGATCCTCAAGGGCAAGACGCTCGGCGTGCAGGATGCGCTGAAGGCCGGCCTGATCGACGAGATCGTACCGACGGAGAAGCTGACCGAGGCCGCGGTAGCCTGGATCAAGGCCAACCCGCAGGCGAGCCAACCGTGGGACCGCAAGGGCTGGGAGCTGCCGGGCGACCACCCGCAATCGCAGCGCGGGCGCCAATGGTTCATCGGGCAGTGGGCGAAGGTGCGCCAACGCGCCGCCGGCACCGACGAGGGCGCCATCGTGATCCTTTATGCGCTGCATCACGGTGTCGAGCGCGCGCTGGATGCGGGCATTGCCATCGAGCGCCGGCATTTCATCAAGCTCGCTTCGGACCCGGCCGCCAAGAACCGCATCCGCAACGCCTTTTTCGCGCCGAAGGCGGCGCGCCCCAACCCGCCGAAGGGCGCTGGCGACAGCATACGTACCGTCGGCGTGATCGGCGGCGGCACGATGGGCAACGGCATCGCGTTTTCCTCGGCACGGGCCGGCTACGACGTCGTACTCATCGACGTGACCGAGGCGAAGGCGGCCGAGGCGACGGACCGTATCGCCAAGATCGTCGAGCGGCAGGTCTCGCGCGGGCGCATGAGCGACGCCGACGGCAAGGCCCTGATGTCCAAGATCGCGACCAGCGCCGACTACGCAAAGCTTTCCAGCGCCGAATTCGTCATCGAGGCGGTATTCGAGCGGCTCGACGTCAAGCACGACGTCTACCGCAAGGCCGAGGCCGCGCTGCGGCCGGACGTCACCATCGCGTCGAATACGTCGTCGATCCCGATCGTCCAGCTGGCCGCCGGGCTCAGCGACCCGTCGCGCATGGTCGGCATGCACTTCTTCGCGCCGGTCGAGACGATGAAGCTGCTCGAGATCATCGTCGCGCCGCAGACGTCGGAGAAGGCAGGCGGCGAGGCCCTGCGCATTGCCAAGGAACTCAAGAAGTCGGTGATCGTCGTCAAGGACGGCCTCGGCTTCTACACGAGCCGTATGGTCTCGTCGCTCTCGGCAGAAGCGATAACCCTGCTCGCCGAGGGCGTCGCGCCGCAGGTCATCGACAATGTCATGGTCGACCAGGGCTTTGCCATCGGCCCGGCGACGCTCGCGGAGCTGACCAAGCTGCCGCTGCTCCGCGACATCATGATCTCGATGTCGAGCGAGGGGATGCCGCAGTCGATGAAGGGCTCTCAGCCGGTCGAGGTTCTGGAGAAGCTCGTCGCCGCCGGCCGCGAAGGCAAGGCCACGGGCAAAGGCATCTACGATTATTCGGAGACTGGCCCAAAGAGCTGGCCCGGTCTCGCCGCGCTGTTCGCGCCGCGCCAGCCGGCCCTGGCCGCAGACACGGTCCGGCGCAGGCTGCTCTACACGCAGTCGCTCGAGGCCGTCCGTGCGCTCGAGGAAGGCACCGTCGACGATCCTGTCACGGCGGATCTGGCGGCGGTCACCGGCTGGGGTTACCCGACCCATCTCGGCGGGCCATTCGCGCTCATCGACACCATTGGCGCGAAGACGTTCGTCGAAGGCGCCGAAGCGCTCGAGCGCGAGTTCGGCGAGCGTTTCGCCGTACCAGCGAAGCTCCGCGACATGGCTGCCCGGGACCAGAAGTTCCACGCACTTTGACCTGCTTTAGGAGGAGGAGATCATGAAGGCTGCGCTCGTCGACCCCATGGGTCTCGAAAACCTGAAGATAGTCGACCTTCCGGAGCCGACGCCCGGCGCCGGCGAGGTTCTCGTCGCACTCAAGGCTGCATCGCTCAACTTTCGCGACCTGCTGGCGGTCAAGGGCGGTTATGGCTCGATGCAGAAGCAGGAAAAGCTGATCCCGCTTTCCGACGGCGCCGGCGAGATCGTCGCGGTCGGCGACAAGGTGCGCGGATGGAAAGTCGGCGACCGCGTCGTCGGCTGCTTCTTCCCGGACTGGCAGGTGGGACCGCTGCGCATCGAATCCGTCGGCACCGACCTCGGCGGCCGCATGGACGGCGTCGCGTGCGAAAAGCGCGTGTTTCGCCAGGATGCCATCGTCAAGCTGCCGGACAGCCTGAGTTTCGAGGACGGCGCGGCGCTGCCATGCGCGGCGGCGACCGCCTGGAACGGCCTTGTCGAGCAGGGCAAGGTCGGCCCCGGAGATCGCGTGCTCATCCAGGGCACCGGCGGCGTATCGCTGTTCGCGCTGCAGTTCGCCGTCATGGCGGGCGCGGAGGTCTATGCGATCTCTTCCACCGCAGAAAAGCTCGAGCTCATGAAGAGCCTGGGCGCCACCCACCTCGTCAACTACAAGGAAGACGCGGAGTGGGGCAAAACGATCCAGAAGCTGTCGAAGGGCAGGGGCGTCACGCACGCGGTCGAAGTCGCCGGCGGCGACCAGCTCAAGCAGACCATGCGCGCGCTGGCGCTCGGCGGCTATATCTCGCTCATCGGCGTGGTCGGCGGCAACCGCTCCGAACTCAACCTCCCGGTTTTCTCCATGGGCGGCCTGCGCATGGAAGGCGCGTCCGCGGGCAGCCGCGCCGTGCTGCAGAAGCTGATCGACGCCCTGGCCATCGCCAAGGTGAAGCCGGTGCTCGACAAGAAGCGCTTCAAGCTCGACGAGCTCAAGGCCGCCCTCGAGTATCTCGCCACCGGCCAGCACGTCGGCAAGGTGATCGTCGACATCGCCTGATAGCGGAGAAGCCATGACGTCCGCGGTCAATCCCGACCACATTCTCGTCCGCACCTTCATGACAGGCGCGGGCGAGGCTGTCGCGGTCGACACGAACCCGCTGTTCAAGGCGCTCAACACGACGCTGCTGGCGATCGACGGCCAGACGGTGACGCTGCGCTTCGAGCCCGGCGACCTCTTTCGCCAGGGCAGCGGCGTCGTTCAGGGCGGCGCGATCTCGGCGATGCTCGACTTCGCCATGGCGTTCGCGGCGATGACGGTGGTGGAACCGCCGAGCAGCGTGTCGACCACCGCGATCAACACGTCGTTCTACGGGGCGGGACGCGGCAAGGTCTACGAAGCCGTCGGGACGGTCGAAAAGGCAGGCAGGCGCGTCGTCTTCACCGCGGCGACGCTATCGTGCGACGGCAAGGAAATCGCCGCCGCCACGTCGACATTGCTGGTGGTCTAGCGCCGCCGCGCCATGGCGAAGTCCGGCTTCTCCTTCGCAGCGAAGGCGCGCAATCCTTCGGCGACCTCGGGGGACTTGCCGAGCGCGATCGCGCGCTCCAGACCGAGCCGCAGCGCATCCGCTTCCGGCAGCTCCCAGCCCTCGCGCATCGCGCCCTTCAGCGAGGCTACCGCCATGCGCGGCCCCGCGGCAAAGCGGCGCGCCAGCTTCGCCGCTTCTGCAGCCAGTTCGGCCCGCGGAACGAGGCGGTTCGCGAGGCCCCACTGCTGCGCCTCGGCCGCCTGGACGTCGCGGCCGGTGAGCATCATTTCCATGGCGCGACCGTGACCGACGCGGCGCGGCAGCCGCACCGTGCCGCCGATGCCGGGGAAGACGCCGAGCCGAATCTCCGGAAGCGAGAAACTGGCCTCGTCCGCGGCGAGGATCATGTCGCAGCAGATCGCCAGCTCGACGCCGCCGCCGACGCAGACGCCGTTGACGGCAGCCACGGTCGGGATCTCAAGATTGGCGAGCATGTCGAAGGCGCGGTTCTCCGCGGTCAGCAAGGCGCCAGGACCCTCGCCGGTCTCGTGCAGGCGCCGCAGCTCCCCGATGTCGGAGCCCGCACAGAAGGCCCGATCGCCGGCGCCGGTCACGACGACGGCACCGATCTCCTCATTCGCGGCGGCCGCGGCGATCGTTTCGGCCAGCTGCCCGGCCATACCGAGGCTCATGCCGTTCATCGGTGCATTGTCGAGCGTGACGGTCAGCACGCCCGCGTCGAGGGAAGACCGGATCTCGCCCACGCAACACTCCTTGCCGGCTCAGCCCGCAGATAATAAACACATTAAGTAACTCATCCCTACGGAGCGCTGGCAAGCGTGTCAAACCAGTTCGAGGCCGATTTCATCGTCATCGGCGGCGGCTCCGCCGGCTGCGTGGTGGCGGGGCGGCTCGCCCAGGCCGGCTACGGCACCATATTGCTCGAGGCGGGGCCGGCCGACACCAATCCGCTGATCCACATACCCGCAGGCGTGCGCTACCTTCTCAACAATCCGAAGGCAGCGTGGCTCGATTCGACCGAGCCCAACATGCAGGCCGGCGGACGCAAGCTCGCCTGGCCGCATGGGCGCGTGCTCGGCGGGTCGGGCTCGATCAACGGGATGATCTTCATCCGCGGCGCTAAGGCGGATTTCGACCAGTGGGGCCAGGCCGGCAACCCCGGCTGGGATTTCGAAGGCGTGCTGCCGTACTTCAAGTCGATGGAGACCTATCGCGGCCGCGTCGGCCAGCATCGCGGCACGTCCGGGCCGCTGCCGGTCGAGGATCGCCGCTTCCGTCTGCCGATCACCGACCGCTTCGTCGAAACTGCCCAAGCTGCCGGCCACGCCTTCCACGAAGACATCAACGTGCCTGAGCCGGAGGGCGTCGGCTACGCGCAGATGAACCGCTTCGGGCGCTGGCGCGGTTCTTCGGCGCGCGCCTTCCTGCCGCTTGGCCGCAAAAGCGGCAAGCTCAGGATCATCACCGGCGCCGAGGCCACCGGCCTGATCATGGACGGGCGCCGATGCACCGGCGTGCGGTTCATGCGGGACGGCACCGAGCAGATGGCAGCCGCGCGGCGCGAGGTCATCGTGTCGTCCGGCGCGGTCGGCTCGCCGAAGCTTCTCCAGCTGTCCGGCATCGGCCCCGCGGCGCATCTCGCCGGCCTTGGCATCGGCGTCGTACACGACCTCCCCGGCGTCGGCCGCGAACTGTCGGACCACTATGGCATCCGCTGCACGGTACGCCTGAAGAATGCGGCAAGCGTCAACGAGAAGGCGCGCTTTCCCGGCCTGGCCTGGGAGATCGCCAAATTCCTCACCACCGGTACCGGGGCCCTCGTCACCGGCGTCACCACGGCCATGCTGTTCTGCGCCAGCCGCGAAGGTCTCTCCGGCCCCGACCTCCAGTTGCTGTTCACGCCGGCGAGCTTCGACCAGAACCGCTTCGGGGCGCTCGAACAGGAGCCCGGCGCCTCGATTTCCGTATGTCTCTCCAGACCGAAGAGCCGCGGCACGATCATGATCCGCAGCGCGGACTGGCGGCAGGCACCCGCCATCGACGCCAACTACCTGTCCGATCGCGACGACCTCGACGTCCTGATGCGCGGGTTCGCCATCGCGCGCCGCCTTTTCGCCACGCGCCCACTGGCCGATTACGTCGCCGCCGAGACCCTGCCTGGCCCTGAGGTGTCGAGCGCCGCGCTGGAGCAGTATGTGCGCGACAAGGGCGTCACCATCTACCATCCGACCGGTACGTGCCGCATGGCCCCGGGCGGCGTCGTCGATCCGCGCCTGCGCGTACACGGCATCGGCGGCCTCCGCATCGTCGATGCGTCCGTCATGCCGAACATCACCTCGGGCAACACCAATGCCGCAACGATGATGATCGGAGAAAAAGCCGCCGCGCTGCTCGTTGAGGACGCGCGCAGTTGACGCACGCGCGGGGCCTCGCTTGACAGCGCGCCGATATTTAGTTCACACGTTATGTAAAGCGTAGCGCGAAGCCCGCTGCACATCTAGTTAACTCGTTAATTAACGGAACCGGCGCGATGCCGCATGTCACGGTCGAGTACTCGTCGAATCTCGACGGCAAGGTGGATATGCCGGCGCTGTGCGACACAATCCGCAAGGCAGTCCTCGCCACCGGGATCTTCGAACTCGGCGCCGTCCGTGTCCGGGCCATCCGCTGCGAGGCATACTCGATCGCCGACGCGATGCCGGAAAATTCCTTCATCGACATCTCGCTCAGAATGGGTGAGGGACGCTCGATGGAGATCAAGAAGACGGCCGGCACAGCGATCAGCTATTCCGCCGGCACGTTTCTCGACAAGTTGTTTCAGACGCCGCACTTCGCGCTGTCTGTCGAAGTTCGCGAGATCAGCTCGGAACTCTCGTGGAAGAAGAACGCCATGCACGCGCGCCTGCGCGACAAATAGCGGGGGAAGCGATGGGCAAGCTCGAAGAAAACATGCGCAAGGCCGAGGCTTACCTCGAGCGTTTTCGCCGCGACGGCGTCAAGAACCAGATCGGCGGCGAAGCCGTTGACGCGGCCGACGGCCAGACGTTCGAGACCATCTCGCCGGTGGACCTGAAGCCGCTCGCCAAGGTGGCGCATGGCAAGGCCGCCGACATCGACCGCGCCGCCAAGGCCGCGAAGGCTGCCTTCCCGGCATGGGCCGCCATGCCTGGCGACCAGCGCAAGAAACTGCTCCACAAGGTCGCCGACGCCATCGTCGCGCGTGCCGAGGAGATCGCATTCGTCGAGTGCGTCGACACCGGCCAGGCCTACAAGTTCATGTCGAAGGCGGCGCTGCGGGGCGCCGAAAACTTCCGCTTCTATGCCGACAAGGCGCCGGAGGCGCGCGACGGCAAGGCGCTGCGGATGGAAGGGCAGATGAACGTCACCACCCGGCAGCCGATCGGCCCGGTCGGCGTCATCACGCCGTGGAACACGCCGTTCATGCTTTCGACATGGAAGATCGCGCCGGCACTCGCGGCCGGCTGCACCATCGTCCACAAGCCTGCCGAGCTCTCTCCGCTGACCGCTCGTCTGCTGGTCGAGATCGCCGAGGAAGCCGGGCTGCCGAAGGGCGTCTGGAATCTCGTCAACGGTTTCGGCGAAGACGCCGGCAAGGCGCTCACCGAGCATCCGGACATCAAGGCGATCGGTTTCGTCGGCGAGAGCCGTACCGGCTCCATGATCATGAAACAGGGCGCCGATACCCTGAAGCGCGTGCACTTCGAGCTCGGCGGCAAGAACCCGGTCGTCGTGTTCGCCGATGCCGACCTGGAGCGCGCCGCCGACGCGGCCGTGTTCATGATCTATTCGCTGAACGGCGAGCGCTGCACCTCGTCGTCGCGGCTTCTCGTCGAGGCCTCGATCCACGACAAGTTCACCACCATGGTCGCCGAGAAGGCCAAGCGCATCAAGATCGGCCACCCGCTCGATCCGGACACGGTGATCGGCCCGCTGGTCCACCCGGTGCATGAGAAGAAGGTGCTGTCCTACGTCGAGCTGGCAAAGCAGGAAGGCGCGACGATTGCCGCAGGCGGCGCCAAGGCCGACGGTCCGGGTGGCGGCTGCTACGTCCAGCCTACGCTGTTCACGAACGCCAAGAACACCATGCGCATCGCGCAGGAAGAAATCTTCGGACCGGTTCTCACCGCGATCCCGTTCAAGGACGAGGCCGAGGCGCTTGCTCTCGCCAACGACGTCCAGTACGGCCTTGCCGGCTATCTCTGGACCAGCGACGTGACCCGGGCGTTCCGCTTTTCCGAAGCACTCGAGGCCGGGATGATCTGGGTCAACTCCGAAAATGTCCGCCATCTGCCCACGCCATTCGGTGGCGTAAAGGCGTCCGGCATCGGCCGAGACGGCGGCGACTGGTCGTTCGATTTCTACATGGAAACCAAGAACATCGCCTTCGCGACGATGGCGCACGCCATCACCAAGCTGGGCGGCTGAATCCGCGCGCCGTTGCGCGAAATGATTGCAAAGTTCGCGCCGGTGACAGCTTCGGGCAGCACCGGCCAAGGAGGACAGAAGATGCCCGCACCCACCCCGAACCTCTATCCCGCCTTCAACGTCGTGCGCCTGTCGCATGTCGAGTTCGTGGTCAAGGATCTGGCAGCCAGCAAGGCGTTCTACGTCGACACGCTGGGCCTTCAGGTGACCCACGACGACGGCGAGCGCGTCTGCCTCCGGGCGATGGAGGAGCGCGGCCATCACAGCATCGTCCTGAAGAAGGGCACCGAGCCCGTCGCCAACGTGCTCGGCTTCAAGGTCTATGACGAGGGCGATCTGGACAAGGCCAAGACCTGGTTCGAAGGCAAGGGGCTGAAGACCGCCTGGGTCGAGCGTCCGCACCAGGGGCGCACCCTGCGCACCACGGACCACCAGGGCATCCCGCTGGAATTCTACCAGAAGATGGACCGCCTCCCGACAATCCACCAGAAGTACGCGCTCTACCGCGGCGTGAAGCCTCTTCGCATCGACCACTTCAACATGTTCTCGACGAATGTCGACAAGTCGGTGGCGTTCTGGAACGAGATGGGCTTCCGGCTGACCGAGTACACCGAGGACGCCGAGACGGGGAAGATGTGGGCCGCGTGGATGCATCGCAAGGGCGGCGTCCACGACGTCGCCTTCACCAACGGCCGCGGCCCGCGCCTGCACCACACCGCCTTCTGGGTTCCGACGCCGCTGAACATCATCGACCTGCTCGATCTGATGTCGACCACGGGCTATCTCGCCAACATCGAGCGCGGCCCAGGCCGGCATGGCATCTCGAACGCGTTCTTCCTCTACATCCGCGATCCCGACGGTCACCGCATCGAGATCTACTGCTCGGACTATCAGACGGTGGATCCGGACCACGAGCCGATCAGATGGGACCTCAAGGATCCGCAGCGCCAGACGCTGTGGGGGGCGCCGGCCCCGAAGAGCTGGTTCGAGGAGGGCTCGCTGTTCCCGAACGAGACCGTGCACGAGCCGGAACTCAAGGCCCAGCCGATCGTGGCGCCGTGAGATGAGCGTGACCCGCCCCCGCATCGCCACCTTCGCCGCCGGCGGACAGACCCGATACGGCCTCGTCCGTGACGACGGCATCGTAGACCTCTCGGCACGCTACGCCTCGCAATGGCCGACGCTGCGCGAGGCGATCGAGGCGGGCGCGCTAGGCAAGCTCGCCGACGCCGCCGGCGGCGGGGCCGACTTCGCGCTGGGCGACATCGCGTTTGCGCCGCCCGTGCCCGCGCCCGAAAAAATCATCTGCGTTGGCGTAAACTTCCCCGACCGGAACGAGGAGTACAAGGACGCGCAGGCGGCGGCGACGAACCCGTCGCTTTTCGTGCGGTTCCCGAAGTCCTTCGTCGGGCACGATCAGCCGATCCTGCGGCCATTCGTGTCGCCGCAGTTCGACTATGAGGGCGAGGTCGTCATCGTCATCGGCAAGCCCGGCCGGCATATCGCCGAACGGGATGCGCTTTCCCACATTGCAGCGCTGTCGCTGGCGAACGAGGGCTCGGTGCGGGACTGGCTTCGCCACGCGAAGTTCAACGTCACCCAGGGCAAGAACTTCGATGCCTCGGGTTCGATCGGGCCATGGCTGGTTCCCTTCGAGGATGAGAGCCAGATCGCCGACATCCAGTTGCAGACTCGCG
This sequence comes from Pseudomonadota bacterium, assembly GCA_023457435.1. GTDB lineage: Bacteria > Pseudomonadota > Alphaproteobacteria > Rhizobiales > Rhizobiaceae > RCIO01. The sequence continues at coordinate 67,693 of JAEWLS010000035.1, forward strand.
TCAACGGCGAAGTTCGCCAGAATGATCGCACGTCGCGGATGACTTACTCGTTCCGCAAGCTCATCGCCTACATCTCGACCTTTGCTACCCTGGTGCCCGGCGACGTCATCCTCACCGGCACGCCGACCGGCGCCGGCGCGCGCTTCGATCCGCCGAAATGGCTCGTCCCCGGCGATGTGGTCGAAGTCGAGGCCGATGGCATCGGCCTGCTGCGCAACGCCGTGGCGGACGAACCGCGATGATGAACCCGGCCGAGATCGCCGACGCGGCGCGGCGTCTCGACGAAGCCGAGCGGACGCGCAGGCAGATCGGCCTGCTCAGCCTCGCCCATGCCGGTATGGACATGGACGATGCCTATGCCGTGCAGGCGGCCTGGATGGAGCTCAAGCGCGCCGCCGGACGCACCATCATAGGACGCAAGATCGGTCTGACGTCGAAGGCGATGCAGCAGGCGCTGAATATCGACATCCCGGATTCCGGCATCCTGCTCGACGACATGATGTTCGCCGACGCCGCCAAGATCCCGCAGGGCAGGTTCATCCAGCCGCGCATCGAGGCCGAGATTGCCTTCGTCATGAAGGCTCCCCTCAAGGGGGCGAATGTCACGCCGGCCGATGTCATCGCCGCGACGGACTACATCCAGCCAGCGCTGGAGATCCTCGACACCCGCATCCTGCGTGTCGATCCTGAGACGAAGAAGACGCGGACGGTGTTCGACACCATCGCCGACAATGCCGCCAATGCCGGCATCGTGCTCGGCGGGCGCCAGCTGAAGCCAACCGAAACGGACATGCGCTGGATAGGTGCCGTCGTCTATCGCAACGACGAGGTCGAAGAGACCGGACTCGGCGCAGGCGTGCTCGACGACCCGGCGCTGTCGATGGCGTGGCTTGCCAACCGGCTTGCCCTGTACGGCGACCAGATCCATGCAGGCGAGGTCGTACTTTCGGGCTCGTTCATCCGTCCGGTGGAATGCCCTTCAGGCGCGAGGATCGTCGCCGACTTCGGGCCATGCGGCACCGTCAGCTGCACGTTCGACTAGCGTCAAGCCGCCTCGGCCAGCAAGTCGGCGGAAAGCTGCGACCTTGCGTCGAGAAATTCGATACCGACAATGCGCCCCTCGGCATCGTAGTCGAAGACCACATCGCGGGAGACTTCCGCGCTGTCGAGCGCCTTGGCAGGCGAAAGACGCAGATAGGCTGCGTTGTCTTCCGGGCGGTATGTGATCTTCGGTATCATGTCCGCTGCTTCGCGTTCTGCCGGGCGCCGACACCTTATTCCTCGAAGCCGACCAGGACCGTCCCCTCGCTTACCTGGGATCCCTCCGCGGCTATGGCAGCGATCACCCCGTCGCGCGGGGCGGCGATGGTGTGTTCCATCTTCATCGCCTCGAGTACCAGCAGCGCCTGTCCTCTCTTCACGGTATCGCCGACACCGGCGCGGACGACCCGGACCAGACCGGGCATCGGCGCGCGCAAACTTCCGGCAGTCGCGCCGGCCTCGTCGGCGACGTCGAGTGGATCGCGGACGCTGAAGTTGTACGGCGTCGCCCCTTCGAACACGGTGACATGGCCCGGCCATCGAGCGATGCGCGCCTCGCCCGGGCGGATCGTTGCCGCCACCCCCACCGAAGCGACCTGGAAGCTGGCGCCCTGCGTGCGGATCGTCGCCGCGACCGTCTCCTCGCCGATACCTATCGAGACCACCTGCTCGATGGGCGTGAAATGTGCGTAGCCGCCAAGCGTCGTCCATGAGTCGGCGGAGCGGGACGCAGAAACGCCCGCGGCCGCCAGGGCCGCTGCCGCAACGCTTGCCGGCTTCGGCCTTCCGACGGCAGTGAGCTCGTCCTGATGGCGCGCGATCAATCCGGTGTCGACATCGCCCGCCGCAAAGTTCGGATCGGAAGCCAGTGCCGCGAGGAATGCCGTGTTGACCGTCGATCCGGCGATCTCCGTCCGCGCGAGCGCGGAAGAGAGAGCGGCGAGAGTTGCAGCACGGTCTTCGCCATGGACGACGAGTTTCGCGATCATCGGATCGTAGAACGGTGAGATCGCGTCGCCCCGGCGCACGCCAGTCTCCACCCGAAGCGATGGCCCGGGCTCCGGGAATTCGAGGTGATGCAGCGTTCCGGTCGCCGGTAGAAAACCCTTCGACGCGTCCTCGGCGTAAAGGCGCGCCTCGAAAGCATGTCCGTCGAGCGTGATCTCGTGCTGCTTCCTCGGCAGCCTTTCACCAGCGGCAACGCGCAGCTGCCATTCGACCAGATCGAGACCGGTGACCATTTCGGTTACCGGGTGCTCGACCTGCAGCCGCGTGTTCATCTCCATGAACCAGAAGCGGTCGGGTTTCAGCCCATCCGAAGCATCAACGATGAATTCAATGGTCCCGGCCCCGGAATAGGAGATCGCCTTCGCCGCCTTGACGGCCGCCTCGGTCATGGCGCTGCGCATTTCGGCGGTCATGCCCGGCGCGGGTGCCTCCTCGATCACCTTCTGGTGGCGCCGCTGAGCCGAGCAGTCGCGCTCGAACAGATGCACGGCGTTGCCGTGATTATCGCCGAACACCTGCACCTCGATGTGCCTCGGTTTCTCGACGTACTTCTCGACAAGCACCCGGTCATCGCCGAAGGCGGCGCGGGCCTCGCGCCGCGCCGCAGCCAGCGCTTCGGCGAAATCGTCCGGGTCGTCGACCTTTCGCATCCCCTTGCCGCCGCCACCGGCACGCGCCTTGATCAGGACCGGGTAGCCGATTTCACGCGCCTTCGGCGCCAGCACGACGATCTCCTGCGCTTCGCCGTGATAACCGGGGACGACCGGCACGCCGGCCTTTTCCATCAGGCGCTTGGCGGCGTCCTTGAGGCCCATTGCGCGAATGGAGGATGCCGACGGCCCGACAAACACCAGGCCCGCTGCCTGGACCTGATCGACGAATTCGGGGTTCTCCGAAAGGAAGCCGTAGCCGGGGTGAATAGCCTCCGCTCCAGTCGACAAAGCCGCGGCGATAACGCGATCAGCCCGCAGGTAGCTCTCCGCCACCGGCGATGCGCCGATGTGCACAGCCTCGTCGGCCATGGCGACATGCATCGCGCCTGCGTCGGCGTCGGAGTATACCGCGACCGTCGAGATGCCCATGCGTCGCGCGGTGCGCATCACCCGGCAGGCAATCTCGCCGCGGTTGGCAATCAGGATCTTGCGGAACATCGTCAGCGCATCGCCGCGACGGCAATCGATATCAGGGTCATGCGGCGATTGTGCCTTGTCGTGAACGCCGTGCAAGGCCTGTAGAAAATTCTTTCGCCGACACGGAACCGAACGCACGGCGGGACGTTCCCGCCAGTTGGGCACAGAATTCTGCATTGGGGGCATGCAATGGCACTTGTGAAGACCGCGGATCTCGCGCGTCGCCGGCAGAAGGTTGCGCAGTCGATCGCGCCTGCGGTCCAAGCAGAGGGTGCCGCCACCAAGCGCGGATTGGCGAAATCATCAGCCACGCCTCAGGCCAGGCCGCAGAAGGCCGCGGAGCGGATCGGGGCCGCAACCGAGCAACTCGCGAGCGGAATGACCCAGGCGGCAGCGGCCGCGGAGCAGCTTCGAAGTTCACTTGAGCAAATCGCCACGGGTGCCGAGGAAGCGGCAGGAGCGGCACAGGAATCGCTCGCCGCGATAGGCAAGCTTGGTGCTTCCTTCGCTCAGGCCCGCGCCGAGGCGGAGACGGCGCGCCGGAGCAGCGAGCTTCTGCAAAACACGGTCATCGAGACAGCGACTCAACTCGAGGATTCCGCCGCGTCGATCGATCTCACGGCAGCACGGCAGCGCGCCTCGGTGGCCATGGTCGAAAAGCTCGAGCAGCAGGCGGCGGAGGTCACGGCGACGACGAAGGTCGTGGCCGACATCTCCGACAGAACGAATCTCCTCGCTCTCAACGCGGCAATCGAGGCGGCGCGGGCCGGCGATACGGGACGCGGTTTCGCGGTTGTCGCCGACGAGGTTCGCAGCCTGGCCGAGACGGCCGAGCGAAGTGCGCGCGAAATCGAACAGTTGTCGGGTGAGATCGGCACGGGGGTGAGGTCGCTCGCCGGTCAGATCCGCGCGTCTTCGGACGCGGCTACCAGGCAGACGGCGAATGCGAGGTCGCTGGTCGGCGAGCTGACTGCTGCGCGCGAGGGGCTTTCGTCATTGGCGGAAAACAGCCAACTCATCCTCGGCGCGGCGATCGAGGCCGACATCGCCGGGCGCGAGGCAATCCGGGGGTCGGAAATCGTGGCCGCTGCGGCGGAAGAGCAGTCCGCGGCAGTGGCGGAGGCGCAGCGTGCCGTCCAGCAGCAAGCGCAATCGCTTGACCAGAGCCAGCAGGCCGCGCAGTTGCTTGCCGCCCTTGCCGAAGACCTGCAGGCCGAGGGCTCGCGCTCCGACACCGGAGAGCAGGTCGCATCGGCCTCCGAAGAGCTGTCGGCGACCGTGCAGGAACTGTCAGGCGCGGCGGCCGAGATCCTTGTTGCCATCGACCAGATCAGTCGCGGAGCCCAGGCGCAGGCTGCAGCCACGCAGCAGACCAGCGCCGCAATGGCGCAGATCGAAAGAAGCGCGCTCCAGGCCCAGGCGAGGATCGACGACGGCCTGAAGCATATCGGTACGATAAGCGAGCGGATGGCAAGAGTGGAGAATGGCGTCGCGGAGCTGTCGGAAGGCTTCAAGGCGGCGGTTGGCGACGTTCGCAACGCCGCCGCTGCAACCGAGGAGCTGGAAAACGCCGCTCGCCGCATCGAGAAGAGCATCGACCGGATCGTGATGGTCACGGTCCAGACCAGCATGCTTGCAGTCAGCGGCTCGGTGGAAGCGGCGCGTGCGGGCGATCAGGGGCGCGGCTTCGCGCTGGTGTCGTCGGATATCCGCAAGCTGGCGCGAGACGCCTCGGATAATATCGAGAGCGTCAAGGATGTGGTGCGATCGATGCAGGTTCAGATCGCCGGTGTCCGCCGCGACATCGAAACGGTCGGCATCGCTGCCAACGCGGAATTCGCCAAAGCCGGCGCCATCGCCGAGCGCATGAAGCAGATCGATGCCGAGATGCGCGCGATGCGGGAGAGCAGCGCGGCGGTCGCCGCAGGCGCAGCGGATGCACTCGCGTCGTCGCGCGAAGTGCAAACCGGAACGTCGCAGATCGCCTCCGCCGCGCAAGAGGCAAGTTCGGCCGCGGCGCAGGCCGCGACGGCGGCGCGGCAGCAATCGCGCGGCGCCGAGGATCTTGCCGCCGCCATCGAAGAGATAGCGTCGCTGGCGGATGAGCTGTCGAAGGCCGGCGGCTGAGCGCGATGGTCCCGAGCGCGCAGGCAGCAACGGGGCGCGTACTCGCGCTCGGGGTTGCCGACAGGGAATTCGGCGTTGCGGCCGAGCAGGTCGTAGAAGTGCGCCGCGTGCCCGCGTTGACGCGGGTTCCCCATGGTTCGCCCAGCCTCGCGGGCCTGATGAACTACAACGGCGCTGCGATTGCCGTCGTCCTTATGCAGAACCTGCTCGGCGCGAAAGCAGCGGAAAAGCCAGCTGCAGCGGGCGAGTCGCGGATCGTGGTGTTCGGCGATAGCCCGCCGGTCGGCCTGCTGGTCGATCGCGTCCTGGGGTTGGAGAGCGGCAGGGCGACAATCGACGTCGCCGAGCTGCTGTCGCGCGCGTTCGTCGCGACGAATGTCGAGAGAGTGCGGCTCGCAGCGGCGGAGCACGTCGCGCCTTCGGCAACCGAAACAGGCTCGCCGCTGCTGGCCTTCCGCGTGGCGGGTCAGCGCTATGCGCTGCCGCTCGGCGCCACGGCCGAAGTGCTGGCACTGCCCGACGGGGTGACCGTCCTGCCGCGCGGCGCCGGCAGCGCGCTCGGTATGCTCGACTACCGCGGCGGCGTGCTTCCCCTGCTATCTGTCGCAAGGCTGCTGGGGCTCGCCGACGGCACCGAGCGCGCACACGTCGTCGTCGCCATGATCGGAAAGACTGCGGTCGGGTTGGTCGTAAACGAACTGGACGGCGTCGTGCGCGTACCGAAAAGCGCCGTCGAGGACGTTCCCGCGATACTCCAGCGCGGTGAAGGCGACGCGGAAATCGATGCGATAGCGCGGATCGGAGGAGACCGACCGCTGATCGCCATCCTTTCGCCGTCGAAACTGATCCGCAACAGGGACGTTGCCGAGGCGATCGATACAGCAGAATCTGGAACCACGATGTCCGAGCCGCTTCGCGAAAACGAAAACCTGCAGTTCGTCGTCTTCGCCCTGGGAGACGAGAGCTACGGCCTGCCGATTTCGTCGGTGGAAGAGGTCGTACAATTGCCGGAGATCCTGACGCGCGTGCCACGCGCTCCGGCTTTCGTCGCCGGTGTCATGAACCTGCGCGGCAAGGCTTTGCCCGTCGTAGACCAGCGCCGACGCTTCGGTCGCGGGTCGAGCGGCGAGGGCGGAAGGGTAATCGTCGTGACCGTCGGCGACATGCGTGCCGGCTTCATCGTCGACGCAGTGTCGCAGGTCATGCGCGTGCCGGCATCCGCTGTCGCGCCTGCGCCGCAAATGCCAGGTGACGGAGTCAAAGTGTTCGATCGCATTGTTCCCTCCGGCAAGACGATGGTCCTCATCGTCGATCCGCACGAGCTCCTCGATCGGGCCGAACGCGACATGCTCAGCAAGCTCGAAGGCGCGGCGACCGCGTCGTGACACGCGTGCTCGTCGTCGACGACTCCGCGCTGATGCGGAGATTTCTCGGACGCCTCTTCGAGGATGACGGGTTCGACGTCGCGACGGCGCGCGACGGCGAAGAGGCGCTGGTGCTCATCGGCACATTCAAGCCGGATGTCGTGACGCTCGACGTGCAGATGCCGAACATGGACGGGCTCGCCTGTCTCGACCGGATCATGATCGAGCATCCGTGCCCCGTCGTCATGGTATCCGCGCTCACTGCGGACGGCGCCGACGAGACTCTGGAGGCGCTCGAGATGGGCGCGGTCGACTTCGTGCCGAAGCCGCAGGGTACGATTTCGCTGCATGCGGACGAGTTCGCGCCGTTCATCCTCGAACGGGTGAAGATGGCTGCCAATGTGAAGATCCGCCGCAGCGTTCGTCTCGCGGACCGCGTTCGCTTTCGCGCGGGCGCGAGACCGACGCGGCCGCCACGCAAGGCAAGGTCCGTGCGAGCGCCGCGGGGAACAGCGTTCGGCGACGACACGGTCGTCATCATCGGTGCATCGACCGGCGGCCCGCCCGCGCTAGACATGCTGCTTTCGCAGCTTCCCGGCGATTTCGGCTGGCCCATCCTGATTGCCCAGCACATGCCGGAGACGTTCACGGCGTCCTTTGCCAGGCGGCTCGACGGCCTTTGCGCCCTCTCCGTCGTCGAAGCTGCCAGCCTCATGCCGGTCGAGCCAGGGAAGGTCTATGTCGGCCGCGGCGATGCGGATATGCTGCTCAGCCGGCGGGGGGAGCGGTTGATGGTGATGCCGGCGCCATCGAGTCCGGAATTCCGCTGGCATCCGAGCGTCGACCGATTGGTGCAGAGCGCAATGCAGTGCTGCGCGCCCGAGCGAATGCTGGGCGTACTCATGACGGGCATGGGGAACGACGGGGCGGCCGCCATGACCGAGCTCCACTCGGCCGGCGGGCACACGATCGCCGAGGCGGAGGAAACAGCGGTGGTATGGGGCATGCCTGGCGAACTGGTACGCATGGGCGGAGCCAGCGACGTCATCGCGATGCCGAACATCGCGCGCCGTATCCTCGAACTCAGTCCCTGGCGATGAACGAGGCGCCGCACTTCCTGACGGGCCCGGAGCTGAACCGCGTCTGCGACTTCCTCTACCGGCGGACGGGAATGCTGTTCGGCGAGACTAAGCGCTACTACATCGACCGTCGGGTGGCCGAGCGCGTCGCCGTAACGGGATCCAGATCGTTTCCGGCCTATTTCGCGCTTCTCGCCACGCAGCCGGCGGAAGCGGAGCAACTGATCAACAGCTTCACGGTCAATGAGACCTACTTTTACCGCGAGGAGCACCAGCTTCGCTGCCTCGGCAACTCGTTGCTGCCGGACATTATCCGCAGCAAGCGCCCCGGGGACCGCATCCGCATCTGGTCCATCCCCTGCTCCACCGGCGAAGAGCCCTATTCCATCGCAATATGGCTTCTGGAAAACTGGCGGCTCGTCGACGCATACAATGTCGAGATCGTCGGGTCGGACATCGATACCGCGGCGTTACGCGAAGCCATCGCCGGGCTCTACGGGCTGCGCGCCGTGTCCCGCCTGTCGGTGGAGATCCGCGACGCCTACTTCACCCGCCTTTCGGAGGAGCGTTGGCAGCTCATCGACGACCTGCGGGAGTCGGTGATCTTCCGTCATACAAACCTTGTGGATGCGGCATCGGTCGCCAGCGAGGGCGCCTTCGACGTCATCTTCTGCCGCAACGTGCTGATCTATTTCGACGACGCGGCGCGGGAGCTGGCCGTGCGCAATCTCCGCAAGGCGCTGCTGCCAGGGGGCTACATATGCCTCGGCCACACTGAGTCGATGCAACGCATAGCGGACAACTTTCGGGCGGTCCGCTTCCCGGATGCGATCGTTTATCAGCGGCCCGAGACCGGCTGATGGACGAGCTGCTCCAGCAATTCGTCGTCGAGGCCTCCGAGCTCGTCCAGAGCTGTGCGGACGACCTCCTGGCGCTCGAGCGGGAGCCATCGAGCAAGCCGCATATCGAAAGCCTGTTCCGGTCCGTTCATACGCTCAAGGGATCGGTGGGGCTATTCGACTTCGCTCCGCTGCAGCGCACTCTATTCGCAGCGGAGGATGTGCTGACTGCGGCCAACCGCAGTGGCGAGCTCGACGGTTCCCTCGTCGATCCCCTGATGGCGATCGTCGAGTGGACGGAGCGCTGCGTCGGTCACGTGGCACAGCATGGCAACCTACCGGAAGGCGCGGCGCCGGAGGGGCAACGGCTCGCGGACGGGCTGAAGATCGGCGGCGCGGCCGCGCATGCTCCGTCGAGCACGGAGCTGCCGGATTGGGCGCGCCTGGCTTTCGAGCGGCATCCGGAGGCGCAGACGGCTATCCTCTACGCGCCGCGCCCCGACTGCTTCTTCAGCGGTGACGACCCCACGGCGATCATGGAGGCCGTGCCCGACCTCCTCGATCTGGCCGTTGTTCCGCGCCAGCCGTGGCCGGCTCTCGCGGAATTCGACCCCTTCACCTGCAACCTGAGCTTCGAGGCGGTTTCGTCGGCCCCGCTGACGCGGGTCGCGCCTCTCTTCCGGCTCATTCCCGACCAGTCGACGCTGTGCGCGCGGCCCGCCGCCGGAGGAGCACCCGTTCCGAGCAGCCCGACACAAGGCGGCGCGCGCCGGATGATCCGCGTCGACGCGGAGCGGATCGACGCCTTGTCCGACATCGTGGGCGAACTGTTCGTCGCCAAGAACGCCATGCAGGAACTGGCACGGCAGGCCCGGCAGCTTGCCGGCGGCGGCGAACTCGGCCGCGCCATCGCAGCGCTCAATGAAGACATCGAGCGGCTGACTGTGCGCCTTCAAGACGCGGCAAGTTCGGCGCGAATGGTCCCTATGGGCGACACGCTACGGCGTTTGCCGCGGTTGGTGCGCGAAGTTTCGGCGCAACTCGGCAAACCAGTCGATCTGACGATCGAAGGCGAGAACGTCGAGACTGACAAGGCCGTCGTCGATGCGCTCTTCGATCCGCTGCTTCATCTGGTGAGAAATGCCATCGGCCACGGTATCGAAGCCGCATCGCTGCGGGCGGAGCGCGGAAAGCCTGCGCGCGGCAGAATAAGGATTGCGGCGAGGCAGGTGGGTTACCGCATCGAGGTGATTGTGGAAGACGATGGTGGAGGCGTCGACGTCGAGCATGTGCGCGCGACGGCGGTGGCGCGGGGGCTGATAACGGCGGACGAGGGAGCGTCGCTGGATCAGGCGGCGATCATCGAACTCCTGTTTCGCTCCGGCTTCTCGACCGCGGCAAAAGTCGACGACGTATCCGGACGCGGCGTCGGCATGGACGCCGTGCGCCGCGAGGTGCTCAAGCTGGGTGGCCGCATCTCACTGGAAAGCGAGGCGGGAAAAGGGACCACGGCGCGCATCTCGGTGCCCACCGCCTTCTCCGTCGCGCGCATCCTGATCGTCACTTCGCACGGAGAACGCTACGGCATACCAATGGACCTGATCGCCGAGACCGGTCGCGTTGCTGCGCGCGAGATCGTGCCCGTACGCGCCGGCGAGGCGGTCGTCCTGCGAGATCGCACCGTCCCGCTTGTCCGGCTCGGTGCGCTTCTCGGTCGCCCGACCCGGCAGCGGGACGAGGAACTCCTGCTCATCGCCGAATTTGGCGGAACGCGCGTAGCGCTGGCAATCGATGCGATAGGCGAGCGCCTCGAAACCGTGGTCCGGCCGGCGGCCGGCATACTGAAGACCGTCCCGGTGATTTCCGGTACCATCGTCCTCGGCAACGGCGATATCGTAGTGGTCCTCGAAGTGGAGGCCCTGCTCGAATGACGATGACCCTGAGCGAGGAGCGGATCGTTCTGTCCGGCACGTGCGGCGTCGAGGAGGCTGAAGCATTGCTCGCAGCGCTGACCGACACCGCATCGCGGATGGTGGTCATCGATGCCGAAAAGGTTCATACGGCGGTCTGGCAGGTGCTGCTTGCCGCGGCGCCCCCACTCCAGCCTTCGCCGCATGCATCATTTGTTAGCCGCCAACTGGCGCAGCTCGTGATAGCGAGAAGCGCGGCGCGGGCAGCGGAATTGGGCAGAGGGGCGGACGGCCGGCCCCAGGAGGGAGCAGGGACATGACGGTTACGGTGATGCTGGTCGACGACAGCAAGCTCGCGCGCATCGTTGCAGGAAAGACGCTTGCTGCTCTGCAGCCGGACTGGGCCCGCGTCGAGGCAAGCAATGCCGACGAAGCTCTCGACATCGTCGCCAAGCAGAACGTCGACGTTGCCATACTCGATTACAACATGCCCGGACGCGACGGCCTGGACCTCGCCGCGGAACTGCGCGCCAGCCATCCCGAGATGCCGATAGCGATCATCACAGCGAACATCCAGGACGAGATCATTGCAAGAGCGCGCGCGATCAATGCGACCTTCGTCGGCAAGCCGGTGACGACGGAAGGGATTTCGGGCTTTATCTCCGGTGCGGCGCTGCGCCTCAAGCAGGCGCGGAAATGACCGGCGGTATCAGCCTAGACGACTTCGAGCGCGATGCACTGACCGAACTCGTCAATATCGGTGTCAGTCGGGCTGCCGCCAGTCTGCGCAAGATGGTCGGCCAGCAGGTTCTGCTCTCCGTTCCGGCTGTGGAGATCGTCACGAACCGTGCGGCAGCCGCCCTGATCGGTCAGCGCGAGAGCGAGGATCTCGTCGCCATACGCCAGGACTTCGAGGGAGCGTTCTCCGGCCGGGCGCTGCTTATCTTCCCCGAGACGAAATCCATGGAGCTGGTGCGTGCGGTGGCCGGCGACGAGGTGCCGGCGGAGGATCTGCCGGAGTTGGAGCCCGAGGCCTTGGCGGAGACGGGCAATGTCATCCTGAACAACTGCCTGGGCACCATGGCGAACATGCTGCAGCAGTCGTTGAGGATGTCACTGCCAGTGGTGGTGCGCGGCAGCGGCGAGACGCTGTTCAAGGACGCCGAGACGCTGCAGGGCGATCCCGGACTGGTGCTGTTCCTGTATATCAATTTTTCCGTTCGGGATCGCGACATTCGTGGCTACATCGCCATGCTGATGGACCTGCCGTCGCTGGCAACGCTGAAGCTGCTGATCGCCGAGTTCATCAGCCGCGTTACTGCAGATACCATCTGAGCTCATGATGGCAGAACCGGTACCTTCAGAGCAAAAACTTGCCGATATCGAGGCTCGCATAGCCGAGGCCGAGAAGCGGCTCCGACTGACCCTGGATGCCGCGGGCGCGACCGGAGCCTGGGATTGGGACATCGCCGGGAGATCACTGCGCGGCGATGCCAGCTTTGCCTTGCTCACGGGGCAGGATGCGGTCGCCCTGTCGAAAGGCGTCCCGACTTCGGCTTTCTTCAGCGGCATCCATGCCGACGACCAGAAGCGTATCCGCCTTGCCGTGGTCGCGATGCTCTCCGGTGCAGAAGTCTTCGAGAAGGATTTCCGGCTGCACAAGGCGGACGGCGGACTGCGCTGGGTGCATGCGAAGGGCCGCACGATCTTCGACGAGAACGACATGCCTGCGCGCTTCGTCGGCGACCTGGTCGACATCACCGAGCAGAAGCGGACGCAGGAGCAATTGCGCGTCGCACAGACCGCCGGCGGCATCGGCACCTTCGAGCACGCCGAAGGTTTCGGCACGGTGCAGGTCTCGCCGCAGTTCTGCCACCTGCTGGGGCTGCACCCGACCAAGATCCTGCCGCTCGTTACCATCAACGGACTTATTCATCCCGGCGACGAGCCGCTTATCGGCAATGGGCGGCGTGAGGCGACCCTGGCGGCCAACCATGTCGAGTTCCGTATCACACGGGCTGATACCGGCGAACCGCGATGGCTGGCGCGGCGCGGCGAATTCGTGCGCGATCTGTCCGGCCCGGGCATGCGCTACATCGGCGTCGCCTATGACATCACCGCATCGAAGCTGATCGAGGAGCGCCTGCGCCGGGCCAACGAAGGTCTGTCGGAGAGCGTGCGCGCGCGCACGCAGGATCTCAATCGGATCTGGCAGAACTCCCACGATCTGCTCGCCGTGGTCGATCTGGACGGTCGCATCCGCGACGCCAATCCGGCCTGGTTCGAGACCTTGGGCTACGGCGTCGACGACATCAAGGGGAAGCCGATAGCTGAGCTTGCCATGTCGGGTGCGCCGGGGCCGTCTGTCAGCGACCTTGCCAGCTCGAGTTTGCGGTTCGAGACCCGAATGCGCCATGCCGACGGCGGCACGCGGATCGTTGCCTGGACAACCTCGCGTGAAGGTTCGTCGATCTACGCCTACGGCCGCGACGTGACCGTCGAGCGCGAGCAGGAGGCGGCGCTACGGGACGCGGAGGCGCGGCTGCGGCAAAGCCAGAAGATGGAGGCGATCGGCCAGCTGACGGGGGGCATCGCGCACGACTTCAACAACATGCTGACCGGGATCATGGGCGCGCTGGACATCGTTAAGCGCCGCATCGCCGCCGGCCGGGCCGACGAGGTCGATCGCTTCATCGATGCAGCGAACACCTCGGCGCAGCGCGCGGCGGCGCTCACCCATCGCTTGCTGGCGTTCTCACGTCGTCAATCGCTCGACAGGCGCAGCGTCGATGTCGGATCGCTTGTGGCCGGCATGGCCGAACTGCTCGAGCGCACCCTCGGCGAGCAGGTCATGCTGACGATAGAGATGGAAGGCGTCTGGCCGGTCGTCACCGACGACAACCAACTCGAGAATGCGATCCTCAACCTTGCCATCAATGCGCGCGACGCCATGCCCGCGGGCGGCTCGCTGCGGATCACCGCCCGCAACGCGGCGCTCCACCCGGGCGACGTCGCCAGCCTGCCGCTCGACCATCCGCGCGACTTCGTGGTGATCAACGTTGAGGACAGCGGTCAGGGCATGCCGCCAGACGTCCAGGAGAAGGCGTTCGATCCGTTCTTCACGACCAAGCCGATCGGGCAGGGTACGGGGCTCGGCCTTTCCATGGTCTACGGCTTCGCGCAGCAGTCCGGCGGCACGGTCGAGATCAAGAGCCTGGAGGCCCAGGGCACGACGGTGTCCATCTACCTGCCGCGTAGCGTCGACGACGCGCGCTCGGCAGTGGCAGACCCTCAGTCGGAAGTCCCTCTCGGCGCCGGCGAGCGCGTGCTCGTGGTCGAGGACGACGAGGGTGTACGGCTGCTCGTGGTCGAGGTGTTGCGCGATCTGGGATATACGCCCGTCGAGGCGCACGATGCCGACACGGCGATGCGGCAGCTCAGGGCCAACCCCAATGTCGACCTCCTGGTGTCCGATGTCGGGCTTCCGGGCCTCAACGGCCGCCAGCTCGCCGAGATGGTGCGGGAAGTGGTACCCGACCTGAAGGTTCTGTTTATGACCGGCTATGCCGCGGGCGCGACAAGCCGCGCCGAGTTCCTCGGCCAGGACATGGAGATGATCTCCAAGCCATTCGATCTGGAGAAGCTGGCCCACAAGATCCGCGCCATGCTGGCGTGACCGCTGCTCTTGCGTCCGCCTGCCGATGCCGTAACAGCTGGCGCGGCGGCCGGTGCGGCCGCGCGGGTGACGAATGACGATCGAACCTATCAACACAGGCGGGAAGATGGCCGCTGGCGGGGCGAACACGACGCGCCTGGCGATCGCCGTCATGCTGCTTGCCATGCTGATGTTCTCGCTGAACGACGCAATGGGCAAATGGCTGGTCGCGACCTACTCGGTCGGCCAGGTGCTGCTTATCCGAAGTGCCGCCGCGTTGATCGTGCTCTCGCCTTTCCTTTGGCGAGACGGGCTTGCGCCGCTTGTTTCAGTCGAGCGGCCGGGGATGCAGGTGCTGCGCGTACTGCTGTCGACAGCGGAGGTCTATTGTTTCTATTTCGCCGTCATCTCGCTGCCGCTAGCCGACGTCATGACCTACTGGCTGGCGGCGCCGATCTACGTCGCGGCCATGTCGCCGTTCCTGCTCGGCGAGAGGGTCGGATGGAGGCGGTGGGTCGCCATTCTCGCCGGCTTCGTCGGCGTCATCATCGCGCTCGAGCCTTCGGCCGCCAGCTTCACCGCGCCGGCCGTGGTGTCGATCTTCGGCTCGTTCTGCTTCGCCTTCATGATGCTGTCGGGAAGGGCGCTGCGCGGGACGCCTGACCGGACCCTCGTGTTCTGGCAGACGTTGGGCGCCGGCCTGATCGGCCTCGTCACCGCGCCGTTCGGCTGGGTCTCGCCGAGCGCCTTCGACCTGGCGCTGCTGTCTCTGCTCGGCGTCGTCGCCATGGTCGCGCATATGGGGGTAAACCGGGCGCTGAAGCTTGCCGACGCCTCGATCGTGGCGCCGTTCCAGTACACGCTGCTGTTCTGGGCGATCGTCTTCGGCCTCGCGATGTTCGGGGACGTACCGCGCCCGGCCATGCTGGCAGGCGCCGCGGTGATCGTCGCCGCAGGGCTGTTCATCATGTTTCGCGAGCGCCGCGCCGCAGCCTGATGCTTCACCACACCAGGTGGTTGAGGAAACCGACGCGTTCGGCGTTCCACTCGTCCGACGGCTCGAAGTACCCGGACCACGGGACGAGATGTTCGCGTATAACCTCTTCGTTGAGATCGATGCCAAGGCCGGGCGCATCGGGCACGGCGACGTAGCCGTCCTGCAAATAATCCGGCGCGATACCGGTAACGATGTCGGTCCACCACGGCACGTCGAGCGCGTGGTGCTCGACCGCCATCAGGCTCGCGAGCGCCGCGCCGAGATGGACATTCGCCATGAAGGCGACTGGCGAGCAACAGGCGTGCAACGCAGTCGGGACCCCGTGGCGCTCGGCGTGATCGGCGATCTTCTTTGTCTCGGTCAGACCGCCAGAGGACAGCATGTCGGGGTGGATGATGTCGAAGGCGCGGGTTTCGATAGCCTCCCGGAAGCCCTCGAACAAATAGAGGTCCTCACCTGCCGCAACCGGCGTCAACAGCGCGTCGGCAACCTTCCTGTGGCCGGCGATGTCCGTCCAGGGAAGCACGTCCTCTATCCATGCGAGGTTGAACGGTTCGATCGCATGGCCGACCCGGATCGCCTCGTCGATCGTGACGAAGCCCTCGCCGAAATGATCGGTACAGAGCGAAACGGCTGGTCCGACCTCGGCACGCACCGCACGGCAAATCTCGCGCACGAGCTCAAGCCCGCGCCCGCTGATGCGTGCGCCGGCACCGTGGCCCGGCGTGTGGAACTGCCGGTACTGCGGGTACTCGTAGCGCGTGTCGGTCCCCACCATCGCGCCCGGCACCGCCTCGAACATCCGCGCCGACAGGTCGAACTTGATGAAGTCGAGCCCAAGATCGCGACGCGAGCGGACCACCGCCGCGAACGCCTCGGGAGTCGGATCGTCGGGCGTGGGCGTGTCGCCGTAGATGCGCACCTTGTCGCGGAACTTGCCGCCAAGGAGCTGGTAGCACGGCACGCCATATACCTTGCCGACCAGGTCCATCAGCGCGATCTCGATGGCGCAGACGCCGCCTGCCTCGCGGCTTTCGCCCCCGTAACGCTTGATACGGCGGAACATGTATTCGACGTTCAGCGGGTTCTGCCCGACGATCAGCGGCTTCAGCCGCATCGCTGTGTCGGGATGGGCGCCGTCGCGCACCTCACCGAGCCCGTAGACGCCCTGGTTCGTGTCGATCCTGACGATGGGGTGAATGCCCTGCGCCTGTATCGTCGCGACGCGTATGTCGGTTATGCGCAGCTTCGATGGTTCGGAGGCGCGGCGGATAGCATTTTCGATCGTGTCGGTTACGGACATGCTTCCTCTAGTTCCCTCGGCGTCGCGGACTCCCGGCGGTCTATGTACTAGACGATCGTCCTCCAGTGTTTTGGCGACGCCATTCCTCGTACTCGTCCTGCGCATCCGCATGCAGGGGGTAGTAACGCTGGAGTGGCTCGCCCGCCTGCAGCTTGATGCGCGAGAACACTTCCCATTCGGCGTGCTTGCGCGATTCCGCGATCACTCTCTGCGCCATCGAAACAGGAACGACGACGACGCCGTCATCGTCCGCGACGATGATATCGCCCGGCGTTACCGTAACGCCGCCGCAGGCGATCGGCACGTTGACGGCGTTCGGATAGATGCTCGTCTGCACATGGTAGTTCGGCGTCCAGCCGCGCAACCAGAGCGCAAGGTCCAGTTTGTCGACGTTGGGGCGATCGCGCATGCAGCCGTCGATGACTATGCCGGCCCCGCCGCGCCCCTTGAAGTAGGTGGACATCATATCGCCGAAGACGCCCGAACTCATGTCGCCGCGGGCGTCTACCACGACCACGTCGCCCTCCTCGACGTGATAAAGCACATGTCGGTGCAGCTGGGTTTCGGGGTCGGCATATTCGCCCTCGTCGAAGAGGTCCGGGCGCTGCGGGAGGAACTGCAGCGTCAGCGCCGGGCCGACGATCGACTTGCCGCGGTTCTGGGCGACGGGGCCGACCATGTGAGGGTTGCGGAAACCCATGTGGCCTAGCGTTCCGGCGACCGTAGCCGCGCCGATGTCCTTCAGAGCGTCGATCATCGCGCGCGGCGGCCGGACGATGCCGGGTGTCTGCGTCATGGCTTTGAGCTCCTTCGGCCCGATTGCCTACCAGTTCGTGACCGAGCCGTCGCGGCGCACCAGATGCGGCGCTTCCCATTGGCGGAAGCTCTGCTTGGCAATGCGCGCTTCGTCGACGTCGACGCCCAGGCCGGGCCGATCGCTGACGCGGTAGTGCGCACCTTCGAGCGTGAGCATGTTGGGGAAGATTTCCGGGTCGTCGAAGCCGTGGAAGCGCTCGCCGGGCGAGGCGCGCGTCTCAAGCCAGGCGAAGTTCGGCACGGCGGCGGCGAAATGCACCGTAGCGGCGGTGCATATCGGGCCGAGCGGATTGTGCGGCATCATGTCGACGTAATGCGCCTCGGTCCAGCCGGCGACCTTCATCGCCTCGGTCAGACCGCCGACATTGCAGATGTCGATGCGGTTGAACTGGGTGAGGTTGCCCTCGATGTAGGGCAGGAATTGCCATTTCGAGGCGAACTCCTCGCCAATGGCAAATGGCACGTCGGTCAGCTTGCGCAGCGCCTCGTAGGCGCTCGGCGTCTCGTCGCGGATCGGCTCTTCGAGGAAATCGAGCGTCCCGCGCGGCATCCTCTGGCAGTAGGTTGCGGCCTCCGCGACGCTCAGCCGGTGGTGAAAGTCGATGCCGAGCGCAACATCGTCGGCGAGCGCCTCGCGGCACTTGACTGTCCACGTGGCCGTCTCGGCAATGCTCTCGCGGGGTTCGTAGACGCTTTCGGCGCGCTGTCCGGCAGGGATGAGTCGGATCGCCTTCCACCCAAGCTCCTGCAACTCCTGCACCTGCTCGACCACCTCGGTGCCCACGGTCTCGGAACGCGTCGTCGCGAAGGTCGGAATCAGGTCGCGCTGCTTGCCGCCGAGGAGGTCGTAGACCGGCACGCCGAGCGCCTTGCCCTTGATATCGTGCAGCGCGATGTCGATGGCCGAAATCGCCGCCTGCAGCACGCGGCCACCCTCGAAGTACTGGCTGCGGTACATCTCCTGCCAGATACGGCCGATCTGCATTGCGTCCCGTCCGACGAGGAACTCGCGGTAGTGCTCGATTGCGCCGACCACGGCCTTCTCGCGCGACGACAGGCCGCTCTCGCCCCAGCCATAGACGCCCTGGTCGGTCTCGACCTTGACGATCAGCTGATTCCTGATGCCGACCCAGACCGGGTAGGGCTTGATGGCTGTTATCTTCAGCTTGGGGAGCATGGTCAGGCGTGCAGGGCCAGTTCGGTTTCACCGTCGAAAAGGTGCATGCGGTCCTGGTCGAACTCCAGCCACACACGCTCGTCGGGCTCGATCTCGAAGGTCGGCGGCAGGCTGATGTTGACGAGAGCGCCCGACAGGAACACCTGCACGAATGTGACGTCGCCTGTTGGCTCGACCGTGTAGACCTTCGCCGGCACGGCACCTTCGCGCGCGTCCTTGTGGAGCCTGATCGTCGAGTGGCGCGCCCCGAGCACGACCTTGCGTGTCGTCGCCTTCGCTACCTTGCGAGCGTTAACGTCTGAAAGCGAGAGCGCCCAGCCTTCCGCGCTCGTCAACGTTGTGCTGCCGTTTGCACCTGCAACCTCAAGCGGGATGAGGCTCATTGCCGGGCTGCCGATGAAACTTGCGACGAACAGGTTAACCGGGTTGGCGAAGACGCGCGCCGGGGTGTCGTACTGCTGCAGGAAGCCGCCATTCATCACGGCCATCTTGTCGGCCATGGTCACGGCCTCGAGCTGGTCGTGCGTGACGTAGATGATCGTCGCGTCGAAGTCCTGGTGGAAGCGCTTGATCTCGGAGCGCATCTGAACGCGAAGCTTGGCGTCGAGGTTGCTGAGCGGCTCATCCATGAGGAAGACGGCGGGATCGCGCACCAGCGCGCGGCCGAGCGCGACACGCTGCTGCTGCCCGCCTGAGAGTTCGCGCGGCAGCCGCTCGAGCAGATGCGTGATGTCGAGCATGCGGGCCGCGTCGCGCACTTTCTGGTCTATCGTCGCTGACGGCATGCGGCGCATTTGCAGCGGGAAGGCCAGGTTCTTATACACCGTCTTGTTCGGGTACAGCGCGTAGTTCTGGAACACCATGGCGATGTCCCGGTCCTTCGGATCGAGCTCGTTGACGACGCGGTCGCCGATGGCAATCGCGCCGCTGGTGATCGGAATCAGCCCGGCGACGAGGTTGAGCGTGGTGGTCTTGCCGCAGCCGGACGGCCCGACGAGCGCGACGAACTCGCCGTGATCGACGGTCAGCGAGACGTTGTTGACGGCTTTGAAGTTGCCGTAGGTCTTGACGAGATCTTTGAGGACCACGTGGGCCATCGGCAACTCCTAGTGCTTGACGGCGCCCTCCGTGAGCGCGCGCACGAAGTACTTCTGCAGGATGAGGAACAGGACGACGACCGGCACGCTCATCATGAAGCTCGCTGCCATCAGGCCCGGAAAGTCCGTGGTGTTTTCCGAAAAGAAGCGCTGCACCCCGACCGGCAAGGTTAGCTGGTCGTTCTTCGACAGGAAGGTGTAGGCGTAGATGTACTCGTTCCATGCGCCGATGAACGAATAGATCGCCGTGGCGATGATGCCCGGCACCGAGAGCGGCATGACGATCAGCAGGAAGGCCTGGAAGCGCGTCGCGCCGTCGATGCGCGCCGCCTGCTCGAGCTGGACCGGAATGTTGTCGTAGAAGCCCTTGAGCAGCCAGATGGCCAGGGGCAGCCCGAATGTCAGGTAGGTAAGAACCAGAGAACCGTGGGTGTTCACGAGGCCGAGGAAGCGCATCAGGATGAACAGCGGGACCAGGAAGATAACCGCCGGGAACATGTTGCGAAGCAGCACCGCGAAGAACAGGAACTGCCGTCCGGGGAACCGGAAGCGCGAGAAGGCGTATGCCGCCGGCACCGCCACGATCACGGCGAGGACCGTGGTGAGCACCGAAACCACCAGGCTGTTCCAGAAGAAGCGGAGAAAGTCGCGGCCAACGCTGTTTTGCGGGTCGAGCAGATTGCGGTAGCTCGCTAGCGTCGGTTCGCTCGGCCACCATTCCGGCGGAAACGCCATGGCCGCGAAGCCCGATTTGAGCGAGGTCACCACCATCCAGACCATGGGCACGGCGGTGTAGATCAGCATGAAGACGAGGAAGATGCGGCCGCCCCAGCGCCACCCGTCCGGTCGGCGCCGCCGCGGCGCGGTCATGTCGCCGACGGCGCTCATGCTCGGTGCTCCTTGCGTTCACCCTGGCTCAGCGCGCGCACATAGAAGTAGCCGAGCGTCATGACGATGATGAACAGCAGCACCGAATAGGCGGAGGCGACGCCCCAGCGCTGGCGGCCGAACGCAAGCTCGTAGATGTGCGTGATCCAGATGTGCGACGCGTTCGACGGGCCGCCGCCGGTCATGATCCAGGGGATGATGAAGGAGTTGAAGTTCGCAACCGCGAGCAGCAGCACCGTGACGGTGGACACGCCGCGCAGATGCGGGAACGTGACGTGCCAGAAGCGCTGCCATGCGGAGGCGCCATCGACCTGCGCGGCGCGCAGAAGCTGCTCGGGCACCGTCTGCAGTCCAGCCATGAGCATGATCATGGCGAAGGGGAATTCGCGCCAGATGTTGACGGCGATGAGCGACGGCAGGACCGTGTTGACGCTGTCGATGAAGTTGGGCGGGCGGTCGGCCAGACCGAGTTGCACCATGACGACGCCGATGATGCCGAAGTCCGAGTGGTAGATCCACTTCCAGATATACGATGCGGCAACCGCGCTGATCACCCACGGAACGATGAAGATGGCGCGCAGGATGCCGCGGCCGAGGAAGTCGCGGTGCAGAGCGAGCGCCAGCGCAAAGCCGAGCACGAAGGCGATGAGCGTCGATGCAACCGTCCAGATGATGGTGTTGACCGTGACGCGCCAGAAGACGCCGCTGGTCAAGATCGTCTTGTAGTTCTCCAGGCCGATGAAGCTCTTGTCCTTGAGCTGCAGCCCCGGCGGGGTTTTGTAGAACGACAGATCGACGGTGTAGTAGACCGGGTAGGCGATGACGACGAGCATCACCACGATCGCAGGCAGGACATAAAGATAATCGGTCCTGCTTGCCCAGACGCGCTGGAGCAGGTCTGAACGCGCGCGCGGCTCGCGGGCAGCGCCCGCTTCGCCTGTCACCATCGTCATCGTGCGGCCCTCGTCGAGTTGCGGAGGATGGGCCGGCGACCTGCGCCGCCGGCCCGGCTCGCGCCGGCGGGGCCTAGAGGCCGCCCATCAGCTCCTTGACGCGCGCGGCGGCGTCTTCAGCCGCCTGGTCGACGGTCATCGCGCCAGTCAGGGCATTCTGCAGCATGTCCGGGACGATGATGTTCATGATCTCGGGTGCCTGCGGCAGGGCCGGGAACGGAATGCCGTAGGGCAGCATCGAGGTGGTGACGTCGAGGAACTTGATGTTGTCCAGGCGCTCCTTCATCCACTTGGTCTTGAAGCCGTTGAGGTTGCCGGGGTTGGAGCCGGCATAGGCCATCTTCAGCGACCATTCGGGGCTGGTCCAGAAGCAGACCATAGCCTTGGCAGCCGGCTCGTCGACCTTGCCGCCGTCGACATATTCCGGCTTCAGGATGTGGATGTTAGACCCGCCGAACACGACCGCGCGCTTGCCGTCAGGCCCGGTCGGGATCAGCCCGTAGCGCATGTTGTCGATGACGGTCTGCGCCTTGTCCTTGTCGGCACCGGTCGCCTTCTTCTGAAGGTCGAGCATGACGTTGTAATCGGACGGGTGCGAGATCATCATCGCAAGCTGCCCGGCCACGAACAGCGGCTGGTTGTCGGCCTGCTGGTTGGTCAGTGCGGAGGTCGGCACCGACTTGTCGCGAACGTACATGTCGTACGACGCCTGCAGGGCGCGCTTGCTCGCTTCGCTGTCGAGCCGGATCTCTTCATAGGTCGGGTTCGGGTCAGCCTCGTCGAACACACCGCCGCCGTAGCCCCAGAGCTGCGGCATGAAGCGGTACGGCGTGTTGCCGGCGTTCTTGCGCGCCACCAAGCCGTATCCGGCGATACCGAGCTTGTCGTGGATCTCCTTGGAATATTTGACGACATCGTCCCACGTCGCCGGGGCCTTTTCGGGGTCCAGTCCGGCGCGCTTGAAGATGTCGGCGTTCCAGATCAGCGCCATCGTCTCGTTGTTGGTCGGGACACCGTAGACTTCGCCCTCCCAGGTCACGGCCTTCATCGCGCCCGGCCAGAAATCCTCGGTCGTCCAGCCGACATCCTCGGGCTTCAGGGGCTGCAGGTAGCCCTTCGAGGCGAACTCGGTACCGCCGAGAATCTGCAGGCGGACGGCCATCGGCGCGGCGTTGCCGAGCAACGCGGTGCGGAACTTGTCGAGCAGGTCGTTATAGGTGAGCGCCTGCTCCTCGAGCTGGATGTTGGGATAAGTTTTGCGGAAGGCCTCGAAGAAATCCTTGTAGTACTGGCGCAGCAGGTCCGGATCGCCTTCGAAGACGCCCTGGTACCAGAAGGTCAAACGGCCCTTGTAGTCCAGCGGCGTAACCTTGCCGCAGGCCTCTGCGGTGTCGAATTCCGCGGTGCCCGCGATCGAGCGTACATATTCCGGAGACCACTTGCTGAGGTCGACCGGGGGTTCGGCAAGCGCCGTCGTTGCGCCGAGCGACACAGCCACCGCCGATACTACCGCGCCGCGGAGAACCGCGTGGCGGAAAACCACCTTCGTCATTGCATTCCTCCCGATTCGTTCTGGCCCGGCCAGCGAGCACTGATGCCGAAAACCGCAGGGTGCGATGTCTTCTTGCAGCTTATCCCTCCGATGGCTTTCACACTTCCCAGAATCGGGATTGCGTGTCAATTCTGAGGGATCGTGTACTATTTGACCGCTGTCGCGCCCGATGTCAGAAGGCGCGCCATCATCAGGCGGGCGGGAGCCAAGATTGGCAGCGAGTGGCGTATTCAAGGCGAAGCCTCCGGCGGGGGTGGACCCGATCGGGACATCGAGCGAAGGCGCCTCCGTCTACCACCTCATCCGCGAAGCGATCATCGACGGGAGGCTGAGGCCGAACGAGCGGCTTGTGGCGGCCGACCTCGCGCGAAGGCACGGCACGTCGACGAATCCCGTGCGCGAAGCTCTGCAACTCCTGCGCGGCGAGGGCTTCGTGACGTTCGCCGTCAATCGCGGCGCGCGCGTCAGGCCGATCGATCAGGATTTCGTGCGCGACATCTCGGAGATCGGCGTGCTGATCGAGCCGGGACTGACGCGCTGGTTCGTCGGCATGGCGACCGAGGAAGACATCGCCGAGCTGGAACGGCTGCAGGCGCTGATCGAGCAGAACAACTTCGCCGACCCGATACGCCATAGCGAACTGGATACGGCGTTCCATACGGTCATGTACCGGAGGCACTACAACCGCCACGCGGCGTCGTTGTGGTGGAAGCATCGCGAGGTGCTGCGGGCTGTCGGCCGCCGCTACGATTTCACGCTGGCGCGCCGCGACACGATCATCCGCGAGCACCGCGAACTCATCCGGCTGACCAAGGCGCAGGACGCCGAGAAGGCGGCGGAGCTGATCGCGCGGCATGTCGAGGGTTCGGGGCGCCACCTATTGGAACAGATGCGCGCATTCAATGGTGCGCCGACCGGCTGAAGCGCCGAAGGGAAGGGGAAGTCCATGAGGATCACGGGCGTGACGCCTTGGCTGATCAACTCCAGGGCGTCGTACTGGGGCGAATTCCTGTTCGTCGAGATCAACACCGACGAGGGCATCACCGGCTGGGGCGAGATCACCACGACGACGAAGATCGCCAATCGCGCGCTGCGCTCGATGCTTCAGCAGATCGGCAAGATGCTCGTCGGCGAAGACCCGGCACAGATCGAGCGGCTCTGGCACAAGCTGTTCCGCAGCTTCACCTACATGGGAAGCCGTGGTGCCGCGGTCGAATGCGTCAGCGGCATCGACATTGCTCTGTGGGACATCCGCGGCAAGGCGCTCGGTCAGCCGATCTACGAGCTGCTGGGCGGAAAGGTAAGAGACGAGATCGCGCTCTACACCCATCCAGACCAGCGCAAGTTCACCAGCAAGGAAGGCGTGATCCGCGAAATCAGGGACATCGTCGAATCGGGCCACGCGGCGCTCAAGTTCGACCCGTTTCCGTGGCAGGGCGACAATTCGGGGCCGGAAGGCTGGACGCGCGAGCAGCGGGACGGCTACCTCGATGGCTCGATGACCCGCAAGGACGAGCGCGAGGCTGCGGAGCTGACGGCGCTGATCCGCGAGACGGCGGGGCCGGACGTCGAGATCCTCATCGACGCACACGGCCGTTTCGACGTGCCGACCGCGATCAGGCTTTGCCGCACACTCGAAGAGGCCGGCGACATCGACTGGTTCGAGGAACCGGTACCGCCGGAAAGCTTCAACGCCCTGAAGCAGGTTCGCGAGAAGGTGAACGCGCCGATTTCCTGGGGCGAGCGCGGCCACACAAAGTGGGATTTCGCGCCGATCCTCGAGAACAAGCTCGCCGACTACATCATGCCGGACGTCACCTGGACGGGCGGCATCACCGAGCTGAAGAAGATCTCGGCGATGTGCGAGGCCTATTACATTCCCGTCTCGCCCCACGACGCCGCCGGCCCGATCAACGTCGTCGCCGGAGCGCAGGTGATGATGACCGTGCCCAATTTCTACAAGCTCGAGACGAGCGAGTGGAACCTCGGCAAGTACGACGAGCTGATCGACCGGCCTCTCGACAATTCGAACGGCAGCCTGAAGCTGACCCGCGGGCCGGGCCTCGGCGTCGAGATGAACCGCGACTACCTCGCCACGCACGTAATCGTAGACTAGGCGCAGCACCGCACGCGAAAGGCCAAGATGAAGATCGTAGACCTCCGTTGCGCGGTCATCGGCCGCCATCCGATCGTGCGCATCGTCACCGATGAGAACATATACGGTCTCGGCGAGGTCGAGTTCACGAAGCCATACCTCAAGCCCTGGGTCCTGCACTTTCGCGAAGCGCTGATCGGCGAGGACCCCACGGACGTCGAGCGCTGCATGCTGAAGATCAGGCAGCGCGGGAGCTTCAAACCCTACGGCGCGGCCGTCAGCGCCATAGAGCACGCGCTCTGGGACATCGCCGGCAAGGCGCTGAACGTGCCGGCCTACAAGCTGCTCGGCGGCAAGGTGCGAGACCAGGTGCGCTGCTATAACGGCAACCGGCGGCGCAAGCGCAGCGGCGACCGGCCAGAAGACTACGCCGCCGACGTGAAATGGATGATGGAGCAGCCCGAAGGCTTCTTCATGGTGAAGCAGGGCATCACCTTCCACTCCAACATGAAGGACACGATTCCCGATTTCCACTACGGCGTCGTGCAGAAGAAGGCCGGCTACCACGGCGCCATGGATCAGGGACAGATCAGCGAGCGCGGCATGGCCCACGCCGTCGAGTGCGTGGCGGCGATGAAGGAGGTGCTGGGCGACAAGGTCAGCCTCGCGCTGGATTGCGGCCCGGGCTGGTTCCTGCCGGACGCGATCCGCTTCGCCAACGCGGTCGAGCAGTACTATCCGATGTGGCTCGAGGACATGCTGACCGGCGACTACGTGCCCTGGGTCAACCCGCAAGCCTACCGCGAACTGACCCGGTCGACCAGCGTGCCGATCCACACCGGCGAGCAGATCTACCTGCGCCACAACTTCAAGGAGTTGATCGAGACCCAGGCAGTGCGCGTCATCGGCCCCGATCCGGCGGACATCGGCGGCATCGCCGAGCTCAAATGGGTCACGGAGCATGCCTACATGCACTCGATCATGATGGCACCGCACGGCACGGCCAATGGGCTTCTCGGGCTCGGCGCGCTGATCAACGTCTGCGCCACGCTGCCGGCCAACTTCATCGCATTCGAGTACCCGACCGCGACCGAGCCGTGGTGGGCAGATATCGTCACCGGACTGCCGGACAGGATCGTCACCAACTCGATGATCGACCTGCTGCCGGGGCCGGGCCTCGGCCTGGATATCGACGCCGACGGTGCGCGCAAATACCTCGCCGAGGAGGATGCCAACTTCTTCGACCGCGTCTGACCTCTCCGCGGCGCTTTATTCATATCCGTCCTTTTGATATGAACCGGCATAGGAGTGCCGGGGCATATGTCGAACCAGATGGTCGTCATCGATCCGCTCGAGCGGATCGATCTGTTGAAAAGCCTCGCCAGCGAGGTGCGGGTACGCATCCTCGAACTGCTGCACCGAAGCGGACCCAAGAACGTCAACCAAGTAGCCGAAGAACTCGGCCTGCCGCAGTCGACCATATCCGCGAACATCCAGGTCCTCGTTGATTCCGGACTAGTGCAGACGCGTTCGCAGAAGGCACGCAAGGGCAGCCAGAAGCTCTGCTACACGACGTTCTCCGAGCTGCTCATCGCCTTCAAGGACCGCGCCAAGCGCGACGACGAGGGGGCAATCGAGGTCGCGATGCCGCTCGGGCTTTACACACGGTGCGAGGTCTCGGCGCCCTGCGGCCTGTGCTCGAGCGATGGCGTAATAGGGCTGCTAGACGTGCCCGACACGTTTCTGGACCCGGATCGCATGCGCGCCGGTCTGCTCTGGTTCACGCGCGGCTTCGTCGAGTACCAGTTCCCCAACAATGCGACGCTCTCGAACGCCAGGGTCGGCGCCCTGGAACTGGCGCTCGAACTGTCGTCCGAAGTGCCCGGCACTTCGAAGAACTGGCCATCGGACATCACCGTCGCGATCAACGGCCACGAGGTCGACACGTGGACGGCGCCGGCCGATTACGGGGACAAGCGCGGCAAGTACACGCCGGCGTGGTGGAAGCTCGCAGGCTCGCAGTATGGCGACCTCAAGAACTGGCGGGTGACGCCGGACGGGACGTTCCGCGATGGCCGCAAGGTCTCCAACCGGTCGCTCGCCGACCTCGAACTCGACGCGCATCGCTCGATCCGTGTGCGGATCGGCGTAAAGTCGGACGCGCGCCATCCCGGCGGCGTCAACATATTCGGCATCGGTTTCGGCAATTACAGCCGCGATATCGTACTGCGCCTCGAGAAGGCGTAGGCTTTTCCACCACGCTCGCGAACAGCCCTTGACGCGCAAGCCTCAGCCGCGTGTTAATAAACCCGCAAGTCAGATACGAACCGGTCGACCGGATTGATATCTGCCCGCGGGAGGGACCATGAAAGCCAGGGTAAACGCCAGCGCGGCCTATGCGATCGCGGATATAGACAAGCGCCTCTACGGCTCGTTCCTCGAGCATCTCGGTCGCGCCGTCTATTCGGGGATCTACGAGCCCGGGCATCCGCAGGCCGACGCGCAGGGCATGCGCAAGGACGTGCTGCAGCTGGTACGCGACCTCGACACGCCGATCTGCCGCTACCCCGGAGGCAACTTCGTCTCCGCCTACAACTGGGAGGACGGCATCGGTCCGCAGAAAGATCGGCCAAAGCGGCTCGACCTCGCCTGGCGTACCACCGAGAGCAACCAGGTCGGCATCCACGAGTTCGCCGACTGGGCCGAGAAGGCCGGCACCGAGATGATGCTGGCGGTGAACCTCGGGTCCCGCGGGCTCGATGCGGCGCGCGCCTTCGTCGAGTATGTGAACCATCCAGGCGGCACCTACTGGTCGGATCTACGCGCCAGGAACGGGCGGAAGGACCCCTGGAACTGCCGCCTATGGTGCCTGGGCAACGAGATGGACGGGCCCTGGCAGGTAGGACACAAGAGCGCCGCCGAATATGGGCATCTCGCCAACGAGACGGCAAAGGCGCTGCGCGGGCTCGATCCGACGCTGGAACTGGTGGTCTGCGGTTCCTCGCACTCCAATATGCCGACATACCCGCAATGGGAGGCGACGGTGCTCGAGGCGACCTACGACCAGGTCGACTACATCTCCCTGCACATGTACTTCGAGAACTACGAGAAGAATACGGCCGACTATCTCGCGCTGCCCGTGAAGCTCGATCGCTATATCGGCACCGTTTCCGGCGTTATCGACTACGTGAAGGCGAAGACGCGCTCGAAGCGCGATGTGAAGATCTCCTTCGACGAGTGGAATGTCTGGTACCACCAGCGCAAGCAGGACGCGCAGCGCATGCGCGAGTGGGACTGGCCGGAAGCGCCGCGCCTGCTCGAGGACATCTACAATTTCGAGGACGTGCTGCAGGTCGGCTGCATCATCAACACGTTCCTGCGCCGCTCCGACGTGGTGCGCATCGCCTGCATCGCGCAGCTGGTGAACGTCATCGCGCCGATCATGACCGAGCCGGGAGGCCCGGCGTGGCGTCAGACGATATACTGGCCGTTCATGCTCGCCTCGAAGCATGGGCGCGGAACCGCGCTGCAGCTCGCGGTTGAGGTGTCGAGCTACGACACGTCGGTCGCAGACAACGTGCCGTGGCTCGACATCGCCGGCGTGCATGACGCCGATCGCGGGACGATCACGCTGTTCGCGGTCAACCGCCACGCGACCGAACTCATCGAGGCCGAGGTCTGCCTCCATGGCTTCGCCGCCCGGTCAGTCGAACACACGTTGATACGCCACGACGATCTGGAGGCAACGAACACGATGGACGCGCCGGATAACGTCGCGCCCAAGAGAGGAAATGGTGCATCTTTATGCGACGGGAAATTGACGCTGGCGCTGCCGCCATACTCCTATTCGATGTTCACTATCGCACTGTGAGTATCAATACCGGACTTTCGGATACATACCGCAGAGTTGGTTGCACTCGCGGTCCATTTGTGTAGCATGGCGCTCTGCGACAGCGGGTCAACCGCCGCAAACGGGAGGAAATGAACATGAACTTACGCAGGTTGATGGTGACCGCGCTGGTCGCCTCCGGCGGCCTCTGGGCCGGTGCAGCGCATTCTCAGGAAACCGTTGTCTGGTGGGATTTCCTCGGCGGCGGCGACGGCGTGCGCATGAAGCAGATGATTTCGGATTTCAATGCGGCCCATACCGGCAAGATCAAGATCGATGCCACCACCCTGGAGTGGGGCACGCCGTTCTATGCCAAGGTGCAGACGTCGGCCGCGGTCGGCGAGGCTCCGGACGTGATGACCTATCACGCGAGCCGCATCCCGCTGGCACTGACGCAGGGCGTGCTCGACGAGATCACGGCAGACGACTGGAGCAAGATGGGCCTGTCGCAGGCCGACTTCGCGCCCGCGACCTGGGATGCCGTTACCAGCGAGGGTAAACAGTATGCCGTGCCGCTCGATACCCATCCGATCGTGCTATACTACAATCGCGACCTGCTGAAGAAGGCAGGTATGCTGACCGACGACGGCAAGCCGAAAGGGCTCGGCAGCGGCGAGGAATTCAATGCAACGCTCAAGGCGCTGAAGGATTCCGGCGTCGAGTTCCCGCTCGGCAGCGTGACGGCAAGCGGCGACTTCATGTTCCGCACCATCTACTCGTTCATGTGCCAGCAGGGCGGCGAGCTGATGACCGGCGACGAGTTCCTCGCCGGCGACAATGCCGACAAGCTGCAGAAGACGCTGGCGCTGCTGCAGGGCTGGACCAATGACGGGCTGCAGTCGAAGTACACCGACTATCCCGCGACTGTCGCGCTGTTCACCTCGGGCAAGGCCGCGATGATGATCAACGGCGTCTGGGAAGTGCCGACGATGACCGACCTGCAGAAGCAGGGCAAGCTGTTCGACTGGGGCGCGATCGAGCTGCCGGCGGTGTTCGGCAAGCCCTGCACCTACGCGGACAGCCATTCCTTCGCGATCCCCAAGAACCAGGGCAAGACGATGAGCGCGGAAAAGCGCGCAGCCGTGCTCGAAGTCATCTCGTGGATGGAGAAGAACTCGCTGTTCTGGGCGACCGCCGGCCACATTCCGGCCTATGGCCCGGTCACGGCCTCGGCCGAGTATAAGAAGATGGAGCCGAATGCGACCTACTCGCCGCTGACGGCAAACATGATCTTCGATCCGAAGTCGCCGCTCGCAGGTATCGCGGGCCCGATCTTCGACGTGATGTCGACGTACTACGTGCCGACCCTCAACGGCGAGATGGACCCCGCCAAGGCAGTTGAAGGGATCAAGGAAGAGCTCAACGCTCTCTAGCCTCCCAGGGCTGAGGGGAGCCGCTTCGCAAGGAGCGGCTCCCATCCTTTCCGGACGAGGCCATGCTCGAAGACAGGCGAAAGCCGTACCTCATCGCGCTCCTGCTGGTCGCCCCGTTCGTGGCGATCTACGCGCTCGTCTTCGCCTATCCGACCGTTCAGATGTTCCTGTTGTCCTTCACCGACGCGCCGCTGATCGGCCCCGGCAAGTGGAAAGGCATCGACAACTACACCCGCTTGAACGGCGATCCCCTGTTCCGTCGCGCGGTGTGGAACACCTTCTACTTCGTCGCCATGACGGTCGTGCCGGGAACGCTGATCGCGCTGGCGATCGCGCTCGGCGTCTCGCGGCTGCGCGGGAGAATGCAGTCGCTGGTGCTGGCGCTGTTTTTCCTGCCCTACATCCTGCCGGTATCGGTGGTGTATCTGCTCTGGGACTGGACGCTGAACTACCAGTTCGGCGTGGCCATGCACGTGCTCGACTGGCTCGGCCTGCAGCGCGTGCCCGTTACCAAGTCGGCGGTCTGGTTCATGCCGGCGATGGCGCTGGTGACGATCTGGTGGACGGCGGGCTTCTCGATCCTGCTGTTTCTTGCGGGTTTGCGCGTCATCCCGGCCGAAATCTACGAAGCTGCCGAGCTCGACAATGCCAGCCGCTGGACGACGTTCCGGCGCATCACGTGGCCGCTGCTGAGGCCGGTGACCGCGCTGGTCCTGACCATCCAGCTGATCCTGCAGCTCAAGATATTCGACCAGGTGTATCTGTTCTCGCAAGGCGGTCGGCCGAACGACAACATGGTGCTCGTGTACTACATCTTCCAGCGCGCCTTTCAGCAGAATCAGGGTGGCCGCGCCGCCGCCGTTGCCGTCACGCTGTTCCTGCTCGTCATCGTCGTGTCGGTGCTGCAGTTCCAGGTCCTGCGCTGGGCTGAAAGGCGGCGCGCATGACCGCCACTGCCGCGCGCCGCTGGAATTTCTGGGCCGGCGCGATCACGCTGCTGACCATCGCCTGCGCTCTCGTCTGGGCGTTCCCGCTCTATTGGGGCATCGTCTCGTCGATCAAGCCCGAGGACGAGGTCGTCCGGCCGTACATCGAGTTATGGCCCGAAACCCTGACGTTCCAGCATTATGTGCACACGCTGACGTCAACGCAGATCGGTACGTGGTACCTGAATTCCGTCGTCGTCGCCGTCGGCGTGACGGTTATCTGCGTCTTCACGTCGATGTTGTGCGGCTACGCGATCTCGCAGCTGCGCTTCCCCGGCCGCACCGCACTGTGGTGGCTGATCCTCGCCTCCTTCATGATCCCGGGCCAGGCGCTGATCATCAACCACTTCGTGCTCGTGGCGAATCTCGGGCTGATAAACACCTGGGCCGGCATCATGCTGCCGCAGCTCATCCACCCGGTCATCATCATCGTCTACAAGCAGTTTTTCGATCAGGTGCCGCGCGATTTCCGCGAGGCTGCGGTGATGGACAACGCGTCCGAGTTCGCGATCCTGTTCAAGGTGTACCTGCCGATGAACTGGGGTGTGACGACGGCGCTGTCCATCGTCTGCTTCATCTGGACCTGGAACGCGTTCCTGTGGCCGTTTCTCTCGGTCACGCGGACCGAGATGATGACGGTCACGGTCGGCATCACGCAGGTCAACGATGCATTCGGCATCTACTATGCGCGCGAACTGACCGCTGCCGTGCTTGCGGGCCTGCCTGTGGCGCTCGCCTATCTCTTGTTCCAGCGTCGCGTCACGGAAGCCATCACGCTCTCCGCCGGGATCAAGGGCTGACGCTTCAGGCGCTGGCGTGCCAGGTCGATCCGTCAGCCGCGAAGAGGTGAAGCGCAGTTGCGTCCAGCCGCAGCCGCACGGTGCCACCCGGCTCGACGGTGGAGAGGCCGCGATCCTGTGCGGTGACCTGCGTGCCGTCCGAGAGCCTGACATGGACCAGCGTGCGCTCGCCGAGGCGCTCGACCACCGTCGCGGTTCCGGAAGTGTCCCCGCCTTCGGCCACCACAAGGAGCGCCTCGGGGCGGATTCCGAGCTCCTGCCACTGCGTGGCACCGGGTGCTCCGCGCAGCTCCACCAGCGCTCCGTCCGGCAGGCGCGCGTGCAACCTGTCTCCCTGGCCCGACAGCTTTATCGGCAGGATGTTCATCGCCGGCGAGCCGACGAAGGTGGCGACGAAGCGCGATGCCGGCCGCGAATAGACCTCCATCGGCGTTCCAACCTGCTCGATGCGGCAGTCGTTGAGGATGACGATGCGGTCGGCCAGCGTCATCGCCTCCACCTGGTCGTGGGTGACGTAGACCATGGTCGACTTCAGACGCTGGTGCAGCTCCGCGAGCTCGACGCGGGTGCGCGCCCGCAACGCGGCGTCGAGATTGGAAAGCGGTTCGTCGAACAGGAACGCCTTGGGCTCCTTGACGATCGCCCGGCCGATGGCGACGCGCTGGCGCTGGCCGCCGGAGAGTTGGGCCGGCTTGCGCGCCAGCAGTGCGTCCATCTCCAGCATGCGAGCCGCATCGGCGATGCGGCGGCCGATCTCGTCGGCCGGCACGCCGATGTTGCGCAGCCCGAACGCCATGTTCTCGGCGACTGTCATGTGCGGATAGAGCGCGTAGTTCTGGAACACCATAGCGACGTTGCGCTTGCCGGGTGCCAGGGTTTCCGACCGCACACCGCCTATCACCAGCTCGCCTTCGTCGATACGCTCCAGTCCCGCAATCATGCGCAGCAGCGTCGTCTTGCCGGATCCCGATGGACCGAGGAACACCACGAGTTCGCCCGAGCCAATTTCAAGGCTGACGTCGCGGATAACCTCGACATCGCCGTAGCGCTTCCACACGCGTGACAGCGTTATTCCGGCCATGGGCTCCTCCCGTTCGTTCCATCATTCCGGATAAGTATCCGGTGTCAAGGTTCAGTCGCCGCATGTCGTGGCGCCGGACCGATAGCGCGATCGCGCTATGGGACTATGCGCAAAGAATTGGTGATCGGCTTTGACAGTATTGACGTCTGCTGAGACGATTCGCCGGGGGATCGAATCAGGAGGTCGCGATGAGCGTCAAATCCGACGATAAGATCCAGCAAGAGTGTGGGTGGGAAAAAGACAGAAATTACGAAGCATTCCATCTGGCAGAACTGGTAGGAATGCCGCTCAGCGAAGCAGGGGCTATCGTTGAACTCTGCGGTGGGAGTCGGCAACGGAGCGACTCCGCCAAAGATACGCGTAACACGCAGGAATAACCGGCTCGCGGTAGCGATCATCGTGGAGTGTCACGCGACAAGCTGACGTCGCCCGGGCATCATCCTCCAATATGGTGGCGCGGGCGGCGTCTCTACGGCGGCGGCCGTCGAACGGCGCCGTGCTGCATCTTTTGAGATTGGCGGAACAACCACTTCTCATCTAGCGTGAGGCCGGGCGACCTTTGGTCTGATCGCAGGGGGATCGGTTGAAGACGAGCGGATTTTTCAAGAACGACTACACGTTCACAATTGCCGACATGCCGGGGCAATACCAGCAGCTGGCTGGCGTGATCCAGGCCAATGCCGAGGCAGTCATAAATTACCTGTCCGACTACATCTCATGGAAAGGTGTACTCGACTTCGTCGTCAAATTCGCTGCGCCGGACGCATTCAACAACATGGCGAACGGGCAGGGGTTGCTACCGGCGTTCGGAGGCATCGCCAGCAACGGCCAGACCCACGCGGCTTACGAGGCGCAAACAGGCGTGGACGCCAACGGAGGAAACTTCGACGCGGGCGCACACATACTGCCAAACGCCAATGGAACGCTGACCAACTATGGCGCCGCGCTCTACTTCGACCCTGCGCCCAACCCCTACGGACGGGCCGACATCCCTTCGGGGCAGCACGATTTCTTCTCCATCTACCTTCATGAAACGCTTCACGCGCTCGGCGTCTGGTCGACCGCTCAGCACGGCAGTCAATTCGGTCAATCCGCTTTCGACCGGCTCACGCAGTTGGTCAACGGTCAGTATTTCTTCGTCGGCGCGGAGACACAGAGCGTGCTCGGCGGGCAGGCTCTTCCGCTTGCCACTGTCGGAAGCCGCGACCACTACGGCGTTCGCGCGGACGGCGCGCCGAGCCCGATCAACCGAGGCGCCGTCTTCGAACTCGGCAACTACGAGCAAAACCGTTGGCATCTCGGAAAGGTCGATGTCGCCGTCCTCAAGGACCTTGGCTACACGGTGGCCAACATGGACCGGCTGCCGCTGACCGAAGAGGACGACAGCGCGGCGTCTGGCCCACGCAGCACCGAGGGCCCCGACATGCTTTTCGGGGGAGCGGGTGACAATCTGATCTTCGCGAAGGGCGGCAACGATACGGTCTTTGCCGGGCTCGGCAGGGATACGGTCTACGCCGGCGATGGCAACGACATCGCCTACGGCGGCGATGGCAACGACCAGGTCTACGGCGGTTTCGGCAACGACACGGTGGGTGGCGGTGTCGGCGACGACACCGTTGGTGGCGGGCATGGAGACGACGTGGTCTTCGGCGGCGCCGGGAACGACCTCCTCTTCGGCGGAGACGGCAACGACAATATCGTAGCGAGCTTCGGTCGCGACACGGTGGTGGCCGGTGCCGGAAACGATACAGTCAACGGCGGCGACGGCGACGACGAGATTTACGGCGCCGATGGCAGCGACGTTCTCTTCGGCGGCGCCGGGGCAGATACGCTCTTCGGCGGCGCCGGTAGCGATACTCTGTGGGGTGGCGGCGGAAGCGACGAACTATGGGGTGGCGCAGGTGGCGACGTTTACGCGTTTCTCGGCGGCAGCGGCGAGGATCAGATTCGCGGCTTCAACGCGGGCGAGGGCGACCGTCTCGATCTCGGAGGCCAAACCTATTCCCAGTCCATGAACGCCAGCGGGCACGTCGTACTTGCCCTTTCCGGTGGTGGTATCATCACGCTCGAGGGCGTGACGAGCTTCAACAGCGATTTCATCGCCTAGCTCAAACGCCAAACGCAGCGCGTACGGGCGGCCGGCGGCGGCTTCGGTCGAGAGGTAGCGCCTACCGCGCCGCTTTGGTGTCGTTTATTGTCTCCGGATAATGGAGCGGTCCGGATGCTGAGAGCCCTGTTTTTCCTTGTCGTCGTACATGGGGCGGTGTTCTTCGGGGTTACCTCCGTGCTCGGCTATGACCCGGATCGGGCGTTCCTGCTCAGGTATCTGGTCGAGTAGCAGCCGGTTCATAATCGCGGGCAGCGAAGCATGCCGGCGCTGAAGTCACCTCGAGGTCGCTTGCACTATCCAAGCAATCTGGGGCTGGAGCGCTCCGCTACCGAGCGGGCGTGAAGCGCAGGGGCCTCCCGCGCTCACGAGCGGGGTATGCGAAGGCACATCAGATGACAGGCCCCGCCGGTCTTCTCTGGCCCGCAGACGCTGCGCTTGCCTTGAAATGACTGATCTGGGAGGCCGAATGGTGGGCGTGACAGGGATTGAACCTGTGACCCCTACGATGTCAACGTAGTGCTCTCCCGCTGAGCTACACGCCCATTCGGTGCGCGCTTACATCACGCGTCGGATGGCGCGTCAAGTCGGATGTTGGCGCGTCACGCCGCCTTCAGCATGCGATCGACCTCGGTGACGAGATCGCGCAGGTGGAACGGTTTCGACAGGATCTTGGCGTCCTTGGGCGCCTTCGAATCCGGGTTGAGCGCGACCGCTGCGAAGCCGGTGATGAACATCACCTTGAGGTCCGGATCGAGTTCGGTAGCACGTCGCGCGAGCTCGATCCCGTCCATCTCGGGCATGACGATGTCCGTCAGCAGCAGCGAGAAGGGTTCTTCGCGCAGCCGCTCGTAGGCGCTGGCACCGTTGTCGAAATCACTGACGTCGTATCCCGCCTTCTCCAGCGCCTTGACCAGGAACCGGCGCATGTCGTTGTCGTCCTCGGCGAGGAGAATGCGTGTCATTTTGGCCTTCCGCGTATCACGACGTGCAGGCGAAGATCGCCATTAACCATGGCTGCTATATGATTCAGCCAGGGTAAACATCAAGTGAACATCGCGGCTATGTTCTTGTTTGCAATCGGCAACGGCGTTCGACGCGAGCGGCGCACGGCTGGACAGGGCGAGTGGAGGATGGCACGGTTCCGGCAGAAGACTCCACCCCCAGGGCCGGCCTCCACCTAGAATGAGCGCAGCAGGCGACTTTTCGGATATCGCGCCGTTCAACGTCGTCGAGGCGGCGGTGCAGCGCGTACCGTTCGTCTTCAACTCTCCGCACAGCGGGCGGCACTATCCGACGCGATTCCTGGAGATGAGCCGGCTCGACGCTTCGACGATCCGCCGATCGGAGGATTGCTACGTCGACGAGCTGTTCGCCGGTGTGCCGCGCCTGGGTGCGCCGCTGCTTTCAGCGAACTTTCCGCGCGCGTATCTCGACGTAAACCGCGAGCCGTGGGAACTCGACCCGCGCATGTTCGCGGACCAGCTGCCATCCTTCGCCAACATCCGGTCGCCGCGCGTCGCGGGCGGCCTCGGCACGATCCCACGCCTCGTCGGCGAAGGCCTGGACATCTACCCCGCGAGACTGTCATTCACCGAGGCGGTCGACCGGGTCGAGACGATCTACAAGCCCTACCACGACCGGCTGCGGCAGTTGGTGACCCGTACTCATGCGCAGTTCGGGCGGGCGGTGCTCGTCGACTGCCACTCCATGCCGGCAAGCATTCGTATCAGCGAGAGCGGGCCGCGGCCCGATTTCATCGTCGGCGACCGTTTCGGCTCGTCGGCTGCCCCGGCCCTGACCGAGCTGGCGATCTCTCTCCTCGTCGGCATGGGCTACACCGTGGCGCACAACAAGCCGTATGCCGGTGGCTTCATCACCGAGCATTATGGCCGACCTGCCCGCGGGCTGCACACATTGCAGATCGAGGTCAACCGAGGCCTTTACGTGAACGAGAGAACGTACCAGCGGTCGAGCGGCTTTGTTGCACTCGCGAACGACTTGACGCTGTTTGCGGCCCAACTCATCGCGCGCGAAGCAGAGGAACTGGCTGCTCCGCGGCTGGCAGCCGAGTAGGCCGCAAGCGCACAATTCTTGCCCATGGACAAAAAAAGACCGCATCGTTTGCGCGACGCGGTCCAAGTCTAGGGAGGAAACGCCCAAGGAGGGCTGGACAGAACAAACTGTCCGAGGCGATGGTATGTTGCGTTGCACAATTGTCAAGCGTGGCGGGCGAAGAATTTAACATCGTTAAGTATCGCGGCCTGGCCGGTGTTGCACGCATGCCGCAGTGAGGGTGACAGTGGACGGATTGAGAGAATTCCTGAAGGTCGTGGCCGACACGGCGGCGATCGAGACGCTGCCGCGCTTCCGCACGCCGCATGAGATCGGCAACAAGGTTGCGGGCGGTTTCGATCCGGTCACCGAAGCGGATCGTGCTGCCGAGCGCGCCATTCGCCGCGTCATCGAGGAGCGTTATCCGGACCACAGCATCCTCGGCGAGGAGTTCGGCGCCAGCGGCGCGGGCAGCGACTACGAGTGGGTCATCGACCCGATCGACGGCACACGTGCCTTCATCTCCGGCCTGCCGCTATGGGGCACGCTCGTCGGGCTCAAGCGGGGCGGGCGCGCGATCGCCGGCGTCATGGCGCAGCCGTTTACCGGCGAGACCTTCATCGCCGACGGCAACGGCTCATGGTACGACGGCCCGGGCGGCAGGCGGAAGCTGGCGACGAGCGCGGTCACGAAGCTTGCGGATGCCATCATGTGCACGACGACACCCGCGCTGTTCACCGACAAGCATCGCGTCAGCTACGACCGCATCGAGAAGGCGGTACGGCTCGCGCGCTACGGCACCGACTGCTACGCCTATTGTATGCTCGCCGCCGGCCATGTCGACCTCGTCGTCGAGATCGGCCTGCAGCCATACGACATCGTCGCCCTGGTGCCGATCATCGAGCAGGCCGGCGGCGTGATCACGACCGCCGACGGAGGCCGGCCGGAACAGGCCGGGCACATCGTGGCAGCGGCCAATCCGGCGCTGCACGCGGCCGCGCTGGAGCTGCTCAACAGGAGCTGATCAGAGCGCGCCCGAGCCCGGCACGAAGGCGTCGAAGGCGGCGAGCGCCTGTTCGCGGTAAAGATCGGATTCCTGCAGCAATTCGTGCCGCGCGCCGTCGATCGTGACGAGCGAGCCGGCGCGTAGCAGCAGCGCCAGCCTCTCGATCGCGGCGTTGGACACGACCTCGTCGGCGCCGGCAGCGATGATCAGTGTCGGTATGTTCACCCGCGACAGGAACTCGATATTCAGCGCTCTTTCGATGGCGATGCAGGCTGCGCGGACCCACGAGGCAGTCGGGCCGGCCAGCGCCAGCTCGGGATGGAGGCGACGCAGGGTAAGATTGCGCTCGTACCGCGTATGGTCGGTGGTGAGCTTGTTAGCGGCGAATGGCACCGCGGCGCGCCTGTCGCGGACACCGGAGATGTAGGTGCGCCCGAGGCCGACGAGGCGCATGAAGCCTGTGGCGCGACGCAGCGTCCTGGTTGAAAC
Source organism: Pseudomonadota bacterium (assembly GCA_023457435.1). Taxonomy (GTDB): domain Bacteria; phylum Pseudomonadota; class Alphaproteobacteria; order Rhizobiales; family Rhizobiaceae; genus RCIO01. The sequence continues at coordinate 106,510 of JAEWLS010000035.1, forward strand.
CGGCAGGTCGGGAAAGCCGAGGAGGGGTCCGAGCAGGACCATGCGGCGGACGCGATTCACCATCGCAGGCGCCGCGAGCAGTGCGATCAGGGCGCCGATTGAGTGGCCGAGCAGGAAATAGGGGGCGCGGCAGTCGGGCAGCGCGACGTTGACGAAGATCTCTTCGAGGTCGCCGACATAGGCGCTGAAATCGTCTATGTAGCCGCGTGCGGGATCCTTGATGAGGCGGTCGGACAGTCCCTGGCCGCGCAGGTCGAAGATCAGAACGCCGAGGCCGCGCGCCTGCAGGTCGACGATCGTCTCGAAGTATTTTTCGATATACTCGTTGCGGCCGGTGACGATCACCACCGTGCCCTGGAGCGGGCGGCCGGTTGCGCCGAAACGCGCGTAGCGGATCGACACGCCGTCGCGCATCGTCAGGCGGCCGACGAAGGCGTTGTCGGGCACAGGATTGCCCTCAATCGCAAACAGTTCTTCGCTCATTCCCCGCCCACGCGGCAAGCTCGCATGTCCCGCCGCCTGCATAGATGACAGGTGCGGGAAAACAAAGCGTTTCGCGGGCCATAACGGCGGAAGGCCGGACCGCCTCTCGGCGTGTCCGGCCCTCCTGTCGGCGCCGGGGGAAGGGACGTTGCACCCGGATCCGATTTTCCTGCGGCGACAGAGCCGCCTTGTTGATGTGGACAATAGGTAAGGAGGGCTGAACGCAGACCGAAGCGGCGGTTCATATTCGGTTCATATTCGACGTGTCGAAGGGTCTTGAAACGCCAAAAACGCGTCACCAAATCATCGTGGCGGTCGCCGTAAGGGGCCGCAGACGGGCGGGAAGGCCATGTGGCATCCGCTGACAGGTCCACGCAAACCTTGTTGCTTCTAGGAGAACACACCATGCGTTCTGTTGATTTCGCTCCGCTCTATCGCTCCACCGTCGGTTTCGACCGCCTGTTCGGCATGCTCGACTCGCTCGGCCAGCTCGACAGCGGCAATTCCTATCCGCCCTACAACATCGAGCGCACCGGCCAGGATGCCTATCGCATCTCGATGGCCGTCGCTGGCTTCGGTGACGACGAGATCTCGATCGAGGCGCACCGCAACGTGCTGACCGTCAAGGGCGAGAAGAGGGAAGAGGCTGCCGAGGGCAGCGAGGTGCTCTATCGCGGCATCGCTGCACGCACCTTCGAGCGCCGCTTCCAGCTCGCCGACTTCGTCGAAGTGACCGGCGCCGAACTCAAGAACGGCCTGCTCCACATCGAGCTGAAGCGGAACATTCCGGAAGAGATGAAGCCGCGCAAGATCGCGATCGCGAAGACCGCGGCCAACAGCTCGAAGCAGATCGAGGCGAAAGCCGCCTGATCGTCTGCAACTTTCAGCGAGACGGCGCCCCATGCGGGCGCCGTTTTGTTTTTGGCCAGCTATCGCAGCGCGGCCGAAACGCTGTCGATCTCGTGCGTCGTCGTTGCGAAGCTCGTGACGAAGCGGAACAGAGCCTCGCCGTCCGCAAGCGACAGCCCGTGAGGCTTCGGCCATGGGTGGAAGCGCGCGCCGGCATTGAGCAGAGCGGACCTTGCTGTATCGCCCAGCACGGCGAATACCTCGTTTGCCTCGACGTCCCACGCTACCCGCGCTCCGTTGTTGCCGGACAGCCGCTCCGCCAGTCGCCGTGCCATGGCATTGGCATGTCGCGCCGAGTGTAGCCAAAGGTTGTCGGCGAAGTACGCTTCGAACTGAGCCGACACGAAGCGCGACTTCGAGAACAGCTGGGCCGCGCGCTTCTGTATGAAAGCCATGCCCGGCGCAGCGTCCCGATTGAGCACCACCAGTGCCTCGGCGCACCAGCAGCCGTTCTTGGTGCCGCCGAAGGAGACGACGTCGACCCCCGCCTTCCAGGTCATTTCCGCCGGGCTGCAGCCGAGCGAGACCAGCGCGTTGGCGAAGCGGGCGCCGTCCATGTGCAGCGGCAGCCGGTTGCGGCGCGCGATTTCTGCGATCTGGCCGAGTTCCTCGAGCGAGTAGACGGTGCCGACTTCGGTGGACTGGGTAACCGATATGGCCGCCGCCTGTCCGGCATGGAGCGACTGCGGCGGATATCGGCCGAGGGCGGCTTCGAGAGCCTCGGGGTCGATCCGCCCTCGCGGGCCGTCGACAGGGCACATCCGTCCTCCGCCCGACAGGTATTCCGGCGCGCCGCATTCGTCGGCGATCATGTGAGCGTCGCGGTGCGCGAAGTAGACACCCCCCGGCCGGGCGAAGCCGGTCATCGCGAGCGAGTTGGCCGCGGTGCCGGTCGCGACGAAGAAGACGTCGACCTCACGCTCGAAGATTTCGCAGAAGCGGGCTTTCACGCGTCTGTCGAGGTCGCTGTTGCCATAGGCCGCGGCAAAGCCGCCGGCATGTTCGAGCAACGCTTCGGCAACCTTTCGGTGAGCGCCGGCCCAGTTGTCGGAGGCAAAGTTCATTGGGGCATCTTCCGTTAATGCGTCTTTCTTTGCCACCGACGCCGGAGATGCAAGGGCGAAAGAAAATTACGCGCATCCCGGCACCAGGGGCGGAATCTGTCGCGCGGGCTCGCGGAACTTTGCGAATCCGTCTTGCGCCTCCGCTGCAATTCTGCGATAGGTAATTAGGACAGTACTGCTGTCATATTTGATTGTGCCAAACCGCAGGGGCGCTGACGTGCCACTGCGGCTTTGATGCGGGTACCAACGCCGGTTAAGCTAAGCTGGCAGGGAGCAGGAGGAAAGCGATGTCGGAATTGACGCCATCCGCACACGGTCAAGTCGGTTTCGACGGCCGCGCGGCGCGCAAAGCCGCCGACTTCTCCGGCCTCCCGCAGGCTGTCGGCCTCTACGATCCGCGCAACGAACATGACGCGTGCGGCGTCGGCTTCATCGCGCAGATGAAGGGCGTCAAGTCGCACCAGATCGTCAAGGACGGTCTGTTCATGCTCGAGAATCTCACGCATCGCGGTGCGGTCGGAGCGGACCCGCTGATGGGCGACGGGGCCGGCGTTCTCGTCCAGATCCCGGACCGCTTCTTCCGTGAGGAGATGGCGGCGCAGGGTCTCGAATTGCCGCCCGTGGGCGACTACGGCGTGGCGCATATGTTCATGCCGCAGGACGCGATGCGGCGCGCTCGTGTCGAGGAGATCATTGCCGAAGCGTGCACCTCCGAGGGCCTGCCGCTGATCGGCTTCCGCACAGTGCCGGTCGACAACTCCTCGCTGTCCAAGGCGCCGGATATCGCGGCGAGCGAGCCCTATCACCGCCAGTTCTTCATCGCTCGGCCGGCGACGGTCGCGGCGGGCGACGCTTTCGAGCGCCAGCTCTACATCCTGCGCAAGGTCATCTCGGCGCGCATCTTCGCGGAGGCCGGCAACAGCGACACCGGGGCCTACACGGTCTCCATGTCGTCGCGCACCGTCGTCTACAAGGGTATGTTCCTCGCATTCCAGGTCGGCGCCTACTATCTCGACCTATCGGATCCACGGTTCGAAAGCGCCCTGATCCTCGTACACCAGCGATTTTCGACCAACACCTTTCCGTCGTGGAAGCTGGCGCACCCGTACCGCATGGTCGCGCATAACGGCGAGATCAACACGCTGCGGGGCAACGTCAACTGGATGGCGGCGCGTCAGGCTTCGGTCGATTCCGAGCTGTTCGGCAATGACATCTCGAAGCTGTGGCCGATCTCGTACGAAGGGCAGTCGGACACCGCATGCTTCGACAACGCGCTCGAGTTCCTGACGCAGGGCGGCTATCCGCTGTCGCATGCGATGATGATGCTGATCCCGGAAGCCTGGGCCGGCAACAAGTCGATGGATGCCGATCGCAAGGCTTTCTACGAATACCATGCCGCGCTGATGGAGCCGTGGGACGGTCCGGCGGCGGTCTGCTTCACCGACGGCCGCCAGATCGGCGCGACGCTCGACCGTAACGGGCTGCGTCCTGCCCGCTACATCGTGACCGACGACGACCGCGTGATCCTCGCCTCGGAGGCCGGCGTGCTGCCGGTTCCCGACGCCAACATCGTTCGCCGCTGGCGGCTGCAGCCGGGCAAGATGCTGCTCATCGACCTCGAGCAGGGCGCAATCATCTCGGACGAGGACATCAAGGCGCAGGTCGCCGGCAAGCACCCTTACAAGCAGTGGCTCGCCAACACCCAGCTGATCCTCGAGGACCAGAAGCCGGTCGAGCCGCGCGCGCTGCGCAAGGATGTGTCGCTGCTCGATCGCCAGCAGGCATTCGGCTACACCCAGGAAGACACCAAGCTCCTCATGTCGCCGATGGCGACGACGGGCCAGGAAGCAGTCGGCTCCATGGGCACTGACACGCCGATCTCGGCGATGTCGGACAAGTCGAAGCTGCTCTACACCTACTTCAAGCAGAACTTCGCGCAGGTGACGAACCCTCCGATCGACCCGATTCGCGAGGAGCTCGTGATGAGCCTCGTCTCGTTCATCGGGCCGCGGCCGAACATCTTCGATCTCGTCGGCACGTCGCGCCGCAAGCGGCTCGAAGTGCGTCAGCCGATCCTGACGAACGGCGACCTCGAGAAGATCCGTTCGATCGGCCACACCGAGGATCGCTTCGACACCAAGACGATCGATGTCACCTACAGCGCCAGCGAAGGCTCCGCCGGCATGGCGGGCGCCGTGGAGCGGCTATGCGAGCGGGCCGAGGCCGCGGTCGCGGGCGGCTATAACATCATCATCCTGTCCGACCGTCAGGTCGGTCCGGACCGCATCGCCATTCCTGCGCTGCTCGCCACGGCGGCGGTGCATCACCATCTTATCCGCAAGGGGCTGCGCACGTCGGTCGGCCTCGTCGTCGAGTCCGGCGAGCCGCGCGAGATCCACCACTTCTGCTGTCTTGCTGGCTACGGCGCCGAGGCGATCAACCCTTACCTCGCCTTCGACACGCTGCTCGACATGCACAAGCGCGGCGAATTCCCGAAGGAAGTCGACGCCTACGAGGTCGTCGGCCGCTACATCAAGTCGATCGGCAAGGGCATCCTGAAGGTGATGTCCAAGATGGGCATCTCGACGTATCAGTCCTATTGCGGGGCGCAGATATTCGACGCGGTCGGGCTCAAGAGCGACTTCGTCGAGAAGTTCTTCGCCGGTACGGCGACGACCATCGAGGGCGTCGGCATCGAGGAGGTGGCGGAGGAGACCTGCCGACGTCACCACCTCGCCTTCAGCGACGACCCGGTGTTGCGCTCCGCCCTCGATGTTGGCGGCGAGTACCTGTTCCGCATGCGCGGCGAGAGCCATATCTGGACGCCCGATGCGGTCGCCCATCTGCAGCACGCGGTGCGCAGCGAGAGCTATTCGACGTTCAAGCAGTTTTCGACATACGTCGATAGCCGCGCGGTCGCGTCGCAGACGGTGCGCGGCCTGTTCCAGATCAAGCTCGCCGAAGAAACCGGACGCAAGCCCGTGCCGCTCGAGGAAGTCGAGCCCGCCTCCGAGATCGTCAAGCGCTTCTCGACGGGCGCCATGTCGTTCGGATCGATCAGCCGGGAAGCGCATTCGACGCTCGCCGTCGCGATGAATCGCATCGGCGGCAAGTCGAACACCGGCGAGGGCGGCGAGGAGCCGGACCGCTACTACCCGATGCCGGACGGCACCATGAATCCGGAGCGGTCCGCCATCAAGCAGGTGGCGTCGGGCCGGTTCGGCGTGACCACGGAGTACCTCGTCAACTCCGACATGATGCAGATCAAGGTCGCGCAGGGCGCCAAGCCCGGCGAGGGCGGCCAGCTGCCGGGCCACAAGGTGGACGCGACGATCGCGAAGACGCGGCATTCAACGCCCGGCGTGGGGCTGATCTCGCCGCCGCCGCACCACGACATCTACTCGATCGAAGATCTGGCGCAGCTGATCTTCGACCTGAAGAACGTCAACCCCACCGCTGACGTGTCGGTGAAGCTCGTCTCGGAAGTCGGCGTCGGTACGGTTGCAGCCGGCGTCGCCAAGGCGCGCGCCGATCACATCACGGTATCCGGCTATGACGGCGGTACCGGAGCGTCGCCGCTGACGTCTCTGAAGCACGCAGGGTCGCCCTGGGAGATGGGTCTTGCCGAGACGCACCAGACACTGGTGCTGAACAATTTGCGCTCACGCGTCGCGCTGCAGGTCGACGGCGGCCTGCGGACGGGCAGGGACGTTGTTGTTGGGGCCCTGCTTGGCGCGGACGAGTTCGGTTTTGCGACCGCGCCGCTGATTGCGGCGGGTTGCGTCATGATGCGCAAGTGCCACCTCAACACCTGTCCGGTCGGCGTCGCGACGCAGGATCCTGTCCTGCGCAAGCGTTTCAAGGGGGCGCCCGAGCACGTCATCAACTACTTCTTCTATCTGGCGGAAGAGGTACGCGAGTTGCTCGCCGCGATGGGCTTCCGGACGCTGACCGAGATCGTCGGCGAGTCCGATCTGCTGTCGAAGCGGGCGATGATCGAGCACTGGAAGGCGAGGGGGCTCGATTTCTCGAAGGTCTTCTACAAGCCGGAGGCGCCGAAGGAAGCCATCCACTGGACGCAGCGCCAGACGCATCCGATCGACGACGTGCTCGACCGCAAGCTGATTGCAGAGGCCAAGATCGCCCTGGAATCGAAGCTGCCGGTTCGGATCGAAACGACGATCCGCAACGTGGATCGCTCTGCCGGCGCGATGCTCTCAGGAGCCGTCGCCAAGAAGTTCGGTCACAAGGGACTGAAGGATGACACCATCCAGGTGAAGCTCCGCGGCACCGCCGGGCAGTCCTTCGGGGCGTTCCTGACGCGCGGCGTTTCGTTCGAGCTCATTGGCGAGGCGAATGACTATGTGGCCAAGGGCCTTTCAGGCGGCCGCATCGTGATCCGGCCTTCGGATGAGGCGAAGACCCTCGCCGAAGAGTCCATCATCGTCGGCAACACCGTGCTCTACGGTGCCATCGAGGGCGAGTGCTACTTCCGCGGCGTGGCCGGTGAGCGCTTCGCCGTTCGGAACTCCGGCGCCGCGGCCGTTGTCGAAGGCGTGGGCGATCACGGCTGCGAGTACATGACCGGCGGCATCGTCGTCGTGCTCGGCAAGACCGGACGCAACTTCGCGGCGGGCATGTCCGGCGGCGTCGCCTACGTCCTCGACGAGACCGGCGACTTTGCCGAGCGCTGCAACATGGCGATGGTCGAGCTCGAGCCGGTGCCCGAGGAAGACGACATGCTGGAGAAGCTGCATCACCACGGCGGCGACCTCGACTACAAGGGTCGCGTCGATGTCTCCGGCGACATGACGCGCCACGATGAGGAGAGGCTGGCCCAGCTGATCGCCAACCACCTGCATCTAACGGGCTCGACGCGCGCCAAGCAGATCCTCGACGACTGGGCTCATTACCGCCCAATGTTCAGGAAGGTGATGCCGGTCGAGTATCGGCGTGCGCTGCTGGAGATGGAGCGGCTGAGGATGGGCGTCGCGGCGGAGTAGATTGCGATCTGCTTAGGGCTGTCATATGCTAATGGCATATGACAGCCTGGAGGTATGGATGAACGCTCACGACACAGACGTAGGAAAGCGTACCGTGCGCCTGTTTCGCAACGGGCGCAGCCAAGCCATTCGTATTCCGAAAGAACTGGAATTCGACGGTGAAGAAGTGCTGATCACTCCTATGGGTGACGGTAAGCTGACGATAGAGGCGATGTCGGTCAAGAAGCGGTCGCCGATGCTGGAATGGTTGGATAAGAACGGGCCTATACCGGATTTTCCAGGCGATCCGGGCGATGACGATTTGTTGCCTTTGGACGACGTCGAACTATGACGAAGTATCTTCTCGATACAAACGTCATTTCGGACCTCGCACGGAATCCGAAAGGCGCGGTTGCCGGTCGGCTGATCGAAATCGATCCAGAAGATGTCGTTACGAGCGTGATCGTAAGCTGCGAGGTACTTTTTGGGCTTGAGAAGACTCCGGGCAGAAACGCTGCACGATCGGCCGAATTCCTAGAGACTTTGACCGTCCTCCCGGTGGATCAAGCTGTCGCCCGACCCTACGCGCGTATTCGTCACGCGCTTTCGGGGAATGGCAAGCAGATCAGCCCAAACGACATGCTGATCGCCGCCCACGCGGTAGCTTTAGGGGCTGTGTTGGTCACCGCCAATGAGCGCGAGTTTGCCCGGGTGCCGGGGTTGAAGGTAGAGAATTGGTTGCGGGCTTAGCCTGCACGGGTGAGTGGGACTGACATGGGCAAGGTTACAGGGTTTCTCGAGATCGACCGGCAGGTGCACAAGTACCAGCCCGCGTCGGATCGCATCCGCCATTTCCGCGAGTTCACGCTCCCGATGTCGGACAAGGAGGTCGAGAAACAGGCCGCGCGCTGCATGGATTGCGGCATACCGTTCTGCCACGGGCCGACCGGCTGCCCAGTGCACAACCAGATTCCCGACTGGAACGACCTCGTCTACGCCGGCGACTGGGACGCGGCGATCCGCAACCTGCATTCGACGAACAACTTTCCCGAATGGACAGGTCGCATCTGCCCGGCGCCGTGCGAGGAAGCCTGCACGCTGAACCTTGAGGACATCCCCGTCGCCATCAAGACGGTGGAGCAGGCAATCGCCGACAAGGCATACGAAAACGGCTACGTGCGGCCCTATCCGGCCGAACGCAAGACCGGCAAGACGGTCGCGATCATCGGCTCCGGTCCGGCCGGCATGGCCGCGGCGCAGCAGCTTGGCCGTGCAGGCCACGACGTTCATGTGTTCGAGCGTGAGAGCCGCCCGGGCGGGCTGATGCGATACGGCATACCCGACTTCAAGATCGAGAAGCACTACATCGACCGCCGCGTCGAACAGATGAAGGGCGAGGGCGTAACCTTCCACTGCGGCGTCAACGTCGGCGTCGACCGTACGGTGGACGATCTGCTCGCGACGCATGATGCGGTGCTTTATTGCGGCGGCTCGGAGAAGCCACGTCCCGCCGGCATCCCCGGGGTTGAGCTCAAGGGCGTATTCGACGCGATGCCCTATCTCGTCCAGCAGAACCGCCGCGTTGGCGGCGAGGCGTCATCGCAGCCGGTGGCGTGGCCGTCCGAGCAGATCATGGCCTCGGGCAAGCACGTCGTCGTCGTCGGGGGCGGCGATACGGCCTCGGACTGCGTCGGCACCGCTTTCAGGCAGGGGGCCGTGCGTGTCACCCAACTGGACATCCGCCCGCAGCCGCCGGAGCGCGAGGACAAGCTCGCGGTGTGGCCTTACTGGGCGACGAAGATGCGCACCTCGTCCAGCCAGGCGGAAGGCGCGCAGCGCGAGTTCCAGGTCGCCACGCTGGAGTTCATCGGCGACGAGGACGGCATCCTCACCGGCGTCAAGTGCTGCGAGGTCGACGAGCGTCGGCGTCCGATCGCCGGGAGCGAGTTCGTGATCCGCGCCGATCTTGCGTTTATCGCCATCGGTTTTGCCGGCCCCGTCGATACCGGCGTTCTGGGTGAGATGGGAACGAAGCTGCAGACGAACGTCGATGCCCGCAAGTCGACAAACGTGGTCGCCAACGACCTCGATTACCGCACCAACGTCGATCGCCTCTACGCCGCAGGGGACGTGCGTCGCGGCCAATCGCTGGTCGTGTGGGCAATCCGCGAAGGGCGCCAGGCGGCCGCGGCGATCGACGAGGCGCTGATGGGAGCGACGCTGCTTCCGCGCTAGGGCGGCAGCTAGTTCCGGATCGTTCCGGTCATCTCGCCGGACGCCGCCAGAGGCGGCGGCGTTTCAGCCAGCGGCATTGACGCCGCAGGCGCTGCCGATGCCGCCGGTTGCGATCCGCCGACCATGAAGTCGTCGGCCCGGCCGGCGCGGCTGCCCGCCACGATACCTTCGCGCACGAGCCTCTCGATCGGCATGCCGACCGGTTCAGGGCGCGCGGCGACCTGTGCGCCAAGAAGCTGCGCGCCGCCGTCAAGCTGCGGGTCGCTGAGCGCGATGGGAGCCGTGCGTTCGATCGCGCGCGGGTCGAGCGGCACTATCGTCGGCCCACCCTCGATCGCGGCGGGGGAAACGGAAGGCGACGTCGCGCCGCCGAGGAGCTTGTTCAACGGACGCTCGGCGTAGAACGCCATCTTGCGCTTTCCCGCACGCGTCATGTTGATGCCGTCGGAGCCGCGCAGCCGCACGCGCTGGCCGTTCATGTCGGGACCGACCGGCATGAACGCGCCGTTCTCGTCGACGAAACCGTCCCAGATGTCGATGAACTCGCCGCCCACCTGCTGCGCCACATCGCGGTAGATGTCGTTCAGGGCAATCATGTCCGTCGACATCGCAGCCGTCTTGAACGAGGGCAGGCCCATCCACATGAGCGGCACGCCTGCCGCCCGAACATTGTCCGCGAGTGCCTTGGCTCGGGCACGGTACGCCGCGTTCCAGGCTTCGCTGAGATGCTTTTCCTTCTTGCCGTCGACGGTCATCTGCTGGCGGTCGTTGGAGCCGAGCACGACGATCACCGCCGCCGGCTTCTCCTGCGCCACGATCTCGCCGATCTTGGACGGCCAGTCGTAGTGATCCTCGCGAACGAAGCCCGACGACCCATCGGTGCGCGCAACGACCCGCACGCCGGGCGACTTCGCGAAAGCTTCATCGAGGCCCTCGCCGAGTGCACTCGCCATGAAGTCTCCGACGACGAGAACGACGCGCGCGTTCTCCGCCTTCTCAACGACCGCCTCGGGCTCGGGGGTGGCAAGGACAGCGCCGCCGGCGGCGCCCGCGACACCGCCAGCCGCGCCACGCGGCACACGCCGCTTCACTTTCACCTGTGGCGCCGGCGCGGGTTCCTCCTTCCGGCCGAAGAGGAACTCAAAGAAGCCACGGCGCTCCTTCTTGGGCTTTTGCTGCCGCTCCTGGCGGCCCTGGCCGGCCTTCTGCTGCTGCTCTTCGTTCTTGCGGCGGAAGATCTGCGCCTCGGCGGATGTGGGGAACAGTACGGCAGCCGGTGGCGCGGCCACGGCCAAGGCGAGCGTCGCGAAAAGCAAAGCCGATACGATACGAGATGGCCTGCGCCGCACGCTATGCTCCGTCAGTTGCGCCTGAGCGTAGTCAGGACTTCCTTGCTCGGATGACCGTCCTGCGTCAATCCCGCCTGTCCCTGGAACGCGCGAATGGCGGAACGCGATCCTTCGCCGATTTTGCCATCTATCGCACCGTCGTAATAGCCGAGCGCGGTGAGGCGCTTCTGCAGCTCTTCGGTTTCCTTCGAGCTCAACCTCGTAAATGGCCGGTTCCAGTCCCGCACGAGTTGACCATGGCCCGCGATCTGGTCGGCAAGAAGGCCGACGGCGAGTGCGTACTTGTCGGCGTTGTTATAGGCCTTCAGCACGAAGAAATTGCGCGTCATCAGGAACGCCGGCCCCTCGCGTCCGTCTGGAACCTTGAGCTCGGCCTTGTCGGTTCCGCGGGGGAAAGCCTTGCCCGATGCGCGGACAACGCCGATCTCCTCCCACTTGGAGAGCGCGATCGATCCGCCCGGGAACTTGCGCCCGGCCGGCAGCGAGACCTCGTAGCCCCAGGTCTTGCCGCTCTGCCAGCCGTTCTTGGCAAGTAGGTTGGCGGCGGTGGCGAGCGCATCCGGGATCGAGTTCCAGATGTCGCGCCGGCCGTCGCCGTCGATATCGACCGCGTACGCGTTGTAGCTGGTCGGGATGAACTGCGTGTGGCCCATCGCACCGGCCCACGAACCGGTCAGGTGAGACTCGTCAATATCGCCGCGCTGCAGAATCTTCAGAGCAGCGATAAGCTGGGTACGGGCAAACTTGGAGCGGCGGCTGTCAGCGTAACCCAGCGTGGCCAGCGAGCGGACGACGTTGCGCATCACCCTGTCGTTCTTGAGGATCTCGCCGTAGTTCGATTCCATCGACCAGATCGCAAGGAGGATATGGCGGTCGACTCCGAAACGCTGCTCGATGCGCTCGAGCCACGGACCCCACTGGCGCAGCATCTTGCGCCCGTCGGCCACCGCCTTCTCGTTCACGCGGTTGTCGAAGTAATCCCAGACCGGAGCCCGGAACTCGGGCTGAAAACGCGCTTTCTCCAGCACCTCCGGGTCTGGCGCAGTAACGCCGCGAAACGCGCGGTCGAAGGTCGAGCCACTGATGCCGCTCGATGATGCGGTACTTCTGAAATCCCGCACCCATTTCTCGAAACCGGCGTCGGCCAGGGCAGGGCCGGCCAGCGTGACGAGCAGCGCCACGGCGATACCGGTCGCCAGGCGCGACCAACAGGCGATACGGTGTGCAAGCATCCTCATCCTCCTTCGAGCGGGTCTGCACGCCTTTGTCATCGAACGCGGTTAGGAAACAGTTTACCAAGCCGGGTGGCGAATTGTAGAGAGTGCGGCAACCTTCCAGCTGGTGCCGAGTTCACGTTCCGCGCAAATTTCGGCGCGATGATGTCGCGCACCAAGTTATAGGATGAAGCTAGCGATGAGCAGACGAGTGAGAAAGGCCGTATTTCCAGTTGCCGGTCTTGGAACCCGCCTCCTGCCGGCCACGAAGGCTATCCCCAAGGAGATGCTGACCGTTCTCGACAAACCGGTGATCGACTATGTGGTCGAGGAAGCCAGAGAGGCAGGCATCGAGCACTTCATCTTCGTTACCGGCCGCAACAAGGGCGTCATCGAAGATCACTTCGACGTTCAGTTCGAACTCTATGATACGCTGGCGCAGCGCGGCAAGGACGAGACCCTTGCAGCGCTTCAGCGCCGGCAGCCACTGCCGGGTCAGACGAGCTTCACCCGCCAGCAGTCGCCGCTTGGCCTCGGCCATGCCGTGTGGTGCGCGCGCGACATCGTCGGCGACGAGCCGTTCGCGTTGCTGCTCCCGGACATGATCATGAAAGCCGACCGGCCCTGCATGGGCGAGATGGTAAAGCTGTTCGAGCAGACCGGCGGAAACATCATCGGGGTGCAGGAATGCGATCCGGCGGAAGCCCACAAATACGGCATCGTCGGGAAGGGCTCCACGGTGGGGAACGGCTTCGAGATCACGCAGATGATCGAGAAACCGGCCCAGGGCACCGCGCCGTCGAATCTGTACATCAACGGGCGCTACATCCTGCAGCCGGAGATCTTCTCGATTCTCGCGGATCAGGAGCGCGGCACCGGCAACGAGATTCAGCTGACCGACGGCATGCTCAAGCTGCAGAAACGGCAGCCATTCTACGGCTACCACTTCCGCGGCAATACCTACGATACCGGCTCGCCGGAAGGCTTCGTGGAGGCCAACCTGGCTTTCGCACTTTCCGATCCGGAGGTGTCGGCGAAGGTGCGTCCGATGATCGAGCAGATGCTGGCCGAGACCGCGGCTAAGCCCCGCCGGGCAGCCAACGGATAAGCTAACGCTGTAGCGTCAGGCCGAGGTAGACCGACGTCGAGCCGCTGTTGCGGCCGGCGATCGTGCTGCCTAGCTGTTCGTGGCTCGCCCTGCCGGTGATGCCGGCGTAGCGGTTGAGCCAGTATGTCAGGCTGCCCATGGCCGTCCAAGTCGTGTCGAGGTCGGCGGTGCCGGCGTAGCGGCGAAGCTGGCCGCCGAGGCTCACCATTCCGGTCAAGCGGGAGCCGAGCTCCCGCGTCACGCCTGCCGTGGCGCCATAGACGACCGATCCTGACGACCCGGCGACCGTCGACCCCTCGATCGTCGTCGTCGTCGCAAGGTTTACCGTTGTGCCGCGGATCGGCGACCACGCGAGGTTTCCGTCTAGCGCCAACCCGGACACGGCGGAGAGCCGAGCGTCGTCGGGCTTCTCGGAGATCCAGCCCGCTGCGATCTCGCCGACGAGCTTCTCTCCCCGGTCGAAGGCAATGCCGGCGCGCGCGCCGTAACGCATCGCGGAGCGCGAGTATCCCGCGCTGTCGAGCGGCAGGTCGTAGTTCCGCCGACCCAGTTCAGCCTCGACGAACGGCTTCATCGCCGGTGAGATCTCGTAGCTGCCGCGCAAGGCTGCGGCGTACAGCGTGTTGTTGCGATCGGTCTGGCTCAGCAACCCGCCGGTCGAAAGCGTGGCCGGCCCGTAAGTGTTACGCTCGGCCGTCCCGTTGAGCGAGAAGGTGAACTTTCCGACGCCCTTTTCGAGACCGACCCCGGCGTTCAGCGTCTGTCTCGCGGCGCGCCCGACCGTGGCGGTGGTCACGGCTGGCGAGCCTGCTTCCTCCGGGCGGGCGTTCCAGCCGGCCTTGAACGATCCGGTGAACTCGTTGCCCAGTTCGAGGTTCAGGGTGGCGTCGGCGTTGCCGGAAAGATCCGAAAAGCCCGTGCCCTGCAATGAGGTTCGGTAAGTTCCGGCGGCATTGATGGCCAGTGAATGCCTCGACCACTCGCTTTGCGCTCCGAGACGCAGGGTCGTCGACGACAATATGTCCGACGTGCCGCCCGCGGTGCCTGCAGCATTGGACGTCCACTCGGCGCCCTGCTCCAGCGTCGGACGCAGCAGGAACGTCCCCACCTTGAGGCCGGTTGCCGCGTAGGGCGTCGCATCGGGCCTGATCGTCCCGGTCTCGATGGCCGCAGCGCGCTCGGCGTCGGAACGCGAGGCGACGTTCCGCTCGAGATCCATAGCGTCGATCCCACGTTCCCGCGTCGCTTCATTGCGCTGCTCGTCGTCAGGCGCAGCCGGCAGGCCGGGTCGCTGGGGCGTGCCCGTGGTCCGCGCTGGCTCGGCTTCCTCCTCGCCGCTGGCTGCATTCTGTGAGGCAGACGTGCGTCGTGAGCTTGTGCGGGCATCGCGATCTGCAGTGCGTCGGGCCGCCTGACGCCGTCGGCTGGCCGTCTCGTCCGCAGTCGAAGTGGCAGCACCCGCCGGGCTGGCGGCTCGGTTGGCAGCTGGCTCCGCCGGTTCCGGTATGGCGCCCGGACTGATCGGGCGATAGTCGGGAACTCGGCCCTGATCGACCGTTGCCAGGGGGCTGGCCTGTCGCGGGGCGAACGGATCGTAACGTTCCGTTGGACTTGCAAGCGGCTGGCGGGCGCCTGAGAGGCCCCCGCGAAGTGCGTCGGTTTCCTGCGCCGACGCATGGCCGACCCACATCACGCAGCCGGCCGCCAAGACGGCGGCGCGCGCAGCAGGCCTCAAGCCTCGATATTGGACGGTTGCGCGCGGCATTCGCACCTGACGGTTTACGGCCGGCGCGACGGCCTGTGCCGCGCCGATTGCTTACCGAACCGTAAATGCCGATGGTTAACGGAGGGTTGATGCCTCACCCGCGCATGATTGCTTCATAGTCGCGGCCGCGTGAAAAAATGCGCACGATGAGGACGTTGGAATTGTCCGCCTCGTAAAGCACGACGATGCGCCGCCACAGCGGCAAAGCGCGTATCCCGGCGCCGAGCTCCGGACGCAAACTGCCGCGCAGAGGAATGTCGGCGAGCTTTGCACACGCAGCCTCGATTTCTGCAACGTAGCTACGCGCGCGTCCCGGATTGTCGGACGCAATATAGGCATAGATATCATCGAGGTCGCTGAGTGCGTCCGCCGTGTACGAAACTGGAGACGTCATTCTCCGGCTATGCGACGAGCTTCTTTAGCGTCGAAGTGAGTGCGCACCTCGTGGGCTGAATACCGCCGTGGATCTGCACGCGCAGTAGCAATCGCCTGACGTATCGAGTTAAGGCTCTGCTCCCGCTCGAGCCTCTCCATTCGACGAAGCGCATCGCCGATTACTTCGCTCGAGGAGGCGTAGTTTCCACTGTCGACCTTCTCCCGCACCATTCGGGCAAGGTCTTCCGGCAGTTCGATGACGAGACTTTCGCTCATAGTGTCAAACTAGCACCACTTGTGAGCGGACGATACTAGGCGGCTTCGACGGTCAGCTCCGGGCCGCGCGCGCCGGTGACACGGATGCGAGTGCCGGCCGGCAAATCGGGACCCACGACGCGCCAGACCGTGTCGCCGAGATTGACGCGCCCGACACCCTGGGCGATCGGCTCGGCGAGTGTCGCGGTACGTCCCACCAGCTGCTCGCCGCGGCGGTTCAGAAGCGGCTCATCGGTCTCGGGCTCAGCCGAGGCGCCGAGCAGCTTCTTGCCGAGAAAGGCGGAGGCCAGCGATAGCGCCAGGAAGACGAGCACCTGCACCTGCCATCCCCAGAACGCGACGTCCCAGAGCTGCAGCGACAGCGCGCCGGTGAGGATCGCGGCGATGCCGATCCACAGCAGGAAGAAGCCCGGCAGCACGATCTCGGCTGAGAGCAGCGCGAACCCGAGTACCATCCACGACCAGGGACCGAGCTCTGCGATGAAGCGGGCGATCATGGTGCGCTACTCCCGTTCAGCTGCCGGTGGTCGGCGTGCGGCTGCTGGCGACGCGCTGCGCACCGGCCGTACCCTCGCCGCGGAAAACTTCCTTGGCGATCTCGCCGATGCCGCCCAGCGTGCCGATCAGCGACGAGGCCTCGAACGGCATTAGCACGATCTTGGCATTGTTCGCGGAGCCAATGCGGGTCAGCGCCTCCGTGTACCTCTGTGCCACGAAGTAATTGATCGCCTGCACGTCGCCCTTGGCGATGGCTTCCGACACCACCTGCGTGGCGCGGGCTTCGGCCTCGGCCGCGCGCTCGCGCGCCTCGGCGTCGCGGAACGCTGCCTCTCGACGGCCTTCGGCCTCGAGCACTTGCGCCTGCTTCAGGCCTTCGGCCTCGAGGATCTGCGCGCGCTTGTTGCGCTCGGCCATCATCTGGCGGGCCATCGACTCGACAAGGTTGGCCGGCGGGTTGATGTCCTTGATCTCGACGCGGGTCATCTTGATGCCCCAGTTGTGCGCCGCCTCGTCGACGATGCGCAGCAGCCGCTCGTTGATCGCGTCGCGGTTCGAGAGCAGCTCGTCCAGGTCCATCGAACCCATGACCGAGCGGATGTTGGTCATGGTGAGGTTGAGGATGGCGTTCTGCAGGCCGAGCACTTCGTAGGCCGCCTGCGCCGCATTGAGCACCTGATAGAAGGCGACGCCGTCGACCGCCACAATGGCGTTGTCGCGGGTGATGACCTCCTGCGTCGGAACGTCGAGCACCTGCTCCATCATGTTGAGCTTGGCGCCGACGCGGTCGATGAAAGGCACGATCAGGTTCAAGCCGGGGGTCAATGTGCGCGTGTACCGGCCGAATCGCTCGACGGTATAGTTGTAGCCCTGCGGCACCGTCTTGATGCCTGCGAAGATAAGCAGGATGACGAGTACGACGAGAACGCCGATGACGATGTCGAAGCCTGAGAACACGGTTTGACCTCCTGTTTGGCCGCTGCCGGCCGTCCCGCCTTTGCAGCAGACGTAGGTGGGGATTGCGGCGAATGCAATCGCCGTGACGATGGCTTCATGCCGTTGGGGAATATGCCTACAACGCGAAGAGGTGCGCGTCCGGGTCCTCACGACCCTCGATGGCGTTCAGTACGAGCTCCGACGCCATCTGCGAGAATGTGATCCCGTTGCCGCCGTAGCCCATCGCTGCGAAGACACGGGGCTTGCGCGGTATCGCGCCGATATATGGCAGCCCCGTGGGGGTCGTGCCGAACGAACCGGCCCATGCGAAGTCGGGGCGGATGTCGGCGCCGGGAACCAGCTTTCGCATCTTGGCAACGATGGCCGCAGTCTTCTCCTCGAGCAGCGCGTCGCGCCTTGCCTCGTCGGTAAAGTTTTCGTCCTCGCCGCCGCAGACGATGCGGTGATCGTGCGTGATGCGGGCATAGAGATACGGTTCCGAGGCCTCCCATACCAATGCGCCTTCGGGCCAGGGCTTCGCCGCCTGCCGGGGCGTCGCCAGCGCGTAGGTCGAGATGACCGAATGATCGACCTTGGGAACGATGTCCATCAGCTCGTAGCCGGTAGCGAGCACCGCGTAACTGGCGCTGATCGTGGGCCCGTCTGCCGTCGGCACGAGAACGCCGTCGACGGTGGTATCGATCGACATGGCTTCGGCCGGCGCAAAGAACCGCGCACCGCGTTCGCGTGCGGCGTTAAGCATGCCGGCCGCGAGCTTCCGTGGATCTAGCTGCAGATTTCCGGCCGATACGATCGCGCCGTCGCGAGCGAAGTCGAAGCGCTGTTTGAGGGCCTTGCGGTCTAGAAAGGTAGCCTCGATGCCGGCGGCACGGCGCGCTTGCGCCTCTGCCTCGAGACCATCGGCATCGACCATGTCGCCGGCGAGCAGAAGCGACAGCCTGCTCGTGGTGTTGCAGGCGATCTTCAGCCTGTCGATCCGTCCGGCGAGGTTGGCAACCGCAAGACGCGACCGCCGCCACGCCTGCTGGGCCTCGTTCTTGCCGATCGCCGGGATAAGCGACGAAAGCGTCCGATCAATCTCGAACTGCACCAGAGCGGTCGTAGCTGCGGTCGAGCCCAGCAATGCCCCGCGCCGACGGTCGATCATCACCACCGACAATCCGGCGCCGGTCAGCGCCTCGGCGATCATCGCTCCGCTGATGCCCATGCCGACCACGACCGCGTCGCAGGTCACGTCACGTTTCAGCTTGTCCACCGGCACGCTGGGCACGCGATAGGCGGTCCAGACCGGCTTGCCGGTCCTGAGGTCGAGTTTGCGCTGCATGAGAGCTCCGTGATGCGGCGCATGAACGTTGCGCGCGACCGGCGGTTGCGTCAGATCCAGCCGCCGAGTTCGCGGCGCACCAGCGCCTCGATGACCGCCATGCCCGCGTCCGAGGCATTGAGGCACGGGATGTGCGCGAACCTCTCGCCGCCATTGTGCAGGAAGATCTCCCGTACCTCCCCGTCGATCTCCTCCAGCGTCTCGATGCAGTCCGCAGAGAAGCCCGGGTTGAGGATGGCGATGCGCTTCACTCCGTCCTTGGCCAGCTTCTCCACCGTCTTGTCGGTGTAGGGCTGCAGCCATTCCTGTGCCCCGAAGCGCGACTGGAAGGTCGAGATCAGCTTCGTCTCGCTCATCCCGAGACGCTCGCGCAGCAGCCGCGAGGTCTTCAGGCAGTGGCAGTGATAGGGATCGCCTTTCTGGAAGTAAGGCACCGGAATGCCGTGATAGGAGGCGATGATCACCTCCGGCTCGAAGTCGAGCTTGGCGAGTTCCGACGTCAGCGATTGCGCCAGCGCCTCGATATAGACCGGATCGTCATAGTAAGGCGGGACGCTTCGCACCGTCGGCATGGCCCGGATCTTCATCAGCGCGCGGTAGAGCTGGTCGTTTGCCGTCCCCGTCGTCGTCGCCGAATATTGCGGATAGAGGGGCACGAAGAGGATGCGGTCACAGCCGGCATCCATCAGGCGCTTCACCGAATCGCGGATCGCCGGAGTGCCGTATCGCATGCCCCAGTCGACGACGATGCGTTCGTCGCCGGCAAGGGCCGCGGCCAGTCGTTCGGCCTGGTCGCGCGTGATGGTGCGTAGCGGCGACTCGTCCTTCTCTCGGTTCCAAATCTTGGCGTAGTTGGCGCCGGTCTTTCGCGGCCGTGTGGTCAATACGGCGCCATAGAGGATCGGGTACCAGATCGCCTTGCTGAGTTCGATGACGCGCGGGTCGGACAGGAACTCGCGCAGATAGCGGCGCACCGCCGAGGTCTCGAGGCTGTCGGGCGTGCCGAGGTTCGCCAGCATCACCCCTATGCGGCCGCTGCGGACCGGTGGGTGTCCGGCGGGCAGCGGTCCGGTCGCCCTGGCCTGCGCGGCAGTCATCGCTTCGGTCATGTCCATGAGCAGGTCCCTCGCACGCCGCTAGGTAGGCTCGTCTTGTCCCGGATCAAATGGTGCTTGTGGCCGCACCCCGCCGGGCAAAGAAAAGCCCGCGCGAGGCGGGCTTTCCTGCTTCCTGTCCGTAACCGGGGTCAGGGCAGCTTCAGCTCCTGGCCGATCTGCAGGCGATATGGCCGCTTCAGCCCGTTGAGCTCGGCGATCTCCTGCCAACGCGCGGCATCGCCCAGAGCCTTTTCAGCGATATCCCAGAGGTTGTCGCCGGCAACGACCGTGTAGGTCTTCGGCGCGGCCGGTGCCGCAGCCACCGGTGGCGTCGGAGCCGGGGCGGCAGCCGGGGGAGTCGGAGCCGGGGCGGCAGCCGGAGGAGTCGGAGCCGGTTCGGCTGCAGGCGGCGTCGGCGCCGCGTCTACGACCGGCGGTGTGTTGGCGATGTCGCCGGAGCCGGGGGGCGGGGGCGGAACCTCGGCACTTGCCGGAGGCGTCGGTGCCGGGGCTGCCGCAGGCGGAGTTGCTGCTGGCGGAGTTGCCGCAGGCGGTGTCGCTGCAGGCGGTGTCACTGCCGGAGGTGTGGCAGCCGGCGGTGCGGGCTGGGCCGGAGCAGGGGCCGGCTCGGCTGGCTTGGGCGCCGGCGCGTTGACGAT
Source organism: Pseudomonadota bacterium (assembly GCA_023457435.1). Classification (GTDB taxonomy): domain Bacteria; phylum Pseudomonadota; class Alphaproteobacteria; order Rhizobiales; family Rhizobiaceae; genus RCIO01. The sequence goes on from JAEWLS010000035.1 coordinate 126,805, forward strand.
GGTGATGCGGCCTTCAGTCTTCGGCGAGAACGGGCGGTTCGCCTTTAGGTAGTCGGCGACCACCTGCTCGAGGCTCGGCCCGAAATCGTAGGCGTTCTTGGCGTTCGACGCGAACAGCTTGTAGCCGTCGCCGCCGCCGCGGACGAAGTTGTTGGTGCCGATCGTATAGGTCTTGGCCGGGTCGATCGGGACAAAGTTCCCGCCTTCCATGACCATCACGTCCTTCACGCGCCCGCCGTTGGGCGCGACCGCGAGGTCGATCGTGTACTTCATGCCGCTGACCTGCGGAAACTGGCCTTTGCCTTCCTCGATCCCGCTGACGCCGTGTTCGAGCGAGGCGACGAGGTCGGCGCCGGTGAGTTGGAAGGTCGCCAGCGTGTTTTGGAACGGCAGAACGGTGAGCACCTCGCCCATCGTGATGACGCCCTGGTCGATCGAGGCGCGAATGCCGCCGCCGTTCTGGATGGCGATGGTGACGCCCTGGTCCTTCGTGCGGTCGACGATCGCGTCGGCGATCAGGTTGCCCATCTCGCACTCGACGGCGCGGCACGCGTCGCGGCTGCCGTTGATCGCCGCGCTGGTCTCCGACACTTCGAGCTTCTTCAGCTCCTCGATCGGCGCGCCCATCTCCTTGATGCGTGCGAGCACCTGCTCGTCGGGCGTGATCGACTTGTCGAGCGAGAGCGGGTCGCCCTTGGCGCTCTTCACCACGCCATTGTCGTCGAAGACCACGGTGAACTCGCCGAGGAACTTCGAGTAGGACGCTGCCTGCGTCACCGGGACCTTGTAGCCCTCCGGATTGTCGACCATCGTCGGATACGGCCCCTCGGCCTTCGCATCCGTGTTGGACAGCAGGGAGTGCGAGTGACCGCCTACGACCACGTCGATGCCGGGAATCTTGGCGATCATCTCCTTGTCGCGGACGTAGCCGACATGGGTCAGCGCGATGATCTTGTTGACGCCCTGGGCCTTCAGCTTCTCGACCTCGGCCGTGATCTTGGCGATATCGTCCTCTATCGAGATGTTCGGGCCGGGCGATGCGATGTCCGGCGTGTCGGTGGTCACCGCGCCGATGATGCCCACCTTCTCCCCGCCGACGTCGAGGACGATCGACGGCTTGATCTTTTCATGCGCGCCGGAAGCAGCCTTGGTCACGACGTTGGCGGAAAGGACCGGGAACTCGATCATGTCGAGGAACGGTACGAGCGCTTCCTCGCCGTCGTCGAACTCGTGGTTGCCGACGGTCATGGCGTCGAACTTCATGAGGTTGAGGAACTCGCCCTCGGCCTTCCCCTTGAAGGTCGAATAGAACAGCGACCCCTGGAAGTTGTCGCCGCCGTTGAGCAGCAGCACGTTCTTGCCGGAGAGAGCGTCGCGGCGCTGGCCGATCGCGGTCACGAGGCGCGCGGCGCCGCCGAAGCACTTGCCTTCGCCTTCTTCCTTCTCGGAACAGGTCGATTCGAACGCGTTGTTCGACTCGATGCGGCTATGCCAGTCGTTGATGTGGAGGATCGTCAGCTCGTAGTCGGCAAACGATACGGCAGTCGACATTGCCATCGTCGAGGCCGACATCGCCGCCAGCAAGGCGAATTTTCTCATCTGTGTCTCCCGTTGCAGTTCGCCGGAGCGTCTATTCCCGTTCGTTGTCAGGCACGTGAATGCCCGTTGCCGGCAGCTTCCCATCCGGCAAAACCGCTTGCAAGCGGATTCAGGTCGCGTAGTCGCGTTCGTCGGCTATCACCTTGCCGTCGTTCGGGAGCGAGCCGGGGGCGACGATCTCCACTTCGCCGCCGAGCTTGGTGACATCGCGCAGCAAGGCGCCGATCGCCGCAGCGTTCGGCGCCTTACCCTCTGCCGCCTCCACGCGCAGCACCATCCGGTCCCTTGCGCCGTCGCGGCCGACGACCAGCCGCGCCTTCGCGACGGCCGGCTCGCGCTTGACGATCTCGGCGACCTGCTTCGGATCGACGAACATGCCCTTCACTTTCGTCCGCTGGTCGGCGCGACCCATCCAGCCCTTGATCCGCATGCCGGTGCGGCCGCATGGAGAGCTGCCCGGCAGAACGGCGGAGAGATCGCCGGTGCCCAATCGCACCAGCGGGTAGGCCGGGTTGAAACCGGTGACGACGACCTCGCCTACCTCTCCATCGGGCAACGGATCGTCGGTCCCGGGACGCACGATCTCGACGATCAGATCCTCGTTGACGATCATGCCGGGGTTCGGCGAGCCATCCCCCGCCGCGCTCTCGTAGGCAATCGCGCCGAACTCGGCTGTCGCATAGCACTGCAGAACCTTGATGCCGCGCGCCGCGTATTCCTGCCGCAACGACGGGAACAGGGCCCCGCCGGATACCAGCCCGAGCTTGAACGAAGACAGGTCGCGGCCGGCCTCGTCGGCCTTGTCGAGCATCGCTTTCAGAAAATCGGGCGTGCCGGCATAGACTTTGGGCCGCAATGCCGCCGCCGCCTCGACCTGCGTTTCGGTGTTGCCGGTGCCGGCGGGAAAGACGGTGCAGCCGAGCGCCCTGGCGCCCTCGTCGATGATCCAGGCCCCCGGTGTCATGTGGTAGGCGAATGCGTTGTGAACGACGTCTCCATGGCGGACGCCGGCGGCGAATAGCGCACGCGCCCCGCCCCAGTGACCGCCGGCGTTTGCTTGCGGTTCCCAGATCGGCCCGGGCGACATGAACACGCGCCCCCCCGGGAGCAGCGATGCAGCCGCGAACCCGCCGAACGGCGGTTCCTCCGCCTGCAGCTGCATGAGTTCGGTCTTGCGCAGGACCGGCAGCCTGGCCAGCGCCTTGCGGCTGGTTACCGCCGCGAAATCATGCCCGCCAATCCAGCGTCCCAAGCCGGGCGCGGCCCTAGAGGCATTGGCCAGGAATGATGGAAGCCTGGAAAAGAGGTCGCGCTCGCGTTCTGCCCTGTCGCGCGTCTCCGCGGAGTCGAAATGCGCTGCCATGTCTCCTCCCGGCGGCTTACCGCCGGGAAGTTATCGCAGCAGCGTCACCCGCCGTGCAAGCGGCTCGTCAGACCGCCCCTACGCGGCGGGTAAGCACGAACTGCTGGCCGCCCGACGAAGTGCAGTTGAGCTGGTTCTGCGTCGCCAGTGCGCAGTTGAAGGCGATGGGCGTCTGCCGGATGATCGACATGCCGTTGATCTCAACAAGTGTCGGGGACTTCAGCGCGTAGGTCCCCTCGGACAGTTTCTGTCGCGAGTCCGTCGCAATCGTCTCGAAGCGGCCGGCGGTAAAGGTCGTCAGGCCGGTGCCCGCCTGGTCTATCCACGACCCCTCGACGCCGGTCTGCGGCGCGGCGACGATCGGCCCCGGCATCGGCTCCGAGGGACCGGATTGGCAGCCGGCCATGCCGGTCACGGCGGCAATGGCGGCCGCGATCGCGATGTAGCGCTTCTGAAGCATTGTACCCTCTCCACGTGCAGACGCCCGCCAGCGTCGCTCCGGCACCAGCCGTTCCGTCGCGATTATCTAACGAGAATATTTCTAAATTGCCACGGGTCGGACGTGTCGATGTCCTCGGGAAACAGACCGGGGCGGTCGTCGAGCGGCGTCCAGTCGGTGTAGTAGCCGTTCACCGGGCCGAGATATTGCCGCTGCACCTCGAGACAGCGCTTGTAGTCCATCTCGTCGGCCTCGACGATGCCTGCCTCCGGGTTCTCCAGCGCCCACACCATGCCGGAGAGCACCGCCGAGGTGACCTGCATGCCGGTCGCGTTCTGGTAGGGCGCGAGCTGTCGCGCCTCCTGAAGCGACAGCTGCGAGCCGTACCAGTAGGCGTTCTTCTCGTGTCCGTAGAGCAGCACCCCGAGTTCGTCGACACCATCGATCAGCTCGTTCTCGTCGAGCACGTGGTGGGTCGGTTGCGCCTTGCCCGCCGCGCCGAACATCTCGTGCAGCGACAGCACCGCGTCGTTGCAGGGATGGTAGGCGTAATGCGCCGTCGGCCGGAAGGTCACTTTGCCCTTCTTGTCGCGCACCGTGTAGTAGTCGGCGATCGAGATCGACTCGTTGTGCGTGACGAGGAAGCCGTATTGCGGCCCCGGCGTCGGACACCAGGTACGCACGCGGGTATTGGCGCCGGGCTGCTCGAGAAAGATCGCCGCTTTCGAGCCCTGCTTATGTTTGCGGCCGTTCTTCGGCATCCACTTCTCATGCGTGCCCCAGCCGAGTTCGGCCGGCTGCAAACCTTCCGAGATGAAGCCTTCGACGGACCAGGTGTTCCAGAAAACGTTGAGCGGTTTCGGCTGCTTGGTTCGCTGGGTGTCGCGCTCAGCGATGTGAACGCCCTTCACGCCGAGCTTCTTCATCAGCTTGGCCCAGCCGGCCCGGTCCCCGGTTTCGGGCTCGGCGGCATTCGGAAGGATGTCGGCGGCGAGATTGACCAGCGCCTGTTTGACGAACCAAGAAACCATGCCGGGGTTCGCCCCGCAGGTCGAAACGGCGGTCGGTCCGCCCGGATTCCTCCGCTTCTCGGCGAGCAGCGTTTCGCGCAACGCGTAGTTCGTGCGCTCGGAATTGTCCTTGCTTTCGTCGAAGTAGAAGCCGAGCCACGGCTCGACGACGGTATCGACATAAAGGCAGCCGAGCTCGCGGCAGAAGCGCATCAGATCGACCGAGCCCGTGTCTACCGACAGGTTGACGCAGAAGCCCTGGCCGCCGCCCTTTGTCAGAAGCGGCTTCAGCAGCTTCTTGTAGTTCTTTTCGGTCACGGCCTCCTGCAGGAAGGTGACCCCGCGCTCGTCGACCAGGCGCTTGTCCGCGTCGTTCGGATCGATCACGACCATCCGCGACTTGTCGACCTTGAAGTGCCGCTCGATCAGCGGAAGCGTGCCGCGGCCGATCGAACCGAAGCCGATCATGATCACTGGGCCGGTGATCTCCCCGTAAATGGGCCACTCGTTCTTCGCCATGTCATGCCTCTTCGTTCGTATGCAGTTGTAGGGCGGCGCTCAGACCACAGATCGCCGCCACTATAAAGAGGAACTGGGCTCGACGCACGGTCAGTGCGGGTCGCCGAGCATGCGCCGCCAGTTCCTGTGGCCCTCGGTCACCAAATGCACCCGCACAATCCCGTTCTCATCGTCGACGGAGAAGACGACAACATATCGGCCGAAGACCGCAAACCTGAAGGAGCCAATACGCATCGAGGCATTGGGCGTGACGGAGAGCAGATCGAAAGTACGTTGCCGGAGCTCCTCGACGAACGTAAGGGCGCGAAGAGGATTGTCGTTGGCAATGAAGTTCAGGATCGCATCCAGGCCAGCCTCGGCGGCGTCGCTGAACCGGACCTCATATCGCCTCACTGACCGCCCTTCATGTAGCGATCCCGGATCATTTGCTTCTTGTTCTCGAAGAAGGCTTCGTCGGCAACGACGTATCTGCCATCGGCGTGTTGACGTTCCGACTCCACGAGCCGCGCCTTGAGCTGTGCTAACTCCTCCTCGTCGATTTTTGCTGCCAACGCCTCCTCAACGGCCTCCGTCTCCGAGGCGTAGCGGCCGGCCTTGACTTGCTCGGCCAGCCAGTCCGTGTAGCGCTTCTTGAGCTGGAAGTTCATGGGCGTCTCCTGGACGGCGAGGATAGCACGGCGGACTGTCAGTCCTCCATCGCCTCGAGTTCGTCGATCAGCCCCTCGATGACCGACAGTCCCTTCTGCCAGAACGCCGGATCGGTGGCGTCCAGGCCGAACGGCTTCAGGAGTTCGGAGTGGTGTTTGGTGCCTCCGGCCTTGAGCATCTCGAAATACTTCTGTTGGAAGCCGCTCTCGGCGTTCATGTACACGGCATAGAGCGAGTTCACGAGGCAGTCGCCGAAGGCATAGGCGTAGACGTAGAACGGCGAGTGGATGAAGTGCGGAATGTACGTCCAGAAGGTCTCGTAGCCGGGCCGAATGGCGATCGCCGGTCCGAGGCTCTCCTTCTGCACCTCCAGCCACAGTTCGCCGATACGGTCCGAGGTCAGTTCGCCCTTCTTGCGTTCCTCGTGCAGCTTGCGCTCGAAGGAATAGAACGCGATCTGCCGGACCACCGTGTTGATCATGTCCTCGACCTTCTGCGCCAGCATCGCCTTGCGCTCGCGCTTGTCGGTGGCGCGGTCGAGCAGTGAGCGGAAGGTCAGCATCTCGCCGAACACCGACGCGGTCTCGGCGAGCGTCAGCGGCGTCGAGGACATCAGCGCGCCCTGGTCGGCCGCGAGCACCTGGTGGACGCCGTGGCCGAGTTCATGGGCAAGCGTCATCACGTCGCGCGGCTTGCCCATGTAGTTGATCAACACATAGGGGTGCGCGGAAGGCACCGTCGGGTGGGCGAAGGCACCCGGCGACTTGCCGGGCCGGACCGGCGCGTCGATCCAGCGCCCGTCGAAGAATTTCCGTGCAATTTCAGCCATTTCGGGGGCGAAGCCCTGATAGGCCGAGAGGACCATCGTCTTGGCGTCGTCCCAGCCGATGGTCGCCTGCGGCGTTTCGGGGAGCGGCGCGTTGCGGTCCCAGTGGTTCATCTCGGTCATGCCGAGCCACTTCGCCTTCATCGCGTAGTAGCGGTGCGACAGGCGCGGATAGGCCTCGCGCACCGCCGCGGCGAGCGCGTCCACCACCTCGCGCTCGACGCGGTTCGCGAGGTGGCGCGAGTCGGCGATGTCCTCGAAGCCGCGCCAGCGGTCGGATATCTCCTTGTCCTTGGCCAGCGTGTTGGTGATCAGCGTGAACAGCCGCAGGTTTTCCGAGAAGGTCGCGGCCAGCGCCTCCGCAGCCTTGCGGCGGACGTCGCCACCGGGGCTCTGCAGCAGGTTCAGCGTCGGCTCGAGCATCAGCGTCTCGCCGTCGATCTCGAAGCGAAGCTCCGTCATCGTCTCGTCGAAGAGACGGTTCCACGCGCTCCTGCCGGTCACCGACTTCTCGTGGAACAGCTGCTCGACGCGGTCCTCGAGCTGGAACGGCTTGTCCTTGCGCAGGTCGACGATCCACGGCCGGTAGCGCCCGAGCAGCGGATCGGCGTCCATCGCCGCGTCCATCACCGCGTCGTCGATACGGTTCATCTCCAGGGTAAAGAACAGCAGGTGCGCGCTGGCGTCGGTGATCTTCTCCTGCAGGTCGCCGTAGAGCTTGGCGCGCTTCGGATCGGAGGTATCGCCGGCATAGACGAGGCCGCCGTAGGACATGATGCGGCCCATCAGCTCTTCCAGGGCCTCATAAGCGACCATCGCCGCGCCCAGCCCGCCGTCGGCGCCCTTCCTCGCCTCGGCTTCGAGCCGACCCTTCCAGGCCTGCTCGAAGGTCAGCGCCTCGCTTGCGACGCGCTCGATGTCGCGCTTCAGCTCCGGCGCATCCATCGACGGATAGAGGTCCGCGAGGTTCCACTCGGGCAGGATGCCGAGCGAAGGCTGCGCTTCGTCGGCGACGGCGGCGCCCGCCGGCGCATGCACCGCAGAAGACTTCGAACCGTTCATTCGCAGGAACCTCGCTGAACTCTCGTATGCGATCCGTAAGGGATCGTTCACCGCATTGGTTGAAACCCTGTTCAGACATGTGTGCCAAACCGATGCAGTTCGCCAGACAAGCCGTCAGGACTCCCGACACGTCATGCCAGCCAGCGTTCTCATTGTCGATGACGACCCGGTCCAGCGCCGCCTGCTGGAAGCGGCGCTCGGCAAGGCCGGCCACGCAACGCTGACGGCCGACAGCGGCGAGGCGGGCCTCGCCGCGCTCGAGGGCCCGCGCGGCGGCGATATTGGCGCCGTCGTCCTCGACCTGATCATGCCCGGCATGGGCGGGCTCGCCATGCTCGCCGCGATGCGCGAGCGCGAGATCGCCATTCCCGTCGTGGTGCAGACGGCGCAGGGCGGCATCGAGACGGTCGTCTCGGCGATGCGCCAGGGCGCGTTCGACTTCGTCGTCAAGCCGGTTTCGCCCGAGCGCATCCAGCTTTCCGTGGCAAACGCGCTGAAGATCGAGGCGCGCTCGCTCGGCGCGCGCAAGCCTGCCAAGGCCACGAGCGCCGGTTTCTCGTTCCGCGACCTCATCGCCGCCAGCCCCTCGATGGAGCGCGTGCTTCGGCTCGGACGCAAGGCGGCGGCGTCGAATATCCCGATCCTGCTCGAGGGGGAATCGGGCGTCGGCAAGGAGATGATCGCACGCGCCATCCAGGGCTCGGGGGAACGCCGCGGCAAGCCTTTCGTCACCGTCAATTGCGGGGCGATCCCGGACAATCTGGTCGAGAGCATCCTGTTCGGCCACGAGAAGGGCGCTTTCACCGGCGCGACCGAGCGGCACACGGGCAAGTTCGTCGAGGCGCATTCCGGCACGCTCTTCCTCGACGAGATCGGCGACCTGCCGCTCGAGGCGCAGGTCAAGCTGCTGCGCGCGGTGCAGGAGGGCGAGGTCGATCCGGTCGGCGGACGCTCGACCGTCAAGGTCGACATCCGCCTCATCTCGGCGACGAACCGCGACCTGATCCGCCGCGTCAAGGACGGGGCCTTCCGCGAAGACCTCTACTATCGCCTGAATGTCTTCCCGATCTTCATCCCGCCGCTGCGGGAACGTCGCGAGGACATCCCGCTGCTCGTCCAGCATTTCGTGGCGCGGCTCGGCAAGTCGGAGACCGGCGGGCGCGTGAAGGGCATTTCGTCCGCCGCGCTGGCGCTGCTCGAGGCCTATGACTGGCCCGGCAACATCCGCCAGCTCGAGAACGCGATCTTCCGCGCCGTCGTGCTTTGCGACGGCGAACTGCTCACCGAGGAGGAGTTTCCGCAAATCCGGGCACAGCTGCCGGGCTTCGACCTGACGCAGAGCGATTCTGTCACGCCTCTGCCGATCGGCGGCCATCCTGCCGCCGCACACGCGGCCGATTCGGACTTCGCCACCGCCGGCGATCGCTTCGGCACGGTGAGCGCGCTCGATCAGCGCGGCAATGTGCGCAGCCTCGCCGAGGTCGAGCAGGAGATGATCAGGTTCGCCATCGACCGCTACGACGGGCAGATGAGCGAGGTTGCGCGGCGTCTCGGCATCGGCCGCTCGACCCTCTACCGGAAGCTGAAGGACATGGGCATCGACCCGGATTCCGGCCGGCCGATCCGTCTTGCCTCCTGAACGCCCCCGGCCGCGGCAACCTTAACCGCAGCTTTCCCCAGGCCGGGATGGACAGGACGGAAACCACTGGTTTACCAAAGTAACCTGCAATGCAGGACCGACACGAAGCTGCCATCGTGTTGGCACATTCCCGCTTCAATAAGCGGCGATTAACCATTATCGTCGATGTTCGGGTCTTGGATGGACCCGGGTGTCATCTGGGGACAATGACAGCCGGCAAGGCACGGTATTGAGACAGAGCAAGCGTATTCTTGGGGGGTGGCCCGTGGTCGCGTCTACCTGGAGAAGGGCCGTGACGGCGCTTCTCGTCGCGATGTGCGGGCTGACCGCATCGGCAAGCCTGGCCAGCGCTGAAACGCGCACGCTGAAGATCTTCTTCATCCATACCAAGGAGCGTGCCGAGATCACGTTCAAGAAGGACGGCAAGTACGTCGCTTCGGGCATCAAGCAGATCAACCAGCTGCTCCGGGACTGGCGTCGCAACGAGCCGGCCCGGCTCGACCCCCGCCTGCTGGACCTGGTTTGGGAAGTCTACCGCTCCGTCGGCGGCAGGGACTACATCCACGTCGTATCGGCGTATCGCTCTCCAGCCACCAACGCCATGCTGCGCAAGCGCTCCAGCGGCGTGGCGGAGAAAAGCCAGCACATGCTCGGCAAGGCGATGGACTTCTACATTCCGGGCGTCAGCCTGTCGAAGATCCGCGCCGCCGGCTTCCGCGCCCAGACGGGCGGCGTAGGCTACTATCCCAAGTCGGGCGCACCCTTCGTGCACCTCGACGTCGGCAACGTCCGCGCCTGGCCGCGCATGAGCCGCAGCGAGCTGCTGGCCTTGTTCCCGGACGGCAAGACGATTCACATTCCCGCCGACGGCAAGCCGCTGCCTGGCTTCAATCAGGCGCTCGCCGCTTACAAGTCGGGCAAGAAGAGCAGCGCGTCGATCCAGATGGCCTCGGCCGAGACGGATGAGAAGAAGCAGGGCTTCTTCGCCCGCCTGTTCGGTGCCGGCGGCGGTGCCGACGACGCCGAGGATTCCGCCGATGGCGAGGTCGCCGTCGCATACGCCGCGCCGCCGCGCCGCCAGCAGCAGCCGGTGCAGGCCGCAGCTGCGGCCCCGGCCCCGGCACCCATACCTTCCGGTTCCGTGCCCGGCGTAACGCTCGCGCCTCCGCCGCCGGTCGCCGCGGCGCCGGTTCCGCCGTTCGCGACCGCCGCCCCGCCGACCCCGGAGACCATCCTGGCCTCGTTGCCGGCGCGCTCGATCCCGCTTCCGATCGCCGCCCCGCGCGCTGCCGCGGCCACCGCGCTCGCCGACAACCTGTTCGCCGCTGCCGATGCCGCGGGGGAGCCGGTCGACGAGATCAAGCTCGCGATCAACGCGCCGCTGCCGACCGGGCGTCCCGTCCTTGCCGGCGAAGCGCCGGTCGAGGCCGCTCCAGCCGCCGAGGCCCCTGTCCAGGT
>JAEWLS010000036.1 GCA_023457435.1 Pseudomonadota bacterium
GCGATCTCAACCCTCAACTTGCGACCTCAGAGCAAAGCGCGACCTGGAGGGTTTGCGACGAAGGAGGTGCAGGGCCTTATCTCTCCCCTTGCGGGGTGACGAGCGGCCCCGGAGGGGACAAAAAGCCTACGGTTTGGCTTTTTGAGCGAGGAACGCCCGGAGCCATAGCGAAGGGCAGGAAAGCGATTTCAACAGCTTAGGCGAGTTCTTCACGAGCCTAAGCGTCAGAATCGCAAGTGAGGGGCAATCTTTTGTCCACCCAGCATCCAGCGCGCGTCATCCTCGCCGCCTTCGCACGGGAGACGGGTGCGCACCGGGTAGTCGGGCGAAGGTCGGTGCCGGATGGGCTGCGCAATCGGTAGCGCGGCTGGGCCTTGAGCCCTGACGTCCGGGCCTTGCGGAACCACACGCTGCCCGGCACCCGCCGGGGCGTGCCGCGGGGCAGACCACCGGACGGGCGGCCGCGAGGCCGCACACACACTAATCTACGAGCGACCGAACGGCCGCCCGTCCTCCCGCCATTCAATCCCTAGACCGGAAACGGGGCGTAGGAACGGGAAAGGCCGCGCCAAATCATTCAATCGGTTCAAGTTCTTGCGGGCTCTTGTGGCGGCAGGACCGGTTTGCCAGAAGGGTTGGACGCCGATCAATGTCCGCTGGAGTATCTCATGGCCGCAGCCACGTCCGGTCTCGACCGAATCCTGACGCTCGAACTGGTGCGCGTCGCGGAGGCCGCGGCGGTGGCCGCCGCTCGCCTGCGCGGGCATGGCGACGAAAAGGATGCCGACCAGGCGGCCGTGGACGCCATGCGCACCGAGCTCAACCGCCTGCCGATCCGCGGCACCGTGGTGATCGGCGAGGGCGAGCGCGACGAGGCGCCGATGCTCTACATCGGCGAGAAGGTCGGCACCGGCGAGGGGCCCGAACTCGACATCGCGCTCGATCCGCTGGAAGGCACGACGATCTGCGCCAAGAACCTGCCGAACTCGCTGGCGGTCATCGCCATCGCCGAGAAGGGCAATCTGCTCTACGCGCCCGACGTCTACATGGACAAGATCGCCATCGGGCCCGGCTTCCCGCACGGGCTGATCGACATCGACGCGTCGCCGGCCGACAACATCGCCGCACTCGCCAAGGCGAAGGGCGTCAAGGTCAACGAGATCACTGCCTGCATCATGGACCGGCCGCGCCATGCCCGGCTGATCGAGGCGGTGCGCGCAACGGGCGCGGCGATCCGGCTGATCGGCGACGGCGACGTCGCCGGCGTCATCCACACGACCGATCCGGACGAGACCGGCATCGACATCTATATCGGCTCGGGCGGGGCGCCCGAGGGCGTGCTCGCCGCCGCCGCGCTGCGCTGCATCGGCGGCCAGATGCAGGGCCGCCTGCAGCTCAACACCGAGGAGAAGATCGCGCGCGCCGCCAAGATGGGCATCACCGATCCCAACAAGGTCTACCGGATGGACGAGATGGCGCGCGGCGACGTGCTGTTCGCAGCCACCGGCGTCACCGACGGCAACATGCTTTCCGGCGTCAAGTTCGGCCGCGACTCGATCCAGACGCACACCATCGTCATGCGCTCCTCCTCGCGCACGGTGCGCGAGATCAAGGCGCGTCACCAGGACCTCGGCAAGTTCTAGCGGACGGGTCCGCGCGCCCGTATATGCGGGCGATGGAAACGTCCACCCAGCGCGAGGGCCGGCGCCTCTTTCTCGACGTCCGCCAGTCGGCGAGCGGCCTCGCGTGGGAGCACCGCCTCACGCCGCGGCAGGAGAACATCGCGCTCGCCATTGCGCAGTCGAGCGGCATGCCCGAGATCACGGCGAGGGTGCTCGCCGGGCGCGGCGTGCTGCCCGAGGATGCCGAACGTTTCCTCGACCCGACGATCCGCGACCTGCTGCCCGATCCGATGCGCTTCACCGACATGGAGCCGGCGGCGGAGCGGATCCTGCGGGCGGTCGTCAGGCGGGAGCGTGTCGCCATCTTCGGCGACTACGACGTGGACGGCGCCGCCTCGTCGGCGATGGTGAAGCGCTTCCTCGGCCATTTCGGCATCGAGTCCGAGATCTACATCCCCGACCGCATCTTCGAAGGTTACGGCCCGAACCCCGATGCGATGCGGGAGCTCGTGCGCCGCGGTGCGTCGCTGATCGTCACCGTCGATTGCGGCACCAACAGCGCTGCGGCGATCGATGCGGCCAATGCCGCCGGTGCCGAGGTCGTGGTGCTCGACCATCACCAGGTCGGCGGCCCGCTGCCCGCCGCCCTGGCGGTGGTCAATCCCAACCGCGAGGACGACCTCTCGGGGCAGGGGCATCTCTGCGCCGCCGGCGTCGTTTTCGTGACGCTGGTGGAGGTCGCGCGCCGCATGCGCGCGCGCGATGACCTGCCGAAGCCGCCCGATCTGCTGGGCTATCTCGACCTCGCAGCGATCGCGACGATCTGCGACGTCGTCCCGCTCGTCGGCGTCAACCGCGCCTTCGTCGCCAAGGGCCTTATCGCCATGCGGCGCCGCCAGAACCTCGGCATCGCGGCGCTCGCCGAACTGTGCAAGATCGGCGAGCCGCTCGGCTCATTTCACCTGTCGTTCCTGCTCGGTCCGCGCATCAACGCCGGCGGCCGCATCGGCGACGCCGCCCTCGGCGCCCGCATGCTTTCGACCGACGATCCGGTCGAGGCACGGACGATCGGCGAGACCTTGTGCCGCCTGAACGCCGAACGCCAGACGATGGAAACGGAGATGCTCGCGGCAGCGCGCGCCGAGGTCGACGCAGAGCTGGCGCGCGGCAGCGGTCCGGCAGTCGTCGTCACCGCCAGCGATGGCTGGCATCCCGGCGTCGTCGGGCTCATCGCGGCGCGGCTGAAGGAGCACACGCGTCGCCCGGCCTTCGCCATATCGTTCAACGCCAGTGGCCTCGGCACCGGCTCCGGGCGTTCCATCGCCGGCTTCGATCTCGGCCGCATGGTCCGCGACGCGGTGAGCGAAGGTCTCCTGGTGAAGGGCGGCGGTCACGCCATGGCCGCCGGCATCAGCGTCGAGCGTGGCAAGCTCGGCGCCCTACGCGCCTTCTTCGAAAGCCGCGCGCTCGATGCGGTGACGGCGCTGCGCGACGGCGAGCGGCTGGCGATCGACGCGGCGATCTCGGCGGAAGGCGTGTCGGTCGAACTGATCGATACGCTCGAGGCGGCCGGGCCCTATGGCGCCGGTCATGCCGCGCCGGTCTTCGCGCTGCCGCGCCATCGCATCGCCGATGCGCGCGAGGTCGGCAACGGCCACGTCCGCCTCGATATGCAGAGCCTGTCGGGCGGGCGCATCCAGGCGATCGCATTCCGCGCCGTGCAGACCGAGCTCGGCGCTTTCCTGTTCGGCAGTCGCGGGCAGAGCGTGCACCTGGCCGGTACGCTGTCGCTCAATCACTGGAACGGCAGGCGCAGCGTTCAGATGCGGGTCATCGATGCGGCGAGGGCCGATGCATTCTAGCCGAGGACCGTTTGCAGACGCTGCAGCTCGTTGATGTTGGCGCGCGCGGCCTCGTATCCGAGGCGGATCGTCTCGTCGGCGCGGTGGAATTCCGACAGGCCGATGTGGCCGAGCCGCGGCTGCAGCGACAGGTCCGGAGGATCGCCGGCCAAGCGGGCGCGGGAGATGCGGTCCTGGATGATGTTGTAGGCCTCGACCATCACGCCCATGATGCCGATCCGCTCTTCGCGCGCGGTCGGTCCCTTCTTGATGACCAGCTCCGGCTCGTCGGGCGGCGCGTCGGCGCTGTGCTTGATGACGGCTGCGCGGCCGAACAGGTCGTAGTGCAGGTTGACGGCGACGACGAGCCGCTGCTCGTACGCGCGGCACACCGACACCGGCACCGGATTCACCAGCGCACCGTCGACCAGCACGCGCTTGTTGACGGTAATCGGCTCGAACACGCCGGGCAGCGCGTAGGACGCGCGCATCGCCGTGATCAGCGATCCCGAAGAAAGCCATATCTCATGGCCGGTGCGCAGCTCCGAGGCGACGCAGACCAGCGGCTTGGGGAGGTCGGCGAAGGTGATGTGTTCCAGATGCTGGCGCATCCGGGCGTCGAGTTTCATGCCGCCGAACAGGCCGCTGCCGCCGATGTGAAGGTCGAGCAGGCCGAAGATGCGGCGTTTCGTCAGCGATCGCGCGAATTCCTCGAGTTCGTCCAGCTTGCCGGCGAGATAGCAGCCGCCGACCAGCGCGCCGATCGACGTGCCTGCGATCATGTCGATGCGGATTCCGGCCTCTTCCAGCGCGCGCAGCACGCCGATATGGGCCCAGCCGCGCGCCGCGCCTCCGCCAAGCGCCAGTGCTATGCCAGACTTCGGCTTCGCCGGCTCGATCTGGGGGACCGGAGGCTCGGCATCGACCGGAAAGTCGTCGGTGACCCGCATCTCGTGCCTCCCCCGCAGCGACGCCCAGTCAAGCATGGCCGTGTCCTCTTCCCCAAGGATAGCCTAGCCCTGCGGCGTATCGAAATGATGAATCCTTGAGCAGGCGTCGTAAAGTGAGGGCTTCAGTCCATGGCGGGGCGCGGTTCGATCTCGGTGAGTGTCGCACGCCCGCTCCGCAATTCAACTTTTCTATAAAAGCAGGAACGCCGGCCTGTGTGACAAGTTGCACCGTCGCCGGCGACCTCGACGCGGATCAGCAGCGCATCCTGGTCGCAGTCGGTCATGACCTCGACCACACGCTGGAAGTTCCCCGAGGTTTCGCCCTTCTTCCAGAGCGCGCGCCGCGAGCGGGACCAGTAATGCGCGATGCCGGTCCGGAGCGTCAGCGCCAGGGCTTCCGCATTCATGTGCGCAAGCATGAGCACGGCTCCATCCACCGCGTCCACGGCTATGACGGTGGCCAGGCCACTGGCGTCGAAACGCGGGGAGAGCATGTCGCCTTCCTCGAGCGCGTGCTTGTCGGCCAAAGCGGGGGGAAACGAAATTTCAGGCAAGCCGGCCTCCGTCGGAGGACCGGCAGGATATCAATCCTTTGTGCCGGCCCGCAGCATGGTCATGAAGCGCACCTGCTCCTCGGGATGATCCCGAAAGGCGCCGGTGAAGGTGGACGTCAGCGTGGTCGATCCCTGTTTGCGGATCCCGCGCATGGCCATGCACATATGCTCCGCCTCGATCATCACCGCAACGCCGCGCGGGTTGAGCACCTCCTGGATGCAGCCTGCGATCTGCGCGGTAAGCGCTTCCTGCGTCTGCAGCCGCTGCGCGAAGATGTCGACGACACGCGCGATCTTGGACAGGCCGACCACCTTGCGGTCGGGCAGATAGGCCACATGGGCACGACCGATGATCGGCACCATGTGGTGCTCGCAATGCGAGTGGAAGTGAATGTCCCTCACCAGCACGAGGTCGTCGTAGCCCGCCACTTCCTCGAAAGTCCGGCCGAGCTCCTCCGCCGGATCCTTGTCGTATCCGGCGAACATCTCCTTGTAGGCGTTGGCAACGCGCTTCGGCGTGTCCAGCAGCCCCTCGCGCGAGGGGTCCTCACCGATCCAGCGAAGGAGCGTGTTGACCGCCGCTTCAACCTCGCGCTGCGTCGGCATCGGCGCAGCGGTCCCGCGTGCGTCCTGAACCGGCGAAAGCTTGTTCACAACCGCATCCATGTCAGGCGTCTCCCGTAGTCGCCCTTTACGCGGCGACGAGTTGAACGGACCACTGCCTTCTCGGGAACCCTGTCCGGAATGCAAGTCTTTACCGGGCCTCAGGACATCGCCTTTCGCTGCCGGCATACGATGATTATATAGACATCAAGCGACGAGTTCAAAGGCGTGGGGCGCCGCGATGGCGCCCGCGCGAAGTGCGGCATCATGATTGACGACGTCTATAACGCCAAGATCCTCGGTTTCGCCGGCAACATCGGCAGGATCGGACGCCTTGCGGATGCCCATGCGACGTCCACTGCTCACTCGAAGCTCTGCGGTTCGACCGTGACCGTCGATATCAAGATGGACGGCGGCATGATCACCGACTTCGCCCATGAGGTTAAGGCGTGCGCGCTCGGGCAGGCGTCGTCCTCAATCATGGCGAACAACATTGTCGGCGCGAGCGCGAGCGAGTTGCGGGCCGCGCGCGAGACGATGCTCAGGATGCTGAAGGAGAATGGCGCGCCGCCAGAGGGGCGCTTCTCCGATCTCCGCTATCTCGAACCCGTGCGCGACTACAAGGCGCGGCACGCGTCGACGATGCTCACATTCGACGCCGTCGTCGATGCGATCGCCCAGATCGAACGTCGTCAGACGGAAGAGGCGGCGTAGCTATTCCGCAAGCATCTCCCGCACCATGGGTGCGACCCGGGTGCCGTAGAGCTCGATGCTCTTCATCATCTTGTCGTGACCGAGCGTGCCCGACGAGTATTTCATGTCGAACCGCTGAACGCCAAGTGCCTTGACCGTCTTCACGATCTTGCGCGCAACGGTCTCCGGCGAGCCGACGTAGAGCGAGCCCATATCCGCCTCCATGTCCATGCGCTGTCGCGTGGTCGGCCCCCATCCGCGCTCGCCGCCGATGCGGTTATGGATTGTCTGGTAGCCCGGCCAAAGCTCGTCGCGCGCCTGTGCATCGGTTTCGGCAATGTGGCCAGGCGAGTGCACGCCGAGAGGCTGCGCCGTGCCGCCGATCTGCGCTACGGCGCGATGGTAGAGATCGACGAACGGCTTGAAGCGAGCCGGCTCGCCGCCGATGATCGCGAGCATCATCGGCAACCCGTATTGGACCGCGCGGACCACGGATTCCGGGCTTCCGCCGACCCCGATCCATGTCTTGAGGGTACCGTTCTGGATGGGCGGGAAGATCGTCTTGTTCACGATCTCCGGCCGAACGCTGCCCTTCCAATTGATCGAGCCGCCCTTCAGGAGCGCGGAAAACAGATCGAGCTTCTCCGAGAACAGCTTCTCGTAGTCGCTCAGTGCATAGCCGAAGAGCGGGAATGACTCGGTGAAGGAGCCGCGGCCGAGGATGACCTCGGCCCGACCGTTCGAGATCGCGTCGAGGGTCGAGAAGCGTTGGAACACGCGCACCGGCTCGTCAGAAGACAGCACGGTGACCGCCGATCCGAGGCGAATCTTCGAGGTCTTCGCCGCGATGGCGGCGAGCGCGACCTCCGGTGCCGAGATCGCGAAGTCGTCGCGGTGATGCTCGCCGAGACCGATGAAATCCACCCCGACCTGGTCGGCGAGCACGCCCTCTTCGACAACGTCGCGAAGCACCTGCGCGTGATGCTGGAGCGTCCCGGCCGGATCGACGGTGACGTCGCCAAAGGTGTCGAGCCCGAGTTCGATGCGGTCGGTCATGATCATTCCTCAGGCCAGTCACAGGGCTGGCAAAACGTTGCGGTGGCGCTCACATATAGATTCCAGGCAGCCGTTCAAAGGCTTGATACAGAACGGATTGTCGCTGCAGCATGGACAATGATGGCGCACCAGCACCGACATTCGATCAAGAGCCGCAACTGGCAGGGTGCCTGGCCGAGGACGCCGGGCCGGCTGCTCGGGACAGGTCTCGTGCGGCTTTACCAGCTGACGCTGTCGGGCTTCGTCGGCAACTCGTGTCGACACTTCCCGACATGCTCGGAGTACGCTTACGAGGCTATCGCCCGCCATGGCCTGTGGGCCGGAGGCTGGCTGGGCCTGTTCCGCGTCAGTCGCTGCGGTCCGGGGGGAACGCACGGCATTGACCTCGTGCCCGAGGCGCTAGAGCCGCGCTTCCGGTGGTACACGCCGTGGCGCTACTGGACGTTCGGGCGGCACGCACAACACTGAGAGCTTTACGCACCGCGCGGTTGCGCCTATATCGCGCCCTCTCGCCGGCAGGACCGGCTGCACCACCCGCGTTCGTATGCGGGACTGGATGACGGAGCGAAGAATGTCCCAGGTTTCCCTGAAATTCCCCGATGGATCCGAACGCAGCTACGACGCTGCAATGACGGGCGCAGCGCTTGCCGAGTCGATCTCGAAGTCGCTGGCCAAGAAGGCGGTTGCCTACACCGTAGACGGTACGCTGCGCGATCTGTCGGAGCCGCTCGGCCGCTCGGGCGCGGTGGAGATCGTGACGCGCGACGACAAGCGCGCCCTGGAATTGATCCGCCACGACACGGCGCACGTGCTGGCCGAGGCGGTCCAGGAGCTGTGGCCCGGTACGCAGGTCACGATCGGGCCGGTGATCGAGAATGGCTTCTACTACGATTTCGCCCGCAACGAGCCGTTTACTCCTGACGACTTCCCGGCGATCGAGAAGAAGATGCGCGAGATCATTGCGCGCAATAAGCCCTTCACGGTGGAAGTGTGGGACCGCGACCGCGCGCGCCAGGTCTTCCGCGACAAGGGCGAGGCCTACAAGGTCGAGTTGATCGACGCGATCCCGGAAGATCAGGATCTGAAGATCTACTACCAGGGCGACTGGTTCGATCTCTGCCGCGGGCCGCACATGGCCTCGACGGGGCAGATCGGCAATGCGTTCAAGCTGATGCGCGTCGCCGGGGCTTACTGGCGCGGCGACGCCAACAATCCGATGCTCACGCGCATCTACGGGACCGCGTGGGCCGACCAGGCGCAGCTCGATGCATACCTCCACATGCTGGAGGAGGCGGAGAAGCGTGACCACCGCCGGCTCGGACGCGAGATGGACCTGTTCCATTTCCAGGAAGAGGGGCCCGGCGTCGTCTTCTGGCATGCCAAGGGTTGGCGCATGTTCCAGAACCTGATCGCCTATATGCGGCGCCGGCTGGGCGACGACTATCAGGAGGTGAACGCGCCCCAAATCCTCGACAAGAGCCTTTGGGAGACGTCTGGCCACTGGGGCTGGTACCAGGAGAACATGTTCGCGGTGAAGTCGGCGCATGCCTTCACGCATCCGAACGATCCCGAGGCCGACCAGCGCATCTTCGCGCTGAAGCCGATGAACTGTCCCGGGCACGTGCAGATCTTCAAGCACGGGCTCAAGTCGTACCGTGACCTGCCGATAAGGCTGGCCGAATTCGGCAGCGTTCATCGCTACGAGGCTTCGGGCGCGCTTCATGGCCTGATGCGGGTTCGCGGCTTCACGCAGGACGACGCACACCATTTCTGCACGGAGGAGCAGCTCGAGGCGGAGATCCTTCAGATCAACGAACTCATGATGTCAGTCTACAAGGATTTCGGCTTCGACGAGGTTGTGGTCAAGCTCGCCACGCGGCCGGAGAAGCGCGTCGGCACGGACGCGATGTGGGATCACGCCGAGGACATCCTCAAGAGCTCGCTCGCCCGCATGGCGCGCGAGGACAACCGCATCAAGACCGGCATCAACGAGGGCGAGGGCACGTTCTACGGACCCAAGTTCGAGTACACGCTGCGCGACGCCATCGGCCGCGAGTGGCAGTGCGGCACGACGCAGGTGGACTTCAACCTGCCGGAGCGTTTCGGCGCCTTCTACATCGACAGCGATTCAGAGAAGAAGCAGCCGGTGATGATTCACCGCGCCGTCGTCGGGTCCCTGGAACGTTTCCTGGGCATCCTGATCGAGAGCCACGCGGGACACTTCCCGCTTTGGTTCGCGCCGGTCCAGGTCGTGGTCGCCACGATCACGTCGGATGCCGACGACTATGCACGGTCGGTCGCGAAAAAGCTCAAGGCCGCAGGCCTCTACGTCGAGACCGACATGCGAAACGAGAAGATCAATTACAAGGTGCGCGAACATTCGCTCGCCAAGGTGCCCGTGATCCTGGTCTGCGGGCGGCGAGAGGCAGAGGAAGGCACAGTCAACATGCGGCGGCTGGGATCGAAGGATCAGGAGGCGATGTCGCTCGAAGCGGCCGTCGCGACACTGGTCGATGAGGCGACGCCGCCTGACGTCAAGCGGTTGCGGCAGGCCGCCTGACGCTCAGTCAACGACGTCGTCGACCACCTGTCCACCCTGGGCCGTAACCTCGACATCCTGGTTGCGGCCCGCCACCACGGTGAAGTCGCGCTGGTACACGCGGTCGCGATTCTTGGCGACGATGGTGTAGTCGCCCTCTGCCAGCACCATCGATGCGAACGCTCCGACGCTTTCACGCACGATGTCGCCGGACTCGCCGATTACCGACCATGACGTGTCGGCGATGGCTTCGCCGCCCGTTTCGCGAACCAGCTTCATGGTCAGTTCGGCGGCGCGGTGTTCCACCGTCGCTTCGGTCAGCTTGCCGGCCTCGACCCGGATGTCCGCGCGGATGACGGCGTTGATCGCGCCGTAGGTCGATACAACGTGGTAGGTGCCGGCGTTCAGCCGCACGACGGTGTTGGGGCTGACGTCTGGGATGATCAACGCACGCTCGCCACGGGCGTCCGTCTCGGCCTCATAGATCGAAAAGCGCAACTTCGCGGCCGGGATCCGTACGCCGCCCGAGAGCAGCGCATCGAGCTTCAAGCCACCGGCATCGAGCACCAGGCTCTCGTGCTTGGCCTCGCGGCCGACGGTCACACGCTTTGTGGCCCCGGCGCGTCCGAACGCGGCATGAATCAGGTAGCTGCCTGGCTCGAGCTGGAACACCGTCGTGCCGCCCTGCGCCGACGCCACCAGCGGCAGCTTGCCGTCGGCATCGACCTCGGGCTTGAAGACGCGCCACACCAAGCCGCGCTTGATCTCGCCCGAGTCCTGCGTGAGGGTCGCGGCGAGCGTGATTTCACCGCCCGAGATAGCCAGCGGCTGATCGCTCTGGGACGGGGCGTAGCCGCTGATCGGCGGCAAGTTCAACGGAATGGCCGGATCGCCGTTGCGGAAACCGTCGCGCTCGCTTTGTCTTGGCTGAACGGCTCCCGGTGGGCTTGCACCCGGAACCGCGCTCGGGAAACCGGGTCCCGGACCCTGCGGGGGAGGCATGCCGGGACCCCCGGGCGGTGTACCAGGTCCGCCCGGAGGGCCTCCACCGGCGCCTCCTGGCCCGCCGGCCTGCGCGAACGCAGGTGCGGCCGCCGCGCCGACATGTACGGCAAGCAGCAGTGAGAGCGCAGCCTTTAGGAATCCCCCGGAGAACATTGCTTGCTTTGAAACCCGTTGCGGTGGCAAATTCAAGGCCCGGCTCCACTCCAGCTGCTGCCCTGAGGCAGCTGTCCGAACAGCCACCACATCCTTCCCTCCGGAGAAGCCGCATTTGACATCGCCTGTCATCGATTTCCTGCTGACGCGTTCATCACAGCCTATCCAGGAGCTGAAGGAACCAGGCCCGAGCGATTCGGAAATCGACACGTTGATCCGTATCGCCGCGCGCGTGCCAGACCACGGACGCCTGTCGCCGTGGCGTTTCATCATTTACCGCGGCACGGCGCGGGAACGCGTGGGCGCGTTGCTGGCGAAGCGCGCGGTCGAGCGCGAAGGACCGCTGCCGGAGGCGCGGATCGAGCAGGAGAAGACGCGCTTTTCGCGTGCGCCGCTGGTGATCGCGGTCGTGCACTCGCCTGTCGACAATCCCAAGATTCCGAAATGGGAGATGTTCCTGTCGGGGGGAGCGGCAGCGATGAACCTCCTCACCGCGGCCACGGCGATGGGATACGGCGCAAACTGGATCAGCAACTGGTATGCCGACGACGAAGAAGGTCGTCGCATCACCGGTCTTGCGCCGCATGAGCGGGTGATCGGGTTCGTTCACATCGGCACCCACGTCGGGCCCGGCTTCGTGCGACCACGTCCGGACCACAGCAAGCTCGTGACCGAATATGTCGGTCCCTGGGAGGGCTGACATGTTCTACGAACCGAAGAACGGCCACGGCCTTCCCCACAATCCTGCCAAGGCGATAGTCTCGCCGCGCCCGATCGGCTGGATTTCCACGCTGAGCAAGGGCGGTGTCGCCAATCTCGCTCCCTACTCGTTCTTCAACATGATCTCGGATTCGCCTTTCCTGGTGATGTTCTCCTCGGACGGGGTGAAGGACAGCGCCCGGAATGCAGTCGACACTGGCGAGTTCGTCGCCAATCTTGCCAGCCGTGTGCTGGCGGAAGCCGTGAATGCCTCATCGATCGACGCACCTTCCGAAATCAGCGAATTCGGCCATGCGGGCATAGAAATGGCCGCTTCGCGGATCGTAAACGCACCGCGAGTAGCCGCCGCCCACGCTGCGCTCGAATGCAAGGTCACACAGGCCTTTCATCCGCTCGACGCCGCCGGCAACGAAGTCGACAACTTCATGATCATCGGAGAGGTGGTCGGGGTTCATATCGACGAGGCGGTGCTGACCAACGGCCTTTTCGATGCGTCTCGCGCGGGCAATCTCGCGCGTCTTGGCTACTTCGACTATCTCGCGGTCGACGAACTGTTCCAGATGCGCAGGCCGAAATGGAACGGCTAGACTAGCTCGCTCGGGAAAGCAGGCGCTCCGCTAGGCGCAGGTGCGGGCGGTCGTACATTTTTCCGCCCAGGGCGACGACACCGGCATTGCCCGCCGCCGCGAATGCCGCGACCAGCGCACGCGCCTGCTCCAATGCCTCGCTCGACGGGGTGAAGGCGGCGTTGATGGTAGCGACTTGTGCGGGGTGGATCGCCATCTTCGCGGTGAAGCCGTCGCGGACGGCGTCCCGGCATTCGCGGGAAAAACCTTCCTCGTCACGAAAGTTCGGGAAAACCGTATCGATGGCGGCGACGCCGGACGCCGCTGCCGCGAGCAGCGTCATGGTGCGCGCATGCTGGAACAGCGGTGTCAGTCGCCCTTCGTCGTCGCGATAGCTCGATGCACCAACGGAGGCCGAAAGGTCTTCCGCGCCCCAGGTGATGCCCGCCAGCCGCGGGTTCGTCCTCGAATGCGTCTCCGCAAGCAGCAGGGCGTGCGCCGTCTCGGTGATGAGCGGGATGATCCGCGTCGCACCGTCGGCCAGGCCGCTCTCGGCTTCAAGCACCCGCAAATGCGCATCGAGCCGCGAAACGTCGTCTGCGCCCACGGCCTTCGGCAGCATGATGCCGTCAGGCCGCGCCGGCATGACGGCAGCGAGGTCTTCTTCCGTCATGCCTGTGGTGAAGTCGTTGACGCGCACGAAAAGCATAGGTGCGTCGGTGCGGCTCTGCAGAAATTCCCTAGCGACGCGGCGCGCGTTTGGCTTGCCGAGCAGGGCTACGGAATCCTCAAGGTCGACGATAAGGGCGTCGGCACCGGAAGCGAGACCTTTCTCGAGCTTTCGAGGCTGGTCTCCCGGTACGAAGAGCAGCGAGCGCATCAAGCGGACTTCTTGAGGATCATGGCGCTGCGGCGGGTCTTGGCGACCAGCGCGCCGTGCTGGTTATAGGCGCGGTGCTCGAAATCGACGATGCCGCGATCCGGTTTCGACTTCGATTCACGCACGGCCAGGACATCCGTCTCGACGCGCACGGTGTCGCCGTGAAAGAGCGGGTGGGGAAAGCTCGTCTCGGTCATGCCGAGATTGGCAACCGTCGTGCCGAGCGTCGTGTCGTGTACGGAAATGCCAATCATGAGGCCGAGCGTGAACAGCGAATTCACCAGCGGCTTTCCCCACTCCGTCTTCGACGCATAGTCGAAGTCGATGTGCAACGGCTGCGGGTTCATTGTCATCACCGAGAACAGGACATTGTCGCTCTCTGTCACGGTTCTCGTGATCTGGTGGCGGAAAGTCTGGCCGACCGCGAACTGCTCAAGAAAGTAACCCGGCATCGCTTCCTCCGCGCGCCGCGCATGGTTAGCGCGCGGCTAAGAATCATGGTGAACCGAACGTAAACCATTTGCCCGTAGCGTCATCCCGGTCGGAAGCGCGAGTGCAAGTGGCGTAAATGGTTGTCGCACAATTCCTGAGGTGGATCGACACGGCAAAGGCCAGCGAAAGAGCGGCTGCGGCCGCCGCGCTCGCCCGGGCCTACCTCGGCAACGAGCTCGAATTCGAGGATCGCTGCGCTGCGGAAGCGGCACTGACGTTCCTTCTGGACGATCCATCCGCGAAGGTCCGTTACGCACTCGCGGAGACTTTGTCGCTGAGCCCGATGTCGCCGCCGCAAGTGATTGCGGCGCTCGCGGCCGATCAGCCGGAGGTCGCCGGGGTCGTGCTGGCTCGCTCGCCGGTCCTCGCGGATGCTGACCTCATCGAGCGCGTCGCCTGTGGCGACGAGCGCGTGCAGCTTGCCGTCGCATCGCGTCCGTATGTCTCGATGCAGGTGGCGGCCGCGCTGGCGGAGATCGGTCAGCCCGAAGCCTGCTGCGCCCTCCTCGAGAATCACGGCGCCGAGATCGCAGCGCTGAGCTACCGGCGCATGGCCGAGCGCTTCGGTGACGATGGCGCACTCCGGCACGCGCTGCTTGCCGACCCGCGGTTGCCGTCGGACAGTCGCCACGCCCTCCTCACCAAGATCGGCGAAGCGCTGCTCGGCTCTCCGCTCGTGGTCGCTTCCATAGGCAAGGCCCGCGCCGGACGTATCACCAAGGAAGCCTGCGTGCGGGCGTCCATCACGGTGATCGACGGTACTGGCGCCAACGAACTTGGCGCGCTGGTCGAGCATCTCCGGGCGCGCGGTGAACTCACTGCCGGTTTCATCGTTCGCGCCGTCGCGCTCGGCAAGATCGACTTCTTCGGCGCGGTGCTCGTCTCGCTGACCGGGCAGGGTGCCGAGCGGGTCCGTTCGCTCCTCACGTCTGGGCGCGACGCCGCGCTTTCGGCACTGTTCCGCGCCGGCGGCCTGCCGCGTGCCATCGACCCCGCGATCCTCACGGCGCTGCGCGTGTGGCGGGAGGTTGCCATCGGCAAGCGTCTCGCCGGGGCACAGGAGGTCAGCTTCCTCATGCTGCAGGCTATCGACCCGTCCGGTCAGGGCGGATCCTCAAGCGAGACCCGCGAGCTGACGGCGCTGCTGAAATCCATCCATCTCGACGAACTGCGTGCCAACGCCCGCGGCCACGCCATGGCGATCGCGGCGGCCTGACGCGGTCAGATATCGAGGGCTTCCGTCTCGACGAAGGCGGCGTTGTCCTGAATGAACCGGAAACGCGCCTCGGGTTTCGTCCCCATCAGCGCGTCAACGCTGGCGCGGGTTTCCTCCACGCCGTCGGCGATTTCCACCCTGAGAAGCGTGCGCTTCTTCGGGTCCATGGTCGTCTCCTTGAGCTGCGACGCCATCATCTCGCCCAGGCCCTTGAATCGGCCGATCTCTATCTTGCCGCGGCCCGTGAACTCGCTCTTCAGGAGCTGGTCCTTGTGGGCGTCGTCGCGGGCATACATGACCTTGCCGCCCTGGCTGATCCGGTAGAGGGGCGGCACCGCCATGTAGAGGTGTCCGCCTTCGATCAGGCGCGGCATCTCCTGGTAGAAGAAAGTGATCAGCAGCGAGGCGATATGGGCCCCGTCGACGTCCGCGTCGGTCATGATGATCACGCGGTCGTAGCGCAGATCGTCCTCGCGATACTTCGAGCGCGTGCCGCAGCCGAGCGCCTGGATCAGGTCGGCGATCGTCTGGTTCGCGGCGAGCTTGTCGTTGCCTGCCGAAGCGACGTTGAGAATCTTGCCGCGCAGCGGCAGCACCGCCTGGCTTGCGCGGTCACGCGCCTGCTTGGCGGAGCCGCCGGCAGAGTCTCCTTCGACGATGAAGATCTCTGCGCCGGCCGCCGCGTTCTGCGTACAGTCGGCTAGCTTGCCGGGGAGGCGCAGCTTGCGCACCGCGCTCTGGCGCGAGACCTCCTTCTCCTTGCGGCGGCGTACCCGCTCGTCGGCGCGCGCGATCACCCATTCCAGAAGCTTGCCGGCTTCCTGTGGATTGTCGGCCAGCCAATGGTCGAACGGATCGCGCAACGCGTTCTCGACGATGCGCTGGGCCTCGACCGTCGCCAGCTTGTCCTTGGTCTGGCCGACGAACTCGGGTTCGCGGATGAAGACCGACAGCATGCCGGCGGCGGAGATCATCACGTCGTCGGTGGTCACGATCGAGGCGCGCTTGTTGCCGATCAGCTCGGCATAGGCGCGCAGGCCGCGGGTCAGCGCGTTGCGCAATCCAGCTTCGTGCGTCCCGCCTTCGGGCGTCGGGATCGTGTTGCAGTAGGAGTTGAGGAAGCCGTCGCCACCATACCAGGTGACAGCCCACTCGACCGAGCCGTGTCCGGACTGCTTCTCGCTCTTGCCGGCGAAGGCCTCACGGGTGACCTGGAAGTCGCTGCCCAGGGAGGCGCCGAGGTAGTCTTTCAAACCGCCAGGGAAGTGGAACACCGCCTTCGGCGGCGTGTCGTCCTTGTCGCTCAGCAGCGAAGGGTCGCACGACCAGCGGATTTCGACTCCGCCGAACAAATACGCCTTGGAGCGGGCCATGCGGAACAGACGCTCCGGCTCGAACCGCGCACCCTTGCCGAAGATTTCCGGGTCGGGATGGAAGCGGGTGCGCGTGCCGCGGCGGTTGTGCACTTCGCCGAGGTCTTCGAGGCCGCCCTGCGGCAGTCCGCGCGAGAAACGCTGGCGCCACAACCGGCGGCCGCGCGCCACCTCGACCTCCAGCGCATCCGACAGTGCGTTTACGACCGAAGCACCGACGCCATGCAGGCCTCCCGAGGTCTCATAGACTTTCGAGTCGAATTTGCCGCCGGCGTGCAGCGTGGTCATGATTACTTCCAGCGCCGACTTTCCGGGAAATTTCGGGTGGGGATCGACCGGCATCCCGCGCCCATTGTCTGTTACCGTGACATAGCCGTCGGCATCGAATTCCACGTCGATGAACGTGGCGTGGCCCGCCACTGCCTCGTCCATCGAATTGTCGATGATCTCGGCGAAGAGGTGGTGCATCGCCTTGTCGTCGGTGCCGCCGATATACATGCCTGGCCGGCGGCGTACCGGCTCCAAGCCTTCGAGCACCTCGATATCGGCTGCGCTGTAGGATTCCGTAGGCTCCTTCGGCGCCGACTTCGGCCGGGCGGCGGCGACGATCGGGTCCGGCTTGCGCGGAGCCGGCTCGGCGCGCGGGCGCTCTGCCGCGGGCTGCCGCTCGATGCGACCGAAGAGGTCGTTGCTGTCGTCCATGGGAACCTGCGAATGCGAATCAGCCGGATAGTGCCACGCCGCGACGGGCGCGGCGAGTTCCGGGTTCGTTCATGGCGTCGTCGGCGCTGCCGGTCAACTCGCCAGCGCTTCGACCGGCGGACAGGCGCAGACCAGATTGCGGTCGCCGGCGACATTGTCGATGCGCGACACCGGCGGCCAGTACTTCACGCCGGAGGCCGGATCGCCGCCCGGCGAGGCCGCGACAAGGCGGGAGTAGGGGTGCGCCCACGCCTCTGCAAGCAGCTCGGATGCGGTGTGCGGGGCGTTGACAAGAGGATTGTCGTCGGCCGGCCATTCGCCGCAAGCCACCTTATCCGCCTCGCGGGCAATCAGGATCATCGCATCGACGAAGCGGTCGAGCTCGCTCTTCGGCTCGCTCTCTGTGGGCTCCACCATCAGCGTTCCGGGCACCGGCCACGACATGGTCGGTGCATGGAAACCGTAATCGATGAGCCGCTTTGCGACATCCTCGACTGTAATGCCGGCGCGCTCCTTGAGTACACGGGTGTCGAGGATGCATTCGTGTGCGACCCGGCCGTTGCGGCCCTTGTAGAGCACGGGGTAATGGGCTTCGAGGTGCTTGGCGACGTAGTTGGCGGAGAGGATCGCGCCTTCCGTCGCCTGCTTCAGTCCGGCCGCGCCCATCATGCGGATGTACATCCAGGTGATCGGCAGGATGGCGGCGGATCCGTATGGCGCGGCCGACACCGCGCCATCCGAATCCCACTTGGCATGACCGGGCAGGAACGGCTGAAGATGCGCCTTGACGCCGATCGGCCCGATGCCGGGACCGCCGCCGCCATGGGGGATGCAAAACGTCTTGTGCAGGTTCATGTGGCAGACGTCGGCGCCGATGTCGCCGGGACGGGCGAGGCCGACCAGCGCGTTCAGATTGGCGCCGTCGAGATAGACCTGTCCGCCATGCGCGTGGACGATTTCGCAAATGTCGCGCACGCCTTCCTCGAACACGCCGTGTGTAGACGGATAGGTGATCATCAGTGCCGCGATCCGGGTCGAGAACTGCTCGGCCCTCGCCCTGAGATCGTCGATGTCGATATCGCCGGCCTCCGTGCATTTCACCACCACGACGCCCATCCCCGCCATCGCGGCCGATGCTGGATTCGTGCCGTGCGCGGAGGAGGGGATAAGGCAGACGTCGCGTCCAGTGTCGCCACGCGACAGATGCCAGCGGCGGATCGCGAGGAGGCCTGCATACTCTCCCTGGCTGCCCGCGTTTGGCTGAAGTGAGACCGCGTCGAATCCGGTGATCTCGGCGAGCCAGGCCTCGAGTTGATCGGTCATCGTCTTGTAGCCCTTCGCGTGCGCGGCAGGCGCGAACGGGTGCAAGTTGGCGACCGACGGCCAACTCACCGGCGCCATTTCGGCGGCGGCGTTCAGCTTCATCGTACATGATCCGAGCGGGATCATCGCGCGGTCGAGGGCCAGGTCCTTGTCGGCCAGGCGGCGCAGCAGCCGCATCATGTCGGTCTCCGAGCGGTGATCGTGGAACACCGGCTGAGTAAGGAAACCACTCGGCTCGCGCCGGCCGGGGAGGGTACGCGCGGTTGCGGCAAGGGATGTCGCACCGAACAGCGCGGAGAGTCCGGCGAGATCGGCCTCGGTCGAGGTCTCGTCGAAGCAGATCGAGATACGGTCCTTGTCGACGATGCGAACGAGACGGCCTGATTTCTCGGCTGCCGCCGCGATCGACGCGGCCTTGCCGGCCATTCGCACGGTGACGGCATCGAACCGCCGCTTGCCGTCGACTTCGATGCCGGCGGCCGTCAGCGTGGCGGCAAGGCGTGCGGCGAACATGTGAATGCGGTCGGCGATGGCCGTTAGTCCGTCGGGCCCATGCCAGATGGCGTATGCGGTTGCCATGTTGGCGAGTAGCGCCTGCGCCGTGCAGATGTTCGACGTCGCCTTGTCGCGGCGTATGTGCTGCTCGCGGGTCTGAAGCGCGAGGCGGTAACCCGGGCGGCCGTGAGCGTCGACCGACTGGCCGACGAGCCGGCCGGGCATCAGGCGAGTCAGCTTGTCCGACACCGCGCAATAGGCCGCGTGAGGGCCGCCAAAGCCCATCGGCACACCGAACCGCTGCATGGAGCCGACCGCGATGTCGGCGCCAAGCCTCGCCGGCGGCTCGGTCAGCACCAGCCCGAGTGGGTCTGCGACGAAGATGACGATCGCGCCAGCTGACTTGGCGTCGGCGATCGCCCGCGAATGGTCGCGATAGACCCCGAACGTATCAGGCCATGGCACGACGAGCGCTGCCGTTTCGCCATTCGCCTCACCATCCTCGACAACTATGCCGAGCGGCTCGCAGCGGGTCTTGATCACGTCCAGGACCTGGGGATGCAATGTGCCGGCAATGGCGATGCGGTCGCGCGCGTCCTTGTGGAAGCGGTGCGCGATCCCGAGAGCCTCGGCGGCGGCCGTCGCCTCGTCGAGCAGCGAAGCCGAGGCGACGGGTAGGCCGGTCAGCTCCGAAACGAGGGTCTGGAAGTTGAACAGCATCTCCAGCCGGCCTTGGCTGATCTCGGCCTGGTACGGCGTATATGCAGTGTACCAGGCGGGATTTTCGAAGAGGTTCCGCTGGATAACCGGGGGTACGGCGACGCCGTGGTAGCCGGCACCGATGAAGCTCTTCAGCACCTTGTTCTCGCCCACCATCGACGACAGCTCAGCCAGCGCTTCCGCCTCGCTCGCGGCATCCGGAAGGTCGAGGGGACGATTCAGCCGGATCGATGCGGGCACAGCCTGGCTGATCAGCGTCTCGACCGATGGGATCCCCAGCGGGGAGAGCATGGCGCGCTGATCCGCGGCGCGCGGGCCGATGTGGCGGGCGGAAAAGGGTACGGTCATGGAAATGCCTCAGCCGATCAGCTTCTTGTAGCCGGCCTCGTCCATGAGACCTTCGAGCTGCGAAGCGTCAGCGAGCTTCATCTTCCAAAGCCAGCCGTCGCCGGTAGCGGCAGAGTTCACAAGCGCAGGATCTCCCGAGAGGGCGTCGTTGACCGCGACGATCTCGCCGTCGACCGGCGCGTACACGTCCGAAGCCGCCTTGACCGACTCGACCACCACCGCCGCATCGCCCTTCGAGAGCGTCTTGCCGGTCGTTGGCAGCTCGACGAAGACCAGGTCGCCCAGCTGTTCCTGCGCGTAGTCGGTGATGCCGACCGTGGCGATATCGCCATCCACACTGATCCACTCGTGGTCCGAAGTGTAATAGATCGTCGGCATGCGGCTCATCCTTTGCGGTAGCGGTGAGGCGTGAAGGGAAGGGCAGTGAGTTCGACTGGCACGCGGTTGCCGCGCACGTCGGCAAGCAGGCGGTTGCCGGGTCTGGCGAGGTCGGCGCGGACATAGCCCATGGCCACAGGGTGATTGACCGAGGGTCCGAAGCCGCCGGAGGTCACGCGGCCCGCCGGAGCGCCGGCCTCGTCGAACAATTCGGCACCGCCTCGAACCGGCTGGCGTCCCTCGGGTCTCATGCCGACACGCTTTTCCGCAGGGCCGGCTGTGACAATCTTGGCAAGAGCCTGCGCGCCGATGAAGCGCCCGGCTTCGCGAAGGGCTCTGGGGATCGCCCACATTAGCGACGCGGACATCGGGTCGGTCGCCGGCGTGATGTCGTTGCCGTGCAGGCAGAGGCCTGCTTCCAGCCTCAAGGAGTCCCGTGCGGCAAGGCCGACCCAGGCAAGCCGCTCGTCGGCAAGAAGGCCCTGCACAAAGCTCTGTGCCTCGTCGGGCGGCATTGCCACCTCGAAGCCGTCCTCGCCAGTGTAGCCGGAGCGACTGGCGAACCAGCCCGGCCTCGGCTCCATCCCTTGCATGAACGTCAGATGCGAAAGGTCGAGCCCGGCATTCTTCAGGATACTCTCGGCATCCGGCCCCTGGACCGCGAGGAAGACGCGGTCGAGCGGATTGACAAGGCAGTCGTAGTCACGCGCGACGGATCGGAGGTGCTTTTCGTCGGCGGCGGCGTTGCCCGCATTGGCAACGACGATAAACGCGTCCGAGCCCATACGCGTGACGATGAGATCGTCAAGGATGCCGGCCTGCTCGTCGAGGAAGAAGGTCAGCTTGGATTGGCTCCTCTCGAGTGCCGCGGCATCGAACGGACAGGCGCGCGAAAGCATGTCTGCCGCCCCGGCGCCGCCGACGCGGAACAGCTTCATATGCGAGATGTCAAAGAGCCCGGCCGTCTCCCTCGTGTGAAGGTGTTCTTTCATCACGCCGAGTGGGTAGGTAAGCGGCATGTGCCAGCCGGCGAACGCGCCAAACTTGGCGCCCGCCGCAACATGCAGGTCTTCCAGTGGTAATCGCTTGAGTTCGCCCGAGTTCGTCAATCGCTTCCCCAGAGTCGCGCATCGACGGCCGCTTGTGCGGCCGTTCCGCGCCCCTCTGTCTGAAGCCTGAGAGACTCGGCCTCCCGGAATCCTGTCCGGAAGCCTTACACCTTCGGCGCGGAGGCTGCCCCCCGACTTTCCAGAGCGTCTTGGCCGGCAGCGGTTCTTTTGCCTGAGAGATTTCGGGCGATTTCCCCTTCGGCGGCAGCCTGAGCTGCTCTCTCCCGCGAACCGGCAGGGCATTAGCGCCCTAGACGACTCGAAAGCTAGCCGAGCCGGACACCCGTGTCACCTGCTATGGCGTTCAGGCGCGTGCATCGGATGCAAGCCTCTGGATATCCCGCTCTAGTGCCTGCGCTATGGTCTGGAACTCCGCCTGCAACTGCTGGATGCGGCTAAGCCGGGTAGAGATCGACTCGACCAACTCGTCCCCGTCCTCTGCCGGACCCCGGCCGAGCCCATCGATCAGCCATGCGAGATTGACGCTCAGGAGCCCTGCGAGCATCTGCAGCTTGTTTGCACGTGGTTGCGAGCGGTCGTTTTCCCAGGCCTGTACGGTTGCAGCGCGGACGCCGAGGCGTGAAGCGACCTGGGACACCGTCAGGCCAGCTGCGTCTCGGGCGCGTTGTAGCCGGCCGCCCATCGTGTCCTCGTCGCGTCGTCCGGAAAAAATGCTCGTCGTATCCAGCAAACCGTCGATCTCCTTATGCTGCCTGAACTCCAAGAGCATAGGCGCTTCGACCGGTGATACAACCCTTGGGGTCAGCTCAAATGCCGGCATACCATTCGTAGCCGCGATCTTCCCAATAACCGCCTTGGCCGTCGCCATGCGGCGCCAGATCGTCGACGAGTTCGACGGCGTGAAGGTACTTGGCCATCTTGTAGCCAAGCTGGCGTTCGACACGCAGCCGCAGCGGGGCGCCGTTCTCGACCGGCACATCCGTGCCGTTCATGCCATAGGCCAGGATCGTCTGCGGATGGCGTGCATCGACCAGATCGATCGATTCGTAATACTTCACCTCGCCGGAGAGACCGCGCTCGATCGTGTCCATGCAGCGGAATAGAACGAAGCGCGCACCTGGCTTTGCGCCTGCCTGGTCGAGGATATGGGCGAGCGGCACCCCCGTCCATTTGGCAATGCAGCTCCAGCCTTCGACACAATCGTGGCGTGTGATCTGGGTGCGTACCGGCATGCCGCGAAGATCGTTCAGCGATAGCGACAGCGGCCGATCGACCAGCCCTCCGACTTCCAGCCGCCAGTCGGCGAAGTTGTTGGCCGCGAGGGCCTTGTAGTCGGCGTTTTCGGGTCGGGTTATGCCATTCGGGCGCATGGGCTGGCGAATGTCGGCTTCGGTGAATTCCTGCGCGAGCCGGGACCCGCCATTGAGAAAGCGGTGAACGCGGTAGAACAGACCGTTCGCGCTGTTCTCGATGAAATCACGAACCGGATGATTGCCGCTCAGCATGTCGTCGAAGGCGTCGCAGCCGGCGACCGAAGCGGTGGAAGCGACGGCAGCACCCGTTAGCAGGCGGCGGCGTGTCAGCAGGGCCGGCATCTCAGTGCTCCTTGTCCGCGTCGACGCGGTACCAGCCGGTAATCATCGAGCGCAGTTCGTTGATCGGGCCAGCCGCAACCACCATCAGGATGTGGATGACGAAAAACCCGAGGAGCAGCAGCATCACAACAAAGTGGATGGTGCGCGCCGTCTGCCGCCCGCCGAAAAGCTCGGGCAGCCATGGAGCCGCGGCATTGAAGCCGGGGGACATCGCCAGCCCAGTCGCGATCATCAGCGGCAGCAGGACGAAAAGCACGGCTGCGTAGGACAGCTTCTGCAGGGTGTTGTACTCGCGACGGTGGTGAAAGCGTAGACGAGCATGCGCCGCGATGTCGGCCGGCAGCGCCTTGAGGTCGGCAGGCCGCGGCACCAGGTCCCGCCGCAGGTGACCGCTGCCGATTGCGAACACCAGCCAGCTTATAAACGTGAAGACGAGCAGCCAGGCGAAGAAGAAGTGAACGACACGGCCGCTGGCGAGGTCGTAGTAGGACGGGATCGTAAGCCATTCGGGGAAAGCACGACTCTGCAGGATACCGGCGCCGTCGCGATAGAGACCCAGCCACTCGGTCGTTTCGAAGCGCGATCCGAAGACCTCGGTATAGCCGATACGGCCCTTGTCGGTTCGCTCCGCACCGATCTCGAGAACCGCGTTCTCAAAACCGAAGCCCGACTGATCGCCGATGTACAGCGCCGGATGTGCGTTGAAGATTTGCAGGCCGGATGCGAGCAGGAAGAACAGACACACCGCCCAGGTCCAGTGGGTGATGCGCGTGGCCAGCGTCTGTTTGTAGACGAGACGCTTTGTCTGCGGCGCAGTTTCGGTCGACATCGTCTCCGCTCCCGGTCGGTTACGGCACTAGGCACGTGCGCGCATTGCCGACAGTTTCGCGTGCGATGTCACTTTCGCGAGAGCGTGCGCCTGATTGCCTGGTCGAGCGCCGAGAGGAAGGCGGAGCGGTCCTTCGCCGAGAACGATGGGTTGTAGCCCTTGCTTTCTCCGGTCTCGCGCAAATGCTGTTTCAGGTCGCGCATTGCGACGGCCATGCCGATGCTTTCCGGCGTGAAAGGCCGCCCGGTCGGTCCGAGCACCGTCGCGCCGATGGCGACGCACCGAGCCGCAAGCGGCACGTCGGCGGTGATGACGACATCCGCGGCGGTGGCGTTTTCGACGATCCAGTCGTCGGCGGCGTCGGCGCTCTTGGACACGACTACGTTGCGGACCATAGGATCGCGCGACGGACGCAGTCCGCCATTGGACACAAAGGTGACAGGCAGGCCATGCCGCTCCGCTACCCTCACGACCTCTTCTTTGACCGGGCAGGCATCCGCATCGACGTAGATGTGCGTCAAGCGTGTCGTTTCCGGGCGAGTTCCGCGCCCGCGCCTAGGGCGCGGAGCTTGCCGGACGCGACATCGCGGGCAAGGGGCGCCATGCCGCAATTCGTGCAGGGCCGGATGCGCTCGGCGTCGGCATGCTTCAGCGCCTCGGCAATCACCGCCGCAACCTGTTCCGCCGTCTCAACCTCGTTCGACGCCACGTCGATTGCGCCGATCAGTAGCATTTTGTCCGGCAGCAGCGAGACGAGCGAGATCGGGACCTGCGAGGCGGCGCATTCCAGGGACACTTGATCGATCTTCGAGCCGTTGATGGCCGGGAAGATCGCCTCATATTGCCGCCATTCGGAGCCCAGCGTCTCCTTCCACCTGATATTGGCCTCGATGCCGTAGCCGTAGCAGATGTGCACTGCAGTGGTGCATTTCAGGCCGCGCGCGGCTCGCTCGAGTGCCGCGATACCCCATTCGCGCACGTCGTCCATGAAGACGTTGAAGGCCGGCTCGTCGAACTGGATGACGTCGCAGCCCGCGGCCTCGAGCTCCAGCGCTTCCTCGTTGAGCACCTCGGCAAAGGCCATCGCCATGTCGGCGCGGCGGCCGTAGTGGCCGTCGGCGAGCGTGTCGCAAATCGTCATCGGGCCGGGCAGGGTCCACTTCAAATTCCACGTCGTGTGGGCACGGCAGAAAGCGGCTTCGTCGCGGTGCACCGGGCGCGAACGCGTCGGCTTGCCGGTGACGGTCGGCACGTCGACGACGTAACGGTTGTTGCGGATCCCCATCTTGGTCTTCAGGTCCCAGTCGATGCCCTGCACCGACTCCAGGAATCCGTGGACGAAATGGGTGCGGAACTGCTCGCCGTCGGTCACGGTGGCGATGCCGGCGTCCTCCTGCTCCTTCAGCCAGATCAGCGCCGCGTCGCGCTTGGCCTCGTCGAGCGCCACGCCCTCCAGCTTCCATTTCGGCCAGAGCTTCTGGGTTTCGGCAAGCCAGCCCGGTTTGGGCAGGCTGCCGGCAATGGTCGGTTCGAAGAGCACCCTTGTTCCTCCCGCTATCTTTCCGAGAGGTCTAGCACCGTCCTCAGTAGACGACCACGCTGCGGATGCTCTCCCCCGCATGCATCAGGTCGAACCCCTTGTTTATCTCGTCCAGCCTCAGCGTGTGGGTGATCATCGGGTCGATCTCGATTTTGCCGGCCATGTACCAGTCGACGATCTTCGGGACGTCGGTGCGGCCGCGCGCTCCACCGAAGGCCGTGCCCTTCCACGTCCGCCCGGTCACGAGCTGGAACGGACGCGTCGAGATCTCCTGGCCGGCACCCGCGACGCCGATGACGATCGATTGACCCCAGCCGCGATGCGCAGCCTCCAGCGCCTGGCGCATGACCTTGACGTTGCCGGTGCAGTCGAACGTGTAGTCTGCGCCGCCGATCTGGTCGGCGCCGCGCTTGGTCAGGTTGACGAGGTACGGGACGATGTCTTCCTCGACTTCCTTCGGATTGACAAAGTGTGTCATTCCAAAGCGTTTGCCCCATTCCTTCTTGGAATTGTTTATGTCGACACCGATGATCATGTCGGCGCCGGCGAGCCGCAGGCCCTGGATGACGTTGAGGCCGATGCCGCCAAGTCCGAAGACGACCGCCGTTGAACCTTCCTCGACCTTGGCTGTGTTGATGACGGCGCCGATGCCGGTGGTGACGCCGCAGCCGATATAGCAGATCTTGTCGAACGGTGCGGCCGGGTCGACCTTCGCGAGCGCGATTTCTGGCAGAACAGTGTGGTTGGCGAAGGTCGAACAGCCCATGTAGTGGAATATCTTGTCCTTGCCGATCGAGAAGCGGCTGGTCCCGTCCGGCATCAGACCCTGGCCCTGCGTTGCGCGGATCGCGGTGCACAGGTTGGTCTTGCGCGACAGGCAGGACGGACACTGGCGGCATTCCGGCGTGTAGAGCGGGATGACGTGGTCGCCTTTCCTGAGGCTGGTCACGCCCGCACCGACATCGACAACCACGCCGGCGCCCTCATGGCCGAGGATGGCTGGGAAGATGCCCTCTGGGTCGGCTCCGGACAGGGTGAACTCGTCTGTATGGCAAATACCCGTCGCCTTGATCTCGACCAGCACCTCGCCGGCCCGAGGGCCCTCGAGATCCACCTCCATGATCTCGAGCGGCTTACCTGCGGCAACTGCGACGGCGGCGCGGGTTTTCATGTGGGCTCCTCGCTTGAAAATGCGGCGGCAAGGTCACAGCTTTCGCGGTGGCGATCAACCCCAGGTCAGCTGTGGACAGCCTAACCGCCGAACCCTTTTCAAGCATCGATGGCCCGAATCTGATTTGATGCCATGATGGCCGACCGACCGATCAAAGACCCCATCCTGCGCGCTGCCGCAGAGGCTGCGATGCCCGCACCGGTGCAAGTGCGGCCATTCGTGCATCTGCGCGTGCACTCCGCCTATTCGCTGCTCGAGGGGGCATTGCAGCTCGGCAAGATCGTTGGACATGCGGTCAAGGATCGCGCGCCGGCCATCGCCGTGACCGACACTGGAAACCTCTTCGGCGCACTCGAATTCGCACAAAAGGCGGCGAAGGAGGGCGTTCAGCCGATCATCGGCGTGCAGATCGGCGTCGACTTCGGGGACGGCGAGGTGGCGCGCGGCCGCAAGGCCGGTGCCGATGAGAACCCGGTCGTGCTCATCGCTGCCACGGAAGCGGGTTATGCAAACCTTGTGAGACTGGTCAGCCGGGCCTATCTCGAAGGCACGCCCGGCGAGGCTGCGCATCTACCGGTCGGCTGGCTCGACGGGCACGCTGAAGGCTTGATCTGCCTGACAGGGGGTCCGCGCGGGCCGATCGGCTGCGCGATCGCGGAGGACCAGCGAGGCCTCGCCGAGCAGAGGCTGTTGGCCCTCAAGAGGCTGTTCGGCGACAGGCTCTACGTCGAGCTCGAGCGGCTCGTCGGATATGACCGCACTATCGAGGCCGGCACCGTCGAACTGGCCTACGCGCACGAATTGCCGCTCGTCGCCACCAACGAGGCTTTTTTCGCAAAGGCCGACGACTTCGAGGCTCATGATGCGCTTGTCGCCATAGCCGAAGGCACGGTCATCGCCGACGACAACCGGCGCCGGCTCACGCCGGACAACCATCTGAAGACGCAGGCCGAGATGTCGGCGCTGTTTGCCGATCTTCCCGAGGCGCTCGACAGCACTGTCGAGATCGCCATGCGCTGCTCCTACTATCCGGAGAACCGCGCACCGATCCTCCCGCGCTTCACGGCAGGCGGCCTCGAGGAGGAGTCGGAGGAGCTCAAGCGACAGGCGCGCGCCGGTCTGGCGGAGCGGCTGCGGGTCAACGGGGCTACCGAAGGGTTCAGCGCCGAGCAATATGGCGAGCGGCTGGAATACGAACTCGGCATCATCGAGCGCATGAAGTACCCGGGGTACTTCCTGATCGTCTCGGACTTCATCAAGTGGGCGAAATCGCAGGGGATTCCGGTCGGCCCCGGGCGCGGATCGGGCGCAGGCTCGCTCGTCGCGTACGCACTCACCATCACCGATGTCGATCCGCTACGCTTCTCGCTGCTGTTCGAGCGCTTCCTCAATCCCGATCGCGTGTCGATGCCCGACTTCGACATCGACTTCTGCCAGGATCGCCGCGAAGAGGTGATCCGCTACGTCCAGAGCAAGTACGGACGCGACCAGGTCGCGCAGATCATCACCTTCGGAACGCTGCAGGCCCGCGCCGTGCTGCGTGACGTCGGCCGCGTGCTGCAGATGCCGTACGGCCAGGTCGACCGCCTGACGAAGATGGTGCCGCAGAATCCCGCAAACCCGGTAAAGCTTGCCGACGCCATCGCCAACGAACCACGCTTCGCCGAAGAGGTCGAGCGCGAGCCTGCCGTCCAGCAGCTCCTCGACATCGCGCAGAAGCTGGAGGGGCTGTACCGGCACGCCTCGACGCACGCAGCCGGCATCGTCATCGGCGACCGGCCGCTTGCAGAACTCGTACCGATGTATCGCGACCCGCGTTCTGATATGCCGGTCACGCAGTTCAACATGAAGAAGGTCGAGGACGCCGGGCTGGTCAAGTTCGACTTCCTCGGCCTCAAGACGCTGACAGTGCTGCAGCGGGCCGTCGAGCTGGTTCGCCGGCGCGGCATCGAGATCGACCTCGCGCACATTCCGCTCGGCGACAAGCCGACCTACGACATGCTCTCGCGCGGCGAGGTGGTCGGCGTGTTCCAGGTGGAATCGGCGGGCATGCGCAAGGCCCTCATCGGCATGAAGCCCGACAGGATCGAGGACATCATCGCGCTGGTGGCGCTCTACCGCCCGGGGCCGATGGAGAACATCCCGACCTACAATGCACGCAAGCACAAGGAAGAGGAGATCGCGTCGATCCACCCGAAGATCGACCACCTCGTGGCCGAGACGCAGGGTGTCATCGTCTACCAGGAACAGGTGATGCAGATTGCGCAGGAACTCGCCGGCTATACGCTTGGCGAGGCCGACCTGCTCCGCCGCGCCATGGGCAAGAAAATCCGCGCCGAGATGGACAAGCAGCGGGAGCGCTTCGTGACCGGCGCCGTCGAGCGCGGCGTAGGCAAGCAGCAAGCCGACTTCATCTTCGACCTGCTCGCAAAATTCGCCGACTACGGCTTCAACAAGTCCCACGCGGCGGCATACGCGATCGTGTCGTACCAGACCGCCTTCATGAAAGCGCACTACCCGGTTGAGTTCCTGGCTGCGTCGATGACGTACGACATGAACAATACCGACAAGCTGAGCGATTTCCGGCAGGACGCGTTGCGCCTCGGCATTGAGGTCGCCCCCCCGTCGGTCTTGACGGGACACCGGCAGTTCGAGGTTGGCCCGAACCGCATCTACTACGCGCTCGCCGCGATCAAGGGCGTCGGCGAGGCCGCCGTCGACCATATCGTTGCCAAGCGTAGCGAACGCCAGTTCGACAGCCTCGAGGATTTCGCGGCACGCGTCGATCCGCGCGTCGTCGGCAAGCGCGTTCTGGAGAGCCTGATCCAGGCCGGCGCTCTCGACTGTTTCGGGGTCGACCGTGCACGGATGATGGCGGGAGTCGAGGCCATCACGGCTGCTGCGGCTTTCGCGCAAGCCCACGCGACGAGCAACCAGATCGACATCTTCGGCGCCGGTACCGCCTCGCGCGCACCCGAACGGATCCGCCTGCCGGACGCAGAGCCGTGGATGCCGGCTGAGCGGCTTCACAGGGAATTTCAGGCCGTCGGTTTTTACCTTTCCGCTCACCCACTCGACGAGTATCGCAAGACGCTCGATAGGCTACGGGTCCAGAACTGGTCGGATTTCGAAGCTGCCGTGAAGCGCGGCGCAACTGCGGGACGGCTGGCGGGCACCATCGTCGGGAAGCAGGAACGGCGCACCCGCACAGGCAACAAGATGGGCATCCTCAACCTTTCGGATGCAAGCGGCCAGTACGAAGCGGTGCTTTTCTCGGAGACGCTGGCGCAGCACCGGGACCTAATGGAACCGGGCCGGTCGGTGGTCATCACCGTAAACGCCGAAAATCGCCCGGAAGGTGTCAGTTTGCGCGTGCAATCGATGCGATCGCTTGAAGAGGAGGCCGAAAGTCGCGCGCAAAAGGCCATGCGCATCTTCCTGCGCGACGCCGAACCGCTCGCCGCGATTTCTCGTCAACTCGGCCAGCGCGGCGAGGGGCAGGTGAGCTTCGTGGTACTGAAGGACTCTGCTCAAGGCGAGATCGAAATCGAACTGCCGGAGCGCTACAGGGTGGAGGAGAAGCTTGCCTCGGCGCTAAAGGCGGTGCGCGGCGTGGTGGACGTGGAACTGGTCTAGATCGCGTCGCGAACGGTCCCGACGAGGCCTGCGTCGAGGCTCCACCGAAATCCGTCGGACCCGTGCGCGATCGAGACTTCGCCGCCAAGGGCGTCTTCGGTCGCGCGCTTGAGGATCGCCGTGCCGAACGAGGCTTTGCCTGGTTTGCTCTCCTTCCCGCTCTCCTGCCATTCGACATGCAGCCGGTCGCCGCTGCGCGACCATCGCATCTGGATTGCGCCCCCGGGCTCTGAAATGACGCCATGCCGCGCCGCATTGGTGGCGAGCTCGTGGAACGCCAAACCAAGAGCCTGGGCAGCCGGCGGCAGCAATGTCACCGGCGGTCCTTCGAAGGTGACCAGACCTTCGCAGTAGGGCGCAGTCTGCGTCCGTGCGAGAGTTCCAAGGTCGACGCCGCGCCAGTCGGCATAAATCAGCAGGTTCTGGATGGCAGATAACGCCTGCAGGCGTTGTGAAATGCGATTGACCAGCTCCGCCGGCGGAGTGGAATTCGCGGTCTTGCGGACCATGGC
Source organism: Pseudomonadota bacterium (assembly GCA_023457435.1). GTDB lineage: Bacteria > Pseudomonadota > Alphaproteobacteria > Rhizobiales > Rhizobiaceae > RCIO01. The sequence goes on from JAEWLS010000036.1 coordinate 30,583, forward strand.
TTCGACGACGGCGAGAAGGTTTTTCGACCGGTGATTGACCTCCCGCATCAGCAGGCGTTGCGTCTCCTCGGCCCTGACGCGCTCGGTAATGTCGCGCGCGATCTTCGATGCGCCGACGATCTTCCCGCCTGCTTCGCGTATCGGCGATATGCTCAGAGAGACGTTGATGAACGCCCCGTCCTTTCGCACGCGAACCGTCTCGAAATGCTCGATACGTTCACCCATGCGGATGCGCTCAAGGATCACGGCTTCTTCGTTCTGGCGATCCGGCGGGATGAGGATCATCACCGATTGGCCGATCATCTCCTCGGCAGTGTAGCCGAAAACGATCTGGGCGCCGCGATTCCAGGACGTGATTTTGCTGGTCAGATCCTTGCTGACGATGGCGTCCTGCGAGGATTCAACGATTGAGGCCAGCAGCTGCATTTGCTGGTGGCTGTCGTTAACTCCGGCGCCGGTAGTCGCCCTGCCCAAAACACACAGCTCCGATGCCGTTGGACCGGCGGCGTTTAGCGCCGGCCGGTCCTTGGTCATTACACTGCAATGGTTGCAGCAAAATTCAGCCGCGGTAGCGGTCTGAAGGAATTAAGTGACGATGGCAACTGCCGGGGCGGGGCAAGGTCTTGGGGGAGGGGAAACCTTTGTCGCCATCGTCTGGCACAAGAACGAGCGTCGAACTCGTTGGTTCCCGATGTTTCTCACTTTTTTTCATAGGCGGCGCGCGCCTCGCCGATGGTCGCGATCTTTTGCCTTAGCGGGCCCCAGTCATCATCGCTCGCGATGGGAGCCCACAGGGCTTCCACCTCGTCGATGAGAAGCGTGCAAGGTTCGTCTCCGGCAAAGTACGCGCTATCAGCACCACTTATGACAGGATGATTTTCGAACGCCTCGCGCACGGGAACGAACTCGGGTCGCTGGTAGAATTCCGCCGCGGGGCTTCTCGTAAGCCGCTCGCCGGAACTATTGCCGCCGCGGCAGTCAAAGAAGAAGCGCTCGAACGGCATGCGCGTCTCTGCAAGAAACCGCCAGACCGTGCCGACCAACTCGTGCCCGGCTTCGGCGCCAGCGTCTCCAAGGCCCAGCCTAGCTCGTATCGCCTCGGCGAAACGTGCGCGAAACACCTCGCCGAATGATTCCAGCACGGGCATCAAAGCTTGCTGGGTCGCCAGCGGCAGCAGGCACTCGGCGAGCCTTGTCAGGTTCCAAAGCAGCGTGTCGGGTTGCCGGCCGAACGCGTATAGGCCGGTTTCGTCGAAGTATGCTGCCGTGAATGCCGGATCGAGCACAGGTGCGAAGCGCCACGGGCCGTAGTCGAAGCTCTCGCCTGTCACATTGATATTGTCTGTATTCAACACACCATGGACGAAGCCCGCAGCCATCCACCGCGCGCCTGTATCGGCGACACGGCGGCCAACCTCGCCGAGAAACGCAACCGTGCGCTCGCCCTGGTCGTCGACCCAGGCGTAAGGGAAATAGGTCCGGATCGTGTGGTCCATCAGCCGGGCAATGTTGTCGTGTTGATCGAGGTAGAGCAGCCGCTGAAAGCTGCCGATGCGGATATGCGAGTGGCTCAACCGCGTCAGTACGCAGGAGCGCGTCGGCGACGGCTCGTCGCCGCGCCACAGGGCTTCGCCGGTTTCGACGATGCTGAACGTTTTCGACGTCTCGACGCCGAGCGATTCGAGCATCTCGGTCGCCAGAAGCTCGCGGACGCCGCCTTTCAGCGTCAGCCGGCCGTCGGCGGTGCGAGACCATGGTGTTGTGCCGCTACCCTTGGTCCCCAAGTCCAGCAGGCGGCCGCGGTCGTCGAACAGCTGTGCGAACAGGAAGCCTCGGCCGTCGCCAAGGTCCGGATTGTAGCTGCGGAACTGGTGCCCGTGATAGCGCAGGGCCATGGGCTGCGCAAGACTTCCGGGCAGGGGTTCGAAGCTGCCGAAATGGTTGACCCACTCGTCATCGGTCAGTTTATCGAGGCCAACTCTCGCCGCCCAGCGATCGTTGCGGAAGCGGAGTGTGCGCTGGGGAAAATCGGCCGGACGGACAAGATCATGGAACTCCGGTCCAAGGTCCGCATGCCGCGTCGAAGGCTTGAAGTTGGTTGAAAGTGGCATCGTGTCCGCAATCGATGGTGTGCGCAGGCTCAGAACCGTTACGTCGCCATAAGGGTCCGTGATCGCGCAATTTCCTGGTAATGCATAGCAAGATAAGCAATTTTTCGGGAACTTGCCGCCGCGGCCTTCGCGCCGCACCGCACCCCATTGTGGTAGGCATGTCCCAACCTGCCCGGCGTACGAGGCGCCGGGCAGGCCCGAAATTCTCCAGCGTCATGCCGAAGTCCAGATTGACCCGTAGTGATGGTGCTCCATCTGTGATGCACGAAGGGCTTCGAGGAGACGTCAATGTCACAAACTCATGCCTCGCTCGCGGCGATCGTGTCGCTGCTGCTGGCAACCACAGTCGCTGCGCAGGCGGCGCGTCCGGACACACGAACGATGACCTGCGATCAGGTGCACAGGCTGCTGGACAGCCGTGGCGCCGTGGTCATGACGACAGGCACGCATACTTATGACCGCTTCATCGGCGGCGGCGGCCAGTGTTTCCGACCCGAGGAGCCGACGATGACTTCGGTCAGGGCGAAAGACACGCGAAACTGTCCGGTCTACAAGTGCGAAACGCCGCGCGACGACTTCTTCCGCGACAGGATGTGGCGCCGCTGATCAGTAGGCCGGCGGCGACATCACCCAGATGATCTCGGCGTCGACGGCACCCTCGTTGCGCCAGCCGACAGCCTTTCCCTTGAACCGGAAGCTGTCCCCGGCGGCGAGGTGGTGTGCGACGCCGTCGATATCCATCAAGAGGGACCCGGCCACCAGATAACCGGACTCCTCGACATCGCGTCTCGCCGGGAAAGCAGCGGCTGCGCCGGGCAACACGACGCGGCGGCGCATCTGGCAGCTCCCGCCGAGGGACGGCGACAGAAGCTCTTCAAGAAGACCAGCGTTCGATTGCCCGAGTTGGCGGCGCTGATGCGCGCGTACGACCGTGCCGCTCTCTGGCTCCGGTGCGGCCCCGCGTGGATCGAACAGACTCAGTGGAACACCGAAGGTGTCGGCCATCCTTCGCAGGTCGGCGAGGGTGGGCATCGAAATTCCGCGCTCGACCTGGCTCAGCCAGCCGACGGACCTGCCGATGCGTTCCGAGATCTGCGCAAGCGTGAGGTTTTTCGCCTGGCGCATCGCGCGCAGGTCATGCGAGAGGCGCTGGTCTAGCCGCGCTAGCGCGCGTTGCAGACTGCTGTCCTTGGCTGGATTCCCGGACTCGACCATCAGAACTGCCCTGCCAATTCCATTTGACGACCCGATGGTGAAATTCTAAAGCTGATTTTCACCGCCTTGTCGAGCATATAGCGCTTCTGGGGGAAGTGCAGCCGGTCGGGGACCGGAGCGAGTCGGACCGGCGGGTCGGTTCACATGGCCAGAGAGGGATGGTGCCGATGCTGGCTCCGGACAGACGCGCAGGCGATTCCGGCGTGGCCGAGACAGTCGACAACGCTATTCTCACCCGGCGTTCGGTGCGGGCCTTCAAACCCGATCCGGTCGACGATGACACCATTCGTGACATTCTCGTGCTTGGTTCGCGGGCCCCTTCCGGTACCAACATGCAGCCATGGAAGGCATATGTCGCGAAAGGCGGCGTCAAGGACGCGATCTCGAAGGCGATACTGGAATCCGGCAAGCGTGCCGAGAAGATCGAATGGGACGAGTACCGCTACTATCCCGACAAGTTCTTCGAGCCTTACCTGACGCGGCGCCGGACCGTCGGCTTCGCGCTCTACGATGCACTCGGCATTCAGCGCCGCGAGGTGGAGCGCATGCGCGCCCAGCACGACCGCAACTTCGTCTTCTTCGATGCGCCTGTCGGCATGATCTTCACGATCGACCGGCGGCTAAACAAGGGCTCCTGGATCGACCACGGAATGTTCTTGCAGACTGTCATGCTGGCAGCGCGCGGCCGTGGGCTGCACACCTGTCCGCAGGCGGCGTTCGCGCCGTACCACAAGGAGATCCGCCCGATCCTCGGCATACCTGACGAAGAGATCGTCGTTTGCGGCATGGCGCTTGGCTACGAAGACACGGACAAGCCGGAAAACAATTTCCATACGGAGCGCGCGCCGCTCGACGAGTGGGTCAAGTTCGTCGACTGAGCGGGTCAGACTACCTCGTAGCCAACCTCTTCAGCGAGGTGTCCGAGCGACTTCCAGAAGCTGCGCGCGAACGAGCGGAAGACAACCAAATCGAACTGGCTCTCGCCGCTTCGCTGTATCTGCGCGAAGACATCGTGGTGCGCCGTTGCGCAACCGGACCCTACGGGAAACGAAGACACCGCGAAATCGATGGGGAAGAGCTTCGATAGCACCCACTCGACCTTTTTGCCCGACACGCGGATGACGGTACGGCCATGCGAAAGGTCGACAACGGTTCCGGCGTCCGCGGTCAATGCACCGGCGAGGCGTGCGGCCGTGTCCTCGGCCTGATCGAGCACGAGCCATTTTCCAGGCGCAAAACCGAATGCCGAGGAGCGCGGTTCTGCGATGCCCGCGCGGGGTGTGTGCGGTAGCGCCAACCCAGTGGCCGCGCCAATCGCCGAAAGTGCCACTGCCTCGGCGCCGGGCCAGGCAACGACCTCCACGATCGAACCCGGTTTGAGCTCCAACATGCGAAAACCGACGCCGCCGCTGAAATTGCCGTGGCTGCCCGGCCGATACGCGGCCCCGAGCGGCGATTCTCGCTCAACCATGCATGCGCCTCCCATCGGGGTCAAAGAAGTGGTGGCTCACGATTTCGACAGGGCCGAAGCGACCGCGCAGCGGATCCGACACGAAGGCGCGCTGGCCGTGCATCGCCTTGCCGCCCTTTACAAGCGCCAGCCCGATGTATTTCTCGAGCGCCGGAGAATAGCACACCGCCGTCACATGCCCGACGCTCTCGCCGAGATCGTCGAGGCTTCCGTTCCTGACGATATGAGAGCCGCCGTTCAGCGCGCGTCCGTCGAGAGACACGACGCCGACGAGACGAACCCGGTCTCGGCTGGCGAGTTCACCGCGGTCCATGACGGCAGAGCCGATGAATGGCTTTTTCTTGGACAGCATCCAGTCGAGATGGAGGTCGCGCGCTGTGGTGCGGCCGTCGATCTCCGAGCCGGTGACATGGCCTTTCTCGATGCGCAGCGTGCCCGATGCCTCGAGCCCATACGGCACGATGCCGAATGACCCGCCGGCACGCATCAACGCCTCCCAGACATGGGTTCCGTGGCCGGCCCCGCAGTAGACCTCGTAGGCCAGTTCGCCGGAGAAGGAGAGACGACAGACCAAAACCGGAGCGCCGTCGATCTCGCCGCGCACAATGCCCATGAATGGTAGCGTGACGTCATCGACCGCTGTTCCGCTCAGAGCCTTTTCCAGGACTTTGCGCGCGTTCGGGCCGGCAAGCGCTGCTCCCGCCCACTCGTCGGTCACCGACGTCAGGCTGACCCGCAGGTGCGGCCAGACGACATCGAGGAAGTACTCGAGATGCTGCATGACCTTGCCGGCATTGACCGTTGTCGTGGTCATCAGGAAGTCGTGCTCGCCCAGCCGCCAGGTGGTGCCGTCGTCCATAACGAGCCCATCCTCGCGCAGCATCAGGCCGTAGCGCGCCTTGCCGACCGGGAGAGTGGAGAAGACGTTCGTGTAGACGCGGTCCAGAAAATCAGCGGCGTCGGGTCCCTTCACCGCGATCTTGCCGAGCGTCGAGACGTCCAAGAGCCCAACGCTGGCACGGACAGCCCGGGCTTCGCGAACATATGCCTGTTCGACCGTTTCGCCCGGCAGCCCGTAGATCATGGGGCGATGCCAGAGGCCGACAGTATAGGTGCGCGCGCCGCGCTCGATGTGCCAGTCGTGCGTCGGCACCAGACGATCGGGCTTGAATTCACCGGCGCGTTCGGCGGCGATCGACGCGATCGACACCGGCGCGTAGGGCGCCCGGAACCGCGTCGTCCCGACCTCCGGGATGGGAACGCCGCGCGCCGCGGCCATGATGGCGAGGCCGGGCACGTTGGACGTCTTGCCCTGGTCCGTCGCCATGCCGAGCGTCGTGTAGCGCTTGAGATGCTCGACGGAGACGAAGCCCTCGCGGTGCGCAAGCCGCACGTCGTCAGCGGTCACGTCGTGTTGCAGGTCGACGAACGCCTTCTTGCCCTGGATCTCGAAGACCGGTGCTGGCGCGGTGTCGAGCGCCGGAGCGTCGACGCTGCTCTCGGGCAGTATTCTGGCGGTCTCGAACTCGCCCTTGAAACCGCCGACCCCGGACCAATTCTGCGTTGGCGCGGGAGGCATGAAGGCTTGCAGGGTCTCACTCCATTCCGGTTTCTGGCCGGCCTGGCTGGCGAGGTGGATCTGCGGCGACCAACCGCCGGAAATCGCGAGAAAGTCGGCCGCGATCTTGCGCCCTTCGCCGGCGACCTTGCCGTCGGCGAAGCGGCGTACTTCGATGCCGGTCAGAGCCTTGCTGCCGGACGTGCCGGTCACCGCGTGGCCCAGTAGAAGCTCGCCGCCGGCCAGGCTCGCGAGGTCGCGCGCGGCATCGCCGACCGAGGGGCGGACATCGACGATAGCGGCAATCGTCGCGCCGCTCTTCGCCAGGGCGGCGGCCGCTGCATAGGCAGAATCGTTGTTCGTGAAGATCGCGACAGCAGAGCCCGGCAGAACGCCGAACTCGGCGGCGTAGCGTTGTGCGGCGGAAGCCAGCATTACGCCCGGACTGTCGTTGCCAGGAAAAACTAGCGGGCGCTCGATAGCGCCCGTGGCAAGCACGACCTCACCGGCGCGAATGATCCAGTGCCGGTGTCGCGGCTCGCCGCGAGCCATGCTCTTCTTGTGATCCCCGACGCGCTCGATCGCGGCGAGGACGTTGCCGTCATAATAGCCCCACGCGGTGGTGCGGGTGATCACCCGCACGTTCGCGAGACCGCTAAGCTCGTCCGCCGCATCCGCCGCCCAGTCCGCGGCGGGCCGTCCGTCGATCGTCTCGCCCGACCACTTCGCCGAGCCGCCGAGGAGCGGATCCATCTCGGCGACGATGACCCGCTTGCCGGAAGCGGCGGCCTGCCTTGCGGCGGCAATGCCGGCAGGCCCAGCGCCGACGACAAGGACGTCGCAGAATGCGTTCATCCGCTCGTAGCGCCAAGGATCCCTCGCGGTGTCGGCGCGACCGAGACCCGCGGCGCGGCGGATGAACCACTCGCAGAACATCCAGAAGCGCGTGCCCTTCAGCGGGCCAATGACAGGGCCGACGAACGTCTTGTAGTAGAAGCCGGCCGAAATCAGGTTTCCCGCCAGGCCGTTTATGGCGCCGACATCGAACGAGAGCGACGGAAACCGATTCTGGCTTACAGCGGCCAGGCCGTCGTAGAGTTCCACCTGTGTGGCGGGGATGTTCGGCTCGCGCACGCCGTCGCGCAGCACAGTCACGAGAGCATTGGGCTCTTCCGCGCCAGCCGAGAAGATGCCGCGCGGGCGGTGATACTTGAACGAGCGGCCTATCAGCCGCACGCCGTTGGCCAGCAGTGCCGACGCGAGCGTGTCGCCCGCGTGTCCCGTCAGCGGGCGTCCGTCGAATGTGAAGCGTATGGTCTTGAGGCGGTCGATGCGGCCGCCCGCCGCCGTTCGGCGCGCGCTCATACCGATTTCTTCCGGCTGCGGGACTTTTCGGGTGTCTGCACGACAGGCGGCCTGGGTCGCGCAAGCTCGGCCGAGCTGATCACGTGCGTGAGGGTGTTCCGGACTACGGTCAGGTGGCTCCGGCACCCTCCCGCATGCTGCCAGTATTCGCGATGCGGGCCGGCGGCGTTGGTGCGCTGGAAGACGTAATCCGTCCACGCCTTCGGATCGTTGGACATAGGGTCTGGCCGCACGCGGTTGGCGTCACCCTGGTACGAGAATTCGGCGACGTCGCGCGGGCCGCAATAGGGGCAGGTGATCAGCATGGCTTGTTGTCCGGCCGCATCGTCAGTGCAGCTTGGGCGTTGCGCCCTGGCCCTTCTCGTCGATGATGTATCCGTGCTCGAAGCGGTCGAGCGTGTATGCGGCATTGATGGCGTGCGGCGCGTCCCGGGCTATGGTGTGCGCAAAAGCAAAGCCCGACGCCGGCGTCGCCTTGAAACCCCCGTAGCACCAGCCGCAGTTGAGATACATGCCGGGCAATGGACCCTTGGCGATGATCGGCGAACCGTCCATGGACATGTCCATCACGCCGCCCCATGAGCGAAGCAGGCGCAGCCGGCCAACAGCGGGGAACATCGCCACCATTTCGCTCATCACGTCTTCGACGACCGGCAGATTGCCGCGCTGGGCGTAGGAATTGTAACCGTCGATGTCGCCGCCGAAGACAAGCCCGCCCTTGTCCGATTGCGACATGTACAGGTGTCCGCCGCCGAAGGTGACAACGCCCGGTACCAGCGGCTTCAGCGACTCCGAGACGAAGGCCTGCAGCACATGGCTTTCGATAGGCAGGCGGTCGATGCCGGCGAGCTTCATGACGCGGCCGGTCGAGCCGGCGACGGCAACGCCGACTTTCGCCGCGGCGATCTCGCCGCGCGTCGTGCGCACCCCAGTTATCCTGTCGCCGTCGCGCAGAAAGCCCGTTACCTCGCAATTCTCGATGATGTCGACGCCGCGGCGGTCGGCGCCACGGGCGTAGCCCCAGGCCACGGCGTCGTGACGGGCGGTGCCGGCGCGCGGCTGGAGCAGCCCGCCGACAACAGGGAAGCGCGCGCTGCTCGAGACGTCGACCCCTGGAGAAAACCGCGCGATCTCCTTTGGTGAAAGCCAGACTGCGTCGCCGCCGCCATGGCGCATCGCGTTGCCGCGGCGGATATAGTCATCGGCCTGTCCCGGCGTGTGCGCGAGATTGAGAATGCCGCGCTGGGAGAACATCACATTGTAGTTCAGCTCGTGCGAAAGGTTCTCCCACATCTTGAGCGAGTGCTCATAGAAGCGGATGGAGTCGGGCAGCAGGTAGTTCGAGCGGACGATCGTCGTGTTACGGCCGATGTTGCCTGAACCGAGGTAACCCTTCTCGAGCACTGCGACGTTGGTGATGCCGAATTCGCTTGCAAGATAATAGGCGGTCGACATCCCATGCCCGCCGCCGCCGATGATGATGACGTCGTACGAGGACCGAGGCTCGGCCTTGCGCCAGGCCGGTTTCCAGTCGCGGTTGCCGTTAAAGGCGTTCTTGAGCAGAGAGAATGCGGAGTACTCGACCATCTGACCAGTCGTTTGGATAGGTTCGCCGACCCTATAGGACGGCTGCGCGGTCGAACGCAAAGAAAGCGCCATTCGCCGTCGCAGCCCCGACCACAATTCGGCTCGGGTTGCGGCTGGCAGGGGCGCACAATATCAATGCCGCTGCTTTCGACTCGCAAGGATCCGGCCTGCCTTTGACGCGCCTGAAAAACCTGTTCGCCGTTATCGGTCTGTTGATCCCGCTGCTTGCGGGTTTCGGCACGCCGTCCCTTGCGCAGGCGCCTACACAGGCTGCCATCGCCAAGCAGGAAGCGGCCATACGTGCGATCGGTACGCGCGTCGATGATCTCGAGCGGCGTATGCGCGCCTCAACAAGCGACGATGCGCGGCTGGTCGAGATCCGCAACGAGCTCGACAGCATCGGACGGGAATTGCTCGCCGCCAGCGTATCGCTTGGGCCACGGCTCAGCGAGATCAACGTTCGCCTCGAGCAGATCGGGGCGCCTCCGGCCGAAGGGCAGCCTGCCGAGCCGGCGGCGCTTACCGAGGAGCGCGCCGCGCTGCAGCTCGAGAAATCGGCGATCAACGCGCTCGTCGGCGAGGCGGAAACTCTGTCGGTGAGGATCAGCCGCCTCATCGAGGAGATCGCGCAGATCCGTCGTGATCTGTTCGCCAGTCAGCTCACGCGGCGCTACGACATCCTGAACGCGCTGAATGCGCAGGTCGTTGGCGAAGCAGTCGCCGAGTTTCGGGATCTTTACGCACGGCTCAGCTCGTGGCTGCAGTTCAGCCTGCGCTTCAAGCTCAACTCGGTCCTTTTCGCGGCATTCTTCGCGCTCGCGGCGGCAGCGCTTCTCCTCATCGGCGGCAGGCGGCTGTTCGGCCGTCTCATATCCATCGACCCCGGAGCCGAGAACCCGTCCTATCTTTCGCGCCTGTCCATGGCCTTCTGGTCGACGTTCCTCATGTCGGCAGCGGTATCGGTCTTCCTGTTCGCCACCTATTTTTTCCTCGACTACTTCAACGTCCTGCGGCCCGACGTCGGAGAGATCCTGACCACGGTCTTCAACGTCATCGCCACCGTCTACTTCGTCAACCGACTGGCAAGGGCCGTTTTTTCCCCGCGGCAACCGAACTGGCGGCTCTTCGCCATCAGCGACTCCGCGGCTCACAGGCTGTACTGGCTGGTCTGGGCCACCGCCATGGTCACCGGCCTCGACTTCGTGCTGAACCGGATCAACCTCGTACTCGCATCGCCGCTCTCCCTGACGATCGCAAAGAGCCTGCTATCGACCGTGATCGTCGGCATCCTGATGCTGATGATCGGCCGCGTACGGCCCTATGTCGACGCGGAGGGCCGCCCGAAGCCCTGGCCCAACTGGCTCCGCTTCATCTTCTTCACGCTCGGCTTCATGACCATCCTAGCCGCAGTGCTCGGCTATATCGGGCTGGCGCGCTTCATTTCGCAGCAGATCGTCGTCACCGGCGCCATCCTGTCGACGATGTACATCGGCCACCTGTCGTCGAGCGCCGTGTCCAATCTCGGTGCGCTCAAGCATACGCGCTTCGGCCGCTGGCTGGACGACCGATTCAACTTCGACGAGTCGACCGAAGACCAGATCGGGCTCGTCCTCTCCGTCTTCCTGCACGTGCTCATTCTGGTAATCGGTCTTCCGCTGATCGCGCTGCAGTGGGGTTTCCAGTGGGGCGACATCACCACCTGGGCGCTGCGCATCATCTACGAAATACGCATCGGATCCGTGTCGTTCTCGCTGGTCGGGCTGGCGACCGGCATCCTCGTCTTCTTCCTCGGCTTCTTCGCCACGCGCTGGTTCCAGTCCTGGCTTGACGGTTCGGTCATGGCGCGCGGGCGCGTCGACGCCGGCGTGCGCAACTCCATCCGTACGGTTGTCGGCTATGCCGGCATCGCGCTGGCGGTACTGATCGGCATATCGGCCGCAGGCATCAACCTTTCCAGCCTGGCGCTCGTCGCCGGCGGCCTGTCGCTCGGCATCGGCTTCGGCCTGCAGAACATCGTCCAGAACTTCGTCTCCGGCCTTATCCTGCTGGTGGAGCGCCCGTTCAAGGCCGGCGACTGGATCGTGGCCGGCGGAATCTCCGGCACCGTCCGGCGCATCAACGTCCGTGCGACCGAGATCGAAACCTTCCAGCGGCAGACGGTCATCCTGCCTAACTCCGAGCTGATGAACGGTTCGGTCGGCAACTGGACGCACCGCAACAAGATCGGCCGCATCGACATCAAGGCCAACGCAGCCTATGGCTCCGACCCGCGCAAAGTACAGGCGCTGCTGGTCGAGATCGCCAACGCGCAGCCGCAGGTGCTGAAGAACCCGGCGGCTGTCGCGATCATCTCCAACCTCGGCGACAACGCCATCGAGTTCGAACTGCGCTTCTTCCTGGCGGACATCACCAACAGCCTGCCAGTGCAAAACGAAATCCGCTTCCAGATCCTCGAAACCTTCGAACGCGAGGGCATCGCGGTCCCTTACTCGCCGCGCTCCTTCCATCCGATATCGATGCTGCCGCAGAACGCCGCGACGCCGCCGGCGAGCCCCAACTCGCCCGCCAGCTCGAACGCAGATGCATCCGAGGCGGCCAAGAGGCCTTCGCGCGGCTGAACTGCCCGTTCAGGTGGCATTCAGGCGGACCCCCGTATAAGCTCCATGCAAAGCCCGTATAGCGGGCCTAATCAGAGGAGCCGGCAGATCGCCGGTCGACGCGATGAACAAGTTCAGTGCAGCCCTGTTCTGCGTGATTGCCGCCGCTGGCGGTGCGCAGGCTGCGAGCGCCGTGAACATGGACTCCGAGCCTCGCACCATCGTCGTCACCGAGGGCGGCAACCGCGTCGAATTGGTCATCGCGGCCGGCGAGACCGCGCAGTTCTGCCCGTCCGGCTGTTTCGTGACGATGCCCAATGGCGACCGCGCCGCTTTGACCGGTGCCGAAACGGTCGAGATCAAGGGTGGCGCCGGCCGCGTCCGCTAGTCGCCCCGCTCACCGTATTCGCGAAGGGCCGGCCAACGCCGGCCCTTATTCTTTGCAGTCCGCGCGTCGCGCGCGATGTCGCAAACAGGCTGCACTCGCACCGCGCGCCTTTATAGTGTGCCCGCGAACTCGAACGGTGGTCGTGGGGCATGGCAGCGTTTCCGAACAAGGTGAAGGTGGTCATCATCGGCGTGGGCGGCATCGTCGGCGCGGCCGTCGCGCATCATCTCATCGAGCGCGGCTGGGACGACATCGTCGGCATCGACAAGTCCGGCATTCCGACCGACATAGGCTCGACCGCCCACGCTTCCGATTTCTGCTACATGACCAGCCACGATTTCCTGTCGTGCTGGACCTCGCTCTACTCGATCGATTTCTACGACAAGCTCGGCCACTACGACCGCGTAGGCGGGCTCGAGGTAGCGCGGGTCGGCGACGATGAGCGCATGGACGAAATCCGCCGCAAGGTCACTTCCGGCAAGGCGTTCGGCACACGTGCACGGCTCGTCGGGCCGGCCGAGATCAAGCAGAAATTCCCGCTGATCGAGGAATCGATGGTGCAGGGCGGGTTGTGGGACCCCGACGCCGGCCTGGTCATCCCGCGCTCGCAAACCGTCGCCGGCAAGCTGGTCGACATGGGCGTCGCGGCCGGCAAGCTGCAGGCCTTCGCCAACACCGCCGCGACGTCGCTGGTCATAGAGAATGGCCGCATCAAGGGCGTCGTCACCGACCGCGGCACCGTCGAGGCCGAGTACGTGCTCGTCTGCGCCGGCCTGTGGAGCCGGCTGATCGCCGCGATGGCGGGCGAAGACCTGCCGGTCATGCCGATCGACCACCCGCTCACCTTCTTCGGTCCGTTCAGGGAGTTCGCCGGCACCGGCAAGGAGATCGGCTATCCGCTGCTGCGAGATCAGGGCAACTCGGCCTACATGCGCGACACCGGCGACCCGGTGACCGCCGAGGGCGGAATGATCGAGTGGGGTTACTACGAGGAGGACAACCCGCGGCTCGTCCACCCGCGCGAGCTGCTTGAGAAGGAGCAGACCAGGCTGTCGCCATCCCAGCGCGACCTCGACATGGAGCAGATTCTGGCGCCGCTCGAGCGCGCGATCGAGCTGACGCCGATCCTGGGCGAACTCGGCTACGACGAGCGGCGCTCGTTCAACGGCCTATTGCAGGTCACGTCGGATGGCGGCCCGTCGATCGGCGAAAGCCAGAAGGTGAGGGGGCTTTGGTACGCCGTGGCCATTTGGGTCAAGGACGCGCCGGGCATGGCCAAGCTAGTCGCCGACTGGATGACCGACGGGCGCACGCCGGTCGACCACAACCGCATCGACTACAGCCGCTTCTACCCGCACCAGCTCAAGGAGGATTTCATCGCCGGCCGTTCTGGCGAAGCTGCACAGAAGGTCTACAACCCCGCCGTTCACCCGCGCGAGCCTTACGCCACCGGTCGCGGCGTGCGGCGGTCGCCGTTCCACGAGCGCGAGAAGGAGCTGGGCGGCTATTTTATGGAGCTCGGCGGCTGGGAGCGCGCGCACGGCTACAAGGCCAACGAGCACCTGCTGGAAAAATACGGCAATCGGGTCCCGGTACGCGAGAATGAATGGGACAACCGCCACTTCTGGCGCGTCTCAAATGCCGAGCATCTCGCAATGAGCGAGGACTGCGGCATCGTCAATCTGTCCCACTTCTACATGTTCGACGTTTCGGGGCCGGACCACGTCGCGCTGATGGAGTGGCTATGCGCTGCGAAGATCGGCGGCGACGCCAACATCGGGAAAGGCATCTACACCCATTTCCTCGACGATGAGGGCATGGTCCGCGCCGACCTCACGGTCATCCGCATGGCCGATCGCTGCCGCGTCATCGACGGCGCTGACGCCGGACCACGCGACTTCCATTACGTGCGCCGGATTGCCGAGGACAAGGGTTTCGACGTCACCGTCACCGACGTGACGGAGGACTACGTGACAATCGGGATATGGGGTCCGAATGCCCGGAAAAACCTGCAGAAGGTGGTCGAGACTCCGGCGGACCTGGAGCTGGAGGCATTCCCCTTCGCAGCGATCAAGCCGGTGAGAATCGCCGGCAAGGACGTCACCGCTTTCCGCATCTCGTACGTTGGCGAGCAAGGCTGGGAGCTGCACATGCGCTACGAGGACGGCCTTGCCGTCTGGGACGCGCTGCGCTCGACCGGCGTGATGGCATTCGGCGTCGAGACCTATGCCAATTCGCGCCGCATGGAGAAGAGCCTGCGTCTGCAAAATGCCGATCTGCTGACGGAGTACAATCTTCTCGAGACGGACCTGCAGCGGCCGAAGGTCAAGGAAGCCGACTTCCGCGGCAAGGCGAAGCACCTCGAACATCGCGCGCGGGGGACCCAGGCTGCGATGCTGTGCACGCTGGTGATGACCGAGAATCGCGATGCCAGCGGCGTTGCGCGCTATCCCGTGGGCAATATGCCGGTGCTCGATCCGGCGACGGGCCAAACACTCGTCGATGAGCTTGGGCGCCGCTCTTTCACGACCTCCGTGGCCTACGGGCCGACGATCGGCAAGAACATCGCGCTTGCATATCTCCCGCGGGCATACTGTCAGGTCGGGCGCCAACTCAACGTTGAGTATTTCGGCGAAGCGTATCCCGTGGAAGTCGCCGCCGTGGGTTATGGGCCGCTCTACGATCCGGAAAATCTGAAGCCGCGCAGCTGACCGGTCGCGCGAATGTGAAGGGGAAATGACCTAGCGGAACTCAGATCGCCGCTGTCCGTCCCGATTCTTCGGCGTATCCTCCCGTTCATGAGAGCGCTGAAGGGTTCCGCATGGGCCTTCGGCGGCGCGCTGAGCGTCGCTCTGTCGGCCATGACCGCCATGTCCGCATCCGCCCAGGAGGCCGTCGATGTCGAGCTGGTGCTCGCGGTCGACGTTTCGCTGTCGATGTCGTTCGAGGAGCTGAAGATCCAGCGTGACGGCTATACAGCCGCGCTCACCCATCCTGACGTGGTCAACGCGATCCGCAGCGGCATCCACGGGAAGATCGTGGTCACATACTTCGAGTGGGCCGGAGATGCTTCGCAGTACATGGTGGTGCCGTGGACGGTGATCGCGAGCGCCACGGACGCCGAGGCGGTGGCTTCGAAGATCACGGCCACTCCGCCGAACAGCGCACGCCGCACGTCGATCTCGGGTGGGTTGCGATACGCGCATGACCTTTTCGCGGAGTCGAGCTTCAAGGGCATGAAGCGGGTCATCGACATCTCCGGCGACGGGCCGAATAACCAGGGCGAATACGTCAACCTCGTGCGCGACGACATTATCGATCAGGGAATCGTCATCAACGGGCTGCCTCTGATGACCGATGGTGGGATGATCTCGTCGTTCGATGTGGCGGACCTCGACCGCTACTACAACGATTGCGTCATCGGCGGACCCGGATCTTTCATGATCCCGGTCAACTCGTGGGAGCAGTTCCCGGAGGCGATCAGGCGCAAGCTGGTACTGGAGATCGCCGGTGATCCCGGCCGCGACTGGTGGCAGGACGCGTTCAGAGCCGCACCGGAGGCGGTCGTTCGCGCCGCCGGCTACGATTGCCAGGTCGGCGAGAAGCGCTGGCGCGGCCGCAGCTGGATGTGGGACGACACGCGCTAGACTGGCTCTACGCGGCGAGCAGCAGCTTTCGGTCGGCGCGCTCCTGCTGGGGCGAGCGTGCATAAAGCTCGCGGTAGCACTTCGAGAAATGCGAGGCCGACACAAAGCCGCAGGCAACCGCGACCTCGACTACGGGCAGGCTTGACTGCAGCAGCAGATGCCGCGCCCGATCGAGACGGATCTCGAGATAGTAGCGAGCCGGCGAGCGACCCATCTCCTGCCGAAACAGGCGTTCGATCTGGCGTCGCGACAGGCCTACATGGTCGGCCAACTCTACCAGCGACAGAGGCTCGGAAAGATTGGCCTCCATCAGTTCGATGATGGTCAGCACTTTCGAGTTCTGGACCCCAAGACGTGCGCGCAGCGGCAGCCGCTGCCGATCGGTCGGGCTGCGCACGCGGTCGGTTAGGAACTGCTCGCAGACACGATTGACGAGGTTGTCGTCAAAATCCTCTCCGATAAGCTTCAGCATCATGTCGAGCGAAGCCGTTCCGCCGGCGCAGGTGTAGACGTTGCCATCCACCTCAAAGAGATCGGCAAAGACGTTCGCCTTGGGGAATGATTCCTGGAAGCCGGGCAGGTTCTCCCAGTGGATCGCGCAGCGCCTGTTGGCTAGCAATCCCGAGGCCGCCAGCACGTGCGCGCCGGTGCAGACGCCGCCGACCGCAACGCCGCGATTGAACTCCTCGCGCAGCCACGCGAAGGCGGTCTTGTTCTGGAAACGCTCGACGTTCAGCCCCGAGCAGACGATGACCATCGATGGTCTGTCCGGTCCGAGCAGCTTGCGCCTCTCGTCCTCGAGCGACGTGTCGACCTTGCACTCTACGCCATTGGACGCGCTGACGGGCTTGCCGTCGACGCTGGCAAGCCGCCAGCGATACGCCTCGAAGCCGAGCATGCGGTTCGCGGCGCGAAGGGGCTCGAGCGCGGTCGCGAATGCCATCATCGTGAAGTCGGGCACCAGGAAGAATACGATGGTGCGTTTCAGGACGGGTTTCGTGCCGCCTGAGGAAACCTGCTCGAGTGCTGGCTTCAAGGAACGGTGCCTTCCGCTGGCATGTCGCAATATGGACAGCCTGCACAGGAAAGCAGTTGACTGTCAATGGGCTGGAGCGCCGCTCACAGACAAGAGACCCATCGCGCCGGCGCGGATCGACCGGCGCAATGTACGGTAGCTAGTTGACCAGGAAGCCGTAGCGGGCGCCGGCCATCGCGCCGGTCTGGCCGGGCATGGTGCGGCCGAGACGCGCACGTTCCATGACCGTGGTCTGGTTGGCCGCGCGGCGCGCGCGAAAGAGGCGGGCGAAAAGGTTCATGATGCACTCCATGCATGGGTCACACGGAGCAACCGACGCCTCACCTTGAGGGTCGCGCGTTTGGGGTGCTCGTTTCGTGACGCGGATATAGGGAGCGGCGAAGGTTGCTGCAGCGGCAAAAGCGAAGCGGCACGCATGAATTGCGACATCGTCTTAACGGTCGCTTGCGTGCGAGCGAGTTGAAAACGCCGCAAAGGGACGGGAATTGCGGCGTTTTCAGCCTTCGTTAACTTGATATGCGGCGCTGGCATGGCCTCCGTGCGACACGCGCATTGCTCACATTGCGGCCGGGCGCAGCACTTCGTTCCGGCGCTCATCGGCCCCGGTTGCGACGCCGGGCCAACCGATGTCCTTCTGGATCTCGGACGGCAGTGCGCCGATCATCCGTTCGGTGTTACGGAAGACGCGGCGCCGTTCGAGGCGACCGACATACGAGACGATAATCGAGGTGATGTTCATCGGACTTCTCCCTTCTTGGTGCGCCTTGCACCGTTGATGAGAGAAAGATGCGCCCCCACTTGCGTTCAATCAAACGAAATGAAATGATCGTTTCGTTGAATGTCTTTGATGGATGCTTGATGACTGCTCCACTAAACCATCCGCTCCCGCTGCTCGAGCTCGACGTCCTCCGCACATTCGTCGCCATCGCTGAGACCGGGTCGTTCACAGCTGCGGCGAATGCCGTGTTCCGAACGCCATCGGCGGTGTCGATGCAAATCAAGAAGCTGGAGGAGACATTGCGTTGCCAGGTCTTCGCACGTGATGCGCGCTCGGTGACGCTTACGCAGGATGGTGAGATGCTTCTCGGCTACGCGCGTCGCATGCTTGCTATCAATCGCGATGCCGTGTCGAAGTTCATAGTCCCGGATGTCGCCGGCGTCGTGCGCCTCGGTTCGCCCGACGACTACGGCGAACGCGTGCTGCCCAATGTGCTCAAGCGCTTCGCGCAGTCCCATCCGAATGTCGCGGTCGATGTGACGATCGATCAGTCCGCGAAGCTTCGCAAGCGCATGGCCGATCGCGAACTCGACATCACCCTGTTCACCGTTTGCCGCAACATGCCGTCGGATGCTGAAGTCCTGTTGACCGAGCCGATCGTCTGGGGCGGGGCCAAGGGCGGAAGTGCCTATCTGCGCAAGCCGCTGCCTGTCTCGATCTGGGAAGAGGGTTGCGCCTGGCGCGCCGATGCCGTCGAGTCGCTGGGCCGCGAGGGCGTCGAGTATCGCATTGCCTACATGAGCGCGCACACTGCCGGCCAGCGTTCGGCAATCCTGGCCGACCTCGCGGTTGCGCCATTGCCGAAGAGCTTTATCGGAAGTGACATCGTGGCGCTCGGCCCGGATCATGGATTGCCGGCGCTGTCGAACTACAACCTAGCCATGCTCGTCGCGCCCGACGCTTCGGCGCCGGTGCGCGCTGTGGCCGATCATATCAGGGTTACGATGGAGCAGTTTCGCGAGGGTGGACGAACCGCGGCATAGGGGCGGAACGGAGTCGCCTCCAGCCGGTTTTCCTCGCGTATTGCGTGAGGGTTCCCATGGTCGAGCGTATTGACGAGAAACTGCGCGAATATCGTGCCAAGCGCAATTTTTCGCGCACCGACGAACCGGATCATACACCCGTCAAGACGCAAGGCCGGCACCCGCTGACCTTCGTGGTGCAGAAGCATGACGCCACACGCCTTCACTACGACTTCCGGCTCGAATGGGACGGAGTGCTCAAGAGCTGGGCCGTGACCCGCGGTCCGAGCTACGACCCGGCCGAGAAGCGGCTCGCCGTACAGACCGAGGACCATCCTCTAGCTTACGGCACGTTCGAGGGCGTCATTCCCAAGGGCGAGTATGGCGGCGGGACCGTCATGCTGTGGGATCGCGGCACATGGGAGCCGGTCGGCGACTTCGAGGAGGGACTGAAGGAAGGCAAGCTCATCTTCAGGCTTTCCGGAGAGCGGCTCAATGGCGAGTGGACGCTGGTGCGCATGAAGCGCCGGACCGGCGAGAAGCGCGACAACTGGCTGATGATCAAGCATCGCGAGGAGGGAGTGACGTTTCCGCGCGGCGACGTGCTGAAGAAATTCGAGAAGAGCGTCTCGACCGACAGGACCATGGTGCAGATCGCCGCAAACGGCCGCACCCTCAGCAGTGCTGATCTGACCACCAAGAGACCTCCCGATCCCGTTGCGAAGCGGAAGGTGACGGCTCGCAAGTCACCTACATGGGCAGCCCCGCTGCCCGCTTTTCGGGAGCCTCAGCTTGCCACCCTGGTAGAGAGCGTGCCTGAAGGCGAGGACTGGCTCGCGGAGGTCAAGTACGACGGCTATCGCGCCCTCATAGCCGTGGCTGGCGGCAAGGCGAAAATCTATACAAGAAGCGGCCTCGATTGGACGCACAAGTTCCCGCAAGTCGCAGCCGCGGCGGCCAAGCTTGATACCGACGGCACGCTCATGGACGGCGAAATCGTCGCCTTTCATGAGACCGGCCGGACGGACTTCTCGTCGTTGCAGCAATCGATCAAAGCAGGCGGCGACATGTCGTGCTTCGTGTTCGACATGATCGAGGAGAATGGCGAGGATATCAGCGAATTGCCGCTGATAGAGCGCAAGGCGCGCCTTGAAGCTCTGGTCGGCTCCGGCAAGGGCCCGATCATCTACTCGCAGCATGTCATGGGAGCCGCCGCCGAGGTGTTCGACAAGGTGTGCCAGGCCAAGCACGAGGGAATTGTCGCGAAGCTAGCCTCCGAGCCGTATCGGTCGGGCCGAAACCGGGCCTGGCTGAAGGTCAAGTGCGGAAATCGCCAGGAGTTCGTGGTTGGCGGTTATACCGAGAGCGACAAGCCGGGTCGACCATTCGCCTCGCTCCTGCTTGGCGTCATGGAGAACGGGGGACTCGTCTACAAGGGTCGCGTCGGCGCCTTCGAAGGTGGAGCGACCATCGACGAACTAGCGCCTCTCCTTGAACGTCTCGAGACCGAGAAGTCGCCCTTTGCGGCGCTGCCGCGCGAAGCCCGCCGCAAGGCCCACTTCGTCCGCCCTGAACTGGTTGGCGAAGTGCAATTCACCGAGTTCACCGCCGATGGCGTCATCCGCCACGGCGTTTTCAAGGGTCTGCGCGAGGACAAGGAGGCCGGCGATGTCGTGGTCGAGACCGCCGGAGGTGCTGAGATGACGGAGCATGAAATGCGCGACACGTTCGCCGGTGTGAAGTTGTCCAATCCGCAGAAGGTGTTGTTTCAAGAACAGGGTGTCACAAAGGCAGACCTCGCCGCGCACTACGAGCGCGTTGCCGATCGGATCCTGCCGCATGTGTCGAAGCGGCTGTTGAGCCTCGTCCGCTGTCCGGAAGGCCCGACGGGCCAGTGCTTCTTCCAGAAGCACGACCACAAAGGCTTTCGCGAGGAGCTGAAGAAGTTTCCCGTCGCGGAAAAGGACGGCGGCAAGGACGACTACCTCTATACCGACGAACTTGCCGGGCTCGTGGCCGGCGTTCAGATGGGGACCCTCGAATTCCATATATGGGGTTCGCACATCGACAGGCTCGAGCAACCTGACCGCCTCGTGTTCGATCTCGATCCGGACGAGGGCCTGAACTTCGAGGACGTCAAGGAAGCAGCTGTCGACCTGCGCGAGAGGCTTGCCAAGCTGGGACTGAAGACAGTTCCGATGGTCACTGGAGGAAAAGGGGTACACGTGATCGCCCCGCTGACGCGGCGGGCGGAATGGCCCCAGGTCAAGGCGTTCGCCCGCGGGTTCGCTCAGGCAATCTCCGCGGACCAGCCCGAACGTTACGTGTCGCAGGCGTCAAAAGCCAAACGAAAGGGGCGCATCTTTGTCGACTGGCTGCGCAACGAACGCGGCGCCACGGCCATTTGCCCATATTCGACGCGCGCGCGCACAGGCGCGCCGGTCGCCACGCCGATTTCCTGGGAGGAACTGACAAAGCTGAAAGCCGCGAACCTCTTCCACATCCAAGACATGGAAGCGCGCCTGTCCATTGCCGATCCGTGGCTCGATAGCTACGGCTGGAAACAGTCCATTACGAAGAAGATGCTGGATGCCGTGGACGCAGACGTCTAGGCAGCCTGCGGTGAGGCCTGCGACAGCCAGTTGACGATTCGGTCGCGCGCTACGCGCGCTTCCGGCATGTTGATCAGCGGCCATACATGAACCATGTCCGGCTCTATGACGAGTTCCACCTCGGCGCCAGCCTTGCGCGCGCGATCAGCAAAATCCACAGTTCCCGGAGTCAGCATGTCGCGCTGCCCGGTCAGTATCAAAGTGGGGGGCAGCGCGGTGAGGTCGCCTTTGATCGGGCTGACGCGCCAGTCGCTGCGGTCCAGCTTGCCGGCGTAGTGCCGTATGGCCTCCAGCCCGCCATCGATTGCAAGCCAAGGGTCGTCGCGCTCGTAGTCATAGCAGCGCGGGTCTTCGAGCGTCATGTCGAGTCCCGGCGAGATCAGCACCTGCCGCGACGGCCTCGGCAAACCTTCGGCTGAAGCCATCATATCGAGTACGACCGCCATGTTGCCGCCGGCGCTGTCTCCCATCAGAACGAGGCGGTCGGGCGGTGTCGTGCGCAAGGCGTCGCGCAGGACTGCCATTCCCATGGAGAAGATCGCTTCGAAATCATGCTCCGGCGCGAGAGGGTAGACCGGTACCATTATCCTGGCCGAGAGGCGCTCGGCCATCTCGCCGATCAGCCGCCAGTGGAACGGCGTGATTTCGAATACGAAGGCGCCGCCATGCAGGTAAATGATGTGGGGTCCGGTCGCGCCGCCATGCGGCTCAAGCTCGTAGACCGGCCGGCCGCCAATCGGGCGCTGGCTGATCGCGAAGCGGCGCGTTAGCGCGCGGGGAGGCCGGTGGCTTTCCTTCAGCCTGGCACGCGCGATCCAGCGGTTCATCGCCTCAGGCGATGAGAACGCCTTCTTGCGCGTGTGGCGAAGGACGACAGCGACAACACGACTTTTCAGGCTTGGCAAGGACTGCCCCCAACGCAGCACCGGCGGACCTCCCGCCGACATGCAGGCGCCAACGCGCCTGCGTGCCAATTGGTTGCGCTGGGAAGCGCCTCAGTGTCCGACAAAGCCGATCGATGCACTACGATGCTGGCCGCGCTGGCGCGGCGCCCAGCGCCAGCCGATATCCTTCTGGATGCTCTCCGGAAGCGTCTCGAGCAGGATGCGCGTGCGGCGCTCGGTGCGCGCCTGCAGGTGGCTTTCGGCGAACCGCGCCAGTTCCGTGAAGATCGACATGTCTGAATTCCCTCGATGAGGACCGCCTGCGGTCTCGGATGCGAGGCAGATATGTGCCGATCGTTTCGACATCATGACGGCGGAGAGGCCAGGAACGCTCTTCCGGTTACGCCACAGAAACATTTGTACGCAAACGATTCAACCGCGCTCCCGGCGCGCTGCGCGTTCCTCACGCGAGCGCCTGCGCGGGGCTGCGCCGTCGCCCGCATCTCCTCCGCCAGATTTGCGCGCAGGTAGCGCAACCTGCTCGGCCAGCCTGGTGAAGGGGTCCACCTTGTTGGGCAGCGCCATCGCATTGACGAAGAGTTCCTGGAACCGCGGCTCCAGCGCCGTCTCGATCTTCTCGATGTCGCGAACCGTGGCCTCGATCTCACGGCGATGGCCACGATTGAGCAGCGCCATGCGCGCGCCGGCCCCGGCCGAATTGCCGACCGCTTTGACGTTGGCCAACTCGCAATCCGGGATCAGCCCGAGCACCATCGCGTATTTCGGGTCGATGAAAGAGCCGAACGCGCCGGCGAAGCGTATGGCGTCCACCTGTTCGAGGCCCAGCTTTTCCATCAGCAGCTTCGTACCGGCGTATAGGGCGGCCTTGGCGAGCTGGATCGCGCGAATGTCATTCTGCGTGACGGCGATGCGCGGCTCGCCTTCCTTGAGGATATAAGAGAACGTTCGTCCGTTGGCGACCACGCGAGGCGAGCGGGTCGCGAGCGCCCCGTCGACGACGCCGTCCTCGCTGATGATGCCTGCGAGAAACATCTCGGCGACGACTTCGATGATGCCGGAGCCGCAAATGCCCGTGACACCGGTCGATGCCACGCTCTCCGCAAAACCTTCCTCGTCCGACCACTTGTCAGAGCCGATAACCCGATAGCGCGGCTCGAGCGTGACCGGGTCGATGCGCACGCGCTCGATTGCGCCAGGGGCGGCGCGCTGTCCGCCTGAGATCTCCGCGCCTTCGAAAGCGGGTCCTGTCGGAGACGAGGCCGCGACGAGGCGCTCTCGATTGCCAAGAACGATCTCGGCATTCGTTCCAACATCGACGATCAGCATCTTCTCGTCCTGCCGATGCGGACCCTCGGCAAGCGTCACGGCCGCGGCGTCGGCGCCGACATGGCCGGCGATGCAGGGAAGCATATAGAGGCGCGCACCGGGATTGAGGTTCAGCCCGAGGTCGTCGGCCTTCGCGCGGACCGCTCCGGAGACCGCGAGCGCGAAGGGCGCGCCGCCAAGCTCCGTCGGATCGATGCCCAGGAACAGGTGATGCATGATCGGATTGCCGACGAACACCGCGTCGAGAATGTCGGCCCGATCGACATTCCCCTCGGCGCAAGCCTTGTCGATCAGACCAGAGATAGCCTCGCGCACAGCCAGGGTCATGGCCTCTCGGCCATCCGGATTCATCATCACGTAGGAGACCCGGCTCATCAGATCCTCACCGAAGCGGATCTGCGGGTTCGATGTGCCGGTTGAGGCGGCCACGCGGCCCGAAAGCAGCGACACGATATGCATGGCGATCGTCGTCGAGCCGATGTCGCAGGCGATGCCGTAGGCCTGGTTCTTGAGGTCTGGCCACAAAGCGATAATCGTCGCCCGGCCCGAATCCTCGTCACGGTGAACGGCTGCAGTCACCTGCCAATTGCCCTTGCGCAGAATGCCTTGCACCTGGGGCAGCAGTCGAAAGTCGATATCGAGCTTGTCGTAGCCCCATTCTCGGGCAATTGCCGACTTCAGCCGGTCGAGGTCGCCGAGCGGCTTGTGCATGTCCGGCTCCTCGACCTCGACGAAGCAGAGCCGGACGGCTGTATCGCGCTCGATGACGCGATCGTCGGCTGCCTTGCGGACGACCTGGGCGTTGATAACCGTGTCCTGCGGGACGTCGATGACGAGATCGCCGAGGATTGTGGCAGAGCAGGACAGGCGGCGATGGTCGGGCAGACCGCGGACGCGCTCGTAGCGGTCCTCCTTCGGTCCTTTGGCGGAGATGTGGTCGTTAGACGATACTATGCCGTGCTTGGCGAAGCTGCCTTCCTGGACGACGATCTGGCAACGGCCGCAGGTCGCACGTCCGCCGCAGACGCTCTCGACGTAGACGCCGAGCCGGCGCGCGGCGTCGAGCACCGGCGTGCCGATCGGAAACCGCCCGCGCTTGCCGGACGGCATGAACAGGACGAGCGGGTCTTTGATGTCGGCGGGGGCGTTCAAGGTCGCCTCTATGTCAACGCTCAGCCGCGGGCTGCAAGTCTCGCTTCACG
Source organism: Pseudomonadota bacterium (assembly GCA_023457435.1). Classification (GTDB taxonomy): domain Bacteria; phylum Pseudomonadota; class Alphaproteobacteria; order Rhizobiales; family Rhizobiaceae; genus RCIO01. The sequence continues at coordinate 55,343 of JAEWLS010000036.1, forward strand.
CCCGCCGCGGCGGCGGCCGCCATCGGCTGCGGCTGCTCCGGCGGATGGGGACACGACAGGAACCGGAGCGGGCGCGGCATGCTCGCCCGGCTTGTAGTCCTTGTAGGTCTTGATCCAGGTCATGCAGTCCCTGTCGGTGCCGGCGAGGACGTTGGCGCCGCGGACGGCTTCCATCTCCTGAGGACGGCAGGGGTTCATGATGGCCGACGTCATGCCGGCTCCGATGACCATCGGAATGAACGCGGCATTGATGCCGTGGCGATGCGGCAGGCCGAACGAGATGTTTGAGAGGCCGCACGTCGTGTTGACCTTGAGTTCCTCTCTCAGACGACGCAGCAGCGCGAACACCTGGCGCCCCGCGTCGCCCAGAGCGCCGATGGGCATCACCAGCGGGTCGACGACGACGTCCTCGGGCTTGATACCGTGGTCCATCGCGCGTTCGACGATCTTCTTCGCGACGGCGAAACGCACGTCCGGGTCCATCGAAATGCCAGTCTCGTCGTTGGAGATCGCGACGACGGGGACGTCGTACTTCTTCACCAGCGGCAGGATGGCTTCGAGCTTTTCCTCTTCGCCGGTGACTGAGTTCACCAGCGGCCGGCCCTTGGCGATCCTGAGGCCGGCCTCGATGGCAGCGGTGACGGAGGAGTCGATCGAGAGAGGGAGGTCGACCAGGCCCTGGACGATCTCCAGGGTCTGGACGAGGAGGGCCGGCTCGGTGGCGTTCGGATCGACCGCCGTCACGCCGGCATTGACGTCGAGCATGGTCGCGCCGGCGGCTGCCTGCGCCAGCGCGTCCCTGATAACGGTCTCGAAATTCCCCGCGACCATCTCGGCGGCAAGCTTCTTGCGGCCGGTCGGATTGATGCGCTCGCCAATCACGCAAAACGGCTGATCGAAGCCGATGACGATCTCGCGGGTCGCGGATGCAACGATGGTGCGGGTCATTTCGAGGTTCCTGTGCCTAGCGGCGGACTACTCCGCCGCGGCCGCTGTGTGTTTGGGGTTCATGTTCCAGCTTCCGCGCTCGATAAGCCAGCCGGCGGAGCCCTTCAGTCCGCCGAACGGGAAGACGTGGAGCTGGGCGATGGCGCTGTTCGGCGTGTTCGCGACGTGACGTTCGATCGGCTCGACGATCGGCTCCGGCGACTGGCTGCCGGCGAGGGCCGCGACGGAAAGAGCGTTGCGCTTGAGGAAGTTGATCGATTCGCCGACGCCGCACATCACCGCGTACTTGAGCAAGGTGGTGATCTTGGCCGGGCCGGAAACGCCGAGATGCACCGGCATGTCGATGCCGTGGCTGCGAAGCCCCTCGGCCCAGGCCACGAACTTCTCGGGGTTGAAGCCGAACTGGGTCACGATGCGCATTTCCGCGCCGGTGCGCTCCGCGTAGGCCTTCTTCTCGATCAGGATCTTCTGGGCCACGGCCTCGGAAAAGTCCGGGCTGCCCTCCGGATGGCCGGCGACGCCGATCTTCTTGATGCCGTGCTTGTCGAGCAGGCCGGTGTTCAGCACGTCCATCGTGCCGGTGAATTCGCCGGCCGGTTTCTCGAGACCGCCGCCGATGACCAGGACGTTGCGAACGCCGGCCTCGCCGACCATGCGGCGCAGGCGCTCGTCGAGGTCCGCCTTGTTCGAGGCGCGGCGCGCGGCGATGTGAGGAACCGGCTCGTAGCCGAGCTCGCGCAGGCGTTTCGTCGCAGCGGTGTGGCTCTCGACGGTGTCGCCGATATCGGTGACGTAGACATGCGTGCCGGCCGGGAACAGCCCCGGCAGATCGGCTGATTCCGCGGCTTGCTTCGAGCTGGTCTCGATCGATGCTGCAAGCTTGTTCATTGTGGCTGCTCCTCTGATGCCTGCTGGCGGCCGTCGTTCTTCACGAGCCGAACCAGCGCTTCGCGATTGTATACAGCATCGATGCTCGCGAGCGCCTTGTCGGCCTCCGCTTCCAGGTCGTCAGACACCGGGACTGGGTCACCCTTGCGCCACTCGGCGAGATAGGCGTCGCTGTCGCGCGCGCCTACACGCATCGCGCACATGTCTATCGCCTCGGTAAACCGCAGCGGCAGCTCGCGTTTCGCGTTCTGCCGGCCGCGCCGGACTATGACCTGTGCGGGGATGTCTCGCCAGTAGACGATGATGAGATCAGCCATCGGTCCTCCGCTGTATACAGCTTGATTGTATACAGCGTGGCCATTGTGCCGCATAGCCCCGCGCGACGCTCACTGCGGCGCGACGCGCGTGCTTTCAAATGCGACGCCGATTGCCGCTCAGTTCGGAAACCACTCCCAGAAGTGGTGCCAAGCGTAGTTGATCGCCATTGTCGCCGACGCGGCAAGCAGAGTGATGATGGCGATCGCGATAACGCCCAGGAACGTGCCTACAGCCAGCATGATCCCGTCGCGCTCGCTGAGGGCCAGGCTCAGGAACGCTATGGACAGGGCCGGCGGCCAGTTGCCGAGCGGTATAGGCAGCGTGATGACGATCGCCAGCACGAGAACGACCGCGCCGATGATGATCTCGCCCTGGCGGTGCCAGAAAGGCCAGTAGCGCGGCCGTATGAGCCGTTCGATTTTCAGCAGTCGCGGCGCGATCCAGCTCACCGTCGCCAAGAACCGTTCCGCCGGAATCGTCTTCTCGCGAACGCGCTTGGGCAGCCACACCCGCGGGCTTCCCCAGACCATTTGCAAGGCGATCAGGACCAGCGGCGCGCCAGTGAAGAAGGTGGCGCCCGGTGGGAGCGGCAGCAGGTTCAGCGCCGCAAACAACAGCAGTGCGGCGGCGAAGCTGCGGTCGCCCAGTTGATCGATGATGGCGCCGACAGAAATGTTCTCGCGCGCGTCTCTGGCTATCGCCATGAACAGCTCAGAAAGGCGGCGCGGAGCCGGTCTTGCAGCGCGGGCGGGCTTGTCGTCGGCCGGCTGCTCCATGTCGATCGCCATTGGTTCTCCCGTGCACGCGGGGGCGGCACGCGCGGTTCTACAATGCAACACAGCCGTTAAGGCCGCGTGATCGCAGGTCTATCGTCTCGATGCGGGTATGTCGAACACCTAGTATCAGATGGGGCGGACGAGTGAGCCGCGCCAGTGGCGTCTTACGCCAAGGTAGAGATCGTCCTTTGCGCCGCAATCGGATCAGGCCGTCAACAGTGCCTGCCCGAGGTCGCCGTAGCCGGTGAACCGGTATTCGTAGTCGAGTTTCAGATAGTCAGCGGCCCATTTGGCCTTCCGCTGCAGTTCGGCATCCTCGGTCTGCGCCAGATAGACGACCTTCGTGTAATTGCCGAACACCATGTCGCGCAGCTCCGGGTGCCTGTCGAGCTTCAGCGGCTCTATCACGAAGGCTTCGAACTGGCGGGTGATGAGGTCCGTGAGATAGAAGGCGGTGAACTCGTGCTCGGTAAGAGCCGCAAACTTCTCGTTGCCGCTGAAGAACGCGTAGCAGTGGGGTCCGGAAATGCGCTCGATGTGCTCTTCGGCGCAGATGCGGTCGAGTTCGCCGCGGGTTCCGCATTCGGCATAGCCGATGAAGATCTTGCCGTATCCCTTTGAGCGCGCTTCGCTGATCTGCTCGCGCATCGCCGGCGCGATGCGGTCCGGGTAGACGTGCCAGATTGCAGGAAGGCAGGTGAGATCCAGGTGGTCGAGTCCATTCGCCTCTTTCACCGCCAGGACTTCACGCGCGATCGCGCCGCAGGCAATCACCAACACGCGGTCGGCAAAGTTGTTGGCTTGGTCGGGGAGCGGTGTCATCTTGAACTGGCCGCACGGCGAAGTGGCCGCGCGAAGCCTCCGCCTCAGGCGAGCTGGTTGTGCTTTCGCTTCATGAACGACTTGGCGGTCTCCACCGCCACCGCTGCGTCGCGGCAATAGGCGTCTGCGCCGACCGCCTTCCCGAATTCCTCGTTCAGGGGAGCGCCGCCGACGAGCACCACGACATCTTCGCGAATGCCTTTTTCCTTCAGCGTGTCGATGACCACCTTCATGTATGGCATCGTCGTCGTCAGCAGCGCCGACATGCCTAGCAGGTCCGGCTTATGCTTCTCGATCGCGTCGAGATATTTCTCGACAGGATTGTTGATGCCGAGGTCGACGACGTCGAAGCCAGCGCCTTCCATCATCATGCCGACGAGGTTCTTGCCGATGTCGTGGATATCGCCCTTCACCGTTCCGATGACCAAAGTACCCTGCTTCGGCGCGCCGGTTGCGGCGAGTAGCGGCCGAAGGATCGCCATCCCCGCCTTCATGGCGTTGGCGGAGAGCAGCACCTCCGGCACGAAGAGGATGCCATCGCGGAAATCCTCGCCGACGATGCGCATGCCCTCGACCAGCGCTTCGGTCAGGACCTTGTATGGCGCCCAACCGCGCTCGAGGAGGATGTTGGTGCCGTCCTCGATCTCTTCCTTCAAGCCGTCGTAGAGATCGTCGTGCATCTGCTGCACAAGTTCGTCGTCCGGCAGTTCGGAGAGGATGATCTCGTCGTCGGCCATGCTTGCGGCTCCATCGGCGCTTCGCACCGGTTTTCGACCGGTGAAGGCTATGCAAAGACATAGACTTGCGGCCGGGCATCGGCATAGCCGATTTGCGACGCGCTGCAAAAGGAAAGCGGCAGGCTGGAGTGCCAGTACTGCCTGTCGGATTCGCGACAGGCACTGGCGCGCGCTGGCCGTTTCCGCGACGATGCCGAACTAGAAATCGTTCAGTGGCGCGACAGGTGCCGTCAACTTTCAGGGTCCGGTATCATGGATGACACGTCTATCTCCCAGGGCGAGCAGGGCGAGACTTCCGGTGGACGACGCGGCCGCGGTGAACGCGGCGGAGCGGCGGCGCGGCGCGCGGCACGCAGCGGCGGTGGACCCGGCACGCAGCTCACCTACATCCGCCGAAAGGTGAAAGCCTACGAGGTGCTGGACGAGGAGGGGCTGGCTCTCATCGAAAGGAACGCCGACACGGTGCTGGAGGAGGTCGGCATCATCTTCCGCGACGACGCGGAAGCACTGCAACTGTGGAAGGATGCGGGCGCCGATGTGAAGGGCGAGCGCGTGCATTTCCCACGCGGCCTGCCGCGGTCGCTTCTAAGGACCGCGCCGAAGATGTTTACCCAACATGCGCGCAACCCCGAGCGCTCGGTCCAGATTGGCGGCGATGCGACCGTATTCGCGCCGGTCTACGGGCCGCCTTTCGTACGCGATTTGGAGGGAAACCGCCGCTACGCGACGATCGAGGATTTCCGAAACTTCGTGAAACTCGCCTACATGGCGCCGTCCATCCACCATTCGGGGGGGACCGTGTGCGAGCCGGTCGACGTGCCGGTCAACAAGCGGCACCTCGACATGGTGCTGTCGCACATGAAGTATTCCGACAAGCCGTTCATGGGGTCGGTAACCGCGCCCGAGCGAGCACAGGATACGGTCGACATGGCCAAGATCCTGTTCGGTGAGGACTTCGTCGCAAACAACACGGTCATCACCAGCCTGATCAATGCCAACTCGCCGATGGTGTTCGACGAGACGATGCTCGGGGCCGCGAAGGTTTATGCGCGCAACATGCAGGCGACGATCGTAACCCCGTTCATCCTGGCGGGTGCGATGAGCCCGGTGACGGTCGCCGGAACCTTGACACAAGTGCTGGCGGAGGTGCTGGCAGGCGCGGCGTTCACGCAGCTGGTTCGGCCCGGTGCTCCGGTGCTGTTCGGCACTTTTGCGTCGTCGATCTCGATGCAGTCGGGTGCGCCGACGTTCGGCACGCCTGAGCCTACGCTTGTTTCCTACGGCGCCGCGCAACTGGCACGCCGGCTTGGCCTTCCGTTCCGCACGGGCGGCTCGTTGTGCGCGTCCAAGATACCGGATGCCCAAGCGGCTTATGAGAGCGCCAACACGCTGAACTCCACGCTCCTGGCAGGCACCAACTTCGTGCTGCACGCAGCCGGTTGGCTCGAGGGCGGTCTCGCCTCCTGCTACGAGAAGTTCATGATGGACATCGACCAGCTTGGCATGCAGCAGAAGTTTGCCGAGGGTGTCGATCTGTCCGAAAACGGGCAAGCGATGGACGCGATCCGGGAGGTCGGCCCGGGCAGCCATTTCCTAGGCTGTTCGCACACGCAGGCCAACTTCCAGACGGCCTTCTACCGGTCGTCGATTGCCGACAACAACTCCTTCGAGCAATGGCAGGCCGAGGGCGAGAAGCCCGCTCATCAGCGCGCGAACGAACTCGCCCGCCGCTGGCTCGAGAGTTACGAAGCGCCGTATCTGGATCCCGGCATCGAAGAAGGGTTGAACGATTTCGTGGCGAAAAAGAAGGAATCGATGCCCGACGCCTTCACCTGAAGGGAGCCCGATTCCGGCCGGGCTAAAGTGGCCGAGCTGATCCACAAGGAAGTCTGGCGCAGCGCGTTCAAGGACCGCTGAACTGCCGGCCCCGCAGCACGTTGGTGCCGGGGCTCACGCATTTGCATGGCGAACCTTGATGCTCGACATGGTGCGGGACGTGACTCCTGCCGCGTGACCGATGGGTGCTTCCCTAATATCCTCCGACAATCGGCAGGATCTCACCGGTGATGTAGCTCGACATCTGCGGGGACGCGAGAAAGACGTAGGCCGGTGCAATCTCCTCCGGCTGCGCTGGACGGCCCATCGGTGTCTGGGATCCAAACTTCGAGACGTCCTCCGCTTCCTTCTCCGACGGGTTGAGCGGTGTCCAGACGGGACCCGGGGCAACGCAGTTCACGCGTATGCCCTTTGGAACGAGATTGCCCGAGAGCGCGCGTGTGAAAGCGTGGATGCCGCCCTTCGTCATCGAGTAGTCCACCAGTTCCTTCGACCCCTCGAGGCCGGTGACCGAGCCGGTATTGATGATGGTCGAACCGGGTCTCATGTGGGGGACGGCGGCCTTTGCCATGTTGAAATAGCCGTACAGATTGGTCTTCAACGTTTCGTCGAAGTGGTCAAAAGTCAGGTCCTCGAACTCGATCTCGTGAATCTGGAACGCGGCATTGTTGACGAGGATATCCAACCTGCCGAAGGCTTTGAGCGTTTTCGCTACGGCTTTCTCGCAGTAGTCGCGATCCTTCACGTCCCCTGGAAGAAGGACGCATTTCCTCCCTTCGGCCTCGACCGCCTTTTTTGTCGCCTCGGCGTCCGCCTGCTCGATATCCAGGTAGGAGATGGCGATATCGGCACCCTCGCGCGCGAACAGCACCGCGACGGCGCGACCGATCCCCGAATCCCCGCCGGTTATCAAAGCGGCGCGGTCCTTCAGCTTCTCCGAACCCTTGTAGAAGGGAGCGTCGTACAGCGGAGCCGGTTTGATCTCGCGCTCGATGCCGGGCTTGGGATGGTGCTGTTTTGGGAATGGCGGGGTCGGATACTCGCGCGCGCCCGCCTGCATGGCCTTCGGCTTCGACTGATTTGACGACCGCGCCTTGTCGCGGGCGTCGACGCCCTTCTGGATGCTGCGCTGCTTGGCGACTGTGGCTTTCGTCGATTTCGATGCTGACGGCATTGCTTTGGCCTCCGGTGGTCTTCCGCCCGAACGCGCAAGCGGGACAAAGGTTTGCCGCATGTCGGATTTTGTGTTGCGCCCGCAGCCGGCCCGCAGGATTGTGCCGCCGACAAGCAGGAGAATGCGATGGCGGTCGAGACGATCGAGGTGAAGACGAGGGACGGCAGTGCGCCCGCCCATCTGGTGCGCGGCGGGGCCGGCGGCGTGATCCTCTACATGGACGCGTTCGGCGTGCGGCCGGCTCTCGACGAGATGGCCGAACGTCTCGCCGGGCACGGCTACACGTTGCTGGTGCCGGACCTCTTCTATCGCAGCGGGGCGTACTCGCCTTTCGATGCAAAGACCGCGTTCTCGAACGACGCTACTAAAGCAAAGCTCATGGGCATGATGGGGGCGACTTCGCAGGCGATGACCATCGCGGATACCGCCGCGTTCATCGAGGCGCTCTCGTCAGCCGGTGTCACCGGTCCGATCGGAACGGTCGGGTATTGCATGGGCGGAGGCCGTGCGCTGCACGCCGCGGCGACGTACCAGGATCGCGTGATTGCCGCGGCGAGCTTTCACGGCGGCAACCTCGCGTCCGAGGCGGATGACAGCCCGCACCGCGCCGCCCCGAACATCAAGGCCCGCGTTTACGTCGGCGTGGCGGGGGTCGATCGAAGCTTTCCGCCCGAGCAGTCGGCACGTCTGGCGCTTGCGCTGCGCGACGCAGAGGTCGACCATACGATCGAGAACTATGTCGGCATGGCGCACGGCTGGTGCATACCAGACCATGGTGTGTTCGATCGAAACGGCGCCGAGCGCCACTGGAAGCGGCTGACGACACATTTCTCCGAGACACTCGGTGGAAACGCCTGAGGCGGCAGAGCTGGCAGCGCGACAGAAGGAGATTGACGCGGCACTCGCGCCACATGGTCTCGTATCGCGCGGCTGGCTCTCGCTCGAGTCCGGAGAGGCAGACGGTTTTCGCTCCGCCTTGCTCGTGGGGCAGGGCGGAGCGTCGATCTGGCCGCATCTCTCCGCATGGATGAACGCGCGACCCGAGGAAGTGGAGCATCCTGTCGACGAGTGGACGAGGGAAACCGTCGACGCCATCGCAGCGCGATTCGCTGCGTCGGCGGCTTATCCATTTCAGCAGCCATATCTGCCATTCCAACGCTGGGCGCAGCGCGCGGAGGGCCTGCGCGCCTCGCCGCTCGGCATTCTGATGCATCCTCGTTACGGGCTTTGGCACGCCTATCGCGCGGCGCTGCTGTTCCAGGCTGAGGTTTCGATTCAAGCGCCTGAGCCGCCGATTCACCTTTGCGACCTATGCGACGGAAAACCTTGCCTTTCCGCCTGTCCGGCAGTGGCGTGGACGACGGCTGGGCTAGCTGTCGATGCGTGCCGGGGTCATCTGCGCGGAACTTCTAGCGACGCATGCATGAACGGCGGCTGCCTTGCACGAAATGCCTGTCCGCATGGCGCGTACCGGTATCCCGCGGCGGTGCAGTCGCACCACCAGCGTCATTTCCTCGGCAGGCTCAGCTGACCGCGTCGGCTCGCGCAGTCAATGACGCGCGCCAGAAGAGCACTGAAGCCAACGCCGGCATGATCAAGACAGCCATCAACGCGACGCGCAGCGACTCTCCATTGGCCTCGCCATAGCCACGCGCGATGAGAAAGTCGCTGCACAGGCCGACGAAGCCTGGTGCGACGCCGTAAGCAATCAGCGAGCTCGAAAGCACGGCGAGCGCCACCATGGTTCCGCGGATCGACGGCTCCGAGACGGCAAGCATGCACGAAAGCGCCGGGCCAAAGGCCGATCCGGCCATGAAGAATGCAAGGAAGAGGAGCGTATATGCCAAGCCGGACGCGTCGGTGAAATAGAAGGCCGCGAGCAGCGGAACCGAGGCGGCAGAGGACATTGCCGGCCACCAGAACTCCCACCTTGTGTCCCGCTTGCGCAGACTGTTGACGATGAAGCCGCCCGCGAGTGTGCCGGTAACGATGCCGAGACCAAGTGAAAGGCCGCCCATCGTCGCGACGTCGGTTGCGGAGGCACCCTGAGCGCGCTGCAGATAGGCCGGGATCCATGTTGCGATGCCGCCAGCCGCCATGACCATTGGCATGCCGGCGAGCAGCATCCGTACGGTGCGCCGCGCCAGGAGGATACGGACCGATTGAGACCATCCGAGCGTTGGGAGGGCCGAGGGCTTTTCAAAGCTGCCTCTGGGCGGCTCGCGCAACAGCAACCACGCCACGGGCGCAAACAGCAGTCCGGCCATGCCGAAGACTGCAAAGGCGGTGCGCCAGCCATAGGCATCGAGGAGCAGACCGCCGAAGACCAGTCCTATCATCGTCCCGGCAGTGCCTATGCCGGTGAAAACCGAAAGCGCCAAGGCGCGGCGCTGAGGCGGGAAATAGTCCCCAATCAGCGAATGAGCGCATGGCGAGCATGCCGAGACGCCCACGCCCACCGCCGCGCGTGCGGCGAACATCTGGCCGAAGCTTGCAGCCTGGCCAGAGAGGGCCGAGGCCGTGCTCCATACGCCGAGCGATACCGTGAGCACGCCGGTCCGGCTGCGGGTGTCGGCCAGACGGCCAGCCAGCAGGCCGACAAAGCCATAAAACACGCCGAAGGCGACTCCGCCGAGCAGCCCCATCTGGCCGTCGCTCATGGCGAGGTCGAGTTTGATCGGTTCAAGCAGGACCGAAAACAGGACGCGGTCCATGAAGTTGAACAGGTTTATGGCGCTCAGCACGAGCAGCATGAAATACACGTTCCCGACTTCGGGAATCGAAGACAGCTCGGATTTGTTCGATATCGGTGCGACGAAAGCCATCGACCGCTTTCTCCCGGGCAAGCTGGCCCCGTTCGCGTGAGCGAGGCCGATCGTGTGTTCTTGTTGCCTAACAATTGTTCGTTAAGCGGGCGCTAAGCGCCGGTGGACGATTCACCGCGAAAATCTGCGAGGGAGACCAAGGATTGGCCAAGTCGCTGCGTCACAATCACGATGATGCCGATGGCTGAGACTATCGAGGTGCCTGACGGCCAGCTGGCTGCGAAGGCGCGGGACGGAGACAGGGAGGCATTCGCCGCCCTGGTCGAGCGTCATTACGACTTCATTTACCGCGTGGCGTTCCGGACGACGGGCCGCCGCGAGGATGCGGAGGATGTGGCACAGGACGTTTGTGCCCGGCTCGGCCGCGCCGTGAAGACTTATCGCGGCGGCGCCGCCTTCACCACCTGGCTCTACGCGCTGGTGATGAACGCGGCGCGGGACAGCTTACGCAAGGCGCGGCGCGACAGCGTCCGTACCGACGCATTCGGGACGCATGTCAGACTGTTCGGCGAAGTCGATCCCGAACAGGACGACGAGGCCGACCGGCTTTGGGAAGCCGTGCGGCAGTTGCCCGACAAGCAGCGCGAGGCGGTCACCCTGGTCTACGGGGAGGGCATGTCCCACGCCCAGGCGGCGGAGACGATGGCAATCGCTGAACCCACAGTCTCGTGGCACGTCCATGAGGCCAAGAAGCGGCTGAAGGCTCTGATGAGCCGCGCCGGAGGTGAGTAGATGAACGAGAAAGACCCTTTCGACCTGTTGCGCGCCAAGCCCGCGCCGCGTCCGCGCCAAGAAGCCCGCCGCGCAGCGCTCGCGGCAGCCATGGAAGCGTTCGACGAAAAATCCGCTGCGGAGACCCAAGCTTCGGCTGAGGCGCGTCGTCCTACTGGGCGACTGAATGCCCTGTGGAGCGGAATCATGAACAAGAAACTCACTGCAACTCCGGCCGTCGCGGCCGGCCTGCTCGCCCTGCCGGTCGCGGGTTTCGCGACCTGGCAACTGATGGACGAGGTCCGCTTCGGGTTCCAGCAGCCTGCGCCGCTGAAGCCGGTGGTCGATACCGAAGCGCCGCGCAGCCGGGCGGATCAGCAGACCACTGCCGCCGAGCCTAAGCCTGCCGAGCCGCTCGTAGCGACATCCGACCAGGACACCGAAACCGCTCGTGGCCTTGGCGGGACCGCGGCACAACCGCAGGGATCGACTGACAATCTCGCGCCGCCGCCAGCGCCGTCTCCGTCGGTCGCGCAGGAGTCGGCCGGCCGTTTGGCGCGCGCCCCATCTGGTGGGGCATCGAAGATGATGGCGCCGTCGGCGGTTGCTCCGATGGACATGCCGGCGACCGCGCAGGAGAACCGAGATCGCTTCCAGTCGTTCGACACCAATCCCATCCGGTCGGCTCTGGAAAACCCGGTCTCGACCTTCTCGATCGACGTCGATACCGCTTCCTATTCGTTCATGCGCCGCGCGCTGAAGGAGGGCATCCTGCCCGGCGCCGATACGATCCGTGTCGAAGAACTGATCAACTACTTCCCGTACGACTGGAAGGGCCCGGAGGCCGCGTCGACGCCGTTCAATTCGACCATCACGGTCATGCCGACGCCGTGGAACAGCGGCACGAAGCTGATGCACGTCGCGATCAAGGGTTTCGATATGCAGCTCGCCGAACGTCCGGCTGCCAATCTTGTCTTTCTCATCGACACGTCCGGCTCGATGAATGCGCCGGACAAGCTGCCGCTTCTGAAGTCGGCCTTCCGCATGCTGGTCAACCAGATGGCCGAAACCGACACCGTGTCTATCGTCACCTACGCAGGCGAGGCCGGTACGGTACTCGAGCCGACCAGCGGTTCCGACAAGCAGAAGATCCTGGCGGCGCTCGACCGGCTTGAGTCCGGCGGACGCACTGCCGGCGAAGCGGGCATCCAGGAGGCATACCGCCTGGCGGAAAGCTCGTTCGTGAAGGGAGGCGTCAACCGCGTCCTGCTTGCCACGGACGGCGATTTCAACGTCGGTTCGTCGAGCGACGAGGAGTTGAAGTCGCTGATCGAAGAGAAGCGCAAGTCGGGCGTGTTCCTGTCCGTCTTCGGGTTCGGTCGCGGCAATCTCAACGACCAGATGATGCAGACCATTGCGCAGAACGGTAACGGCACGGCGGCCTATATCGACACACTCGCCGAAGCCGAGAAGACCCTGGTCGAGGAAGCGTCGTCGACGCTGTTCACAATCGCCAAGGATGTGAAGATCCAAGTGGAGTTCAATCCCAACGCGATCTCCGAGTATCGCCTGATTGGATACGAGACCCGCGCGCTGAAGCGCGAGGACTTCAACAACGACAAGGTCGACGCGGGTGAGATCGGGGCCGGCCATTCGGTCACGGCGATCTATGAGATCACGCCGAAGGGCAGCCCGGCGCAGATGATGGACGATTTGCGGTACGGCGAGGCATCGACCCAAAACCGGGGAGGCATCGCCCACGCCGATGAGTATGCATTCGTGAAGATCCGCTACAAGGCGCCCGACGGCGACAACTCGACATTGATCACCACGCCGGTCACCAAGGCGAATGAAGTCGCGTCCTTCGACGCCGCCGGCATGGACCAGCGCTTCTCTGTGGCGGTTGCCGCTTTCGGGCAGAAGCTGCGCAAGTCAACCGACGTCGCCGACTTCGGCTATGACCGGATCACCGAAATTGCCACTGCCGCGCGCGGCTCCGACCCGTTCGGGTACAGAGCCGAGTTCCTCTCTCTCGTGCGCCTCGCCTCGGCGCTCGACGGCGCGCGGTAGTGACAAAGGCGAGGCGGGCAGGGGTTCTTGGCTCCCCTTGCGCACCTCGCGCCCTGGGCGGGTGAGGCAGGCCGGCGGAGGAGACTCCGCCGGCCTTTTTTTCCACCGCAGCGCCCTTGAAAGATATATCTCTCCTACGATATTACGTTCGCAACGTAATATCTTTGGAGGTGCATATGCACACTTATCGTCACGACCAGAATTGCAACCGGAGCGGCTGGCGCATGGGCGCGGCTGACCATGGGGATGGCGGAGGTTTCGGGCGAGGACCCTTCGGTCGCGGACGCGGCGGCCCGTTCGGGGGCGGACCTTTCGGTAGCAGCCCGTTCGGTGCGGGGAGCGGCAGGCGTTTGTTCGACGCCGGTGCGCTACGGCTCGTTGTCCTCGGCCTCATCGCTGAAGAAGCTCGGCACGGCTACGACATCATCAAGGCGTTGGAGGCGAAGTTTCAGGGCGCTTACAGCCCGAGCCCCGGCGCGATTTACCCGATGTTGCAAATGCTGGAGGAGGCCGACCTCGTCAGCTCTGTCGCCGACGGGAACAAGCGGCTCTTTTCCATCACCGAGCAGGGCAGGGCCTATCTGGCAGACAATCGGGCGGAGCTTGAGCGGATCAACGCGCAGATCAGTCACGTCTCGGACCGGATGGGTGACGTCGCGCTGGGCGATGAATTCCGGCAGCTCGCATTTGCGGTAAAGTCGCGCCTGCGGCGCGGCGGCTGGACTGGCGACCAGGCGAAGAAAGCCCAGGAAATCCTCCGCAAGGCCCGGCGCGATCTCGAAGATCTCTGACCGAAGCCGCGTCCGCGCTCAGGCGCGGGCGCGACGTCGTTCCCGGCGCGGGGAATTGTCCTGCGCGCCGCTTTCCGCAGCGAGCTTGTTGCGCATCGGACCGATGCGCGCGACGATCTCGTCGACGCGGGGACGATCGCCGCGCACATGCGAATCCAGTGCTTCGCGCATCGCCTTCAGGTGCGCAAAAGACGTTCCGCAGCAGCCGCCGATGATTCTTGCCCCTCCATCGACGGCAAGGCGCACGTAGTCCGCCATCAGTTCCGGCGTGCCCGAATAATGGATCTCGGCTCCGCGGAATTCCGGGATACCGCAATTGCCCTTGACCACCAGCGCCGCATCCGGCCAGGCCTCGCTCATGTCGAGAAGCGAGGCGAGAATGTCTGACGCGCCGACGCCGCAGTTGGCGCCGACGGCCACGGGACTTTGCGCCAAGCCGTCTGCGACGCCGTGGATGTCCTTGGGCGCAAGGCCCATCATCGTCCTGCCTGCGGTGTCGAACGACGCTGTGATCACGTAGGGCATGTCCACGCGGATCGCTGCCTCCGCTGCCGCCCGCATTTCTTCCGGCGAAGACATTGTCTCTATCCAGGCAATGTCGGCACCACCTGCCTTCAATCCTGCGATCTGCTCGGCGAAGGCATCGAGGGCTTCATCGTAGGTTAGCGCGCCGAGCGGCATGAGCAGCTCCCCGGTCGGCCCCACCGAACCGGCGACGATCACTTCGCGCCCACTGGCATCGGCAACGCCGCGCGCGATCTCGGCGGCCGCCTTGTTCAACTCGTGCACGCGCCCCTGGGCCTCGTGGAGCTTCAATCGATGACGTGTGCCGCCGAACGAGTTGGTGAGGATGATGTCGGCGCCGGCATCGACGAACCCCTGATGCAGCGCGACGACGCGTTCGGGAGAGGAGGCGTTCCACAGCTCGGGCGCTTCTCCCGACGCGAGCCCCATCGCGAACAGGTTGGTTCCGGTCGCTCCATCGGCCAGCAACGTACCCTTCCTGGCAAGCAGGTCTTCCAGGGCATTCCGCATGACAGGCTCCCAGACATCAGATAACGATATAAAGAAGTCTTTATATGACTGATGCGAGCGATGCGGTCAATGCCCGATCTGCGTTGCAAGTGTCCTGGCGTGGTCGGCTGCCTGGTGTGCATGTACCGTCGCCGCCCTTATGAGGTTGTCGAAGTGTCGAGTGAGCGTACGCACCGGTTCGGTCGCGTTGAGGACGAGGTACATGTCCCCGACGTAGATGGCCGCGCGTATCGAGCCGAAGATCGTGTAGGGGACCGAATAGCGGGCACGTCCGTCGTACAGAACGAGCCGGAACGTCGGGTAGAGGTCGTCGAGCAGGCGCGCCATGTGCTCGAGCTGGCGTTTGCGAGCTGGCCGGTCCAGCCCGTCCCAAACGCCGCCACCTCGGGCAAAGGTATCGAGCGTGTGCCGGGCCATGCAGACCTCCATGTCCGTCTCCGGCCTGCGGTTGTAATCCAGGCGGTAGCGGGCCTCGTCGCGTTGCGCCCCGGCATCTCGGTTGGTGATGCCCGCCTCGTAGTCTATCAGCTCACGGCTGCGCAGCAGATCGGGAATGCCGGCGGGCACGTAGCGAATCTTGGTGCCGACGGCTTCGGCGTGCCATTGCGCCAGCAGCGTCTGGTCGAAGCCGCCACCACCCTCTTCGATCTCCAGGCTTTCGCGTAACTCGCCGCCGAGGCCTTCGTCCTGGGAAAGCCCGAGCAGCCAGTCGAGCGAGACCTTGTGCTCGGCAGCTATGGCCAGCAGTGTCTCAGCGCGTGGCAGCCGGGTTGTATGCGGCGACAACATCTGTGTGAGAGCCGATCTGTCGATCCCGACGGCGTCGGCAAATCCCGACCTGCTCGACCCTGATCGAGCCAACAAAAGGGTTAGTTTCTCGCGAAAGACCGCCGCCAGTTTGCGCTTGTCCACCAGGTGCTCCCATGCGGCACAAACCCTACATCGTTTACGATATACAACAAGCGGGATCTTCGCTTCGCAGTCGCAACTTTTGGTGCACGAAGTCGCGTTGAACGCGCCCCTTGTTCCTGACACCGTCATGTCAGGATTCGCGGGGGCGATACCGGTCGGCGCTGAGGGGCGCCGGCCGGTGCAGATCGGTGAAGATGCAAGACTCAGTTCGAAAGGAAAGCCGCTTCGGCAGGATCGAGTGGCCAACGATGGCGCTCGTCGTCATATGCTACGCGACCTGGTTTGCGGCGGGCTACGCTCTGTGGATCGGCCATCCGGTGGTCGCCGTAGCGGTGCTGACCGTGGCGGTCGCGCTGCATTCTTCGCTCATGCATGAAGCTTCGCACGGTCATCCGACGCGCAAGACGATGGTCAACGAGGTGCTGGTCGGCCTGCCCATCGGACTGGTTTATCCATACCGTCGATTCAAGGCGCTTCACCTTCGCCACCATGCCGACGAGCGGCTTACCGACCCGTTCGACGACCCCGAGAGCTATTATCGGGCGTTGTGGCAGCATGAGCGGTTCCCGTCATGGTTCAAGGCGATGCTCGCCTTCAACAACACGATGGTCGGACGTTTCCTTATTGGCCCGGCTCTGGCCAATGTCGGATTTGCCCTGACGGAGGCACAGGCGTTCGCGCGGGGCGACCACGGCGTAAGGCGCGCTTGGGCGCATCACGCAGTGGGATTGGCTCTGGTCCTACCGACCATAGTCGTCTTGTTCGACATGCCGCTGATTTCATATCTGGTCCCGGCCTACCTCGCCCAGTCGCTGCTGTCGGTTCGCACATTCGCGGAGCATCGGTGGTCCGAGCGGCCAGACGGGCGCACGATCATCGTCGAGCGATCGCCTTTGTCGTTCCTGTTCCTCAACAACAACCTGCATCTCGTGCATCACAAGATGCCGACTGTCGCCTGGTATAGGTTGCCGAGGCTTTTCAGGGAGCGCCGCGCGGAATGGAGCGCCTTGGGCGGCGGATACGTCTACCCCAACTACTTCGCCCTGCTGCGGGAATTCGCTTTCAAGGCCAAGGAACCGGTCGTCCATCCCGCGCTCCGGCGCGCGCCCGAGGCCGGACGGGCGTTTCGTCCCCGTATCCGTGCCCGCAGCGTTGCCGGCATGGGAGCGGCGCCGGTTCCAGCGAAACCTTCGGACGACTGAACTTTTCGTGGCGACGATCGCCGCATTGCCGATGTATGACTGGCCAGAGCTTCAGGCCGCAAACGACGTCGCATGGGCTGCCATACGCGATCTCCTTCGGTCAAAGAGTATCGACGCGCCTGAGGAGCTCGCGCGCGAGGCAACTGACCTGCACCGGCTGTGGCGAGATCCCGACCTTCTTTTGTCGCAGACATGCTGGGGGCCAATGGAGCTTGGACTCTCGGCGTACGTACAGGTCGTGGATCAGCCGGACTACTCCCCCTACGAAGGCGGGCAAGGGCCGAACTACTCGAGTGCGATCGTCGCCCGCAGGGGATCGGATAACAGGCTTCGCGGGAGGCGTTTTGCGTTCAACAGTCCCGACTCGCGCTCCGGTTATCTTGGCTTGCGCGCTGACCTCGAAAAGGAAGGCGTCGGCCTCTCGATCTTCTCCGAAATGATCGAGACAGGCGGGCATCGCGCATCGATAATCGCCGTCGCGGAGGGAAGGGCCGATGTCGCGGCAATAGACTGCAAGACCTGGGCGCTCGCGCGCCTGCATGAGCCAGCGTCGCAGGAACTCACCCCGATCGGCTGGACGACGATGCGGCTCGGTCTGCCGTTCATCACGTCGATGGCTACACCGCCAGAGACAGTCCAAGCGCTACGCGAAGCGCTCGCGGCCTACCCGCCGCCATAGTCAGCGATTTCTCGCCGGGAGAAACATGGCGCCAATCGCGGCACCGATCGCGGCCCCGATTGCTATACCTATGGCAAGATTGTCCATCGCAGCACCGATAATCGCGCCAACGCCAACGCCCGCGGCCATCCCAGGGCAATGTTACCGTAAATGGTCATCTCACGCTCCGTTGCCCCTCGGGGGGGAACGCCTTCGGCGGGGCAGCGTTCCGATTGGAAGGTCCAAACGAAAACGCGGAGAATGATGCATGTTCGAGAACTCGTTGTGGCTGTTCGTCGTTGCCGGTGGACCAATTGTCATCGCAGTCGCGTACATCATCGCCCTCTCTCGCCACCGCCGTTTAACGACGGGCGAGAAGATCGCGCAGCATGAAGCGATCCAAGATCTGCAACACGATGAGCGCCCGAACGCCTAATCGCTCAGGAGCGCATCTTCTCACCGGTCGGATCGAAGAGCGGCTCGGTGTTGATCCGGGCCTTACGGCGCCTACCCAAGACTTCGACTTCGAAGACATCGTCGTCTTCGATCGCTGCGAGTTCAGCGGGGAGGTAACCCTGCGCCATCGACCGCCGAACGTAATGCGCATACCCGCCTGACGTCACCCAGCCGACCACGCGCCAGTCGCCGTCCGTCGCACCGAGCACCGCCGAGGTTGTTCCCTTTTCGGCGCTGCTCGTGCCGCGAGCGTGTTTGCCGTCGTGGCCGATGCGGGGCTTGCCGTGCCCGTGCGACGGGCGCACCGTGCCAAAATCCCTGTCGGTCCTGGCCCAAATCGGTTCATCGCCCATCACGTCGGCAGTGTCAGCGTCAATGACGAGCGACACGCGCTTGAGCTTGCCCTTGCCGCCTGCGTCCATGGCCGCGTGCTCGGCGGCGGCCGCTTCACGCCCGATGAAATCGTTCTTCTCGAGCTTAACAAAGCGGTCCATGCCGCCCTCGAACGGCCCGTAGATCGGCCGAAGCTCGCGATACCAAGTCGGGAAATTCTTCTCCAGACGCATCGACAGCAACGCGCGCATGCCGAAATCGACGATATCGAATTCGCGGCCAGCATCCTTGATCGCGTCGTAGACCTTGCGCTGATAAGCGGGGGCCATCCAGATTTCGTAACCTAAGTCGCCGGTATAGGTGATCCGGTTGACCATACAGGGGGCGCCGCCAACAGCCATCTCCCGGAAGTCCATGAACTTGAATGCCTTTGTCGACACGTCTTCGTCGACGAGCTTGGCCAGCAAGGCCTGGCTTTTGGGACCCGCGATCGACAGCCCGACCATCGTCTGGTCGAAGCGGTGGATCTGGACCGAGCCGTCCTTCGGCAGGTGCCTTTCGAACCAACGCATGTGGTACTTCTGGGCGGCCGAGGATCCCCAGATGATGAAGCGCTCGTCGCCTGCGCGCGCGATCGTGAAGTCCCCGATCAGCTTGCCGAATTCGTTCAGCATCGGCGACAGCACGATGCGGCCTTTCTTCGGCATGCGGTTGGTCAGGAGGTGGTTGAGCCATGCCTCGGCGCCGGCACCCTTCACCTCATACTTGGCGAAGTTGGCGATTTCGGTCACGCCGACGCGCTCGCGCGTGCCGCGCACTTCATTGCCGACGTGTTCGAAGTCGTTGGAGCGGTGGAAGGAGACGATGTCCTTTGCCTCGGCGCCCTTCGGAGCGAACCACAGCGGCGTTTCGAGGCCCCAGGAATCGCCCATGACTGCATTCTGGGCAACCATCGTGTCGTAAAGCGGCGTGGTCTGCGCCGGCCGCGCCGCGGGCAGCTCTTCGTTGGGGAAGCGGATCGAGAAGCGCCGCGAATAGTTTTCGCGAACCTTCGCGTTGGTGTAGCGGAGTGTCGCCCACTCGCCGAAGCGCGACACGTCCATGCCCCAGACGTCGAAACCGGGGTCGCCGTTGACCATCCAGTTGGAGAGCGCCAGTCCGACGCCGCCGCCCTGGCTAAACCCGGCCATGACGGCGCAGGCACACCAGAAATTGGTGAGGCCCTGAACCGGACCGACCAGAGGGTTGCCGTCGGGCGCAAAGGTGAACGGACCGTTGATGATCTGCTTGATGCCGGCGCGCTCGATCGCCGGGAAATGCTGGAAGCCGATCTCCAGGGAAGGGGCGATACGGTCGATGTCGGGCTGCAGCAGCTGCTGACCGAAATCCCAAGGCGTCTGAACGGGCGACCAGGGCTTTGGATGTTTTTCGTAAGTACCGAGGAGCATGCCCTGACGCTCCTGGCGCGTGTAGATTTCGCCCTTGAAGTCGAGCACGTGGCAGAGTTCGCGGCCCGTCGCCTGATTGTACTCGATTACCTCCGGCATCGGCTCGGTGAGCAGATACATGTGCTCCATAGCCAGCACCGGCAGCTCCAGCCCGACCATGCGGCCGACCTCGCGCGCCCACAGACCGCCGCAGTTGACGACGTGCTCGGCCTTCACCGTGCCCTGCTCGGTAACGACGTTCCAGGTGCCGTCAGGTTCCTGGGTCAGATCGGTGACGCGATTGCGCAGCACGATTTCCGCGCCGAGCATGCGCGCGGCCTTGGCGTAGGCATGGGTGGTGCCGGACGGGTCCAGGTGGCCCTCGACCGGATCCCACAGGGCACCGACGAACTTGGTCTCGTCCATGATCGGGAACATCGCCTTCGCCTCGGCCGGCGTGACGAGCTCCGTATCCATGCCGAGGTAGCGGCCCTTGGCGTGGGCAGCGCGCAGGAAATCCATCCGGCCCGGACTGTCGGCCATCATGAAGCCGCCGACGAGGTGCAGGCCGCAGGACTGTCCGGTCAGCTTCTCCAACTCCTCATAGAGCGAGATCGTATAGGCCTGCAGCTTGGCGACGTTCGGATCGCCGTTGAGCGTATGGAAGCCGCCGGCGGCATGCCATGTCGAGCCTGACGTCAGTTCCGAGCGCTCGATCAGCATCACGTCGGTCCAGCCGGCCTTGGCCAGGTGGTAGAGCACCGAGCAGCCGACGACGCCGCCGCCGATCACAACCGCTTTTGCGTGGGATTTCATGACGTTGGATCCGTGATAAGCGAAAATGAATCAGGTTGCTGAGAAGTCGAGTCAGAAGTCGGTCGGTGCGCCGCCCTCGGCGATGCGCCGGTCGACGAACTCGTTGAGTTCTTCCTCGACGGCCGGATCGATCGCCGGCTTCTCCCAACTGGCCAGACGTTCCTTCCAGAGCCGGTTGGCCTTCTGGATCGCGGTCGGCGATCCGGCCAGCGACCAGGTCTCGAAGTTGCGCCAGTCCGACAATACGGGCGAGTAGAACGCGGTCTTGTAGCGCTGCTGAGTGTGGGCCGTGCCGAAGAAGTGGCCACCC
Organism: Pseudomonadota bacterium; assembly: GCA_023457435.1. GTDB lineage: Bacteria > Pseudomonadota > Alphaproteobacteria > Rhizobiales > Rhizobiaceae > RCIO01. The sequence goes on from JAEWLS010000036.1 coordinate 76,388, forward strand.
GGGCCAACGTCGCGGATCGCTTCGACGGCGAGCGCGTCTTCCGACAGGTCGAGCGGCTGCAGGAATTCCGCAACCATCTGCAGCAGGTCGACGTCTAGGATCATCTTCTCATATGAGCAGCGCAGCCCACCTTCGAGCCAGCCGGCAGAGTGAAGGATGAAGTTTCCGCCGCCCTGGATGGCCCCCCACAACGAGAACACGCTCTCATAGGCGGCCTGCGCATCGACGGTGTTTGCGGCGCAGGTATTCGATGTCCGGTACGGAACGCCGTAGCGCCGCGCCAGCTGTCCGCCGACGAGCTGCGCCTTCATGTATTCCGGCGTGCCGAAGGCTGGCGCGCCCGACTTCATGTCGACATTCGACGTGAATCCGCCATAGGCGACCGGCGCCCCTTTGCGGACCATCTGCGTGAAGGCGATACCGGCGAGCGCCTCTGCGTTCTGCAAGGTCAGCGCGCCGGCAACGGTCACCGGCGCCATCGCTCCGGCCAGCGTGAACGGCGTCACGATGACGATCTGGCCGGCCGACGACATCTGGATGATGCCTTCGAGCATCGGCACGTCGAGCTTCAGCGGCGAGTTGGTGTTGATGATCGTGTAGACGGAGGGCTCGCGCTCGAGCTGCTCGCGCGAGATCCCGCGGGCGAGACGGGCGATCTCGATGCCGTCGACATTTCGCTCCTTGCCGAGCGAGTAGATATGGAACGGCTTGTCGGTGAGCGTGGCCAGATCGCGCACGCATTCGAGATGACGGATGGAAGGGTGGATGTCGGTCGGCTCGACGGGATAGCCGCCGGTCGTGTGGATGACGTTGTGGACCTGCGCGAGCTTGATCAGGTTGCGGTAGTCTTCCTGGTTCCCCGGACGCCGGCCGCGGTCGGTGTCGGAACAGTTCGGCGCCGAGCCCATTTGCGAGAAGATCAGCCGGTTGCCGCCGAAGGTGACATGATGAGCCGGATTGCGCGCGTGAAGCGTGAACTCAGAAGGCGCATGCGCAATCAGCTCCAGCAGCATGTCGCCGTCGAAGCGGACGCGCTCCGAGCCTTCCGTCACGTCGGCGCCGTGTGCCTTCATGATGCGCCGCGCATCGGGGTGGAGCACGTCCAGCCCGATCTCGCGCAGCACACGCAGCGACGCCCGATGTATCGATTCGAGCTCGTCGTCCGACACGATCTGCGTTGGGGGGAAGGGGATGCGGAGCTGACGCCAGGGGGGCTGATCGAATGCGGCACTGGCACCGGCACGCTTGCCGGCCCTGCCGCCGCGGCGACCCCGTTCAGCGGTAGCGTCGGCCGCAGGCGCGGCATCCGCCGCGAGGCTTTCATCTGACATTCAGAGTTCCGAGGTTCGCATGCGCCGGCATATTGGCTTGCCGGCACATCGGCCGGTAATGAAGCCGCGACCAGAAGAGCGAAAGAATCGACATGGCTGCCGCACGCTACGATGTCGCCGTCATAGGCCTCGGTGCCATGGGGTCAGCGGCCTTGTGCGAACTCTCGCGACGCGGCCATCGCGTTGTCGGGATCGAGCGCTTTGCCCGTGGCCACGAGCGCGGCTCCTCGCATGGTGAGAGCCGGGCGATACGGCTGGGCTACTTCGAGCATCCGTCCTACGTGCCGCTGGCGCGGGCGGCATACGAGCGTTGGGAGCAGCTCGAACAGCTTACCGGCGAGAGTGTGCTGACGCGCACCGGCGTGCTTGAGATCGGAAGGCCGGGCAGCATCCTCGTCGCGGGATCAGCCGAAGCGAGCCGGCTCCACGGTATCGCTCACGAGGTGCTCACCGCAGCCGAGATCACCCGGCGATTTTCGCAGTTCAACTTGCCCGACGACTACTCCGGAGTCTTTCAGAAGGATGGAGGCTTCGTGTGCGCCGACCTGGCGAACCGGTTGCACCTGCAACTGGCCGAGCAGGCCGGAGCGCGAGTCGTCGAAAACTGCGCAGTGTCTTCGATCGAGCCAAGGCAGGAGGCAGTGCAGGTCGTCGCGGAGGGCATGACGGTCGAGGCCGAGAGCGTCATTATTGCGACCGGCGGGTGGATCGGCAATCTCGTGCCGCAACTATCGGTCAGGCTGAAGCTTACCCGGCAAGTTCTCTGCTGGTTCGCGCCGAAGCAGCCCGATGCTGTGGCTCTCGGTTCACTGCCTGTCTTTGCCATCGACGGACCGGAGGACCTGGCCTACGGGTTCCCCGATCTTGGGCTCGGCTTCAAATGCGCGTCGCACCTTTCGAGCGGAGACCTCGCGGATGCCGACAGCGCGCGGCAGGACGCGAGCGCGGCCGACGAGGCGCAGATGCGGCGCTTCCTGGAGGCGTTCCTCCCTGCCGCGGCGGGGGCGCTCATCGGCATGAAGACGTGCATCTATACGCGTACGCCGGACGAGGACTTCGTCATCGACCTGCTGCCGGACGACCCCCGCATCGTCGTCGCCTCGCCCTGCTCGGGACACGGCTTCAAGTTTGCAAGCGTCATCGGCGAAGTGCTCGCTGATCTCGCGACGCGGCGTGCGACACGCCACGACATTTCGCGCTTCGCGATCGCCAGACTGGCATGAAGAGCTTGCTTTCGCCCGAATTCGCCGGAATCTCTCGGCCACTGTTCTTGCGGGAGGCAACATGCGGAGCATCATCATGGCGGCGTTGATAGGGGCAGGGGCCGCAGTCTTGCCGAGCGCCGCGCAGGCGCAGGACGACCCCTACATCTGGCTAGAGGAGCGTAACGGCGCCCAGGCTCTCGATTGGGTCAAGGCGCAGAACGACAGGGCGCGGGCGGCGATCACCGGCGATCCGCGCTTCGCGGAGTATTTCGAAAAGTCGCTCAAGCTCTTCGAGGCCGAGGACGTCATTCCGTTCGGCTACACACAGGGCGGCTACGTCTACAATTTCTGGCAGGACGGCAAGAACCCGCTTGGTATCTGGCGCCGCGCAACGGTCGAATCCTACAAGACGCCGTCGCCCGAATGGGACGTGGTGCTGGACATCGACAGGTTGGCCGAAGCCGAGAACACCCAATGGGTCTTCGGCCATGCGGACTGCCTGCGGCCCGATTACCGTATCTGCGCCATCTCTATGTCGCCGGACGGCGGCGACGCGTCGGTCGTGCGAGAATTCGATCTGCAGACGCGGCAGTTCATGCCGGAAGGCTTCAACGTGCCGGTGTCGAAGTCGTCCTTCGGCTACATCGACGCCGACACGGCCTTCCTGTCCTCGGCGCTCTCAGACGGCGAGATGACGACGTCGGGATATCCCCGCGTGGTCAAGCGATGGACGCGCGGATCGCCGATCGAAAGCGCGGAGACCATTTTCGAAGGCGAGGTCGACGATCTCTCGGTCGATGGCTTTGTCATCATCGACGAACGCGACGGGCGCCGCGATGCGTTCGTGCGCAGGTCGGTGGACTTCTACACCACCGAACTCTTCCTCCTGCGCGACGACGGCTCGCTGGCAAAGCTCCCGCTGCCGGAGCAACTGATGAACTGGACGATCTTCAACGGCCAGTTCGTGTTCATTCCCTCGGAGGACTGGAGCAACCAGGCCGGCGAGACGATGCGCGCCGGCGGGCTCTACAGCTTCGATTTCGACATGTGGCGCGAAGCCGGCGAGACCGGCCCCTACGCGACGCTGATCGCGCCGAGCGAGAGACGCTCAATCGAGGGGATGGCATCGACAAGGTCGCGGCTTTTCGTGTCCGTGCTCGACAATGTCCAAGGCGAGGTGCTGGCATTTCGTATCGCCGATCTGAACTGGAGCGAACCAGTCCAGATCCCCTTGCCGGCCAACGGAACCGTGTCGATCAACGATAGCGACAGCGAAGGAAGCTCGGTCTCTTTCACCTTCAGCGACCTGATAACTCCCTCGACGCTTTACTGGTCCGACGACGACGGCGAGACGATCACGCCGATCAAGTCGATGCCGGCCCGGTTCGACGCCTCGAACTATGTCGCCGAACAGTTCGAGGCGACCTCGAAGGACGGGACGAAGATTCCCTATTTCGTGGCTCGCCCGAAGGGACAGACGGCGCCCGTTCCGGCACTTCTTTACGCCTATGGCGGGTTCCAGTCGTCGATGCTGCCCTGGTATTCGGGACTGCGCGGCCAGCTCTGGCTGGAGCAGGGCAATGCATGGATCCTAGCCAACATCCGCGGCGGCGGCGAATTCGGTCCCGCCTGGCATCAAGCGGCGCTGAAGGAGAAGCGACAGAACGCCTACGACGATTTTGCCGCAGTCGCCGAAGACGTGGTTACGCGCGGCATCACCACGGCCAGGCAGCTCGGCATCCAGGGCGGCTCGAATGGCGGGCTTCTGGTCGGAGTCGCGCTGACTCAACGGCCTGAACTCTACGGCGCAGCGATCAGCGAGGTGCCGCTGCTCGACATGCTGCGCTACACGCTGCTGCCTCCCGGCGCGTCGTGGATCGCCGAGTACGGAGACCCGGCGATTCCAGAAGAAGCTGACTTCATCCGCGCCTACTCGCCCTACCAGAACGCCACAGCCGGGAAGACGTATCCGCGCACGTTGTTCATGACCTCGACGGCAGACGACCGCGTACATCCCGGCCACGCCCGCAAGATGGCCGCCCGCATGATCGAGCAGGGCCACGACGCGCTGTTTCACGAATATCTCGAGGGCGGACACGGCGGCAGCGGCGACATAAGGCGCCAGGCCGAATGGTACGCGATGGAATACATGTTCATGCAGCAGGCGCTCGAAGGCAGCGATGCGGCGACCGCCAGCCGCGGGGCGCCGTTCGAGACAGCCGCGAGCGCCAGCCCTGCCGCGGACTTCTGCGACGTGCCGTCGACGCTGGCCACTGCGGCCGGGCCGCGTGCCGCAGGGCTCGAAGCGCGCGAGGCGGCCGTCCGGGAGCGCTGCGACGGCACATTGGGCGACTAAGGCACAAACGCTTCATTGCCGCGTTAGGCGCGGATGGAGCGGACGCCGAAGACCTATGCGCAACGCCGCAATCGTGAGCCGGAGCTGCGGGTCGGCACCTCCGGCTGGCACTATGCCAGCTGGTTCGGGCCGTTTTATCCGCATGGACTGAAGAAGAAGGATGCTCTCTCGTATTACGTAACGGAGTTCGGCACGGCCGAACTCAATGCGCCGTTCTATCGAACGCCGACCGAAGCCGCGGTGACAAACTGGCTGGAAAGCACGCCGGACGACTTTCGCTTCGCCTGGAAAGCCTCGAGATTCATCACGCACTGGCGCCGCCTGATCGTCAACGACGACGCGCTGAAGCTTCTCGAATCGCGCCTGAAACTGCTGCGCCACAAGCTCGGGCCAGTGCTGTTCCAACTGCATCCGAAGATGACGAAGAACCGCGAGCGACTCGCCACTTTCCTAGACGCATTGCCGGAAGGACGCCTCTACAGTTTCGAATTTCGCCATGAGAGCTGGTATGACGACGACATCTTCGGCCTGCTCACGGACTACGATGCCTCACTTTGCATCTCCGATCACGCCGATGCCCCCGCGCCGCGGGAAGTCACCGCGAGCTGGGTCTACGTTCGGCTGCATGGCGTGGACGGACGCTACCACGGGAGCTACTCCCCGCAGGCGCTTGGCAGCTGGGCCGGCGAGATGCGCGGGTGGCGTGCCGAGGGGCGTGACGTCTGGTGCTTTTTCGACAACGATGTGGCCGCGGCGGCGCCGCGGGATGCGCGGCGGTTGCTCGAGTATGTGGAGCGGGGCGACGCCCGAATGCTTGATGCGGCAGGAGGCCGGCGCTAGGCTCGCCGAATGGGCAGCTCGGCAACCGGCATCTACCCGTCCACGCCCTCGTCGCGCACCCTGCACGCCGAGCTGCTGCGCCTTTGCGCCCGCATCGGCTACTCGCCTCCAGCGTCGTTGAATCCGCTCAGAGCTTGATTCAACGAGGGACGACAACCCCATGGCATACCGGAACTATTCGCTGCGGCAGCTGCAACAGCTCGACGCCGCTCACCATCTTCACCCATTCACCGATCACCGCGATCTGCGGGCAGTCGGCAGTCGCGTCATCACGCGGGCAGACGGACCGTTCGTCTATGACGCCGACGGCAACGAAATCCTCGACGGCATGGCCGGTCTGTGGTGCGTGAACGTCGGCTACGGCCGCGAGGAGCTCGCCAAGGCGACCTACGAGCAGATAAAGGAGCTGCCTTACTACAACTCCTTTTTCCGCTGTTCGACGCCCACGCCCATCCTGCTGGCGAAGCGGCTCGCCGATATCGCGCCGCCGGGACTGGAGCAGGTTTTCTTCGGTTCGTCAGGGTCGGAGGCTAATGACACGGCACTGAGGCTGGTGCGCCAGTTCTGGGCGCTGGAAGGCAAGCCGTCGAAGAACCGCATCATCTCCCGCAAGTGGGCCTATCACGGCTCCACCATCGCCGGTGCGTCGCTGGGAGGCATGGAGGGAATGCACGGGCAGCTTCATGGCGCCGTGCCCAACATCGTTCACGTCATGCCGCCTTATGCGTTCGAGCTGGCGCGGCCCGGCGAGAGCGACCACGATTTCGGCATCCGCGCCGCGCAGGCCATCGAGGAAGCAATTCTGGAGGCCGGTGCCGACAACGTGGCGGCATTCATCGGAGAGCCGGTCATGGGCGCCGGCGGCGTGAAGATCGCACCCGACAGCTACTGGCCCGAGGTGCGGCGCATCTGCCGAAAGCATGACGTGCTCCTGATGCTCGACGAGGTCATCACCGGATACGGACGCACCGGCAACTGGTTCGCCGCGCAGACCTACGGCATCGAACCCGACACGATGACGACGGCCAAGGCGCTGACCTCCGGCTACCAGCCCCTGTCGGCGCTGTTTGTCGGCGAGCGCGTGGCAAGGACGATCGTCGACAAGGGCGGCGAGTTCTTCCACGGCTACACTTATTCAGGCCATCCGGTTGCATGCGCCGTGGCGTTGGCAAATCTCGACATTATCGAGCGCGAGGGCCTGATCGAGCGGGTGCGCGACGACACCGGACCGTACTTTCGCAAGGCGCTGACCGAGGCCCTCGGCAGCCATCCGATCGTCGGGGAGGTTCGCGCGGTCGGGCTCATGGGCGCGATTGAGATCGTGAAGGATCAGGAGACGCGCCAGCGCTTCCCGGAGGTCGGCAGTGCCGCCGTAAAGGTGCGCGATCATGCAATCGCCAACGGCATGATGATGCGTGCCGTCAACGACACGATGATCCTGTCGCCGCCGCTGATCTGGACCCGGGATACGATCGACATGGCGTGCGAGCGCATCCGGCGCGCCCTCAACCTTGCGGAGCGCGATCTCATGGCCTGACGGAGCGTTTTTCTCCCTTCCACGTTCTCCCGCCGCGGCACGGAGAAATCACATGCGCAATCCTCGAAGGTCCACACGCGCGGCAGCTACGCTGTCGCGCAATCTCGCTCTGGCGCCGGCTGTCATAGCCATGCGCATGCCGCTGCTTGCCGCCGAATTCGGCAAGGACGCCATACCCCGAGAGACGATGCGCGCGGTGACGGAAAAGTCCGCGGCGATCACGGAAGGCATGATCGCCGCACAGATGTCGCTTGCGGTGTCGGCATCACGTTTCTGGCTGGAAGTGTTCACCGGCCGCACGCCGTCCATCCTCAACGGGGTGGCACTGGAGCGGGCAAGCCATGCCGCTCTGGCGCCGTCCGGAAAGGCGGTGAAGGGAAACTTCGGGCGGCTGTCGCGACTTCGGAAATAGGCAAAACCGCGCTCTCCAACTGGGAGAAGGCGCGGGTCTTGCCAAGTTACGCATGGCACTTCGCGACAACACTGCGAAGTTTACAGCTCCGGTACGCGAGACCTGATCCGGAGCGGTGGGCGGCTGCGATGACCGCCACGTGTATGGTTCTAACCGGACATCGTTACCGCCCGGTTATCAGTCACTTAAGCAAAGATGAATCCGCGCATTTTTGGCGCAAAAGCGGCGCGTGATCTCAACGGCCGCGCAGGAACTCGATGATCCCCGAGAAATCGCGGTCCGCGTTGCCCATGGCCGCGAACAATGCGTAGAGCTGTGCGGCCTCCGCTCCGAGCGGGGTCACCGCACCGGCGGCCTGCGCTGCCTCCTGTGCCAGCTTCAGGTCCTTCAGCATCAGCGCGGCTGCGAACCCCGGTTTGTATTCGCGGTTCGACGGCGCGCTGGGCACCGGGCCGGGAACGGGGCAGTAGCTGGTGATCGACCAGCATTGGCCCGAAGATGTAGAGGCGACGTCGAACAGCGCCTGATGCGAAAGGCCGAGCTTTTCAGCGAGCACGAACGCCTCGCTGACGCCGATCATCGAGATGCCGAGGATCATGTTGTTGCAGATCTTGGCTGCCTGGCCGGCCCCGGCGTCACCGCAATGGACGATGCGTCCTGCCATCGGCGTCAGGATCGGCTCGGCCGCGGCAAAGGCCTGCGCCGCGCCACCGGCCATGAATGTCAGCGTCCCGGCGGTCGCGCCGCCGGTGCCGCCCGATACCGGAGCATCGATCGAGAGCAGCCCATGCTCGCCGGCTATCGCATGCGCCTTGCGGGCGGACTCGACGTCGATGGTCGACGAGTCGATCAGCAGAGCACCCTGCTTCGCCGCCGGCGCGATCTCGCCATAGACCGAAAGCACGTGCTTGCCCGCCGGCAGCATTGTCACCACCGCGTTCGCGTCCTTTACCGCCGCAACAGCATTTGCCATCACGACCACGCCATTCGCCTGCGCAATCTTCAGATTGTCCGGCACCAGATCGAAGCCGTGGACCGCAAACCCCGCCTTGACGAGGTTCGCGGCCATCGGGTTGCCCATGTTTCCCAGGCCGATGAAGGCGATTGTGGTCATCTGCTATTTCCCTGTGAGGTGGCGCGCGATGATGACGCGCATGATCTCGTTCGTGCCTTCCAGGATCTGATGGACACGCAGATCGCGCACGAGCTTCTCGATGCCGTAGTCTTGCAGGTAGCCATAGCCGCCGAGCAGCTGCAGAGCGCCGTTAGCAACCTCGAAGCCAGCATCCGTTACGAGCCGCTTGGCCATCGCGGACCACTTTGTCGCGTCCGGCGCCTTGCGGTCGAGCGTGGCCGCCGCGGCGTAGAGGAAAAGCCGCGCGGCCTGCAGTTCGGTCTCCATGTCTGCCAATTTGAACTGGATAGCCTGCAAGCGGTCGAGCGCCTGGCCAAAGGCTTTCCGTTCGGCGGTGTAGGCGAGGGCTTTGTCCAAGGCCGCCTGGGCGCCGCCAAGCGAACACGCGGCGATGTTCAGACGCCCGCCGTCAAGGCCGGCCATTGCGATGCGGAAGCCGGCGCCTTCCTCGGCGAGCCGGTTTTCCAGCGGCACTGCGCAGGCGTCGAAGATCACCTGCCGGGTCGGCTGCATGTGCCAGCCCATCTTGTTCTCGACAGGCCCGAACGAGAGGCCCGGTGCATCCTTCGGTACGACGAAGGTCGAAATTCCCCTGGGACCGTCTTCGCCGGTGCGCGCCATGACGACGTACACGTCCGACGCCCCGGCGCCGGAGATGAACTGCTTGGTTCCGGTAAGACGATAGAGGGCGCCGTCGCGGACCGCCCTGGTTCGGAGCGCCGCAGCGTCGGAGCCTGACCCGGGTTCGGTCAGGCAGTAGCTCGCAAGCTGCTCGAGCGAGGTCAGCGGCGGCAGAAGTCGGTGGCGCTGCTCGTCACTGCCAAAGCGGTCGATCATCCAGGCCGCCATGTTGTGGATGGAGATCATCGCGGCAAAGCCGGGGCAGGCCGCCGACAGCGCCTCGAAAATCAGTACGGCGTCGAGGCGGCCCATGCCGGAGCCACCGACGTCCTCGCCCACATAGATGCCGCCGAAGCCGAGCGGCCCGGTCTCCCTGACGACATCGAGGGGGAAATGGCGGGCTTTGTCCCACTCCAGCGCATGCGGCGCGACACGGTGGGCCGCGAATGCGCGGCTCATCTCCTGAATTGCGCGCTGGTCTTCGGTCAGCTCGAACTGGCCGCTGCCATGCTCTGCTTCGGCGTCCATCGCGTTTCCTCCGGGGCGGACCTTAGCCGACCGTGCGGGGCTCGATCAAATGCCCACAGCCGCGCGCACCGGGTTTGATGGGTCGAGAAGCAGCCGGACCGCCAGCGCGACGCATACGATCACGAGCAGCGGCTTGATGAGCCGCGCTCCCCGTTTCATCGCCATGCCGGCACCGATGCGGGCACCGACGAACTGGCAGGCACCCATCATGAACCCGATCTTCCAATCGACAACGCCGGCGAAGGCGAAGGCGGCGAAACCCCCGAGATTCGAGGCGAAGTTCAGCAGCTTGGTGTGTGCTGTCGCCTTGAGCAGCCCGTAGCCGGCGAGAGAAACGAAAGCGAGCATGAAGAAGGAGCCGGCGCCGGGTCCGAACAGACCGTCGTAGAAGCCAACGAACGGCACGACGGTCATCCCGAACAGCAACGGTCCCATGCGCTGCGCGCGATCGACGTCGCCCATATCCGGCTTCAGCCAGAAATAGAGCGCTATCGCGACGAGCAGAAAAGGCAGCATTGCGCGCAGGATGTCGCCCGGCACCATGGTGGCGAGCAGTGCTCCGGCGAGCGCACCGAGGAAAGACAGCGCGGCGGACGGCAGTTGGGCCCTGAGGTCGACCAGGCCTTTTCCGGCGTAGGCAATCGTGGCCGAACCTGAGCCGAACAAGCCCTGCAACTTGTTGGTGCCGAGCGCCGCTACCGGCGCGTAGCCGGCAAGAAGCAGCGCCGGGACAGTGACCAGGCCACCCCCGCCGGCGATCGAATCGACGAAACCGGCGGCGAGCGCGGCAAAGGCCAGCAAGGCGATAAGATCTATGGTGAGTTCAGGCATTCGTAAGCCAATTGCCGCATCTTCGATTTCGGCGGCCCGCGCTTCCACCATGCCCGCCGGCTTTGCGCAAGCGCCGATTCCCGGTAGCGTCGTGCAGGGTTGATCGCGGGGCGGCTCATGGCGCGGAGTGTGTTGGCGATGTTGCGCGAGCTGATCGAGGGCAATTCGGCGGTCCGCAAGGTCGCCGACGATCCGTCGCTGATGGCGGAGCTTCTGCTTCTGTTCCGCATGATCCTCGCCGATGGCGAGGTCAGCGCGGAGGAGATGACGATGCTTCGCCGCATTGCGTCCGAAGCCTTCGGTATCGAAGGCGCCGATCTTGATCTCGTGCTCGAGCATCTCGCCGATTTCGGCTACGAGACCAGCTCGGGGCAGGCGCTCGCCATTTTCCGGGAGTTCGACCGCGACCGGCGCGTGACGCTGGCGCGTCACATGGCGGAGATTGCCAAGGCCGACCGGGACCTGAGCAAGGTCGAGGTGCGGCTTCTGGCCCGGGTCGTCGACATGCTGGAGCTGGAGCCGGCGGACGTCGTACCCGGCGCTGAGTTGCGCTAACTGCCGCGGCGGGCGGCGAGGGCACGGTCGAGATCGGGCGCCGCTTCGACCAGCATCCTGCCGGCCTCCGATTGCGGATCGCGCAGAACCTGTTCCGTCGGCCCGGTTTCGACGATCCGCCCCTCATGCATGACCATGACATCGTCGGTAATTGCGCGCGCGACGGTCAGATCGTGGGTGATGAACAGGTAGGCTACGCCGAGCCGCTGGTTTAGGTCGGCAAAAAGGTCGAGCACGTGCGCGCGGATCGACACGTCGAGCGCGGATACCGGCTCGTCGCAGACGATGAGCTTCGGGCGGGTGATCAACGCGCGCGCGATCGAAAGCCGTTGCCGCTGGCCGCCGGAAAACTCGTGCGGGTACTTGTCCATGTCGCTACGCGACAGGCCAACCTCGGCGAGCGCGGCGGCAACGTGCTCGCGGCGAGCTTCGGCGGAGAGAGGCGGTTCGACGAGATGCAGAGGCTCCGCGACCAGCCGCTCGACACGGTGCCTCGGGTTGAATGAGCCGTACGGGTCCTGGAACACCACCTGCATGTCGCGGCGCGCCGGCTTCATCTCCGCCTCCGACAGCGTCGTCAGGTCACGGCCGCCGAAAGCAATCGAACCGGCGCTCAGCCTGTCGAGTGCCAGGATCATGCGGGCGAGGGTAGACTTGCCGCAGCCGGAGCGTCCGACAAGCGCCACCGACTGCGCCTCGCGCATCGAGAACGACACGCGATCGACGGCGCGGAAGGGCGCCTCGCGGGAAAAGAGGCCGGTGCGGCGGCCGGGATAATCCTTCGTGACGTTCGCGATCTCGAGCATCGGCTTCGAGTCGCTCACCTGTTGCGGCGTTGCACGCGCGGGCACGTGCACAGAAGCCTGCGCCAACTGGCGCGTGTAGGGATGCTTCTGTTCGGTGAGAACGATATCGGTAGGTCCGCTGTCCATTACCGCGCCACCGCGCAGGATCGTCACGCGGTCGGCCATCTCGGCCACGACCGCAAGGTCGTGCGAGATCAGCAGCAGTCCCATGCGATTTTCGTCGACGAGGTCGCGCAGGAGGTCGAGTATCTGCTTCTGGAGGACAACATCGAGCGCGGTCGTCGGTTCGTCGGCGATCAGCAGCTTGGGGTTGAGCGCGCAGGCGATCGCAATGACCACGCGCTGGCGCTGGCCGCCGGAAAGCTGGTGCGGGTAGCGACTGAGCGGAAACTGCCGCTCGGGCAGGCCAACGCGCTCGAGCATGCGTCGTGCACGATCCTCGGCATCGCGCCGGTTGGCGCCGGTATGCCAGCGAATGCCCTCCGCGACCTGCTCGCCGATGGTCTTCACCGGGTTCAGGGCCGTCATCGGCTCCTGAAACACCATGCCGATATCGTCGCCGCGCAGCCGGTTCATGGCGTGTTCCGGCGCGGCGAGGATGTCGACGCCGGCGAACGTCACACGTCCGCTCGGGCTGGCAGCGCTCGGCAGCAGACGCATCAAGGTCAGCGCCGTCATCGACTTGCCCGACCCGGATTCGCCTACGAGGCCCAGGACTTCGCCGGCGTCGATCGTGAGGTCGACGTCGCGCAGGATAGGCGTACGGCCGATGGAGAGGCCGAGATTCTCGATTTCGAGCAAGCTCACCGTTCGCGCCTCAAACGCGGATCGAGCACGTCGCGCAAGCCGTCGCCGAGGAGGTTCAGCCCGAGGACAGTGAACACGATGGCGAGGCCAGGGAAGATGGCAACATGGGGCGAAACCATCATCCGGGTCTGCGCATCGAAGAGCATGCGGCCCCAGGACGGCATCGGCGGCTGGGCGCCGAGTCCCAGATAGGAGAGGCCTGATTCGGCGAGGATGCCGAGCGCGAACTGGATCGTCCCCTGTACGAGCAACAGGGAGGCGATGTTCGGCAGGATGTGTTCGACGGTGATCAGCACCTTGCCCTTGCCGGCGGCACGGGCGGCCAGAACGTATTCGCGCGGCCACAGCGAGAGCGCCCCGGCGCGCGCCACGCGTGCGAACACCGGGATGTTGAAGATGCCGATAGCGACGATGGCGTTGATCGCGCCCGGGCCGAATATCGCGGTGATCATCACCGCCGACAGGAGGGCAGGGAAGGCGAAGACGACGTCGTTGACGCGCATCAACGCCTCGTCGACCAACCCGCCATGCGCCGCCGCCCAGCAGCCGAGCGGCACGCCGATGCCCATGCCGATGCCCACCGCAACAAGGGCTACCGCGATCGAGTTGCGCGCGCCGATCATGATCATCGACAGAATGTCGCGGCCGAAATGGTCGGTTCCGAACGGATGCGTGGCGGAGAGCCCCTTCATCCGGTCCGCCACGACCAGATTGGTAATGTCGTACGGCGTCCAGAAGAACGACAGCAGAGCGGTTGCCGCGATGGCGATGGTAATCACGAAGCCGGTGAGGAAGGACGGATTGGTGAAGGCCTGCCGCAACCAGTGGCGCGGCGGCTCTGCCAGGTCGGCCACGTCCGTCACGCTCGGCCCCGCAGCCGCGGATCGATGGCGGCGTAGGCGAGGTCGACCAGCAAGTTGACGATCACCACGCTTGCCACGAGCAGCATGATGACGCCTTCAACGACGATAAGGTCGCGCTGGGTGATGGCCTGGAACACCAGCCGGCCAAGGCCGGGCAGGTAGAAGACGTTCTCGATGATGATCGTGCCGGCAAGCAGGAACGCGAATTGCAGGCCGAGGATGGTCAGCACCGGTATCATGGCGTTGCGCAAGGCATGCCGCCACAGCACCGTGCTCCGCGGCATGCCCTTGGCGCGAGCGGTGCGAATATAGTCCTCTCCCAGCACTTCGAGCATCGCGCCTCTGGTCACCCGGGCAAGGATCGCCGCCTGTGGCAGCGCAAGTGCCACGGCCGGAAGGATCAGCGCCTTGAGCCCCGGCCAGACGCCGGCGCCCCATCCGGGGAAGCCGCCGGCCGGCACCAGCCGCAGCCACACGGCAAAGACGTAGACGAGAAGCAGCGCGAACCAGAAGTTCGGCAAGGCGACGCCAAGCTGGGTGATTCCCATCACCGATGCGTCGCCGAAGCCGCCACGCCGCGCGGCAGCAAAGACGCCGACCGGAATGGCTATCACGGTCGAAAGCAAAAGCGACATCAGAGCCAGCGGCAGCGATACGACCGCGCGCTCCGCGATCAGGTCGATCACGGCGGTGGAATAGGTCACCGAGCGGCCGAAGTCGCCGACCATAAGGCCGCCGATCCACGACACATAACGAACCAGCAGCGAGTCGTTCAGCCCCATCTGCTGACGCAAGGCCTCGACCGCGTCCGGGGACGCGTTCATGCCGAGCATCAGCAGTGCCGGGTCGCCTGGAAGCACCTCCATAATCGCGAAGACCACCGCGGAGGCGACCAGCAAGGTCGCAAGCCCCATGAGCAGGCGCTTGGTGACGAAGACGCTCATGCAAAAACGCCCTCCCGCCGAAGGGGAGGGCGATCGTCTGCAGTTTCCAGCCTCACTCGGCCCACTTCACCTCGGTCAGGTCGATAGCCGGCGTCGGCCAGTTCTCCCACATGCCCTCAAGCTTCGCGTCCCAGACACCGATCTTGGGCAGCTCGAAGAGGAAGCCGACCACGGCGTCCTTCGCGAGTATCTCCTGCGCCTGTTTGTAGAGTTCGTTGCGTTTCGCCTCGTCGGCCGTCACGTCGAGATCGGCGATGATCTTGTTGAACTCGGGATTCTTGTAGCCGAAATAGTAGGTTGGGCGAGAATAGATCTCGATGTCGTTGGGCTCGACATGCGAGATGATCGTCAGGTCGAAATCCTTGTCGGTGAAGACCTGCTTCAGCCAGTCGGCCCATTCGACAGGAATGATCTCGGTTTCGATGCCGACGGCCCTGAGCTGCGAGGCTACGACCTGCCCACCTTCGCGCGCGTAAGGCGGCGGCGGCAGCTTCAGCGTCAGTTTGGTCCCAGCTGCGAAGCCTGCCTCTGCGAGGAGCGCCTTGGCCTTCTCGGGATCGTACGGATAGGTACCGGTAAGGTCCTCGTAGGCGGCGTTGGCGGGCGAGAAGTGCGAGCCGATCGGGGTGCCGAGGCCGCCGAGGCCGTTGCCGGCGATGATCTCCTCGCGATTGAGCGCGTGGCTGATGGCCTGGCGTACCTTGAGGTTGTCGAGCGGTGCCTTGGCGTTGTTCATCGAGAGGATGGTCTCTCCCTCGGTAACGCCGACGACCACCTTGAAGCGCGGATCGCTCTCGATCTGCTGCAATGCATCGCCGACGGGGGCGTTGGAGAAGGCTTGCACGTCGCCGGAGAGCAGTGCCGGGATCGCGGCGGCTGCATCCGGGATGATGCGGAATTCCGCCTTGTCGAGAGCGACGGCCTCGCCCCAGTAATCCGGATTCTTGACGATTGTGATCGACGAGCCCTTGGCCCAGGCCTCAAACTTGAACGGGCCGGTGCCGATCGGCTTCTCCTTGTTGCCGTCGGCGCTTTCTGGCGCAACGATGACGGCGTCGCCCCAGCCCATGTTGTAGAGGAATGCTCCCTGCGGCCGCTTGAGGGTGATCTTCACCGTACCGGCGTCGATCGCCTCGACGGAATCGATCTGCGCAAACAGCGGCTTCTGCGCGTTCGTCGAACCCTCGGCGCGAGCGCGATCGAGCGAGAACTTGACGTCCTCGGCGTTGAAGTCGGAGCCGTCGTGAAACTTCACACCGGTGTGCAGCTTGAAGGTGTAGACCTTGCCGTCCTCGCTGATCTGCCAGCTTTCCGCCAGCGCAGGCAGAACCTCGCCGGCACGGCCGATACGGGTCAGCCCCTCGAAGATGTTGGCGTAGGTGATTTCGTCGATCGCCGCGGCAGCGCCTGCCGTCGGGTCGAGGTGCGGCGGTTCCAGGACCATGCCGATGACGAGGTCGGTACGCGCGGCATGCGCCGCGCTCGCGATCAGGGCGAGGGCGCTCGCCAGCATGAGCGACTTTGCGATTCTCATATCCGTACTCCCCGAGCGTCAGATGCTGTGGCCATCAAAGCCGCAATCGCCCCGCTAGTAAATTGGAATCGTTCTGCGCCGCAGTGCGTCGTTCATAACGGCGCGCGCAGAAGCGCGTCGAGCGCGACGCCCATGACCTTGGCCGAGTCGACCATGTCGGCGATGCCGACCCACTCGTCCGGCCGGTGCGCGAGGTCGAGGATGCCCGGGCCATACGCGACGCAGTCGTGCAGCTTGCCGATACGCGAAATGTGTTTCTGGTCGTATGTGCCAGGCGAGCATACGAACTGCGGCTCCTTGCCGAGCACGATCCTGATCGCGGACGCCAGTGCCGTGGGCACCGGCGCGTTCGGTTCCGTCATCAGCGGCAGCACCTCCATGAGATCGCGGATCACGTAGTCGAACCGCGGCCGCTCGCGCTTCAGCCGCTCCAGGATGCCGATCACTTCGCCCTTCACGGCGTCCAGCGGCTCCTCGATGAGAAAACGCCGATCCAGCACCAGCCTCGCCGAATCGGCAACATTCGGCGCGGGCAGGCCGGGAAAGAAGTCCTCGGTCTGGCCGCCATGGATCGAATTAAGGTTCAGCGTCGAACGCCGCGCCCCTTCCGGTACAACAGGCATGCGCGTCTGCTTGCGGTCGAGCGCCGGGAACAACTCATTCTCCAAAGCCGAGAGCACGGCCCCCATGTGCCTGATCGCCGAATCGCCGAGAAAGGGCATTGACCCGTGCGCGATCTGTCCCTTGGTCTCGATCTCGGCCCACCAGACGCCGCGGTGCCCGAGGCAGACGCGGTCCTTGTTGAGCGGTTCGGGTATGATCACGTGGTCGACGCGCGGCCTGGAGAAATAGCCGTGCCGTGCGAGGTGCGCGACGCCGCCGAAGCCGCCTGACTCTTCGTCCACCGTGCCTGAGATCTCGATGGCGCCGGGAAAATCCGGATTGGTTGCCAGGTAAGCCTCGACGGCGATCACTGAAGCCGCCAGCCCACCCTTCATGTCGCAGGCACCGCGGCCGTAGACCTTGCCGTCGATGACGGCACCCGCGAAAGGATCGACCGTCCAGCCGGCGCCTGCTTCGACGACGTCGATGTGGGAGTTGAAGTGGACCGTGCGGCCTCGCGTGCGGCCATCGAACCGCGCGACGACATTGGTGCGCGGGTAGCGGTCGCTGTCGCCTGGCGCGCCCTCGCCGCGAATGTACTGCACGTCGAAACCAAGCTTGCGCAGCCGCTCGCCCAGATATTCCGCGCATGGAGTGTAGGCCTCGCCCGGCGGGTTGATCGTCGGAAAGCGGATAAGGTCGGCGGTGAGGGAGACGAGGTCGTCGACGCGATCGTCGATGGCCCTGAACAGCAGGTCGGTCATGACAGCATTGAGCCGACGCGCCGCTGCTTTTGCAAGCTCGCGCACGAGACTATCAAAACATCGTCAGGCGCACGCAGCGGTTGCGTTCATTCATTTACTGTTCATGGGGCCGGCCCTAATCTGCCGCTAGGGCAACTTGGGCTGGGGTATCACGATGAGGTTTCTTGCGTTCGGTGCGTTCGTCGCGCTGGCCGCCGCGGGCATGGCTGCGCCGTCGCAGGCCGCCAGCCTGGTCGCGCGGGTCGATGTCGCGACGCAGACTATGGAAGTGATCCGCTACGGCAAGGTGATCCATACCTGGCCGGTTTCGACCGCCCGGCCAGGCTACATCACGCCGGCCGGCAACTGGCGTCCGAAGCGGATGCACAAGATGTGGCATTCGCGCAAATACGACATGGCGCCGATGCCGTACGCGGTGTTCTACGATGGCGGCTACGCCATCCACGGAACCGACGCCGTAAGGCGGCTCGGAACGCCGGCCTCGCATGGCTGCGTGAGGCTGGAGACGGTCAACGCGCGGGCGTTCTACGATCTGGTGCAGGAGGTCGGCCCCGGCAACACGCGCGTCATCGTGGTTCGCTGACCGTCAGATCCTGACGACGATCTTGCCGAAGACGTCGCGGCTTTCGAGCCGCGCCCCGGCCGACTGAATCTCCGACATGTCGGCCACGGTGTCGATGACCGGGTGCACTGCGCCCGAGGCCATCCGCGCCATCGCGGCGCTCAGATTGTCGATCCTGCACCCAAACGAGCCGAAGATCCTCAGCTGTTGCTGAAAGAGCTGCATCAGGTTGATCTGCGCCGACACGCCGGAGGTCGAGCCGCAGATGACCAGGCGGCCGCCCTTCTTCATCGACAGCATGGAGCCGGCCCAGGTGTCCGCGCCGACATGCTCGAACACGACGTCGACGCCCTTCTTGCCGGTCAGCTTGCGAACCGCCCCTTCGAAGCGGTCTTCACGGTAGTTGATGACGTGGTCGGCGCCGAGCGCGCGCGCCTTGTCGATCTTGGCGTTGGACCCGACGGTGGTGATGACCGTGCAGCCGATCGACTTTGCCACCTGGATCGCCGCAGTGCCGATGCCGGAGCCCCCGGCGTGGACTAGCACCGTCTCGCCCGGCTCCAGCCTGGCATTGTCGAACAGCATATGCTCGACAGTCCCGAAGGTGACGGGCGCAAGTGCCGCCGCTACGGGGTCGAGGCCGGCGGGCGCCGGCACCAGCAGGCGCGCGGGCATGTTGACCAGCTCGCGCGCAAAGCCGTCGAGATGGAAGCCGTGCACGCCGGCGACGTTCTCGCACAGATTATCGCGACCCTCGCGGCAGGCGCGGCAATGGCCGCAGGTCTGCGCGCCGTAGATCGCGACGAGCTGTCCGATAGCGAGCCCCGAAACGCCGTCCCCCAGCGCCACGACCTCGCCTGAGGCTTCCGCTCCGATGGTGAGGGGCAGCTTGCGCTTGGCGAAAGCCATGCCTCGCCAGCCCCACACGTCGATGTGGTTGAGCGCAACCGCGCGGATGCGCAGCGTCACCTCGCCGGCTGATGGCTGCGGGGGAACCGGGATGTCGGAAAGTTCGATCCGCCTGTCGGAGACAAGCTGCAATGCGCGCATGTTCGGCCGGCTGACGTGCTTCGGGCCGGAACCGCCTAGACGGGTTCTCGCGCCAAGACAAGGCACACGTTCTGGCCGCCGAAGCCGAAGGAGTTGGAGATCACTGTCGCGACGTCGCCGTCGCGCGCCGCATTGGGCACTACGTCCAGCGGAATGGCGGCGTCGGGATTGTCGTAGTTGATGGTCGGCGGGATGCGTCCCTCGCTCATCGTCAGCAGCGAGAACACCGCCTCGATCGCGCCAGCGGCCGAGAGCGTGTGACCGATCATCGACTTGTTCGACGATATCGGGATCTCGCCCATGCGGTTGCCGAAGACGGCGGACATCGAAAGCGCCTCCATCTTGTCATTCTCGGGCGTCGAGGTGCCGTGCGCGTTGATGTAGTCGACCGCCTGAGGTTCGACGCCTGCGTCGGCGATGGCGGCGCGTACGGCGGCTATTGCGGGGCTGCCGTCCGGCTTGGAACGGGTACGGTGGAAGTCGTCGGCCTTGTCGCCGCAACCCAGCAACACCCCTAGGATCGTTGCACCGCGTGCGCTTGCGCTTTCCGCCGTCTCGAGCACCAGCGCGGCCGAGCCTTCCGCCATGACGAAACCGTCGCGGTCGCGCGAGAATGGCTTCGAGGCCTTGTGCGGAACCTCGTTCTGCATCGACAGGGCTGACAGCAGGGAGAAGCGGATCAGCGATTCTGCCGTCGCGGAGCCGTCCGCAGCCACCGCCAGCGCGCGGTCAGTTTCGCCTCGGCGCACGGCATCCACGGCAAGCTGGATGGCGGTGGCGCCCGAGGCGCAGGCGGTCGAAAGCGTTACCGGCAGTCCGCGCGTGCCAAACCGGTCGGCCAGCATCTGCGCAATCGTCCCGAACTGCGTGGCGTCGAAGTAGCCTTCGAAGCCCCCATGATCCCGAGAGGCTGCAAGCAGCGGAAACGGCTCGCTGCGCCCCTGGAGGGTGGCGTTCAGCGCAAAGCGATGCTGCCATTCTATCTCGACAGGCGGCGCGGCGAGGAAGAGCGGTCCGCCGAACTCTCCCGAAATACCCGCCTGTCCGAGGGCCTCCTCCGCGGCCGTACTGGCGAGTTCGGCCGTCAGCGCCGCGGCGCCGGAGTTGCTCGACGACAGAAAGTCGACCATGCCCGCGATGCTGGTCTTGAGATGCTCTGTCGGAAAGCGCGTGATACGGCGGATTCCCGATTTGCCGGCGGTGAGCGCTGCCCAATTGTCGGATTTGCCGATGCCCAGCGACGTAACCACGCCCATGCCGGTAACCACCACCGTGGGCCGCGGGCGTCTGCTCAACGCATTCATGGGTGACGCTCCAGCACGTCGCCGCGCACGGCCTCGAGCAGGGCTATGCCCTCGCTGCGATGATACCCGACCGTTGTTGCGAGCGCCGCGGTCACCGGAGCTGGAACCTCGGCCTCCGCGTCAGGCGCGAACGCCGTTGGGGCCTGTCTGCGGGAAACCGCCATCGCGGCGACGGCCACGGCGGTCGGAAACTGCGCCTCCTTGAGATGGCCGAACGCATTTGCGATGCCGCGCAGCGGCGTGCCGTCAAAAGCCGCGCGCTCATCGCTGGTCGCCCGGTGCGCGCCGGACGCGCCCGAGATTACCACCGCGCCGCTGCCGCCAGTGCGGTCGGCCATCAGCCTTAATTGCGACCGATAATCGTCATTGCGCCGAGCGCTGCCTGCCTCGACGCGGGATAGGCGCGCATAGGCCTTAGCACCACGCGCCGCCGCATGCGCCGCGGACTCCAGCACGAGGAAACAGCCCGCCGACCCCAGAACGACGCCGCCGCCTTCGCTCTGCTTACGATCCCAGACGGATTTCCAGTCGCCGCGCAGCAGGCGGCCGCCGATCTCGTAGAGCAGCAGGAATTCGGGGTGCTCGCAGTTGAACGCGCCGCCGATCAGCATGTGGGTCGCCTGGCCAGAGGTGATCCGCGCCACAGCGGTCTGGAGCGCTGAAATCCCCGCTGCCTCCTCGCCCATGAAACTCTGCGACGAGCCGGTCACCTTGTGAACGATCGAGATGTTGCCGGCGAGAAGGTTGGATAGCTGGGCGAGAAACAAGGTGGGGCGCAGTTCCGTCTTCAGCCGCTTGTTGAGCAGCACCCCGGTATCGCCGGCCGTCGGCGCTTCGGAAAGAATGGCGCGGTCGACCGCATCGTCGCGTTCACCGCCACCGGCCGCGACGATCATGTCCATCGTCGAGCAAAGCGCATCATTGCCCTTGATGCCGGCATCTTCCAGCGCCAGGCCCGCCGCGTACACTCCTGTCTTCTGCCAGCCGTCCATCTGACGCTGGTCGCTGCGGCCGGGAATCTGCTGCGACCAGTCGACCGCTATCAGCGGATGGATGGGGTAGGGCGCAAAGCGCTCGCTGTCGACGCGGGGGCTGAAATCCGGATCGGACAAGGTAGCCCAATGTAAGTCGACGCCCTCGCCGAGGGACGACACAATGCCTATACCGGTAATGACGACGTCGCTGGCAGCCATGTGCCGGTGATATCGCCGAGCCGGGAGGAGGCCGTCAAGCGGCGGTCAGGCGGCCTTGGCGGCGACCAGTTCGTCTATCCGCGCGCAAAGGTTGCGCATGACGAAATAGGTGTCGGCTGGAACGCGGCCCTCGTTCACCTCTTGGGTCCAGCGCTCGAGCGGGATCTTGATGCCCATGTCCTTGTCGATCGCAAAGACGATATCGAGGAATTCGAGGCTGTCGATACCGAGGTCGTCGATCGTGTGACTGTCTGGCGTGATCTTGTCGCGCTCCGTGCCGATCGTGTCGGCAATGATGTCTGCAACCCGGTCGAATGTGGTCACGCTAGCCCCTTGCAGGTCAGTCCTTCGGCAAACCCGGATCTAGTTCGTTTCGTCCGGCAGGAAAAGCCAAAAACGCCCTGCGATGACCAGCTTGCCTCGGGAATCATGCTTTTCTGTCTGAGGAGTTAGTTGAAGCGAATACGCCCGGCTACACGCAGTGTTTCTCCACCCCGGGCGACGATCAAGGCCTCCGCCTCGTACGGTTTAACACCCAGAAGCGCTTCCGCGACGTCCTCGTTGACCACGAGCACCAGGTTGGCGGATCCTGTGTACTGGCGGATGAAGGCGTCCAGCTCGGCAGCCTTGCCTTCGTTACCGGCATCGCCGGGGCGAAAGTCCAGCCGAGTATCGAGCGCGACTACCCTGTCGCCGAAGGCCAACCGAGCGGTCTCGGAACAGCGGCAGAACGAACTTGTAAGCACTTCTTCCACCGGCGCGGCGCGCGCAGCGAAGAGAGCACCGATGCGCCGCGCCTGCTGTCGTCCGCGGTCCGACAGGTTGCGCTGCGTGGCACACTTCGCCAGGTCGAAATTCGCGGGCTCGCCGCTACCCGGCGCGTTGGCGTGGCGGAGGAGCACGACATGACCGCCGTCGCGCAGCAAGGCCCATCCCGCCTCGGTGGCGGAGGCCATGGAGCCGGAGATCAACAGGAAGAGAGCGGCGAGCAAGCGGACCATAGGGCGCATATAGGGATGCGATACGGCCGCGAAAGGCAACCCCGCCCGCCTTGCCGCACCCCGCGCGGTCCAATACAGCACGCCGGCGATGTCGCCCCTCGTCGAATCCACGGCCTACATCTTCGGCCTCGTAGCGCTTGGCTACCTCGTCAGCCTCGCCGGCTGGCTCCGTCAGGGCACGGGCGAGGCGCTGACAGAGTTCGCCACGAGCATCGCGCTCCCGGTCCTTCTCTTTCGCACCATGGCTTCGGCGGATTTCTCAGCCGGCATTCCGTGGAAGCTTTGGGGCATCTATTTCGCTGCCGCGGGCGCGTGCTGGGCCATCGGTCAGGCCTCTGCCGCCTTGCTCTTCAAGCGTGACGAGCGGGCTGCGATCATTGCCGGCGTCGCATCGGGGTTCTCCAACCTCGTGCTGCTTGGCCTGCCGTTCATCCTCGCTGTCTACGGTCACGACGGCGTAGCGGTACTCTCCCTGGTGGTGGCGATACACATGCCGACCATACTCGGCGCCGCGACCGTGCTTTTTGCCATCGCAGACAGGCGCAGCGGGACTGGCAGCGTCGGTCGGGCCCTGGCGGCGTTTGCGCGCAATCTCGCGACCAATCCGATGATTATCGGCATTGCTGCCGGCCTTGCATGGCGCATGACCGGCCTTGCGCTGCCCGCGATCGCGTCGCGCTACGTCGACACCTTCGCGCTGGTCGCGGGACCGCTGGCGCTATTCGCCATGGGTATGGGGCTGCGTAATTTCCCGCTGCGCGGAAACGTGTTGCCGGCGATGTTCTTCGCGACGATCAAGCTCGGGCTCATGCCTGCCTTGGTGCTGGCAATGGCCTACGGATTTGGCCTGCCGCCTATGGTCGCGAAGGTAGCCGTCGTCAGCGCGGCGCTGCCGACCGGCGTGAACCCTTATCTTTTCGCCGTCCGCTTCGGTACCGGACAGGCGCTTGCCTCGAACTCGCTGACGATCGGCACCATGGTCGCGGCGTTGAGCGCGTCGATTTGGGTGGCCGTCGTGGAAATGGTGTTCGGCTAGCCGGCGCTCGCTGATTGATCGGCGCGGTACCGAGGCGTACAGAGCCTGGCTACGCAACGCCTTTAGAGGAGCTTCACATGCTGCAGAAATCCAACCCGTTCCTGCGCGAAGCCATCCTGATCGGCGGCAAATGGGTTCCTGCCGACAGCGGCAAGACGATCGACGTTACGAATCCGGCCAATGGCCAGCGCCTCGGCACTGTACCCAAGGCTGGAGCAGCGGAAACGAAACGCGCCATCGAGGCCGCCCACGAGGCGTTCAAGACGTTCCGCAAGACGACCGCGCTCGAGCGTTCCAAGCTTCTGCGCAAGCTCGCCGATGCGCTGATGGACAATCAGCAGGCCCTGGCAGAGCTGCTGACGATGGAACAGGGCAAGTCGCTCACGGAATCCAAGGGCGAGATTGCGTCGTCCGCGGCTTACGTCATGTGGTTTGCCGAGGAGGCGCGGCGCACCTATGGCGATGTCGTGCCGTCGCCATGGGCAGACCGGCGCATCCTCGTCACGCGGGAGCCGACCGGGGTGGTCGCCGCGATCACGCCTTGGAACTTCCCGTCGTCCATGCTGTCGCGCAAGATCGGTCCGGCGATCGCGGCTGGCTGTACCGTCGTCGTGAAACCTGCTTCGCAGACGCCCTATTCCGGTTTGGCCTGGGGCGCGCTTGCCGAGGAAGTAGGCATTCCTGCCGGTGTGGTGAACGTCGTCACCGGTTCGGCCGCGGAGATCGGCGACGAGCTCACCGCCAACCCCCTGGTCAAGAAGATCACCTTCACCGGCTCCACCGAAGTCGGAAAGGTGTTGATGGCCAAGGCGGCGCAGACGGTGAAAAAGGTCTCGATGGAACTCGGCGGCAACGCGCCGTTCCTGGTCTTCGACGATGCCGACATCGATAGGGCGGTCGAGGGCGCCATGACGGCCAAGTACCGCAATTCCGGCCAGACCTGCGTGTGCACGAACCGCTTCTTCGCCCAGGCCGGCATCTACGACAGGTTCGTCGAGAAGCTCGCCGCCGCGTCGAACGGGCTCAAGGTCGGCCCTGGACTAGACGATGGTACTCAGCAGGGCCCTCTGATCGACACCAAGGCGGTGGAGAAGGTCGAGGAGCTGATTGCCGACGCGAAGGCGAAGGGCGGCAAGATCGTCGCCGGCGGTAACCGTCACAAGCTCGGCGGCTCGTTTTTCGAGCCGACTGTCATCTCGGACGCGAAGCCGGAGATGCGGTTCATGAAAGAAGAGATTTTCGGGCCTGTCGCGCCTGTATTCAAATTCGAAAGCGAGGAAGAAGGCATCGCGCTCGCCAATGACACGGAATACGGCCTCGCCTGCTATTTCTACACAGGCGACCTCGGCCGCGCCTTCCGAGTCATGGAAGGGCTCAAGTACGGTATGGTTGGGGTCAACGAGGGTCTGATCACCACGCCTGAGGCGCCATTCGGCGGTGTCAAGGAAAGCGGTCTTGGACGTGAAGGTGGCCACCAGGGCATCGAGGACTACCTCGATACCAAATATGTCTGCATCGGCGGCCTCGGGCTCTGACATCGTGCGCGGGAGCGTCGAGACATTCGGCAAGACGGCCGCTGGCGAAGATGTCGGGCGCATACGTATCGCCGCCGGAGACCTGACCGCCCACATCCTCACCTACGGTGCGGTGGTTCAGGACCTGCGGCTTGAAGGTCACGACCATCCTCTTGTGCTCGGGTTCGAGACATTCGAACCTTACATCGAGGACTCGGTCTACTTTGGCGCCATCGTCGGGCGGTATGCCAACCGGATCGCTCATGGCCGCTTCACCATCGACGGCGAGCGGTTTCAGGCGACGCCCGGCGCACACGGGGTTCATACTTTGCACGGCGGGCCGGAGGGGATCGACCGGCGCCTATGGACCATCGTCTTGTGCGGGGCGGATTTCGTCACACTCGCCCTGCGCGACAGGGACGGCGAAATGGGCTTTCCGGGAAACCTCGACATCCAGTGCACCTACCGGGTGACCGCGCATGCGACGCTGGCGATCGAGCTTTCCGCAACGTGCGACGCGCCGACCCTGTGCAACCTCGCCCATCATGGCTGGTTCAATCTGGAGGACGGCGGCGCAGGCAGTGTACTGGATCACAGGCTCAGCATCGACGCGGATGCCTATCTTCCCGTGGATGCGACACTGATCCCGACCGGCGTCGTACAGCCGGTCGAGGGCACCGATTTCGACTTTCGGACGCCTCGAACCATACGCTCGGCCGATGGCCGGCCGCAGACCGCCTATGACCACAATTTCTGCCTCGCGGCGGCGCGCCGGCCGCTGACGCGAGCGGCGTGGGTGCAGGGACCGAGGTCGGGGGTGGAAATGGAGGTCTGGTCGACCGAGCCGGGCCTGCAGTTCTTCTGGGGCGGTATTCCCGCCCGCAGTTCGCCCGGACTCGACGGCATTACCTATCAGCCGAATGCGGCCATATGCCTCGAACCGCAAATCTGGCCCGACTCGCCCAACCACCGCTACTTTCCGCAGGCGATCCTGCGTCCGGGCGATCGATACGAACAGCGCACCGAGTATCGCTTCCGGCAGGGGTAGGACGCCCAGCGCGACGGGTCGGCAGCATTCCGGAGGAGCCCATGTTTCGTTCCCGCCTTGGCATCGTCAGCATGGTTCTGCTGGGTGCAGTGCTGATCGCTTTCTTCGCGATGCTGGCGCTCGCGCCAACGGCGCAACCCGACCTCTCGCGGGAAAAACCCAGCGCGGGCGGGCTGTATCAGGTCGCCATCGCACCCGAGAAGGAGCCGATCGAACAGGGTGTGCTGCACAACTGGGTCGTGACGGTACGCACCGCCTCCGGCGCCCCCGTAAGCGACGCAACCGTCACGGTCGACGGCGGCATGCCGGAACATGGCCACGGGCTTCCGACGACGCCGCAGGCGACCGGCCATATGGGCGAGGGGCGCTATCGCATCGAGGGCGTCCGCTTCAACATGAGCGGCAACTGGGTCTTGAAGGTGGGCATCACGGCGCCGGCCGGCACCGACAGCGCCGAGTTCAACCTGTCGATCTAGTTCATGCTGCGGATGGCCTCGCTGCTTCTTCTCGGGCTGCTTGCCGCATGCAATCCGTCGTCGCTGACAGAGGAGGAGAAGCGACAGGTAGTGTCCCTCGCACTGTCGTCGCTGCCGCCGGTCCCCGACGACCCGTCGAACCGCTTCTTCGAAAGCCGCGCCGCGGCGGCCTTCGGCGCCACGCTGTTCTTCGACACGGATCTCAGCGCAAACGGCGACATCGCGTGCGCGACCTGCCACTTGGTCGACCGCCAGTTTCAGGATGACCTGCCGCTCGCCAAGGGCCTTGCGACCACGGATCGGCGGACAATGCCGCTGGCGGGCGTCGCCTACAACTCCTGGCAATTCTGGGACGGGCGCAAAGATACCCTCTGGTCGCAGGCGCTCGGGCCGATGGAGGACGCGCGGGAACACGGCGAGACCCGGGCCGGCCTGGCGCATACCGTCGCAAGAAAGTACGGCGACAGGTACGCGGCGATCTTCGGCGCGCTTCCGAATCTCGTCGGCGTTCCGGCTGCGGCAAGTCCCCTCGGCGATGCCGCCGCCCAGGCGGCGTGGAACGCGATGGCCGAGAGCGATCGTGCCGCGATCGACGCCGTGTTCGCCAATCTGGGCAAGGCGCTCGCGGCGTTCGAGCGTTCGATCCAGCACGAACCGACTCGTTTCGATCGGTTTGCGGCGGCGCTTGCCCGCGGCGTGGCACCGGCCGGGGATGCCAAGTTCTCGGACCTCGAAACCGAGGGACTGAAACTTTTCCTCGGCAAGGGCCAGTGCATCAACTGCCACAACGGACCGCGTTTCACCGACGGGCATTTCCACAACACCGGGGTGCCGGCGGTGGCGGGCCTCCCTGACGATCGTGGCAGGGCGCAGGCCATATCGAAACTCGACGCCGACCCTTTCAACTGCCTCGGAGCCTTCAGCGACGCGGCCGGCCGGTGCGACGAGCTTCGCTTCATGGTTCGCGAGGGCGAAGAGCTGGAGCGCGCGTTCAAGACGCCGTCGCTGCGCGGCGCCGCGTCACGGCCGCCATACATGCACTCAGGGCAGATCGCGACGATCGAAGACGTGGTCGAGCATTACAGCCACGCTCCGGCTGCACCCTCGGGCCACTCCGAAATCAGGGGCATCGTCCTCACCGAACGCGGTCGCGCCTCCCTGATTGCGTTCCTTCGAACGCTGGACGATACCGGACCATGACCGATCTTCTCGCCGCCGCGCGGGCGCAGATTCGCGCCAATACATTCCCCAACGAAGGCGAGACGCTGGCGCGGCTGGTCAGACAGGCGGATCTGTCGCCGCCGCAGCGCGCGGCAATCTCGCGCCACGCGGCGGAACTGGTGGTCGCCGTGCGGGAATCGGCCGATCCCCGACTGATGGAGGCGTTTCTCTCGGAATACGGGCTGTCTTCCAAGGAGGGCGTGGCGCTGATGTGCCTGGCGGAAGCGCTGCTGCGCGTGCCCGACGCCGAGACGATGGACGACCTGATCCGGGACAAGATCGCGCCGCACGACTGGTCCGCGCATTCGGGCGAGTCCGGATCGATCTTCGTCAACGCATCGACCTGGGCGCTTATGCTGACCGGGCGCGTGCTGGACGAGGGCGAGGGCGCTGTCGAACGCACCTTGCGCGGACTGGTCCGACGGCTTGGCGAGCCGGTGATCCGACGCGCGGTGGCTGCCGCGATGCGCGAACTGGGGGACAATTTCGTGCTGGGCCGCAGCATCGCCGAGGCGCTGAAGAACGGCCGTCCGCTGACGCGCAAGGGCTACCTCTACTCGTTCGACATGCTCGGCGAGGCGGCGCTGACGGAGGCCGATGCACGCCGCTACCAGAAAGCCTATGCGGATGCGATCGAGGCGCTCGCGGGCGAGGCTGTGACCGACGACATCCGGAAGAACCCGGGCATCTCCGTGAAGCTCTCGGCACTGCATCCGCGATACGAGGTCTCACAGGCCGCCAAGATGCTGCCGAAGATGGCCGAGCGCCTGCTGTCGCTGTGCCAAGCGGCAAAGATGGCGCGAATCGGTCTTAACATCGATGCCGAGGAGGCCGAGCGGCTGGATCTCTCGCTCGACGTGATCGAGCGCGTGCTCACCGAGGAAAGCGTAGCCGGATGGGACGGGTTCGGCGTCGTCGTCCAGGCATACGGTCCGCGCGCCGGCTATGTCATCGACTGGCTGCACGCCCTTGCGGAGCGGCTCGATCGCCGGATCATGGTCCGCCTGGTCAAGGGCGCCTATTGGGACAGCGAGGTGAAGAAGGCGCAAGTGAACGGCCTGCCTGGCTATCCGGTGTTCACGCGCAAACCGAACACCGACGTTTCCTACATCGCCAATGCCCGCAAGCTGCTCGGAATGACCGGGCGCATCTATCCGCAGTTCGCCACGCACAATGCGCATACGGTTGCGGCCATCCTGGCGATGGCGGACGACCGCACCTCGTTCGAGTTCCAGCGGCTGCATGGCATGGGCGAGGCGTTGCATGAGGAAGTGCGCCGCGCCGAAGGCACTCGCTGCCGCATCTATGCGCCGGTCGGCGCGCACGAGGATCTGCTTGCGTATCTCGTACGACGCCTGCTGGAGAACGGCGCGAATTCGTCCTTCGTCCACCAGATCGTGGACGAGGAGGTCGCGCCGGAAGCCATCGCGCGCGACCCGTTCGCCGCGTTGGAGACCGGCGCAGCAGCGGCCAACCCCGCGATTCCAAGGCCTTCGGCAATATTCTTGCCGTACCGAATCAACTCTTCCGGCTACGACGTCTCCGACCACGCCACGCTGCGCGGGCTCGCCGAGATGACCGAAAGGTTCGCGGCGCCGCATGCGTGGACGGCCACTCCGTTGCCCGAAGGCCCGACGGAGCCGACGCGCACCATCGTCAATCCGGCGCGCACTGACGAGATCGTCGGCTTTGTAGTCGAGGCGGACGCAAGCCAAGTCGAACGGGCAGTCGGAATCGCGGCCATTGCGCAGCAGTCCTGGGCCGGGCGCCCCGTCGCAGAGCGAGCAGCAATCCTTCGCAGAGCGGCCGAACTTTACGAGGCAAACGCCGGGGAATTTTTCGCGCTGTGCGCCCGCGAAGCCGGCAAGAACCTGCCCGACCGCATAGCGGAGCTGCGCGAGGCCGTCGACTTCCTGTGCTATTACGCTGCCGAAGCTGCAAAGGCGGAGGCCGACAGCGAGGCCCGCGGGGTCATCGCCTGCATATCGCCGTGGAACTTCCCGCTGGCGATCTTCACCGGGCAGGTGGCCGCGGCGCTGGCTGCCGGCAACGCCGTGATCGCAAAGCCTGCCGAGCAAACGCCGCTGATCGCACACCGCGCGGTCCAGCTGCTGTACGAGGCGGGCGTGCCGAGCGATGTGCTTCACCTTCTGCCGGGCGACGGCGCCGCCGTCGGCGCGCCGCTGACCGCGGATCCGCGCATCGCCGGCGTCTGCTTCACCGGCTCCACCGAGGTTGCGCAGCTGATCGAGCGACAACTGTCGAAAACGGCCTCGCCCGAAGCCATGCTGATCGCCGAGACCGGCGGCCTCAACGCAATGATCGTGGACTCGACGGCTCTACCGGAACAGGCTGTCCGGGACGCGGTCGCTTCGGCCTTCCGCAGCGCCGGGCAGCGCTGCTCGGCGCTGCGCATCCTCTACGTGCAAAGGGATGTCGAGAAGAAGGTCGTGACCATGCTGCAGGGCGCCATGCAGGCGCTGAGGGTCGGCGACCCCTGGCAACTTGAAAGCGATGTAGGGCCTGTCATCGACGACGACGCGCTTTACTCGATCGGTGAATACTGCCGGGCCAAGGAAGCGTCGGGCCAGCTCGTGGCCAAGCTGGCCGCGCCAAGCGGCGGCCGCTACGTCGCGCCACATATCCTGCGCGTATCCGGTATCGACGGACTGGAACGCGAGGTTTTCGGGCCGGTGCTGCACGTCGCCACCTTCGAGGCCGATCAGCTCGACGGAGTGATCGAGAGCATCAATGCGCGCGGCTACGGGCTGACATTCGGGTTGCACACGCGCATCGACGCCCGCGTCCAGCACGTGCTCGAGCGCGTCCATTCGGGCAACATCTACGTAAACCGCAACCAGATCGGCGCGGTGGTGGGCTCGCAGCCCTTCGGCGGGGAGGGCCTGTCGGGGACGGGACCCAAGGCCGGCGGGCCGCACTACCTGCCGCGCTTCCGAAAGGCTGCCGCGGCGCCTTCGACGCTTCGCACAGCCGGCGCCGAGGTCGGCAAAATCGCGATGCCCGACGCCCGCGACTGGGCAATGCGCGGCGACCGTATCGCGGCGTTGCGCAAGATGCTGCGGGGCAGGGCGGCCGACGCGGTAACGGCGGCAGCCTCGCTTGATTTCGGTCCGGTCGATCTTCCGGGACCTACCGGCGAGGCGAACTCGCTGCTGCTCGTGCCACGCGGACCGGTGCTTTGCCTGGGCGTCGATGCCGACTCGCTCCTGGCTCATGTGGTTCAGGCGCTTGCATGTGGGAACCCGGTGATCGCGGTCGCGCCAGGGGCAAGCTCCGCGCTGCAGCCGCTGCTCGGCAAGGATTTGCCGCTCATCGCGCGTGACGGCCAGGCAGCGCGGTCGCTTCTGCTGGAGGAGGCGGTACGGGTCGTCGCACTCAACGCAGATCCGCGCGATCAGCGTGCGGTGCGACAGACACTGGCGGAGCGGGATGGTCCTATCGTGCGCCTCGTGACGGAGGCCATCGATCCGATGGCATTCGTTCACGAGCGATCGATCTGCGTCGACACCACCGCTGCGGGTGGCAACGCCACGCTGCTTGCGGCGAGTGATTAAACTTGACAACTACGCTCATGTATTGTGATTTCGACGGTGTTCGACCCAGCGAAACGCGTCCCTGACGTACTGGGCGGCCGAAGAGAGGGCACACCGATGAACAGTCATGTCAGGTTCGAGAATCGCGCATACATCCCGGCGGTCGATCCGTTGCGGGTCCGCGCGACACTGGCGCAGCAGCGCACGCTCTCCAGCCAGTCGCTTTTCGAGGGAAGAACAGAGATCTCGATCGACCACGGCGGCGCGATCTACCGGCTGAAGATCACCCGCCAAGGCAAGCTGATTCTCAACAAGTAGCGCGCGATCTAGACCGCCACGGCGCGGGGCATCATCTCCTCGATGCCCAGCAGGCCGCGCATCGACGGCCGTGCGTTGACCAGGTCGGCGATCGAGTAGCCGGCGAGAACCTCGAAGAAGGCACCCAGCGCCTTGCGCAGAGCCTCGTTTAGCGCGCAGGAATCGACCAGCGGGCAGTCGGCCGCGTCGCTCTCGAAGCACTCGGCCATCGCGAAGTTTTCTTCGGTGACCCGCACCGTGTCGAGCAGAGTGATCTCGCTTGCCGGGCGGCCGAGGCGTACGCCGCCGTTGCGCCCGCGAACCGTCTCGACCAGCCCATGCTCGACCAGCGGCTGCAGAATCTTGAACAGGAAGAGTTCAGAGACCGAGTAGGCCGCGGCGATTTCAGGAACACGGCTCAAACGGCCGTTGTTGGCCGCGCAGTACATCAGGATACGGATGGCGTAGTTGGTCTGGCGGGTCAGCCGCATGAGATCGTCCTTGCAGTGCTGGCGGACTATGGCCGAAAGTTTAGAACAATTCCAGATGTCGCGTGGAATTTATGAGTGCCACGGTCATCTTCTGAACTGGCGGCGCGTTGCGCGGGGCACGAACCGGCCCTAACTCCATCGCCATGGCCGAGTTTCCCATAACCGACCCTGTCGACGCTGCAAACGCCATCGACCACGAGAAGCGCGCAGCGCTGCGGCGGACGAAGCTGCTCGCGACGATGGCGCTGGCGCTGTGCGTGGCGATCTTTCTCACGGCGCGCAGTTTCGAGGCCCGGTTTCCCGGCCTCGCCTACGTCGCGGCGTTCTTCGAGGCGGCGGCGATCGGCGGCATAGCGGACTGGTACGCGGTCGTTGTCCTGTTCAGGCATCCGCTCGGCCTGCCCATCCCGCATACGGCAATCATCCCGCGCAATCAGTCGCGAATCGCGGACAATCTGGGACGCTTCATCGAGGCGAACTTCCTGTCATCGGATCCGGTGAAGGCAAGGCTGCGCGAGATCGACTTCGCCGCGCTCGTGTCGGACTGGCTATCCGACGCGCGGCGCTCGCAGGGCCTGTCGAGCTACGTGGCGCGCATGGCGCCGCAGATGCTCGTCGCGGTCGAGGGCTCGGGGCTTTCGACGTTCCTCACACAGCGCATCGGGGAGCAGCTCGACCGGGTCCAGCTTGCACCGCTCGCGGCGAATCTCCTCGAGTCGCTGACCGCTGACGGCCGCCACCAGCGGCTGCTCGACCGGCTGCTCGGCATCTTCGGCCGGTTCCTCTCCGACGAGACCGCGCAGGCTTCGCTGCGGGACAGAATACGGGAGGAGCTTCCGACGCTGGCGAACCTGTTTCGCGCCGACGCCTATCTCCTGAAGAAGATCATCGGCGCCGCGGGCTCGCTGATCGAGGAGGTGCGGGCCGACCCGCAGCATCCGATGCGGCTGGAGTTCGACCGTTTCGTTGCGGAGTTCGTGCGCGAGCTGCGCGAATCCCCCGAGATGGCGAAGCGAGCGGAGAAGCTGAAGCGCGACCTGCTGGCGCGGCCGGAGGTCACCGGACTTGCCGCCGAACTGTGGGCCGGCCTGCGCAGCTTCGTAGCGGCGGAGTCGGAGGCGCCGGATTCCATGCTTCGCGGCCGGCTCTCCGAGCTGTTCGTAACCGCGGGCAGTCAGCTCGCTTCGGATCCGGACATGCGCAAGGACATGAACGACGGCTTCGTCGTCGCGCTTTCGTCCTTCGTCGAGAACCGCAAGAGCGACGTGGCGCGCTTCATCTCCGATCAGGTCAACGCATGGGACCTCGGACAGCTGACGACGCTGATCGAGCTCAACATCGGCCGCGACCTCCAGTACATCCGGTTCAACGGAATGATCGTCGGAGGGCTCGCGGGCCTGCTCCTTCACATCCTCGAAGGCGCCGTCTTCTGACGCGGCGCCCACGCACACTTGATCGCTGCAAGGGCGTCGGCTAGGCCGCAGCATGTCCGCAAAAGTCCGCTTCGCGCCTTCGCCCACCGGCAAGATCCATATCGGCAACGCGCGCACCGCGCTGTTCAACTGGCTCTACGCGAAGCGCAATGGCGGGTCGTTCCTGCTGCGCTTCGACGATACCGACACGGCACGCTCCACACGGGAGAACGCGGACTCGATCGCGGAAGACCTGGCGTGGTTGGGCATCCGTCCCGACGCCGTCATCCGCCAGTCCGACCGCTTCGCGCATTACGACCGTGCGGCGGACCGTCTGAAGAAAGCGGGCCTGCTCTACGCATGTTACGAGACCGCCGAAGAACTCGAGCTTCGACGGAGGGTGCAGCTTTCCCGCAAGCTGCCGCCAGTCTACGGGCGCGAGTCGCTGAACCTGTCGGAAGCCGATCGGCAGAAACTCGAGGCAGGCGGCAGGCGGCCGCACTGGCGGTTCCTGCTGCCGAACTTCGACGGCGACCCGTCGCGACCGAGGCGGACGGAAGCGGTCTGGGACGATCTCGTCCGCGGGCGGCAGGTCGTGGACCTGTCGTCCCTGTCAGACCCGGTGATGATCCGCGAGGACGGCACCTATCTCTACACTTTCACTTCAGTGGTCGACGACATCGAGACCGCGATCAGCCACGTCATCCGCGGCGAGGACCACGTAACGAACACGGGCGCGCAACTGGCGCTGTTCCGTGCGCTCGGTGCCGAGCCGCCAGCCTTTGGCCACCACAACCTGCTGACGACAAGCAGCGGCGAGGGGCTGTCCAAGCGCAGAGGCGCGCTGTCGCTCGCATCCCTTCGGGCCGATGGGATCGAGCCGATGGCGGTGGCGTCGCTCGCGGTACTCACAGGCACCTCGGAAAACGTTACCGCGGCGACCAGCATGGAGGAACTCGCGGAACGCTTCGATCTTGCTTCGACCTCGAAGGGTGCGGCGAAATTCGATCCGGCAGATCTGATGTCGCTCAACCGCGCGCTCCTGCGCCAGATGTCGTTTTCCTCGGTGGAAGAGCGGTTGTCGCGTAACGGGATAGCGGGACCTTCTGCCGAGCCGTTCTGGCTCGCGATTCGGGGCAATATCGATCGCGTCGCCGACACCATCGTCTGGTGGAACGTGGTGCAGTCGCCGCCTGCCGGACTTGAGCTGAGCGAAGCAGATCGCGACTTCGTGCGCCTGGCATTCGACCTGCTGCCGCCAGAGCCCTGGGACCGGACCACGTTCAAGACGTGGGTAGACGCCGCGAAGGCGGCGAGCGGTCGCTCGGGCAAACAGCTCTTTCAGCCGCTCAGGATGGCCCTTACCGGATTTCCCTCTGGGCCGGAGCTCGCAGATCTATTGCCGCTTCTGGGTCGGGCAAGAACGCTGGCCCGACGACCCTGATGGCCCGCGGTGCGGTTTCCGCGATGGAGGCGACAGGCATCTCGGCTTCGGGCTGTGGGGGCGTCATCAGCACCTTGAGCGTCGCGACGTCGAGGCCGGCTGTCCGGTTCGCCGCGGTTTCGGGGTCCTCCGCCGAATCCGGGCGGGGCGTCGGCACGGCAGCGCGATCCGACTCCGTATCCGGGTCGGCTGAGTCTCCGGCGATGATCGAATAGGCCTTCGCGGCGCCGCAGGCGCAGCCCTCCGGCCGCACGAAATCTGCTTCCTTGTAGTCGAAAGCGGTCGGCAGGTCGGCGTATGGCTGACGCGTCGCCACAGAGATCATCTGGTCCGATTCTTCACTTGGAACCCGATGGTAGTACAGTGCCACATCGGTGCCGGGGCACATCGCCGCGCAGGCCTTGCTGTCGCGATCGAAATTTCCGCGCGACGACGAATAGGAAATCGGGAAGAAATAGCCGTCGCAGGTGCGCACGCAGAGGGTTCGGAAGTTCCCGCCTGCCCATGCCGTCCCCCCGCCCGATCCGGGGCGTTCTAGAACTCCGCCAGGAATCTGCGTCGTCTCTTCCTGGGCGCCGAAAATGCGCTCGAAAAGTGTCGGCTTGCGCTGGTCACCGATGCTTGCAGTGCGATCCCCGCCACGGCAGCCAGTGTCGCGCAAAGCGGCGAGGATACGCGCTTGTTCGCTCTTGTTGCCGCGGGAACCCATGGACCCCCGCGTCTGCTCGAGCTCGAAAAGATTGCGCTCCATCCGCGCCAGCGTGGATTTCACACCGCTGCATTCCGCGCGGAACGACAGGAAGCCGCAGCCGAGGTCGTCGCGCTGGGCGCGCACCTTGGCAATCTGCTGCTGCTGCTGGAGGATGGCCTTGTCGTAACTTCGCGTTTGCGTGGCGGCGGGCTTGCTGGCTGCGGCCAGGCTTGCCTCCAATTTCCGGCATTGGGCCGCGGTCGCAGCCGCGGCGACATCGGCCGCCACCAAGGTATAGAGGAAAGCTGCCCCGGCCCACGCCGCGACGCGCCCGATCGAAGCCATGAATGCCCGCCCGCGAATCGTCTGTCAGCGTGATAGCGCGGACGGGGTTAACCTTTTGTTGACGCTAACTCCCCGCAGCCCGCTGAGCATGCTGGCTGGCGCTCGCCACTGCGATAGCGGTCATGTTGACGACGCCGCGCGACGTCACGGCCTGCGTGAGAATATGTGCCGGGCGGGCAGCGCCGAGCAGCAGCGGACCGACCATGAGAGCACCGGTCATGGCGGCGACCGTGGTCAACGTGATGTTGGCAGAATCGAGATTGGGGAAGACGAGCAGATTGGCTTCGCCTTCCAGATGGGAGTGCGGAAGGACACGCTTTCGCAAGGTCTGCGACAGCGCGGTATCGCCGTGCATCTCGCCGTCCGCCATGAGATCGGGCGCGATTTCGCGAAGCCGGGCAGCAGCGCGCCGCATCTTCATGGCGCCGGCGGTGTCTCGCGATCCGAAGTCGGAGTGCGACAACAGCGCGGCCTTGGGCTGGATGCCGAAGCGCCTGATCTGCTCGGCGGCCAACACGACCATTTCCGCAACTTCGTCTGAGGTCGGATCGACAGTGACGTGCGTGTCGGTCAGGAAGATAACGCCGCTTTGCGCAATCAGCATCGACAGCGCCGAGAGATCGCGCACGCCGTAGCGCTTGCCGATGACAGTCTCCACGTGACGCAAGTGCGTTTCGTAGCGACCTTCGAGGCCGCAGAGCATGGCGTCTGCATCACCACGCACGACCGCCAGCGCCGCGATGACTGTCGTGCTGTTGCGGACCATCGCGCGCGCGGCCTCCGGCGTGACACCGCGGCGGCCCGAGCGGTCCACCAACAGGTCGACATAGTCGCGGTAGCGCGGATCGTCTTCCGGGTTGACGATGTCGAAGTTGTCTCCCGGCCTGATGCGAAGCCCGTAGCGCTTGAGGCGCGTCTCGATGACTGCGGGACGCCCGATTAGGATCGGATGGGCGATGCCTTCCTCGAGGACAACCTGTGCGGCACGGAGGACGCGTTCGTCCTCGCCGTCGGCGTAGACCACCCGCTTGGCGGCGGCGGCACGAGCTGCCGAAAAGATCGGCTTCATGACGAGGCCGGAGCGGAAGACGAAGCGATTCAGACGTTCGATATAGCCCGGCATGTCGTCGATCGGTCGCGTCGCGACACCTGTCTCCATCGCCGCCTTGGCGACAGCCGGAGCGATGCGAAGGATCAAACGCGGATCGAAAGGCGAGGGGATCAGGTATTCAGGCCCGAAAACCGGCGTTTCGCCGGAATAGGCGCGGGCAGCAACATCGGAGAATTCCTCGCGCGCCAGACCGGCGATGGCGCGCACCGCCGCCATCTTCATGGCCTCGTTGATCGCGCGCGCTCCGCAGTCGAGCGCGCCGCGGAAGATATAGGGGAAGCAGATGACGTTGTTGACCTGGTTGGGGAAGTCCGACCGGCCGGTACAGATCATGGCATCGGGGCGCGCCTCGCGGGCCAATTCCGGCATGATCTCGGGAGTCGGATTGGCGAGAGCGAGCACGAGCGGACGCGGCGCCATGCCGGCCAGCAGCTCGGGCTTCAGGACACCGGCGGCAGACAGGCCGAGGAAAACGTCAGCGCCACCTATGACGTCGGCCAAGGTACGGGCATCAGTGTCCTTGAGATACGGCTCCTTCCACCGATCCATTTCCTCAACGCGACCGCGCCAGGCGACACCGAAGCGGTCGGTCAGCCAGATATTCTCGCGTCTGGCCCCGAGCTCGACAAGCAAATTGAGGCACGCGAGCGCGGCGGCGCCGGCGCCGGACGAGACGATCTTGACGTCCGCGAGTTCCTTGCCGGCCAGTTCGAGCGCATTAAGCACGGCCGCGCCGACGATGATGGCGGTCCCGTGCTGATCGTCGTGGAAGACGGGAATGCCCATGCGGGCCTTCAGCCGCTCCTCGACCTCGAAGCATTCCGGCGCCTTGATATCCTCGAGGTTGATGCCGCCGAACGTCGGCTCGAGCGCGGCCACGGTTTCCACCATCCGCTCGATGTCGGGTGCGTCGAGCTCGATGTCGAAGACGTCGATACCGGCGAACTTCTTGAACAGCACCGCCTTGCCTTCCATCACGGGCTTCGAGGCAAGCGGCCCGATGTTGCCTAGGCCGAGCACCGCAGTGCCGTTCGAGACCACTGCGACGAGATTGGCGCGCGCCGTGTAGTCCGCGGCGGTTGAAGGGTCCTCATGAATCGCAAGACAAGGTGCGGCGACACCGGGAGAATAGGCGAGGGCCAGGTCTCGCTGGTTTCCCAGCGGCTTGGTCGACTGGATCTCTAGCTTTCCGGGCGTCGGATACCGGTGAAAGAAAAGGGCGGCCTCTTCGAGTTCGCTGAGCTTGCGTTGCTGATCGCCGGCCATGACCGCCTCATTCGCCCGCGTTGGCAACGACTTTCTGGCGCTGCTCGCCCAGACCTGCGATCGACAGCCGCATCGTATCGCCGCCCTTCAGATAGAGCGGCGGCTTCTTGCCCATCCCGACGCCGGGCGGGGTTCCGGTGGTGATAACGTCGCCGGCCTCGAGTCGCATGAAGCGCGACAGGTAGGATATCAAGTGCGCGACGCCGAAGATCATCGTCCGCGTCGAGCCGCGCTGCACGGCACTGCCATTGAGGTCGAGCTCCATCGCCATGTCCTGAACGTCAGGGATCTCGTCGGGCGTCACGATCCACGGGCCAAGCGGACCGAAGGTCGGAGCGCTCTTGCCCTTGATCCATTGGCCGCCGCGTTCGATCTGGAATTCGCGCTCGGACAGGTCGTTGCAGATCGCGTAGCCCAGCACGTGCGACAGCGCGTCGGCCTCCTCGATATAGTCGCCACCGCGGCCTATCACGACGGCGAGCTCGACTTCCCAATCGCTCTTCTTCGAGCCACGCGGCAGGTGGACATCGTCATTCGGCCCGTTCAGTGACGACGGGGCCTTCGAAAACACGATGGGCTCCGATGGAACTGCGGCACCGGTCTCGGCCGCATGGTCGGCATAGTTCAGGCCGATCGCGATGAAGTGCCCGACGCGCGAGAGCGGTGCGCCGATGCGGCCTGTCGCGGGCAGGGCGGGGAGCAAGGCGAGATCGGCAGCGCCAAGGCGCTGAACCAGATCCGGCGTGATGGTGTCAGGTGCGAAATCGCGCACGATCGACGACACGTCG
This sequence comes from Pseudomonadota bacterium, assembly GCA_023457435.1. Taxonomy (GTDB): domain Bacteria; phylum Pseudomonadota; class Alphaproteobacteria; order Rhizobiales; family Rhizobiaceae; genus RCIO01. The sequence goes on from JAEWLS010000036.1 coordinate 115,864, forward strand.
CGTGCGACGCCCGCGGCATCGAGCACCGCCGGACGCTCGCTGCCTTTCTCTCCAACTCGAAGCAGTTTCAAGGTGTTTCCCCCAAATCTTAAAGTCAAAATTCCCTTGAGCGATCAGAATGCGCCGGGGAACAGGCCGCCGTCCATGCGCAGGTTCTGGCCGGTTATGAAGCCAGCCTGCGCCGAGCATAAGAATGCGCACGCGGCGCCGAATTCCGCCGGAGTGCCGAGCCTGCCCGCCGGGATTTCGCTGGCCTGGCGCTCCGCCTGTTCGTCGAAAGTGGTGCCGGACTTCGCCGCTGCGTACTCGATCGTCTTGCGGATACGGTCGGTATCGAACTTGCCGGGCAGAATCGCATTGATGGTGACGTTGCGGTTCGCCACGGAGCGCGCGATGCCGGCCAGGAAGGCCGTGAGCCCGGCGCGGGCGCCGGAGGACAGGTCGAGCCCCAGAATCGGCTGGTAGACGCTCAGCGACGTGATGTTGACGATGCGCCCGAAACCGCGCTCCGCCATCCCGTCGATCACCTTCTGGATGAGCTCGATCGGCGTCACCATGTTCTGGGTCACGCCCGCAATCATCGCGGCGCGGTCGAGCTGGCGAAAATCCTTGGGCGGCGGGCCGCCATTGTTGTTGACGAGGATGTCAGGCGAGGGGCAGGCATCGAGCAACTGCGCCTGTCCTTCAGGCGTCGAGACATCGGCGGCGACTTCGACCACGCTCACCTGGTGGCGCCGCCGGATTTCACCGGCAGTGACCGCAAGCACGGCGGCGTCGCGGCCATTGAGCACCAGATCGACGCCGGCCTCGGCCAGTGCCTCCGCGCAACCCCGACCCAGCCCGCGGCTCGACGCGCACACGATAGCTTTCCTGCCCCTGATACCGAGGTCCATACGCACCTGCCTTTCCTCTTGTTCGTATCCCTCGCGGTAATCCCGCACAACCTCGAAGCGCAAAAGAGCGGCCACCTCCTAGGTCGGCGGAGCGCCGCATGCTAATCGGTTGATTCGCCGGATTGAGCCGGCGATGCGTCCCTGGCCGGTTATGGAACCCCCCGCACCGACGTCTCGACAGTTCGTCAAGCCGCGGCTTTTCGAGGCGCGGGTGGCGTTGCTTTTCTCCGCGATCTTCGTCTCGGTCGGCTTTCACCTGCCCTATTTTCCGCTGTGGCTGGCGTCGCAGGGGCTGGATGCAAACCAAATCGCCATCGTGCTTTCGGCACCGCTGTTCCTGCGCCTCCTAACCACTCCGCTTGTGACCATGCTAGCGGATCGCGTGCCGGAGCGCGCCGATCTGCTGCTGGGCATGGTGGCGATGACCGCACTGTTGTCGCTCGGGTACCTGCTACCGCTGTCCTACGCGCTCATCGTCGCGCTTTCGGTGGTGCTCCACGTCTTCTGGACCCCGCATGGGCCGCTGGTCGATTCGATAGCGCTGTCCGGCGTGCGGCGCTTCGGCGTGGACTACACGCGCATCCGAACCTGGGGATCGGTGGCGTTCGTGTCGGCGAACTTCAGCGGCGGCTTCATCATCGCGTGGTGGAGTGCCGGCGCAGTTCCGTATGTCATCTCCGGCGCACTGCTGCTGGCATGCGGCGTCTGCCTGTTCGCCCCGCGTCTTGGAAGGCCGCGCCGCGACTCGCCGCTCTCCGCTGCCGCGCTGCGCGGCGCACCCAGCATCCTGACGCGCAACTTCATCGTGTTCATCGCCGCCGCCGGCATCATCAACTCGAGCCACGGCCTGCTGTTCTCGTTTGGCACCATCTTCTGGCGCGATGTCGGCATCGACGAGCGAACGATCGGTTTCCTGTGGTCATTCATGGTCTTCGCCGAAATCGGCATGATGGTCGTCTTCCAGCGGCTGTTCGGCAGATTTTCCGCGCCGAGGCTGCTGCTGATCGCAGGGGCGGGCGCAGTTGTGCGCTGGGTGACGTTTCCGCTGATCGAGCCTCTCGGGCTCGGCGTTGCGGGCTATTTCGTCGTGCAGAGCCTGCACGCGTTCTCTACCGTCTTCGTCATGCTCAGCGTGCCGAAGATGATCTCGGAAACGATAGACGAGGATCGAATGGGCGCGGCCCAAGGCGCTACGTTCTTCGCGCATGGCCTGGCGATGGCCATCGTGATGCTGGCTTCAGGGCCGATCTACGGATCGCTTGGCGGGACGGGCTTCTACCTCATGGCAGGCGTTGCCTGTATTGGCGCGAGCCTGCTCCTGACGCTCAGCCCCAGAGATCGGGAGACGGCGGCGACACGAGAGAGCCGCGATAGATGAGGCCCGGCTCGCGGTCGCGCGCAAGCAGCAATGGTCCGTCGAGGTCGACGAAGTCGGCACCCTGAGCCAGGAGCACGGCGGGCGCCATGGCCAGCGACGTGCCTACCATGCAGCCGACCATGACGAGGAAGCCGAGCCGGCGCGCCTCGGCGCGCATGTCGAGCGCGGCCGTCAACCCGCCGGTCTTGTCGAGCTTGATGTTGACGGCGTCGTAGCGCTCGCGCAGTGCGGCGAGATCGGCGATGCCGTGGACGCTTTCATCGGCGCAGATCGGGACATCGCGCTCGAAGCCTGCCAACGCCTCGTCGCGTCCGGCGGGCAGCGGCTGCTCGACGAGGACCACGCCGCAGGCGGCCGCAGCGGCTAGGTTCTGGCGCAGGTTCTCGACCGTCCAGCCTTCGTTCGCGTCGAGAATGATGCGGCTCGAGGGAGCGCCGGCGGCGACCGCGCGGATGCGTTCGATATCGCCGTCCGCAGAGCCGACCTTGACCTTCAACAACGGACGATGCGCGTTCGCGGCCGCCTGCGCATGCATCGACGCCGGGTCGCCAAGCGACAGCGTATAGGCTGTCTCCAGGTCTCCCGGCTCGCCGAGTTCGGCAATCTCGGCGACGCGGCGGCCGGTCAGGCGCGCCTCGAGGTCCCACAGGGCGCAGTCGACGGCATTGCGCGCCGCACCGGCGGGCATGGCCGCAAGGAGCCGGCGCCGGGTGATGCCGGCTTCGATGTCAGCGCGCGCCGCCTCGATCGCTGCCATGACGCTGTCGATGCTCTCGCCATAGCGGGCGTAGGGAACGCATTCGCCACGCCCTACGGCGGAGCCTTCCGCGAGCGTGACCGTAACGACGGCCGCCTCGGTCTTGGCGCCGCGCGATATGACGAACGCGCCTGCGATCGGAAAGCGTTCGACTTCGACGCTGAGAGTGCGCGGCACGTTGCCTCCGCTGACGCCCGCCGGATGCGGGTTCCCTCCGGCTCCAACCCGCTCTATTAGAGGCAATGATGTTGTTCAAGCGGCGCGCGGCGGGCGACGGCGAGGGCAACCGTCCGACGCTTGCCGCGTCGAAGGACGGCGATTCGACACGTCTGATGCTTGCCGGGGAATGGACGACGGGAACCGTCGGCCTGATCGACGGCGAGATGCGCGATTTCGAGCGCGCGCAGGCATCGCAACGGCTTATCATCGACCTCGCTTCGGTCGCACGCATCGACACGGCCGGCGCCTGGCTTGTGCAGCGGCTGGTGAACGCGGCGACAGCAGGCGGCGCGCAGGTCGCTTTCGCCGGGCTGAGCACCGAAGCCGAGACGCTGATCACCGCGGTTCGGGAATCGATCCACAAGACCCAGACCGCCGGCCCGACACAGGGACAGTTCTTCGGTACCGCCTTGCTCGAGGCTCTCGGCCGCGGCGTGTACTCGGCCTACGACGACGCGCGTCTCGGCCTGCACATCCTCGGCGCGACGATCCGCGGGCCGCAGATGAAGCCCCGCCGCGGAAGCTCTATCAACTTCGCAGCCGTCGTGACGCACATCGACAGGATGGGCATCGGCGCGATTCCGGTCGTGGTCCTGATGTCGGCGATCGTCGGCGCGATCGTCGCACAGCAGGGCGCTTTCCAGCTGCGGTTCTTCGGGGCCGAGATCTTCGTCGTCGACCTGGTCGGCATCCTGATCCTTCGCGAGATGGGCGTGCTGCTCACGGCGATCATGCTCGCCGGCCGTTCCGGCAGCGCGATCACGGCCGAAATCGGCTCCATGAAGATGCGCGAGGAGATCGACGCGCTGACGGTCATAGGTCTCAACCCGGTCGGCGTGCTGGTGTTTCCCCGCTTGTTGGCGCTGGTCATCGCGCTGCCATGCCTGACGATCATAGCCGATTTCGGCGCGATGGCCGGTGCGATCTTCATCACGCAGTCCTATTCCGGCATCAGCCCGGAGCAGTTCATCGATCGTCTGGCAGTGGCGATCGACGTTTCGACGGTGATGGCCGGCCTGATCAAGGCACCGTTCATGGCCATGGCGATCGGCGTGATCGCGGCAGTCGAGGGGATGAAGGTCGAGGGGAGTGCCGAATCGCTCGGCCGTCACGTGACCGCCTCGGTGGTGAAGGCGATCTTCACGGTGATTGCGCTCGACGGCTTTTTCGCCGTTTTCTTCGTGGCAATCGACTTCTGATGGAAACCGCCGAACTTTCTCAGACCGAGCTGTCGAACGTCACCGCCGAACCGGTAATCTCGGTTCGCGACGTCAGCGTCTCGTTCGCATCGGGTCAGACGGTGCTGGACGGACTGTCCCTCGACGTGCGGCGCGGGGAAATTCTCGGCTTCGTCGGTGCGTCCGGATCGGGCAAATCAGTGCTGCTGAGAACGATTCTGGGTCTCAACCGCAAGCAGCGCGGCACGATCCGCATTCTCGGGCTCGATACGGACCAGCTCAAGGAGACGCAGCGCACGCAGATCGACATGCGGCTCGGTGTTCTGTTCCAGCAAGGCGCCTTGTTCTCGGCTTTGACCGTGCAGGAGAACATCCAGGTTCCGATGCGCGAGTATCTCGACCTGCCCAAGCGGTTGATGGACGAACTTGCACTTCTCAAGATGGAACTGGTGGGCCTGCCGCGCGATGCCGCGACGAAGCTGCCGTTCCAGCTTTCGGGCGGCATGGTGAAGCGCGCGGCGCTGGCGCGGGCGCTCGCACTCGATCCGGCGATCGTCTTTCTCGACGAACCAACCTCCGGTCTCGACCCGATCGGAGCGGCGGACTTCGACGAGCTGGTCGGCAAGCTGCGCGACACGCTCGGTTTGACCGTCTACATGGTCACGCACGACCTCGACAGCCTCTTCACCGCGTGCGACCGCATCGCGGTGCTCGGCCAGAAGCGGGTGCTGGTCGAAGGCTCGCTCGACGACATGCTTGCTTCGGAAGAAGCATGGGTTCGGTCATATTTTCGCGGCAAGCGTGCACGAAACATCGCGCGTTGACGGCGCTGGAGACGGCTTGGGATGGAAACGCGGGCTAATTACGTAGCGGTCGGGCTGTTCACGCTGCTCGCGATCGTCGCCGCGTTCGTGTTCCTGTACTGGACCGCGGGCGGGAACGACCAGACGCAGACGGTCACGCTTCGGGTGCGCATTCCCGGGTCCGCTTCGGGCCTTGGGCGCGGTAGCGCCGTGCTGTTCAACGGCGTCAAGGTCGGCGACGTACGCCGGGTTTACATCGACGTGACGAACCCTTCGGTCGCCATCGCCGACACGAGTGTCGACCGTCTGACGCCGATCACCTCCTCTACCCGCGCCGACATCGGTATTGCCGGGCTGACCGGACAGGCGAATATCGAGATCAAGGGTGGCGCTCCGGGCGAAACCAACCTGCTGCAATTGTCCGAACTCAACGGCACGGTCGCGGAGATCGAAGCGGATCCGTCGCCGGTGACCAATCTGCTTCAGACCGCGCAGTCGATCCTGTCGCGCGCCGACAACATCGTAACCGACCTCGAAACCTTCACCGCCGGCGCCCAACAGCCGATCAGCCAGACAGTGAAGAACATCGAGCAGTTCTCTGCCGCGCTGGGACGCAATGCCGGCGGCGTCGACGCTTTCCTCGACAATGTCGGGAAGCTATCGGAGACGCTCGGCGGCGTGTCGGGAAAGCTCTCGGAGACGCTCGGATCGGCCGAGGCTCTTCTGAAGTCCGTCGAACCCGCCAAGATCACGAGTATCGTGGCCAACGTCGAGCAGATCACACGGGAATTCAGCGCGGCGACGACCGAAATCGATTCGGTGGTGGCAGACGTTCGCGGAGCCGCGGCGTCGTTGAACACCTTCTCGAGCGATGCGGGTGCCGCGATCGCCAAGGTCAACAAGCTTCTCGAAGGCATCGAACCCGGCACGGTGGGCACGACCGTCGCAAACCTCGAGGAAACCAGCGCCGAGGTGCGCAAGGCCATCGCCGACATCAGCAAGGTCACGGAGCGGATCGGCACGCGGTCCGAGGACATCGACCAGATGATCACCGACGCCAAGCAGTTCGCGTCGCGACTTAACGAGGCGTCCGTGCGGGTCGGCGGCGTCATGGAGAAAGTCGATGCGCTGCTGGGGTCTGAGAGCGCCGAATCGATGATCGAGAGCGCCGGAAAGGCGTTTGCGAGCTTCCGGCAGGTCGGCGAGACGCTGAGCGCGCGTATAGGCCCGATCACCGACAGTGTGTCGCGGTTCACCAATTCCGGGCTCCGCGACGTCGAATCGCTCATACAGGACGCGCGCCGCGCACTGCAGAGGATCGAGGCGGCCATCGCTTCCATCGAACGAAACCCGCAGCGGCTGATTCTCGGCGGAGACGGTCCGGTTCGCCAGTTCGACGGTGGCCGCAACCGCCGGTAATCTCCCGGGCAGGCGTGGTATTGTTGCGGTGCCGTCACGATCAGCGGTGCAAACGCGCAGCAATGCCGCAACAGCTTCATAAGTTGCTGTAAATCCTTTAAGGGGAGGATCGGCGGAATACGAGGCGGGCTGCTGGCGGCCCGAAGAGACGGGAATCGAGGCGTGGTGTCAGTACGAGTCGTCGGCGGCGTCGTTGCCCTGTCATTATCTCTTTTCCTCTCCGGCTGCCTGGGCGGTGGAGCACCGCTCGACACCTTCGAGCTCACGGCGCCGCCGCCGCCCGCGGGTGACGGTCGCCGCAGCAAAGCCCAGCTGCTCATCACCGAACCTACCGCGCTGAAGTCGCTCGATAGCGAGAACATCGTGGTGAAGCCGACCGCGAGCGCGATCGAGTATCTGTCGGGCGCGCAATGGTCGGACCGCCTGCCGAAGATCGTTCAGGCGCGCATGGTCGAGGCGTTCCAGCTTTCAGGTCGTGTCGGCGGCGTCGGCCGTCCGGGCGAGGGCCTCGCGATCGACTACCAGATCATCGCGGACATCCGCGCGTTCGAGGTCCGGCTCGAAGGCGACGACCGTGCAGTGGTCGAGCTCTACGTGCGCGTCATGAACGACAGGACCGGCGTCGTGCGCGGCGGTCGTCTCTTTTCCTACACCGCGCCAGTCACGGGGACCGGGAACCGTGCCTTCGTGACGGCACTGGACCGGGCCTTCGTGACCGTATCCGGCGAAGTGGTCGCCTGGGCCCTCGGCCTGGTCCGCTAGGTTCGACGGAAGTTAAAAAAAGGCGGGCCCGAAGCCCGCATTTTTTGTTTCCCGGCGTCCTTGCAACTGCTAGCGCAGCCGCCCGCTCGCATGCGCGAGCATCGTGTAGACCTTGCCGGTATCCGACGACAGGTAGGTCTGGGTCATGATGTTGTCGCGGTCGTTGCGCGACACGTCGTCGAGCAGGCGCTCGAAATCCTGGCAGTAGCGGTCGACCGCGGTGCGGAAGTCGCTGTCCTGCTGGTACTTGCGGCGAATGTCGTCGAACGTCTGCTGGCCCTTCAGCGTATACAGACGCCGCGTGAAGACGTTGCGTTCGCCGCGGCGATAACGATCCCAGAGCTCGACCGCGGCCTCGTGGTCGATTGCCCGGGCGATGTCCACCGAGAGCGAGTTCAGCGACTCCACCACGTGGAGCGGCGAACGCTGGGTGGCGGCGGTCTGACGCGGCAACTCCGCCACGCCTGCCTGCTCTTCCTCGCGCGATGCACCGCGCAGCAGATCCCTGACCCATCCGCCCGCCGGCGGTGCGTCGCGCTCGCGCTGCGGTTCGGGCTGCCGCACCGGCGCAGCCGGGCGGTATGCCGGCTCCGCCGCGCGCTGCGGCGCTTCGGCAGCCTGCGGACGGGCCGGCGCCTGGCGGCGCGAAGGCTCGGGCAGGCGCGGGGCAGGCTGGCTTGCAGCGGCCGTCGCGGTGCGCTGCACCGGTTCGGAACGCGCTTCCGAAACGTCGTGCATGCGGCCTGAGCGCGCGACGATCTCGGAAAGCTCCTTCAATGCGTTGATCTGCTCGTTGACGGCGCGGCGCATCGCCGATGTCGACTCGCGGGTTTCCTCCGGCAGCTCGAACACGCCCTTCTTGATCTCGGCGCGGGTCTCCTCGAGTTCGGAGCGGATCGTGCCGGCGGTGCGGCGCAGTTCGTCCGTCGCCGCGGCGAACCGCTCCGTGGCCTGCTCGACTACGGCGCCGATGGACTGGCGGATCTGCTCGGTCGACGAGCGGGTCCGCGTCTCGGCCTTCTCGATCGTGTTTTCGACCAGGCCCTCGAAGGACCGCATGATGCGCTCGATGTCCTCGGACTTCTTGACCAGACCGACGGACAGTTCCTCGAGCGCGCTCTGACGTTCGCCAAGGGTTGCGGCCAGATTGTTCTGGGCGGAGCCCAGCAGGTCCGAAGCCGTGGCGAGCAACTTGCCATGCTCATCGAAGCGATTGGCGATGGAGGCGATGTCCTTTAGCGTCGACGACGACAGCTCGGTCAGGCGACCGGCGTTCTGGTCGATCAGTCGGGCCGAGCTGGCGAAGGTGTTGGCCGCCTTTTCGGCAGTCGCCGCGAAACTCTCCGTCGTGTCGCCGAGGCGGGTGTCGAGGCCGGACAGGTTGCTGGCGGCGCTGTCGATAAGCTCGCCGAGCCGCGAGTTTGAGGCGGACAGGCGATCGATCAGCGTCGCCACGCCGTCCATCAGGCCGCTTTTCGCAGCATCGACCGCCGTGAGCGTCTCGGCGGTGCGCGAGGCGAGGGCGCGGACCATCGCGGCGCTCTCCACGCGCAGCCGCTCCGTTGCCATCTGCGTTGCGCTCTCCAGCGTCTTCTGCAACTCGCCGCCGCTTTCGGCGAAGCGATCGACCAACGGCCGCGCCGTCGTATCGAGGATGTGCGCGATCTCTGCAGACCGCGCCGCCAGAAGCTCGTTCAGCTCCCGGGTGCGCGCTTCGATCGTGCCCGCCGCCTCGGCGGTGCGATTGCCGATCTCCGCATTTGCTGCGCTGAAGGTGTCGGCGATGGCGCTGGCGCGGGCCATCAGGCGCGACTCGGTCTGGAGCACACGCTCGTAAAGCTGCTCGCCGGCCTTCTCGGCACCCTGCACCAGCCGCTGTTCGGCATCGGTGAGACCATTCGCGATGCGCGCGGCCACCTGCTCCGCGCCGCGGGCCAGCCGATGATCGGCGTCCTCGAGCACGGAAGCCACAGCGCGAGCGCGCTCATGCAGCTCCGCCGAGGTCTGATGGGTGCGGGCGATGATCTTCTGCTCGGCATCCTCGAAAGCCGTCGCGATCGTACCGGTGCGTTCGGCGATGCGCCGATCCGCATCCTCGAGCAGCCGACCCACTTCATCCGTGCGATGGATGATCATGTGCGACATCGCGTGCGTGCGCTCGGCAATCTGCCTGTCGCTGTCGCTGAGCACGCGTGCAATTTCGCCGGTTCGCTCGGAAATCGCCTTAGCGAGCTCCTCCGTCCGGTCGCCGAGCTGACGCTCGTTGTCGGCAAGCACGCGGGTGATCTCGCCCGTGCGCTCGGTGAGCACCGTGGCGATCTCGCCGGTCCGCTCGGCGATCGCGCGCGAGATCTCGGCAGCACGGTCGGCAAGCTGGCTGTCGCTGTCGACGAGCAGGCGTCCGAGCTCGCCGGTACGGTCGGCAATCGCGGCCGAGATCTCGGCGGCACGGTCGGCAAGCTGCCGATCGCTGTCGCCCAACAGGCGACCCATCTCGCCGGTGCGCTCCGAAATCGCCTTCGCGATCGCATCGGTGCGGTCTCCGATGCGGCGATCCGCGTCGGCAAAGGCTTTCTCTGCCTCTTCGCCAAGCGCTGCCGTGACCTCGAGCACCTTCTCGCGAAGGGCACCTGCCACCACGCCGGCGCTGCCTTCGAGCGCCACGCGTATGTTGTCGATGCCCGAGCCGAGGGCGCGTTCCATTGCGCCAGTGCGCTCCTCGATGACGCCGGACTGGCGGACGAAAGCCGATTCGATGCGCGCGATGTCGCTTTCTATCGCCGAACTGAGCTCGCCCTGGCGCGCGCCGATCCTGGCGATCTGCTCCGAGACCGTACCGGCCAGGGCAGCCTGCTGGGCCGAGAGGGCCGCTGCAAGAGCACTTTCGCGCTCGGCGATGGCGTCGATGAACTCGCGCTGGCGCTCTACGAGAGTTGAAGCGAATACCTCGCCGCGGGCGGCGATCGCTTCGGCGTGGCCGGCGATCGCGGCATCGAGTTCGGTGCGGCGCTCGACCAGCTTCTGAAGGTCCTCGTCCAGTGCGGCAGCCATCGAGGCTCGGTTCTGAGCGAGCCGATCCAGGTGGCCCTGCAGGGCAGCATCAAGCTCCGCGCGCTCGCCGGCGAGCCGTTGCAGATCCTCGTCAAGGGCGCGCGCCATCAGGGCGCGGCCGCTGGACAGCTTATCGACATGGCTGTGGACCGCGCTGTCGATCGCTGCGCGGGCCTCGGTCAGGCGCTCGAGGTCTGCCTCGAGTGCCTTCGCCATCCCGTCGCGCTGCTCGGCGAGCTTCTCGAGGTCGGCTTCGAGCGCTTCAGAGACGCGGTTGCGGCTCTCAAGCAGCCTGGTAGCGAACTCCTCCGCGCGGCCGTCCAGCAGCGCGGACGTCGAAACGATCATCTCGTTGAGCCCGTTGCGCTGGTCGGCCAGCTTGTCCAGATCGGCCTGGAGGGCGTCCGCGACCTTGCCGCGGCTTTCGGCGAGACGATTCGAGAAGTCCTCGGCGCGGCCGTCGAGCATGGCCGAAGTCGACATGACCAGTTCGGCCATGTCGGCGCCGATCTTGGCGCGTCCCTCGTCGATGAGCGCCGAGACGTCCTGACGCGCCTCGTTGAAGGTGACGCCGATCTCGCGCGCACGCTCGACCAGGGTCTCATTGATCTGCCGGGCGCGGTTCTCCAGCGCGGCGTTGAGGCGCGCAGTGCCGGCATCGAGCGCTTCGGCGCGGGTCTCGAACTCGCCGATGAGGGCCATGCCGCGCTCGGAGAGCACGGTCTCGATGCTGCCGAGACGGCTGTCGAATTCGCGCGTCAAAGACTCTGTCGCGCCGGTGAGCAGGGACACCATTCCCGTCGTGCGCTGGTCGAGCATCTCCGACAGGGTGCGGCTGACGTCGTCCGTGCTTTGCGTCAGCGTGGCGATGCGCGTGTCGAGCATGTTCGCGAAAGCGTCGCCCGACGTCGTTATGCGGTCGGAAATAACGTCGAGCCGGCCGTCAATCGCGTCGTAGATGGCGGTGGATGCGCCGTTGATACGGTCGACCAGCGAATCGCCGGTCTGGCCGACGGTCGCGGAAAGCTGCCCGGAAGCCGACTTCACGGTCGCAAGCAGATCCTCGCCGGCTTTGCCGAGATCGAGGCGCAGATTTGTGCTGGCGCGGTCGAGCTCGTCGCGCAGACCTTCGTGAGCGCCCGAGATCGAGGCTCGTACGCGCTCGGCGTGGCTGATCACCGCGTCGCGCTCGGAGCCGAGACCGTCGACGAGGGTACGAATTCGGATCTCGTTGTCGGAGTAGGCGCGCTCGAGCTCGCTGACTTCGGCGTGGACCAGCGTCTCCAGTTCCACGGCACGCGCGAGCGTGCGCTCGATGCCGTCTCCCATGGCCTGGACTTCGCGGCGCACTGCCTGGCCGACGGTCAAGATGCGATCCTGTGCGAGGCTCTCAGGTTCTGCCAGACGCATCGCGACTTCGGCCATGGAGCGGGCCGCGAGCCGCATCTCCTGGGCCCGGCGAACCATGATCGCAAAGCCCCAGAACAGCATGATCGGAACAACGATCGCGGTGGCGAGGCCGATGGCATATGGCGCGGCCATGAGGTCGGCGACCGAGCGAATCTGCCAGATGCCAGGCGCGTAGAGCACGTGACCGAGCGCAAGCCCGCCCGCGGCCCATGCCACGGACAGGGCAGCGATTGCCCAGTAGACGCCGTTCGAGGCCTGGCGCCCGATGCCTTGCATGGCGGCGCGATAGTCCTTCTGGCGGTCGTCGTTTGCCGGCGTGAAGGGCGCCGGCTGCACCGACGTGGACGCCGGCTTGAGTTCAGCCGGGCGCAGTTCGGCCGCCGCCTGGGCGGGCTTAGGTGCGGGCGCCGATGGCTTCGCGGGCTGCTTGACCGGCGTGGCGACGGTAGCGGCCGGACGCTGCGGCGCAGGCCGGCTTTCCTTGACGATCTCGTCGGCAGCCTTGCTGATCTGCGCCTCGAGATCCGCCATCGAAGCGGCGATGTCGAGATCGGTGATCCCGCCGTCGAGGTCGCTCGCGGAGAGGTCGATGTCGAGCGCGTCTTCCAGTTCCCTGGCGACGTGATCGTCAATGCCCTTGGTCGTCGTCGTGTTACGCGCCATGCCGCTCAACCCTCACTGAGCGCGGAAATCTCCCCAGGGGAGCCCCTCATTCCACGCCATACACCGGACACAAACTGCCAATGCGTATCGTAATGGTCCAAACTCGCAATTGGAACCGCGGAATCCGGCCATGTGTAAAACTTTAAACATAAGGTTAACGCACAGCATTCGAACGAAAAAATTCAGATTTCGGATCGGGCGTCGCGTTTCGGTCATTCCGGTCTGCCAGACTGCCGAAAGGAGTAGTGACATGAGTGCCGATTCGAACTCCGAGTTGGCCGCCGCCTTCGACCTCGCGCATCTCGACCGCCAGACGATGGGCGATGTGGCGCTGCGACGCGAGGTGCTGTCGCTGCTGTACCATCGTCTAGCGGAGAATGCGCGCCAACTGCGCACCGCGGGCGCCAAGGAGCGGGCGGATGTCGCGCACGCGATCAGAGGTTCGGCACGCGGCACCGGCGCCAACCGGCTGGCGAGCGCCGCCCAGGCGGTCGAGATGGCCCCAACGGAGGACATGCCCCTTCGCGTGCTGCTCGACCGGATCGACGAGGTGCGCGCCGTGTTGGCCAATGCCTTGAGGCCAGGTTGACAGTGCGCCGGGAATAGCTATGTCCGGCTTTCTCCCTCGCGATCCGCTACCGGACAATCGAAATGGCCAAGATCACCTTCGTCGCCCATGACGGCACGCGCTTCGACGTGGATGCCGAAAACGGTTCGACCGTCATGGAAAACGCCATTCGCAACGGCGTTCCCGGCATCGAAGCCGAATGCGGTGGAGCCTGCGCGTGCGCGACTTGCCACGTTTACGTGGCGGACGACTGGTCTCCCGTCGTGGGTCGGCCCGAGCCTATGGAAGAGGACATGCTCGACTTCGCGTACGACGTACGTCCGACCTCGCGCCTGTCCTGCCAGATCAGGGTCAGCGATGCGGTGGACGGTCTTGTCGTCACGGTGCCGGAACGCCAGGGCTAATCATCGCGCCCGGGCCAGCTTGCGCTCGAGCGAGCGCAGGAAGCGCTGCTCGAAGCCTTTTGCTTCCCTGACGTCGAACTGGTCCTGTTCCCGGTCGTGCTTGAGCAGAATGCGCTCGGTCAGCTCCGCTGCGCGTTTGGCGATCTCGTCGCAGCTGCGGGTGGGCTTGAGAGCCTTCAGCGCGGATTCCAGTTCGCGTCCGTGTGCCTCGGCGATCTTCACATGCTGCTCTTCGTGACGCTTGATGTCGTCCGAAAGCGTCTCCCAGATGAAGTGAACGTCGCGTCCGGCCCCGCTCTGCCGCCACCGCGGAAGAATGACCTTGGCCGAGACCTTCACGTTCATCTTCGTGATGGCGCAGCCGCCGCGGACCTGGCCGTATTTCAGCTGGGTCTGGAACTCCATGCGCGTGGCGCCCGGATGGCGACGCCCGGTGCTATTGAGCTTCGGACCCTTGCGGGCGAGCTGGGATTCGATCTCGCTCACCGATTTGCCGGAAATGTTGAAGTAGCTGTAGGACTTGTTGAGGGAAGCCGCGGCGGCCGCCAGGGCCGACAATGCAAGCAGCAGAAACGGAAGCAGCAGTCGCGCCATCGGCACCCCCCTTTGCGCAGGATGCGCGACAGCGTCGCCATGCGCAAATAATTTCAGCCCCGCGGAGGTGTCGATGGCGATTGTGGTTGATTTTCGCCGAGGCGGCCACCAGTAGCCCCTGCAGGCTTCGATTGGCGCGAAATACAATGCGTATCTGGACATGGACCTTGGCGCACGGGCGCTCGATCAAACTGGGCGCCAGCGCGGTCATCATGGGCGTGCTTAACGTCACGCCCGACAGCTTTTCGGACGGCGGCAGATATGCCGAGGCAGTCGCGGCTACGACGCATGCGGACTTCATGCGCGATGAGGGTGCGGTGATCGTCGACGTGGGTGGCGAGTCGACCCGGCCGGGAGCGGAACGCGTGGAGTCGGGGGCCGAGCAGGCGAGGGTGCTGCCTATCGTCCAGGCGCTCTCGAGGGCAGGGCATCTGATATCGATAGATTCATATCGCGCATCGACGGCCGGGCTCGCCGTCGCGGCCGGCGCCCACATCGTCAACGACGTGAGCGGGCTGAGCGCCGATCCGCGTCTTCCCGATATCGTTGCGGAAAGCGGAGCCGGGCTCGTCATCATGCATACCGGGCGCGGCCGGCAAAAGCTTCCCGACGTCATCGACGACCAGTTGCATTTCCTTGGCAATGCCGTCGAAATCGCATTTCGCGCCGGCATCAAGAAGGAGCAGATCGTGCTCGATCCCGGATTCGGCTTCGCGAAGGAGACAGCCGACGAGAACATCGAGCTGATGTCCCGTTTCGAGGAGCTGGCGGTGCTGGGATATCCCATGCTGGTCGGTACTTCGCGCAAGCGCTTCGTCGGCAGCATCACCAATCGCGAACCGGCCGACCGTGACGCCGGCACAGCCGCGACCAGCGTCATCCTGCGCCTCAAGGGCGCATCGATCTTCAGGGTTCACAATGTCGCACCGAACCGCGACGCCTTGCTGGTCGCGGATGCTATGCTGGTGGCCGAAGCATCTCAGGAGTAGCGCGTGTATCAGATCAGAATGAGCAACTGCGCCTTCTTCGCGCGGCACGGGGTTCACGACGCCGAGGAACAACTCGGACAGCGCTTCTACGTCGATGCCGAGCTTCTGGTGATTCCAGAAGGCGTTCTCGAGGACGACGATATCGCCTCCACGGTCGACTATGGCGTGGCGTTCCAGGTCATCGAGCAGGTCGTGACCGGGCGGCGGCGGTTCCTCATCGAGGCGTTGGCCCTCGACATTGCGAAGAGCCTGTGCGCGCGGTTTCCGCAGATCGCCCGGGCCGACATCACGGTTCGCAAGCCGAACGCCCCGGTGCCCGGCGTCCTTGACCACGTCGAGGTCACCGTTTCGTGGCCGGACTAGCCGTGAAGGCGTTCATCGGACTGGGCGGCAACATCGGCGACCCGCCCGCGGCGATGCACAGCGCGCTGGCCATGATCGCCGACGATCCGAAGACGCGCGTTTCCGCCGTCTCGTCGCTCTATCGAACGCCGCCGTGGGGCAAGACCGACCAGCCGGACTTCTTCAACGCCGTTGCCGAAGTAGAGACCGCTCTGTCGGCGCGGGCGCTGCTCGAGCTATGCCTGAGCGTCGAGACGAGATTGAAGCGCGTGCGAAGCGAGCGCTGGGGGCCCAGGAGCATCGACCTGGACATACTCGCCTTCGGCAGCACGGAGATCGACGAGCGCGGCCTTCAAATACCGCACCCGCGGATGACGGAGCGCGCCTTCGTACTCGTACCTCTTGCCGAGATCGCCCCCGACCTGACGATACGCGGGCGTAGCGTGACGGAATGGCTGAAGCTTCTTGAGACGTCGGGGATCGAGCGCCTCGACGACCCACGCTGGCGGAACCAGCGTTCGAACTAGCCGTCGGCGGGTTCCGGCTTGCGGATCACGACCTTGGTCTCCTCGCTCAGCGCCTGCGCGGTCTTGCGCGGCTTGGCCAGCGGCGTAGGCACGGGCTTGGGGCCTGTATTGCCCTGGAGAAGCGCGTTGCCGGCGTAGATCCCGTCGGCGATCTGGATCTGGAGCCGCTCCGCGTCGCGCCGGCGCACGTCCTCGATGATCTCGTCGGCGTCCTCCACCGAAACGCCCAGCGTCGTCAGCGTCCGATGGCCAAAGACCAGCGCCGATTCGAGCGCCTCGCGAATCTGGAATTCGACCCCGGCATGGATCAGCTTGATCGCCGCGCCGCGGTCGTAGGCCCGCGCAAGCACCTTCACCAGCGGGTATTCCTCGCGGATGATCTCGGCAATTCGCACCGCGGTCTCCGCCTTGTCGACGCAGATCAGGATCGCTTCGGCGCGGCCGGCGCCCGCTGCGTGGAGGATGTCCGGCCGCGTGCCGTCGCCGTAGTAGACCTTGAAGCCGAAGTCGGCGGCGGCCTGGATCATCTCGACGTCCGAATCGATGATCGAAACGTCGACGCCGCGCAGCAGGAGCGGCTGGCTCGCTATCTGCCCGAAGCGGCCGAAGCCAATGACAAGCACGCGCCCATCCAGGTCGGCCGCGACCTCCACGCCGTCGAGCGAGACCTCGTCCTGCGGAAGCACGTAGCGAAGGCCCATCACGAGGAAGGGCGTCAGCGCGATCGAGATGATGACCGTGGCGGTCATCGCGGCGTTTGTCTCGCCTGCAAAGATGCCTACGGCAGCCGCCGCGCCATAGAGAACGAAGGCGAACTCGCCGCCCTGGGCCATGAGCGCGGCGCGCGTGAGTGCCTCGCGATGGCCGGATCGCGTGAGCCTTGCAATCGCGTAGATCGTCAGCGCCTTGGCAACCATGAACGCGCAGATCAGCGCGACGATCAACGGCCACTGCACGGCGATGACGTCCAGATTGAGCGACATGCCGACGCCGAGGAAAAAGAGGCCGAGCAGGATGCCGCGAAAAGGCTCGATGTCCGCCTCGAGCTGGTGACGGAACGTCGATTCGGAAAGCAACACCCCTGCGATGAACGCGCCCATCGCCATGGATAGACCACCAAGCTGCATGGCGAGCGCGGATCCGAGCACGACAAGCAAGGCGGCTGCGGTCATGACCTCGCGGGCCTGCGCCGCCGCCAGAAGCCGGAACATGGGGTTGAGAAGAAAGCGGCCGGCGACAAGCAGTGCGACAAGTGCTCCGAGCGCGATGCCGATCGAGGTCCAGCGTTCCGCTGCGGTCGTCTCCGCCCCGCCGGGAGCAAGGAACGTGATCAGCGCCAGAAGCGGCACGATCATCAGGTCTTCCATCAGCAGAACCGAGACGACCTTCTGGCCGCCCGGCGTCGCGGTCTCGCCGCGCTCATCGAGTATCTGCATGACGATGGCGGTCGACGAGAGAACGAAGCCGGCCGCGCCCACGAAGGAGACGATCGGCGGGAAGCCGAACGCCATGCCCACGCCGGTGAGCACCACTGTGGCTACGCCGACCTGGGCGGTGCCCAGTCCGAATATCGCGCGTCTAAGGCCCCAAAGCCGGGAAGGCTGCATCTCGAGGCCGATGATGAAAAGAAACATCACCACGCCGAGTTCGGCGATGTGGAGGATTGCCTCCGCGTCGTTGAACAGTCCGATGCCGAAAGGGCCTATGACCAGACCCGCGGTGAGATACCCCAGTACCGAACCCAGGCCGATGCGCCGGAAGATGGGGACTGCGACGACGCCCGCCGCCAGGAGCGAGACGACCTGGATCAAGTCACTGCCAGTGGCCTCGGCCGCCATGTCCTGCTCCTGCGTATCGCCCGACCGGCAGTCTTAGCCCAAATGAAAAGGGCGGCAACCTGCCGCCCTGTCGGGTAAGCGACGCAAAGGAGAATTCTATTCGCTTGCTATGGCACCGACGGAATTCTGATCCAGCCGGTTGAGCTTGATGCCGATGACCGGAACCATCTGGCTGTCGACCTTGACGGAAATGGTGACGTTCATCGTGTCGCCGTCAGCCATGCGCGCCAGCATCGCGCCGTCGAGCTTGTTGCGCTTGAGCGCAAGCGTCACCTTGTTGCCGCTGATCGTGCCGCTGGTGATGTCGAGACCCTTGCCGGCCGCGCCGTCGAGGAAGGAGCCCTTGTAGCCGTTGCCGGACTTCGCGACGCTCGCCGACATGTTCTGGCTGAAAAGGCCGACGCGGCAGCCGCCGCTCAAGGCCATGCCGAGCTTGTTGCCGGGCGTGCTCCCCGTGAAGTTGCAGATGAAGCGCGTGCCCTTGTACTTGCCCGCGACGATCTCGCCCGGACCGGACCACTGACCTTCAACAGACTGGAAGAACTGCTTGTCGCGCTCGGATGCAACCGCCGGCGCGGCGACGCTCTCGACGACGGGCACCGCGACGAGTGCGGCGAGGATGAAGGTCTTGATCATTTGGCACCCGGGCAACTGAGCGACGCGATATCACCGGCGGAAACCATGAACAAGATTGGTTAAGGCTTCGCTAGCGACGCGTAGGGCCGACCATGCTCGACCACCCGTGGTGGCGCAAGACTATTGTGGTCCGGGCTCCGGCTGGCGCGTCGAAAGCCGAGTGAGTACGGCAAGAATGTCACTCAGCCCGGGGCGGCGCTGTGCGCCGAAGGGCAGGGGCCGCGTCGCCTCGATCGCAGCGAGGCCGATGCGCGCGGTCATCATGCCGTTGACCACGCCCTCGCCGAGCTTCGCCGACAGGCGCGCCGCCAGACCCTGTCCCACGATCTGCTGAACGAAGGAATCGCCCGCGGCGATTGTGCCGGTGACCGCGAGGTGTGCTACCGTCGAGCGCAGCAGGCGCAGGAAGCCAATCGTGCCCGGGCGCGCGCCGTAGAGATCCGAAAGGCGCCGGACGAGGCGAGCCGCTTCGAACGCCACGTACGCCAGGTCGACCACCGCACGCGGACTTACGGCGGTCACCAGCGAGACACGCTTCGCGGCGTCGGTCACAAGAACCCGCGCGCGCTCGTCCAGCGGCGACAAAAGCTCGACCTCGGCGAGGCGGACGAGATCGGCGCCGTCGATCACATCGCCCTCGAGTGCCCTGAGCGCGGTTCGCCCGCCAGCCGTCTCGGGGCGGGCCGCAAAAAAGTCGATCAGGTCTTCGACGAGCTTTCTCGCCAATCGCTGGTCGCTCGAACTTGCCGCTTCGGCCGCGCGTCGCTGCAAGTTCTCCACCGAGGCAAGACGCCGGAGCGCGAAAAGCTCGCGTGCGATAATGGCAAGCAGGGCGAGGGCTGCGACTGCCGCAACGGCAAGCGCGGACCAGCCGAGCCAGTCAGCGCGGCTGAAAAGGTCGCGGACAATGCCGTCGACCCACAGGCCGAGAGCCAGCGACAGCAAGATCCCCAGGGCCCCGCCGAAGATCGCGCCGAGACGGGATTTCCGCTTCGGCGGCAGAGCAAGCGGCGGAAGAGCCGTCTGTGCGGCCTCGAAGACGTCGATTTCGTCGGCGACGACCACCGCCGTCTCAGGGTCGACGGCGCGCGGAGCGCGTGGCTCGCTGCGCGCCGGCTTGTCGGCAGGCGGATCGATCCTGAACGCAACAGGGCGACGCGGGAGGGTCGTCATGCCAGGCGATCTCCAAGCAGGAACTGCAGCGCGCGATCGAGCCGTATGTGCGGCAGCGACAGGGTCAAGCCCTCGCCGGATCGCTCGAGCCGCGGCGGCCGGAACCGAACGAAGCGCATAGTCTCATGTTCGGCCCCGGCATCCGGCCTCGAGTCGAACAGGGCAGCGGGATCGAGCGGAAGGTCGCCGGGGAACACGGCGGTCTCGGTCGCGCCGTCAAACGTCTCCCCGCCGATCTGCTCGCCTGCCATCGGCGTGCCGATGATGACGGGCAGCACATCGCGGCCCTGCTTGACGGTGCCCTCGCGCGTCGCGCGGACCGCCGCCATCGCCAGAACCTCCACCTCCGCGCCGGAAAATCCCGCGCGTTTGATGGCGCGGTCCGCAAGGCGCCTGACGATGGCCTGCATCCTGTCGTGGGCCGTGTGGTGTATGTGGTCGGCCTTCGTCGCGGCAATGAGGATGCGGTCGATGCGACGCGCGAAGAGGTCGGTGAAGATGCTGCCGCGGCCGGGCCTGAAGACGGCGAGGATTTCGGTCAGGGCGCGCTCGAGGTCGGCCAGCGACGCCGGACCGGCATTCATCGCCTGCATGGCGTCGATCAGGACGATCTGTCGATCCAGACGCGCGATGTGCTCGCGGAAGAACGGGCGTACGACGTGGGTGAGATAGGCGTCGTAGCGGCGTTCCATGACGGCGCGCAGAGAACCGGATTTCGGCCGGCCGGTCGATGGCGGGAGCGGCGTGAACGTCAACGCCGGAGAGCCGTCGAGATCGCCCGGCATCAGAAAGCGGCCGGGCGGCAAGGTCGACAGGGCGCGGTCGTCCTGCTTGCCGGCTCTCAAATAGGCGGAGAAGGCATCGGCCAGCCTTCGCGCGGTTGGCTCGTCGGCAGGCGCGTTGCCGTCGACCTGTTCGAGCATGGCGCGCCACCCTGCGGACAGGTCGGCACGAACGGGGAGTTCGGCCAGTTCGAGCGCCTCGCGGGAAAACTGCTCGTACGTCTTGCCGAGTAGCGGCAGGTCGAGCAGCCATTCGCCGGGGTAGTCGACGATGTCGACGGAGAGGCGCCCGGCGGAGAACATGCGTCCGAGGAAGGAAGCGGATTCATACTCCACGGTGAGCCGCAACTCCGAGATCGCACGGGTCGAGTCCGGCCAGACACGCTGGTCGACGAGGGCGGCAACGTGATCTTCGTACTGGAAGCGAGGCACGGCATCGTCGGGCTGGTGTTCCAGGAACGCGCGGGCGATGCGTCCGGTCTTCTGTGCCTCGAACAGCGGCAGTCTTCCGCCGTGAATGAGATTGTGGACGAATGCCGTGATGAACACGGTTTTTCCGGATCGAGACAGGCCGCTCACACCGAGACGCAGCGTCGGCGAGAACAGCTGGGTGGTTCGCTCGGCCATCGTTTCGATGGCGATGCGCGCCTCGTCGGTGAAATTTGTGATGGCCGCCAACAGGGGCTCCGCAATGCCTGCCGGCGATATAGGCGCGCCGTCGCCGGCTTGCAAAGCGCCGAGCTAGCCTTCGAAGGCGGTAAAGCGCACAAGTCGGCCCGCGCCGGGCACGATGCGATCCAGCGGCGTATCGAATTCGAGAACCGCGAGGCCGCACACCGGGAAGCCACCACCCAGCGAAGCGATGGCTTGGCTATCGCCACCTCCGGCAAGCGCAATCGCCAGATCTTCGGTCATCGGGTTGTGTCCGACGATAAGCACCGTCTCCGCTTCGCCCGCTCCGCGGACGATATCGAGGTAGTCGGCCGCGTCGCCGTCATAGAGTGCGTCAACGTAGTCGGCCGGCGGCTGCGCCGCCATCCGGCTCGACGCGAGCTCCCACGTTTGCCTGGTCCGAAGCGAAGGAGAACAGAGAACGGCGTCCGGGCGAAGACCGGCGGCGTCAAGGCTCGATCCTGCCGCCAGCGCGGAAGTCCTGCCGGTTTCGGTCAGAGGCCGATCGAAATCCTGTGTGCCGGGTTTGGGCCAGGCGGCCCTTGCATGTCTTAACAACAGCAGCGTTGGCATGCGGGAACCTTATGGCTGGGATAGGCACCGGCTGCGGCGGTACGGCGCGGGGTCGCACTGATCCAGAGCGGCAGACGATCGGCCCACAGTGCATTTTTGCCAGTATTAACAAAACCGTGAGCCGATTCGGCAAGGTGCTTGTGCCGTCAAACCTCCGCGAATATATAGGCGCCGGGTTGTCTAGTGGGGTGAGTCGAATGAGCGATCTCGTCGATATCGATTACGTTCCCTCGGAAGACGAGCCCTTCATGGGTGAGCGGCAGAAAGCCTACTTCCGGCGCAAGCTGATCTTCTGGAAGAACGATATCCTGCGCGAGGCGCGCGAAACTCTCGAAATCCTCCAGCAAGAGAACGCCAACCACCCGGACCTCGCGGATCGCGCGTCCTCGGAAACCGACAGGGCCATCGAACTACGGGCCCGCGACCGTCAGCGCAAATTGATCTCGAAGATCGACGCGGCGCTGCACCGACTAGACGATGGTACCTACGGCTATTGCGAGGAAACCGGCGAGCCGATTTCGCTCAAGCGCCTCGATGCCCGCCCGATAGCCACACTGTCAATCGAGGCGCAGGAGCGCCACGAGCGCCGCGAACGCGTTTATCGAGACGACTGACGCCGCCTAGCGCCGCGGCCTCGCCAGGTCTCCCAGAAGGCGCGACATCTCATCTTCAACCGATGACGGAAGCGGCGCGGACGTTGGTGCCGGCCGCACCGCGGGCGCCGGCTGCGCAGGTATCTTGCGGTCGAGCGTGACCTCGAGCTCCTCGAGCAGTGCGTCATCCAGGCTCGGCCCCTGGTCGTTCACGGCGCGTGGCGGCACGGCAGTCGCCGGTCTAGCGGGGATCGGCGGCGCCGGCTGTGGGGCAGGCGCGGCCGGAGCGGGAGGCTGCGCTGTTCCCGCGGGCGGCTGGGGCCGCGATATCGGTCGCACGTCGGCAGGCTGGCGCGACGTTGGCTCGGCGACCGGCCGGGGCGCGTCGGCAATCGGCTGCGCCACCGGCTTTGTCACCTCAATTGCTGCCGGTACCGGCGCCGGCGTCATCACGCTTGCATCAGGCGGCAGTCTCACGTCGCGCTGCGCCGGGTTCTCCTCCGCCGGGCGGCGGAGCGCTGCCACCATCCGGATATTCTGCTCGACCACCACGTCGGTAGGCCCGCCGATCAGTATGAGGTGCTCGACATCGTCGCGGCGCACCAGAACGAGACGGCGATGACTATCCACGGCGGCAGCGTCCATGACCGCCAGTCGAGCCTTGCGATTGCGGCCGCCGCTGACGAAGGTGCCAAATGACAGGCTGCGGATGACCTTGATTAGAAGGAGAATGACGACCAGGAGCAGCAGCGCGCCCAGCGTCCACAACATTGCCGTTGCGTAGGCCGGGCCGGCAATTCCTTCGAGCCATTCGAGCATTGGCGCCGTTCCCCCTGCGTCATTCCGGTTGAGCCTAGCTGCCGTTGCGAGGCCCCGCAAGGCAGAGTGCCGTCGAAGGCCCGGCGGCAAGGCCCTGTCGGCCTTGCAGGATTCGTGACGCATGATGTAATCGGGATCAAGCTCAGGGGGCGCTGCTTCGGCATGTCAGGCATGGATCGAATAGCGCGAAAATCCGACGGCGGCAGCAATCAGGCGCCTATCGTCGACCGCGGAACGCGCCCAGGGCCCGTCACTCGCCTGATCATCTTCACGATCGTGCTGGGGGTCGCTGCCGCGGTGTTCGCGCTTTTCCGGGATCGGCTCGGCGACCAGTTCCTGCTTGGTCTGCTCGGCGTCCTGGCGATGATCGGCACTGGCTACCTGTTTGCCACTGCGATCGGCTTCATACAGGTGTCTCCGCGCTCGGCTGGTGACGAGCTTTCAAAATCGTTCGTCGACAGCATGGCGCAAGGCCTCGTCGTCACCGACCTCAAAGGTCGGGTCGTGTATGCGAACCGCGCCTACGCAGGGATGACCGGTGCGTCGTCGGCCGCCGACATCCGCACGGTCGAGGCATTGCTCGCGGAAAATCCGGAAGCCTCCAGCGTTATCTACCGCCTTTCGTTGGGCCTGCGCGATGGCGAAGAGGGCGATGGCGAGTTTCGGCTATCGCAGCCGCTGCGCCCGGGCGAAGAGCCTGGCGCCCGCTGGTACCGGGCGCGCGCACGCGCGTTTCGCGTACCGGGGACCCGACAGCCCCTCCATGCGTGGCAGCTTGCCGACATCTCTGCCGAACGCTCGGAGCAGGAGCGCTTTTTCCTCGACCTGCAGAAGGCGATCGACCATCTCGATCACGCGCCGGCCGGCTTCTTCGCCGCCGATGCCGAAGGGCGCGTTACCTATCTCAACGCGACGCTCGCGGACTGGCTTGGCGTCGATCTCGCCAACTTTGCGCCGGGCTCGCTACGCCTGCCTGAGATCGTGGCGGGCGATGGCATGGCTCTTATCCGCTCGGTCAAGACCGACCCAGGCACGACACGGGACGTGATCATCGACCTCGACCTCGCGACCGCCAGCGGCGAGGCGCTTCCGGTCCGGTTCATGCACCGCACAACGACGACACGCGACGGCGCCGCGGGATCGACGCGCACCATCGTGCTCAATCGTAAGGAGGGTGAGGACTCGTCGGCGGCTCTGCGCGCCGCGGAGACGCGTTTCACGCGCTTCTTCAACTCGACGCCGATGGCGATTGCCGGGGTGGACGGCGAGGGGCGCATCCTGCGCACCAATGCGCCGTTCCTCTCGCTGTTCGCGCCGGTCGTCGACCGCGATGCAGTCGACCGCGGGTTGCGACTCGATGCGGTCATCCACGAACGGGACCGTGCCGCTTTTGCCGCGGCGCTCGAGAAGGCGGTGCAGCGGCAGGCGAACATTGCGCCGATCGACACCGTGCTTCCTGGCAATGACGAACGCCATCTTCGCTTCTACGTGAACGCCGTCTCGGGCGATTCCGGCGACGGCGAGGAGTCGGCGATCGTGTACGCCGTCGACACGACCGAGCAAAAGGCGCTCGAGGCCCAGATGGCGCAAAGTCAGAAGATGCAGGCCGTCGGACAGCTTGCGGGCGGGATCGCCCACGATTTCAACAACGTGCTGACCGCCATTATCATGGCGTCGGACCTGCTTCTGACCAATCATCGCCCGTCCGACCCGTCGTTTCCGGACATCATGAATATCAAGCAGAACGCAAACCGCGCCGCATCGCTGGTGCGGCAGCTGCTTGCGTTTTCGCGGCGTCAGACGCTGCGACCGGAGGTGCTCAACCTAACGGATGTGCTCGCCGATCTGCGCATGCTGCTGGCGCGTCTCGTCGGCAACGACGTGAAACTGAAGATCGAACACGGGCGCGACCTATGGCCAGTCCGTGCCGACATCGGCCAGTTCGAGCAGGTGGTGGTGAACCTGGCGGTCAATGCACGCGACGCCATGCCGTCGGGCGGCGACCTGGTGGTGCGCACGCGCAACGTAGCTGCCGACGAATGCTCGGCCTTCGCGTTCCGCGAGCTCACGCCGGCCGACTATGTCCTTGTCGAAGTCGAGGACAGCGGAACCGGCATCGACCCGGACATCATCAAGAAGATCTTCGAGCCCTTCTTTACGACGAAGGAGGTCGGTAAAGGCACCGGTCTGGGGCTTTCGATGGTCTACGGCATCGTCAAGCAGACCGGCGGATACATCTTCTGCAGTTCGGTGGTGGGCAAGGGAACGACGTTCCACATTTTCCTTCCCCGCCACGTCGCCGCGGCGCGCGTGGCCGACGAGCCGTCGGCGGCGCCGGACAAGCCCGCGACGCCCGTCAAGGCCGAGCAGAAGGACCTGTCAGGCACGGCCACGGTCTTGCTGGTCGAGGACGAGGACGCGGTGCGCATGGGCAACGTCCGCGCGCTTGCATCGCGTGGTTATACCGTCCACGAGGCATCTTCAGGTGTCGAGGCGCTGGAGAAGTTCCACGAACTGGAGGGCAAGGTCGACATCGTCGTGTCCGACGTCGTCATGCCCGAAATGGATGGGCCGACACTGCTCCGCGAGCTGCTGAAGATCCAACCGGACATCAAGTTCATTTTCGTGTCCGGTTATGCCGAGGACGCATTCTCGCGAAACCTGCCGCCTGAGGCGAAGTTCGGCTTCCTGCCGAAACCGTTTTCGCTGAAGCAGCTCGCAACCGTTGTCAAAGACACACTCGAGAACGCCTAATCCGGGGCCTTGTGCACAGAAAACTTGCATTAGTCGAGCATGCCTAAGTTTTAGGCGAGGGCATGCTGCAGTGCATATGAAATTCTCAACCAATTCTTAATCGCCAACAGCTGGGTACGGGCGGGCGCTTTAGGAAGCGCAGCTAAGTACCTCATCCGGCGCGTTTTTTGTCGCGTCGCGCATCAACCAAATCGAACTGGCATGCGTGTTGCACCGAAGGATGCGGTGCAACACCCTTGGTTCGGAGGTTCGATATGAGGGGAATTTACGCGACCGTAAGCGGTCTCGTCTCGGCGGGCGTATTGGCTGCCAGCATGATGGCCACCCCTGCGTTAGCGCAGGACACCATCAAGGTCGGCATCCTGCATTCGCTGTCTGGAACGATGGCGATTTCGGAAACGACGCTGAAAGACACGATGCTCTTCCTGATCGATGAGCAGAACAAGAAGGGCGGCCTGCTCGGCAAGAAGCTCGAGGCCGTTGTCGTCGACCCGGCATCGGACTGGCCGTTGTTCGCAGAGAAGGCGCGCGAGCTCATCAGCGTCAACAAGGTCTCGGCCGTGTTCGGCTGCTGGACCTCGGTCTCGCGCAAGTCCGTGCTGCCGGTGTTCGAGGAGCTGAACTCGCTGCTCTTCTACCCCGTCCAGTATGAGGGCGAGGAGTCCGAGCGCAACGTGTTCTACACGGGCGCGGCGCCGAACCAGCAGGCGATCCCGGCCGTCGATTACCTAATGAGCGAAGATGGCGGTTCCGTTAAGCGCTGGGTGCTTGCCGGTACCGATTACGTCTATCCGCAAACCACCAACAAGATCCTTCAGGCCTATCTCGAATCCAAGGGTGTGGCCAAGGAAGACATCATGATCAACTACACGCCGTTCGGTCATTCCGACTGGCAGACGATCGTGACCGACATCAAGAACTTCGGATCGGCCGGCAAGAAGACCGCGGTCGTCTCGACCATCAACGGCGACGCCAACGTGCCGTTCTACAAGGAGCTCGCCAACCAGGGCATCAAGGCCGAGGACATCCCGGTCGTGGCCTTCTCGGTAGGCGAGGAAGAGCTCGCCGGCTTCGACACCGGCCCGCTCGTCGGCCACCTCGCAGCGTGGAACTACTTCCAGTCGGTCGAGAACGAGGACAACGCGGCGTTCATCGACGCGTGGAAGGCCTACACGAAGAACGACAAGCGCGTGACCAACGATCCGATGGAAGCGCACGTGATCGGCTTCAACATGTGGGTCAAGGCGGTCGAGAAGGCCGGCACCGTAGACCCGGATGCGGTCATCGACTCGATCATCGGCGTTTCGGTACCGAACCTGACGGGCGGCTACTCGACGATGATGCCGAACCACCACATCACCAAGCCCGTGCTGATCGGTGAGATCCAGGCCGACGGCCAGTTCGAGGTCGTGTGGGAAACCACGGGTCTCGTCGTGGGTGACGAATGGTCCGACTACCTCGCTGACTCGAAGGACCTGATCGCCGACTGGCGCGCCCCGATGTCGTGCGGAAACTTCAACGTCGCGAGCGGAAAGTGCGGCGGCAAGGGAATGTGATCCCGGAAAGCCCATGACTTTCATTGCGACCGATCCGGGCGATCTCGCCCGGATCGGACCAGGCCCCGACCACGGATTACGTCATGACCCTTCTGCGCATCCTCGGGCTCCTTGCCTTGACGCTGCTTGCCCAGCCTGCCTTGGCAGAGACTGACGAGGCCGCGTTGCGAAGCATCATCGCGCGCTTTGCAGACGCCAAGAATTTCAAGGATACGGAACAGGTCGTTCGCGACCTCGGCGCAACGGGAGCGCCGGCGGCGAGCCGCGCGCTCAATGCGCTTTCGGACGGCAACCTCTCGTTCAGAAAGGCAGACAAGGTCGTCTTTGTGATCTCGGAGCGCACCGGTGTCGTGACGCTTCTCGATCCGATCACCGGCGAGAGCCAGGGTGAGACCAAGGCGGCCGAAATCACCAAGATCAAAGTCAATAACGGGCTGCGGCGCACCATCCGCGAGGTGCTTGCCGGGCTGACCCTGGGATCGCCGAGCCCCGCCGTGCGCGGGCAGGCGGCAGACACGATGTTCGCCGCTCCCGACCCATCGGCAATCGAGGCGCTCGAGGCTGCAATCGCCGATGAGACCGTCGCGTGGGTCAGGCAGAAGATGGTCGAGGCGCGCGCCGCGGCGGTGCTCGCGTCGGACCTGCCCGAGGCCGAGAAGCTCGAGGCGATCGAGACGATCCGCCAGCGCGGAGACCGCGCGGCTTTGTCGATGCTCTCGGGCTATGCAGGCCGCGCCGAAGGCGTGTTGAAGGAGGCGGCCGATGCAGCGGTGTCCGGTATCCGCAACGCGCTGGCCCTCTGGAATTCGGCGCAGAACGTATGGTTCGGCGTGTCGCTAGGATCGGTGCTGCTGCTCGCAGCGATAGGACTGGCGATCACTTTCGGGGTCATGGGCGTCATCAACATGGCGCATGGCGAGATGGTGATGCTGGGCGCCTATACGACCTTTGTCGTCCAGAACGTCATACGCGCCAATTTCCCCGAACTGTTCGACTGGTCGCTGGCCATAGCGTTGCCTCTGGCGTTTCTCGTCGCCGGCGCGGTCGGTCTGATCATGGAGCGCGGGCTGATCCGCTTTCTCTACGGCCGCCCTCTTGAGACGCTGCTTGCCACATGGGGCGTGTCGCTCATTCTGCAGCAGACCGTGCGCACCATCTTCGGCCCGACAAATCGTGAGGTCGGCAACCCCTCATGGATGTCGGGCTCGTTCGACCTCGGCCAGATGGCGATCACCTGGAACCGGATGTGGATCGTGGTCTTCGCCCTCAGTGTCTTCGTCCTGCTGCTCTACATCTTCAACAAGACCGCCTGGGGGCTGCAGATGCGCGCCGTTACGGCCAACCGCCGCATGGCCGCCTCCATGGGTATTCGTACGCCGTGGGTCGACGCCTTTACCTTCGCGCTTGGATCCGGCATTGCCGGCATCGCCGGAGTGGCGCTCTCCCAGGTGGACAACGTCTCCCCCGACCTCGGGCAGAGCTACATCATCGACAGCTTCATGGTCGTGGTGTTCGGCGGGGTCGGCAATCTCTGGGGCACGCTGGTCGGCGCCTTCTCGCTCGGCATCCTCAACAAGTTTCTCGAACCCTATGCCGGTGCCGTCCTCGGCAAGATCCTCATCCTGGTCTTGATCATCCTGTTCATCCAGAAGCGACCGCGCGGGCTGTTCGCCCTCAAGGGCAGGGCGATCGAAGCATGATAACCCAGCGCTTCTTTGCCGGCGGCTTCTCGCCACGCATCCAGATCACCGTCGGCATCTTGTTCGCAGTGGCGATCATCGTGCCGCTGCTCAACCTCACCGTTCCGCCAACCAGTGCGTTCCACGTGCCGCCTTATCTGGTGGCGTTGGTCGGCAAGTATCTCTGCTACGCGCTGCTGGCGCTCGCGCTCGACCTCGTCTGGGGCTATTGCGGCATCCTCTCACTCGGGCACGGCGCTTTCTTCGCGCTCGGCGGCTACGCCATGGGCATGTACCTGATGCGGCAGATCGGCAGCCGCGGTGTCTATGGCAACCCGCTCCTGCCCGACTTCATGGTCTTCCTGAACTGGAAGGAGCTGCCATGGTACTGGTACGGCTTCGACCAGTTCTGGTTTGCCGCGCTGATGGTGATGGCGGTGCCGGGATTGCTCGCCTTCGTATTCGGCTGGTTCGCTTTCCGCTCGCGCGTCACCGGCGTCTACCTGTCGATCATTACGCAGGCGATGACCTACGCCCTGCTGCTCGCCTTCTTCCGAAACGACATGGGCTTCGGCGGCAACAATGGCCTAACCGATTTCAAGGACATCCTCGGCTTCAACGTCCAGGCCGCGTCGACGCGCTCAGCGCTGTTCGCCTTCAGCGCGATCTTCCTGGGGCTCGGTGTCCTCTTCGTTTCGGCGATCTCGTCGTCCAAGTTCGGCAAGCTGATGGTTGCGGTGCGCGATGCCGAAAGCCGCACGCGTTTCATCGGCTGGCGTCCGGAGAACATCAAGCTGTTCGCCTTCGTCGCCTCGGCGGTCATGGCAGGGATCGCCGGCGCGCTCTACGTGCCGCAGGTCGGCATCATAAATCCGGGCGAATTCTCACCGGCGAACTCCATCGAGGTGGTGGTTTGGACCGCCGTCGGCGGGCGCGGGACCATCGTCGGCCCGATCATCGGCGCTCTTCTCGTCAACACGGGCAAGAGCTGGTTCACGGCGTTGTTGCCCGAGTTCTGGCTGTTCGCGCTAGGCGCTCTTTTCGTCGCGACGACGCTGTTCCTGCCAAGAGGCATCGTCGGCACCTACGATCTGTGGCGCCGTTCGCGCGCCGACCGGGCGAGGACGGTACCGCCGATTCCGCCGGCCGCGCCGATCGTGCGCGCCGGTTCGACGAACAAGCCCGACATGCTGCCCGATGTGGCGGCCCAGCCGGCGGAGTGACCGATGTCGAAGAGCGGAACCATTCTCTATCTCGACGGCGTCTCGGTGGCCTTCGACGGCTTCAAGGCGATCAACGACCTGTCGCTGGTGCTCGATCGGGGCGAGATGCGCGCCATCATCGGTCCCAACGGCGCCGGCAAGACGACGATGATGGACATCATCACCGGCAAGACCCGTCCCGACAAAGGCGAGGTCTTCTTCGACGGCACGATCGACCTGACCCGTCACGACGAAGCCGACATCGCGACGATGGGCATCGGGCGCAAATTCCAGAAGCCGACGGTGTTCGAGAGCCACACCGTGGAGGACAATCTCGTCCTGTCGCTCAAGGGCCCGCGCTCGATCTTCCCAGCCATCTTCAACCGCCGCTCGAAGGAAGATGCCGAGCGCATCGACGCGATCCTCGCGACCGTCCGCCTCGAGGCGAAGCGCAATGACCCCGCAGCGAACCTCTCGCACGGCCAGAAGCAGTGGCTCGAGATCGGCATGCTGCTCGCGCAGGATCCCAAGCTGCTGCTCGTCGACGAGCCGGTCGCCGGCATGACCGACGCCGAGACGGAGGAGACCGCACGGCTGTTGAAGGATATCGCCAGGACGCATTCGGTAATCGTCGTCGAGCACGACATGCATTTCGTGCGCGAGCTCGGCGTCAAGGTCACCTGCTTGCACGAGGGCTCGGTCCTGTCCGAAGGCACGCTCGACTTCGTCTCCGCGGACGAACGGGTCATCGAAGTCTATCTGGGGCGCTGACATGCTCGAAGTCGCAGACGCAACCTTGCATTACGGCGCCGCGCAGGCGCTTCGCGGCGTATCGATCCGGGCAGAGCCGGCGAAGATCACCTGTGTGCTCGGACGCAACGGCGTCGGCAAGACGAGCCTTATGCACTCGATCGTCGGACACCACCGCCTCAGCGGCGGTTCGATAACCTTCGAGGGGAAGGCGCTCGACCGGGTAGCGGCCTATGACCGTGCCCGGTCGGGCATTTCATTCGTGCCGCAGGGCCGCGAGATTTTTCCGCTCCTCAGCGTGCGTGAGAACCTCGAGACCGGCTATGCGCCGCTGGCGCGCGCCGAGCGTTTCGTGCCGGACCATGTGTTCGAGCTCTTCCCGGTGCTGCAAACGATGCTGTCGCGCCGCGGCGGCGACCTGTCGGGCGGCCAGCAGCAGCAACTGGCCATCGGCCGGGCTCTCACAATGCGCCCCAAGCTCCTGGTTCTCGACGAACCGACAGAGGGCATCCAGCCGTCGATCATCAAGGATATCGGGCGCGCCATCCGCTACCTGCGCGACAGCGCCGGCATCGCCATCCTTCTGGTCGAGCAGTATCTCGATTTCTGCCGCGAGCTTGCAGACCACGTCTACATCATGGACCGCGGCGCGGTCGTTCACAGCGGACCCGCCGAGGATCTGGACCGCGCCGACGTCAAGCGACACCTCACAGTGTAGATATTCCGCGTCGCCGCCAATTCTGTTACGCAGGGGAATGCGAGCATTCCTCTTCGGTCTTCTGGGTTTCGTCGTCGGTGCGGTTGTTGCCGCACTGGCCGTATTCTTCGGCTACGTCGCGTTCACGGTCGTCACCGACTATCACGACTTCGAGGGCGCCGGTGCGATGGGTCTCGCCTTCTTCTGGGCGCCTGCGGCTGCCCTGCTGGGCGGCATCGTCGCCGCTATCCTGTTCGTGCAGTGGTTCGGCAGGCCGCGCGCAGCATGAGCCAGGCGAAGCCGATCATCCTGAGTTCCGGGGAGGGCCGAACCTACGATTGCGGTCCGATGACCGCCGTCTTCAAGGCGGATGGCAGCGAGACGGCCAACCGCTATTCCGTCTCGGAGTGGTGGCTGGAGCCCCATTCGAAGGGACCCGGCGCGCATAGTCACGCGGCCAATGACGAGCTCTTCCTCGTCCTGAAGGGAAGGCCCAGCGTGCTCGTCGGCGACATCTGGCACGAAGTGGAGCAGGGCGCCTTTCTGAGGATCCCTGCCGGTGTGACGCACGACTTCGAGAACCGGACCGACGAGCGAGCCGGGCTGTTCAACGTCTTCATTCCAGGCGGGTTCGAAGAGAATATGCCCGCCATCGTCGAATGGTTCGCGAAAAACCGCTGACGTCTACCAGACGCCCGTGTTCTGCATCGAGGCCCACGGTTCCTGTGGCGGCAGCGCGTCGCCTTCCTGAAGCAGTTCGATCGAGATGTTGTCGGGCGAACGAACGAAGGCCATGTTGCCGTCGCGCGGGGGCCGGTTGATCGTCACGCCGGCATCCATCAGCCGCTGGCAGGTCTCGTAAATGTTCGCCACCTTATATGCGAGGTGTCCGAAATTGCGGCCCCCGGTGTATTCTTCTGGATCCCAGTTGTAGGTCAGCTCCAGCTCCGGGGCGCGCTTCGCCTTCGACGTCTCCTTGTCCTGAGGAGCAGCCAGGAAGATCAGCGTGAAACGGCCTTTTTCGTTGTCGATGCGCCGGATCTCTTCCAAGCCCAGCTTCTTGCAGTAGAAGTCGAGGGATTTCTCGACGTCGGTCACGCGGACCATCGTGTGCAGGTATCGCATCGCTCTGTCTCCCCGGTTGTCGAGCCGTCGCGGTTTGCAACCCAGCTAGGGCGCATGCCGCGGGAACGCAAGCAGTTGTGCGATCGTGGCGAAAATTGCGGCGCGGGTCTTGCTAATGCAGCAACTGCGAGTGTTATCCTGAAACCCAGAATCAAGGTGATTTGTTCTTGCGTTGTTCTGGCGAAAGGGTGCGTTCGGATGGGGGACAAATCCTCTGCGGAGGGTCTGGCGAAGCTTAGGGACGACGTCCTGGGGCTCGATGAAGACGCCGAGACCGAAGCGCTGGTCGAACTTGCCGGCGCGATCAAGTGGTTCGACGTGGCCAAGGGCTACGGCTTCATTCTCCCTGACGACGGGCGGCTCGGGGATGTCCTGCTGCACGTGACCTGCCTGCGCAAAGACGGCTTCCAGACGGCGCTCGAAGGCGCCCGCGTGGTAGCGCTGGCGCGCCGCGGCGATCGCGGCCTTCAGGCCTTCAAGATCGTGTCGATGGACACCACCACCGCTGTTCATCCCTCCGAACAGCCGGGTCAGCGCACTCATGTGGTCGTCACCGCCGAGAGCGGGCTCGAGCGCGCGCTCGTAAAATGGTTCAACCGCACGAAGGGCTTCGGCTTCCTGACGCGCGGCGAGGGCACCGAGGACATCTTCGTGCACATGGAGACGTTGCGTCGTTACGGCGTCACCGAGCTGCGGCCCGGGCAAGTTGTCCTCGTGCGGTTCGGCACGGGCGACAAGGGCCTTATGGCCGCCGAAATCTATCCTGATATGGGAACCCTGCCGGCCTCGCACTGATTGTGAGCCCGAACGGGGGTCGAATGTCTTATATCCAGAGTGTTGTCCGTGGTGTGCTCGTGCTCCTCGCGGCCGGGCTGTTCGCGCTGTCGCCTGCGCGCGGCCAGAGCGGTCAGCCGATGATTCTCCCGGTAGATCCGACGCCCCTCGTCGCCGAGATTGCATCCTCCGACATCAAGTTCTCGATCGAGATTGCCGACGACGATGCCGAACGTGCGGCGGGTCTGATGTATCGTCGCGTCATGCCGGATGACCGCGGCATGCTGTTCGTGTTCGAAGAATCGCGCCGCGTGGCGTTCTGGATGAAGAACACGCCGATGCCCCTCGATCTCGTCTTCGTGGACGAGCAGGGCATCGTCGTCGACATCAAGCCGGGCACCCCCTTTTCAGAGGCTCCGATAGCGCCTGCCGGCCCGGTCCGCTTCGTACTTGAACTCAAGGCCGGAACCGCGCAAAGGACGGGTATCGTCGCGGGCGACCGGATGCGCCATCCGGTCATCGACCGCGTTGCCGGGGGCGGCTAGTCGCCGGACTTGGGCGCAGCAAGGTTTCCCCGCCGGGCATGGACCGATTCAGTCACGAAGCGTTCGACATCGCATACCTCGATCAGGGCAAGGGCGATCCCGTCCTCCTGATCCACGGTTTTGCCTCCAGTTCGCTGGTGAACTGGGTCAACCCGGGCTGGATCAAGACGATCGAGGAAGCAGGATACCGCGCCATCGCCTTCGACCATCGCGGACATGGCCAGACTACGAAGAGCTACCGCGAGACCGACTACACGCCACGCAAGATGGGAAGCGACGCGATCGCGCTGCTCGATCATCTCGGGATCCGGCGCGCGCACGTGTTCGGCTATTCCATGGGCGCCAGGATTTCGGCCTTCATGGCCCTCGACTATCCCGATCGGGTGGCGACGCTGATCCTGGGCGGTCTCGGCAGCGGGCTCGTTGACGGGGTCGGCAACTGGGATCCGATTGCCGAGGCGCTGCGGGCATCAGATCCGTCCACCGTCGTCGACCCGCGCGGCAAGATGTTCCGCGAGTTCGCCGATCGCACGAAGAGCGACCGCGAGGCGCTTGCGGCCTGCATTCGCCTGTCGCGCGCCGAGCTCGCGCCCGACGAGGTGGCGCAAATCCGCCAGCCGGCGCTCGTGGCCGTGGGAACCAAGGACGACGTCGGCGGGCGCGCCGGTCCGCTGGCCGCGCTGCTGCCGAATGGTGAGGCGTTCGACATCGAGGGAAGGGACCACATGCTGTCCGTCGGCGACCGCAGCTTCAAGGCGCGCGCGCTGCAATTCTGGAAGGATCATCCGCTTTGATGAAAATGCGCCACGAAGTGTTCGCCGGATACGAGGGCGATCGGCTGGCGGTCGATGTCTTCGAAGGGGGGGAGCGGACTGTTCTGTTCCTGCATGGCGGTGGCCAGACCCGACGTGCGTGGGACGGCACCGCCCGCATGGTCGCGCAGCGCGGGATGCGCGCGGTTACGCTTGATCTGCGCGGCCATGGCGAGAGCGACTGGTCGAAATCCGGCCACTACCGCTTCTCGGACTACGCCGCGGACGTCGCCGCCGTGGTCAGCGTGCTGGCGGAACGCGACGGCGCGAAGCCGGCGGTGGTCGGAGCTTCGCTCGGAGGCATCGCGGCCCTGACGGCCGAGACGACGGATGGCCCCCTGATCAGCGGGCTGGTGCTCGTCGACGTGATCTTGCGTATGAACCCCAGCGGCATCCAGCGCATCCAGGGTTTCATGGCGGAGCGCATGGTCGAGGGCTTTGCCACCCTGGACGAGGCGGCGGCCGCGATCGCGCTGTATCTTCCGAACCGGAAACGCCCGCCCTCGACCGAAGGTCTTCGCAAGAACCTTCGGCTCGACGCCGACGGCCGCTATCGCTGGCATTGGGACCCGGCGATGATCGGCGGCCCGAACGCCATCAATAGCAACGCGCGCGATGTGCTCCTGCGCGTCGAGACATTGCTGCCGAAGCTCGCGATCCCGGTTCTGCTCGTTCGCGGCATGGACTCCGAGGTCGTCGACGAAGACGGCGCGCGCGACTTCATCGGGCGGATTCCGAACGGACGATATGTCGACGTGGGTGGCGCCGGCCACATGGTGGCGGGCGACCGCAACGACGCCTTCTGCGACGCGATCCTCGAATTCCTTGGCGAGACGGCTGACGCCTAGCGCAGCCAATCCGCTGCAAAGGCCGTGGCTTCGAGACGCGCGAAGCGGCGAATGCGGTCGATTTCGGACTGCAGCGCGTTCACCAGCGCCGCCGACATTCGCGTGCCGAGTTCCGGCCAGAACGCACGGACCTGCAGCGTACCCTTTCCGCGGTCGGCCTTCATGTCCACGCGCCCGAGAATCCGCTCGCCGCGGAGCACTGGAAACACATAGTAGCCGTACCTGCGCTTGGCTTCCGGCACGAAGATTTCGATACGGAAGTGAAAGCCGAAGATCCTTTCGGCCCGGCGACGGTCGTGCAGCAGCGGATCGAACGGGTTCAGGATGCGAAGCCTGCCCGGCGCGGCAGGAGCACTTTCGATCGCGACGTGCGTGCCCGTGAGCGCGTGCGCGACGATCGGCTTGGCGTCGTCGGCAGGCTGCACCGACAAGGTCTCGACGACCTTCGCGTTGGCGGCAAGCCAACGCTGCACGACATCCGGCGAAATCAGTCCCCAGAAAGCTGCGATCTCGCCGCGTGTTGCGAAGCCGAGGCGTTCCAGCGCGCTTCGGCATGCCCAGTCGACGAACTCGTCGTGATCGACGCGCTTGGCAAAAGCGTCTGCGGGGATCACTCGCTCCGCCAGATCGTAGACCTTCTGAAACCCTTCGCGCCTCGATATCGCCAGGTCTCCCGTGTGCCATAGATATTCGAGAGCGGTTTTCGAAGGGTGCCAATCCCACCAGCCGGTCTTTGGCTTGTCGCCCTCGAAATCGCGCGCGAGCGTCGGCCCGTCGCGTGCGATCCGTTCGAGCACTCGTCGAATTTCGTCCTTGAGGCCTTCGGCACCGAACCTGCCGTCCCAACGCGTCGGCAGCCTTTGGCGCTGATACTCGAAGCGGTGGCGCCAATAGGGGTAGAATGCTGTAGGCAAGACCGCGGCATCGTGCGTCCAGTGCTCGAACAGGCTGCGGTCTTGTTCGACCAGTCGCGAAAGATGCTTCGCGCGATAGCCGGTAGCGCGCGAGTGCAGGATATGATGGTGGGCCCGTTCGACCGCATTGACGCTGTCGATCTGGACGAAGCCCAGCCGTTCCACAGCCCGATAGAGCGCCGATGGATCTGATGCCTTGACCCCCGGCCCCGCGAGGTGGGTGCGATCGATGAGGAATCGCCGCGCAGAGCTGTTTGCTATGGGGATCGACATCCCCGCATCCGACAACGAAACGAAGCGTCTTTCCACCCGCTTTCGTCGAGATGCGGGCCTGAACTCGATGCCTCCTGACAGCCCTGGCGGAGGGTCGACAGTGTTGTTGATCACTTCGTTCAGGAAAATCGGTTTCAGTAGAAGCGAATTCGGGAGTATGCATCGCTCACTGGAAAGCGGTGCTCGGGCATCTATCTGAATCCGTAAGCCGAAACAGCGGCGGAGAACGTCATGGCCAATCAGAACGCGATGTGGGCGGGCAACGTCCAGCCGGTCGATCCGATCTGGAGCAACGTGCGGGCCGAAGCCGAGGCAGCGGTCGCCAACGACCCGCTGCTCGCCGCATTCCTCTACTCGACGGTACTCAACCACGATTCGCTGGAAGACGCGGTGATCCACCGCGTGTCGGAACGGCTTGACCACCACGATGTCGGCGGGGACCTGATCCGCCAGACGTTTCGTGCGATGCAACGCGCCGTGCCGGAATGGGCGTCCACGGTCCGCGTCGACATCCAGGCCTATTACGACCGCGATCCGGCATGCGACCGGTTCATCATGCCCGTGCTCTACTTCAAGGGCTTTCACGCCATCCAGACGCATCGGCTCGCACACTGGCTGTGGACAAGCGGACGGCGCGACTTCGCGCTCTACCTGCAGAGCCGCTCCTCGGCGGTTTTCGGCACCGACATCAACCCGGCGGCCCGCATCGGCCGAGGAATCTTCATCGATCACGCCACCGGTGTCGTCATCGGCGAGACCGCGGTGATCGAGGACAACGTGTCGATGCTCCACGGCGTGACGCTTGGCGGTACGGGCAAGGTCACCGGCGACCGGCACCCGAAGATTCGCCACGGCGTTCTCATCGGTGCCGGGGCGAAGATCCTCGGGAATATCGAGATCGGGCACTGCACGAAGATTGCCGCCGGTTCGGTGGTGCTGAAGTCCGTCGGACCAAACAAGACGATGGCGGGCGTTCCCGCGCGCGTCGTCGGCGAAGCCGGTTGCGATGAGCCTTCGCGTGCGATGGACCAGCTCCTAGCGGGGAGCATCGATTAGTCGCGGCAACCGGCGCGGGCTTTACACGTTCTGCGACCACATGCCAGAAGCGCGGCCACACGGCCGCTGCGGCCTCGATGCGGGAGTCGACGATTTGAAGCCGGAAGAGATCAAGAAGCTCGACGCGTACTTCAAGCGCACGTTCAACAATCCTTCGCTGCAAGTGAAGGCACGTCCGCGCAAGGACGATTCGTGCGAGCTCTATCTCGGTGACGAATTCCTCGGCATCATCTTCAAGGATGATGATGACGGCGAGCTGTCGTATAACTTCTCGATGGCCATCCTCGACGTCGACCTGCAGTAGTCAGCGCGCCGTCCTTATCAGGCCGGAGACAAGAGCACCGACGCCAGCATCGAGCGCTTTCCAATTCGGCAGGAGCTCCTCCGGAAAGCGATAGGTGAGGCTGAGCTGCTCGCCGAGGTGGACATCACGCTCGCACCCAGCAAGCGACTCGGCAGCCGTCGCTCCCGTCAGGCAGCGTGCCACGAATGGCGCCTCACCCGGGCGATCGCCGACGATAAGCACCTCGTTGACGTAGCCCGACTCTTTGGTGAAGTCGTATCGTCGCAGGCTTGATGGTCCCGCAGAACCCGGCAGCTCGATGAGCTTGCGGTAGATCGGCTCCAGTCGCCCGCTCATGTCGCGCGACATCATCCGATGCTCGATTGCGACAAAGATGATCTGCTTGCGTGGCGTCCGATTGTTGAATGCCTCTCGATCCGAGTCGGCATAGCCCGTGAACTCCGGCCACTTGGCGTAAAGGTCCAGGCGTTCTGCATCGCCGTCGCGCCGAGCCTCTTCGAACCGGATCATGTTGCCGCGCACCGACAGCACATTGTTGCCAACGAGGATCTCGTAGCGGGTGCGGTCCTGCGAGTGTCCGACTGCAGCGATCGAGGCACCCAGCCATTTGCCGCCGAGACTGATCCCGATCGATGCAAGCGCGAGTGCAGCGAAGACG
Organism: Pseudomonadota bacterium; assembly: GCA_023457435.1. Taxonomy (GTDB): domain Bacteria; phylum Pseudomonadota; class Alphaproteobacteria; order Rhizobiales; family Rhizobiaceae; genus RCIO01. The sequence continues at coordinate 154,854 of JAEWLS010000036.1, forward strand.
TAGAATACCTTGACGACGAAGCTGCCGGACGATGGTACGTGCGCCTCGTCGCCGGCGGTTGTCGATGCTGCGCTCATTGACTCAATCCCGCGCGCCCCGCGAAATGCGCGGAGCCCATCGTCACCAGCTTCGACAAACATGGTAAATGAAGCGTAACCGCGAAAGCTTCCGAGGAGCATGCATGCCGCTTTATGCCATCGAGGGGGCGAGCCCGACATTCGAGGATGAGGGGTCGGTGTGGATTGCGCCGGATGCCAGCGTCGTCGGCAGAATCCACATCGGTAGAAATGTCGGGATCTGGTTTGGCTGCGCGCTGCGCGGCGATAACGAGCAGATAACCATCGGCGACAATTCAAACGTTCAGGAACACACCGTTTTTCATACGGATCCGGGGTTCCCGCTGACGATCGGTACCGGGTGCACGATCGGACATCGTGCTCTACTGCACGGCTGCACCATCGGCGATGGAAGCCTGGTAGGCATGGGGGCCATTGTCCTCAACGGCGCGAGGATCGGCAGGAACTGCCTCGTCGGGGCCGGCGCGCTGGTCACCGAAGGCAAGGAGTTTCCGGACGGCTCGCTCATCATCGGCTCGCCGGCGAAGGTTGCCCGCGGTCTCGACGAGGCCGACACGGAACGGTTAGGGCGCACGGCCCAGCACTACGTCGCCCTCGCGCGGCGCTTCGCCGCAAGCCTGCATCCAGTCTGAGAAGGCGGAGCCGGCCCTTGGGGAAAGGGCCGGCTCCTCGAGCCCGGTCGTTGGGGACGGGGAGGGTGGGGACTCGACCGGGTCGTCCCGGACGGCGCGAACGCCGCCGTGTCTCCAATCCGTTGCGCGCCTAGTTGCGCACGCTGCCGACAAGCATCTGGCGGTCGTCTTCGATCGACACCCAGACGCCGGAGTTTCGCTCCGACTGCCGCTTGAGAAACTGGTATTCGGTGTCCTGCCACGCGAGAACGCGCGGTTCGAGGTTGTCCAGCACGAAGTCGCCGAGGCTCGTTCGTGCCGTCAGAACCGCGTGTCCGTCGCCGTTCGGCTGTCGGACTACGGTGATCAGAAGGCTGCCTGCGGGCATTCCGGCCTTCATCAACAGACGGCGCTTCTCCAGCGCGTAGTCCTCGCAGTCCCCGACACCGTTGACTGGATAGGACCAGCGCTCCTCGACGCCCCAGATCTGCATGTCGGTACGCGGCGTGACGGTAGCGTTGACGACGTTGTTGATGTCGACGATGCGTGACCAGAGTTCTCGCGTAAGCTCGATCGGTGCGCGCTTCTGCGTAGCCTGGTCGCACTCGGCAGGCCGCTTCTGGCAGAATTCGTAGTGACCGACAGGCTGCGTCGTGCGCTCGCCGCCGGGCATGAATGGCCCCGCTACAGCTGCCGAACCAAACAGCGTCACGGATCCCAGCGCCGCAAGCAGCGCCACCCCTCTGTTACGTCCCATTCCGATGTCTCCCCGTTCTGGGAAGACATTTGCACGCGCGAATTTATTCCACGCGAAACTTCACAATATAGATTGAAGCAAAACAAGCTATAATACTCGAGCAATTTGAGTAGAATGTAATCTATATTTTCGGCGATATAGATGCAAAGTTAGCTCGAATTTTCGCAAAAGGCTGCCGGCCGACGCATGAACGCAAACGACCGGCCAGGGGCCGGTCGCAGCGACTTTCGAAACGTGAGAAGCTTACTGGGGACCGAAGGCGAACTCGGCCTCGAGCGTGTCGGCACGCTGGAGGCTGGCGAATTCGACGGCAACGCCGTCCTCGAAATGACGGACCACGCGCCCGCGCATGGTTCCGAGAGAGACCTCGGTGCCGAGCGCCGGCTTGACGGCGATCTCAATGCCGGCGCCCGACAGCGACAGATCGATGATGCGGCACTGATACTGCCGTCCGTCGGGCAGCTTGAGGTGGGTGATCGGATTGCGCGGCGCGATGCGCTCGTGCCGCCGGTCTTCCGGAAGGTCCAGCTCGTGCTTGTTCGCGAGCCAGGTCAACTGAGCCGCGAGCTTGTCTCGCTTGCGGTCGGAGGCGACGATGGTCATCGCGAACCCGTCCTCCAGGCGACGGGTGAGGATACCCTCGATGCGGCCTATATGGTCGAGATAGGCAATCACGCGCTCGCCGGGAGATCCCATCGAATCGGTGCGAAGCGCGACGTTGCCAGGTGACATGTCGATGACCTGGCAATGATGCTCGGAACGGTCCTCGAGCATGAAGCGCCCGTAGATCTTGACGCGTACGCGCTGGAAGTTGCGCCGCTCCGCGCGCGAAGAAGAAAGGTCTGGTGCCGCAGACGCCATTGCCGCCGATTTCCCAAGCCGCTCGATCGGCCGATTCTTTACCGGGAAATCTATTCGGCGCTCGGTTAACAACTTGTGTTATGCCGGTTTGGCGGGGCTCGGATCTCTTCCGCCATCCAGTACGACCAGATGCCGCACGCGTCGGCCGCCGGCGCTCGCCTCGCCGCGTGCCGGCATCTCCGGCATGAACGAGGGCACGCGCAGGGCCGGACGGTTGCGCAGGAACGTCGGTTCAAGGTTCGGATCGACGACCCTGAGCGTGTCGACACGGCATTCGACGATCGGGTCGGCGCCCAGCCAGAATGGTTTTTCGGTGGAGACGATGGATCCGAGCGCGCGCGGGCTGTCGCCGCCCCCTTCGAGCGGTAGCGCGATGAGTTCGAGGCTGGTGTGTCTGTCGGTGCGGGTGACGGCGTCGACCGTAATGACGACGACGGAATCGCGGTGCAGCGCGTCATGGATCAGCCGCGCGACGACGCGCTGGTCTTTCAGCGCCCAGAGCGAGTTGAAGGCGAAGCCCTTGAGCTCCCGGCCAAACAGGGCGCAGAGGCGCGTGCCGGCAAGGCGGAAGACGGCTTCGCGGCGCGCGTCGGTCTCGAGGATGAACGTGTCGGCCAGCATCTTCTTGATGTCGGCCGGCTCGATCTCCGTGCGGCGCGGCGCTGCTCTGCGATCCCTCAGCCTGTTCCAGTACTGGAACAGGGAAACGGTCCCCTCATGCCTCATGGCGCAGTCCCTTCCAAGCCTCGATATGTGCCGCTTTGAGACAGATTCTCCGTTTGCGCGGCCCGGTATGGACTGCGTTGCAGAAGGCGTGCCAGTCGGGTGACGAGTTGTTAACGCTCATCGCCCGGATTAGGGTTAACGATTGGTTTCGATTGTCCGGCGCCGTCCGCCATGAGAGGGTGGCTCATCGAACCGCAGCGCAGGGGACACGGTCGCGACGGTAAGGAGCTCTCGGGGCAGGGTAACTGGGGACTCGACAAGCCGCCCGCAGGCAACTGCGGGCGGCTTTCCATTTGCCGGCACGCCTGATAGCCGAACGGCATGAGCGTACCGAGCATCGATCCGCAGGAGCCGCCGCCAGGCCGCGAGCCGGTCTTCAACATCCCGGCCATCGTCGTCGCCTTCATCGCGCTCTGCGCGGGGCTGCACTTTTTCAGAATGGCCGTGCTGAGCCCAGAGGCAGACATGTCGCTCCTCCTGCGCTTCGCCTTCTGGCCGATTCGCTACAGCGGCGGATACGATCTCGACGTCTACGCGTTTGTCAGCCCGGTGAGTTATTCGCTCCTTCATGGCGACTTGCTGCATCTCGCGGTGAACATGGTGTGGCTCGCCGCCTTCGGTTCGCCGCTGGCGCGACGGCTGGGCGTGCCGCGCTTCATCCTCTTCTGGATCGTGACATCGCTCGGCGCCGTCGCGTTGCATTTTGCGGTTTATCCGAACGGGATCGCGCCGCTGGTGGGCGCGTCCGGCGCCATTTCCGGAATGATGGGAGCCGCCGCACGGTTCGGCTTTCGCATCGACCGCCGCGAAGGGCGCGGCCGGTTCAACGGCCCTGTGTTGCCGATCCCGGTTGTCCTGACCATGCGGCCGGTGGTCGTCTTCCTGGTCGTATGGATGATCATCAACGTGGTGACCGGGCTCGGCTTCGCGACGCCAGGGGTACAGGGCCAGATAGCGTGGGAGGCCCATGTCGGCGGGTTCCTGATCGGCTTCCTTGGCTTGCGCCTGTTCGATCGTAGGATCATGTCTGAACTTGCTTGAAACCTGTCCTGAGTGAGCGCACCATGTCCGCGGGTGTAGTCGGAGGGAGTGCTTCGTAGGCCAACAGGAGGTTCAACATGTCGGTCAAGCAGATCCTTGAAGCCAAGGGACGCGACGTCGTGACGATCACGCCCGATGCGACGATCGGAGAGGCAGTTGCCTTGCTGGCCGCGCGCAAGATAGGCGCGGTGGTGGTCACGGGCGTCGAGCGACACATTGCAGGAATCCTGTCCGAACGCGACGTGGTGCGCTTGCTGGGCAGCAAGGGTGCAGACGCGCTGCAACTGCCGGTATCTTCGGCAATGACGACCAAAGTGCAGAGCTGCAGCGAGACCCACAGCATCAATCGGGTGATGGAAATCATGACGCGCGGGCGCTTCCGGCATTTGCCGGTCGAACGCGACGGTCAGCTTGACGGCATCATCTCGATCGGAGACGTCGTTAAGGTACGCATCGAAGAGGTCGAGCGCGAAGCCGAAGACATCAAGCAGTACATCGCGACCGCCTGAGGGCGGTCGAACGCGCGCACGGGCAGGAGTCTGCGCGAACGAGTCGGCGCCACCGCAGCGCTCGAACATGGGGGCTGCATCGGCTCAGTGTGGGAAATGGCGCGTCTCATGCTGGCAATGCGCCCATGAGGTCTCTGCAATCGTGCGGAGAGAGTGGCTACGCGCCCGCTCGAGTGCATTGTCCTGATCGATCGCGCATCGCTTGCCTCGAACAGGTGATTGCACTAGGCGACTTCAGATAAATCTTTTGCACCGCACACGGCACGCGCATGACCATCGTGGATACCCGCACGCCAGACCCGAAGCGTCTTGTTCCAGGCGCCACAGGCGACTGGGAGATTGTTATCGGCATGGAGGTGCACGCTCAGGTCACCTCGCAGTCGAAGCTGTTTTCGGGAGCCTCAACCAGGTTCGGCGCTGAACCGAACTCCAATGTCAGCCTCGTCGACGCTGCCATGCCCGGCATGCTTCCGGTGATCAACGAAGAGTGCGTGAAGCAGGCGATCAGAACCGGGCTCGGACTGAAGGCTCAGATCAACCACCGCTCGGTTTTCGACCGGAAGAACTACTTCTATCCCGACCTCCCGCAAGGCTACCAGATTTCTCAGTACAAGCAGCCGATCGTGGGCGAGGGCAAGGTGACCGTTTCCGTCGGTCCCGACCGCCAAGGCAAGTTCGAAGACATCGAGATCGGCATTGAGCGGCTTCATCTCGAGCAGGATGCTGGCAAGTCCATCCACGACCAGCACCCGACGATGAGCTATGTCGACCTGAACCGCTCTGGCGTCGCGCTCATGGAGATCGTCTCCAAGCCCGACATGCGGTCTTCGGACGAGGCGAAGGCGTACCTCACCAAGCTGCGCACCATCCTGCGCTATCTCGGCACGTGCGACGGCAACATGGACGAGGGGTCGATGCGCGCCGACGTCAACGTCTCGGTACGTAAGCCTGGTGGCGAATTCGGAACGCGGTGCGAGATCAAGAACGTCAACTCGATCCGCTTCGTCGGCCAGGCCATCGAGTACGAGGCCCGGCGCCAGATTGCGCTGCTCGAAGATGGCAGCAGCGTCGACCAGGAGACGCGGCTGTTCGATCCTGGCAAGGGCGAGACGCGCTCGATGCGTTCGAAGGAAGAGGCTCACGACTACCGCTATTTCCCCGACCCGGACCTTCTACCGCTCGAATTCGACCAGGCCTATGTCGATGCGCTCGCCAAGGATTTGGTCGAGCTCCCGGACGACAAGAAGGCGCGGTTCGTCGAAACGATGGGCCTGTCCCCTTACGACGCTTCCGTGCTGGTGTCGGAAAAGGCCATTGCGGACTATTTCGAGAAAGTGGCGGAAGGTCGCGACGGCAAGACCGCAGCCAATTGGGTGATCAACGATCTGCTGGGTGCGCTCAACCGCATCGGCAAGGACATCGAGACCACGCCCGTCTCGCCAGCTCAGCTTGGCGCGATTATTGACCTGATCAAGGACGGCACCATTTCCGGCAAAATCGCCAAGGATCTGTTCGAGATCGTGCTCACCGAAGGAGGCGACCCGCGCCAGCTGGTCGAAGAACGCGGCTTGAAGCAGGTGACCGATACCGGCGCTATCGAGAAGGCGGTGGCCGAGATAATCGCGGCGAACCCGGACAAGGTAGCGCAGGCTCAGGCGAAGCCGACGCTCGCGGGCTGGTTCGTGGGGCAAGTGATGAAAGCCACCGGCGGCAAGGCCAACCCGCAGGCGGTGAACGAACTGGTCAAGGCAAAGCTGGGCATTGCCGACTGATGTTCGTGCGCACCGCCGGCGAGCGCGACCTGAAAGCGATACGCGAGCTCCTGGTCGAAACCTGGCACTCGACCTATGACACGATCTACGGCGCCGAGAAGGTCACGGCCATCACGGACGCCTGGCATTCTATCGCTGCGCTGCGCGGTCAGGTCGAGATGCCCCGCTCGGAGTTCGTCGTGGCCGACGACGGGCGAAGGCAAGGTGGTGCGTCTCCATCAGCTTTACGTGCGCCCTTCAATGCAGGGCAGGGGTGTCGGCGGCTTGCTCCTCGACGAGATCGAGAACGCCTTTCCCGAAGCCGACAAGGTCCGCCTCGAGGTCGAGGAGAAGAACGCCAAGGCCGTCGCCTTCTACGTGGGCCAGGGTTTCTCGGAAGTCGGCCGCACCGAGAACTGCGGCAAGGATCAATCCGGCATCCCCGCCCTCGTGTTCGAGCGGCCGATCGTCTGGGCGGACTGACTTGCCAATCCTGGGCGCGAGCGCCATAAGGCGCGGACTCCCGACACATGCACGCGAGTGCCTTCCATGAAGACTTTTCTGCTTCAATTCTTCACCTGGTGGAGCGGCCAGACGCTTGGCACGCGCTTCTTCACGTGGCGCAAAGGCACAAGGGTCGGCCAGGATGAATTGGGCAATGTGTATTATGAGGGCGGGAAGGACGTTTACGGCCGACCGCGGCGCTGGGTGATCTACAACGGCGTTGCCGAGGCGAGCAGCATCCCGCCCGGCTGGCACGGCTGGATGCACCACCGTGTCGATACTGCGCCGTCGGCGGAAACCTATAGCCCGCGCGAGTGGGAGAAGGCACACATCCCGAATATGACCGGCACGCCGAATGCGTACCGGCCCAAGGGGTCGCTTCTGTCGACCGGCGAGCGCCCGCGTGTCACCGGCGACTACGATGCCTGGACGCCGTCCAGCTGAGCCCCGGCGGTCCGATATCGCCACAATTCGCGTCTAGCCGAGTCTCCGTTTCCCTCGTACCGAGGGACGCGAGTGAAGCTGGTGCCTGCATGATTCGTCGTACACTTCGCAGCATTTTCATCGCTTCGCAGGCGGCGTTGCTTGCCGGCGCGGCGATTGCTCAGGACAAGCCTGCAGACCCTGCCGTCGAGGAACGGGTGCAGAACCCGGTGGCCGAGTTCGCCGGTATCGACAAGATCACCGGGCGCATCATCACGTTCGATGTCTATATCAACGAGACGGTGCAGTTCGGCGCGCTCCAGGTGACCCCGAAAGTATGCATTTCGAGCCCTGATACGGCGGAACCCAGGACGGACTCGTTCGTCGAGGTCGACGAGATCACTCTCGACCGCAAGATCCGCAGGATATTCTCGGGCTGGATGTTCGCCGAGAGCCCGGGTCTGAACGCCGTCGAGCACGCGGTCTATGACGTGTGGCTGAGAAGCTGCAAGCAGTCGTCCGAGGTCCCGCCACCGAAGGCGGCGCAGGCCGGCGGCTAGCAAACCTTCTGACCTAGCGGGAGCGAAAATTCTACGGCTGCGTTCTGACGTGACACCTACTCATGGAGTTGTGGCATGTCATCGCTGAAGGACCGGCTTTTCGATCTCGAAGAAGGTTTTTGGGAAGGCGACGCGGAATTTTACCGGCTGAATGCCGACGACCAGTGTCTCGTGGCGTTTCCGGGGATGATCGACGTGCTTGAACGCGAAGCGCTGGCGCAGACGGTCAATCCCGACACTCGCTGGAAGAACGTCAGCTTTTCCAACGAGCGCCTGCTCTGCCCGAGCCCCACCATCGCGGTGATCGCATACGAGGCGCAGGCCCAGCAGGGCGACGGCGAGCCGCGGCTGTCATCGGTGTCCTCCGGCTACATAGAGCGCGACGGCAAATGGAAACTGGCGTGGCATCATCATACCCCGCTCGGCAAAAGAGAGGAACGATGACCGGCAACTGACGCTGGCGCTAACGGGGCGCGATCCGCCCGCGGCACGGGATGCGGCCTTTTCCTATTATAAAGTGCCGCCGTACTGGATCCAATCTGTTCCTCATCCGCACCGTTCGGCGCGGCGATTGCGAGCATGGCTCTCTTGAGTTAGGAGGGCGCACCTCCCAATCCCGCGACCGAACTGGAGTGCGCCGTGACTGCCATCATCGACATCGTTGGGCGCGAGATTCTCGACAGCCGCGGAAATCCTACCGTCGAGGTCGACGTTCGCCTGGAGGACGGGTCGTTCGGGCGCGCTGCCGTGCCGTCAGGGGCTTCCACCGGCGCGCACGAAGCTGTGGAACTGCGCGATGGCGGGAAGCGATACCTCGGCAAGGGCGTGTCGCAGGCGGTCGAAGCGGTCAACGGCGAGCTGTTCGAGGCGATCGGCGGTCTCGAGGCGGAGGACCAGCTCCATATCGACAAGACGATGGTCCTGCTCGACGGAACCCCCAACAAATCCCGCCTGGGCGCGAACGCCATCCTCGGAGTCTCGCTCGCTGTTGCAAAGGCTGCGGCGCAGGCCTCGGGATTGCCGCTGTACCGCTATGTAGGCGGCGCGGGTGCACACGTCTTGCCGGTGCCGATGATGAACATCATCAACGGCGGTGCGCACGCCGACAATCCCATCGACTTCCAGGAATTCATGATCATGCCGGTCGGCGCGGAGTCTTTCCGCGAGGGACTGCGCTGGGGTGCGGAAATCTTCCACACGCTGAAGAAGCGGCTCAAGGATGCCGGCCACAACACCAATGTGGGCGACGAGGGCGGGTTCGCACCGAACCTTAAAAGCGCTCAGGCCGGCCTCGACTTCGTGATGGCCTCGATCGAGGCAGCCGGCTATCGGCCCGGGGAGGACGTGGCCCTGGCACTCGACTGCGCTTCGACGGAGTTCTTCAAGGACGGCAACTACGTCTACGAAGGCGAGAGAAAGACCCGCGACCCCAAGACACAGGCCAAATATCTCGCGAAGCTCGCAACCGACTATCCGATCATCTCGATCGAAGACGGCATGGCGGAGGACGACTGGGATGGTTGGAAGGTACTGACCGATTTGATCGGCAAGAAGGTCCAGCTCGTGGGCGACGATCTGTTCGTGACGAACTCGGCGCGGCTGCGTGACGGGATCGGCATGGGCGTCGCGAATTCGATCCTGGTGAAGGTCAATCAGATCGGATCGCTTTCCGAGACGCTCGACGCGGTCGAGACGGCCCATCGGGCGGGCTATTCTGTAGTCATGTCGCATCGCTCCGGCGAAACTGAAGACACCACCATTGCCGATCTCGCCGTCGCAACGAATTGCGGTCAGATAAAAACCGGCTCTCTCGCGCGCTCCGACAGGCTTGCAAAATACAACCAGTTGCTTCGGATCGAGGAGCAGCTCGGCAAGCAGGCACGCTACGCGGGGCGTGCCATCCTCAAAGCTTGAGCGCGACGGCGGCGGCGTAACCTCGCCTTAAGCATGTTCAGGCAGAAGCGGAGAGTCTGAGTCCTTTCCGCGTATCGCTTGCCCATGTGGACCCGCCAACGCAAGAATCGTCGCTACGGGGCCCTTATCGTCCCGGCACTTGCGGTCGCCTTCGTTTCCTACTTCGGGTACCATGCCCTGCACGGCGAGTACGGCATCTACGCACGCGAAGCTCTGCTCGTGCGTACTGCGCAGCTCAGCAACGAACTCGAGCGCGTCCGTGAGCAGAGACGACATCTGGAGCACCGCGTAGAGTTGCTACGCGATGGATCGGTCGAGCGGGACATGCTGGACGAGCAGGCACGACGCGCACTCAACGTCGCTCGGCCCGACGAGCTCATCGTCTTTCGGCGCACTACCGCAGAGAATTAACCCGAAACTAAATAATTCTGATATTGCGTTGCAATATGAGTGGGTTAGCTGCATAGCAGCTATGCGAGAATCCGCATGACCGCGCGCTTGGCTGCATGCTAGGTTGCCCTTCGCATGAGAGGAGCGTGCTAGTCTACGCTCCGGAGCCCCGTCTTCCAAGACGGCATCCAGGGAGACGTGAATGGCCGCTGCTGCGCGCAAGCTCGCAACCCGGAAAGTCGAGACAAAAGCCAAGGCCGAACCGCGTGCGAAGGAGCCGAAGACGGCTTCGGTGCTGAAAGCACCGGCACCAGCTGACTTCAGCAAATCGGAAGAGCTCGCTGCCTACCGTAACATGCTGCTGATCCGGCGTTTCGAAGAGAAGGCGGGCCAGCTGTACGGCATGGGCTTCATCGGGGGCTTTTGCCATCTCTACATCGGCCAGGAAGCCGTCGTGACCGGTATGAAGATGGCGATCCGTGAAGGCGATCAGATGATCACCGCGTATCGCGACCACGGGCACATGCTTGCGATGGAGATGAGCCCGCGGGGCGTGATGGCCGAGCTTACCGGGCGGCGCGGCGGGTACTCGCGCGGCAAGGGCGGTTCGATGCACATGTTCTCGAAAGAGAAGAATTTCTATGGCGGCCACGGCATCGTCGGAGCGCAGGTATCACTCGGCACCGGGCTCGCCTTCGCCAACAAGTACCGCGACAACGGAGCGGTTTCCCTTACCTTCTTCGGCGACGGCGCTGCCAACCAGGGCCAGGTATACGAGAGCTTCAACATGGCGTCGCTCTGGAAACTTCCGGTGATCTACGTCATCGAAAACAACCGCTATGCTATGGGTACGGCGGTTTCGCGCTCGTCGGCGGAGACGGACTTTTCACACCGCGGCATTTCGTTCCGCATCCCCGGCATGCAGGTCGACGGCATGGATGTTCGCGCGGTTAAGTCCGCGTCCGAGCAGGCGGCGGCGTGGTGCCGAGAGGGAAACGGCCCGATCATTCTCGAGATGTCGACTTACCGCTATCGCGGTCATTCGATGTCGGACCCGGCCAAGTACCGCTCGAAGGACGAGGTGCAGAAGATGCGCTCCGAGCACGACCCGATCGAGCAAGTTCGCGCTCGTCTCCTGGCCAAGAAGTGGGCGAGTGAAGAGGAGTTGAAGGGCATCGACAAGGACGTGCGCGATGTTGTGGCCGACGCTGCAGAGTTCGCGCAGTCCGACCCCGAGCCGGACGTCTCCGAGCTTTGGACCGATGTCTATGTCGAGGCCTAAGCGTTGGTCGAGGCACTCGCCATCGCTAGCATGCTGGTCGGATGCGCCGTCTGGTTCTATGCGGTGTGGAATGCGTTGCAGTTCGTCCTTGCCGTGCCGCAGGGCAAGCGCCTGAGTGCGGTCTTTCCGCGATGGCCATGGAACGTGTCGCGCGCCGTCGAACGCTTCGGTCCCGCTGTGGAAAGGCCGCTTCGTCGCTTCCAGCTCGGCTTTGCACTATTCTTCGTTTGCATCATTGCGGTGATCCTGACGGGAACCGTCGGAACTGCCTTCCAGAAATCGTGATCTCGTCCGGAGACCGCTCATGCCCGTAGAAATCCTCATGCCAGCCCTGTCGCCGACGATGGAGGAGGGCAACCTCGCCAAGTGGCTGAAGAAAGAAGGCGACAAGGTTTCCGCGGGCGATGTGATCGCCGAGATCGAGACGGACAAGGCGACGATGGAAGTCGAGGCTGTCGACGAAGGAACGCTCGGAAAGATTCTCGTGCAAGCGGGCGCGCAAGGCGTGAAAGTGAACACGCCGATCGCCGTGTTGGTGCAGGAGGGTGAGAGCGCCGAAAACGCGCCTGCGCCGAAAACCTCCGCCCCGCAGAAGCAGGATGCGGACATCCCGGCCGCGACTTCCGGCGATGCGGGCGGCAAAGCGCGCGAGCCGGCCGAAGAACCGACGGCCACCAAGGATGCCGCGAAGGCGCCTGCCGCGCCAAAGGTCAGCGTCGCCGCCGATCCCGACATTCCCAGCGGCACCGAGATGGTATCGACAACGGTTCGCGAAGCCTTGCGCGACGCGATGGCCGAAGAAATGCGGCGCGACGAAAGCGTCTTCATCATGGGTGAGGAGGTCGCCGAGTATCAAGGCGCCTACAAGATCACGCAGGGGCTGCTTCAGGAATTCGGGGCGCGACGCGTCGTCGACACGCCGATCACCGAGCACGGTTTTGCCGGCGTTGGCGTCGGCGCTGCCATGGCCGGGCTGCGGCCGATCGTCGAATTCATGACATTCAACTTCGCCATGCAGGCCATCGACCAGATCGTCAATTCGGCGGCAAAGACGCTCTACATGTCCGGCGGCCAGATGGGCGCGCCAATCGTGTTCCGCGGACCGAACGGCGCGGCGGCGCGGGTCGGCGCGCAGCACAGCCAGGACTACGCGGCTTGGTACAGCCACATACCTGGATTGAAAGTCATCCAGCCCTACACTGCCGCTGACGCGAAGGGGCTGCTCAAGGCGGCAATCCGCGATCCGAACCCCGTCATCTTCCTCGAGAACGAGATCCTATATGGGCAAAGCTTCGACGTGCCCAAGGGCGACTTCACGCTGCCGATCGGCAAGGCGCGGGTGCACAGGCAGGGCAAGGACGTGACCATCGTCTCGTTCGGTATCGGCATGACCTACGCGGTCAAGGCCGCCGCTGAACTCGCCGGGATGGGCATCGACGCCGAGATCATCGACCTGCGGACCATTCGACCGCTCGATTTCGACACGATCCTGGCTTCCGTGAAGAAGACCAACCGCCTCGTTACCATCGAGGAGGGTTTTCCGCAGTCGTCGGTCGGCGACCATATCGCCAGCCAGGTCATGCAGCGGGCCTTCGATTTCCTCGACGCACCGGTCATCACCATCTGCGGCAAGGACGTGCCGATGCCGTATGCCGCCAATCTAGAGAAACTCGCGCTGCCGAACGTGGCCGAGGTCATCGAGGCGGTGAAGGCTGTGACTTATCGGAGCTGAGGCGGAGAGCCTGGATGACCCAGCCACCTGACTCGAAGAAACGGCGGGCGACATATGCCGACATCGAGGCGCTGCCCGAGCACCTCGTAGGCGAGATCATCAACGGCGTTCTGTGGACGCATCCCAGGCCAGCGCGCCGTCATATCGCTGCGGCAAGCTCTCTGGGAGAGGAGCTTATCGGGCCGTACCAGAAGGCGCGCGGTGGTCCCGGGGGCTGGGTCATACTCGACGAGCCTGAACTTCATCTCGGCGCCGACGTTCTGGTCCCGGATCTTGCCGCTTGGCGACGAGAGCGCCTTATAGGGCACCCGGAGACGGCCTACTTCTCGGTTGTGCCCGACTGGGTCTGCGAAGTACTCTCCGCATCGACGGAATTGCGTGATCGCACATTCAAGAAGCGAATCTACGCCGAAATCGGTGTGGGCTTCTTGTGGCTCATCGATCCTAGGCTGCAACTCCTTGAAGCTTTCGAGCTTCGCGACGGCGTTTGGGCCGACGTAGGCACCTGGAATTCCGATGATAGGGTTCGCGCGGTTCCCTTCGACGCGATCGCCTTCTCCCTGGCCGACTTGTGGCCATTCGACCCGCCGCTCGGCTTTCACGAAGACCCGACGCCCCATTACGCCGGAGATAGATAGATGCCGATCAACATCACCATGCCGGCGCTCTCGCCAACGATGGAAGAGGGCAACCTCGCAAAGTGGCTGGTAAAGGAAGGCGACAAGGTTGCGCCGGGCGACGTCATCGCCGAGATCGAGACCGACAAGGCGACGATGGAGGTTGAGGCCGTCGACGAAGGCACTGTTGCGAAGATCGTCGTGCCGGCCGGAACGGAGGGCGTGAAGGTCAACGCGCTGATCGCGGTCTTGGCAGCGGACGGCGAGGACGCTGGCGCGGCGGCCGAGAGTAGCGGCGACGCGCCCAAGGCTGAAGCGAAGCAGGAGAAGGCTCCAATCTCCCCCCTCGTGGGGGAGATGTCGGCGAAGCCGACAGAGGGGGGCGCTGTCCCGCCGGCCTCTCAGACCGTCTCGCCCCCCTCTGGCCTGCCGGCCATCTCCCCCACTAGGGGGGAGATCAGCCAATCGCGCGTCTTTGCTTCGCCGCTCGCGCGCCGCATCGCCAAGGATTCAGGTATCGAAATCGCGTCGTTGACCGGGTCCGGTCCGCACGGTCGCGTGGTCAAGGCCGACGTCGAAGCGGCCGCAGCCGGGGGCGGCGCGACGAAGGCGCCGGAGGCGAAGTCCACAGCGTCGGGGGCTGCAGCGCCCGCGCCTAAACCGATGTCCGACGACCAGGTGCTGAAACTGTTTTCCGAGGGGTCGTACGAGCTCATCCCTCACGACAACATGCGCAGGACCATCGCCCGGCGGCTCGTCGAGGCGAAGACCACGATCCCGCACTTCTACCTGACGGTCGACTGCAACATCGATGCGCTGCTCGATCTGCGTAAGCAGCTCAACGACGCGGCCCCGCTCAAGAAGACCGAGAAAGGCGAGGCTGCCGCCTACAAGCTGTCGGTCAACGACATGGTCATCAAGGCGCTGGCGCTGGCCCTGCGCGACGTTCCGGAGGCGAACGTGTCGTGGACGGAAGGCGCGATGCTCAAGCACAAGCATGCCGATGTCGGCGTCGCCGTGTCCATACCCGGCGGGCTGATCACGCCGATCGTGCGGAACGCCGAGGAAAAGGCGCTCTCGGCAATCTCCAACGAGATGAAGGATCTCGCCGGCCGTGCCCGAAACCGCAAGCTCAAGCCCGAGGAATATCAGGGCGGATCGTCTGCGGTCTCGAATCTCGGCATGTTCGGGGTCAAGGATTTCGCTGCGGTGATCAACCCGCCGCATGCCACCATCCTCGCAGTCGGCTCCGGCGAGGAACGCGCCGTGGTGAAGGACGGAAAGATCGTGATCGCCAACGTCATGTCGGTGACACTGTCCACCGACCATCGCGCCGTCGACGGGGCACTCGGCGCCGAACTGCTGGCGGCGTTCAGGCGATACATCGAAAGCCCGCTGGCGATGCTGGTGTGACCGAGCGGTGCGGGCGCTGCTGACCTCGTTGCTCGCCTTGGCCCTGTCCGGCCTTGCCGGCGGCCTGGTCGTGCAGGCCATCGCTGTGGCGACGCTGGCGACGGAGGAGTTCATCCTCGCCTTCATCTTTGTCCCGCTGTTTGCGCTTCTTGTTGCAGCGATCTTCTTGGTCGCGCAGCTGGCCGGGGCGAGGGCAGGCGTCGATCGCGTCGGGCGCTGGCTGCTCGTGCTTTGCGGAGCGGCGATCGCCGGGCTGTTCGCCTTCGAGTTCTGGGCAGATGCAGGCAATCTTGAACTGGTTCGCAAGGCGCTGCCGCTGCTCGGTGCGCTGACGCTCGCGGCGATCACCGTGCTACTGGTCCAGTGGCTCTTCACCCGATGGCGAGCATCGCGCGGCGCGCCGCCGGTTGCATTCGGCCGCGCCGGAGGTTCCGCATGAAGACGATCCTCTGCTACGGCGATTCACTGACGTGGGGATATGACGCCGGCACAATCGGGCGCCATGCGGCGGCCGATCGCTGGCCGAACGTCCTCGGACAGGCACTGGGTCCGGAAATAAGCGTGATTGCCGAGGGACTTAACGGGCGCACGACGGCATTCGACGATCCCACCGACGGGGCGGACCGAAACGGCGCGCGGGTTCTCCCGACAATCTTGTCCACGCATGCGCCGATCGACCTCATCATCGTCATGCTCGGAACCAACGACATGAAGGGATGGGTGCATGGACAGGCGATCGCAGCGCGCGAGGGAATGGAGAGGATCGTGGACGTGGTGCGGGGCCACGCCTACCCACTCGGCGGAACCGCGCCCGACATCCTGATCGTGGCGCCGCCGCCTATGGTCGAGACGGCCGAACCGCGCTTCGCCGCCATGTTCGAAGGCGGACTGGAGACGTCGCGGATGCTGGCCTCGTTCTACTCCGATCTCGCTGACGAGACCGGCTGCGGATTCTTCGACGCAGGATCGGTCGCCAAGGCGACACCGCTGGACGGCGTGCATCTCGACGCCGCAAACACGCGCGCTATCGGACGCGGTCTCGAGCCGCTGGTCCGCCTCATGCTGGGTCTCTGAAAGGAGCCGAAATGGCTGAAAGCTACGACCTCATCGTCATTGGCGCGGGCCCGGGCGGCTACATCGCCGCTATCCGTGCGGCTCAGCTCGGGATGAAGACTGCCATCGTCGAACGCGAGCATCTCGCAGGCATCTGCTCCAACTGGGGCTGCATACCGACCAAGGCGCTGCTGCGCTCGGCCGAAGTCATGCATCTCGGGACTCACGCGAAAGATTACGGCCTGACGCTCGAGGGTTCGCTCAAGCCCGACCTGAAGGCGATTGTGGCGCGGTCGCGCGGTATTGCCGCGCGCATGAACGGCGGCGTCGGCATCCTGATGAAGAAGAACAAGGTCGACGTCATCTGGGGTGAGGCAAAACTCACCAAGGCACCTTCAAGTGAAAAAGGGGGCGAGATCGTCGTCGGCAAGAGCTCGAAGAAGCCGATGGAGCCGCAGGTTCCGGCGCCAAAGAACGCTAAGGGCGAAGGTACATACCAGGCGAAGCACATCATCGTCGCCACCGGAGCGCGGCCGCGGGTGCTGCCGGGCATCGAGCCGGACGGCAAGCTGATCTGGACGTATTTCGAGGCGATGGTGCCTCCGTCCATGCCGAAGACCCTGCTGGTGATGGGTTCCGGCGCGATCGGCATCGAATTCGCCAGCTTCTACCGCACGATCGGCGTGGATGTGACGGTCGTCGAACTCATGTCGCAGATCATGCCGGTCGAGGATGCCGAGATCTCGAAGTTTGCGCAAAAGCAGCTCGAAAAGCAGGGCATGAAGTTCATCCTCGAAGCCAAGGTTGCGAAGGTCGAGAAGAGCGCCGATTCGGTCACTGCGCATGTCGAGAAGAAGGATGGCTCGGTTGAGAAGATCACTGCCGACCGCATGATCTCAGCGGTCGGTGTTCAGGGAAATGTCGAGAACCTCGGACTGGAGGCGCTGGGCGTGAAGGTCGAGCGCGGGACGATCGCGATCGACGAGTACTGCCGCACCAATGTCCCGGGCGTCTATGCCATCGGCGACGTCGCAGGACCGCCGATGCTGGCGCACAAGGCCGAGCACGAGGCAGTGATCTGCGTCGAGAAGATCGCCGGCCTGCACCCGCATCCGCTCGACCGGCTACAGGTCCCGGGCTGCACCTATTGTCACCCGCAGGTCGCCTCGGTCGGGCTGACCGAGGCGAAGGCCAAAGAGCGAGGCGCCGAGATTCGTGTCGGCCGGTTCCCGTTCGTGGCGAACGGCAAGGCAGTGGCGCTCGGCGACGACCAGGGGCTGGTGAAGACCATCTTCGACAAGAAGACCGGGCAACTGCTCGGCGCGCACATGGTAGGGGCCGAGGTCACGGAGCTGATCCAGGGTTTTGTCGTCGCCATGGGGTTGGAAACGACAGAGGAAGAGTTGATGCACACGATCTTTCCGCACCCGACGCTTTCGGAAACGATGAAGGAAAGCGTTCTCGACGCGTATGGCCGCGCGCTGAACATGTGATCGGTAGACACGCTGCGGCGCGATACATGGCATAGCGCCGGCAAAAAAGCGGAACAATCGTGGAGCGCAACCCGTTTAAATCCGCGCCACGACGCGCGAACGAAACGGAGAAAGTTCATGGAAGACGCAGGTATTGGCTGGATCGCCGCAATCATCATCGGCGGCATCGCCGGTTGGCTCGCCGAGCAGTTCATGAAGAGCAATATGGGGCTCCTGATGAACATCATTCTCGGCATCGTGGGGGCGATCATCGCCAACGCGCTGCTCGGCCTGATCGGCGTCAACCTCGGCGGCTGGATCGGCTATCTGATCGCCGGCTTCATCGGCGCATGCATTCTTATCTTCGCCGGCCGCGCCATCAGGCGCTAACCGCGCGAGGCGACACATTCCTGCAAGGCCGCCATGTCCATGGCGGCCTTACATTTTCGGGCAGCAACCACTATAAAGCCGGGGTTCCCCGGCCGCGTCTGGAGCAGGAATGGTCACTATCCTAGACACGATCGTCAAGCCGCGCCCGCGGCATCCGGAGAAGGCCCATCGGCCTGACCAGGACGTACTGCGCAAGCCGGACTGGATCCGCGTCAAGGCGCCGGTCTCGCGCGGTTACCAGGAAACGCGGGAGATCGTGAAGTCGAACCGCCTCGTCACAGTTTGCGAGGAAGCTGGCTGCCCCAATATCGGCGAGTGCTGGGACAAGAAGCACGCCACGTTCATGATCATGGGCGAAATCTGCACGCGCGCCTGCGCCTTCTGCAACGTGGCGACGGGTATTCCGACAGCGCTCGATGCGGATGAGCCGGCAAACGTTGCGCGCGCGGTCGCCCAGATGGGCCTCAGCCATGTGGTCATCACCTCGGTGGACCGGGACGATCTCGACGACGGCGGCGCGGAGCACTTCGCGCAGGTGATCCGCGCGATACGCGCGGCGGCTTCAGCCACGACGATCGAGATACTGACGCCGGACTTTCTGCGAAAAGACGGCGCTCTGGAGACGGTCGTGGCGGCCAGGCCGGACGTGTTCAACCACAATCTCGAGACGGTACCGTCGAATTACCTGAAGGTCCGGCCGGGAGCGCGGTACTTCCACTCCATCCGCCTGCTGCAGCGGGTGAAGGAGATCGACCCGACCATCTTCACGAAGTCCGGCATCATGGTCGGCCTCGGCGAGGAGCGGAACGAGGTTCTGCAGCTAATGGACGACCTGCGGACCGCGGATGTCGACTTCATCACAATCGGCCAGTATCTGGCGCCGTCCCGCAAGCATCATCCCGTTAAGGCGTTCGTCACGCCTGACGAGTTCAAATCGTATGAGACTGTTGCCTATACGAAAGGCTTCCTGATGGTGGCGTCGAGCCCGCTCACGCGGTCTTCGCACCATGCCGGCGAAGATTTCGAGCGTTTGCGCGCGGCACGTGAAATGCGGCTCGGGAAAATCGTGTAACCAGCCGGTCGCATGCCCAAGTTCGAGACCACGCGCCGCGTACTTCATACGCCCGAGGAGATGTTCGACCTCGTGGCCGATATCGAGCGCTACCCGGAGTTCCTGCCGCTCTGCGAGGCGTTGATGGTGCGCTCGCGCAGGGAGCGGGACGGCATCGTCGTGTTGGTCGCGGACATGACGGTCGGCTACCGCGCGCTGCGCGAGACCTTCGTCACTCAGGTCGTCGCCAAGCGCGACGAGCTGGCGATCGACGTGAAGTATCTCAAGGGACCGTTCAGCCGGCTCGACAACCGCTGGCGCTTCCTGCCGGCTCCAGGCGGATGCGACGTGTCGTTCTTCATCGACTACGAGTTCAAGAGCCGGATCCTCGGAGCGATGATGGGCGCGATGTTCGAACGGGCGTTCCGGGCCTTCGCAGAGGCGTTCGAGAAGCGGGCAGACGCCATCCATTCCGCCGGCGGCTAGGCCACGGCGGCGAGGCCGAGTTCGAGCGCAGCAATGACGGTCTGGCCCCGGATGTAGTCGCGGCCGCGGTTCTCGAACAGGCGCTTTTCGACGATCGGCGGCTTGCCTGCCACCGCGACCCCCAACCATACCAAACCAACCGGTTTCTCATCCGATCCGCCGTCCGGACCGGCGATGCCCGTGACCGAGAGAGCGACGCCGGCACGCGATCGTTCGAGCGCGCCCACCGCCATCTCTCTTGCAGTCTCGCCCGATACGGCACCGTGTGCCTCGAGCGTCGTGTGCTTGACGCCCAGCATCTCCATCTTGGCTTCGTTGGAGTAGGTGACGAAGCCCCGGTCGACCATCGAGGACGATCCGGGAATGTCGGTGAGCAGCGCGACGATCAGCCCGCCGGTGCAGGACTCGGCGGTGGCAGAAAGGATGCGCTTCGCCTGGCACGCTTTGAGGAAGCGGTCGGCAAGATCGGCGGCTTCTGTCATGGACTTGGCTCCAGTTTTTCCTCCAAACTCCCCGGATAGACGATTGTTGCAGTGGCGATCGCCGCGATCCCTTCCTCGCGGCCGATGAAACCGAGCCGCTCGTTGGTCGTCGCCTTCACCGATATCCGGTCAGCGGAAATGCCGAGCATGCGCGACATGGCGGCGGTCATGGCGGCGCGGTGCGGACCGACGCGCGGCGCCTCGCAGATGAGCGTGACGTCGGTGTTGGCGATGCGGCCGCCGCGGGCGCGAACTATGCGTACCGCGTGCTCCACGAAAAGGCTGGAGGCAGCGCCCTTCCACTGCGGATCGGAAGGCGGGAAGTGTGTCCCGATGTCACCGGCGCCGCAGGTGGCGAGTATCGCGTCTGTCAACGCGTGCAGCCCGACATCGGCATCCGAGTGGCCGGAGAGCTTGCGATCGAAGGGAATGCGCACGCCGCACAGCGTCACCGCCTCACCTTCGGTGAAGGCGTGCACGTCGTAACCGTTGCCGGTGCGTACATCGGGAAATGTCGTGGTCAGGTTTCGGTCGGCCATCTCTATGTCCCGCGCCCATGTGAGTTTGACGTTGTCGGCCTCGCCATCGACTATCGCGACATCGATGCCGGCCCACTCGGCAATGGCGCAGTCGTCGGTAAAATCCTCGCGGCCTGCCGCATACGCACGGCGATGGGCAGCGAGAATATCGGTGTAGTGGAATCCCTGCGGCGTCTGTGCGGCGCGCAGGGGATGGCGGTCGACGGTTGCGACAACCTTCCCGGCCTCCTCACGCTTCAGCGTGTCTGTCACCGGCAGAGCGGGAAGCACGCCCTGCGACGCCTCAAGCCCCGCGACGACGCGATCGATCAAGGCCGTGGATACGAATGGGCGGACGCCGTCGTGGATGAGAACCTTGTCCGGCCGCTCGTCAACGAGTGCTTCCAGTGCAAGGCACACCGATTCCTGCCGCGTGCGACCGCCGTATACGCGTGTCACTTTCTGCGTGAACGCACCAAGAGCATTTTCGAACAGCGCGTCGTCGTCGCGATGAATGGCGATGATAACAGTGGCAACCGCCGGATGGGCGAGAAAAGCCTTCAGCGTGCGCATCAGCACGGGCTCGCCGCCGATGCGGCGATATTGCTTCGGCCCTTCCGTGCTTGCGCCGGCGCGTTCCCCTCTGCCCGCCGCGACTATGACGACAGCGGTGTCGGGCTTCGATCGACCTGTCCCACTCATGCGCACACGCATAGGCAAGCATGCACAGGAAGGCTAGCGGCCACGCGGTTCACGGTTGCTTTGCTAGAGCAAACTGGCTACTCAGTGGGCATATCCAATCAATGCCCTGTTTTTGTGCATGACCATCCCTGAAGCACTCGCTTCGCCGCTTAGCGTGGGCAGCATCCAACTGCGTAACCGCGTCTTCCTCGCACCGCTGTCCGGGATCACGGATGAGCCGTTCCGCAAGCGGGCAGCCGCACACGGTGCGGGTCTCGTCGTTTCCGAAATGGTGGCAAGCGGCGAGCTGGCGAAAGGCCGCGCAAGCTCGGGTCTGCGCATCAGGCGCCCGGACGTAGACGTTCATGTCGTCCAGCTGGCCGGGCGCGAGCGCGCCGCGATGGCCGAAGCGGCACGGATCGCGGTCGGCGAGGGCGCCGACGTCGTCGACATCAACATGGGGTGCCCCGCGAAGAAGGTGACAGGCGGCTACTGCGGCTCCGCCCTGATGCGCGACCCGGACCATGCTTTGTCGCTTATCGAGTCGGTCGTAGGCGCCGTTGGCGTGCCCGTGACGCTGAAGATGCGGCTCGGCTGGGACGCGACCTCCCTCAATGCCCCGCACATTGCGCGTCGCGCAGAGGAGGCAGGAGTCCGCATGATCACCGTCCACGGCCGGACGCGCGAGCAATTCTACACTGGCAAGGCAAACTGGCAGGCGATCCGCCGCGTGAAGGAAGCCGTGCAGGTTCCGGTGGTCGCCAATGGCGACGTTCTGTGCCATCGCGATGCCCTCGAGGCGCTCGCGCAATCCGGCGCGGACGCCGTCATGGTCGGACGGGGCCATCAAGGCGCGCCTTGGACCGCGGCTGCGATCGTCGCCGAAGCGGGCGGTCCGGCTGCACGCGGCTTGCCGCAGTCGAGGGGCGACCTTGCCGCGTACGTGCAGTCGCACCACGAGGATATGCTCTCGTTCTACGGCATCGAGAGCGGGCTGCGGCAGGCACGCAAACATCTGGGCTGGTATTTCGCGCGCCACGCAGCGGCTGCGCCCGCGCAGCTGGTGCGGATTGCAATGACCTCGGTCGACGTTGTGTCCGTACAAGCGGCCATCGCGACGGTGCTTGCGGATTTTGCCTGGCAGGACGGTCCAGAGGAGATCGCAGCTTGACCGCCGCAGCAACGACCGTGGCGCCGGCCGATGCCGCGCAGATGGTTCTCAACACAATTCGCCACCCGGTCATCATGGTCGGGTCGGATAACCTCATCAACTACGCCAACGCCGAGGCCGAGGACTTCTTCCGTTCCAGCGCAACGGTGCTTATGCGGAACAAGCTCGCGAAGTTCATACCGTTCGGAAGCCCGCTGCTGACACTCGTGGATCAGGTGCGCGAGCGGCGCTCGCCGTTCAACGAGTATCGCGTGGACATCTCGTCGCCGCGGATCGGCACCGACAAGGTCGTCGACATATACGTCGCGCCGGTCGCCGAGATGGCCGGCTCCGTCGTCATCATGTTCCAGGAACGGTCGATGGCCGACAAGATCGACCGACAGATGACGCACCGCGGCGCGGCGCGGTCGGTCACCGGACTTGCCGCCATGCTGGCGCACGAGATCAAGAACCCGCTGTCGGGCATCCGCGGCGCGGCGCAGCTGCTCGAAACCGCTGTCACCGACGAGGATCGCGCTCTGACGCGCCTCATCACCGACGAGACCGACCGCATCGTGTCGCTGGTCGATCGGATGGAGGTGTTTTCTGATGAGCGGCCGATCAACCGATTGCCGGTCAATATCCACGTCGTGCTGGACCACGTGAAGGCTATCGCGAAGAACGGGTTCGCGAGCCGCATCAAGATTACCGAGGAATACGATCCGTCGCTGCCGCCCGTCTTCGCCAATCGCGATCAGCTGATCCAGGTCTTCCTGAACCTGGTGAAGAACGCGGCGGAGGCAATCGGTCCGGAGCAGAACGGCGAGATCAAGCTTTCGACGGCGTTCCGGCCGGGCATACGCCTGTCGGTGCCGGGGACGCAGGATCGCGTCTCGCTGCCGCTGGAGTTCTGCGTCCACGACAACGGCTCGGGCGTGTCGGACGACCTGCTGCCCATCCTGTTCGATCCGTTCATCACGACCAAGCCGAACGGATCGGGGCTGGGCCTGGCGCTGGTCGCCAAGATCGTCCGCGAGCATGGCGGCGTCATCGAGTGCGAATCCTCGCCGCGCGGAACGACGTTCCGCATCCTGATGCCCGCGTGGAAGGGCGACGCTGAAAACGACGGAGGCGAGGCGCAATGACCGTTCGCGGCAACATACTGGTAGCCGACGACGACGCGGCGATCCGCACCGTGCTCAACCAGGCTCTGTCGCGCGTCGGCCACGAGGTCCGGGTGACGTCGAATGCCTCCACGTTGTGGCGCTGGGTCTCGGCGGGCGAGGGCGATCTGGTGATCACCGACGTGGTGATGCCGGACGAGAACGCGTTCGACCTGCTGCCCCGGATCAAGAAGGCGCGTCCCGACTTGCCGGTGATCGTGATGAGCGCGCAGAACACGTTCATGACAGCGATCCGGGCTTCGGAAACCGGCGCCTACGAGTATCTGCCAAAGCCATTCGATCTCGGCGAACTCCTCAATATCGTCAACCGCGCCCTGGCGGAGCCGAAGCGCAGCGGCGTCGAGCACCGGCCCG
The DNA here is from genome assembly GCA_023457435.1 of Pseudomonadota bacterium. Taxonomy (GTDB): domain Bacteria; phylum Pseudomonadota; class Alphaproteobacteria; order Rhizobiales; family Rhizobiaceae; genus RCIO01. The sequence continues at coordinate 178,843 of JAEWLS010000036.1, forward strand.
ACGAGCAGCCGGAGACGATGCCGCTGGTCGGACGAAGCGCTGCGATGCAGGACATCTACCGGATGCTCGCGCGGATGATGCAGACCGACCTCACAGTCATGATCTCGGGTGAGTCGGGCACCGGCAAGGAACTGGTGGCGCGCGCGCTCCATGAATACGGACGTCGTCGAAACGGGCCGTTCGTGGCGATCAACATGGCCGCGATACCGCGCGACCTGATCGAATCGGAACTCTTCGGCCACGAGAAAGGGGCCTTCACCGGCGCACAGAATCGTTCGTCGGGGCGCTTCGAGCAGGCGGAGGGCGGCACGCTGTTCCTCGACGAGATCGGCGACATGCCGATGGAAGCGCAGACGCGGCTGCTGCGCGTGCTGCAGCAGGGCGAATACACGACTGTCGGCGGCCGGACGCCGATCAAGACCGACGTGCGTATCGTCGCCGCGACGAACAAGGATCTGCGCACGCTGATCAATCAGGGCCTGTTCCGCGAGGACCTCTTCTATCGCCTCAATGTCGTGCCGCTGCGGCTGCCGCCGCTGCGCGAGCGTGCTGAGGATATTCCTGACCTCGTCCGCCACTTCTTCAAGCAAGCCGAGAAGGAAGGGCTGCAGACCAAGCGGATCAGCAGCGGCGGCTTCGAGATCATGCGCCGCTACGCCTGGCCCGGAAACGTCCGCGAACTGGAGAACCTGGTCCGTCGGCTGGCCGCGCTCTACCCGCAGGACGAACTCAGCCAGGAGATCATCGAGGCCGAGCTGCGGACCGCCGGCGCTCCCGCGCCTGCCGCGGCGCTCGACACGCTGCCGGACGACCTGTCGATCACCCAGGCCGTCGAACACTATCTGCAGCGATATTTCGCAGGGTTCGGCGCCGATCTGCCTCCGGCCGGTTTGTATCAGCGCATTCTTGCCGAGGTCGAATACCCGCTGGTGCTCGCTTCGATGACGGCGACGCGCGGAAACCAGATCCGCGCGGCCGAGCTGCTCGGCCTCAACCGCAACACGCTACGCAAGAAAATCCGCGAACTCGGCGTCAACGTTTACCGAGCGTCCAAGCAGGGCTGATTGACCATATCGACCGCCAGCTAGTTGCGAAAAAGCCACATTGCGTTGCATAGCTGCAACGACTTGAAGGGCTGATCAGGATTCGATGGCAGTCGACACTTTGCCAAGTCGACCGATGGGGGGAAGCGGGGCCATTGCCGCGCGCCGCGTGCTCGCGTGGTCGGGCCCGGCGGTGATCGCGGCTGCGCTCATCACAGCCGCCATCTCGTTCGCGATCCTGCTCGGCCTGACGCCCGTCCATCCAACGGGCGACACGACGCTCTATGTCATCGCGATCAATCTAGGCTTCATTGCCATCCTCGTCGGGCTCATAGGCCGCGAGGCGTGGCGAATCTGGATGGCGCGACGCCGTGGGCGTGCCGCGTCACGGCTGCATGTTCGCATCGTCGCGATGTTCTCGCTCGTGGCCGCCGTCCCGGCGATCATCATCGCCATCATCGCCTCGGTCACGCTCGACATCGGCCTCGACCGCTGGTTCGAGATCCGGACCAAGGTGATCATCAACTCTTCGCTGTCGATCGCGGAAGCATACGTCGCGGAGAACGGCCGAAACCTGCAGGGCACGACGCTGTCCATGGCCTACGACCTCGAGCAGGTGCGGCCGCTGTTCAACCTCGACCGCACCGGCTTCCGCGAGTTCCTCGGGGCGCAGGTCAAGGGCCGTTCGCTCGCCTTCGCCTCGATCATCCGCGCCGACGGTTCGCAGGTGATGGCGTCAGAGATCCCGGCCGGCATGCAGATACCTGAACCGTTGCCCGAAGCGATCGCGCGCGCCCACGCCGAAGGCCAGCCGATCCTGATCGAGCCGCGGGCGCGCAACATCGTCGGCGCGGTCATCGAGCTCCGAGACTTCGGCGGGCTGTTCCTGTATTCGGTGCGCGAGATCGACGCGGAGGTCATCCGTGCGCGCCAGCTCGTCCGCGCCAACACCGCCGAATACAGCGAACTCGAAGGCAACCGGCTGACGACGCAGCTTGCCTTTGCCGTCGTCTATCTCGGATTGACGCTGATCGTCGTTCTGTCAGCGATCTGGACCGGCATCACCATCGCCGATCGGCTGGTGCGGCCGATCCGCCAGCTGATCGGCGCCGCCGGTGAGGTGTCGACCGGCAATCTGGAGGTCGCTGTACCGGTCGAGGCGCGTGACGGCGACATGGCCTCGCTCAGCGATACGTTCAACCGGATGATCCACCAGCTGAAGACGCAGCGGAACCAGCTGATCTCCGCACGCGACGTGATCGACGACCGCAGGCGGTTCACCGAAGCGGTGCTGTCGGGCGTGACTGCGGGTGTCATCGGCGTCGAGCCATCGGGTGCGGTGACCATCGTCAACCGCTCCGCCGAAACCATGCTCGGAATCAGCGAGAAGGATGGGATCGGCCGCGACATACGCGAGCTGTTGCCGGAGATCGGCGCCGTCTTCGCGGCGTGCGTCTCGGCGGGACGGCCGGTGCACCGCGAGCAGGCGACGTTCTTCCGCCGCGGAGCCGAGCGGACGTTCAACGTGCAGGTGACGCTGGAGCAGGGCACCGCCGACAGCAAGGCCTACGTCGTCACCATCGACGACATCACGGATCTCGTGCAGGCGCAGCGCTCGTCGGCGTGGGCGGACGTGGCGCGGCGCATCGCACACGAGATCAAGAACCCGCTGACGCCCATCCAGCTCTCTGCCGAACGGATCAGACGGCGCTTCGGCAAGGTGATCGTCGAGGATCGCGAGGTCTTCGACCAGTGCACCGACACGATCATCCGGCAGGTCGGCGACATCGGCCGAATGGTCGACGAGTTCTCCGCCTTCGCGCGGATGCCAAAGCCCGAGATGCAGCTGCTCGATCTCCGCGAGCCGCTGCGTGAGGCGTCATTCCTCGTCGAGATCAGCCGCAGCGACGTCAAGTTCGAGCGTGACTTCGGTACCGAAAAGCTACTCGGGACCTTCGACAGCCGGCTGCTCGGGCAGGCGTTCGGTAACGTCATCAAGAACGCCACCGAAGCAATCGAGGCGGCGGAGCGGGCCGACGGGACGACGGGCGTCATCCGCGTCCGTGCGCGGCGGCACAACGGGCTCCTCTACGTTGATGTGATCGACAACGGCAAGGGATTGCCGAGAGAGCATCGCCAACGCCTGCTCGAGCCCTACATGACGACCCGAGAGAAGGGCACTGGGCTGGGACTGGCCATCGTCAAGAAGATCGTCGAGGACCATGGTGGCCGCCTCGAACTCCACGATGCGCCTGCGTCGTTCCATGGCGGGCGAGGCGCGATGATTCGCATGATATTCCCCTCCGTTTCGGCGGACGGGGCGACTGGGGCTGCAGGGCCAGAACAAGCATTGAAGGTTTCAAATGGCGTCTGACATTCTGATCGTCGACGACGAGGAGGACATCCGCGACCTCGTTGCCGGCATTCTCGCCGACGAGGGGCACGAGACACGAACGGCGGGCGACAGCGACAGTGCGCTTGCGGCCATCGCCGACCGTGCGCCGCGGCTGGTCTTCCTCGATATCTGGCTGCAGGGTTCGAAGCTCGATGGGCTGGCGCTGCTCGACGAGATCAAGAAGCTGCACCCCGAACTGCCGGTGGTCATGATCTCCGGCCACGGCACGATCGAAACCGCGGTGTCCGCCATCCGGCGCGGCGCGTTCGACTTCATCGAGAAGCCGTTCAAGGCGGATCGGCTGATCCTGATCTGCGAGCGCGCGCTCGAGACGTCCAAGCTGCGCCGCGAGGTGGCGGACCTGAAAAAGCGCAGCGGCGAGATGATCGAGCTGATCGGCACCTCACATGCAGTGAACCAGCTTCGCCAGACCATAGACCGGGTGGCGCCGACCAACAGCCGCATCATGATCCTCGGACCCTCGGGAGCCGGCAAGGAGATGGTCGCACGCGCTATCCATGCCGCGTCCGCGCGGGCGGGTGGGCCGTTCGTCAGCGTCAACGCGGCGACGATCACGCCGGAGCGCATGGAGATCGAGCTGTTCGGCACCGAATCCAACGGCGCCGAGAGAAAGGTCGGCGCGCTCGAGGAAGCACATCGCGGCATCCTTTATCTCGACGAAGTGGGCGACATGCCGCGCGAGACACAGGGCAAGATCCTGCGCGTCCTCGTCGACCAGCAGTTCGAGCGTGTCGGCGGCACCAAGCGCGTGAAGGTCGACGTGCGCATCATTTCGTCGAGCGCCTACAATCTCGAGAGCCTGATCCAGCAGGGCCGCTTCCGCGAGGACCTCTACCACCGGCTGGCGGTGGTGCCGGTGCACGTGCCTGGGCTTTCGGAACGCCGCGAGGACATCCCGTTCCTCGTCGATCACTTCATGAAGCAGGTCGTGCAGCAGGCCGGCATACGTATGCGGCGGCTCGGAGACGACGCGCTGGCTGTTTTGCAGGCGCACAACTGGCCAGGCAACATCAGGCAGCTACGCAACAACATCGAGCGGCTGATGATCCTGGCTCGCGGCGACGACCCGGACGCGCCGATCACGGCAGATCTGCTGCCCTCGGAAATCGGCGACGTGATGCCGCGCGCGCCGAACCAGTCCGACCAGCACATCATGGCGCTGCCGCTGCGCGAGGCTCGCGAACTGTTCGAGAAGGAATACCTGATCGCGCAGATCAACCGCTTCGGCGGGAATATCTCGCGGACGGCGGAGTTCATCGGCATGGAACGCTCGGCGCTCCACCGCAAGCTGAAGTCGCTGGGAGTCTAGCTTGAAGGTCATCATCTGCGGCGCCGGGCAGGTCGGCTACGGCATCGCCGAAAAGCTGGCCTCGGAGCACAACGACGTGACCGTGATCGACACCGCGCCGGACCTGATCCGGTCGGTGCGCGACAACCTCGACGTTCACGGCTTCGTCGGACACGGCTCGCATCCCGACGTGCTGGAAAAGGCCGGTGCGCAGCAGGCGGACATGCTGATCGCGGTGACGCTGCACGACGAGGTGAACATGGTCGCGTGCGAGGTTGCGCATGCGCTGTTCAACGTTCCGACCAAGATCGCGCGAATCCGCGACCAGTCGTACCTGCAGAAGCACTACGCCGACCTGTTCTCGCGTGAGAATCTTCCGATCGACGTGGTCATTTCGCCCGAGGTCGAAGTTGGCGAGATGGTGCTCCGGCGCATTGCGCTACCCGGCGCAACGGATGTCGTGCGCTTCGCCGAATCGAAGATCGTTCTCGTCGCCATCGAGTGTCTCGAAGACTGCCCCGTGGTGAATACGCCTCTGACGCAGCTGACCGAGCTGTTCCCGGACCTGACCTCGACGGTCGTCGGCATATCGCGCAACGGCCGCCTGTTCGTGCCGCGCTCGGCGGACCAACTCGTGACCGGCGACCTTGCCTATGTCGTCAGCAGCAAGGACCAGGTGCGGCGCACGCTGGGGCTGTTCGGCCATGAGGAGCAGGAGGCTGCGCGGATCGTCATCGCTGGCGGCGGTAACATCGGCCTTTACGTGGCGCGGGCGATGGAGGCGCGGCAGACCCGTACCAACGTCAAGCTGATCGAGCGAGATCGCGAGCGCGCGGTCGCGATCGCGGACGAACTTCGCAAGACGGTGGTGCTGCACGGCAGCGCTCTCGACCAGAAGCTGCTCATGGAAGCCGATATCGCACACGCGGACCTGATGGTGTCGCTCACCAACGACGACCAGGTGAACCTCCTGGCAAGCGTCATGGCGAAGCAGCTCGGCTGCAAGTCGAACCTCTCCCTGATCAACAATCCGGCCTATCGCGACTTCACGCGCGCGCTCGGCATCGATGCGCAGGTAAACCCACGTAACGTAACGATTTCCAAAGTGCTCCAGCATGTGCGCCGGGGTCGCATCCGTGCGGTGCATTCCGTGCAGGGTGGCGCGGCCGAGGTGATCGAGGCGGAAGCGCTGGAGACATCGCCGCTGGTTGGCCGGCCGCTGCGCGACCTCGACTTGCCGGCAAGCGTGCGCATCGGCGGTGTCTATCGCGATGGCGAGTTCGTGAAGCCTGACGGCGCACTCCGCATCAAGCCGAAGGACCGCGTGGTGATGTTTGCGCTTGCCGACTCGGTCAAACAGGTGGAGCAGATGTTCCGCGTCAGCCTCGAGTTCTTCTGAGACGCGCGAGGGAAGGGACCATGTCACGCATCGCCTATGTGAACGGCCGCTACATCGCCCACCGCGAGGCGACGGTGCATATCGAGGACCGCGGCTACCAGTTCGCCGACGGTGTGTATGAGGTCTGCGAGGTGACCCGCGGCCACATCGTCGACATGGACCGGCATCTCGACCGGCTGGGCCGTTCGCTCGGCGAACTCGAAATCGATTGGCCGATGGAGCGCAGGGCGCTCGAATTCGTGCTTGGCGAGGTTGTTCGTCGCAACCGCGTTCGCAGCGGGCTGGTCTATCTCCAGGTGACGCGCGGCGTCGCGCCACGCGACCATCCGTTCCCTGCCGGTGTCCGGCCGGCGCTCGTCGTCACAGCCAAACGGCTGGATGCCGCCGCGATCGCGGCGCGCGCCGAAAAGGGCATCCGCGTCATCACCGTTCCCGAAAACCGCTGGGAGCGCGTCGACATCAAGACGGTCGGTTTGCTGCCGAACGTGCTTGCGAAGCAGAAGGCGAAGGAGGCCGGCGCCTCCGAGGCATGGTTCGTCGATCCAGACGGTACCGTGAAGGAGGGCGCGTCGACCAATGCCTGGATCGTGACGCGCGATGGTGCGCTGGTCACCAGGACGGCGGAGACGGGTATCCTGCGCGGCGTTACGCGTACAACGCTGTTCGATGTCGCCAAGAAGCTCGGCGTCCGCATCGAGGAGCGGAATTTCAGCGTCGACGAGGCCAAGAGCGCGCGCGAAGCCTTCATTACCAGCGCAACCACAGTCGTCATGCCGGTCGTCGAGATCGACGGGTCGCCTGTCGCGAACGGCCATGCCGGATCGGTTTCGCTTTCGCTGCGCGCGGCATTTTTTGACGTTGCGGAAAAAAGGCTGGCCTGATAACCGCTTGTGCGCGAGGGCTCGCTCTACACCGTATCTCTCCCGTTGCGGAAGTTATGCGGAGCACTCGGCCGGTTGACTTCCAGAGCGCATGAAGCGCTACTGGACGACAGACCGAAGGGGACGGGGCGAAAGATAAGAAAAGATGGCTGAACGTCAGCAAAACCTTCAGGATCTGTTCCTGAATTCGGTTCGCAAGAGCAAGATTCCCCTCACTATCTTCCTGATCAACGGCGTCAAATTGACGGGCGTCGTGACGTCGTTCGACAATTTCTGTGTCCTTCTTCGGCGGGACGGGCATTCGCAGCTTGTCTACAAGCATGCGATCTCCACCATCATGCCGAGCCAGCCCGTGCAGATGTTCGACGGCGAGGAAGCCGCTCGAGACGGCTGAGTGAAGCGCGAGAAGTCCGCGAGCGACGAGAAGAACCGGGCTGAAGCGCCGGGCCGTGAGCGGCGCGACGGCTCGACGGGCCGCGCGATCGTTGTCGTTCCTGTCATCACCAAGCAGAACCGGGACGGGCACGGGGAACATCGCCGCAGCCCGCAGGCGCGCCTCGAGGAGGCACTCGGGCTGGCGCAGGCGATCGACCTCGAGATCGCCCATTCGGAGATCGTGACGCTCTCCGACCCGAAGCCGGCGACGCTGATCGGCTCGGGCAAGCTTGCCGAGCTTGGCGTGTTCGCGAAGGAGAACGACGTCGAGCTGGCGATCTTCGACCATCCTTTGACGCCGGTGCAACAGCGCAACCTCGAGAAGGAGCTCGATGCCAAGGTGCTGGACCGCACCGGGCTGATCCTCGAAATATTCGGGCGCCGTGCGCGGACCAAGGAAGGCACGCTGCAGGTCGAGCTCGCTCATCTCGAGTACCAGCGCGGGCGGCTCGTGCGCTCCTGGACGCACCTCGAAAGGCAGCGCGGCGGCGCGGGCTTCCTCGGCGGACCGGGCGAGACTCAGATCGAAGCCGACCGCCGCCAGCTCCAGGAGAAGATCCTGAAGCTCAAGCGCGAGCTGGAAGGCGTGCGACGTACTCGCGACCTGCACCGCGCCAAGCGCCGCAAGGTGCCGTACCCGATCGTCTCGATCGTCGGCTACACCAATGCCGGCAAGTCCACCCTGTTCAACCGGCTCACCGGGGCGACCGTGCTTGCCGAGGACATGCTGTTCGCGACGCTCGATCCGACGCTGCGGCGCGTGCGGCTTCCTCTCGGTACCGAGGTGATCCTCTCCGACACGGTCGGCTTCATATCCGACCTGCCTACCCACCTGATCGCGGCGTTTCGAGCGACGCTCGAGGAGGTTGTTGAGGCGGATCTGGTGATCCATCTACGCGACATCTCCGACCCGGATACGCATGCGCAGGCGCAGGACGTCGCCAAGATCCTTGGCGACCTCGATGTCGATATCGCCGATCCGGAACACGTCATCGAAGTCTGGAACAAGGTCGATCTGCTCGACGATGCGGCGCGCACGCATGTGCTGGACGCCGTCATGAAGGACGCCAGCGTTCCTCCGATCGCGATCTCGGCAATCTCGGGCGAGGGCATCGCCGAACTCGTCAACCTGATCGAGCAGAAGCTTTCAGGGCTGTCGCTGACGACCGAGGTGAGCCTGTCGCCTACCGAGCTTCACCTGACCGACTGGCTCTACCGATCCGGCACGGTCACAAATCGGGTCGACCGGGAAGATGGCGGTGTCGACCTCGAGATCCGGGTGACTGCCCAGCGCCTCGGCGAATTGAACGCGCGGCTGGCTGCCTTGCGCGGCGCTTGAGCCGACGCATACTGGGCTATCGACCTAAGTCGAAGACTCTGCTTCCATGCGGCTCCCATCACGAGGAGGATACTCATGGGCATTGAAAGCATCATTGTTATGCTGATCGTCGGCGCCGTCGCCGGTTGGCTGGCGGGTCTGATCGTCAAAGGCTACGGCTTCGGCCTGCTCGGCAACATCGTCGTCGGCATCGTCGGCGCCTTCATCGCAGCGCTCATCCTGCCGCGCATCGGCTTGGTGATCGGCGACGGCGGCTGGATATCGTCGATCGTCTACGCCACCATCGGCGCGGTGATCCTACTGGTCATCATCGGCCTGTTCAGGCGCGCCTGAGCCTCAGCCTCGCACTGGAGGGCCGGGGCAACCCGGCCTTCCACGCAAGAAAACTCAGGTTTCCTCGACGAAGACCTGTTCCCGCTTCTTCCTGACCGACGGCAAGAGCACGACGACGAGCACGAGCAGCGCGGCGGCGAGCAGCACGGCGCTGATCGGCCGCGTGACGAACACCGACGGGTCGCCGCGCGAGATGATCATGGCGCGGCGAAGGTTCTCCTCCAGCAGCGGGCCGAGCACGAAGCCGAGCAGCAGCGGCGCGGGCTCGCAGCGCAGCTTGACCAGGATGTAGCCGAGCAGTCCGAAGAAGGCGACCGCGTAGAGGTCGAAGATGTTGCTGTTCACGCTGTACACGCCAATGGCGCAGAATGTCATGATCGCCGGAAACAGGACGTAGTACGGCACGGTCAGCAGCTTCACCCACAGGCCGATGAGCGGCAGGTTGAGCACGACCAGCATCAGATTGCCGATCCACATCGACGCGATGATGCCCCAGAACAACGCCGGCTGTTCGACCGCCACGTTGGGGCCCGGCACGATGCCCTGAATGATCATGGCGCCGATCATCAACGCCATGACGGGGTTCGCCGGGATGCCGAGGGTGAGCAGCGGAATGAACGAGGTTTGCGCCGCGGCGTTGTTGGCGCTCTCGGGACCGGCGACGCCGGCGACCGAGCCTTTGCCGAATTCCTCCGGCGTGGCGGAGATGCGCTTCTCCAGCGTGTAGGAGGCGAAGGAGGCGAGGACCGCGCCGCCGCCCGGCAGCACGCCGAGCGCGGAGCCGAGGAATGTGCCGCGCAGCACCGGCGGCGTCATCTTCTTCCAGTCGTCGCGGGTCGGGAACAGGTTGGTGACGTTCTTGACCATCACCTCGCGCGTCGTCTCGTTCTCGAGGTTGCGCAGGATCTCCGCGATGCCGAACACGCCAACCGCGAGAGCGACGAAGTTCAGGCCGTCCGAGTATTCGCGGATGCCGAGGTTGAAGCGCGGCGTCCCGGTGTAGATGTCGGTGCCGACGAGCCCGAGCAGAAGGCCGAGCACGACCATTGCCAGCGCTTTGACGATGGAGCCGTGCGCCAGCGCGATCGACGAGACGAGGCCGACGACCATCAGCGAAAAGTATTCAGGCGGACCGAACTTGAGCGCGATCGTGGTGAGCGGCGGTGCGAGCAGCGCGACGAGGAAGGTCGAGACGGTGCCGGCGAAGAACGAGCCGAGGGCGGCGATGGCGAGCGCTGCGCCGGCCCGGCCCTTTCGGGCCATCTGATAGCCGTCGAGCGCGGTCACGGCGGACGACGATTCGCCGGGCATGTTTATCAGGATGGCGGTGGTCGAGCCGCCGTATTGCGCACCGTAGTATATGCCGGCGAGCATGATCAGGGACGAGACCGGGTCTCCGATCTGGAACGTGATCGGCAGGAGCATGGCGATCGTCGCCGTGGCGCCGATACCCGGAAGCACTCCGATCAGGGTGCCGAGCAGCACGCCGATGAGGCAGAAGGCGAGGTTGGCGAGGGTGGTGGCCGTGGCGAAACCGAGGCCGAGATTGGCGAAGAGTTCCATCGACCGCCCCTAGAACATTGCGCGCAGCGATGGCGCGATCAGGTTGAACGGCAGTTCGAGCCCCACGACGAAAACGAGTGTCGCAAACAGCGTTAGCGCCGCCGCGATGATGACCGCCAGCAGGACGGTCATTCGCGACGAGGCGAAGCTGGCGGCCATCGCCGCGACGAAGATCGCAGGAACGAAGCCGAGCGCGCCAAGCAGGAGACCGAAGAGAACCGGGGAGGCCAGGATCAGGATCATGCCGCGGATGGCGAAGGTGCCGATCGGCTCGCTCTCGGTCCGGATGGCGCCGAACAGGATCACTGCGCCGAGGATCAACAGGATCCCGCACAGCACCAGGGGAAAGTAGCCGGGTCCCATCCGGAAGGCCGAACCGAGCTCCAGGTTCAGTGCCTGGACGCCGAAGAAAAGGCCGGCGAACACGAAGAGCGCACCTGCGAGGCCGTTCGTGCGATCGATGGTAAATGGCTTCATGTTTCGCCTCCCCAAGCGTTCCTGCTGAAGTCCCTGAAAGTCTGAACGCCGCCGCGTTCCCCCACGCGGCGGCGCTCGTTCCCTTCTTACGACAGTCCGGCGCGCGAACCCACCTCGCTGTCTCCGGGCATTGATCAGTCCGCGTACTGGCCAGCGGCGTCGATGACCGGCTTCCAGCGGGCGATCTCGCTTTCCAGCTTGGCCTTGAGTGCGGCCGGCGTGGCGTCGGCTTCCGGCGACGGCGTGGTGCCCAGCTCGGCGAAGCGAGCCGCGACGTTCTGGTCCTTCAGCGCGACCTGCAGAGACTTCGACAGACGTTCGACGATGGCCGCATCGGTGCCCTTCGGCGCGTAGATGCCGTGCCAGATGCCGACTTCCATGTTGGGCAGACCGGCTTCCTTCACCGTCGGCAGGTCCTTGAGCACGTCGAGACGCTCCGGCGAGGTGACGGCATAGGCCTTAACCGTGCCGCCTTGGATCTGCTTGGTGGTGTTGGTGGTCTGGTCGCACATGATGTCGACCTGGCCGCCGAGGAGATCGGTCATCGCCGGGCCGGTGCCCTTGTAGGGGACCGTCACCAGCGGCGTCTCGATGGACGACATGAAAAGCATGCCGCAGAGATGCGATGCGGCGCCGATACCGGCGTTTGCAACGGTGATCTTGTCCTTGTTGGCCTTTGCGTATTCGATCAGGCCCTTCAGGTCGTTCGGCTCGAGGTCCTTGCGGCCGAGGAGCGTCATCGGCACCTCGGTCACGAGGCCGACATACTCGAACGAGTCGAGAGTCTTGTACGGCAGGTTGCGATACAGCGTGTCGGACGTCGCCATTCCGATGTGGTGGAGCAGCAGCGTGTAGCCATCGTTGGCAGAGTCTGCGACCTTCTTGGCACCGAGCGTGCCGCCGGCGCCGCCGACGTTCTCGACGATGACCTGCTGGCCCAGATCCTTGGACATCGCTTCAGCCACGAGGCGGGTGACCGTATCGGTCGGGCCGCCCGCGGCAAACGGGACAACAACGGTGATGGTGCGTTCCGGATAGTCGGCAAAAGCCGGTCCGGCGACGGTGATGGCGGCAGCGGCGGCAAGGGCCGCGAACATCTTCTTCATGTATTCCTCCGATAGAACGTCAGGCGTCGCGCCAGACGGCGCGTGCTGACGTAATCACGTGTCAGGGTCGGTCCCATGACAACGCAAAAGCGTTCTGGCAGCAGTCCATCACCGCGTATTTCGCCGCTCATGGGTGGAAAAGGTAACATGGCGCTCGCCGGGTGTGGGAAAAACCACCCAATCAGGAACCGTCGCGTCCCAGCCCGTGCCTCTGCATCTTCTCGTAAAGGGTTTTCCGAGAGATGCCGAGTGTCTCGTAAACCGGCTTCAGCGCACCGCCCGAATGGCGCAGGGCGTCGGCAATCACGGCCTTCTCGAAGGCAGCCGCCCTTTCGGCCAGGGTTCCATCCGCTGGCGTGGCGGTTCGCATGTCCTCGTCGGATACCGCGCCAAGTCCGAGAACGTACCGGTCCGCTGCGTTGCGCAACTCGCGCACGTTTCCGGGCCAGGGGCGCGCCGCGACGGCGGCGAGCGTCTCGACCGGAACGTCGACCGTGGCATGCCGGTAGCGCGCCGCCGCCTCGTTGACGAGCTGCAGAAAGAGGAGCGGAATGTCTTCCCGGCGCTGTTGGAGCGAAGGCATGCGCAGGGTCACCACGTTCAGCCGGTAGAGGAGCTCCGGGCGGAAGCGCCCGGCCGCCGCTTCCGCTTCGAGATCTGCCTTCGACGTCGCTATGAAGCGCACGTCGAGCGGTACGGCGTCATTTGAGCCGAGACGTGTGATGACGCGCTCCTCGATGACGCGAAGGAGCCTGGCCTGCAGGGCAGGAGGCATCGCGCCGATCTCGTCGAGCAGAATCGTGCCACCCCGAGCATGCTCGAACTTGCCATAGCGGGGACGCAGCGCGCCCGGGAAGGCGCCCGCCTCGTGACCGAAGAGTTCGCTCTCGATCAAGGTTTCCGGCAGCGCGGCGCAATTGATGGCGACCAATGGCCGCTGCGCCCGCGGACTGGCATCGTGCAATGCCCGCGCCGCGACATCCTTGCCGGTGCCGGTATCGCCGATGATCAGTACGTCGGCGTCGGTCGCGGCGAGCGCGCGCAGGCGATAGCGCAGATCAACCATTGCCTGGGCACGGCCGGGAAGGCGGGTTTCGAAATCGTCGCGCTTGCCGGCGGCGGCACGAAGCCTTCGGTTCTCAAGAACAAGCGCGCGTCTGTCGAGCGCGCGCGACACGACGTCGGCAAGCGCCTGCGCGCTGAACGGCTTTTCGAGGAAGTCGTAGGCGCCTTCCCGCATCGCACGGACGGCAAGCTGCACATCGGCGTGTCCGGTCATCAGGATAACGGGCACATCGGCGTCGATTTCGCGGATTCTTGCCATCAGCGACATGCCGTCCATGCCCGGCATGCGTATGTCGGTCACGACGACGCCATTGAAGCCGTAGCCGACCGTGTCCAGCACGCCATCGGCGTTCGCGTAGGTCTCGACGGCGTGGCCGGCGAGGTCGAGCGATTGCGAGAAGGACGATCTTAGCATCTCCTCGTCATCGACCAGGATGACGCGCGGGCGGCTCATTCGGCCGCCTCTGCCAAAGCGGGAGCCTCGTCGAGCACAATCGTGAAGGCCGCTCCGCCGTCCGGTTGGCTCGCAACCGTCAACGTGCCGCCGAAATCGCGCACGATGTTGTATGAGATCGACAGGCCAAGGCCGAGACCCTTGCCGACGCCCTTCGTCGAGAAGAACGGGTCGAAGATCCGTCCCGCGATGGCCGGCGAAACGCCGTCGCCCCGATCACGGACCGAGATTGAGACCTTGCCGTCGTGCCGCGTCGCTGAAAACGTCACACGACGGTCGCTTCTGCCTTCCACGGCGTCCGCTGCGTTCGATAGCAGGTTGACGAGCACCTGCTGGAGACGGACCGCGCCCGCGTTGACGACCGGGGGCGGGTCGCCGAACGCGAGCTCGAGGTCGACGTCAGCCGCCTTCAGCCGCCACCCGACGATTTCCAGCGTGTCGCGCACCGCGTCTGCCACCGACACCGGCCCGAGCCGTTCGTTGGGCTTGCGGGCAAAATTGCGCAGGTGCCGAGCGATCGATGCCATGCGCTCCGTCAGACTGACGATGCGTCCGACCGCCCCGCGCGCCTCGGCGGTACGCTTCCGCTCCAGCAAGGTCAGCGCGTTGTCGGCGAAGGTGCGCGCGGCAGTCAGGGGCTGGTTGAACTCGTGGCTGAGCACCGCCGCCATCTGGCCCAGCGCCGCGAGCTTGCCGGCCTGCACCAGATCCGCCTGTGTCTGCCGGAGCTGCGCCTCCGCAGCGGTGCGCTCCGCGACTTCCTGCTCGAGCCGTCTGTTCATCCGCGCGAGATCGGCGGTGCGTTCGGCGACGCGGTGTTCGAGTTCCACCTGTGTGCTCGCCTGCAAAGCCAGGCGCTCTGCCAGTCGGGCCCTCCGCTGCAAGACGATGGCTGCGGCGAGCGTTGCCAGCGTCAGCACCAGGAGGGCGCCCAGAATTTGAGCCTGAGCCTGGGCGTAGAGCGGGGCTGTGTCGGTCATGACCTTCACAGTCCAGCCGGCCTCGGCCATTTGCTCCGCCAGCACGAGATATTCGTGCCGCTGGCCAGGCCCGGACAGCACGATCGTGTTGTAGCCGAAGCGCTCGATGTCGGCCGTGACAGGCAATTCGCGCAGCGTGGCGTCGGCGTAGCGGCGCGACGCCTCGGTGCGGGCGATGCGTTCCGGGGTCAGCGGGAGGAGGCCGTTGTAGAGCCATTCCTCGCGACTGGTCATGAAGATGATGCCCTCCGGGTCGGTGACGATGAACTCGTCCTCACTGCCGCGCCACGCCGCCTCGATGGGCTCGATGTCGACCTTGACGACGACGACGCCGCTGATCCCTTCGCCTTCCCGGACCGGAGCGGAGAAATAGTAGCCTCGTTTGAGCGATGTGGTGCCCAGCGCGAAGAATCGACCGGTTCTTCCGGCGATCGCTTCGGTGAAATAGGGGCGGTAGGAGAAATTCTCGCCGACGAAGCTCGTGGGGGCATCATGGTTCGACGCGGCGATCGTGTCGCCGTTTGGGAGCATGACGTACAGATCGGAGGATTCGAGCTCGGTGTTCAGCTGCTTCAGGTAGGCGTTGACGCCCGCTCGGCGCATTTCGCTCGGCGCGTTGAGCAGTGCCTTGATGTCATCGTCGTCGGCGATGAGCGGCGGCAGCGCCTCGTACCGGCGCATATGGCCACGCAGTGCGGAAACGGCGAGCCGAAGGGTCGTCTCGCTTCGCGACGCGGCACGATCGAACTGGTTCTCCAGCGCGTATGGAGTTCCAAACCACATGATCGCGGCGGCGAGTGCGCAGAAGATCGCAGCCGAGAGCAGCCAGCTCTTCATCGCGAGCCCGCGTCGAGGCGATGGGAGTGTTAGCGCCATGATACGAGACTTACACGCATCGCCGAGCGCTCGACAATCGCTCTGCCGCGCATCGACCGAACTGGAAAAAGCTGGCGCAGCTTGGCACAGTCGCAGTCGATGGAGAACACGATGACCGAGCCGATGACCCTGAAACCCTGGCATGAAGTTGCTCCGGCATTGGTCGATGTCGCGAGCGGGCGGCGGCCGGCCGATCTGGTCGTCCGCAACGGGCGCTGGGTGAACGTACATTCCGGCGAGATCATCGACGCGACCGACATCGCCGTTGTCGCGGGCCGCTTCGCCTATTGCGGTCCGGACGCCAGCCACGCGATCGGCGAGGCGACGAAGGTCATCGACGCGGGCGGACGCTACCTTGTGCCGGGTCTGTGCGACGGCCACATGCATGTCGAGAGCGGAATGGTCACCGTGACCGAGTTCTGCCGCGCCGTCATCCCACACGGCACCACCACCATGTTCATCGACCCGCACGAGATCGCCAACGTACTCGGCCTCGAGGGCGTGAGACTGATGCACGACGAGGCGGCGGCGATGCCGATCAACGTCTATGTGCAGATGCCTTCCTGCGTCCCCTCCGCGCCGGGGCTCGAGCATGCGGGCGCCGAGATCACGCCTGCCGACATCGAGGAGGCCATGACCTGGCCGAACATCGTCGGCCTCGGCGAGGTCATGAACTTTCCGGGCGTCGCCGCCAACAACAAGACGATGGTCCTCGGCATCGCTGCCACCCTCCGCTCCGGGAAGACCGTCGGCGGGCATTATGCGTCACCGGATCTCGGCCTGCCGTTCCACGGCTACGTCGCCGGCGGACCCGCCGACGATCACGAAGGCACAAGGGCGTCGGATGCCATCGCGCGCGTGCGCCAGGGCATGCGCGCGATGCTGCGGCTCGGCTCAGCATGGTATGACGTTGCCGCGCAGATCAAGGCAGTCACCGAAAGCGGGCTCGATCCGCGCAGCTTCATCCTGTGCACGGACGACAGCCATTCCGGGACGCTGGTGGAGGACGGGCACATGGATCGCGTGGTGCGTCATGCGATCGCACAGGGGCTGAAGCCGATCACCGCGATCCAGATGGCGACGCTGAACACGGCGCAGCATTTCGGACTCGAGCGTGAGCTGGGCTCGATCACCCCGGGTCGGCGTGCCGATTTCCTCATCGTCTCCGACCTGGCGGCGCTCGCCATCGACGAAGTGTTTGTGCGTGGCGTGAGATACGCGAAGGACGATCGTCTAGTGACCGAAATCCCGCCCTATGCCTATCCGGCCGAGGCGAAGAACACGGTGAAGCTCGGCAAATCGCTTAAGGCGGACGATTTTGAAATCCCGGCCCCGGAGGGCGCCAACAAGGTCCGTGTCCGCGTCATCGGCGTGGTCGAGAACCAGGCGCCGACCAAGGCGCTCGAGGCCGATCTCGCGGTTCGCGACGGCCTGGTCGAGATGGACCGCACAAACGATGTCTGCCAGATCGCGCTGGTCGAGCGCCATCGAGGCACCGGTGCTGTCACCAACGGATTCGTGAGCGGCTTCGGCTATCTCCAGGACTGCGCGATGGCGTCGTCAGTGGCGCATGACAGCCATCACATCGTCGTCGTCGGGACGAACAGGAGCGACATGGCGATCGCCGCCAATATCCTCGGAAAGGTGGGCGGCGGCGTTGTCATGGTGTCCAAGGGTAAGCAGCTTGCACTGGTCGAGATGCCGATCGCCGGTTTGATGTCCGACGAGCGCGCCGAGGTGGTGGCCAGAAAGGCAGCGGAGCTCACGGACGCCATGCGCAAGATGGGTTGCACGCTGAACAACGCTTACATGCAGCACTCGCTGCTAGCGCTCGTGGTAATCCCGGAACTGCGAATTTCGGATGCCGGCATCATCGACGTGACCCGCTTCGAGAAGGTCGACCTGTTCGTCTAGTCCATCGCCTCTCGCGCGCGGCGCATTAGCCCGCGCACCAGCGTTACAACGAAGAACAGCACGAATCCGACGATCACGCCGATCGTGAGGTTCAGCCACACGTCGAGCTTGCAGTTGGCGCTGACGCCGGCACGGCACGCCGGGTCGGTCCAAAGTACGACGAGCATCAGGGAGTAGATCAAGGCAGGCCCAATCAGCATGCCTGCGACGCCCCACAAGAATGCGCGCTGAAACAGTTCCCGCATGTCGCCGCTCCGCTCGCCGTTACGTCATCTAATATCGCGGCGCGCTGAGTTGCAAAGCCAAACGATCAGGCAAGGTGGCGGCGCGCGGCGTACAGGGCGACCGCTGCGGCGTTTGATACGTTCAGGGACCGAATCACGCCGGGCATGTCGAGCCGCGCCAGAGCGCTGACAGTCTCGCGCGTCTTCTGGCGGAGCCCCTTGCCCTCGGCGCCGAGGACCAGCGCGATGCGCTTGCCGGCGAAGGTCGTCTCCAGTTCTGCCGGCCCATCCGAATCGAGGCCGACGGTCTGAAAGCCTGCGGCCTGCAGCTCGCCCAACGCCTCGGCGAGGTTTCTGACCTCGATATGGTCGATATGTTCGAGTGCGCCGGATGCTGCCTTGGCGAGCACGCCACCTTCAGCCGGGCTGTGGCGGCTGGTGGTGATCAGTGCGCCGGCGCCGAAGGCGACCGCGGAGCGCATGATCGCGCCGACATTATGCGGGTCGGTCACCTGATCGAGCACAAGGACGAGGGGGCAGTCGGCGAGTTCGGAAAGGGTTTTCGGCTTCAACGGCCTCGCTTCGAGCATGACGCCCTGATGCACGGCGTCGTCGCCCAGAAGCGCGGCTATGGCGCGGGGTTCGACCATCTCGGCGGGGAATGACAGCGCGCCGAGGTTTTCCAGCCCCAGCCGGGCCGCAGCGTTGCGTGTGATCAGCATGCGCCCGACCGTGCGACGCGGGTTCGCGAGCGCCGCTTCGACCGTGTGGATGCCATAGAGGCGGAGCAGGCCTTCCGGCGGGGGCGGCGTCGGCCGGCCCGGCCGCGGACGCGGCATGGCGTTCGGCCTATCTCCGACCGCCGGCCTCGCGTCACGATGGGCGCGGCGCAGGCGCGCGTAATGGCTGTCCTTGGGAGTCTTCTCGCGGTCATCGGTGCTCATGGAGCAGGCTATAGGGCAAGTTCGCCGGCGTGGGAAATGCGTTCGTCGCGCGGTTGACAGGGCAGGGGGCAGTCGCCATAAGGCCGCTTCGCGCGGTCGGGGTTCAGTTCCTGTCGTGCGAACCCTCATGGATGGCTTTTTCCGCGGTTTGGAGAGGTGCCCGAGTGGTTAAAGGGGACGGACTGTAAATCCGTTGGCTTTGCCTACGCTGGTTCGAATCCAGCCCTCTCCACCACCGCCGGAATTCGTGCCATCATGAGCGGGCTCGCGGGTATAGCTCAATGGTAGAGCAGCAGCCTTCCAAGCTGAATACGCGGGTTCGATTCCCGCTACCCGCTCCATATCTCCGGGCAGAGGCGCCGGCTTTCCGCTCACTCTTGTTTTTTGCGGCCGATGCAGCTAATCGCCCGCCTCAAATCAGACTTTCCGAAACGCGTCAGGGAAAATAACATGGCCAAGGGTAAATTCGAGCGGACGAAGCCGCATGTGAACATTGGCACGATCGGGCATGTTGACCACGGCAAGACGTCGTTGACGGCTGCGATCACGAAGTTCTTCGGCGAGTTCAAGGCGTA
>JAEWLS010000037.1 GCA_023457435.1 Pseudomonadota bacterium
CCATGGACTCGTCCATGTCGGCGCGTCCGTCGACGATCTTGCCGTCGGCAGGGATGCTGCCGCCGGGTCGGACTACAACGACATCGCCGACGTGCAGGTCGGTCGGCGAGACGGTGACGGTGCGGTCGCCGTCGATCTTCTCGGCTTCGTCGGGAAGTAGTGCGGCCAGTGAGTCCAGCGCTGAGGTGGTCTGGGCCAGCGAGCGCATTTCTACCCAGTGGCCGAGCAGCATGATGACGATGAGAAGGGCGAGTTCCCACCAGAATTCCAGCTCGTGGTGGAGCAGGCCCAAGCTCGCGCCCCAGGACGCGAAAAAGGCGACGGTGATCGCCAGTCCGATCAGGAGCATCATTCCTGGTTTGCGGGAACGGACCTCGTTCAGCGCACCGGTGAGGAAGGGGCGGCCACCGACGACGTACATCACTGTCCCGAGCAGGGGCGCGATCCAGCGTGCGCCGGGGAAGTCGGGGACGTCGTAACCGAGCAGCATCGCGAACATGGTCGAGAACGCGACGACCGGTATGGCGATGATCAGGTTGATCCAGAAGAGCTTGCGGAATTGGGCCACGTGGTCACCGCCGTGGCCGCTATGGCCAGTGTGGCCGGTGTGATTGTCATGGCCGTGGTGTTCGCCGTGTGGGTGGGTGTCAGGGTGTGCGCTGGGGAATTGGTGCTGGGCGTGCCCGCCAGGGTGGGATGTTGCTACGCCGTGGTCATCGCGGTTTGTCATGTTCTTTCCTTAGGGGACTTCGCGTTTCAGTCGACGCGCATTGATGATGTGGGTGTTAGGAACGCACCAAGCGGGCGATGGCTTCAGAGGCTTCTGTGAGTTTGGCGTCAGCGGCCGGTCCGCCGGTGGCGGCGGCGTCACGGACGCAGTGGCGAAGATGGTCGTCAAGCAGTGCCAGCGCGACGCCTTGGAGGGCTTTGGTGAGCGCGTCTGTTTGGGTCAGGATGTCGATGCAGTACCGCTCCTCTTCGATCATTCTGCTGATGCCGCGGGCTTGGCCTTCGATGCGCTTCAACCGCTTGAGGTATTTGTCTTTATCGGTGATGTAGCCGTGGTGGGTGGTGCCTGTTGAGGGGCAGTGCCTGGTGTTGTCTGCGTGGGTCATGACGCTTTCCTTGTGCGTGGTGGTGACTAACTTCGGGTGCCCGGCGAGGAGTGCGCGACGAGGGTCGCGGTCATGCGGCGGAGGCATACTTGTCGGGGTCGCGGTCGAAACGTGGTCCGCATCCCTTGCAGCAGAACCAGTAACGCCGACCGCGATAGTCACGGAATAGTCCCGCCGCTTCGGCGACCGTCTTGTTCACCGGCGTGCCGGGCATCACGGGGCAGGTGGTCTCGTTCTGCGATCCGAGGTCAAGCAGGTTCCTCGCCGTAGGGTCGATGGGTGAGGTATCGATTTTGTCGGCTGCGCCGCTGCAGCAGCAGGCTGACGTGCGGTTCTGATTCTCGGACATTGGTTCTCCTCACAGGTGGCGGTGATTTAACTGGTGGTGTCGGCGGAAGTGGTTTTGAAGCGGCGCAGGCGCAGGCTGTTGCCCACCACGAAGACGCTGGAGAATGCCATTGCGGCTCCGGCCAGCATCGGATTGAGCATGCCCAGTGCTGCGACGGGGATCGCTGCGACGTTGTAGGCGAACGCCCAGAACAGGTTGGTTTTGATCGTCGACAGTGTTTCGCGGGACAGCCTGATCGCGTCAACGGCGCTGCGCAGATCACCGCGCACCAGGGTGATGTCGGAGGCCTCGATGGCGACGTCGGTGCCGGTGCCCATCGCCAGACCGAGGTCGGCTTGGGCGAGGGCGGGCGCGTCGTTGACTCCGTCGCCGACCATGGCGACCGTCTTGCCTTCGGCTTGGAGGCGTGCGATGACGTCAACCTTGCCTTCGGGCATGACTTCGGCGATGACGTCGTCGATGCCGACTTCGGCGGCGATCTGTCGAGCGACGGCTTGGTTGTCGCCGGTGAGCAACACGGGGGTCAGCCCAATGTCACGCATCTGCGAGATTGCCTGTGCGCTCGTCGATTTCACGGTGTCAGCGATGACGAGTACACCGCGCGCCTGCCCGTCCCACCCGACCGCTACCACGGTCTTTCCCTGGGCTTGCGCGCGGGCCTTGGCGTGGGACAGATCCGGGCTGAGGTGTTGCGCCCAGTCGGACAGCAGTGATTCGCGCCCAACGATGACGGCGTGTCCATCCACGATGCCGTGGACGCCTTTACCTTCGACATTCGCGAAGTCCTCCGGAACGGGCAGGGCCTGGAGTTCCTCGGCCGCCGCGGCGGCGACGGCTTGGGCGATGGGGTGCTCGGAGGCGTTCTCCAGGGCGCCGGCCAGTCGAAGCAGCTCCGCGCGTTCGGTTTCCGGCGCTGTGATGACATCGACCAGCGTCATTTTGCCGGTGGTGACGGTTCCGGTCTTATCCAGCACCACGGTGTCAACCTTGCGGGTGGATTCGAGCACCTCGGGACCTTTGATCAGCACGCCGATTTGTGCGCCGCGACCGGTGCCCACCAGCAGGGCGGTGGGCGTGGCCAGCCCGAGGGCGCAGGGGCAGGCGATGACGAGGACCGCGACCGCTGCGGTGAACGCGGCGGCGACTGAGAATCCCGCGCCCAGCCAGGCGCCGAGGGTGATCACGGCGATAGCGATGACGATCGGTACGAAGACGCCGGAAATGCGATCGGCCAGGCGTTGCACTTCGGCCTTGCCGGTCTGGGCGCGTTCGACCAGCTGGGCCATCTGCGCGAGCTGGGTGTCCGAGCCGACGCGAGTGGCCTGCACCACCAGCCGACCGCCGGCGTTGACGGTGGCACCGACCACGGTGTCGCCGGCAGCGACTTCCACGGGTACCGCTTCGCCGGTCAGCATCGAGGCGTCGACAGCCGAGGAACCGGACACCACCACGCCGTCGGTGGCGATCTTCTCCCCCGGACGGACTATGAAATCGTCGCCAACCACGAGTTCTTCGATGGCGATCTTGGTTTCCGTCCCGTCGCGCAGGACGGATACGTCTTTGGCGCCTAGGTCGAGTAGGGCTCGTAGTGCCGCTCCGGCCTGCCGTTTGGACCGCTTCTCGAAGTAGCGTCCGGCCAGGATGAACGTGGTTACGCCTGCGGCGACTTCGAGGTAGATGTTGGCGGCGCCATGCGACGGTGCCAGGGTGAACGCGAAGGGATGCTTCATACCCGGCGTGCCGGCGCTGCCCAGAAACAGCGCATACAGCGACCACAGGAACGCCGACACGGTGCCCAGCGAAATGAGCGTATCCATGGTCGCGGTGCCGTGTCGCAGGTTGGCCCAGGCGGCCCGATGGAATGGCCATGCTGCCCACACGACGACGGGGGCCGCCAGCGTGAGCGACGCCCACTGCCAGTACGTGAACTGCAGCGCCGGGATCATCGCCATCGCGACGACCGGCACCGTCAGGACGGCCGAGGCCCTCAGGCGGTGCCGCAGCGACGCCAGTTCGGGGTCGGCGGTGTCCACGGCGTGCGGGGTGTCACCGGATGCGTCGGAGGGCATCGGCGTGCGCGGTGTCGGGAGCGCGGCGGTGTAGCCCGTCTTCTCCACCTCGGCGATCAGCAGCGCCGGATCGTATCCGTCAGGCACCGTGACGGTGGCCTTTTCCGTCGCGTAATTGACTGTCGCGGCCACGCCGTCGAGCTTGTTGAGCTTGCGCTCGATGCGGTTGGCGCAGGAGGCGCAGGTCATTCCCCCGATGCGAAGTTCCACACTCGGGCCAGACACCGGTGTCGATGTCGTCATGAAGCCACTGCCTTTCAGTTTCTGATTCGGACGGGATAGCTCAGTGCCCGCCGGCATGGCCGGCGTCACGCGATGGCTCTGGCGCGGGCTCGTTGGTGCCACCGGGTGCGGCGTCGACGACGAAGCTGGCGGTGTGCACGGTGTCCTGGACTTTGAAGTCGAGGTAGAGCAGGTAGCGCCCGGCAGTGGGTGCGGTCGCCGCGAACGACACCGCAGGCCCACCGGTGCCGCCCGGTACCGGCTCGGCCCCCTCAGGGTGCACATGTAGATACGCCAGGTCTCCCTCACGCAAGGCGACGAGATGGCCGTAAGCCCCCAGGTAGGGCTGCAAGGTCATCACCGGCCGGCCGTCGCGCGTGACTGTCGCGGTGAGTTCGTGGGAGACGCCCGCGGTGAGTGCACCGTCCAGTTTCACGGTGTATCCGGCGATTTCATCCACGGTGCGTGTGGCACTCGCCACCGCCGGGACGAACGCGCCGGCCACCTGCACGGTTCGGGTGAGGGTGAGTTTGGCGCTGCCCGCCCCTGCGGGTTGGAAGTCGGCGAACACGCGGTAGGTGCCGGCGGCGTTCCACGTCCACGGCGTTGACCACGTGCCGGTGGCCGCGTCCAGCCTTGGGTGTACATGGGCGAAGTGCTGGCCGTCGGAACGGACCACGATGAGGTGCAGTTGCTTGTCGTGCACGGTCGCGTAGTCCAGCAGCGGCGTGCCGCCCGGGTCGACGATGGTGAAGCTCAACGTTCCCCGATCGTTGGGTGCGCTGGGGGACCGCACCGGGCTCAGGACGTATCCGTCTTCGGCCAACGACAACCCCGGCGGGTCGGCGAAGGGAACGGCTGATGACGCCTGCTCGGTCGGCGGCGCGCTGTGATCCGCTGCAGCATCGGAAGTTTGGGTCTGGGGAGATGTCGCCGCGGTATCAGGGACGACCGCTGCGGCGGTGACGTATGCAGCCGTGAACGCCACTGCCAGTCCGGCACCAAACGCTGTCAATCGTCCCGCGGCGTTCATGCGACACGCACCGCCGAGTAGCCGGCCTCGTCGACGGCGTTGAGGATCTGCGCGTCGTCGACGGGACGGCTCGACGTCACGATCAGGGTGCCGGTTTTGGCGCTAACTTCGACGTCTTCAACTCCGGCAACCTCGCTG
>JAEWLS010000038.1 GCA_023457435.1 Pseudomonadota bacterium
ATGGGGGGGGGGCCCCAATGGGGGCCCCCGGCCTGACTGCTTACTCGACGAGAGCGCCGTGCTCCTTGAGCTTCGCGCGGAGCTTGTTCAGGATGTCGTCCGCGTCCGCGTAACCCTTCTTCACGACGGCGGCCTTTGCCTTCTCGGCGACCGGCGCGGCCGTATCGACCCACAGCTTACGCTCGTCGGCGTTGAGTTCGTAAATGTGCTGGGTCTTGTCGTCGAGCAGCTG
The DNA here is from genome assembly GCA_023457435.1 of Pseudomonadota bacterium. Taxonomy (GTDB): domain Bacteria; phylum Pseudomonadota; class Alphaproteobacteria; order Rhizobiales; family Rhizobiaceae; genus RCIO01. Next base: position 233 of record JAEWLS010000038.1, read on the forward strand.
CTGACGGAACTCGCGCATGTTGTCGTACCAAAGGCCGGACAGCTTCTCCGACCACTCCGGGCCGCAATGCTTGTCGATCGAAGCCTTCTCCACGTCGGTCAAGCCGGCGTAGAAGTCCTTGTTGATGACCCAGGCCTGGCCGCCGACATAGAATGGCTCGTCGATATGGTAGGGCATCGCGGTATGGATGCCGAACAGCACCATGTCCCACGGAAGCGTGACGCCGTCGATGACGCCGCGATCGGCGAGTTCCTTGACTTCCGGAAGCGAGGACGGAACCGGCGTCGCGCCCTGCGCCGAGATCCACTCCGAGAGCGTTGCGCCGCCCGGACGGATGCGCAGACCCTTCAGATCGGCCGGAACGCGGATGTTCGCCTTGTTGAAGTTCAGCGCGCCGGGGTGATGGATGGTCGTCATGCACAGCATGACTTCCGGCATCTCCTTCTCGGCGTACTCGGCGTACCATTCGTGGAAGGCGCGGGCGCCGCTCTTGGTGTTGGAGAAGGTGAACGGGATCTCGACCAGCGACCAGATCGGGAAGCGGCCGGTGTTCAGGGTCGGCGCGGCGATCGACATCTCGACGATGCCGTCGCGGACCATGTCGTAGTGGTCCTGGGCGGCGCCCATTTGCGACGACGGATAGATGTTGACGTCGAGCGAGCCATTGGTCTCGGTCTCGATCTCCTTCGCCCACTCCTCCATCTGCTTGTGCAGCGAGTGGGACGGCGGAAGCCAGGTCGAAATCTGCAGTTCCTTGGCCTGCGCCATCGCTGTGGCCGCGGCGAAGACGGCGCCTGCCATCAGCAGGCTCTTAAATGCTTTCATAGTCTCTCTCCCCAATCTGGCCGGAAGACGTTCCGGCATACTACCGGCCGGTGCGCGGCCGCAGTTCCTCAATCCTCGAACGGCTCAGGCGGCGAGGGCTCGAAGCGGTTGATACGGTACGGGTTGTACGGCATGTGGTACGTCGTCGGCAGGTCCGGCTGCAGCTCGGCGAAACCGCCCGAACTCGACGCCACGGGCTCCTTCACCCAACCCTTGTGATAGGGCGACTGGAACTGGAGACGGGCAACGATGGAAAGGAATTTCCACTCCCCGTCTTCCTTGACGTACTGCATGTCGTACTTGGCCCAGTTCCAGTAGGCCGTCAGCTTGTCTTTGCGAAAGCGGGCAACGATGCCAGGCGAGTGCCAGAGGCCGCGGGCGCGCTGGCGGTCCTTCGACACCTCGATGATCGGGTTCAGCGCCAGATGCTGCTGGAGCCAGCCGGGCCGCGTCGTGTTTCTCGTCATCGCCTTGTAGAGAGCGGTCACCCGATCGAGGCCGACATAAACGCCACTGTCGAAGATCTCGATGGAGACGTCGTCGCGCTTCTGCGCAAACAGCGCCGGGCACTCCTCGTTGCGCAGCATGTAATAGAGGTGGGTGTAGCGCGAGGTGAGCTTGGTTATCAGGTCGATCTCACGGAGTAGCGCAAGCTCCGCAACCTCCTGCCGGAGCGCCTGCATCTCCTGACGCAGAGCGGACAACTCCTCGGATGCCATTGCGAAACTCCTCCCCGCAATGCCGGCACGCTTCGCCGAACACCATACGTCAGAACCAGAGGCGGTCGAGCGATAGTTATTATGTTAACTTTATTATTTTCGCGGGGTCCCGTCAAGCACGGCGGCGCCGACCGACAGTTAACATGTTTATTCGGCCGTGGTAACTGCCTATCGTCACGCAGGCGGGGAGGGCATATTGCAGCTGACGGTATCCGAAGGGCGCGCGCTGATCGAGGCGGCACTTGCCGCAAACGGCTATAGCGAGGCCGAGTCCGCGACGATCGCCGATCATCTGATCGACTGCGAATTGCGACTGCTCGGCTATGCCGGCCTGGCGCGTGCGGTGGCGATCATCGAGCACGACCGCCGCTGCGCGCTGAAGCGCCGGCCGATCGCAATCGTACGGGAAACGCCGGTCTCGGCCCTGCTCGATGGCGGCGACGACCTCGGTTATCTCGTTGCAGCACGCGCGACGGACATCGTGATCGAGAAGGCGCTGGGTGCGGGCATGGCGGTCGTAGGCGCCTCGAAGACCCACTTCACGGGCATGTATTCGTACTACCTCGAGCGGATGACCGGCGCCGGCCTGGTCGGCATGATCGCCGGCAGCGGCCCCTCCGCCGTAGCGCCGTTCGGAGGAACGCAGCCGCGTTTCAGCACGAATCCGATCGCCTTCGGCTTCCCGTCGGACGACGTTCCGGTGATCTGGGACATCTCGACCTCAAGCATCACGCATGCCGAGGTCCTGCTTGCCAAGCGTCTAGGCGAGGCGTTGCCGGACGGCCGCGGCTACGACAGCGAAGGCGCTCCGTCGACCGACCCGGCTGCCGTGCTCAGCGGCGCTATGAGTGTGTGGGGCGGGCACCGCGGCTCCGGGCTCGCAATGTGCGTCCAGCTACTGTCTATGCTGGCTGGTCAGCGAAACTCGCACGGCCCTTACGCCGAACCTGGCGATTTCGGCTATTTCACCATAGCGATCGATCCTGGGATTCTCGGCTGGGCAGAGGAATTCCGGCGTTCGGTGTCCGCCTATGCGGCCGAGATGCGCGCCACGCGTCCCGTCGATCCATCTACCCCGGTGCGGGTGCCGTTCGAGCGCTCGCACCAGACACGCCAGGCGACGCTTGCGGAAGGCCGGATCGAGGTTCCCGACCGCGTCGTCGAGACGCTGCGCTCCTTTGCCGGGGGCTGACGCTCAGAGGCGATAAAGGCGCGCGGCGTTGCCGCCGAAGATTGCCTGCCGGTCCTCGGCGCTGCAACTGCCGAGCAGTTCCTCGGACGCCGCGATCCAGGCGTCGTAGCTGGCCGCAAGCAGGCACACCGGCCAGTCGCTGCCCCAGACCATGCGTTGGGGGCCGAATTCGGCAAGCACGTGGTCGACATAGCGGCGCAACTGGGCGACCGACCACCCGGACCCCGCCTCGGTGACGAGCCCGGACAGCTTGCAGTACGCGCGCCCATCGCGTGCGATCGTGGCGATATCGCTCGCCCATTCGGCGAATTCGCCGGATCCGATCGGCGGTTTGGCGCAATGATCGACGACTACGCGTAGCCCCGGATGACGCGTCAGCAACGTCGCCAGGTTCGGCAAGTGGTGCGGTAGCACAAGCGCGTCGAAGACGAGGTCGCGTTCTTCGAGGGCCTCGAACGCCGGGGCAAGTTCCGGCCGCAGCATCCAATCCACGTCGGAAATGTCCTGTATCATCGGACGCATGCCCCTGAGCTTCGGATGTACGGCGAGCCTCGCGATCTGCGCGGCGGCGTCCTGCGCGGCGAAATCGGTCCACCCGACGACAGCGGCAACGAACGCGTTTCGATCGGCCAGCGAGAGCATGTACAATGTCTCGCTGACAGTCGGCGCTGCCTGAATCAGCACCGTCGCATCGATTGCGTTCCTCATCAGCAGCGGCGCGAGTTCCTGCGGTTCGAAGTCCCGAAAGATCGGTGCGTGCCGCGGCGTCAGCCAGCCATAGTCGCCTCTCGACAGACGCCAGAAATGCTGGTGTGCATCGATGCGCCGCATCAGTGCGCCGGGGTTGGAGCATCCGCCCGCAACAGCCCTTCGGACTTGAGGTCGGACCAAAGCGATGACGGAATCGCTCTCGCAAGCAGCTCTGCGTTCGCCTCGACCTCGGCGGCGTTGACGGCTCCGGGGGCGACTGTGCGCACTGCCGGATGCGCGAGTACAAATTGCAGCGCTGCCTCTATGAGGCGGACGCCATTTGCCACGCAGACCTCTTCGATCCGACGGACGCGCTCGAGGATCGCAGGAGACGCCGGGGCATAGTTGTAGCGCGCGCCTTCTACCGCCCCGGTTGCCAGGATGCCGGAATTGTAGGGCCCGCCCAATATGATGCCTACGTCGCGTTCGACGCAAAGCGGAAGAAACGACTCCAACGCGTCCTGTTCGAGCAGCGTGTAGCGACCGGCGAGCAGGAAACAGTCGAAATCTCCAAGGCCCAGGAGACGCTCGCAAACCTGCCACTCGTTCACGCCTGCACCGATTGCCTTCACGACCCCCGCGTCGCGGAGCTCGATCAACGCACGGTAGCCGCCGAGGTCGAAGAGCTCCCGCACCCGTTCATTGCTGGCCGATTGGCTGCCGTGCGTGAAGACGTCGACGTCGTGCACCAGCAGAATGTCGATGGCATCGACGCCGAGACGCGCGAGACTCTCCGCGTGGCTGCGCATCACGCCATCGTAGGAGTAGTCGAAAACGATCCGCTTTTGCGGAACGTCGACGAAGGCATGAGGCGTTACCTCGTGCGGCTCGCAGTCCAGGAGCAACCGGCCGACTTTGGACGACAGCACCAGATCGTCCCGCCTGAAGCGGGCTATCGCGCGGCCAAAGCGCTGTTCAGATATCCCAAGGCCATACTGTGGCGCAGTGTCGAAGTAGCGGATGCCGGCATCCCAAGCAGCCTGTAGAGCCGCCTGCGCATCATCGTCGCGAATGCTTCGATAAAGATTGCCCAAGGGCGCGCCGCCGAAGCCCAGGCGGGTCAGCGGCACCGGGCGGGACCGCCGCAGCAAGACGGTGTCGGTGGCGCGCATGACACTCCTCCCGCGAACGCCGGAGACGTTAACGGGAGAAAACTTCCCCGCGCAAGGTCTGCTTCAGAAACCGCGGGGCGCGGCCCAAGACCAGTAAGTCTCGCCGCAATCGACTTTAGGTGCGGACTTTGCCTGAGGCTTGTCACGACCGGCATCATGTTGGCCGCGCAGCTCCGGCCTCGCGGCCGCAGGTGACTTGGGAATAACAGGGAGTAGGATTTCGCGGTCGCTGCGTTCGGTCGCCATGGTCTCCTCCTCGTCGTGGTACGTCGCAGGTCAAACCGCAACGCCCGGCGGAAGTTCCGTTCCAGGCAAAAGAAAAAATCGCTGCGCTGCAGCATGGCGGAACCATAGGCGCGAACGGAGGTTCGGTAGGGTCTTCCCGTTTCAGTGAAAGCCACGCATCGATGACGACGACACGTTCGACCGTGAAGCCGGGCCTGCCCTATCCGCTGGGAGCGACCTGGGACGGTTCCGGATGCAATTTCGCGCTGTTTACCGCCAATGCCACAAAGGTCGAACTATGCCTGTTCGACGCAGCCGGACGGCGGGAGATCGAGCGCGTGACGCTGCCTGAATTCACCGACGAGGTGTGGCATGGCTACCTTCCGGACGTTCGTCCGGGACAGCTCTACGGTTACCGGGTCCATGGACCATACGAGCCCAGCGCCGGCCACCGTTTCAATCCCAACAAGCTGCTGCTCGATCCATATGCGCTCGAACTGCGCGGCGAGATCAGGTGGCACGACGCGGCTTTCGGCTACCGGATAGGCAGCAAGCGCGCCGACCTTTCATTTGACAGGCGCGACTCCGCGCCGGTCATGCCCAAATGCGTCGTCATCGATCCCGCCGTAACCTGGGGCAGCGATCCGCGCCCGAGAACGCACTGGAAGGACACCGTCTTCTACGAGGCGCATGTGAAAGGTTTCACTGCGCGGAACGAGGCCTTGCCGCCGCAGCTACGCGGTACCTTCGGCGGGCTGGCCGATCCGCGTGCTATCGAGCATCTCACGAAACTCGGTGTCACGGCGATCGAGCTCATGCCGGTCCAGGCCTTCTTCGACGACCGCTATCTGATCGACAAGGGCCTGAAGAACTACTGGGGTTACAACACCATCGGCTTCTTCGCGCCGGCGCCGCGCTATCTGTCGCCCGGCAGCGATCTGCACGAGTTCAAGCTCATGGTGCGGCGGCTGCACGAAGCCGGCATCGAGGTCATTCTCGACGTCGTCTACAACCACACCGCCGAGGGAAACCAGCTCGGGCCGACCCTGTCGTTCCGGGGCATAGACAACGCTAGCTACTACATGCTGGCGGACGACCGCCGCTACACATTCGACACCACGGGCTGTGGCAACACGGTGAATCTGCGCCATCAGCGGGTGCTGCAGATGGTGATGGACTCGCTGCGCTACTGGGTGGAGCAATGCCATGTCGACGGTTTCCGCTTCGATCTCGCCAGTTCGCTCGGCCGCGATCGCGAAAGCTTCAGCAACCACGCGGTGTTCTTCGACGCCGTGCGCCAGGATCCCGTGCTGTCCGCGGTCAAGATGATCGCGGAGCCATGGGATATCGGGCCCGATGGGTACCAGCTCGGCAACTTCCCGCCCGGATGGGGCGAGTGGAACGGAAAGTACCGCGATGTCGTCCGCGGCTACTGGAAGGGAGACGAGGGCCTGGCAGGTGACGTAGCCTCGAGCCTGCTCGGCTCCGCGTCGCTGTTCGAGAAGCGTGGCCGCCGCCCGTGGTCGAGCGTGAACTTCGTCACGGCGCATGACGGCTTCACGCTCATGGACCTCGTCAGTTTCAACGAAAAGCACAACGAGGCGAATGGCGAAGACAACAATGACGGCCACGACCACAATCTGAGCTGGAACTGCGGCGTCGAGGGTGCCACGGACGACAAGGACATCCTGGATCTGCGCGACCGGATGCGGCGCAACCTGGTTGCGACCACCCTGCTCTCGCAGGGCACGCCGATGCTGCTGATGGGCGACGAGATCGGCCGCAGCCAGAACGGCAACAACAACACATACTGCCAGGACAACGAACTCAACTGGCTCGCCTGGGACGGTATCGGCGAGCGCGACGCCGCATTCATGGACTTCGTGTCCAGGGTGATCGCGATCCGGCGGTCGCGCGAACTGCTGGCGCAGCCGCGCTTCCTGCACGGCGACGAGGTCGGGCAGGGCGAGCGCGACATCGCCTGGGTCCGTCCGGATGGCGAGGCGATGCAGCAGGCGGATTGGGACAACGGCCTGACACGCTCGATGGGCGCGCTGTACAGCAACGGCCGCGACCGGCTGCTGCTGCTCCTCAATGCCCATCACGAGCCGGTGGAGTTCGCGCTGCAGGGCGGATGGCGTCGCCTCATCGACACCGCGACCGGGACGGTCGACAAGGCTCTCGTGTCGGAGCGCCTTGCGGTGGACGGCCGGTCTCTGGTTCTGCTGGAGCCGGCGGGAGATGCGTAGGCATTGGGGCGCGAGGCTCGGGGAAGCCGGCGAGGCCCGGTTTCGCCTGTGGGCACCGGCACAGGAGGCGTTGACGCTTCGATTGGGAGACCGCGACCTTGCAATGCCGCAGATCGGCGACGGCTGGTTCGAACTCGTTGCCGACGCGCAAGCCGACACACAGTACGGCTTCGTGCTACCGGACGGCGCCTTCGTCCCCGATCCCGCATCCTGCGCGCAGGCTGGCGATGTTCACGGACCGTCGGTCCTTGTCGATCATCAGGCCTATTCGTGGCGCAACCGCAACTGGCGCGGGCGCCCATGGCGCGAGGCGGTGCTCTACGAACTGCATGTCGGCACCTTCACGCCGGAAGGCACGTTCGCAGCCGCAATCGAAAGGCTGCCGCATCTCGCTCAGCTCGGTGTCACCGCGATCGAACTGATGCCGATCGCGCAGTTCTCCGGCAACCGAGGCTGGGGATATGACGGCGTGCTTCTCTACGCGCCGCACCGCGCCTACGGCAGCCCCGAGGAACTGAAGCGCCTTGTCGACCAGGCTCATGGCCTCGGGCTCATGGTCAAGCTCGACGTCGTCTACAATCACTTCGGTCCGGAAGGGAACTACCTGCCGTCATACGCGCCCGACTTCTTCCACAAGGAGCGGCACACGCCGTGGGGCAACGCAATTGCCTACGAGCGCCTGCCGGTACGCCAGTACTTCACAGAAAACGCCCTCTACTGGCTCGATGAGTTCCGGTTCGACGGCCTGCGGCTCGATGCTGCCGATCACATTCGGGACGCAACCGAACCCGAGATCCTGATCGAGATCGCCGAACGGGTCCGTGCCGAGTTTCCCGATCGGCACGTTCATCTCGCCACCGAAGACAACCGCAACGTCACCTACCTCCACGAGCGCGTGGATGGCATGGTTCGCCGTCACACGGCCGAATGGAACGACGATCTGCACAACGCGGCGCATGTGGTGCTGACCGACGAGACGGAAGGATATTACGAGGATTTCGCGGACAAGCCGTTGGCGCATGTGGCGCGCGCCTTGGCAGAGGGCTTTGCCTATCAGGGCGAGGCATCGCGCTTCGACAATGGGACGCCTCGCGGAAAGCCGAGCGGTCACATGCCGGCGACCGTGTTCATCGACTTCCTGCAAAACCACGACCAGATCGGAAACCGCGCGTTCGGCGACCGCCTGACGACGCTTGCCGATCCGGAGAAACTGAGGGCGATGACGGCGGTGCTGCTGCTTTCGCCGCATATTCCGCTGCTCTTCATGGGAGAGGAGTGGGGCGAGACACGGCCATTCATGTTCTTCACGGACTACCAAGGCGAACTGGCCGACGCCGTCCGCAAGGGGCGCCGGGCCGAGTTTGCGAAGTTCGAGGCTTTCGCCGATCGTGAAGACCGCGCCGCGATCCCGGATCCGAACGAACTCGCGACCTTCGAGAATTCCAAGCTGGACTGGAACGCGGCTCAAGCCGAGCCGGGCATGGAATGGACCCGCTTCTATCGGCAGCTGCTGGCAATTCGGCACGAACATGTGGTGCCGCTGCTCGACGACGCGAAGGGCCCGAACGGGCGTGTGCTGATGGCTGACGAGAACGCCTTCGCGATCGACTGGCAGTTTGACGGCGGCAAGTTGCAGATGCGCGCCAACCTTGGCAATGCACCACGAAGCCTCGCTGGCGTCGACGGCACGGTCGTCTACGGCCCGGCAAGTGCGGTCGACTTGCAGCCGGCCAGCGTCGTGGTGGCCGTAGCGCAATGACGATCCCACGCGTCGCCACGTATCGCTTGCAGTTCCGCGAGGAGATGACCTTCGACACGGCGGTGGATGTCGTTCCGTACCTGAAGCGGCTCGGCGCAAGCCACCTCTACGTCTCGCCCATCTTCTCGGCGGTGTCGGGGTCGACCCACGGTTACGATGTCACCGATCACAACGAGATCGATCTGGCAATCGGCGGCCGCAAGGGCCTGGAGCGGCTCTCGGAGGCGCTGCGGCGCCACGGCATGGGGCTGGTGCTCGACATCGTCCCGAACCACATGGCCGCTTCGCTCGAGAACCCGTGGTGGCGAAGCGTGGTCGAGGAGGGAGCTCAGAGCCCGTATGCGCACCACTTCGACATCGACTGGGGCCAGAAGCTCACTCTGCCGGTACTAGGACGCGAATATCGTGAGGCGCTCGAGGCCGGCGAACTCAGCATCGTAGCGGACGACGAAGGCGGTTTTGCGCTGGCCTACTTCGAGCATCGCTTCCCGCTGACGTTGTCTTCCCACGTCATGGTGCGCGAGCGCGCAGGCAGGGATGAACCCAGCGGCGCTTTGCAGACGCTTTCCAGCGATCGCGCGTTTGTCGACGCCGTGCACGCGGCACAGCCCTGGCGGCTGATGTATTGGAAGGACGCGCGCAAGAGCCTGAGCTATCGCCGGTTCTTCGAGGTGACCGGCCTCGTTGGTGTCCGCGTCGAGGACGATCATGTGTTCGACGACGTGCACCGCCTGATCCTTTCGCTGGTGCGCGACGGCATCGCCGACGGGCTCCGCGTCGACCACATAGACGGGCTGGCCCGCCCGACCAGGTATCTCGAGCGGCTTCGCCAAGAGGTCGGGCCGGACACCTGGCTTCTCGTCGAGAAGATACTCGGCGAGGGCGAGGCGCTGCCGCACGAGTGGACGGAGCTGGGCATTGGCACGACGGGCTACGAGTTCATCGGCGCGGCGGCGGACCTGCTCGTCGCAGCGGACGGCGTGAACGCGCTAGAACGGTCATATCGAACGTTCAGCTCCAGCGATGCCGACATCGCCGACGAACTGCGCACGTCGAAGCTCCTGCTGTTGACGCGCAACTTCGCCGGAGAACTTCGCGACCTCGCGACAAAGGCCGCACAGTTGACCGGGTTGGACCGCGAGGTCACCGAGGACGCCATCGTCGAACTGATCGTCGCGTTTCCGGTCTACCGGACCTACGGCGAGATCGGCGGGCTCTCCGCCCAGGACACGGCGATGCTCGCATCCGTTGTGGGGACCGCGGTGGCAGCTGGCCGTGCCGAGGAGACGGCGATCCGCGTCGTCGCGGACCTGCTGAGACAATCGACCAACAGCGTTGCGCAATTCCGCACGCGCTTTCAGCAGCTGACGGGTCCGGCAATGGCCAAGTCGGTCGAGGACACGCTCTTCTATCGCCATAACGCGGTCATCGCGTTGAACGAGGTCGGCGCGCATCCCGGCGGAGCGGTCGGCGATCCGGCCAGATTTCACGCCTTCATGCAGCAGCAAGCGGAAACGCCGCTCAGCCTGCTCGCAACATCGACGCACGATACGAAGCGGGGCGAGGACGCCCGCGCCAGACTTTATGCGCTGACCGAAGACTCAGAAGGGTGGACGTCGGCCTGCGAGCGCTGGAGTAAGAAGAACCTTCGCGCCAGAGGCGAGCTCGAACCTGCCGTCGAATGGCTGATCTACCAGGCGCTTGCGGGAGCCTGGCCGCCGGAATTGGCGCCAGCCGATGCAGCTGGCGTTGCCCGGCTTCGCGACCGCTTCCTGCCCTATCTCGAGAAGGCGCTGCGGGAGGCCAAATTGCGGACCGACTGGGGCGAAGAGAACGCGGAATACGAAGCGGTGGCAAAGAGCTTCGCAGCGTCGCTTTTCGACGATCGGGTATTCCTCCAGGACTTCGCGTCGGCACTTGAGCCGTTCATCAAGGCCGGACAAATCAACGCGATTTCGCAAACGCTAGCCAAGCTGACCGGCCCCGGCGTCCCCGACATCTACCAGGGTTCCGAGCGCGGCGACTTCAGCCTCGTCGATCCCGACAACAGGCGGCCAGTGCCGTTCGCGCAGTTCGCAGGGATGGCGCAGGCAATGCCCGCGGACCCGTCGGCCCTGCTGGACGGGCGGCTGAAGCAGTGGATGGTGGCCCGAGCGCTTGCGTGTCGCCATGCGCAACCCGACCTGTTCCGTCTGGGCCAATACGTTCCGCTGACGCTGAACGGGCCTGACGGCCAGCACTTCGTCGCCTACCTCCGGGCGCATGAGGGGGCCGCGGCGCTCGTGGTGCTGCCACGGCTGACGCTGAACCGGCAGATCGCCACCATGGACGCTCAGGTCGGGCTCCCGGCCGGTTATGATAAAGCGCGCTTCGAGAGTGCGTTTGTCGACGACGTGGTGTTTCATGGCGGCGCTGTCAGTGCGCTGCTCGGCGGCCTGCCCGCTGCGCTGGCGCTGATTCGCTGACGGATTCAGGCGGCGATAGGCCTGAAATTGGCAAAGTCCCAGTGGCGACCGGGCGCCGCCTGGATCAGCTCTCGGGTGTAATGGTGAGCGGGATTGCCGAGCACCTGGGCCGCCGGCCCAGCCTCCACCACACGCCCGGCCTTCATGACGAGGATGTCGTCGCAGATCTGCGCCGCAACGCGCAGATCGTGCGTGATGAACAGCATCGCTATGCCGAATTCGTCCTGAAGGTCGCGCAGCAGGTCCAGAACCTGCTTCTGGATGACGACATCCAGGGCCGAGACCGCTTCGTCGGCGACGATCAGTGATGGCGACAGTGCCAGCGCGCGGGCGATAGCGATGCGCTGTCGCTGGCCGCCGGAGAATTCGTGCGGATAGCGCTCGACCGCGTTCGCAGGCAGACCGACCCTATCGAGCAGCGCCCGGGCCTTGGCGATCGCATCCGACCGGGCGAACCCGAAGTTGACGAGCCCTTCGATGACGCTCTCGCCGATCCTGATGCGGGGATTGAGCGAGCGGTACGGATCCTGGAACACCAGCTGGATCTTGCGGCGAACGGCATGGAGTTCGCGCTCGGGGCTCCTTGCGATGTCGGTGTCGTCCACGCGGATCGCGCCTGTGTCCGGCTCGAGCAGCCGCATGACGCAGCGGGCGACGGTGCTCTTGCCGGAGCCGCTTTCGCCGACGATGCCGAGCGTGCGCCCGGGCCTTATGGCGAAGGCAACGTCGACGGCCGCGGCGACCTTTCGGCGCGTGCCGAAGAGGCTGCGGCTGCCATAGTGCTTGGATAGGTCGCTGACCCGCAGAACCGGATCTGCGGGGCTTTCACGACGCGGTTCGGCAGGGACGAGGCTCGGGACCGATTGAAGCAGCTCGCGCGTGTAGTCCTCCGACGGCGCCTCGAGAATCTGCCGGACCGACCCGGTTTCGACGGTGCGGCCTTGCTTGAGGACCACGACACGGTCGGCGATATCGGCGACGACCCCCATATCGTGGGTGATGAACAGCACGCCCATGCGATAGGTCGTCTGAAGTTCCTTGATGAGCGACAGGATCTGACGCTGCGTGGTCACGTCGAGGGCGGTCGTCGGCTCGTCCGCGATCAGGATCTTCGGCTTCAGCACAAGCGCCATCGCGATCATGGCGCGCTGCCGCTGGCCGCCCGAGAGCTGGTGGGGATAGGCGTCATGGATCGCCGCGGGATCGGGAAGGTTCACCTGCTCGAGGACGCGCAGGACCTCGACGCGACGCTGACGCGCTCCAAGCGACGTATGGATACTCAGAACCTCATCGATCTGCGCGCCGATCGTGACGACAGGGTTCAGTGCCGTCATCGGCTCCTGAAAGATCATGCCCATGCTCGAGGCACGCATGCGCCTGATCGCCGATGCGGAAGCGCCGAGGACAGGCTTGCCGCCGACCATGATGCTTCCGCCCTGGACCTCGACGGCGGAGGGCAACAGGCCCATGGTCGCGAGCGCCGTCAGCGACTTTCCGGATCCGCTCTCGCCGACGAGGCAGACGGTCTCGCCTTCATGCACCGTCAGGGTGAGACGTTCAAGCAGCGGCCGGAACTCGACGCCCTTCAGGCCGAGGCTCAGATCGTCGACGACAAGAACCGCTTCAGCCGGCACGACGGTCAGCCTTTCGCAAGCGCGGGTCGAGGCGATCGCGGAACTCGTCGCCGATGATGTTCATGGACAGTACGCAGACCGAGAGGATCGCCGCCGGAACGAAGACGATGCCCGGCCGGATCTGGAAGTAGAGACGGCCGTCGGCGATCATGTTGCCCCAGGTCGGCGTTTCGGCACTGAGGCCCGCGCCGATGAAAGAGAGGATCGCCTCCACCATGATCGCCGAAGCGCAGACATACGTCGCCTGAACGATCAGGGAGGGCAGCGTGTTCGGCATCAGGTGCCGCAAGACGATGGTCCAACTAGGCGTTCCGAGCGTCACCGCCGCCTCGACATAGGGCTCATGTCGCGTCGCCAGCACGACGGACCGGGTCAGGCGGACGACGCGCGGAATCTCCGGTACCGAGATCGCGACTATGACGCTCAGCAGCGAGGCGCCCCAAAGCGCGACAAAGGCGATCGCCAGCAGAATGCCGGGGATGGCCATCAGACCGTCCATGAGGCGCATGATGACCATGTCGGCCGCCCGGTAATATCCGCAGACGAGACCAATCAGCAGGCCGATCAGGATGCTGGCCAGCGTCACCGAAATGCCGATGAACAGCGACGATCGGGCTCCGTAGACGAGACGCGAGTAGATGTCCCGGCCGAAGCCGTCGGTGCCGAGCCAGTAATCAGCGCTCCATGGCCGGAAACGCAGCGCCGGGCTCATTGCGTTGGGATCGTGCGTCGCAACCAGCGGCGCGCAGATGGCCGCAATGACGACGATCGCAAGCACCACCGCGGCGGCGGCGACCAGGGGCTGGGTTCGCGGTATCGATGGGAGGCGCAACGAACTGTACAAGCTGCCGAGCATCGTCAGTACCTGATACGCGGGTCGATCACCGCATAGGCGATGTCGACGAGGAGGTTGATGCCCAGGTAGACGAAGCTCATCAGAAGCACGATCGCCTGAATGACGGGATAGTCGCGGGCGAGGATCGCTTCCACGGTGAGCCTGCCGATGCCCGGCAGGTTGAACACGGTCTCGGTCACGACGACGCCTCCAATCAGAAGCGCGAAACTGTTGCCGAGGATCGTGATGATGGGGACGAAAGCGTTCTTCAGCGCGTGGCGGAAAAGCACGCGGCGTTCCGTTGCTCCTTTGGCGCGGGCGGTGCGTATGTAATCCTCGCCGAGAACCGACAGCATGCTGGTTCTCGTCATGCGCGAGATCAGAGCCGTGAAGGCCAGTGTGAGCGTCAGCGCCGGCAGGATCATGCGGTAGAGAAACGGCCCGACGCCCTCCGCGATCGGCCGGTAGCCCTGCACCGGAAATATGCCCAGCTCCAGCGCGAATACCTTGATCATGATGTAGCCGAGCACGAACACCGGCACGGAGAATCCAATGATGGAAAGGGCCATCACCGCGCGATCGATGAAGGTGCCGTGTTTCCACGCGGCCAGCACGCCGAGCGGAATGGCGACCACCATGGTGAGCGCGAAGGTGATGACCGTCAGCGACAGCGAAGGCTCGAGCCGCTGCCCGACCATGGTGGCGACAGGAATCTGCGAGATGATCGAGGTTCCGAAGTCGCCGCTCAGCAGCGATCCGACCCAGTCGAGCAATTGCCGGGAAAGGGGGAGGTGGAGACCTAGGCTCTGCCTGATCGCCTCCAGCTGTTCTGGGCTGGCGTTTTCGCCAGCGAGGATTGCGGCAGGGTCGCCGGGCGTAAGCCGGATCAGAAGGAAGACGATGAGGGCTACCAGAGCCGCGACCGGCAATGCCGAGCCGATGCGAACGGCCAAGTAGTTCAGCACCGCCTTCCTCCTGTCCTACAGCCTACTGCTTCTTCTCGATGTTCCAGAACAGAGTGACCGGCGCATGGACGATGCCGTCGATCTTCTTGCTCCAGGCGGTGACGCGGAAGAACTGGCCGAGAGGCGCGTACACAGCCGTCTCGTACGCGTAGGCCTGAATCTCTTCGGCTTTCGCCTTCCGTTCCTCTGGCGTCTGAGCCTTGGCGAAGGCCGCGCGCATCTCCTCGAGCTTCGGATCGTCCAGCCATCCGCCTGTGCCGTCCTTCGGGCCCTTGGCGTTCAGGCGTTCGTTGATGATCGGGTTGGCCATGTCCGGCACACCGAGCAAGGTGATCAGCATGTTCCAGCCGCCCTTGTCGGGTGCCGCCTGGCTCGCCGTCTGCCCGAGTACGGTCTGCCAATCCTTCGACTGCAGATCGACGTTGAAGCCGCCCTTCTTGAGCTGATCGGCGCCGACGATACCAGGGGCGCGGAGGAGCACGAGGTCGGTCGGGTGCGGGATCACCACAGTCTCGTTGTTGTAGCCGGCCTCCGCGAGTAGCTTCTTCGATGCCTCCGGGTCTGCCTTCATCATGACGTCCGAACCGCCGTCGCTCTCCAGCGGATTGCCGCAACCGAACATGGCGCCGCAAAGCTTGTAGTAGCGGGGGTCGCCGATGAGGGCGTCCATGACATCCTGCTGACTAAACGCTTCAAGGGCCGCCCGGCGCTTCTTCGGGTCGTTGAACGGCGGATGCAGCGTGTTGAAGATCGCGGTGATCTGGTATCCTGGGTCGAGCAGGTCAACGACAAAGTCGTCGTTGCTCTCGACGATGGGCAAGAGGTCGACCGGGACGCTTTCGACATAGTCGACTTCACCGGAGACAAGCGCATTCACCGCCGTCTGGGGGTCGGGCATCGCCACCCACTCAACGCGGTCAACCTTGGCAACCTTGCCGCCAGCGAGCCCGCTCGGTGGTTCGTCGCGCGGTACGTAGTCTTCATTCTTGTTATAGGCGACCAGCACGCCGGGATTGAAGGCGGCTTGGTCGAACTTGAACGGACCCGATCCGACCATCTCCTTGATCGGCTGGTTTACCGGCAAGTCGGCCAGCCGCTTCGGCATCATGAAAGGCACGTACGACGACGGCTTACCGATCGCTTCAAGTATGAAGCTGCTTGGCTCCTTGAGCACAAGCTCGATACGACGATCGTCTAGCGCCTTGAGACTGGCGGTGCCAGCCATCAGCAACTGCCCAGCCGCGTCTTTGGAGCCCCAACGCTTCAGAGATGCGATGCAGTCCTCGGCGGTCACGGGTTGACCGTCGTGCCACTTGAGGCCGTCGCGCAGGGTGAAGACGTAGGTGAGCTTGTCGTCGGAGACAGTCCAGTCGGCCATCTGAGGCCGGATATTGCCATCGGCGTCGGTGGCGAGAAGCGTGTCGAAGACCATGTAGGCATGGTTGCGGATGATGTAGGCGCCGGCGATCATCGGATCGAGCACGCGCAATGCCGAGTGCGCTACGACCTTGAGCGTTTCGGCAGACGATGCCGTAGCGCCTGCAACGAGTATCGAAGCTGCCGCGAGCAGAGAAAGAGTGCCCTTCCGTAATACGGAATTCGTCGATCTGAACATGTCTTCATCCTCCCTGATGAGTTCAGCCTAGAAGAACGGGTCGATGGGCCCGTGCATGAAATCTGCCTGAACGATCTCCGCGGCGTGCAGGATGCGTGCTTCGTCCCAGCGTGCTGCGAGGATCTGGACGCCCGCGGGCAGGCGATCTATTCGCGCCGTCGGTACCGAAGCCGCCGGAATGCCAAGCACCGAACCGGGCATCATCGGCGCAATCAGGCGAAACATCTCGTGCATCGCGTCCTCGCTGGTCGAATCGAAGCCGACGGCAAAGGGCTTGCCGGTCATGACCGGAGTGACAAGCAGCGGGTGATCGCGAAAGAAGCCATGCCACTTTCGCATCAGGCTGGAGCGGCGGTCGAGGGCCTTGACGAAACGGCCAGGCTCGAAGGTGTTCCAGGCCTGAACACGGCGGTTGAGCTGGCGTGCACCCTCGTCGCCGTGCTTTTCGATGAACGGACCCATGGCAAAGCGAGCATGCGAGCCGATGGCGTGCCAGGTGGCCACCGCATCGTTGAAATCGGGCGGAGTAGCCTCGACTACTTCGTAGCCTGCATCACGCAGGCGCTTCGCGGCCATCTCCATCGAGGCGCGAGTCCAGTCGTCGACGCCGGTGCCCGTGGGATCGACGCAGATCGCCACCTTGCAGGGACCGCGATCGGCACGTGGATCGAACGGAACAGGCGCGTAGACCTGGTCGCGGTCGCTCGGCGCGGCCATTGCCGCGAGCAGCATTCGCGTGTCTTCCGCAGTGCGGGCGAGGGGCCCGTTGGCCGAAAGGATGCCGGCGCCAAACGACCGGTCCTGGTTCTCGTCGCCCGGCGCTGAAGGCACACGGCCGACAGTCGGGCGCAGTCCAACGACGCCTGCGCAGAATGCCGGCATGCGGATCGACCCGCCGCCATCGTTGCCATGCGCGATGGGTCCCATGCCGAGCGCGACAGAAACGCCAGCTCCACCGCTCGATCCGCCCGGCACCACCTCGGCATTCCAGGGATTCAGCGTCCGGCCGTGGACATCGTTTTCCGTCGTCCAGCGCATCGACATCGCCGGCGCGTTCGACCGGGCGATCAGCACCGCACCGGCGGCGCGAATATTCGCAATGCAGGCGTCGTCGCGTGCCGCGATCTTGTCAGCGAAAAAGTGCGTTCCGTTGGTGGTGGGCAGGCCTTGCTGGTCAGTATTGATCTTGGTCGTTACCGGCACGCCCTGTAGCGGCAGCAATGGCTTACCGGCATGCAGGTCGGCGTCGAGCTCATCGGCTCGGGCGAGCGCCGCATCGCTCTGCACGGATACGAGCGCGTTGACCTTGCCGTTAATGGCATCGATTCGAGCGAGCGTCGACGATACGACATCGCGGGCGGAAAATTCGCGTGAGGCAATGCCGTCCACGATTTCGCGGGCGGTCAGCCGCCAGAGCTCAACCGTTGCTTGCACCTGATCTCCTCGCCACGGCGACGTTCGACGCCGTTCACTCATGCCCTCTCCCTTGAGCATGCGAACGCTAACAGAGTGCCTCCGGCCCAAATAGCTGACGCTCTCGAACCCAGTGTTCGAAAGGTGGCACACCCGGAACGGCGAGCCTAGTTCTCGATCCGCTTGCGCAGGAAGGCGGAGAGGTGGTCCAGGAATGCTCGTGTTTTCGCAGGAGCATAGCGTCGGGCGAGATAGGTTGCGGAAGCAGCGAGTGGTGGGCTCTCCCAATCCAGCGGCACCCGAACGACCCGTCCCGCCGCGACGTCCTCCAGGCACATGATGTCAGGCATCAGACCAACGCCCAGATCGCGAAGCACGAGGTCACGCACCAGCACGGCGTTATTGACCACGATACGGGGCGGGAGCGGCATCGATGCACCGTCAGGCTGTGCGAACCACGGGAAGACCTTGTCCCGCATCTGGAACTGATGCGCGATGAGGTCGTGGCTAACCAGTTCGAAGTAGCGCGTGGGCGTGCCATGACGTTCGAGATAGGCGGGCGTCGCATAAAAGCTTCGCGACAGTTCCGCGAGCGACCGCGTCGGGTGAAACGTTTCGGCCGGCTTGCCAAAGTGAATGGCAACGTCGAACGGCTCTTCCGACACGTCGACATGACGGTTGTGCGCCTCGATCTCCAGCCGAAGCGCCGGATGCTCTCGGGCGAAGTCGGCGATCGCTTCGGCAACCCAGCCGACGAAGAAGGACGGCATGCTGATCCGCAGCACGCCGCTCATTTCCTCCTGCATGGACGCAGTCTGCAGATTGGCCTTTTCAAGCTCCGACACGATGCTTTCGCAGCGCTGGTAGAGCGCGCGGCCGGTTTCGGTCAGGCTGAGCGAGCGAGAACCGCGTTTGAGGAGTGTCGAGCTGAATTGCTGCTCGAGCATTCTCAAGCGTCGGCTGATCGTGGATTTCGGCATCGACAGAAGCGTCGACGCCTTGTTGATGCTGCGGGCGTTCACCGTCTCGTAGAACAGCATCAGCGCGTTGAGGTCGATACGCGGCGGCCGCGTTGCGGCTCGTGGGTGCGAGTGTTCCATATTCGGGACTTTGGGTTCTTGGTGTTCGCCTAGTCAAGCGGCTGGCGGCAGCTACAGTCGCAAGACTCGGCCGGGCGTGCGACCGCTTCAATCTTGGTGGCACGCCTTTCCGAGTGTTCGAGGAGGAACGTCTAGCAGGCTCGGAACAGACCAGAAGGCATCCGTGCTTGCGACAACAATGGGAGGTCACATGAGCTTGAACCGCAGAATTCTGCTCGCCGCCGCCTGCTTCGTCGCGGTAACTGCTGCCGCGCCAGCAATGGCGCAGGACAAGTTTCCGTCAGGCGACATCCATCTTATAACCGGCTTTCCGCCGGGCTCCGGGTCCGATGTGCTGGTGCGCTACCTCGGCAAGGAACTTGCGGACGCATCCGGAGCAACCGTGGTCGTCGAGAACAAGACCGGTGCTGCCGGCAATATTGGCGCCGAGTACGTCGCGCGATCGAAGCCGGACGGCCACACGATCTACATCCATGCGGCCAGTTCGGTCGCCGCCAACATGCACCTCTTCAAGAACCCGCCCATCGACGTCGCCAAGGATCTGCAGATCGCCGCGACGATCAACCAGCAGGCGTTCATGCTCATCGTGCCGGCGTCCAGCCCGTACAAAACCGTTGCCGAGCTTGTCGAGGCGATGAAGGCCAAGGGGGACGGCGGAAACTACGCCTTTTCCAACACAACCGGCCGAGTCATGGGCCGCCTCTTCACCGACGCCGCCGGCATCAAGACGGCCGCCGTCGCGTATCAGACCGACCTCGACGTCGTGAACGACATGAAGAACGGGCAGATCGAGTTCGCGATGATGAATCCTGTGTTCTCGCTGGCCCAGGCCCGATCTGGGGCCGCGCGGATCCTCGCGGTCAGCACGCCGGAGAGGCTGAAATCGGCGCAAGACTACCCGACCTTCGGCGAAGCCGGCATGCCGGATCTCGTCATGTTGAGCTGGTTTGCGGCCATCGTTCCGTCGGCGACACCGAAGCCGGTGGTCGATCAGCTCAACAAGTACTTCAATGCCATCCTTGCGAAGCCGGAGACCGTCAAGTTTCTCAACGACAATGGCGGCGATCCTTTCATAAGCACCCCGGAGGAAGGCCAGGCCTTGCTGATCAAACAGATCGATGACTGGAAAGGCTACGTACAAGCCGCCGGCATTCCGCCGCAGTAGCAGGATCTCAGGCCGTCGATGCACTCACGCACTGCTCATGCCCAGGTCTCCCCTTTCGAGGGGATGGACGTGGCGACGATGCTGGTGCGGCTGGCGCAGCAGCGGCCTGAGCATCCGGCGCTGATCTGGGCGCCGGCCGAGGGGATCGAAACGAGCTGGACGTACGCGCAGTTCGTCCATCAAATCCGCTGCGTTGCCGGCGGCCTTGCCGCGCGTGGCGTCGGTCGCGGGGACCGTATCCTGGTCCATCTCGAGAACTCTCCCGAACTGCTTATCGCGCGCTTTGCATGCGCGTGGCTCGGCGCGATCTGCGTCTCCACCAATGCGATGGCGACCGGGACGGAGCTAGCAGCCCTGGCGAACGCGGTCGGGGTTCGCGCCGCAATCACGCAGCCCGCGATGGCGGAGACCGTGGCGGCGCATGTCAGCGGCCTTGACTGGATTGCGGTGACGCAAAGCGATGCGGGTCGAATGCCGGCCGAAACGGCGCTGCCGCAGCGTACAGATCGGTTCGAAGCGCTGGTCGGCGACCCTTTGGCGATGCGGGCCCCCGAACTGGGGCTTGCGGCGCTCATCCTCTTCACCACTGGGACGACAGCGCGCGCAAAGGCGGTGCTGTGGACGCACGAGAACATTCTCTGGGCCGCACGCCTCGGGGCCGCGCAGCAGGATTTCCGCCCGACTGACGTCACCCAGGTCTTCCTGCCGCTTTTCCATGTCGTCGGCTTCTCCTGGGCATTCCTGCCCACGCTCTGGTGCGGTGGGACGGTGGTGCTGCAATCGAGATTTTCCGCGACGCGCTTTTGGCCGGTCGCACTGGCGCATCGGGCGACCATCTCAGCGCACGTGCCCTTCACGACGACGGCGCTGATGCGCCAGGAGCGCCCGGGAACACATCTGTTCCGGCAATGGGTCACCAACCGCCAGATGCCGGCCGAACAGGCGCATTTCGGCGTGACGCGCTTCTCTTCGGCCTGGGGCATGACCGAGATGATCTCGCAGCCAATCGTCGGCGACGTCAGGCTCGGAGCGATTCCGAAAAACGCCATCGGCAGGCCGTCCATGGCCTACGAAGTCCGCATCTTAAACGAGGACGGCAGTGCCGCGCGACCGGGCGAGACGGGCGAGCTTCTGGTACGAGGCTTGCGCGGGCGCTCGCTCTTCGCGGAGTATTTCGGCGATGCCGAGGCGACGAAGGCGGCGTTCGACGAGCAAGGCTACTTCCGCAGCGGCGACAGGGTACAGCTCAACGAGGATGGCACGATCACCTTCGTCGATCGCATCAAGGACGTTATCAAGGTGGGGGGCGAGGGGGTTGCCGCAGGCGAAATCGAGGCCGTGATCCAGGCGGTGGAGGGCGTGGCGGAGGTCGCCGTTGTCGCCGGACCGGACCCGCTGCGCGGCGAGGTGCCGGTCGCATTCGTCGTCAGGAAGCCGCTGGCCAGCGCGTCCGAGGAAGCCCTGAAGGCCGCGATCGGGGATGCTTGCCGCCTGGCGCTGGCGAGGTTCAAGGTGCCGCAACGCATTCTCTTCATCGAAGGGCTTCCGCGCGTCGGGTTCGGGAAGATCTCGAAAGCAAATTTGCGAATGCTTGCAGCCGAAGCGCTCGAAACGCCGGTTTCAGCCGCATGACCGCGCCCATCGACTTCTTCTTTGATCCGATCTCGCCATTCTCCTACCTGGCGACGACGAAGATCGACGCGCTGGCCGCCGCACACGGACGTACGGTGATCTGGCGCCCGACCCTGGTGGGAATCACCATTCTCAAGGTCATGGGGCTCAAGCCCGTACCGGAAACCCCGCTGAAGTCCGTCTATTTCTGGCACGATGTAGAGCGCCTGGCGGCGATCTTCGGAGTGCCGCTTCGGCGCCATGGGCTGAAGGGTATCAATTCGCTGGCGGCATGCCGCGCATTCCTCTGGCTCGAACAGCGCGACGCGGAGGAGGCAAAGGCGCTCGTGCGCCGCCTTTCATCGAAGCTCTGGACGGAGGCACTCGACATCACCCCGGCGGAGACGGTCGTCGCCGAAGCGCGCGCGCTCGGCATCGACACCGACGGCATGGCCGCGGCGATCAGCTCGCCCGAGATGAAGGAGCGCCTGTCGCAAGCGGTCGAACATGCGGTCGCCAAAAATGTCTTCGGCGTGCCGTTCTTCATCGCCGACGGCGAGCCGCTGTGGGGCTGTGATCGGATGTGGATGCTCGACCACTGGCTCGGCCACGGAGCATGGCCCCGCTTCGACGATTGGCTGAGCCCGCGAGGTCAGTAGTCGGAAGCGGGCATCTCCGCAGGTGTGGAACAAAGCTTGCCGCGCGGTGTTGGATGGGGACGACAGGGAGGTTGTCATGCCGTCCGACGACATCAAAAATGCAGAAAGCGACCGTGGACCCGCGACGGAGCGCGAGGATCGCATCAGGCGCCGCGCCTACGAGCTTTGGGAAAAGAGTGGCCGTCCCGAGGGATCCCACGAGGCCCATTGGTACGAGGCTGCGCAGGAAATCGGCAGCGAGCCGAGTTCCGACGCGGCGCCGAGTGGGCCGGCATCCAAGGATCCGGCGGAGGGCTCGCGGGCCGTAGCCGACGCAAATCTACAGCAAGCCGAGCAGGATGCCGCGCCACAGTTCGTGCGTTCGCATGAGGGCAGCACCAACGACGGCGTCTCAAGCGCCGAGCCGCGGATCATATCCCGGGACAAGAGCGGCGACGCGACCTTCCCGCTCAAGCAAGGCAGAAGGAAGCGTCAAGGATGAGCGCGCGGGACAACGAGCGGGAGACCGGCAGCCGCAAACTTAAGCCTCGGCCTTCGGATACGATGACCGACACCAAAGCGGCGTTGCCGCCCCGGCCCAAGAGGCTAGGGCTCTCGGAAGGCATCGACGAGACTCAAGACATGACGCGGCAGTCGGACGGCAAGAATTCGGGTGAGGCCAGTTAGAAGGACGTGAGCGTCCTTCGTACGGCATCCTTCCACCCAGCTATCCTCCGCGAACGTTCGCTCTCGCCCATGACCGGCTCGAAACGCCGTTCACGCCTCCAGCGGCCGGCGAAGGCCTGTGCATCGGGCCAAAGGCCTGCCTTCCAACCAGCAAGCCAGGCCGCTCCAAGCGCAGTGGTCTCGAGGGTGTCGGGTCGATCGACTGGCGCATCCAGGATGTCGGCAAGGCGCTGCATGGTCCAGTCAGATGCGACCATTCCGCCATCGACCCGCAACACCGTTTCGTCGTCGTCGGCCTGCCAGTCCTTGCGCATGGCGTCGAGAAGGTCGCGGGTTTGGAACGCCACCGATTCCAGCGCCGCACGGGCGAATTCCGCCGGCCCAGAGTTCCGCGTCAGTCCAAAGATGGCGCCGCGGGCGTCGGCATCCCAGTGCGGCGCACCGAGGCCGACGAAGGCCGGAACCAGGTAAACGTCCTGCGCCGGATCTGCCTGCGCAGCAAGTTCGCCGCTGTCGGCAGCCTTGGAAATCATCCTTGCGCCGTCGCGCAGCCACTGCACTGCCGCTCCAGCGATGAAGATCGAGCCCTCGAGCGCGTAGGTGGTCTTGCCATCGATGCGATAGGCGATGGTGGTTAGAAGCCGGTTCCTCGACCGCACCATCTCGGCACCCGTGTTGAGCACGGCGAAGCAGCCGGTACCGTAAGTCGCCTTCATCATGCCTGTCTGGAAGCACGCCTGCCCGATGGTCGCGGCCTGCTGGTCGCCGGCCACTCCAAGTATGGGGATGTTCCCTCCGAACGCATCCGTTGAGCCGAAGTCGGCCGCGCAGTCCTTTACTTCGGGCAGCAGGGCGGCGGGAATGCCCAGGATCTTCAGCAGTTCGTCGTCCCAGCGGTTGGCGGCGATGTCGTAGACCAGCGTGCGCGAGGCGTTGGTGGCATCCGTGGCGTGGACGCGGCCCTCCGCAAGGCGCCAGATAAGGAAGCTGTCGATGGTTCCGGCGGCAAGCTCCCCAGCTTCTGCCCGCGCGCGCGCGCCGGGAACATTGTCCAGCAGCCACGCAAGCTTGGTACCGGAGAAGTAGGGGTCGAGAAGCAATCCGGTCTTCTCTGTAAAAAGTGGCTCCAAGCCCTGCTGTTTCAACGTCTCGCACAGCGGCGTAGTCCGCCGATCCTGCCAGACGATCGCGTTGTGGATGGGCGCGCCCGTCTTCCGGTCCCAGACGACGATGGTCTCGCGCTGGTTTGTGATGCCGAGCGCCACGATATCCGCGGCAGTAAGGCCAGCTGTCGCCAATGCCTGGCGGACCGACGAAACGACACTGTCCCAAATCTCTTCCGGGTCGTGCTCGACCCAGCCCGACGACGGGTAGTGCTGCGTGAACTCGCGCTGCCCGGTCGCCACAATGTTCATGTCTGCGTCGAACACGATAGCGCGAGACGACGTCGTTCCCTGGTCGATGGCGAGGACGAACCTGCTCATGCGATCGCCGACGATTGCAGGTACACTTCAAGATCGGAAGTTTCGCCCGGTGTCATGTGCAGACCCATCTTCGTTCGGCGCCAAAGGACGTCGGCGGCAGTGCGTGCCCACTCGTGCTCGACGAGGTAGCGGACCTCGGCTTCATAGAGATCGCCGCCGAAGCGGCGGCCGAGGTCCACGTAAGCCGCGGCCGCGCCCAGTATGGTTTCCGCGCGGGTGCCGTACTGGCGGACGAGGCGAGCGGCATGTGTCGGCGCCAGGAACGGGTAGGTCGCGAGCAAGCCCGACACTTGCGCCTCGAAGCCATCGTGCGGAAAGTCGCCGCCGGGCAGGTGCGCGTCGCGCGTCCAGGCCCGACCGCGCGCGCCGAGGAGCGCCTCGATCTTCTCTAGCATGTGCTCGGAGAGGCGGCGGTAAGTGGTGATCTTGCCACCGAAGACGTCGATCAGCGGCGCCTCGCCGTCGGCGCTGTCGACCTTGAGAACATAGTCGCGGGTCGCCTCCTGCGCCTTTGACGCGCCATCGTCGTAGAGCGGGCGTACGGCGGAGTAGGTCCAGACAATGTCGTCGCGGCGCACAGGCTGCGTAAAATATTCGCTCGCCGCCGCGCACAAATAGTCTGTCTCCTCCCCGGAAATCTTCACATCCGCGGGGTCGCCTCGGTAGTCTCGGTCGGTCGTGCCGATCAACGTGAACTCGTTCTCGTAGGGTATGGCGAAAATGATGCGCCCGTCGCGGTTCTGGAAGAAATACGCGCGCTCGCCGGGAAACTTGCGCTTTATGACGATGTGGCTGCCCTGAACCAGCCGCACGTTGCGAACGTCATTGCGACCGAGGACACCGGCAAGAACGCGGTCGACCCACGGACCCCCGGCGTTGACGAGCAGCCTGGCCCGCACGGTGTCCACAAACTTGGTGACGGTGTCCTCCACTTCCACCACCCAGTGAGTGCCCTCGCGGCGCGCGGCGGTCACGCGGGCGCGCGTGCGGATCGTTGCGCCGCGGTCAGCCGCGTCGCGGGCATTGAGAACGACAAGCCGCGCGTCATTGACCCAGCAATCGGAATATTCGAAAGCGCGGCCGAACATGTCCTTCAAGGGCTGGCCCGCCGGGTCGCGGCGCATGTCGAGAGTGCGAGTCGCCGGCAGCAGCCGACGCCCGCCGATGTGGTCGTAGAGAAACAGCCCAAGCCGCACCATCCAGGCCGGGCGAATGGCAGGTGTTGCTTGAGGCAGCACAAAGCGAAGCGGCCAGATGATGTGGGGCGCGTTCTTCCACAGGACTTCGCGCTCCATTAGCGATTCGCGCACCAGCCGGAATTCATAAAACTCCAGATAGCGCAGCCCGCCATGTATGAGCTTTGTCGAGCCGGACGAGGTACCGCTCGCCAGGTCGTTCTGCTCGGCGAGATAGACCGAGTAGCCGCGCCCGGCCGCATCGCGCGCAATGCCGCAGCCGTTGATGCCGCCGCCGATGACGAAGATGTCGTGAATGGCGTTGTCTGCCACGTGCTTCCTGCTTTGCTATCCATCGTTTTCGGGACAAACCCGCCCCGAGGCAAGGGATCTGTTCGGGGGATGACACTACGCCGTCGACTATAGGTAGTGAGCCTTACCCCTATTCCCCGAGCAGCCATGCGTGTTCGGGCGCGTTGTGGAACTTCCACGTGCGCTTCGGCCCGGCCATAACGTTGAGGTAGTAGAGGTCGTAACCGTGGATGGCCGCGCAGGGATGGTAGCCGCGCGGCACCAGGGTGACGTCGCCGTCCTCGAGGACCATCGTCTTGTCGAGCTCGCGACGGCCCGAGGCGTCGGCATCCGTGTAGACGCGCTGGAAGGCGAAGCCCTGCGGCGGGTTCAGCCGGTGATAGTAGGTCTCCTCGAGCATCGACTCGCGCGGCAGGTCGTCGCGGTCGTGCTTGTGCGGCGGATAGCTCGATGTGTGGCCGCCGGGAGTGATAACCTCGACCACCAGCAGCGACTGCGCCGCTGCCGTCTCCGGCAGAATGTTGGTGACGTAGCGCGTGTTCGTGCCCTTGCCGCGGGTCTCCTGACCGACATCTTCGGGTCCGATCAGGCGTGCCGGCAGCGTGCCACCCGCGCCGGGCGCCGAGCATACGGCAAGCTCGACCTCGGTCTGCGCGCCAACCGACCAGCTCGTGCCCGCAGGCACATAGACCGACCACGGCTTGCCGGCGAAAGGCGACATTCGCTCGCCGACCTTGCCGAAGTCCTGGCCCCCAGCGCTGACCGAGCCGATGCCGTTGACGAAGACGAGGCAGACTTCGCGGTCTCGCGTCTCGCCGCTTGCGGTCTGGCCTCCCGCCAGCCTGTGCAGATCGAACCCGACATACGCCCAGCCGGCACTTGCCGGCGTAACCTGTACCGACAGCCCGTGTCCCTTCCTGCCCTTGACTAGCAATTGCGACATGAAGTGCCTTCTCGCTAATTGACCGGGAAGCCGCGCGTCTCGACGGTGTAGCCCGCCGCCGTCATGACGCGCATGAACTCCCTGTGGCCGATCTGGGCCATCTTCAGCGGAGGATTCTTCCGCGGATCCTGTTCCGCCTCGACGACGAACCAGCCCTCGTAGCCGTAATCTGCGAAGCGCTGAACGATCGCGCCGAAATCCAGCGAGCCGTCGCCGGGCACCGTGAAGGCGCTAAGCGCGACAGCGTCGAGAAAGGACTGTTTCGTACGGTCGAGCGCGTCGACGACGCCGCGGCGGATGTCCTTCACATGCACGTGGTTGATCCGCGAGTGATGGTTGTCGATGGCGCGCAGTACATCGCCGCCGGCGAAGGCCAGATGCCCGGCGTCGAGCAGCAGCGGGATGCCGGGGCCGGAATGGTTCATAAAGGCGTCGAGCTCGGGTTCTGTTTCGACGACCGCGGCCATGTGATGGTGATAGGCGAGCGGCATGCCCTTGTCGGCGCACCATTCGCCGAACTGGGTGACGCGTCTGGCGTAGGCCTTCATCTCGTCGTCGGAGAGCCTAGGCTTGGTCGCCAGCGGCTTCGACCGGTCGCCCTGGATCGAGCGGCCGACCTCGCCGTAGACGATGCAGGGCGCGTCGACGGCCTTGAACAGCTCGATCATCGGAAGGATGCGGTCCTGGTTCGGCGCAAGGTCCTCAACCGCGAGGGTGCCGGAGAACCAGCCGCCGCACAGTGTCACATCCGCCTTCTTCAGGATGGGCAGCATGACATCGGGGTCGCTGGGAAAGCGGCGGCCCATCTCCATCCCCGTGAAGCCTGCCGAGCGCGACTGGCGCAGGCACTCTTCCAGCGATACGTCGTCGCTCAGTTCCGCGAGGTCGTCGTTCCACCACGCGATGGGCGACATGCCGAGCCGTGCCTTCATCGTCTAGTCTCCAACTCGCTGCAGCTTCGTCGCCTGTTCATAAGCCTCGCGCGCGCTGACCACGTCCTTGCGCGTGCTGACTTCAGGCACCGCCACGTCCCACCACGCGCCACCCTCGGCGGTCGAGATGAGCGGGTCCGTGTCTATGACGAGCACCGTGGTGCGGCGGTTGCGCTTCGAGCGCGACAGCGCGTCCTCCAGATCGGCGATCGACGCTGCCTTTTCGGCAATGGCGCCGAGGCTTGCGGCGTGAGCCACGAAATCGACTTCCGGCAGCGTCTCGTGGCGGGCGTCCTTGAGCAGATTGTTGAAGTTGGCGCCGCCTGTGGCCATCTGCAGCCGGTTGATGCAGCCGAACCCGCGGTTGTCGAGCAGCACCACCGTAAGCTTGAGCCCGAGCATCACGGAGGTCGCGATCTCGGAATTGAGCATCAGGTAGGAGCCGTCGCCGACCATCACGACGACTTCGGCATCGGGCCGCGCCATCTTGGCGCCGAGCCCGCCGGCGATCTCGTAACCCATAGTCGAGAAGCCATATTCGCCGTGGTAGGAGCCGGGACCGCCGGCCTGCCAAAGCTTGTGCAGTTCGCCCGGCAGGCCGCCCGAGGCGTTGATCAGCACAATGTCGCTGCCCATGGCGCGCTGCACGGCGCCGATGACCTGCGCATCGGAGGGCAGGGCATTCGTGGCGGCCGTCACCTTTGCGGCAGCCTTGCGCCATTCCGCCTTGCCGCGCTTTGCATCGGCGGTCCAGGCCTTCGGCGCGGACCACCCTTCGAGCGCGCCTTCGAGTTCCGAGAGACCCTCGAGCGCGTCGGCCACCAGCGGCAGCGCCCGGTGCTTGCCGGCGTCGAAGGGCTGGACGTTGAGTCCCACGATCGTCTTGCCCTCGTTGCGGAAGAGCGCCCATGAGCCGGTGGTGAAGTCCTGCAGGCGGGTACCCAACGCGATGACAACGTCGGCCTGCTCGGCCAGCCTGTTGGCCGCTGCCGTACCGGTCACGCCGACTGCACCCATGTTGAGCGGGTGGCTATCCGGCAGCGAGGATTTGCCGCCCTGCGTCTCGCAGGCGGGCACGCCGGTACGCTCGCAGAACCGAGCGAGCGCTTCCGACGCGCCGGAAAAGATCGTGCCGCCGCCGCTGATGACGATCGGCTTCCTGGCGGCGCGGATCGCGGCCACGGCCGCGGCAAGCTCCGCTCTGTCCGGGCGCGGCCTGCGGATCGACCATAGCCTCGTCTCGAAGAAGCTCTCCGGATAATCGTAGGCTTCGGCCTGCACGTCCTGGCAGAGCGACAGCGTAACCGGCCCGCATTCGGCCGGGTCGGTCAGCACCTGCATAGCCCGGTGAAGAGCCGGCACGATCTGCTCCGGCCGGGTAATACGGTCAAAATACCGGGACACGGGGCGGAAACAGTCGTTCACCGTGGCGGTGCCGTCGCCAAAATTCTCGACCTGCTGCAGCACCGGGTCAGGGATGCGGTTGGCGAAGACGTCGCCCGGCAGGAACAGCACGGGCAGGCGGTCCACGTGGGCGAGAGCGGCGGCCGTCACCATGTTTGCCGCACCGGGTCCGATCGACGAGGTGCATGCCATGAAGCGCCGGCGGAAACTGGCCTTGCCAAATCCGATCGCGGCGTGCGCCATCGCCTGCTCGTTGTGGGCGCGGAAGGTCGGCAGCCGATCCTGCACCGCATGCAGGGCCTCGCCGACCGCAGCGACGTTGCCGTGGCCGAAGATCGCCCAGACGCCGCCGAAAATCGGCATCTCGCGCCCGTCGATCTCGGTTATCTGCGCAGTCATGAAGCGCACCAGCGCCTGCGCCATCGTCAGCCGGACCGTCTTGCCCATCGTGTCCTCCCGTCCGCTCACGCCGGCCGCAAGGCCAGCCACTTTTCCGACAGCTGGCCGAACCTTTCGGCCATCATTTCGACCGCCGCGTCGTCGCTCAGCCGACCCGCGAACCAACTTTCGGCCGCTTCGCGGAATATGGTGCGCCCCACCGCAAAGCCCTTCACCGCAGGCTGCCCCGCGGCAAGCTCAAGAGCTGCCTCGATATCGGCCATCGGCGCGTCGGGGCCGAGCATCAGTACGCCACGGCACCACGGATCGTTCCGGGCGATCGCCTCGGCCACGCGGTCCCACGCCGCCGCGGAGGGCTGGGCTTCGAGCTTCCACCAATCCGGCTTGATGCCGGTCTGGTAGAGCTCTTCCAGCGCGCGCGCCGTCGTGTCTTCGCCCAGGACACCGTGCTTCCCGCTGATGATCTCGACAAGCAGCTCGCGGCCGACCTTGCGCGACGCCTCGAACAGCGTCCGCAGCTTGGCCTGCTGGCGCCGCTTCATGTCCTCCGGGTCATCCGGGTGGTAGAGGCAGAGAACCTTGGCGCAGTGGTCGACCGGCCACTCGACGAGTTCGGAGCCCATGTCCGGACCATGCTCGTAGCGCAGCGGCCGCGAGCCCGGCAATTCCACAGGACGCCCAAGCCAGGCGAAGCCGTGGCGCGCAAATTCATAGAGCGCATCGCGCCCGAACTTGCCGTCGATGAGCATGCCGAAGCCGTCCCGGCCCGCTGCTACCTGCGCCGCCGCCTTGACGGCCAGAACCTTGAATGCCCCGATGGCCGTGGGTTCGGCCCCGTGTCGCGTCGCCATCTCCTCGAACTGCGGGCGATGGTCGATCGCCAACGCCATCAATGCCGGGATCGCGCGCCGCCGCGTCGTGGCCCAGTGAATGTGGTTGATCGCCCGGTCGCGACGCAGGGCGCGGTGCGGGCTGCCGTGTTCGAGGAAATAGCGCAGCTCCTCGAAGGTCGGGCTCTCCGGTGAACACAGGAGGCGCGACACCGCGAACGCGCCGCATGCATTCGCCCACGTCGCGGCCGTCTCCAGGCTTTCGCCGCCCAGCCAGCCGCGCAGGAAGCCCGACATGAAGGCATCGCCGGCGCCAAGAACGTTGTAGACCTCGATCGGGAAACCTTTGCCGACGATACCGGCTTCGAGATCGTCTCCGATGGGTCCGTCGTAGACGACGCAGCCCATCGGTCCGCGCTTCAGCACGATCGTCGCGGCCGACACCGAACGGATCGACTTCAGCGCGGCCAGGAGGTCGCCTTCGCCGGAGGCGATCAGCACTTCCTCCTCGGTGCCGACGATCAGGTCGCAGTCCGACAGCACGCTCTTCATCTTGGCCGTGACGGCGGCCGAGACAATGAATCGGTTGTCGCCGGCCGAATGGCCAGCCAGTCCCCACAGATTCGGCCGATAATCGATGTCGAGCACGATCCTGGCGCCTGCAGCCCTGGCTAGTCGCATCGCCTTGCGCTGCGCGGCCTCCGTGTTCGGCTTGGAGAAGTGTGTGCCGGTAATCACGATGGCGCGCGCCGAGGCAATGAACTCGGGGACCACGTCGTCCTCGCAGAGCGCCATGTCGGCGCAGTTCTCGCGATAGAAAAGAAGCGGGAATGACTTGTCGTTCTGCACGGCCAGGATGGCGAGCGCCGTCAGGCGGTCGCGGTCGGTGACGATGCCGTCCGTGGCGACGCCCTCCCGCACCATCTGTTCGCGAATGAAGCGTCCCATCTGCTCGTCGCCGACACGCGTAAGCAGCGCCGTCCGCAGACCGAGGCGGGCCGCACCGATGGCGATGTTCGCCGGGCAACCGCCGACGGATTTGGCGAAGGAGGCGACGTCCTCGAGGCGCGTGCCGACCTGTTGACCGTAAAGGTCGACCGACGCGCGGCCGATGGTGATGACGTCGAGCCGATCTGTCATATCGATCCGGCGACGCTCTGGTCGTAGTCGACCAATGCGCCAGTCATCACGCCCGAGCGCGGGCCTGCCATCCACGCAATCAACTCGGCGAGCTGATCCGGCTTCACCAACTGACCGAAGGGTTGCGCGGCTTCGGCCTTTGCCAGCCAGTCGGTGCCGGCGCCATGGAAGCCGCGCTGCACCTCGTCCTCGCCCTCAGTGTCCATCCAGCCCGGCAGCACCGCGTTGCAGCGGATGCGATCGGCCCGGTAGGCCTGAGCGACGTTCTTGGTCAGCGTCGCCAGCGCGCCCTTGCTCGCCGAGTAGGGGGCGAGGAATGCCTGGCCGCAATGCGCGGACATGGACAGCACGTTGACGATCGAGCCCGGTTCGCCCCTTTGGAGCAGGTGTTTCACGACCTCCTGCATGAGAAAGAACGGAGCGCGCACGTTGACCGAGAACAGGTAGTCGAAGAGGTCGGGCGAGGTGTCCGTCAGCGATCCGCGCGCCGAAGAGCCGGCGGCGTTGACCAGGACGTCAATGCCGCCGCTGTGCTCGAGCGCTGCTTCGACGGCCCTTCGGCATGCGCCGACGTCCGACAGGTCGGCGCCGATGAACGTCGCCTTCGCGCCTTGCGCCTCAAGCGCGGCAACAGCGCGCTTTCCCTTCTCCTCCGACCGGCCGACAAGGGCGACCGAGCGGCAACCCTGCGCGACGAGGCGGCGGGCAACCGCAAATCCGATGCCCTGCGCCCCGCCGGTGACCAGCGCGCGGGTAGCCGAATGTTCATCCGAAGCGGCCATTTCGATCAGACCTCGACGATCCGCCATTCCTTCGCCGCCCTGAGCGCGGCATCGGCAAGGCGCAGCGCCGCGAGACCGTCATCGCCGCTCGGTGAAGCCTTTCCGCCGGTCTTCAGTGCCTCGATGAAGGCCGCGATCTCGTTGGCGTAGGCGTCGAGGTATCGCGTCATGAAGAAGTCATGCAGCGGCGGCCGCGTGTATCCCTTCGCGTTCGCCACCTCGATCGACACGGGCCGCTGGTTTTCGGCAGCGACCATGCCGGCCGAACCATGGACCTCGATGCGCTGGTCGTAGCCATAGGTGGCGCGGCGCGAATTGGAGATCACGCACTGGCGGCCGCTTCGCGTCGTGAGAATGACGCTGACGCTGTCGTAGTCGCCAAGTTCGCCGATCGTCCTGTCCACCAGCACCGACGCCGACGCCGCGACCTTGGCGATCTCCTCGCCGAGAAGAAAGCGAGCCATGTCGAAATCGTGGATGGTCATGTCGCGGAAGATGCCGCCGGAGCGCTTGATGTAATCGGCCGGCGGCGCGCCGGGATCTCGCGAGGTGATCGTCACCATCTCGACCTCGCCGATGGAGCCCTCGTCGATGGCCTTGCGCACCGCCATGAAATGCGGATCGAAGCGGCGATTGAAGCCGACCATCAGCGTCGCGCCGGTTTCCGCGACGACCTTGAGGCAGCGTTCCACGCGGGCGACATCGAGATCGATCGGCTTCTCGCAGAAGATCGCCTTTCCGGCCCGCGCGAAGCGCTCGATGAGGTCGGCATGGGTATCGGTCGGCGTGCAGACCACGACGGCGTCGATGTCGCCTGCAGCTCCGATCGCCTCGATGCTGCGCACCGCGCAGCCGTAGCGTTCCGCGATGTCGGCAGCAGCCTTCGGCATCGCATCTGCGACCGCCACCAGCTCTGCGTCGGGGTTGCCGGCCACGGCGCGCGCATGCACCTTGCCGATGCGGCCCGCGCCGAGCAGGCCAAACCTAACCGTCACCTGCGCCTCCTCCGGCATGCCGCCCGCAGGCGGTGCCGTCGCGGGTCGTTTCGCCAACGCTTAGCGCGAGCCGTCGGCCCCCGCCAGCGTGAAAAATACAAAGTCGGCCAACGACATTCTGCCAGTTGCCAAAGCTGCGGAAATCTCACAGTCTGAATGAAAGCCGGCAAACAGAAGTCGGTTCACATGGGAGGACATACTATGCCGAAGGCCTATCTTCGCGCGGTGAGCGCGGCTGCGCTCCTGATGGCAGGAACCGCGCTCGCGCGTGCCGACAATCTCACGCTGTACTGCGCCGCCGACGAGGCCTGGTGCCAGCAGATCAAGACCACCTTCGAGGCCGAGACCGGCATCACGGTCGACATGACGCGCAAGAGCTCCGGCGAGACCTATGCGCAGCTGCGCGCCGAGGCCTCGAACCCGAAGGGCGACGTCTGGTGGGGCGGCACGGGCGACCCGCACCTGCAGGCGGCCGAGGAGGACCTGACGGTTGCCTACGAATCGCCGATGCGCGGCGAGCTGCACGACTGGGCGATCCGCCAGGCCGAGGCGGCCGGCAACAAGACCATCGGCGTCTATTCCGGCGCGCTCGGCTTCGGCTACAACAAGGATCTGCTCGCCAAGAACAACCTTCCCGAGCCGAAGTGCTGGGCCGACCTGACGAAGCCCGAGTACAAGGGCCAGATCCAGATGGCCAACCCGAACTCGTCGGGCACCGCCTACACGATGCTCGCGACGATCGTTCAGCTGATGGGCGAGGACAAGGGCTTCGAATACATGAAGGCCCTGCACAAGAACATCAACCAGTACACGAAGTCCGGCTCGGCGCCGATCAAGGCGGCGGGTCTCGGCGAGACCACCGTCGGCATCGTGTTCATGCACGACGCCGTCGCGCAGTCCGCCGCCGGCTTCCCGATCGTAACCGTGGCGCCTTGCGAGGGTACCGGTTACGAAATCGGCTCGATGTCCCTGATCAAGGGCGCGCGCAACGAGGCTTCCGCCAAGAAGTTCTACGACTGGGCGCTGTCGGCGGACATGCAGTCGCGCGCGCAGGATGTGAAGTCGTTCCAGCTGCCGTCAAACAAGTCCGCCAAGGCGTCGCCGCTGTCGCCGGACCTGTCGAGCATCAAGCTCATCGAGTACGATTTCAAGAAGTACGGATCGAGCGAGGAGCGCAAGCGCCTGCTGCAGAAGTGGGATACCGAGGTATCCACGCTGCCGCAGTAAGCGCGCCTCGCGGTGCGGGCCGAGAAAAGCCAGCGGAAGCTGCATCCGACCGTCGTCCTTTGGGCGACGGTTGGACTCATCGGATACGCCGTGCTGCCCTGGTACGGCATGAACGGCAACTTCTTCACGCTGCGGTGGCTGTTCGACGGCTACCCGTTCGACAGCGACGTGGCGCCGGCGCTGTTCCTCAACCTCCAAGGCCAGAAGCTCTGGCTGGCGCCGCTGGGCGCGCTTCTCGTCCTGCCGTTCCTGCTCCTGTGGGGCAGGCGCAAGGCCGATCCGCTGTTCGGCAGCCTGCTGATCGCCATCGGCGCGGCCGGCGGACTGTGGTTCGCGCTGCAGGGCTTCGGCATCGGCCTGCGCGGCTTCCAGTGGGACTGGCTGACCGCGCTCTTCGGGGAACTCGGCGATCGGCAATTCGGCATGGGGTGGGGCGGTCTGCTGACCGGCTTCGCGTTCCTGTTCCTGTTCACGCTCGGACTGGCGGCGCGCGGCGCAGTCGGTGGTGACGAATTCGTCGTCGGCTCCATCGGCTTCGTCATCGCAGTGGTCGGCGTCTTCATCTTCATGCCGATCGTGCAGATGCTGCTCAGCGCCGTGGTCACGCAGGACGGCGACTATTCGCTTACGGTGTTCTTCGGCAAGCTGTTCAGCGAGCGGCTCTGGGGTTTGAGCTGCCTAACCGGCGGTCCGCGCTGCGGCGTCGCGTGGAACTCGCTGTTCCTGGCTATTCTCGTCGGGGTCATCACCACGCTACTCGGCCTCGTCTTCGCGCTCGTCCTGACGCGCTCGGGCTTTCGCTACGGCGCGGCGCTTCGCGCGCTGACCGTTCTGCCGATCATCACGCCGCCATTCGTGATCGGCCTAGCCATCATCCTGCTGTTCGGCATGTCGGGCATCATCACGCAGGGCCTGGCGGGCCTCTTCGGCGTGCAGCCGACACGCTGGGTCTACGGGCTGCCAGGCCTTCTCATAGCGCAGACGCTGGCTTTCACGCCGATCGCCTTCCTGGTGATGATCGGGGTGGTCGAAGGCGTCAGTCCGTCGATGGAAGAGGCGGCGCAGACGCTGCGCGCCAATCGCTGGCAGACCTTTGTCACCGTATCGCTGCCGCTGATGCGGCCGGGCCTCGCCAACGCCTTCCTGCTCGGCTTCATCGAATCGATGGCGGACTTCGGCAACCCGCTGGTGCTGGGCGGCAATTTCGATGTGCTGTCGACCGAAATCTTCTTCGCCATCGTCGGTGCGCAATATGACCAGGCGCAGGCGGCGATCCTCGCCATCGTCCTCCTGTTCTTCACGCTCGGCGCATTCTACGCGCAGCGCTTCTGGCTGGGCGACCGCTCCTACACGACCGTGTCCGGAAAGGGCGATGCAGGGGTCCACCCGCTCCTCCCGCGGACCTTCCGGAACACGCTGTTCGGCGTTGCGGGGTTCTGGACGGCGCTGACGCTGCTGGTCTACGCGATCATCCTCT
The DNA here is from genome assembly GCA_023457435.1 of Pseudomonadota bacterium. Lineage (GTDB taxonomy): Bacteria > Pseudomonadota > Alphaproteobacteria > Rhizobiales > Rhizobiaceae > RCIO01. Next base: position 36,292 of record JAEWLS010000038.1, read on the forward strand.
ACGGCAGCTTCGTGACGCTGTGGGGCGTGAATTTCGACCTGACCCTACAGCACTACGTCAAGGCGTTCTCGGTCGGCTGGAACCAGTTTGGCATACACTGGAGCGGCTCGGCCTGGAGCTCGTTCTGGACGACGATGCAGATTGCGCTCATCTCGGCGCCGCTGACGGCAGCCATCGGCCTGCTCACCGCCTATCTCCTCGTGCGGCAGAATTTCGCCGGCAAGGACGCGTTCGAGTTCGGGACGATGCTGTCCTTCGCCATTCCCGGCACCATCATCGGCGTCTCCTACGTCATCGCCTTCAACGTGCCGCCGATCGAACTCACCGGGACAGGCATCATCCTTGTGCTGTCGTTCATCTTCCGCAACATGCCGGTCGGCGTCCGCGCCGGCGTGGCATCGATGTCGCAGATCGACCGCAGCCTCGACGAATCGTCGCTGACGCTCGGCGCAAGTTCGTGGCAGACCTTCCGCAGGGTGGTCCTGCCGCTGCTGCGCCCGGCCATCCTCGCCGCGCTCGTCTACTCGTTCGTGCGCGCGATGACCGCCATCAGCGCCATCATCTTCCTCGTCAGCGCCCGCTACGACATGTCGACCAGCTACATCGTCGGCCGCGTCGAGAACAACGAGTACGGCATTGCCATCGCCTACTCGACGGTGCTGATCGGCGTGATGCTCGCGGTCATCGGGCTGATGCAGTTGGCGGTGGGCCGACGCAACATCGGCCGACGCAATGCCGAGGATCCGCAGGCCTCAGGCTGGCGCTCCAATGTGAGCCTGCCGGCGCGTCCGCAACCCATCGCAGGAGGCGGCTGATGGCCGAAATCAGGAGCAACGCCGCTTCGGTCGAGTTTCGCAACGTCACGAAGGTCTACGGGCGCAACCCGACGCCGGCGGTCAACGACATCTCCCTGTTCATCGAGGCCGGCAAGCTGGTGACGCTGCTCGGACCTTCCGGCTGCGGCAAGACGACCAATTTGCGCATGATCGCGGGGCTGGAGCTGGCGACGAAAGGCCAGATCCTGATCGGCGGCAACGACGTCACGAAGCTTCCGGCAACCGAGCGCGACGTGTCGATGGTGTTTCAGTCATACGCGCTGTTCCCGCACATGACAGTGCGCGAGAACGTCGAGTACGGGCTTCGCTTCTCGGGCTTCAACAAGAAGGATGTGGGCGACAAGGCGCGGGCCGGGCTCGAACTGGTCGGCCTCACAGGCTACGGCGACCGCCTTCCGAGCCAGCTCTCCGGAGGACAGCAGCAGCGCGTCGCCGTGGCGCGCGCCCTTGTGCTCGAGCCGCAGGTCCTGCTTTTCGACGAGCCGTTGTCCAACCTCGATGCCAAACTCCGCCGGCGGGTCCGCGAGGAGATCCGAGAGATCCAGCAGTCGCTCGGTCTGACGGTGGTCTACGTGACGCACGACCAGGAGGAGGCGCTTGCCGTTTCCGACCGGGTCATCGTCATGAACAACGCGGTCATCGCGCAGGACGGAACGCCGCGCGATCTCTACGAGGCGCCGACCAACGCCTTCGTCGCAGACTTCGTCGGCGAGGCAAACATCATCCCGTGCGAGATCGAGCGTGTCGACGACGGCATAGCGCAACTGCGGCTGGGTCCGCTCCAGATGCGTCTGCCGGCGCGCGGCCGGGCGCCGGGTCCCGCCAAGGTCGCTGCGCGTCCCGGCAGGATCGGATTGCGTCCGGCGGGCGAGGCGCAAACCCTGCCAGGCACTATCGACAAGGTGACCTATGTGGGCACCCACCTCGAAGTGCTGGTGCTCACGGAACTCGGAGAGATCTTCGTCCTCTCCGACGACGTCGACGCGGAGGTAACGCCGGGCAGCGCCGTCGGGCTCAGTTTCGGCGGCCGCGGCCCGGTGCTCATTTCGGACTGAACGCCCTTCGCGCCATCTCCTCGATCTCATCGAAGAGCGCGGCGTTTCCGGCAATGACGACCGTGCCCTCGGCAATGACCGTCGCCGGGTCCGGTCGCACCACGCGGCCGCCCGCTTCCTCGATCAACAGCAGGCCGGCGACGCAGTCCCACGCATTCATGTGCTCCTCGACGTAGCCGAGAAGCCGGCCCGAGGCGACATAGGCGAGCATGAGCGCACCGGAAGCGTTGCGGTAGAAGACGCCACCCTTTCGCACCAACTCTTCGATGAACGGCACGATGTTGCGGGCCTCGCGACGGTTGGAGAAGCCAGTCCCGACCGAGCCTTCGCCAAGGCTGGCGACATTGCTGGTGCGGATAGGCCGGCCGTTGAGGAACGCGCCGCCGCCGCGACGGCCATGGAAGGTCTCGCCGGTCGCCGGCTCGTGGATGACGCCTACCTCGGTGCGCCCGTTCAGGGCACCGGCAATGACGACCGTCCAGGCCGGGATGCCGCGGACAAAATTTGCGGTGCCGTCGATCGGATCGATGATCCAGTCGAAGCCGCTCGAACCGCGGGACGGCGCATGTTCCTCGCCGACGATACCGTCGTCGGGATAGGCCTGCGCAATCGCCTTGCGGACGAAGACTTCGACCTCGCGATCGGCCTCGGACACCAGATCCTGGTGGCCCTTGCTCTCGATGGTCAGCGAATCGAGGTTGCGGAAGTACTGCATGCCGAATTCGCCGGCGCGCCTCGCCACGTCGACCGCAAACTTCTCCCGTTCGGCGTTACCCGTTGTCATGCTGATTCCTCCACGTTCACCAGCCTCGGCTGCATGTCCGGGCTTACCACGGCGCCCTGGAATAAGCTCGTCGAAGGGTGGCGCTCCGTTTGGTCCAGCTTCTTCCCACAGTGCCTCTGAACGATGGCTTCGCGATGCCGCGGTCAAATGGCAACAGGATCAAGCAGCGCGGATCGTCTTCACTCCGAGGTCTTGCCGAGCGTGTCGGCAACGACGGCGCCGCGCTCGCCCATAGGGACCGGTGCGCCCGTCGTCGTGTCGACCGCGGTCTGATGCTCCATCTCAGCATTGAGTTCGGCGCCGACGATCAGGATGATCACGGAAATCCAGATCCAGAACATCAAGCCGACGACAGCGCCGAGCGAGCCGTAGGTGGCATTGTAGTCGGCAAAGTTCTGCAGGTAGAACGAGAAGCCGGCCGAGGCCGCCACCCACACCACCGTCGCGAGGCCGCTGCCCCAGGTTATCCATCGCCATTTCGCCGGCTCGCGGCTCGGGCCGTAGCGATAGAGCAGAGAAATCCCGCCCGACATCAGCACCAGCAGCAACGGCCATCTCAGCAAGGCGAGCACGGTGGCCGCCCCGTCTTCGATGCGCAGAAGCGCCAAGGCCGCTGGCACGATGCCGACTGCCGCTATCAGCACGATGGCCACGCCGATCGCGCCGAGCGTGAACCCCAGCGCGGTCAGGTTCAGGCGAACGAACGAGCGCTTCTCGCGCTCCTCGTAGGCGATGTTCAGTGCTTCGAAGAGCGTCTTCACGCCGTTGTTGGCGCTCCAGAAGGTCGCGAGGAAGGCAACGGCGAAGCCGATGCTGAGTGCTTCGCGGTCTTGATTGGCCAGGCTCACAAGCTGCTGGCGAATTATGTCCAGCCCGCCGCCGGGCAGCAAACCCCCAAGGAAAGCGATGTGGTCGGCTACCGTTACCGGATCGGCGACGAAGCCGTAGATGGAGACGAAGGCGGCAAGCGCGGGGAACAGCGCCAGCAGAAGGTAGAAGGTCGCGCCGGCGGCGATCAGCGTGATGCGATCCTCCATGATCTGCTGCCACACACGCAGGACGATGTCCTTCCAGGCTATCGCCGGAAGTTCGATTGGGCGATCCACGTCGCGACCGCGGCCGGCGGTGCGCATGGTTTCGTCCTTTAGGCCAACTTCCCGTGCAAGCGACTCCATACCCTATGGAAATGCCGAAGGCGGCGAATGTTCCCGCGCCGGTCCAGTCGCGGCTGCGGATCAGCTGCCGGGCTTCAGCCGAAACCGCTGGATCTTTCCTGTCTGCGTCTTCGGCAGAGCGTCGGTGAACCTGATGGAGCGCGGATATTTATAGGGCGCGATCGTCGCCTTCACGTGGTCCTGCAGACGTTTCACAGTGTCGGCGTCGGCGGCAACGCCGGCGGCGAGCACCACATGCGCCTCGACGATCTGGCCACGTTCGCCATCCGGCACGCCGATCACCGCGCATTCGGCAACGTCGGCATGGGCGATCAGCGCCGCCTCGACCTCTGGCCCGGCGATGTTGTAGCCGGCGCTGATGATCATGTCGTCGGAGCGCGCGGCGAAGTGGAAGAAGCCTTCCTCGTCCTGCACGAACGTGTCGCCGGTCAGGTTCCATCCGTCGCGCACGTAGGCGGTCTGGCGCTCGTCGGCGAGATAGCGGCAGCCGGTCGGCCCGCGCACGGCGAGCCGTCCGATGCTGCCGCGCGGCAGTTCGGCCATGTCGTCGCCGACGATGCGTGCCTCGTAGCCGCCGACGGGCCGGCCGGTGCAGCCTGGCCGGGCGTCATCGAAGCGGTTGGTGATGAAGATGTGGAGCAGCTCGGTCGAGCCGATGCCGTCGAGGATCGGCTTGCCGGTCTTTCTGGTCCACTCCTCGAACACCGGCGCGGGCAGCGTCTCGCCGGCCGAGACCGCGACCCGCAGAGACGACAGGTCGGCGCCCTCGTCCATGGCGCGGAGCATGGCGCGGTAGGCGGTCGGCGCGGTGAAGGACACGGTCGCGTGATAGGTCTGGATGATGTCGATCATCTGCGGCGGCGTGGCGTTCTCCAGCAGCGTCGCCGTGGCGCCGAAGCGCAGCGGAAAGATCGCCAGCCCGCCGAGGCCGAAGGTGAAGGCGAGCGGCGGCGAGCCGACGAAGACGTCGTCCGGCGTCACCTCCAGCACCTCCTTCGCATAGGCGTCGGCAACGATCAGAAGGTCGCGATGGAAGTGCATCGTGGCCTTCGGGGTGCCGGTGGTGCCGGACGTGAAACCGAGCAGCGCAACGTCGTCGCGGCCGGTTCTCACCGCGTCGAACGAGACCGGCTTCTCGAGTGCGACCCTATCGAGCTCGGCGTCGTGATTGGCGGTGCCGTCGAAGCCGATGACCTTCGTGAGGAACCGGCTCTCCTTGGCGCAGGCGACCATCTCGTCCATCAGCCGCGTGTCGCACAGGGCGATCGAGATCTCGGCCTTGTCGACGATCTTCGTCAGTTCGCCGGCGCGCAGCATCGGCATCGTATTGACGGCGACGGCGCCAGCCTTGGTGGCGGCGAGCCAGCACGCCACCATCGCCGGATTGTTGGCGGAGCGGATCAGCACGCGGTTGCCCGGCCTGACGCCGTAGTTTTCGACAAGCGCACGGGCCAGCCGATTGGTCCAGTCCGACAGCTCCTTGTAGGTGCGGCGGCGCCCGTTGCCGATGAGCGCGGTACGATCGCCATACCCGTTCGAGACGAGTCGATCGGTCAACTCGACGGCGGCGTTGAGATACTCGGGATATTCGAAGCCGGCCTGCGGCAGGTCCGGCCACTGACCGACCGGTGGAAGATTGTCGCGCGTGAAGGTGTCGACGTGCGCAGACGGCCCGAGCATGCGATCTCCCATCAACGATTTCGTGAGACTTCCATGCAGCCCGGATTATTTCAAGCCTAAAGTTTCTCGCGCGTTGACGAGGACCCGTATGCTCGGCTCAACTTCACCAGAAGGAGATATGCGATGCTGGAACGCCGCGTCATGGACTGGGACGACGCCTACGCCAACGGACCGAACATACCCGGCGGGGACCGGTGGCCGAACGCATGGGTGGCACCGGCACAGGCTTTCCGGGACGGCCTCGGAAGCCGCGCGCTCCTGGACAAGCCTTACGGCGAACGCGCGCGGAACCGTTTCGACCTGTTCATGCCGGAGCGAGCGCCGAAGGGCCTGACCGTGTTCGTCCATGGCGGCTTCTGGATGCGGCTCGACAAGAGCCTCTGGTCGCAACTCGCCGCAGGGCCTTTGGCCCATGGCTGGGCGGTGGCGATGCCGTCCTACACGCTTTGCCCGGAGATCCGCATCGCCGGCATCGTGCAGGAAATCGCGGCGGCGATCGAGGCGGCGGCCGAGCTTGTGGAAGGGCCGATCGCGCTGACGGGGCACTCGGCCGGCGGTCATCTGGCGGCCCGCATGGTCGCTGCGGGAACTCCCCTGTCGCCAAGCACGCAGCGGCGCGTGCGCAACTTGGTCTCGATCTCCGGCCTGCACGATCTGCGGCCGCTGATGAAAACGGCAATGAACGATGTGCTTCTCATCGACGAGGCCGAGGCGCTGGCGCAGAGCCCGGCGCTGCTGCGTCCGCTGGAAGGCGTCCGCGTCACCTGCTGGGTCGGCGGTTCGGAGCGCGAGGAATTCAAGCGCCAGAACGACCTGCTGGCCAATGTATGGACGGGTCTCGGGGCGACGACATGCGCCATCACCGAACCCGACCGCCACCATTTCAACGTGATCGACGGCCTCATCGATCCGGAGCATCCGCTGACGCGCGCGCTCCTTAGCTGATCAAACTCCCAGATACCTGTCCTGCAGGTCCGGCGTGAGGTCTGCGGGCCTGCCGCTCCATACGGTCGCGCCCTTTTCCAGCACAAAACAGCGGTCGGCGGAGGGCAGGAGCTCGGACAGCGTCTTGTCGACGATCAGGATCGACTGGCCGCCGCTCTTCAGCGTCCGGATGACCTCCCAGATGTCGCGGCGGATGACCGGCGCGAGGCCTTCAGTCGCCTCGTCCAGCACGAGAAGCCGCGGGTTGGTCATCAGCGCGCGGCCAACGGCCAGCATCTGCTGCTCGCCGCCCGACAGCGTGCGCGCCATCTGATCGCGACGCTCGGCAAGGCGCGGAAACAGGCGGTTGATCTCGTCCAATGTCCAGCGGCCCGGACGGGCGGCGGCTACAAGGTTTTCGGACACGGTCAGGTTGGGGAAGCAGCGCCGACCCTCCGGTACGAGGCCGACGCCAAGACGGGCGATGCGGTGTGGCCGCATGTCCCTGATCTCACGGCCTGCGAACGTTATCGTGCCGCCTCGGGCCGGAGTAAGGGCCATGATCGAGCGGATGGTCGTCGTCTTGCCCATGCCGTTGCGGCCCATCAGTGCGACGACCTCGCCCTCGTCGACGTCGAGCGACACGCCGAACAGCGCCTGGCTGGCGCCGTAGAACGTTTCGAGGCCGGAGACGGCAAGCAGGGTCATGCCGCGTCTCCGAGATAGGCGCGGCGCACCTCGGGGTCGGCGCGGATCTCGTCGACGCGGCCCGACGCTATGACGCGGCCGTAGACGAGCACCGAGACGCGGTCGGCCAAGGCGAAAACCGCGTCCATGTCGTGCTCGACCAGCAGGATTGGCGCTTCCGCCCGCAGACGGTCGAGAAAGCCGGTGAGCTGGCGCGAGCCTTCCGGCCCCATGCCCGCCATCGGCTCGTCGAGCAGGAACGTCTTCGCACCCATAGCGAGCGCAATCGCGATCTCCAGCTGTCGACGCTCGCCGTGCGACAGCTCGGCCGCAGGGACGCGCGCGCGATCCCGAAGCCCAACGCGCTCCAGCGCTGCCATCGCAGGGTCGGTCAGCGAGGCGTCGCGCATCACCGGACGGAAGAAGCGGAAGCTCGAACCTTGCCGGGCCTGCACCGCGAGCATGACGTTGCGCAGCGCCGAGAATTCGGGCGCCAGCGAGGACACCTGGAAGGAACGGCCGAGGCCGAGCCGCGCACGCTCGGCCGTGCTGCGGCCGATCAGCGGCTGTCCGAGGAAGTCGATGGCGCCGCTGTCGGGCTTCAACGTGCCGGCGATCTGGTGGATGAGCGTCGATTTGCCGGCGCCGTTTGGGCCGATCAGCGCGTGGATCTCGCCGGGTCTCAAGTCGAGGCTGACGTTCTCCGTCGCGCGCAAAGCGCCGAAGCTCTTGCACAGGTCGCGTATGGCCAGCACCGGCTCAGCCATGGCGCGCCTTCCCGGCGAGCAGGCCGAACAGCCCGCCGCGTGCGAAGAGAACAACGCCCAGCAGCACGAGGCCGAGGAACAACTGCCAGCGCTCGGTGAGGCCGCCAAGCGCGTATTCGAACAGGACGAACAGCATCGCGCCGGCCACCGGTCCGGCGGTTCTTGCGACGCCGCCGAGGATGATCAGCACGATCAGTTCGCCCGACATGTGCCACGACATCATGGATGGACTGACGAAGCGGTTGAGATCGGCATAAAGCGCGCCGGCGACCGCAGTGACCATGGCCGAGATGACGAAGGCGGCAAGGCGGATTCGATAGGGCGCGATGCCGACCGACGCGACGCGCACGGCGTTTTGCCGCGATGCCTGCAACGCGGCGCCGAAGCGCGAGGCCTTGAGCGCTGCGAACAGGGCGAGGCCGACCAGAAGCACGCCGAAGCTGACCAGGAAGAATGAGAGCGGCACCATCGTGTTGATGCCGGGGAACGTATTGCGCAGCGTCAGCGAAAGGCCATCCTCGCCGCCATAGGCTGGCCACGACACCGCGAAGTAGAAAGTCATCTGCGCGAACGCCAGCGTGATCATGATGAAGTACACGCCCGACGTGCGCAGGCTGATCGCGCCGATGGCCGCGGCAAGCAGGCCGCTGGCAGCGATGGCGACCAGCCAGATCACCGGCATCAGCCGCGTGCCGGGTACCGCAAACAGGCCAAAATCGAGCGGCTGCATGGTCATCGCATGGCTGGCGAGGATGCCGGCGGCATATCCGCCAACGCCGAAGAAGGCTGCGTGGCCGAAGGAGACCAGTCCACCGAGGCCCAGCGCGATGTTGAGGCCGACGGCGGCTAGTCCCAGGATGGCCATGCGGGTTGCCAGCGTCACGTAAAACGGCTTGCCGATCTGCAGGGCCACGAACGGAATCGCAAGGAGGACTGCAAGCAAGACCCCGGTGAGGATGGTTTCCCGTGACAGGCTCATCGCTCAGCCCCTCGCCGCGGGAAAGAGGCCTTGCGGGCGCAACGCGAGCACCACGGCCATGACGATGTAGATCAGCATCGAAGCGAGCGCGCCGCCCACGATGCCTGCCTGGGATGCGCTCATGAAGGCCCCGAACACCTGCGGCAGCAGGAAGCGGCCCATGGTGTCGACCACGCCGACCAGCAGTGCGCCGACCATGGCACCGCGGATCGAGCCGATGCCGCCGATGACGATGACAACGAAAGCAAGGATCAGCACCGGCTCGCCCATGCCGACCTGTACCGATTGCAACGCACCGACCATCGCGCCGGCAAGCCCGGCAAGCGCGGCGCCGAGTGCGAAGACGATGGTGTAGAGCGTGCGGATATCGACGCCGAGCGCGCCGATCATCTCGCGGTCGCTCTCGCCTGCACGGATTCGCATGCCGAGCCGCGTGCGGCCGATAAGCAGCAGCAGGCCGATGGCGACGGCAATACCGACGCCGATGATGGCGAGGCGGTACAATTGGTAGCGCGAACCGCCAGGCAGCGGCACCGTGCCCTGCAGCAGGGGAGGGATGTCGAGATAAAGCGGGAACGATCCGAACAGCCAGCGCGTGCCTTCGGAGAAGATCAGAATGAGCGCGAACGTTGCCAGCACCTGGTCGAGGTGGTCGCGCTCATACAGCCGACGTACGACGAAGATTTCGACCAGCGCTCCGGCCGCGGCGGCCGCAGCCAGACTGGCAATCAGGCCGAGCCAGAAGGATCCTGTGGCGGCCGCAACTGCCGCGCAGGCGAAGGCGCCGACCATATACAGCGAGCCGTGGGCGAGGTTGATCAGTCCCATCACGCCGAAGATCAGCGTCAGCCCCGCCGCCATCAGGAACAGCATGACACCGAGCTGTAGCCCGTTCAGCAGCTGTTCGATGAAGAGGGCTGTTTGCACGGGTGCGCGTTTCGACGAGAGATGGGGGCAAAGCGCCCAGGAGGCGGCTCTCACGCCGCCAGGCAGCTGAGGGGGCTCAGGTCGCGCCCCTCGACCGCATCGCCAAGTTCCCGCCTTCCCCTAGAGGAGGCGGGAACGAGTTCTTGCTTCGCCTATTTCAGCGAGCACTGGCTGGCGTAGGCATCCGTATGATCGGTAAAGGCGGTCGCGACGATCTTGTTGGTCAGGGCATCGCCGTCCTTGATCACCTCGCGGACATAGATGTCCTGGATCGGATGGTTGTTCGTGTTGAACTTGAACTTGCCGCGCACCGTCTCGAAGTTCGCTTCCTTCAGCGCTGCCCGGAAAGCGGCGGCGTCCGAGACAGCTGCCTTGCCAGCGGCCGATACGATCAGGGTCGCCGTGTCATAGGCCTGCGCCGCGTACACGGAGGGGATGCGCTTGTATTCGGCCTTGAAGCTCTCGACGAACTTCTTGTTCGCCGCGTTGTCGAGGTCGGGAGACCACGAAGCGGAGTTCTTTACACCGAGCGCGGCGTCGCCGATCGCCGGCAAGACGTCCTGGCTGAAGGAGAACGCAGGGCCCATCACCGGGGTGTCGACACCCGACTGCGCGTACTGCTTCATGAAGGCGATGCCCATTCCCCCGGGCAGGAAGATGAACAGCGAGTCGGCGCCCGAAGCGCGCACCTGTGCGATCTCGGCGGCATAGTCGGTCTGGCCGAGCTGAGTGTAGACCTCGCCGGCCAGCTCGCCCTTGTAGAAGCGCTTGAAGCCGTTGAGAGAGTCGGTGCCGGCCGGATAGTTCGGCGCCATGATGAAGGTCTTCTTGTAAGTCTGGCTGGCGTACTGCCCCATCGCCTCGTGGAAGTTGTCATTCTGGTAGGCGACGTTGAAATAGTTCTCGTTGCACTGCGCGCCCGCCAGCGGCGACGGGCCGGCATTCACCGACAGGTAGAACTTGCCCTGCGCGACGGCGGAAGGAACGACCGCCATGGCCAGGTTCGACCAGATGATGCCCGAAAGGATGTCGACCTGATCCGACTGGATCATCTTGTCGGCGATCTGCACCGCCAGCTCGGGCTTCTGCCCGTCATCCTCGGTGACGACAGTGATGTCCTTCGCGGCGTCGCCCGCGTTCTTCAGGCCGAGCATGAAGCCGTCGCGCGCATCGACGCCAAGTCCCGCCCCGCCGCCCGACAGGGTGGTGATAAAGCCGACCTTGATCGGGTCCGCCGAGGCCGAGCCGGCTACGCCGAGCGCCAGCGCGGCAAGGCTGGCTGCAATCAGATTTTTCATGACACCACTCCCATTGTCAGAACCCTTTGCGGGCCACGATAGATAAAACCTGCGCCGTTGCCAGCCCGCCGCGCGGACATTTGTTTTCGGCGAGTTCCCCCAGGCTTGTCGCCTCGTGTTGCAGGAAGCATTGCATCGACCAGATATTGTTTCAAGCTTAAAACTTATGGCAGTCTCAGCGCGGAACCGAGGCGGTCATGGCGACAAACGACGAAAAATGGCTGGACGGCGAGACCAAGGTCGCAGAAGCTCCCGCCGACCATGGCGACGACACACGGCTGTGGTTGCGCCTGCTCACTTGTTCGACGCTGGTGCAAAACGAGATCCGGCGCCGGCTGCGCGACGAGTTCGATACGACACTGCCGCGCTTCGACCTTCTGGCCCAGCTGGAGCGCGCGCATGACGGCATGGTGCTCGGCGAACTGTCGAAGCGCATGATGGTCTCCGCCGGCAATTTGACCGCGCTCGTCGATCGACTCGTCGAGAGCGGCCATGTCAGCCGCGCGACGGCTTCCAACGACCGCCGCGTCCAGGTTATCGCACTGACACCGTTTGGACGGGACTGGTTCCGTAGGGCGGCAGAGAAGCACGGTGACTGGCTCGGCGGGATGTTCGCGGAACTCACGCCGCGGGAGCGCGAGGGCCTCCTGGCCGCTCTGGGGAAGCTCAAGCAGTCGGTTCGCAAGGGTCTGGGTGCGGACCTCACGGCACCCGAGAAACTTTAAGCTTGAAATTTCCTGGTCCCGCCTCCAACCTGCGGGCCGCGGCGGGCAGCTGGCTTTCTGCGCGGAGGAGATCATGAAGATCGTCTGCATCGGCGGAGGGCCAGCCGGCCTCTATTTCGCACTGCTGATGAAGCGTCAGCACCCGGGGCACGACATCACCGTCGTCGAGCGCAACAAACCCTACGACACGTTCGGCTGGGGGATCGTCTTCTCAGACCAGACCATGGAGTCGATGCGGCGCTGGGACCCCGAGACGGCGACCCAGATCGAAGATGCATTCAACCACTGGGACGACATCGAACTCGTCTTCAAGGGCACGAAGCAGCGCACCACCGGCCACGGTTTCGTCGGCATCGGCCGCAAGCGCTTCCTCAACATCCTGCAGGACCGCTGCACGGCGCTGGGCGTCAAGCTGGAGTTCGAGCGTGAGGTGCAGGGCGACGAGGAGTTTCCCGACGCCGACCTCGTGGTGGCGGCGGACGGCGTCAATTCGCGCGTGCGGTTGAAGCACGCCGAGATCTTCCGGCCGGATATGCTGATGCGGCCCAACCGCTACATCTGGCTCGGCACGAAGAAGAAGTTCGACGCCTTCACCTTCGACTTCCGCCGGACCGAGCATGGCTGGTTTCAAGCGCACATCTACCGCTTCGACGACAACACCTCGACTTTCATCGTCGAGACCACCGAGGACGTGTTCAAGGCGCACGGCCTCGACGCGATGAGCCAGGACCAGTCGATCGCGTTTTGCGAAAAACTGTTTGCCGAAACGCTCGACGGCAACGGCCTGCTGACCAACGCCCGCCATGCGCGCGGCTCGGCCTGGCTGAACTTCGGCCGGCTGATCTGTGGCAAGTGGAGCTTCTTCAACGGCAGCAGCCATGTCGTCTTGATGGGGGACAGCGCCCACACGGCGCATTTCGCCATCGGCTCCGGTACCAAGCTCGCCATCGACGATGCGATCGAACTGACCCGGCAGTTCGACCTGATCGGACACGGGCGAGAGACGATCCCGCAGGTGCTGCAGGCCTATGAGGAGGTGCGGCGGGTCGACGTGGCCCGTATCCAGAACGCGGCGCGCAACGCAATGGAATGGTTCGAGGTCGTCGGCCACCGCTATGCCGACACGCTGGAGCCGGAACAGTTCATGTATTCGATGCTGACGCGATCGCAGCGCATCAGCCACGAGAACTTGCGTCTGCGCGACCCCGTCTGGCTGGAAGGTTTCGAGCGCTGGTATGCGCGCCGCGCCGGCCTCGACGTGTCCGACGACGCAGCGCCGCCGCCGCCGATGTTCACGCCCTATCGCACTCGCGGGCTGACGCTGGCGAACCGTATCGTCGTGTCACCGATGGCGATGTATTCGGCGAGCGACGGACTGACCGACGACTTCCATCTCGTGCATCTCGGCGCCCGCGCGATGGGCGGTGCGGCACTGGTGTTTCCGGAGATGACCTGCGTTTCGCCGGACGCGCGCATCACGCCAGGCTGCCTCGGCCTGTGGAACGAGCAGCAGGCTGCCAGCCTGAAGCGCGTGGTCGACTTCATCCACGGCAAGACGCAGGCCAAGGCCGGCATTCAGCTCGGCCACGCCGGCCGCAAGGGTGCCACCAAGGTCGCATGGGAAGGCACCGACCAGCCGCTTGAAAGCGGCGGCTGGCCGCTGATCTCGGCCTCTGCGATCCCGTACCTGAAGCACTCGCAGGTGCCGAAGGCGATGGATCGCGCCGACATGAACCGCGTGCGCGACGACTTCGTCCGGGCGACGCGGTGGGCGGCTGAGATCGGCTTCGACTTTCTCGAGCTGCACGCCGCGCATGGATATCTGCTGTCTTCTTTCCTGTCGCCGCTGACCAATCGGCGCACCGACGACTACGGCGGCAGCCGCGAAAACCGCGCGCGCTTCCCGCTCGAGGTGTTTCGCGCCATGCGCGAAGTCTGGCCGCAGCACCTGCCGATGTCGGTGCGCCTTTCGACGAATGACTGGTTCGACGGCGGCAACACGCCGGACGATGCCGCCGCCTTCGCCGCCATGTTCAAGGACGCCGGCGCCGACCTGATCGACTGCTCGTCGGGACAGGTGGTGAAGGAGGAACAGCCGGTATTCGGCCGCATGTGGCAGACGCCGTTCTCCGACAAGATCCGCAACGAGGTTGGCGTGGCGACCATCGCTGTCGGCGCCATCTCCGAGGCCGATCACGCCAATTCCGTACTCGCCGCGGGCCGCGCCGATCTCTGCGCCGTGGCGCGTCCGCACCTCGCCGACGCGGCCTTCGTGCTGCACGAGGCGGCCAAGATCGGCTGGCGCGGCGTGCAATGGCCGAAGCAGTATTACACGGCGCGGGCGCAATACGAGGCGAACCTCAGCCGTGCCGCGAGCGAAGCGAGGGCGAAATGAACCGGCGCCACGCCTTCGTCACAGGCGCGGGCAGCGGCATCGGTCGCGCCATTGCGCTGGCGCTGGCAGGTTCTGGCCAGGCGGTTTCGCTCGCCGGCAGGCGGCCCGCGCCGCTGGAAGCTGTCGCTGCCGAGATCACGGCTTCAGGCGGCGAGGCGTTTGTCGTCTCCAACTTCGACGTGACGGAAGTCACGTCCGTCGCGGCCGGCATAGAGAAAGCGCTCGGGCGCTTCGGCGACATCGCCGTGCTCGTGAATTCGGCGGGCGAAGCGCCGTCGGCACCGTTTGACAAGACTGGCATCGATGTTTGGAACCGCGCGATCGACATCAACCTGACCGGCACGTTCCTGGTGACGCAGGCTGCGCTTGCCTCGATCAAACGCGCCGGCATGGGCCGCATCGTCAACGTCGCCAGCACTGCCGGTCTCACGGGCTACGCCTACGTGAGCGCCTATGTGGCCTCCAAGCACGGCGTCGTGGGCCTGACGCGGGCGCTAGCGCTGGAGCTTGCACAGACCGATCTGACCGTAAACGCGGTGTGCCCAGGCTTCACGGACACGCCCCTGATCGACGCAGCAATCGACACTATCGCCGGCAAGACCGGCCGCAGCGCCAGCGAGGCGCGGGCGGCGCTCGCCAGCAGCAACCCGCAGGGCAGGCTGGTGGCCCCGCAGGAGGTTGCAAACGCGGTTCTCTGGCTGGCCGGCGAGGGCGCAGGGGCGATCACAGGCCAGGCGATCGTGGTTGCCGGCGGTGAAGTGATGGCAGGGTGAGGAGAGCGGGAATGAGCAACGCGATGCGGGCCAAGCAGCGCCCGTTCAAGGGACACACGGCCAGTCATTTCCGCTTCGAGACCGACGCCGACGGGCGCGTTGCGACCATCACGCTCGACCGGCCGGCCAAGAAGAATCCGCTGACCTTTGAGAGCTACGAAGAGCTCGGCGACCTCTTCCGCTCGCTGCACCGCGCCAGCGACGTGCGCGCCATCGTGCTGACCGGTGCGGAAGGCAACTTCTCCTCCGGCGGCGACGTTTTCGACATCATCGAGCCGCTGACGACGATGAAGATGCCGGAACTGCTGGCCTTCACGCGCATGACCGGCGACCTCGTGCGCCAGATCCGCGCCTGTCCGCAGCCGATCGTCGCTGCGATCGACGGCATCTGCGCCGGTGCCGGCGCGATCCTCGCAATGTCGGCGGACTACCGGCTGGCGACGCCGGAGGCCAAGACCGCGTTCCTCTTCACTCGAGTCGGGCTTGCTGGCGCCGACATGGGCGCATGCGGCATCCTTCCCCGGATCATCGGGCAGGGCCGCGCAGCCGAGCTGCTGTTCACTGGCAGGGTGATGACCGCGCAGGAGGGGCACGCCTGGGGGTTCTACAATCAGCTGCACGACAAGACATCGGTGCTGGCCGAGGCGCAGAAATTCGCCAGAACCCTCGCTGACGGTCCGTGGTTTGCGCATTCGATGACAAAGAAGATGCTCGACCAGGAATGGTCTATGAGCATCGAGGAGATCATCGAGTCGGAGGCGCAGGCACAGGCGATATGCATGGCGACGGGCGATTTCCGCCGTGCGTTCGAGGCTTTCGCCGCCAAGACCAAGCCGGCCTTCGAAGGGAACTGAGCGATGTCGACCGCGCCCTCCCGCGGCCCGACGCGGGACCACCTCGAATGGCCATTCCTCGGCGGGGAGCATCGCGCGCTGGCGGCTGAGCTCGACGCCTTCATTGGCGGCGGCGGGCTGGGCGCGATCGACCATCATGACGCCGACGCCGCATGCAAGGCTCTGGTGAAGCGGCTGGGCGACGCCGGCGTCCTGCGCAACTGTGTGCCCGCTGCCTTCGGCGGGAAGGCGCCCGAGATCGACAGCAGGGCGCTCTGCGTCATCCGCGAGACGCTGGCTTACGCCGACGGACTGGCTGACTTCGCTTTCGCCATGCAGGGGCTCGGTACCGGCGCGATCAGCCTTGCCGGGTCCGACGAAATCAGACGTCGCATCCTGCCGGAAATCGCACGTGGCACACTGATCTCGGCCTTCGCGCTCACCGAGCCGGAGGCGGGTTCGGACGTCGCCGCCATGGAAACCACGGCGCGCCGCGACGGCGGCGACTACGTCATCGACGGGGAAAAGATCTTCATCTCGAACGGCGGCATCGCCGACGTTTACACGCTGTTCGCCCGCACCGGTGAGGCGCCGGGCACGCGCGGCATCTCGGCCTTTATCTTCTTCGCCGACACGCCAGGGTTTGGCGTGACGGAGCGCATCGAGACGATCGCGCCGCATCCGCTGGGGCGCCTCCGTTTCGACGCCATGCGCATCCCGTCCGCGCAAATGCTCGGCGCGCCGGGGGAGGGTTTCAAGCTCGCTATGCGCACGCTCGACATCTTCCGCCCGTCCGTGGCGGCCGCGTCGCTCGGCTTCGCGCGTCGCGCGCTCGACGAAGCGGTAGCCCACGCCCGGGCGCGAAAAATGTTCGGGGCGACGCTGGCCGACCTGCCGACGGCTCAGAGCACGCTCGGCGAGATGGCGACTGCGATCGACGCTGCAGCTCTACTGACCTACCGCACCGCCTGGCGGCGCGACGTGCAGGGGCTGCCGACGACGCGCGAGGCGGCGATGGCCAAGATGACTGCTACCGAAAACGCGCAATGGGTAATCGACCAGGCGCTTCAGCTGTTTGGTGGGCGGGGCGTGCGAGTCGGCGAAATCGTCGAGCGGCTCTACCGCGAGATCCGCGCGCTGCGCATCTACGAAGGCGCGACCGAGGTACAGAAGCTCATCATCGGCCGCGAGCTGATGAAGGAAGTGGGGAGACGATCATGAGCGACGCAAAGCCAGGGTCAACGCCGCATCGGATCCTCCAGCCGAAGGACTGGGCGCGTCCGTCCGGCTATTCCAACGGCATCGAGGCACGCGGCCGAACCATCTACACTGGCGGCCAGATCGGATGGACAGGGCAGTGCAAATTCGAGGCGCACGACCTGCCCGGTCAGGTTCGCCAAGCCCTGCAGAATATCGTCGACATCCTCGCCGTCGCAGGCGCCGGGCCTGAGCACATCACCACGATGAACTGGTACGTCACGGATCGGAAAGCCTATTCAGCCTCGCTTAAGGACATCGGTGTCGCGTGGCGGACGGTGATGGGCCGCAACTTCCCCGCCATGGCCGTAGTGGAGGTGTCGGGCCTGATCGAGGACGAGGCACTGGTCGAAATACAGGCCATCGCCGTGGTGCCGGACTGAGGATCTGACGTAACTCGATGCAGGAAGGGGTGCGCCGGCCCTAATCCCACTCGAGAGCATTCCAAGGGACGATGGAGCCATACTTGCCGGGCTATCGTCGCTGACGATGCGAAAGGCGTTCTTTCAAGTCGCACAGTCCACGCTTCGGTGCAGAATCGGTCGTGTCACGCAACGCTGGCTGCCGCTAGTATGTGCTGCGAAGGGCGCGAGGCGCCGATGGTGTCTAGCGCCGCACCGATCTAATACACGCCGTATCGCGTAGAATGCGTCTCGCGCACTCGTAATCTCGGCAGCTGTGGATTGTTGGCATCTCGAAAACTTATCAGCAAGCGCTTCCTCGTCGTTACCGCGCTCCTGCTTATCGCCGGCGCGGCTGCGATGCTCTACATGCCGTGGGACACGCGGCCGGTACAGGTGGCCACCGAAACAGTGTCGCCCGGGAAGGTTTCTCAGGTTCTCGCCGTTAACGGTCGGATCGCGGCGATCAAATCGGTGAACGTCCGGACCAGCGTATCCGCGCAGGCCATCGGCGTGCGCGCCGACGAAGGTGAGAAGGTCGAGGCCGGGCAAGTCCTCGCGACCTTGGACACAGCACTCATCGAAGCGCAGCTCGCCCAGGCCGAGGCGTCGCTGGAAGCCCAACAGGCGCGGCAGCGCCAGTCGCAAGCTGCGGTGGAGCGCGCCCGCGGGCTCGGAGCAAACAGCCCGCGTTCGGTGCTCGAAGACGCCGAACTCGCGCTAGCGAGCGCAGTTCAGGAGACCGTGCGGCTCGAAGCGGCCCTGGACCAGGTGCGCCGGCAGGCCGCGCAATACACGATCGAAGCACCGATAAGCGGGCTTGTCCTGTCGCGCGGCGTCGACGCTGGACAACTCGTGGACCCCCAGACGGAGCTTTTCGTCATCGCCGACACGCGCGAGCTTGTCGTTGAGACAGATATAGACGAGCTGTACTCGGCCCACGTCAGACAAGGCCTGACCGCATTGCTGAAGCCGGTCGGGTCCACAATCGCGCAGACCGGCGAAGTCGTTTTCGCGGCTCCCACCGTGGACAGCGCGACCGGCGGGCGCAGGATCAAGATCGCCTTTGCCGACGATGTCGACCTGCCTATCGGACTTACCGTCAACGCCAACCTGATCGTCAAGGAAGTCGAGAACGCATTATCGATTCCCCGCGGCGCCATCGTCACCGAGGGTCAGGCCAGCCATGTGATGATCATCGAGAACGGACAGGCTGTGCGCAGGGATGTCGTGTTCGACGACTGGCCCGCCGAGCGTGTCGTCGTGACCGAAGGGCTGCAGAGCGGGGATGTCGTGGTCCTGGACCCAGCCGCAGTGAAGCCGGGGGACAAGGCGACTAAGGCCTGACGATGAGATATGTCTTCAAGTTCGCGTGGCGTTACCTCGCCGCCAGCAAGCTCCAGACAGGCCTACTCGTATTCGGAGTGGCTGTCGGAGTGTTCGTCTTCGTTTTCATGAGCGCCCTGATCGGCGGGCTGGCGAACTTCCTGGTTGACCGTACCGTCGGCGACATCTCGCACGTCACCGTGCAGGCGAGCGGCCGGGACGCAACGCTCCTACTCGAGGGCTCCGGCGTGGCCGAGGTCGTGCAGCGTTCGGTCGGACAGCGGGAGGTGCTGCGGACAGCCGACGCCTTCCTCCCTCTGATCGAAGCTCTCCCCGGAGTGACGGCAACGTCGCAGCAGATCGTGGGCAACGGCTTCGTCGTGCGCGGCCAGTCGCGCGCACCGGTCGCCGTGACTGGCATCGAAGCGGACAAGGTCTCCGCCATTGCCGACATAGCTGGCAACCTCGACGCGGGCGAGGCGTTCCTCACGAACTCCTCGGTCATCATCGGCAAGGCACTCGCTGACGATCTGGGGGTCGGCGTCGGCCAGGTCATTACCCTCCAATCGGACCGAAACGTCGATCGCTCGCTGGTGATAGCCGGGCTTTTCACGCTCGGCGTCGAGGCACTCGACCAGCGCGCGGCATTCGTCACCCTTGCAGCCGCAAGATCCCTTTTCGAGCTTCCGCAGGGCCTCAGCCGGATCGAGATCAAGCTCGACGAACTGACGGCTGCCGACGACTATGCGCGGCGCATCAGCGCCCTGACAGGGCTGAAGGCGACTTCCTGGACCGAGGGAAATGCACAACTCCTCGACGGATTGCGAGCGCAGGCCAACTCGGGCGACCTGATCAAGGCCTTCGCCCTGATCACCATCGTGATCGGCGTCGCCAGTGCTCTTCTGCTCTCGACTTACAGGCGCCGTCCGGAAATCGGAATCATGCGAGCATTTGGATCCAGCCGAGGCTTCGTGATCGGCGTGTTCATGATCCAGGGAACGCTGATCGGGTTGATCGGCGGACTTGTCGGGGCCGGCTTGGGATATGTCGCGCTGGCGCCTTTTCCGCCGCCTGAAAGCGCAGGGCCGGGAGGGCTGCCGATCGACGTGCGTCAAGGTGCCTACGGGCTTGCGATTGCCCTGACGACGCTTGGCGCCGCGATAGCCTCGATCCTGCCGGCTCGCGCGGCTGCCCGAATCGATCCCGTGACAGTCATCGGCCAATGAACGCGCTGGTGGAGGTACGCGGCCTGACCAAGAGCTTCGGCGAGGGGGAGACCGCAACACGCGTCCTGCGCGGGCTGGACCTTACGCTGGTCGATGGCGACATGGCCGCGCTGCTGGGCCCCTCTGGCTCGGGCAAGAGCACGCTCCTATCCATTCTCGGTACTCTGATGCGGCCATCGTCAGGCGATCACAAGATGCTCGGCCAGGACCTCGTCAATGCCGTCGACGCCGAGTTGACCGAATTCCGCAACCGCCACATCGGTTTCGTCTTCCAGTTTCATCACCTGCTGCCCGACTTCACCGCGCTCGAGAACGTCATGTTCCCGACCGCAGTAAGCGCGGGGCGGGAAACGCGCGCCGCCAAGGAGCGCGGCGCCGCGTTGCTGCGACGCGTCGGTCTGCAAGACCGGATAGATTTCCGCGCGACACAGCTTTCGGGTGGCCAGAAGCAGCGCGTAGCCATTGCGCGAGCCTTGATGAACCGCCCCGAACTTGTCCTGGCTGACGAGCCGACCGGCAATCTTGACCGGGATTCGGCGCTGCAGGTCATGGACCTGCTGAAGGAGATCAACCGCGAGGAGCAAACCTCCTTCCTGATTTCTACGCATGACGAGAAGATCGCGGATGCCTGCAAGCGCAAGATCCGTGTCGTCGACGGTCTGGTGGAGAGCGAAGACGTGCGCTAGGCGCTTCGGGCTAGCGTCTCTTCCGTGCGTAGGTAAGCGGGGATATCTGCCGCTGGCATCGGCTTGCTCAGGAAATAGCCCTGCGCCTGCTCGCAATGCGCAGCGATCCATTCGAACTGTGCCGAAGTCTCGACACCTTCGGCGGTAACGCACATGCCAAGCGTCCGCGCGAGTTCGACCACGGCCCGGACGATCGCCTTGCTCTTGGGTTGGCCGGGCACGTTGGCAATAAAGGACCGGTCGATCTTGAGCTTGCTGAACTGGAGGCGCTGGAGATAGCTGAGCGAGGAATATCCGGTTCCGAAATCGTCGAGGGCGAGACGGATGCCGAGATCCTGGATAGCCTTGAGCACGGGCAGGTTGGCATCGTGCAGCAGTGCGGATTCAGTAACCTCGAGCTCAAGCCGCCGGTGATCGAGGCCGGCGTCGGTGAGCGCGTTGACGATCATGTCGATCAGTTGGTCATCCGATAACTGCCGTGTCGACAAGTTCACCGAGACGGAGATGGAAGAAGGCCAGTGGACGGCTTCAACGCAGGCCGTCGATAACGCCCATTGGCCGATATCCCTGATCAAGCCGCTTTCCTCGGCAAGTGGGATAAACTCGTTTGGACCGACCATGCCGCGGACCGGGTGCCGCCAGCGCAGAAGAGCCTCGAATGCAACGGTGCGGCGCGTGGCGGTGTCTACGATCGGCTGATAGGCGAGTTCGAGTTCGCCGTTCGGGATTGCAGCCGACAGGTCTGCCAGGAGCTTGGTCCGCTCGTGGATCCTTGCTTCCATCGCCGGTTCGAAGAGAACTATGCTGCCCCGCGCTTCCTTGGCTTCGTACAGGGCGATGTCAGCCTGGGTGAACAAGGCATCGCCAGCTCCCGTATCGGTTGACGCAATCCCGATGCTGGCCTTGACCACCAGGATGTGCTGACCCTCCTGGAAAGGCTCCGCAAGTGCATTGACGATGCTCTCGCCCAACGCGATTGCCTCTGGCGCCGTACGATTCGGTGCGACGACAGCAAACTCGTCGCCGCCGAGACGAGCCAGGAGGCAGTCCTCCGGCACGCATCCGCGCAACCGTTCCGCGACGCCGACCAGGACCGAGTCGCCAACCGAATGTCCGAGCGTGTCGTTGATCTCCTTGAAGGCATCCAGGTCAATCAGCAATACAGACCCTCTGTTCCCACTGTGCATCAGCTCGGCAAGGCTGCGGTTAAAGACGCCGCGGCTGTGGAGACGGGTCATGAAATCATGGTGCGCGAGGAAGGCGATCTCTTCGCGCGCCTGCCGCTGCTCGGAAATATCGCGGAAGAACAGGGAGACGCCGCTGCCCGTGGAATAGACGCGCAAGTTCACCCAAAGACCGCGCTGCTCGTTGTATATCTCGGCCTCGAAAGGTCGCCCCGTTGCAAGCACGTCGTCGAAGATCGCCCCGTAGTTCTCGCGTTCGTCCGGTCGAAACAACTGCCAGAAATCTGAGCCGATCCCATGCTGGTGCAGTTCTGGAATCAGATGAAGCGCATGGCGGTTGAAGAAGCGTACTCGCCAGTTGAGGTCGACCGCGAGGACCGCATCGCTCGTGCTTTCGAGGACAGACGCCAGTCGCTGCTGGCTGTCCGACAGACGTTGCGCGCGGTCTTCGGCGATGTTCTGCAGACCTTTGCGCGTCATCACGATCTTGTATTCGCGCAATCCCACAATTAGTGCGAGGAGCACGGCAAGGCCCGCCGAGAAAGGCTGGTATAGCCCGCGCCCGAACGCCCCGCTGATGCTGCCGCTGAGCAGGATCACCAGCAGGATCGCTGCCGGTGAACTCGCCTGCACCCAGATGCGCGATTCCGACTCGTCGGCGATCGTCGGTTCCCTTTCGAGCCCGCGCGCGATCAGTATATGTTCTAAGGCGGCCCAGGCGATCAGGAATGCCGACAGCATCCACAGGAGGTGCGGCCAGCCTCCTGCCTCGTAGATGCCGCCCATAAGTCCCGTTGCATACTGCACATCGGCGGCGGCCTCGAGCCAGACAGCGGCGATGAGGAGTGTCAACGGAACACGTCGTTTGCCGTGCCGATACAGAACGAGAACGATAGTCGCGTATGCAGCCACGCTGCACCAGAGCGCAGGGTAGAGAAACGCAACCAGCGTTTCAAATTCGCTTAGCCGTGAATCCTTGATATCGTAGTGCAGCACGAACAGCGTGCCGATGATCACGGCGCCGTAGAGCAGCGCAAAATTGTAGATGTCGATTGTGCGCGAGCGCGACAGACCGCGATTGTAGTGTGCAATGCCCCATCCCAGGAGCAGGGCCATGACGAAATAGGCGGCGTCGACGGGAGTTGGGAAGGAACCAACGCCGTCCTCAGCCAGCGCTATGTAACCGACATTTGCGATCACGTATAAGAGTGACGCTGCGGAGACCAGGGTCCAAGCACGACGGTCGCTACCCGTATCGCGCCAAGCGGCAAGAGCGCTGACGCCGGCTGCTGCGATAGGACCCATGAGCTGCAACGCCGCTAGCCAATCGAGCGCGGCTTCAGCCGACCATCCCCGCAGCTCTGGTAAACGCCAGGCGAACCAAAGAATTGTGGAGGCCAGAACAAGGGCTACTAGCCGGATCGCGAGCTGCCGGTAGTAAACGGGTCGGCGTTCCACGACCGAGTGTGCGCCCATCACCTGGCTCCAATGAAGTCTCTCGGCATGAAATAGCTTGAAATTGATATCGGGATGTTAAGTTCAGCGATTGCGTGCTGGTTAGGCGGCGATATCGCTGTTGGCAGTTCCTAGTTCGTAAACTTTGTATCGTGAGGCTCTGCCCTCCGCGCACGAAGAACGCTCTTCTTAGCCCCACGGAAGTCTCCTGTTTCCGTGCACGCGATTCGAAGCTGCGATAGGACTCGAGAATGCATCGCCGCGGGGCGTGCGCCGGCTTTGCCCCAAGCACGATCGTCTTGTTCCACATCGATGCCCTCGCGGATTCCCGTCGGAGCAGCCGGTGCCTCGCGAGTAAGACACAAATAACGGAAAGCGGGTAGGCTGGTGCCGCTATCGAAGCGGAACGATATCGCGCTCAGCGCATTTCATGAGGTTGGCCGGTGGGGGTTTATCGCGGATCGGGGCAGCCATCACATGATTCGTAAAATGCCGTCTTCAACGGCCAGGGTCGTGGGCATGGATGGAGCCGAGTTCCATTCAGAGCCTGCCATCGACTTTCGTGACTTCTTCGAGAACGGACCGGTTGCCCTTCACGTTGTAGGTGCCGACGGCACAATCCTCCATGTCAACAAGGCGGAGCTACAGCTTCTGGGCTATACTCAGGAAGAGTATGTTGGCCGCCATGTCGCGGCGTTTCACGTCGACAAGGATGTCATTGACGGCATCTTGGCGCGGCTTGGCCGTGGAGAGCGTATCGACAGGGTTGCCGCTCGCCTAAAGGCGCGGGATGGGTCGATCAAGAACGTCGAGATCACGTCCAGTCCCCATCTGGTCGACGGGAAATTCGTTCACAGCAGATGCTTCTCTGTCGACGTAACCGAACTCACACGCGCAAAGACGGAGCTAGATCGCCGCGACCAGAACTTCCGTCAGATCCTCGATAGTCTGCCTGTGGCGGTCTACACGACGGACGCCGCCGGCAATATCAACTATTACAATCAGGCGGCGGCAGACTTCGCGGGACGCGAGCCGGAAATCGGGAAGGACGAGTGGTGCGTCACCCATCGCCTATTCACTCCAGACGGACAGCCGATTCCGCACGATGAATGTCCCATGGCGACGGCTTTGCGGGAGAACCGTTCCATCCGGGATGTCGAGGCAGTAGCCCAGCGTCCCGACGGTACGCTTGTTCCATTCCTGCCGTTTCCGACACCGGTTCGCGACGCCGAAGGAAATCTCATCGGCGGCGTCAATACGCTGGTGGATCTCAGCGAGATCCGGCGCATGGATGCGGCTGCCCAGCATTTATCGGCAATCGTGGAATCGTCCTTCGATGCAATCGTCAGCAAGGACTTGAACGGGTTGATCACCAGCTGGAACGGCGGTGCCGAGAGGTTGTTCGGTTACTCATCCGAGGAGGCCCTTGGTCAGCCGGTGACGATGCTCATTCCTCCGGACAAGCAGGATGAGGAGCCAAGGATTCTCGAGCGCATTCGAAGGGGCGAGCGTGTGGCCAGCTTCGAGACCATCCGTCGGAGGAAAGACGGGCGGCCGGTTCCAGTGTCGTTGACCGTCTCCCCGGTCCGCAACTCATCGGGCAGGATCGTCGGCGCTTCCAAGATTGCTCGCGACGTCTCTGCCGCGAAGGAGAGCGAGCATCGCATCCGGATGTTGATGCGGGAGGTCAATCACAGGGTGAAGAACCAGTACGCGGTCATCCTGTCGATGGTTCGCGAAACCAACAAACGGTCGAAGAGTCCGGACCTGTTCGAGCGCCTAGTCCGTGAGCGGATCATGGCGCTGGCTCGTTCGCATGACCTCCTGGTTGCGGCGGATTGGAAGGGCGCAAGGATCTTCGAATTGCTGCTCGCTCAGATCAAGGCGTTTGGGGAGGAAGACCGCGTTTCCATGTCGGGGCCCTCGGTTGTCCTAAACCCGAACGCCGTCCAGCACCTTGGCATGGCGTTCCATGAACTCGGTACCAACTCCGCCAAGCATGGGGCCCTCTCCGGCACTCAGGGCACGATCGCTGTTTCCTGGAACGTCGTGGACAGGGAACGGGAGAAATTCCTGAGACTGACCTGGAGGGAAGAAGACGGGCCTGCCGTTCAGGAGATTGCCACCGAAGGAGGGTTTGGCAGCGTCGTCCTGAAGAGGGTGGCGCCTCAGGCACTGAGCGGCTCGGGCGAGCTGCTGTTCGGAACGCATGGCGTCAGCTGGACGCTGGAAGCACCTCTGAGTTGTGTCGAGGGTGCCGACCTCGATGCCTGACGCATGACCGGCGGGGCCTCGCTGGAGCGTCGACTGGCTAAGACAACCGGTCTGACGACCAAGGCAGCTGCCGCGCGGTGAATCGCCAGGTCAGCGCCGCGCGGATGTCGTCTACGCGGCCGTCGATATGAACTCTTGAGCGCATGCCGCCTTCCCGGACCTCGATGATCCGGTCCTGTTCGTCACGGAGATGGGCATGCCTGCCCGATACGGTCAGGCTGCACTCGCCATCGGCGATGGTCAGTTCAGCGACCCCATCGGCTGGAAAAAACTGCGCCGTCCGGAACAAGTCGGGCAGATTGAGGTCGTGCGGCAGCTGGCGGTTCAGAATGTACGCGTTCGCTTGCGACGGCTCTTCATTACCGATGCGGGTGCCGACGATGACATGCACGGCGACGAGATCGTCGGGCGCGACGAGTTCGTTACCGCTGCTCTTCGGGCCGACCCCGATGACCAGAAAGGGGTCGGTTTCGACGGCGCTCGCCAGGATTACGAACTCGGTATTCGTGCGCAGCCACCGATCAGGCCGATGATACTCGAAGATCGAAACGCGGCTCTGCATGGGGATCAGGGTGAAGGACAATTCGAGATCTCCGAACTAAAGGTCGCGGTTCAGGTACCGGCCGACAGGGTTCCCTAGGCGCGGGTGAGAATGTTGACAATCGACGATCGTCGGCTAGTGTCGCCGCAGATCACGCGCCTCCGGCGCGCCTCGCGGGGCCGATACAATGAATATCGTCACAAATCCTAGACGAAGTTCGCAGGGATATGTCGACGACCCGCGAAACGAGACCGTGCTCGTCTATGTCGATGGTGAGTATTTCCGACGAGACGAGGCATCGGTCTCGGTCTTCGACGCCGGGTTCGTGCTGGGTGACGGGGTTTGGGAAGGGTTGCGCCTGGTCAATGGCCGCCTCCTCGCCGTCGACGAACACATAGAACGGCTGTACGAGGGCGCCGGAGCAATCCAGCTCGACATCGGGATGCCGCGGGAAGAGCTCATCGCGCTGATCCATGCCGTGCTGAAGCGCAACGACATGCATGACGGCGTGCACATCCGGCTTATGGTGACGCGCGGCCGCAAAACCACTCCCAACCAGGATCCACGCTTTGCGGTTGGCGTCCCGACCATCGTAATCGTCGCCGAGTACAAGACCCCCAGGCCAGAATCCAAGCAACGGGGCCTGTCCCTGCTGACATCGACGATCCGCTGCAGCGGGCCTGACGTCTTCGACCTGCGATTGAATTCTCACAGCCGGCTCAACTTTATCCAGGCGCTGATCCAGGCGATCAACGCCGGTGCTGACGAGGCGCTGATGCTGGACCCTCACGGCTTCGTGGCAAGCTGCAACTCGACCAACTTCTTCATCGTCCGGCGCGGCGAGCTGTGGACGTCGACAGGGCGCTACAACTTCAAGGGCATTACCCGCCGCAAGGTCATCGAGCTTTTCGCCGAGAGCGGCGACACTGTGCGCGAACTCGATTTCACCCTTGCAGAGACCTACGGAGCCGACGAAGCCTTCGTCACCGGCACACTCGGGGGGATCACGCCGGTGACTACAATCGACGGACGAAAGATCGGGACCGGCGTGCCGGGAGAGGTGACGCGCAGGATCGCCGCGCTGTACGACGCGATGGTTCAGCGCGCCTAGGGCAACCGCCTAGGCGTGGCGATCATTCTCGACGCGGCCGTCGATGAAATCCTCAGTGACCTTCGCGCCGCGCCGCATGTGTTCGACGATTTCGCGCTTCATTGCCGCGAGGCTGGTGCCAAGCGCCAGGTTCACATAGTCGTCGTGGGCCGCGCGCTTTGGCCCCCGCCGGCCATGAGCGCGGTGATGCGCCGCCCAGTACATCTGCAAGCGTCCGCGCAGGCTGTCCCACAGCGAGGTGAGGAGCCTGTTTCCGGTGGTCTCGAACACTAGCGAATGCAGCGCCAGCTCGGCCACGATACTGCGTTCGTCGTCCTCGCGATCGATCGCATCGAGCAGCACGCCATGCCGGCGACGCAGCTCGGTGCTAAAGGCCTCGTCGCGGCGGTCCCAGATGAGTTCGAACGCGAAGGTCTCGAACATCGTGCGCACCGAATAGATCTCGCGCACGTCATCGGTGGACAGTTCGAGCACGGAGGTCGCGGTGTATGAGCGCGACACGAGCAGGCCCTCGTTGATGAGCTCGCGGATCGCCTCTCGCAGCGGTCCCCTGCTCACGCCGAACTCAGCGGCCAGCTTGGTTTCGATGATCGGGCTGCCGGGCGCCAAGGTGCCGTTCATGATGGCTTCGCGCAGCCGCAGCGCAATCTGCTCGCGGAACGTGCTGCGCGGCAGGCTCTGCACAGTCGTTGCCATTTCATGAACCTCGCAATTTAACCCTACGACGCGAGCGGCCGCCAGTTCTTGCCAACGCATGGTCATGCCAGTGTAGCGGCGGCGTCATACCACTGCCCTCATGGCCTGAACAGCGAAACGGCCTCAGCTCGACGCGAGCGCCTTGTCGCGCGACTTGCGCACCGCAGGCACGACCGCAACCGCGATCGCCACGGCGCCGACGGCCAGCATTGACGCGGCGAGCGGTTCGGTCACAAACACCGACCAGTCGCCGCGCGACAGCACGAGCGTGCGTCGCAGATATTCCTCGAGCAGCGGGCCGAGCACGAAACCCAGCAGAAGCGGTGCTGGCTCGCAATCGAGCCGCGACAGGATGAAACCGGCAACACCTGCGAACGCGAGCAGCAGCACGTCGATCTGCGCGTTCTTGAGGCTAAGCACGCCGATCGCACAGAACACTACGATTGCCGGATAGAGGAGCGAGTAGGGGGCGCTGAGGAGGCGAACCCACAGACCGAGCAGCGGCAGGTTGAGGATCACCAGGAAGAGGTTGCCGATCCACATCGACGCGATCAGGCCCCAGAACAGCTCCGGCTCGTCGACGATCACGTTGGGGCCGGGTGCGATGCCCTGGATGATCATCGCGCCGACCATCAGCGCCATGACCCCATTGGTTGGGATGCCGAGCGTCAGAAGCGGAATGAAGGAGGTCTGCGCGCCGGCATTGTTAGCGCTCTCGGGCGCCACGACACCTTCGATCGCGCCATTGCCCATCCCCTCCGGAGGACGCGAGATGCGTTTTTCTATGCTGTAGGCTGCAAACGAGCCGATCACGGCGCCGCCGCCGGGCAGCACGCCCAGTATCGCGCCGATGCCGGTACCGCGAAGCGCCGGCGCCACCATGCGCTTAAGGTCCTCACGCTGCAGCATCAGCCGCCCGAGATTCTGTGAGATCGCCAGCCGCTGATCGCCTTCGCCGAGATTCTTCAGGATCTCGGATATGCCGAACGCACCCATCGCGATGATCACAAAGCCTATGCCGTCGCTCAGTTCAGTCATGCCAAGCGTAAACCGCATGGCGCCCGAGTTTACGTCCTGGCCAATCAGCCCGAGCAGGAGCCCGAGGAACAGCATGCCGAAGGCCTTGAGCACCGAACCCTGCGCCAGCACGATCGAGGCAATCAGCCCAAGGACCAGCAGGGCTGTGTACTCGGCGGGCCCGAAGGCGAGGGCAATGCCGGCTAGCGACGGCGCGGTCAGCGCGATGAGCACCGTCGCGACGCTGCCGGCAAAGAACGAGCCGAGGGCGGCCGCGGCGAGCGCTGCACCGGCGCGCCCCTTTCGCGCCATCTGGTAGCCGTCCAGCGCGGTGACGACCGAAGAGGCTTCGCCCGGCACGTTGATGAGGATCGAGGTGGTGGAACCGCCATACTGGGCGCCGTAGAAGATTCCCGCGAGCATGATCAGCGCGGTCTCGGGCGGCAGGCCAAAGGTAAGCGGCAGCAGCATCGCGATTGTGGCGACTGGGCCGAGGCCGGGCAACACGCCGATCAGCGTCCCGATGATCGTGCCGATCAGACAATAGGCGAGGTTGGTGAGCGTCAGCGCCGTCTGAAAACCGAGCCCGAGATTGGCAAGGACGTCCAAGGCTCAGAACCCGCCGAGCCACGGGCCGATCAGGGCGTAGGGCATGCCGAGGGCCATGATAAACACAACGCCGCAGAACAGGGCGAGCAGGGCCGCCAGCATACCTGTCCGCAACAGCGAAGCCCGCGGTTCGGCAAAGGACGCGAGGACGCTCATCACCATCACGGCCGGAACGAAGCCCAATCCGCGTACAGTGAGGCCGAAGATGGCGATGGCAGCGGTCACCAGCGTCAGCGCCCGCCAGGGCATGGCCGCGACCGGAAGGCCGGCGGAAAACAATGAGCGGCCCATTACCGCCGCTCCGATCAGCATCGTGCCGACCGACAGCAGCATCGGGAAGTAGCCGGCGCCCATATTGCGCGCCGTACCCAAGGTGAGCTCCGAGCCGCCTTTCAGGAAGAGCGCGCCGACCGCCAGAAACACCAGTCCCGCCAGGAAGTCACGTGTCAGGAAGAACGGCGTTCTCACGCCGCCTCCGCCAGCGTGTTCTTCTCAAACCTGCCGCCCTTGATGATGGCGGGGATGTGCCTGCCCTGATGCTGGAAAAGGTCGAGGTCGCTCAGGGGGTCGCCATCGATGACGATCAGGTCGGCGATATATCCTTCCTTCACCCGTCCGAGCTGCCCTTCCATGCGAACGATCTCGGCACCGATGACCGTGGCGCTGCGGATGATGTCAGCCGCGGACTGGACGGCATTCCGGATGAGGAATTCCTCGCACTGATGCTCCTTCGGTGCCCGGAAGAGATCCGTGCCGAAACCCATCTTGACGCCGGCGCGTGCCGCGATCTCGAGCGAACGGGTGCCGACGGCAAGCACCTCCTTCGCCTTGGCGAGGTGGAAGGCCGAGATGCCGATTTCGCGCGCATGTTCGACCACCCGCTTGTAGACGACAAGCGTCGGGACCAAGTAGGCGCCGCGCGCCGCCATGAGGCTGGCGGCCTTCTCGTCGATGAAGTTACCGTGCTCGATGGTCCGCACCCCTGCCTCGACGGAGCGCGAAATTGCGGACGGCATGTAGGCGTGCGCCGCGACGTAACGACCGGTGCGGGTCGCCTCGTCAACCACGGCCTCGATCTCGTCGATGGCAAACTGGTCGTGGTCGAGCGGGTCGGACGGGCTGGATATGCCGCCCGAGGCGAGAATCTTCACCTGGTCGGCGCCACGGCGCAGCTCTTCGCGGGCAGCGCGACGGACCTCGGTGACGCCGTCTGCAGTGACGAAGCGGGTGAGTTCGGCGGACAAGGCGTCGCGCGGGGCGAAATCGGCGGGGTTGCGCAGGTCGCCATGGCCGCCGGTTGCCGAAATGGGCCGCCCCGACACGAAGATCCGGGGTCCGGTGAACAGGTCCTGCTCGACGGCGATCCGGAAACCGGCGTCGGCCCCGCCGGCGTCGCGCACCGTCGTGAAGCCGCGCATCAGCGTGTCGCGCATGATCTTCGCCGCCCGCGCCGCCGCCAGCGACGGAAACTGCGTCGGATAAGCGGTCATGCTGTCGGCGCAGATATGAAGGTGACAATCGATCAGGCCGGGCATCAGCGTCCGCCCCTCGAGATCGATCTCGCGCGCCGCTCCAGCCGTGCCGGCGCTGAGCGACGCGATCTTGCCGTCGGCCAAGAGCACGTTCTGCCGCGGCGTTATCGTGCCTGCGTCCACATCGAGGACGCAGGCGTTCTTGAGAAGGAGCGTTTCGCTCAACAATATGCCCTCCCGGCTTACTGGCCGGTGATCTTGGCGTCGCGCACGACCGTCTGGTACTTCGCGTAGTCGCTTTCCAGCAAGGCCTGTGCGGCGCTCGCCGTCGTCGGCGGGACCGGAATACCGCTGGCGGTCGTCAGCCGCGCCTGGACGTCGGGCTTGGCAAGCACCTTGTTGAAGGCAGCGTTGAGCTTCTCGATCACCGGAGCGGGCACGCCCTTCGGCGCGATCGCCATGTACCACGATTCGAGATTGGCATCGGCAAAGCCCTGCTCCGTCAGCGACGGCACATCCGGGAATTCCTTGGCGCGGGTCGAGCCGACGGTGCCGATGACACGCATCTTGCCGTCGCGCACATGCGGAGCTGCCAGGCCCGACGACAGGATGCCGAGTTGGACCCGGTCAGCCAGCATGTCGAGGATGCCAGGCGGCAAGCCCTTGTAGTCCACCGCCGTGATATCGACGCCGGTGCTAAGCTTGATCGTCTCGACAGTGAGGTGTCCGAAGCTGCCATGGCCCGGGCGCAGGTAGTTCAGCTTGCCTGGCTCCGCCTTGGCGAGAGCGACGAGCTCGGCGATGTTGGTCGCCTTGACCGAGGTCGGCACGCAGACCACCGAAACGCTGCTCGAGCATACGGCGATGCCCTGGAAGTCGTCGATCGGATGAAACTCCGCCTTGCTCAGAAGCGGCGCCACGAGGTGACTCAGCGTCGCCATCATGATGGTGTGGCCGTCGGGTTCAGCCTTGGCGGCAGCTGTAGACGCGAGCATGCCGCCTGCGCCCGGACGCGGGTCGACGACAACCGGCTGGCCTAGTTCCGCCGCCAGGTCGTCGCTGAACGAGCGCATGACCAGATCGACGATGCCGCCGGCCGGAAACGGGCATACGAAGGTGATCGGCTTGGTCGGAAAGGACTGCGCTCGTCCGCTGCCGGGAAGGGCGAGGGACACGGCGGCCGCCGCTCCCGCAAGCACTGTGCGTCTGTTGGGGCGGAACATCATCGTGTCTCCTCTAGGTGTCCACACTTCTTCATCGCGCGTCGCGGCGTGGCCGCGTCCTCGTTTCGTGCGGCTTTGGTGATCCGGCTCGCAGTGCGAACACAGCCAAAACCAATTGTATGTCGTGAGATCGAGTCGACCGAAATCGGACGGGAGAGTTCGGGCAAGCCAGTCAGCATCACCGTCCCCAGTTCCGTGCCAATCGGGTGTGGGCGACATAAAACGGCGTCGATGGTCGATTGTCAACAATTGACGCGCGATTTGATCTGGCGAGATGTCAGGCTATTGGCGTGAGGCGGCTACTGCGCGCGAACCATCAGTGCCAGGCGCTCCAGGCCGAGCCGTCGCGGCTTTGCCCGGCGTCAGTTTACATGCGCCGCGGCAGGAACTGCCGCGGCCAGAAGGACGGCTGCTCGAAGCAGCTGTCCCATTTGACGCCACTCCTCAGTGGCCGCTGTCGTGCGGGTTCGGCGGGGCGTTGAAAACCTCCAGGTTCTCGGGGCCCTCGACGATCAGGTAGCCGGCCAGGCCGCGCTCCGCGCGCGACAGCGCGTGATCGACGAGTACATACCGGCCGGGCACCTCGCACTTGAACTCGACGATATTGGCCGAGCCTGGCGGCACGGAGATGCTCTGGACGTTGGTGATCGGCTCGCTGGTGACGGAGCCGAGCTGGTAGGCCTTGTCGAAGATCTCGCCGATCACGTGGAAGCCCGAGGTGTAGTTGGGGCCGCCGACGCCGAAGTAGATGCGGACGGTCTCGCCGACATTGGCCTTGAGCGGATAATGATCGGTGATCGCACCCACATGACCGTTGAAGACGAAGTATTCCGGCCGTTCGTTGAGCAGCTTCTCCATGCTCTCGGTCAACAGGCCGCTGCTGCCAAACGGCTCCTCGGTATAGATCTCGCCCTGCATCACGTAGAACTCGCGGTCGACCGGCGGCAGGCCGTTCTCCGGCTCCACTAGGATCAAGCCGTACATGCCGTTTGCGATATGCAGAGCCACCGGCGGCACGGCGCAGTGATAGACATAGAGGCCGGGGTTGAGCGCC
Source organism: Pseudomonadota bacterium (assembly GCA_023457435.1). Taxonomy (GTDB): domain Bacteria; phylum Pseudomonadota; class Alphaproteobacteria; order Rhizobiales; family Rhizobiaceae; genus RCIO01. The sequence goes on from JAEWLS010000038.1 coordinate 69,662, forward strand.
TTGAAGGTGAAGCTGCGCTCCTCGCCTGGCGCGGCGGTCGTTGCCACCGCGCCGCCGCCCGGACCCGTGCAGGCATGGAAGTCGACGTTGTGCATCATCCAGCTGTCGGGATGATTCTTCAGATGCACCTCGACCTGGTCGCCGACGCGCACCCGGAGGAAGGGTCCGGGCACCTTGCCGTTAAAGGTCCAAAAGCGGAAGCGCGCCTTGTCGTCGAGCGGCGCCTCGATCTCCACAGTCTCCAGATCGACCCGCACCGTCGCCGGCTCGCGCCTGGTGATCGGTGGCGGGACGTTGGCCGGGTTCTCCGCGATGTCCGCCTGGTCCGGGTGCTGCGGATTGATCGAATAGATGCGGTTGCTGAGGCTACCAGAGTGGTGCGCGTGGCTGCCAGTCATGGTCCTGTCGATGGTGCCGGCGGCGCCGTGTGCACCATGAGACTGCGCCCGAGCTGCGTCGGCAACCAGTAGGCCGCCGACGGCCGCGCCGACCGAACCTGCTAGCAGGCTGCGCCGGCTGATCGCAGCCTCTTCCGCCGGGGCGGCGGCGCTCTTGTCGTTGATCTTCTTCATGTCACTGCCCTCCAGCTTGTGCGATCAGTTCCTGCATCCGCGTCTTGCCCTTGCCGGGCACCGCATTGGCAATCGCCGGATCGGGGGCGCCGGACTCGCCGACCTGGATCAGGCCGACCATGCCCATTCCGGCGTGTGGCAGGCATTTGTAGCCGTAGAAGCCCTCGACATCGAAGGTGACGGTCACCTGCTCGTTGATCTTGCCTTTCCACCCTTCGGCGCCTTGGGGGATGGCCTTGGCGATCGACTCCGCGTTGTGTGTCTTGTCCTGGGGAACCCAGGTGACCGTGTCACCAGGCGCGATCTTGAGGTAGGCCGGCTCGAACTGCATCGTGCGCCCTTCGGAATCCTTGTTCAGCATCAGCACCTGATGGTCGGCGGCGAAGCCCGAGGGGATCGCCAGGGCGAGCGTGGCCACAACGGCCAAGGGGAGGGTGAAGGGCCTGTTCATCTTCTTTCTCCTTCTGATGCAGGTCTTTTCTTGTTCGGTGGGTTCTTAGACCTCCTGGCGCACGCTTCTTTGCGTTGGAACAAACGACGGCAACATTGTCGGTTCCGAATGTACCGGGCGACACCCGGCAGCTGCCGCCGGGCCGGGCTTGCAGCGGCGCCAACAGAGGATAGAAGTCAGTTTCGAAAGGTCGCGGACGTAAAGGATTGACCATGGCGAACCTCGACAGGTCGCTGATAGCCGGGCTGCGGCCGTTTTCTACCCTCGCGGCCGACGAACTCGATGAGGTCCTGTCCGGGGCGCGGTCCGCGCGCTACCCGCGGGATACGCAGATTTTCGAGCAGGACGCTGAGGCGCGCCATTTTTTCCTTCTGCTTTCGGGTCACATCCGTGTTGTCCAGACCTCGCCCGAGGGACACCAGGTCGTTGCGCGCTACATCAACGAAGGCGAGTTGTTCGGCATTGCGGTGGCGATGGGCCTGAAGGCCTATCCTGCCACTGCCGTGGCCGCGGTGGATTGCGTGGCGCTCTCCTGGCCCAATTCGGTCTGGCCGAACCTGCAGACGCGCTTTCCGGGGTTTGCAAACGGTGTCTACCAGACGATCGGCTCGCATCTTCGCGATACCCAGACGCGAGTGATGGAGCTTTCGTCCGCGCAGGTAGAGCAGCGTGTGGCCAATGCCGTGCTCAGGCTCGTCAAACAGTCGGGCAGGAAGACCGCCGAGGGGATCGAGATCGATTTTCCCATCACGCGTCAGGAAATCGCCGAGCTGACGGGCACCACCCTCCACACGGTCAGCCGATTACTGAGCGCTTGGGAAGATCAGGGGCTGGTGCGCGGCGGTCGGCAGAAGGTGATTGTGACGGATCCCCACGGCCTGTTGCTGGTGGCCGAGAACCGCAAACGATAGCGCCGTTGTCGTCGCCGCAGGATTCCGCAGCTCCGAACGTTGAGCGAAGCTCAGCCGGATCCGGATCGATTGCGTCCAGCAGCTGCCGGGTGACAGCGGCTTCATTTAGCCCGTGAGCGTCGCATGCGTCCTTCACCGTATGAAAAACGCCGATCGGGCATCCGATGCAGAGCATCCGATTGCTGATGAAGACACGGATCGTCGACGGCCAGCGACGCATGATCTCGTCGACGGTCATTCCCGAATCGAGACCGGCAGGGTCCATGGCGGAATCCTCCAGCAAAGCGACAACGAAGCAGCCCTCACGGTGTCGGTCGTTGCGCTAGCGCAAAGATCGTGGCCGCAATGGGCGCTAGCTTCTGCCCGGAACATTGGCTCGTGCCCCGTTCGCAGCGCTGCGACCATTCGTTCATTGATGAAGCTTGAAGGTTCCACCTATGGGTGGCTCCGTGCTTAGGGTGTCGATAGAGATGAAGGTCCCCCCGGTTGAGCGACAGCGTCCGGCGCCGGAACTACCGGTGGTGCATCCCGGTCTTGATCGCCCGTTCATCGGTAGGCTGGTGCGTGAATTCTACCGGCGGGTGCGGGACGACGAGAGGCTCGGCCCGATCTTCGACGGTGTGATCGGGGAGGATTGGGAGCCGCACCTTGAGAAGTTGACCGACTTCTGGAGTGCTGTGATGCTGAAGAACGGTGCATACAGCGGCCGTCCGGTGCCGGCGCACATGAAACTGAAGCAGGTTCGGGCGGAAGACTTTGAGATCTGGCTGGGCATTTTCCGGCGTACGGCAGCCGATCTTTGCGATCCGGAGGTCGCAGCGGCTTTCGTCCAGCGCGCGGAGAGGATCGCCGAGAGCCTCAAGCTTGCGATGTTCTTTCGCCTTCCGACGACTGGGCAGCGCGTGGCCTGACGAGTATTTTGTGGAATTACATCTGAAGTGCTGGCCGGAGCGGCCTTGATCACGCGAACGGGGGCAACATGATCCAACAGCTTACTGCATCCGAGCGGCAAAACGCCCTTCTGATCGCCGTGGCCGTGGCCGTTGTCGGCGCTGCTATGGCGGCGCTCGGCCGAGCAGATGTGCTCGGCATACACGGCGTCATGGTCATGCTGTTCGGCGGCGTGTTCGCCTACCTGATCATGTCCAGGCTCTACGAACCCGAGCCCACGGCCGACAGGGCACTCTCCTACTACGACGATCCGATCAAGGTCGGCATCGCGCTCTCGATGGCCTGGGCGGTCTTCGGCATGTTCATGGGTGTGTGGGTTGCAGCCCAGCTCGCCTGGCCCGATCTGGCGTTTGACGCCGGATGGTCAACCTTCGGACGATTGCGCCCGACCCATACAAGCGGCGTCATCTTCGGCTTCGGCGGCAATGCGCTTATCGCGACCTCGTTCCATGTGGTCCAGCGCACGTCGCGGGCGCGGCTCGCGGGGCAGGTGAGCCCGTGGTTCGTGTTGCTCGGCTTCAACCTGTTCTGCCTGCTGTCGGTCTCCGGCTACCTGCTCGGCGTCACGCAGTCCAAGGAATATGCCGAAGCCGAGTGGTATGCCGACCTGTGGCTGGTGATCGTCTGGGTCACCTATTTCGTCCTCTACATCGCGACGATCGCGCGCCGCAAGGAGCCGCATATCTACGTCGCTAACTGGTACTTCATGGCCTTCATCCTCGTCGTCGCCATCCTTCATATCGTGAACAACCTGGCGATCCCGGTCTCGTGGGGCAGCGCCAAGAGCTACACGATCTGGCCCGGCGTGCAGGATGCGATGGTGCAGTGGTGGTATGGCCACAACGCTGTCGCCTTCTTCCTGACGGCCGGGTTCCTCGGCATGCTCTACTACTACCTGCCGGTGCGTGCGCAGCGCCCGATCTTCTCCTATCGGCTGTCGATCCTGAGCTTCTGGGGCATCGTGTTCTTCTACATGTGGGCGGGTTCGCACCACCTACACTATACCGCGCTTCCACACTGGGTGCAGACGCTGGGCATGACGTTCTCGGTGATGCTGCTGGTGCCGTCATGGGCCTCGGCGGGCAATGCGCTGCTGACGCTGAACGGCGCCTGGCATCGCGTGCGCGACGACGCCACCCTTCGCTTCATGTTTGCCGCCGCCGTGTTCTACGGCCTCTCTACGTTCGAGGGTTCATTCATGGCCATCCGGCCGGTGAACTCGCTCAGCCACTACACGGACTGGACGGTGGGGCACGTGCACGCAGGCGCGCTCGGATGGGTGGCGCTGATCACCTTCGGCTCGCTCTACACACTGGTCCCAAGCCTCTGGAGGCGGGAGCGGATGTATTCCGCCGTGCTGGTCGAGGTGCACTTCTGGCTCGCGATCGCGGGAACGCTGATCTACGTCTTCGCGATGTGGAATTCGGGTATCCTCCAGGGCCTGATGTGGCGGACCTATACGGAGGACGGCGCGCTCGCCTACTCGTTCATCGACTCGCTGGTTGCGATGTATCCGTACTACATCGCGCGGGCTTTCGGCGGCCTCCTGTTCCTGATCGGCGCGGTGGTCGGGTGTTACAACATGTGGATGACGGTCAGGCATGTGCCGGAGGCGGCTCGCGCAGCGGACGTGCCTGTCTCCGCCGCCGTCGTCGCTGGAGAATGAAACATGGCTGAAATGTTCCATCGGAAGCTCGAGCGGTCGGCGGTCCTATTCGTCCTCGGGATTATCGCCGCAGCGAGCGTCGGCGGCATCGTCGAGATCGCGCCGCTGTTCACCATCGACGAGACGGTCGAGGAGGCGCCGGACATGCGCCTCTACACGCCGCTCGAGCTGGCCGGCCGCAACATCTACATCCGCGAAGGCTGTTATGCCTGCCACAGTCAGATGATCCGCACGCTGCGCGACGAGGTCGAGCGTTACGGTCCGTATTCGCTCGCGGTGGAATCCCAGTACGACAGGCCGATGCTGTGGGGCTCGAAGCGGACGGGGCCGGATCTCGCGCGTATCGGGGGCAAGTATTCCGACTTCTGGCACGTGGCGCACCTGACCAATCCGCGGGACGTGGTCCCGGAATCGAACATGCCGGCTTACGCGTTCCTCGCACGCAACGCGCTGCGCATGGACGACCTGCCGGGGCATCTCGCTGCCCAGCAAGCGCTCGGCGTGCCCTATACCGACGAGATGATCGAGAACGCGGCCCGCGACGCCTATGGCCAGGCCACGCCCGACACGGATTTCGCCGCGGGCGTTTCCGAACGTTACGGCGACGCGACCGAAGTCAGCGCTTTCGACGGCGTCACAACGAGGGTGACGGAGATGGACGCCCTTGTGGCCTATCTGCAGGTGCTCGGACGTTTGACAGACGCCGCCTACCGCGACACGGCCGCCACGGAGCTGCCGCCGGAACCGGAAGACTGAGGAGGCCGTCTTGGACTTCAGCTACGACACGCTTGTCGCGTTCTCCAAGAGCTGGGGCCTCTTCTACATGATGGCCTTCTTCATCGGCGTCTGCGTCTACGCGTTCTGGCCCAAGAATCGCAAGCGCTTCGACCGGGCCAAGCACAGCATCCTCGATCAGGACGACAAGCCATGGCAGAGATAGAGCGGGATCCGGTCACGGGCCGCGAGACCACGGGCCACGAGTGGAACGGCATCAAGGAGCTTGATACGCCGGTTCCGCGCGGCGTTCTCATGTTTCTGATCATCACCCATGTGTGGGCATTCGCCTACTGGTTCTTCATGCCGTCATGGCCGCTGGGGGAAACCTACACAAAGGGTCTGCTGGGTGTGGACCAGAGGACCACCGTCGAGGCGCGCGTGATCGACGGCCAACAGGAGCGCGCACCCTGGACGACGCGCCTCGAGACCGAGCCTTACGATGCCATCCTCGCCGACGAGGCGTTGATGCAGACCGTCCGGGGAACCGGGCAGCAGCTCTTCGGCGACAACTGCGCTGCCTGTCACGGCCGCGACGGACGAGGCCGCGCCTTCTATCCCGATTTGACGGACGACGACTGGTTGTGGGGCGGCGGCCCGGAGATGATCGAGCAGACCTTGCGCGTCGGAATCAACACCGCCCATCCGGATACGCGGGTAGGGCAAATGCCCGCATTCGGCCGCGACGAGATGCTCGACCGCGACCAGGTAAGAAGCGTGGCCGCCTATGTTTATTCGCTCACCAATCCTGACTATTCGACCGCGCAGAACGTCGAGCGGATCGAAGCAGGCAAGGAGGTGTTCGCGAACACGTGTGCAGCCTGTCACGGCGACAACGCCGCCGGCAATCCGGAGGTCGGGGCACCCAACCTCACCGATGCCTACTGGGTGTACGGCGGCGCGATTGACGACATCATCGCGTCTGTCCACGGCGGCAGGCAGGGGCATATGCCGACATGGGACGAGCGGCTGACGACGGCGGAGATCAGGACGCTGGCGCTCTACGTCCATGACCTCGGGACGCGCCGGCCATGACGACAGAGACAGCTCCAGCGTCACGCGGGTCGAGGCTGGCATGGGTGCTGGTCCCGGTCGGACTACTCGTGTTCCTGGCAGCCAACGCGCATCTCGTCTACGTGGCGTTCCAGTCGCAGCCGGAATGCGTGCAGCACCTGAAGGCCGCGGGAAGCGGCGAAGGCTATCGCGCCGCAAAATCGGCGTGCTGAGGAGGACCCCCATGAGCCAGACCCAAGACTCGTACTGGTTGCTCAGCGAAACGTCGGGCATTGGCGAGACGCGTGACCCGCGGCTTCAGCGGCGCCTGCCGCTCCTGGCGGGCCTCGGCTGGCTGGCAGCCGGGTGGCGCGACTTCTGGACTCGGCCGGGCTCGAGCATCGCGTACGGCGTAGGGGTCTTCGTCCTCTCGGTCGCCTTCATCTGGACCCTGGTCGCTTTTGGCCGCGACTACATTCTCTTCCCGTCGCTCGCGGGCTTCATGATCGTGGCGCCGTTCCTCGCCGTCGGCCTCTACGAGAAGAGCAGGGCGATCGAGCAGGGTCGTGACGTAAGTTTCGGCGCGATGCTGCGTGTTCGTCCGAGTGCCGGCGCGCAGGTGTTCTTCACGGGCCTCCTCCTGTGCATGCTGACGCTCCTCTGGAACAGGGCCGCGGTCCTGCTGTGGGCGCTGTTCTTCGGCGTCACCGCCTTCCCCGGTCTGAACGGTGTGCTGGGGCTACTCCTCGGCGGCCCCTATGGCTGGGCGATGCTCTTCGTCGGTACTGCTATCGGCGGGCTTTTCGCCGCCTTCGCCTTCTCGATCAGCGTGTTCGCTGTGCCGATGCTTCTCGACCGGCGCATCGATGCGCTGAGCGCGATGGCTACGAGCATGAAGCTGGTCTGGAACAATCTGCTACCTATGGTCGCCTGGGGAGCCATGGTGTTGATCCTGTTCGGCATCTGTGTCCTCACCGGTCTCATAGGGATGATCGTCATCTTCCCGCTGCTTGGACACGCCACCTGGCACGCGTACCGCGCGGTGGCGGTGCCGGAAGCCTGACCATGACCTGCTGCGCGCCAGGCGTCGAAGCCGGACTGCAGCTTGCGCGGGGCGATGTCTCCGCGCGTGAGCTGCTGCTCGCGAGCAGAGATCTCGGCGGCGGCATCTTTCAGACCGACCTCTCCGTGCCTCAGATGCGGTGCGCCGCATGCATCGCGACGATCGAGGGCGCCCTGCGGCGTCTCGAGCCGGTCGTCGCCGCCCGCGTGAACCTCACCTCGCGGCGCGTGGCGGTGCGCTGGAGGGGGACCGATTGCGCGCCGCCACTCTTGGCCACGCTAAAAGAGGCCGGCTATGACGCCACTCTCGCGGACACCGCGGATGACACCAGCGATCCGGAGCTCACGCGACTGCTGAAGGCCACGGCCGTTGCCGGCTTCGCCGCCATGAACATCATGCTCCTCTCCGTCTCCATTTGGTCAGGAGCCGACTCGGAGACGCGCAACGCTTTCCACCTGATCTCCGCCGCTCTTGCGCTGCCGGCGACCGCTTACTCCGGGCGCATCTTCTTTGCGTCGGCCTGGCATGCGGTCCGCGCACGCAGCTCCAACATGGATCTGCCTATCTCCATCGGCATCCTCCTGGCGCTTGGACTCAGCCTCTACGACACGGTCGCCGGCGGAAAGCATGCCTATTTCGATGCGGTCACATCGCTGCTTTTCTTCCTGCTGGCAGGCCGGACGCTCGACCACGCGATGCGGACAAAAGCGCGGAACGCCGTCACGGGTCTAGCCAGGCTGATGCCCCGGGGCGCGACGCTGATCGCTCCGGACGGCGCGCGCGAGTTTCGCGACATTGCCGAAATCAAGGCGGGCGACCACGTGCTGGTCGCGCCTGGCGACCGCGTTCCGGTGGACGGCACCGTCGTGACAGGCAGCGGCAGCCTGGACCTCTCTGTCGTGAGCGGAGAGGCGGCTTCAGAGCCCGCAAGGCCCGGGGCGGCTGTGCTTTCGGGTACGCTCAGCCTCGACGGTGCGCTGACAATCAGGGCCGACAGGCCGGCGCGCGATTCGTTCTTGGCCGACATGGTCCGGCTGATGGCCGCTGCCGAGCACGGACGCGCCCGCTACCGCCGGATCGCCGACCGGGCGGCCGCACTATATTCTCCGGTGATCCACCTGCTTGCGCTCGCCACCTTTGCCGCATGGCTGATGCTGACCGGCGACGCGCACAGGGCGGTGACGGTCGCGATCTCGGTGCTCGTCATCACCTGCCCCTGCGCGCTCGGTCTCGCCGTGCCTATGGTGCAGGTCGTCGCGGCGCGGCGGCTGTTCGAACTCGGCATCACCCTCAAGGACGGCAGCGCGTTGGAGCGGCTTGCAGAGGCTGACGCCGTGGTCTTCGACAAGACCGGAACGCTGACCACGGGGGCCATGCGTGTGACGGAGCATTCGCTGGCGGCCGACGACCTTGCAGCGGCGGCAAGCATTGCTTCGTTTTCGCGGCACCCAGCGTCGCGCGCGGTCGCTACGCTCACGTCGGCGCGCGTTCAGGTGGAGGATTTTCGCGAGGTTCCCGGTTCCGGTGTCGAAGGCCGGGTCGGTGCCAACCTCTACCGACTCGGGCGACCGGAATGGACGTCAGTCGACGACACGGGCCATCGGGGCGACGCATCCGCCTGGCTTTCGAAGGACGGCCGCCCCGCCGGATCGTTGAGAATCTCCGACGGGTTGCGACCGGGTGCTGCGGAGGCGGTGCGGAAGCTCCGCGATATCGGGATGACCGTCGAGGTGCTGTCCGGCGACAACGCGCAGGCCGTAGGGATGGTAGCGGACGCGCTCGGAATCCGCGATGCCCGCCACGGAGCCATGCCCGAAGCCAAGGTCGAGCGGCTCGCGGAGCTGGCGTCCACGGGAGGACGCGTCCTGATGGTCGGCGATGGCCTAAACGATGCTCCGGCGCTCGCTGCCGCGCATGTCTCGATGGCCCCGTCGTCGGCGGCCGACGTCGGACGCAACGCGGCCGACCTCGTCTTCTTGGGAAAGAGCCTTGATGCCGTGCCGCAGGCCCTCGGCGTCGCTCGTTCGGCCGCACGGCTGGTGCGTCAGAACCTCGGCCTGGCGATCGTCTACAACGTTCTGGTCGTGCTGCTGGCAGTCCTCGGCCATGTCACGCCACTGATGGCCGCGATCGCCATGTCGACATCGTCGATCATCGTGGTTTGCAATGCGCTTCGTCTTCCCGGCGTCGAAGGGAAGGCTGCTTCCGAGCCTGCTGCCGTGCCAATGCGTCTTGCGGAGGCGGCATGAGCTACCTCGTCTGGCTGGTGCCTATCGCGCTGGGCATGGGCGTGGCGGGTCTCGCGGCCTTCCTGTGGTCAATGCGGAGCGGGCAGTACGACGATCTCGATGGGGCAGCCGAGCGTGTTCTGATCCCCGAGGCGACCGACAAACCACTGCAGCAGGAGCCCTGGACGGACGAGCCACGCGCCGAAGTCGCCCCGACGGGGAACGCAGTTCGTAACAGCAGCCGCCGATCCTAAATGCGAATGGGAAGGACGAGGATATGAGAGAAGCATCTGACAGGCCCTTCGACTGGGTGGCGGCGCTAGCAGTGGCATCGGGAGCGGCTGTGATGATCCCCAGTCTCGCCGCTTTGGCGGTGGCCCTGATCGGCGTGCTGATTGCGTTATTTTAGGCAGGCAGGAGAGCAGCCCGCAACCAGCGACGCGGACGCAAAATCTTCGCTCAGAGGGTTGCGGGCCGCTGGTTCGTGAAATCAGAACCCCTGAGGATTTGACGGTCGAGAGACTTGGGTTCCCGCCGCGCGAAATCCGCCCAATTTCGGTGTGCCGGTCCAATGATTGCAGTGGTTTGCCCGGGTTCGGTCGATCAAAATTATGCTTCGATCGATAAGCGTCGCGAGTCTGCCGCCAACGTCCATTCCGGGCGGCAAGGGGAATGCCGCTTTCGGGCGACAACAGCAGAAAAATTGGCTTATCTATCCTGGGCGGCTCCTAGAGCCGTTGCCAGCATTGGCCCTTCTGTCGCTGCACCGCATGGCGAACTGGCGGGCGGTCGTCTATTTTCAAACCGATGCTGGACACTATTGTGCAGTTCGGGCCGTTTTCCTTCGACCCCGTCAGCCTGCAATTGCAGCGAGACGGCGTAGCGGTGTCGGTCGGCGCACGCGCCTGCACGGTGCTCGCCGCGCTGCTCGAGGCACGCGGTAACGTCGTCACGAAGCAACGGCTCCTCGAAGCGGCATGGCCGGGCGTGATCGTCGAGGAAAACAACCTGGCCGTTCAGATCGGCGCCTTGCGCAAGGCGCTGGGCGAACAGCAGTCAGGCCAGGACTGGATCGTCACCGTGCCACGCCTAGGCTATCGCATGCCCATCCCGGCGCCGGCGGTCGAACGTTACGAACAGCAACGCCCGGCACTTGCAGTATTGCCGTTCCACAATATCGGCCTCGATCGCGAACGGGCCTATTTCGCCGACGGGATCGTCGAGGATATCACCACGGCATTGAGTCGGTTCAAGTCCTTCGCCGTCGTTTCTAGGAACTCCGCGCGCGCCTACGAAGGGCGGTCGCTCGACATACGGCAGGTCGGCAAAGAGCTCGGCGTCCGCTATGTGCTGGAAGGTGCGGTCCGGTCGGCGGGCGGGCAGCTGCGCGTCAACGCGCAGCTCGTCGAAACCGACAGCGGCATGCAAATCTGGGCCGATCGGTTCGACGGCCCGGCGACGGAACTCTTTGAAGTCCAGGACCGGATCACCAGCGGTGTCGTCGCGGCGATCCAGCCCAGTGTCACGCGCGCTGAGGTTGAACGCGCCCGGCTGAGGCGATCAAGCAATCTCACGGCCTACGATCTTTATCTACAGGCGCTCCCGCACCTGCTGTCCCGCGACAGCGCTCGCGCACTCGACCTGCTGGAGCACGCGCTCCGCCTCGATCCGGATTTCGCGCCCGCAGCCATGTTGGCCGGGACCGAGTACCTTGCCAACTATCACCATCAGGTCCGCGGCAGTTCCGAACTCTACCTGGAGCGCGGCCGGAATCTGCTTCATCAGGTTCTGCCGCATTGCGGCAATGACTCCAGCCTGATGTCCGGTTGCGCCCTGATGCTGCTAGTCCTCAGGGAGTATGACAAGGCGCTGGATCTCGCATCGCGCGCGATATCCGAAAACCCGAACGATGCTCTGGCACTCGGTGCCGCGGGCATAATCAATCTCTACGCGGGCGACCTGTCGGCGGCAGATGACTGCCAGCTCCGGGCGCTGACCCTGAGCCCCAATGAATACCGGGCGCATGGCCAGCTCACCTGCATCTCCCACATCCGGATGGCGAATGGCCGATACGAAGAGGCGCTGGAATGGGCGCAGCGGTCGCTTGCGGTCTCGTCGAACTACACGCCGAGCTACTGGATGCTGGCCGCAGGCAACGCTCACCTTGGCCGGCTCGGCGAAGCCCAACAGCACGCTGGTGAACTGCTAAAGCTTAATCCTGACCTGACCATCGCAAGGCTCCGAAACGCACTGCACGCCCGCGACATGAAGCGCGTAGAGATCGTGTTCGATGGGATGCGGATGGCAGGCATTCCCGAACGGTGAGTTTCATCCGAATTTAGAACGTTTCATCGGGCGGCCAAAGATCTAAACCGGTATAGGCAGCACTCTTCTCCCATTCCGCACAACTTCGCGAATGGGAGGCGAGACATGCTGAACCCCTGCCTTCTTCAATTGGACATCCACGACGGTTCGATGCGGCTGCAGACCGCTCGGCTCGATCAAGTTGATTACCGTGTGCTCGACGATATCGGGTTCACCGCTGACGAATGGGTGAGGGCTCAGGGCGGGAGCACCGGGCCGTTCCTACCTCCGGCTCTGCTTGAAACGGTGCGGCGTTTGTATGCGCGGCTGCCCATCGGCAATCTGCTGCTGCTGCTCGGCTTTTTCCTGTTCGGCCAATACCTGCATCACGTCATGTCCATACCGATGTCTGGGCCACTCATCGGCATGGTCCTGCTGTTCGATTTCCTTCTGGCCCGCGGCGGTCCCTCGCGCAGCCTCGAGGATACTGCGAGATCCCTGCTCGCCTCCCTGGGGCTACTTTTCGTGCCTGCGACCATCGGGATCATTGAGCATCTCGACCTGATCGGCCGCCACTGGCTACCCATCGTCGTCGCGACCGTCGCGGCTCCGCCATCTCCCTGCTCGTGTCGGCGGGCACTTTCGTTTTCGTGACCCGGCTGATGAACTGGCGGCCGCTACCACGATGCCCAGAACGTGCCGCACGCGCGGCCTGATCTTTCCCCCCATCGTCCGCATCGTCGAGAAGCAACCAAGATGAGTACCTATCCCCAACTGCGCGCAGCTTTCGATGCCTTCCCACTCGTCTGGCTCGTCCTGACGTTTGCGGCCTTCCATGTCGGCGTTCGCATCCACCGACTCGCGGGCGGCTGGCCGATCGCCAGCCCAGTGCTGATCGCAGTAGCGCTGCTGATCGCCGCCTTGGCCGGGCTCGGCGTGGACTACGGCACATATCTCGATCAGGGGGGCGGCATCCTGGTTGCGATGCTAGGGCCGGCGTCGGTCGCGCTCGCAGTTCCACTTTACGTCTGCGCCCGCCGCGTACGCCGAAGCGCAGTGCCGCTTCTTTGTGCGGTCTTTGCAGGAGGCATCGCGGCGTCGGCCAGCGCAGTGGCGTTGGCATGGCTGCTGGGGGCGTCGGACGACATCCTCGCCGCGATCTCGCTGAAGTCGGTCACCGCACCTGTCGCCATCGGTATCGCGGCCGAGATCGGTGCCATCGGCGCAATGGCCGCGGCCTTTGCTGTGCTTACGGGGGTGTGCGGTACCGTTTTGGCGGCCTGGGTGCCCGGCCATGCGCGAATCGGTTCGATGGAGGCCCTCGGGCTCGCCGCCGGGGTGACGGCGCACGGTCCGGGAACGGCCCATATGCGGGCGCTGGACGTGCAGGCGGGACAGTATTCCTGCGTCGGCACCGGTCTGAACGCAGTGCTCACGGCGCTCTGGCTGCCGGCCGTAATGGGCCTCATAGCGGCCGTCGGAAGGTGAAGGTATGCACACGCCGTCCATGTCCAGCTCGCCAGCGGCTCCTCCGGTACGTTGGTCTCTCTTTCCCGCAGCTTCGCTTAGACGACCAGGAGGTGCCGGTCCTCGCTTCTGGTGCGATCGTTGCAGAGCGCCGCGCTCAGGCAGTGAGGGCGGCCGATGATGTTGGCGGGAACGGCGACGGCGGTCTCCTGCAGACTTACCGATATGTCGGTGTTGATCGCAACTCGCCTTCCAAAGCGCCGGGAACCACACAGCGCGGCAGACGGTCCTGAGTGCGATTCCAGCATTATTTCGGACAGTGACTGTCGGCAATGCGCCCCCAATGTTGCCGTTCAGGGTCCCTGACGGCACCCTGAAAGCGGTCGTAAGTTCGGCTTTCGCGACGAGCTTTTCGAAGTCGATTGAAGGTCCTGGAATGCAATCCGAACGCCGCCCGGGACGTTCGTTCTCACGGCATGTCGGCGCGAATGTGGGAGTCGCTCCTCGACTGGCCAACCAATGCCAACTCAGCGCGAGCGTCCTCCTCTTTTGGAGCAGCGGGCCAAATTGTGCCTACGATCCGTCGTGAGGGCCGGTGGATCATAGTTACGCCACGACCGCGATCGGCATCTCTGCTCACTTCGCCTCCACGGGCGCAACCGCTCCTTAAGTCCATGTAAATCATTTGCAGGCGCAATTGGAGGTTGAGATGATGGTCTACGCCAGAGACACGGTCCCTTGGAAGAGCAAGAGCTGTACGCGACGATCCCCCTGATGCGCCGGACGCTCGATCTGCTGCCCGACGGCGTGCTGATTATCGGCTCGGACAGACAAGTTCTCTATCTAAACGACGCTTTCAAGCAGCTCTGGCAAATCCCGCAAGAGGTAGCCGCCCAGGGTGACCGCGCAATGCTTGATCATGTCATCAAGCAGTTGGAAGACCCTGCGGACTTCCTGAATACTGTTGAGACGCTCTACTCGAGCCCGAATCCGTCAGAGGACGAGTTAAGTTTCAAAGACGGCCGCGTTTTCAAGCGCCGGAGCGTGGCGCTGGAAGCCGGCGAAGAGGGATTCAGTCGCATCTGGATCTTCAGCGACTTCACCGAAGCCTGGAGCGCTCGGATCGACCCGCTGACCGGTCTGCTCAACCGCAGGGCCTACAGCCGCGATCTGCCTTGCTTTATGGCAGCTGAGGAACCTGGTCTCGTCAAGGCCTTCGCCATTGTCGACCTTGATCAGTTCAAAGCCTTCAACGATCGATATGGTCACGCCGGCGGCGACGCCGTCCTCGAGAGGGTCGGCCTCCTCCTCGATCAAGGTGGCAGTCTCACTTCGCACAAGGCTTTTCGGATCGGCGGTGAAGAATTCGCTATCGCCTCTGCGCATGGCGATAGCGAAACCGCACTCAGCTATCACCAGGACTTGCTCCGTAAGATCAGCGGAGAAGCGATACCCCATGTGAGTAACAGGCCGCACGGGGTCGTAACGATCTCCATGGGGCTTGGCTTGTTCAAGGGCCCCCGTCAGCCCGGAGATGTGTTCGCGAAGGTAGATCGCGCTCTCTACCGGGCCAAACAGCTCGGCAGGAACCGTATCGCCGTGGCAACGATCGATCCGGGATTGAAGTTGACGCTGACCCCTGCGTCCGATCCTGATTTGATCAGCCATGTCCGACAAGAGCGACGCAGCTTGCTCAATGAAGTGCAGGCGCCCACACTAGTCGCATCCGAGATGCATAAGTCATCTGTGGACCCTTCGAGCTCTGTCGGATTCTCGACGAGGGATAGCAGGCTCTTCGACGTACTGACGCACTCGGTACCTGGCTTCGTATGGCTGGCGGATGAACAGGGCAGTGTAGACTTCGTAAATGACGCGTGGTGCAACTATACGGGCCTCGATGAACATCAATCCCACGGTCCAGGCTGGTTGGCAGCGGTCCATCCCGAGGACGTAGCTGCGTTGATGGAAGTGTGGCCGCCTGAGCCGCCCGCCCACGGCCCTGCCTATGAGACCATGATGCGGTTCAAGCGCCATGACGGGACGTACCGCTGGCACATGGTTCGCGCAAACCGGGTCGCAGACACCGACAACCGCTGGATCGGCTGCTCTACCGACATCCATGATGTCGTCACGATGCAGCAGCGGGAACGGGCACAGCTGGACATTCTTCAGATGGTCGCCAATGGCGAGCCTACGCAGAGGGTCCTCGAGTCGCTGTGCAGTCTCGGTGAGAAGCAGCTACCCGGCAGCCGCTGTTCTGTCCTGCTAGTCTCGCAGGATGGCAAACGCTTTGAGGGTGGTGCGGCGCCGTTCCTCCCCAGAAAACTTCAAGAGAAGGTCGCGAGCATCGACATCGGGCCCGGGGTGGGCTCTTGCGGGACGGCCGCATATGAGAAGCGAGACGTTGTCTCGTCGGACATTTCAACAGATCCACTTTGGAATGACTGGCGCGCGACCTTCGAGCCGCTTGGTGTGAAGGCCTGCTGGTCCCGGCCGGTCTACGGGGAGGATGGAAGCGTCGTGGCGACCTACGGCTTCTACTTCTTGGAAGTCAGGTCGCCGACCACCGAGGAACTGGAAAGCCTTGAGAACCTGCGGCAACTCGCGGCCATCGCCATCAGCAAGGCGAGAACGCACGAGACCCTGAAAGAGAGCGAGGAGCATCATCGCTACACGGTGGAGTTCAACCCGCAGATCCCGTGGACAGCTGATGCTAAGGGCAGGATCCTTACAGTTTCGTCACGCTGGACGAAGGCCACAGGCATCCCGGTCGAATGTGCACTTGGTGCCGGCTGGTTCAAGGCACTTCATCCGGACGATACACAGCGCCTGATCGGCTATTGGAGCGAACGTCTAAAGACAGGGCAGCCGGTCGATCTAAAATTCAGGATTCGCCTGAAGGAAGGACCCTACCGCTGGGTCCGCTCACGAGCTTATCCGAGGCACGACGATAGCGGCGCGATCATCAAGTGGTATGGCGCAGTCGAAGACGTTCACGATGCCGAGCTGGCGATGGAACGTCTTCATCGACAAGCCTATCTGGATGAGATCACACGGCTGCCCAACCGCCGGGCCTTTGAAGAGTTGCTAGCCGAGCAGTTGGCCGCAGGTGGTAACACACCACTGAAGGTGCTCATGCTGGACATCGATGGCTTCAGGGTCGTGAACGAGCGCTTCGGGCACGAAGCCGGTGACGCGGTCCTTCGCCTTTTCGGCAGATATCTCTGCAAGACGGTCCCACAAGCCGACATGGTCGCACGAATTGCCGGAGATGCCCTCGTCGTACTTCTGCGAGGAGGCGGAAGCAACGAGACGTTGGAACGCTTCGGCACCAGGATTGGTAAGTCGCTTGAACAACAGCTCGGCCACAGCGCCAAAACGCGGCTATGTGGCGTCAGCATCGGATGCGTCGACGTACAGCCACATGACGCCGCTGACGAGGTGGTGCGGCGCGCTCGCTTGGCCTTGACCGCTGCCAAGAAAGCCCCCCACACGACGAGCGTCCTTTTCACGCCTTCGCTCCTAAAAGCAGCCGAGGATGGTTTCGAGCAGATCGAGCTTGCGCGCAAAGCGCTCAAAGCGGGCTGGATCACGCCCTTCTACCAGCCGATGATGGACCTGCGCAGTGGCTGCGTTGCTGGTGCCGAAGCGCTGTTACGGATCGACCATCCGCGGATGGGGCTGAAAGGACCACGCACGATCTGGAGCGCGCTCGACGCAGCCAGGATTGGGCGAGCGATCAACGACCGAATGATATCGCTGGTGCTTGAAGATCTGGCAGCATGGTCTCCCTGGCCCCAAGCGCTCGGCAGCGTGTCTATCAACATGTCGACCGAAATCCTGACTCATCTGGGATTTGCTCGATCACTGCTGACGAAGCTTGATAAAAGGGGCATTGCGACCAGTCAGGTCACCGTCGAAATCACCGAACGGGTGCTGGTCGATCAGCTGTCGTCTCGGAGCCATCAGACGCTGCGTGATCTTCAGCTTCGTGGCATCAGAATATCACTTGACGATTTCGGGACAGGCTTTGCGTCATTGACACATCTGCAGCAGATCCCGGTCAATGAGATCAAGATCGATCAGACCTTCCTCAAGAATCTCAAGCCGGAAGGTTCGAATGCCGCGATCGTTAAATCGATGATCGGGTTAGCCTTGAATATGGGCATAGACGTTGTCGCAGAGGGTGTAGAAACCGCCGATCAGGCTCTCTTGCTGCGCCAGTGGGGCTGTCGATATGCGCAAGGCTACTATTTCCACCGTCCAATGCGTGCCAATGACTTTGCAAAACTCTGTGGGTTTGGCTCCGATGCGGAAGCGATCCACCCTGAGCAGTTGAAGCAGGCGGGTAGACGCGGTCTCTGAGTGATCTTGACAGGAGCAGATTGGCAGTGAGACCCCCAGCTTGCCCACGTCATGCAGGAGTGCGGCGCGACGGAGCCGACGCTTCTCGGTTTCGCGTTGCCGGTAGGGTAGTGAGGGCGCGAACCGGACTCCGGCTTTGCAGGAAGGCAAACCGTGCAAGCGAAGCCGCTCGCACGGCGCCGCCACCTCAGCCGAGCACCTCCGCCACCGCCTCGGCAGTCTGGTGCACTACCTCGTCCGCTTCCGTCAGCGTCAGACAAAGCGGCGGGGCGAAGCCGAGGATGTCGCCCTGCGGCATGGCGCGGGCGATGATGCCTCGCTTCAGGAGGGCGGCGGCGACCGCGAGGCCGACCTTGCGCGCCGGATCGAAGAAGCGCCGCGTGTCGCGGTCCTCGACGAACTCGACGGCACAGAGCATGCCTTCGCCGCGCACGTCGCCGACATTGGCGTGGCCGCCAACCGCGGCCCTCATCTGCGCATTTAGGTATGCGCCGGTCTCGCCGGCATTCTTCACCAGGCCGAGTTCGTCGATCAGCTTCAGATTGGCAACGCCCGCGGCGGCGCCGATCGGATGGGCCGAATAGGTCCAGCCATGGCCGATCGGCCCGTTCTCGTCCGTGCCGCGCTCGAGCACCTGCCATACCCTGTCGCCGACGATCGAGCCGGAGAGCGGCGCATAGGCGGAGGTGAGCCCCTTTGCGATGGTGATGATGTCGGGCGTCATGCCGTAGTGGTCGGAGCCCATCATGGAGCCCAGCCGGCCGAAACCGGTCACCACCTCGTCGGCGATGAGCAGGATGTCGTGCTTCGCCAGCACCGCCTGAATCGCGGGCCAGTAGCCCGCCGGCGGCGGCACGATGCCGCCCGTGCCCAGCACGGGCTCGCCGATGAAGGCGGCGATCGTGTCGGCGCCCTCGCGCGCAATCAGCTTCTCGAGTTCATCGACGCAGTGGGCGACGAATTCAACCTCGCTCATCGACAGGTCGGGGCGGCGGAAGTAGTAGGGCGCCTCGGTGTGGACGATCCGGTCGAGCGGCAGGTCGAACTTGTCGTGAAACAGCTTGAGCCCGGTCAGCGAGCCGGTGAGGAGGCCGGAGCCATGGTAGCCGCGCCAGCGCGAGATGATCTTCTTCTTGGCGGGGCGGCCGAGGATGTTGTTGTAGTACCAGGCGAGCTTGACGTTGGTCTCGTTGGCGTCGGAGCCGCCGAGACCGAAATAGACCTTGGACATGCCCCTCGGCGCGCGCTCCAGCACCATCTTGGCCAGAGTGATCGATGCCTCGGTGCCGTGGCCGACATAGGCGTGGTAATAGGCGAGTTCCTTCGCCTGCGCGGCAATCGCCTCGGCGATCTCCGGCCGGCCGTAGCCGACATTGACGCAATAGAGCCCGGCGAAGGCGTCGACCAGCCGGTTGCCGTCGCGGTCCTCGATGAAGACGCCCTTGCCGCCGGTGACGATGCGGTTTGGCGCCTCGCCGCGGGCGAACTGTGCGAGATGGGTCGAGGGATGGAAGAAGTTCTCCCGGTCCCACTTGTCGAGAACGTCGTTGGTCAGCATCCTGCTTCTCCGTGTGGTCCTGTCGTCACGCGATGTCGCGGCAGACATATTTGAGGTCGGTGTAGGCTTCCATGCCGTGGCGCGAGCCCTCTCGGCCGAGGCCTGCCTGCTTGACGCCGCCGAACGGAATAGGCGCGCCGGTGATTTTGGTGCGGTTGACCGCCACCATGCCGAACTCCAGCGCCGCGCTCATGCGAGCGATGCGCGCAGCGTCCGATGTGTGCAGATAGGCGACGAGGCCGGTCTCGGTCGCGTGCGCCTTCTGCAGGACCTCTTCCTCTCCGTCGAAGGGCTGGAAGGCGGCGACCGGTCCGAACGTTTCCTCGCGGAAGACGGCGGCGTCGTCCGGCACATCGGAAAGGACCGTGGGCTGGAAGAACAGCGGGCCGGCGGGATGCACGTCGCCGCCGCAGACGAGACGCGCGTTGCGCGCCACCGCGTCGGCAACATGCGCCTTCTGCTTGGCGACGGCGCCCGCGTTGATCAAGGGGCCTATCTCGGGGTCGGAAAGGCCCGGGCCGACCCGCATGACCTTCACCTTCGCGGCGAAGGCGGCGACGAAACGGTCGTAGATCGGGCGCTCGATGTAGAAGCGGTTGGCGGCGAGGCAGTCCTGCCCGGACGTGGCGAATTTCGCCGAGACTGCCCGTTCGACCGCGCGGTCGAAATCGCAATCAGCGAAGGCGATGAATGGGGCGTGACCGCCCAACTCCATGATCAGCCGCTTGATAGTCGGCGCCGACTGCGCGTAGAGCAGCCGGCCGATTTCGGTAGAACCGGTGAAGGAAAGGGCGCGAACCAGAGGCGAGGCCGTGAAGGTGCCTACGATCTCGGGCGCGTGGCCGGTCACGACGTTGAAGACGCCGGCCGGGAACCCGGCGCGCTCGGCAAGCTCCGCCAGCGCCAGCGCGGAGAAAGGCGTCTCCGACGAGGGATGCGCGACGAGAGTGCAGCCTGCGGCAAGCGCGGCGGCCGCTTTCCGCGTCAGCATGGCCGAGGGAAAATTCCACGGTGTCACCAGTGCTGCAACACCGACTGGCTGGCGGACGATGCGCATCTCGGCATCAGGAAGGTGCGAGGTGACGCTCTCCACGTTCAGCCGCCTCGCCTCCTCGGCATAGAACTCGACGAAGGAGGCCGCGTAGTCGATTTCGCCCAGCGCTTCCGAGATCGGCTTGCCCTGCTCCTCGACCATCAGGCGCGCGAGATCGTCGCGCGAGGCGACGATCAGCTCAAGCCAGCGCCGCAGAAGTCCCGCGCGGACCGACGCGGGCATGGCGGACCAAGGCCGGAACGCCCGGTGCGCGACCTCCACGGCCTCCGCCGCGTCGCCGGCCGTCAGCGCCGGCACTGATCCGACGCGCGAGGCGTCGGCGGGGTTGGAAACGTCGATCGTTCGCGACGACGAACCGGCCGTCCAGGCGCCGCCGACATAGGCGAACTCGCGGAACAGCCGCGGGTCGGCGAGCGCCGAGACGCGGGTCTTTTGCAGAGAGGCGAGCGAGGTCATGGGCGAGCGCCCTCCGGATGGTCGAGGACCATTGTGCCCTGCCGGGACGCGGCGATCGTGCGCGAAACCGGCCGAGCGGCCGAAGCTTCTTCGGAATGCCGCGGGCGCAGCCATCATTCCTTCGCCGGCAGGGCGAGCAGCCGTTCCAGCGGCAGCGGACCCTGCTTCACCGGCTTGGTGACGACGTAGGTGAAGTAACGCGAAAGGCCCGCCTTCGCCTCCAGCAGGTGGTCGACGAGGCGCTGGTAGCTGTCGATGTCGCGGGTGACGATCTGGAGAATATAGTCGAAGCCGCCTCCTACCGCCCAGCAGGCCACGACTTCGTCCAGCGGCGCGAGCACGCGCTCGAAGACCTGGAAATCTTGGGCGCGATGACTCTCGAGCTCCGCCGCCAGGAAGACGACCAGGTGCGGCCCGAGCTTCTTCAGCGCCACCGATGCGTGGTAGCCGGTGATCAGACCGGCCTCCTCCAGCCGCCTCATCCGTTCCCAGGCCGGGGCGGCGGAGAGGTTCACGCGCTTGGCAAGCTCCGCCTTGGAGATGCGCCCCTCGCGGGCGAGGATCGACAGGATATTCACGTCGCGGCCGTCGATTTTCAGCATGCGGTCAGGGCCCGTCCTAGCTCGAGATCACCGATCCGACGCCGGCCCGGCGCGCGGCACCGACCGCGAAGGTGGCAATCGCCGTGTCCTGAGCGCCGGTGCCGGTGAGGTCGCAGATGGTGATCTGGTCCTCGGAGGTGCGGCCCGGCCTGCCTCCGGTGACGATCTGGCCGAGTTCGTGAGGCGTGCCGCGCGTCCAGATGCCAGCCGCGACGGCGCTGCGCAGTTCGCCGAGCGCCTCGCACTGGCTGACCCGGTCGCAGACATAGAGATCCGCCGCGGCGAGTACCGTCGGCTCGATCTCGTTCTTGCCCGCCTGGTCGGAGCCCATGGCGGTGATGTGAAGGCCGGGATGCAGCCAGTCCGCCTTCAGCAACGGATGCGCTGCGGGCGTGGTCGTGACGACAAGCTGACTTTGAGCGACAAGGCGCGGGGGGTCGGCCTCGCTGCGCGCGGAAATGCCCAGCGCGCGGGCGATGTCGGCCGCGCAGGCATCGGCCTTGACGCGGTCGCGGCCCCAGACCAGCACCTCGCGGAACGGCCGCACCAGATGCGCCGCTTGGATCTGTAGCCGCGCCTGCACGCCGGTGCCGATGACCCCCGCCGTCTCGACATGCTTGGGGGCAAGATGCCGCGCCGCCACCGCGCCCGCCGCGGCCGTGCGCACGTCGGTCAAGTAGCCGTTGTCGAGCAGCAGCGCCTCGACCAGCCCTGTCTTCGCCGAGAAGAGAATCATCAGGCCGTTGAGGCTGGGCAGGCCGATCGCGGGGTTGTCGAAGAAGCCGGGACTCACCTTGATGGCGAAGCCGTCAAATCCGGGGATCCACGCGGTCTTGACGTCGACCTCGCCATTGGCCTCGGGGATCGCCATGGAGAGGATCGGCGGCATCACCACCTTGCCGGAGGCCAGCGCCGCGAAGGCGCGCTCGACCACGTCGATGGCGGACAGATCGATGTTCACGAGCCCGCGCAAGTTTGCTTCGGTCAGGATCGTGACGTCATGCGCCATAGGCTCGCTCCTTCAGTTCGGTATCGCCAAGCTTCACCCCGCGGCCGGTGACAATGTCGGTGAAGGCCGCCATGTCGACATTTCGCCCGGTCAGGATCGTCGCGACCGGACCGCCGCGTGCGGGCAGGCGGCCGGACTTGATCGCCGCGATGCCGACGACGGCCGCACCCTCGGCCACCATGCGATCCTCGAAGTAGAGCGTCTGCATGGCATCGCGGATCTCGTCCTCGGTAACAAGCATGCAGTCGTCGAGGAGATCTCGGCAGAGGGAAAGGGTGAGGCGGTTGTCGAGGCCGATGCCGCCGCCGAGCGAGTCGGCGAGGCTCGGCACCTCCTCGACCTCGACCGGATGGCCGGCGCGGATAGATTCCCGCATGGCGGCGCCCCGGGCCATCGTGACGCCGATCACCCTGATCGAGGGACTGATCGCCTTGGCGGCGAGCGCCACGCCCGCCGCGAGCCCGCCCCCGGAGAGAGGCACAAGTATCGCGGCGAGATCCGGCCGGTCTTCCAGCATTTCAAGGCCGATCGTTGCCTGGCCGGCGATCACCAGCGGATGGTCGAAGGGCGGGATTTCGGCCAGTCCCTCCTCATTCGCCAGCCGGCTGCTCTCGACCGCGGCGTCGTCCTGGCTGCGCCCGACAATGCGCACCTCGGCGCCCAGCGCGCGGACGCCGTCGACCTTGGATTTGGGGACCAGCGAGGACATGCACACGACCGCCCGCAGGCCCTTGGCGCGCGCGGCGTAGGCGAGGGCGCGGCCATGGTTTCCGGTGGAGCAGCAGGTCACTCCGGCGACGGCTGCGGGGAGCGCCGCGACCGCGTTGACCGCGCCCCGCAGCTTGAAGGCGCCGCCCGGCTGCGTCGTCTCGAGCTTGTAGAGGACCTCGTGGCCGGCGATGCGGCTCACGTGCGGCGACGACACGAGCGGCGTGCGCACGACGACGCCGGCGATCGCCCGGCGCGCCGCCAAGGCGTCTGCGAGCGAAAGGCTCAAATGGCCTCCCTGACCGCGCTCAGGAACTGCCGGGTGCGTTCGCGCTTGGGGTTGGCGAAGAGTTCCTCGGGCGACCCCTGCTCCTCGATGCGACCGCCGTAGAAGAAGCAGACGCGGTCGGAGATGTCCTTGGCGAAGCCCATCTGGTGGGTCACCATCAGCATGGTGAGATTGTGTTCGGCGACGAGCTTGCGGATCACGTTGGTAACCTCGCCGATGACTTCGGGGTCGAGCGCCGATGTGACCTCGTCGAACAGCATAACCTTCGGACGCATCGCCAACGCTCGCGCGATAGCGACGCGCTGCTGCTGGCCTCCCGATAGTCGGGAAGGGTGCTGGTCGCGCTTCTCGGCCATGCCAACCAGCTGGAGGAGTTCCTCGGAACGCTCGCGCGCCTCCTTCTTCGACAGTCCGAGTACGTTGACCGGGCCTTCCATACAGTTCTCCAGCGCTGTCATGTGCGGGAACAGGTTGAACTGCTGGAAGCACATGCCGATCTTGGCGCGGATCCGGCGCATGTGGCGGCCGTCGGCAGGAACGAGGCGGTCGCCGCGGGGCATGTGCGTCAGCGGCTCGCCATCGACGTAGATGACCCCGCCATTGATGGTCTCCAGCGTCATCAGCATCCTCAGCACTGTGGTTTTGCCCGAGCCGGACGGCCCGATGACCGAGACCATCTCGCCCTCGTCGATGTCGAGATCGAGCGAGTCGAGTACCACGAGCGCACCGTAGCTCTTGGTGACCTTCCGGAAGCTCACCATCGGCACGTCGTCGCCTTCGAGTCTGACGGGGCAACCGGAGAGATCCTGCGCGTCCATCAGACCATCCCGAGCTTGCGGCGCACCCATGCCTCGAACAGGCGGATGCCTGCGGCGGTGGGCAATGAGAGGGCCAGGAAGATGATCCCGACCAGCGTATAGGGTTCAAGGAAACGATAGGTTTCCGAGCCGATCGCATTGGCGGTGTGCATCAGCTCGGCGACGCCGATGACCGAGAGCATTGGCGTGTCCTTGAAGATGCCGACAAGGTAGTTGCCCATGCCAGCGAGCGACGGCGGCAGCGCCTGTGGCAGGATCACGCGGAAATAGGTGCGCGACGTGGACAGGTTCAGCGAGGTGGCGGCCTCCCACTGGCCTTTCGGCACGCTGTCTAGCCCGCCGCGATAGACCTCGGACAGGTAGGAGGCGTAGTGCAGGCCGATGGCGATCATGCCGGCCGTCCAGGGGGACAGCCGCAGGCCGAACTGCGGCCCGACATAGAAGACGAAGAAGATCTGCAGCACGAGCGGCGTCGAGCGGATGAACTCGATCGCCTCGCGCACGACCAGCGTCAGAGCCCGCGACGGCGTGCGCTGGGCCAGCGCGAGCGCGAGGCCCAACACCACGGCGATGGCGTAGCCGACGCCTGCAGCCAGAAGTGTGTTGCCAGTCGCCGCAATCAGGCGGGGGAGGATGTCCCAGGTGAAGTCCCAGCGCCAGTCGAACATGGATCAAGCCCTCCCGAGCTTGCGCTGCATGGCGCGCTCGAGCCAGCGCATGAAGGGGGTGATCATGAACCGGGCGATGACATAGTATATGATCAGCGCCGTGCCGAAGGCCTCGGCCGAAAGGAATGTGGTGCCGTTGATCTGCTTGACCTGGAACATCAGGTCGGCGACGGCGATCAGCGCGACCAGCGCCGTGCCCTTCAACAGCTCGATCAGCAGGTTGCCCCAGCCGGGCAGCATGATCAGGACGGCCTGCGGCAGGATCACCCGGATCATCCGCCGGGCGGGCGTCATGTTGAGCGCCAGCGCGGCCTCCCATTGGCCTTTCGGCACCGACAGTATCGCGCCGCGCACCAGCTCCGCGCCGTAGGCGCCGAGATTCATTCCCACCGCCACGAAGCCGGCGGTGAATTTCTCGAGCGTGACGCCGAACAGCGGCAGCACGTAGAAGATCCAGTAGAGTTGGACGAGCAGCGAGGTGCCACGGAAGATCTCGATGTAGACGGTCGCGATGCCGCGCACGACAGCGTTCGGCGACAGCCGCATCAGACCCGCGGCCAGTGCGATGGCGATCGCCAGGACCGACGCCAGCACGGTCAGCAGCACCGTCACCAGCGTGCCGGAGAGGATGCGGTCGCCGTACTGGCCGAGAAATTCGGGATAGGACATGCTGCTCGGACCTTCCCGTAAGAGCCGCTGAGGCGGCAGTTGGGCGTCGCAACGTCGGCGCCCAGGAAGAGCGGCGGACCGGAGGAACCGGTCCGCGCAGCGTCACATCAGCGGTTTGCGCAGACCCACTCGGTCGTCTTGTCGCCCGGCAGCGAGCCTTTGCCATAACCGTATTCCGCGACGGCGGCCAGCATCTCGTCGGTGCCGATATATTCCTTCATCGCCGCGTTGAACTTGTCGAGGAAGGCCTGGTCCGCCTTGCGGAAGCCGATGCCTGCCCAGTTGAACGAGGACTCGGGCATGGCGGCCGGATCGGTCGCCTCGACCGCACCGCCGGATGCGTCGGCGAGTTGCTTCATGGTGAAGTAGGTGCCGGCGCCTGCGTCCGCGCGGCCGGCCTTGACGGCGGCCAGGATCTCGGTTGGCCCGGAAACCTGCATGATGCTGGCCTCCGGCACGCCGGCCGCCTTCGCCGCCTCGATATTCGAGTATCCCGCGCCCGTCACCATGATGGCCTTGTTGTCGACGAGGCTCTTATAGTCGCCGATCTTCTTGGGATTGCCCGGCGCGACGATGAAGCCGTCGCCAACGGTGGCCATCGGCTCGGAGAAGGCGATGTTCTCGCAACGGCTGGTCAGGATGTTCATTCCGCCGGTGACGATGTCGAACCGGTCGGCGTTGAGGCCGGGGATCAGTCCGCCCCATTCTGTCTGCACCGGCTCGATCTTCTCGTAGCCCATCTTCTTCAGCACCGCGATGGTGAAGACATTGACGAAGCCCTTCGGGCTGCCGTCTTCGGCGGGGTAGGCGAAGGGGATCTCGTTGGCGAAGCCGATGCGGATCGGCTCACCCTTGTCGGCCTTCTCGAGCAGCGACTGGGCACCCGCCGAGCCCGCCGCCGAGGCAAGCGCGAGGGCAGCGAGGCTGAGGGCGGCAACACCCTTCAGAAGGATGGATTTCATAGGGTCTCTCCTGTGTTCCACGATTGTCATTTTTCTTATGTTGTGCACAACATCATGAGGAATATTATTGGTCAACGACAAAATCGCTGTGACGGCGTGACCATTTGCTTGTGGGTGCCGCCGCGCTGGACATAGATGTGCACAAATAGCTAGCGGACTTGCGCCTGAGGAGGACTCCATGCCGGCTGTCGATCTACCCTTCACGCCCAGCGAATACGCGCGCCGGCTGGGCAAGGTGCGTCGTGCCATGGCGGAGCGCGGCCTCGACGTGCTCTTCGTCGAAGATCCCTCGAACATGGCTTGGATCAGCGGCTATGATGGCTGGTCCTTCTACGTCCATCAGGGCGTGATCGTGTTCCACGACGCCGATCCGTTGTGGTGGGGCCGCGGGCAGGACGCCAACGGCGCGGTCCGCACGGTCTGGATGGACCGCACGAACATCGCCGGCTATGCCGACAGCTTCGTGCAGTCGACGGTGCGTCATCCGATGCAAGACCTCGCCGCGATCCTGCGAGATCGTGGCTATGCCGGCAGGCGGATCGGGCTGGAGTTCGAGAACTACTACTTCTCTGCCAAGGCCTACCTGGTGCTCCGGCAGGAACTGCCGAATGCCGATCTCGTCGACGCCACGGCACTGGTCAACTGGCAGCGCAGCGTCAAGTCCGAGGAGGAGATCGCCTTCATGCGCAAGGCGGCGCGGATCTCCGAGAAGATCGTCGACGGCATCGTCGAACGCGTCGAGCCTGGCCGCCCCAAGAACGAGGTCGTAGCCGAGATCTACGCCGACGCCATCCGCGGCGTCGGCGATGCTTGGGGCGACTACGCGGCGATCGTTCCTTTGCTGCCGTCGGGCACCGATGCCGCGGCGCCCCACCTGACCTGGGACGACCGGCCGTTCCGGACGGGCGAAGCGACGTTCTTCGAGATCGCGGGCTGCTACCGGCGCTATCACACGCCGTTCTGCCGGACGATCTTCCTCGGCAAGCCGCCGCAGCACATCCTGGAGGCGGAAAAGGCCCTGGTGGAGGGGCTGGAGGCCGGGCTCGACGCCGCCCGTGCAGGCCGGCCAGCGGGCGACGTGGCGCGGGCGCTGTTCGGCGCGCTGGAGCGGGCCGGTATCCACAAGGACAGCCGCTGCGGTTATCCGATCGGCATCTCGTATCCGCCGGACTGGGGAGAGCGGACGATCTCGTTCCGCAAAGAGGAGGAGACGATCCTCGAGGCGGGCATGACCTTCCACTTCATGCCTGGCCTGTGGATGGAGGACTGGGGCCTGGAGATCACCGAAAGCATCCTGATCAGGGAGACGGGGGCGGCCGAGTGCTTGTGCGACCGGCCGCGCACGCTCGTCGTGAAGGACTGACGGCCGATGGAAATGCTCGCCCGCACGCAGGAGATCCTCGGCAAGCTTGTCGCCTTCCCAACGGTGTCTTCGGACAGCAATCTCGAGCTGATCGCGTACGCCGCCGACCTCCTGTCGGATGCCGGCGCGACGCTGTCGCTGTCGCGCGACGAGACGGGAAGGAAGGCCAACCTCTTCGCCACGATCGGCCCCGCGGCCGACGGCGGCATCGTTCTCTCGGGTCATACCGACGTCGTGCCGGCGGATCCCGCCGAGTGGACGAGCGACCCGTTCGTGCTGGCCGAGCGCGGCGGGCTGCTCTACGGCCGGGGCACCTGCGACATGAAGGGCTTTATTGCTGCAGCCTTGGCGATGGCGCCGCGCTTTGCAGCGGCCGGCCTGACGCGGCCGCTGCATGTCGCGCTCACATATGACGAGGAGATCGGCTGCTTCGGCGCCCGCGCGCTAGTCGGCGAGATCGCCAGGGCCAACGTGCGTCCGGCGGTCGCGATCGTCGGCGAGCCGACCATGATGGGCGTGATCGAAGGCCACAAGGGCTGCTTCGAATACACGACCGAGTTCACCGGTCTGGAGGGGCACGGCTCGCAGCCCGATAAGGGTGTCAATGCGGTGGAATACGCAACGCGCTATGTCATGCGCCTGCTCGATCTCGGCGAAGGGCTGAAGGCGCGCGCGCCGGCCAGCAGCCGCTTTGATCCCCCGTGGACCACGGTCCAGGTGGGCAGAATGAGGGGAGGCACGGCCCGCAACGTCATCGCCGGGGCTTGCACCGTCGAATGGGAGATGCGGCCCGTCAGCCAGGGGGATGCCGCCTACGTGAAGAACGGCCTGGCCGACTATGTCGACACCGTCCTGCTGCCCGCGATGCGGGTGGTCGCACCGCAAAGCGGCATCGTCACCCATGTCATCGGCGAGGTGGAAGGGCTGCAGGTGGTCGGCGAGTCGGAGGCCCGTGAAATCGTCTGTGAGTTGACCGGCTGCGACCATGCCGACGTGGTGCCGTTCGGCACGGAAGCCGGCCTGTTCCAGGCGGCCGGCATCTCCTCTGTCATCTGCGGCCCTGGCTCAATTGCGCAGGCGCACAAGCCGGACGAATTCATCGCGATCGAGCAGCTTGCCGCCTGCCTCGAAATGCTCGACAAGCTGAAGCTGAAGCTCGGGGGCGCTTGATGCTGGACAGGACCGACGCGGCCGTCAGGGCGGCAGGGCGAGGGCCGGAAGACGAGGGCGCGCGCGGGCGCTTCGACCGCATCTACCAGGCCCTGAGGATGCGCATCTGCCTGCTCGACTATGCGCCGGGCGAGCGGTTGCGAGAGGAGGACCTCGCCGAGGAGTTCGGCGTCTCGCGCACGCCGATCCGCCGGGTCCTCGTCAAGCTGGAGGCCGAGGGGCTGCTCCGGTCCGTCCACGGCGTCGGGACGATTGTCACCGACATCGACGTCGGCGAACTGGCGCAGGTCTACGAGCTTCGCGTCGAACTGGCCGAACTGGTCGGCAAGCTGTCTCCTGCCGTCGTGGACGTGCCGATGGTCGAGCGGTTTCGGCAGATCCGCGGGCGCTGCGACCAGATGGTCCGCAAGGCCGACCCGCGCGAGTTCGCGCGCATCAACATGGAGTTCTTCCACCTCTTCAACAGCCTTACGACCAACCAGCCACTGCGGGAGCTGAGCGAGCGACTCTACTACCAGACCACGCGGATATGGCTGAAGACGGCGTCCCGACTCAAGGATTACGAGGAGCTTCTCGTCGACGAGTTCATCATTTTCCAGCGCGAAGTCGCTGACATCACCGAGGCGGTCGAACAACGCGATACGGCCGCCGCCGGCCACATCAGGCGCGCCCACATCGCCATGAGCTTCGCCAGGATCCGGCGCGCCGCCGACGCGTCTGTCGCGATGGTCGCGCCCGTGGCCCGGTAGCACAGGGCGCACACCTCCCGCATCATGCCAGCAGACCGGCGGCCCCGCTCAACCCGGCGAAAGATAGCCGAGGGCTTGTGGAACAGCCTGCGGCGCAGAGCCGGCTGGTCGCAACTGCGGGCGTCTCGCCGCTCACAAAAAGAGTGCCGACGGTTGCGCCGTCGCCACCACGAATTTGCGACGGTAAGTAGGTTCGTGAGGCCACCGCGGGCAGCCAGAACGGGCACGACAGCTCCCGTCCATAGGCGCGACAGTTCGAAGTTGGGGTTCGACCTCCGCTTACCGAATGCGCACCCGTCTTATTAGGGCCGGGGTCAGGTTCCGGTGGTCAGTTCTCCGCGCCGCCCCAACCACCCGGGGAACAGACTTTAGTCTGCGGACCCTCGGTTATGACAGTCTGCACCATATCAGCGCCGATAGGCGCTCGGGCGTTCTCTTCACCGTGGCGAAGAGAGTGCCCTTCGGACCAAGGGCGACTTTGGTAAGTGACAGTGGCGGGTCGAGCCGGAGGCGCCGAAGCATGTCTCCGCCGGGCGTGCGCACCTCCACGGTTCCCGCCTCGAGGCATGCAATCCAGTAGTTGCCGTCGGCATCAAGGGTGGCTCCGTCCGGTCGACCTTCGCCGTCGGAAAACTCCATGAAGGTCGACCGGTGCTCGAGTTCGTGCCGGACCTGATCGTATTGCGCATGCCACACACGTCGCACGGTTGAATGAGAGTCCGAAAAATAGAGCCGCGAGCGGGCCGCGTCGAAGGCGAGCCCGTTGGGGGTAAGCAGCCCATCGGCGAGCCGGAGCATCTCCCAGTGTCTTGAGAATCTCCAGATCGCGCCCTCGGCGCGGTCGTTGGCAACCCGCATGGTGCTAGCCCACAACCGCCCAGTCGCGTCCACCGTCGCGTCGTTGAAGCGCATGTCGGGCGCAATCTCGGTTCCAGCGATGAGGTCGAATGCACCGCCTCGTGGATCAAAGCGGGAGAGCCCTTGCTCCATACCAACGACCAGCAAGCCGTTCGCCCGCGCGATGAAGCCGATCTGGTGCGGGGTCGGCCACCGTGTGGTCGCTCCGCTGGCGGTATCGGTGCGCAGAACCTGCTTTCCTGTCACGTCCACCCACCAGACGCAGTTTTCCTCCGGCGACCAAAACGGACTTTCGCCAAGCTCGGCGACCGCCGGGCCGAGGGGCTGCGCCTTGACCGTCATGTACATCCCTAGCGCGCGTGCGCTTCCCGCCACGCTTTGAACCGTGGTGCGGTTGCGGGATCTGTGGGTGGATAGAGGCCGACGATGCTGCGGCCCCCCCTCACCTCCTCTGTGACGAAATCCTCGAAAGCGGTCATCTCGGTCGCCTCCCCGGCGATCTCGGCGGCAATAGCGGCAGGTACGATCACGACGCCCTCGTCGTCGCCGACGACGACGTCGCCGGGGAACACCGCGACGTCGCCGCAGCCAATCGGCTCTTCGATGGCGATCGCTTGATGCCGGATGAGATTGGTCGGCGCGGTCGGGCGCTGATGGTAGGCGGCAAAAGGCAGCGCGCCGATATCGGGCGAATCGCGAAACCCGCCGTCGGTGACAATTCCGGCCGCGCCCCGCACCATCAGCCGAACCACAAGGATGCCGCCGGCCGACGCTGCACGGGCGTCCTTGCGGCTGTCGATGACCAGCACATGCCCGGCCGGGCAGGTCTCGATGGCGACGCGCTGCGGATGGGCGGGGTCGAGGAACACATCCAGCCTGTTCAGGTCTTCGCGCGCTGGTATGTAGCGCAGCGTGAAGGCCGGTCCGACCATGTTGCGCCCCTTAGGCGCGACGGGCGCGACGTTCTGCAGGAACTGGTTCCGTAGGCCGCGCTTGAAAAGCGCCGTCGTCAGCGTCGCCGTCGAGACCTTCATCAGCGTGTCGCGAATGGTCGCGTCCAAGATTCCCGTCCTTTCCGGAAAATGAAGGGTTCAGAAGATGTCCGGTTCCGGCACCGGTGCGCCGAAGCCGGCTTCGAGGAAATCGAAGTCGCAGCCCTGGTCGGCCTGCATGATATGCTTCGCAAACAGCCAGCCATAACCGCGCCCGTAATAGGGCTTTCGCGGCCGCAAAGCGCGCATGCGCGCCGCGAACTCGGAATCGTCCACCAGCAGCGATATCGTGCGCTTCAGCACGTCGACGCGGATGCGGTCGCCTGTGCGCACAGCGGCCAGTGGGCCGCCTATATGCGCCTCCGGCGCGACATGCAGGATACAGGCGCCGTAGCTGGTGCCGCTCATGCGCGCGTCGGAGATGCGCACCATGTCGCGCACTCCCTTCTTCACCAGTTTGGCCGGGATGGGCAGCATGCCCCATTCGGGCATGCCCGGCCCGCCCTGTGGCCCTGCATTGCGCAGCACAAGCACGTCGTCGGGCGACCAGTCGAAATCGAGATCCTCCGTGCCAGCCTTCATCTCCGGGTAGCTGTCGAACACCACGGCGCGGCCCTCGTGCGCTAGGAGATGCGGAGCGCAGGCCGCTGGCTTGATGACGCAGCCGTCCGGGGCGATGTTACCCTTCAGCACTGCCAGCGCGCCCTCGTGATAGACTGGATTGTCCAGCGACCGGATCACGTCGGGGTTGATCGTCTCCGCCCCCGCGAGCGTCTCCCCCAGCTGCAGGCCGCTGACCGTCATCGCTGTGCGGTCGAGCCTGTCGCCAAGCTCGGCCATCAGCGCGCGCAGGCCGCCTGCGTAGTAGAAGTCCTCCATCAGGTAGGTTTTGCCGCTCGGCCGGATGTTGGCGAGAACCGGCGTGACACGGCCGACGGCGTCGAGGTCGTCGAGCGACAGCGCCACACCGGCGCGGCGCGCCATTGCGAGCAGATGCACCACTGCATTGGTCGAGCAGCCGGTCGCCATCGCCACGACAACCGCGTTGCGCACCGCAGCGGCCGTGACGATGCGACCCGGCGCGAGATCCTCCCAGACCATCGACACGATGCGCCGCCCGGTCGCCGCCGACATCCTGATGTGTTCGGAATCGGCGGCTGGAATGGAACTCGCGCCCGGCAATGTCAGACCCAGGGCCTCGGCTATCGCGGTCATGGTCGAGGCGGTGCCCATGGTCATGCAGTGGCCGTAGGAACGGGCGATGCCTCGTTCCACCCCGCCCCACGCCGCCTCATCGAGCTTGCCGGCGCGCCGCTCGTCCCAATATTTCCAGGCGTCGGAGCCGCTGCCCAGCGCCTCGCCGCGATAGTTGCCGCGCAGCATCGGCCCCGCCGGCAGGTAGATCATCGGCAGTCCGGCGCTCAGCGCCCCCATGACGAGACCGGGCGTGGTCTTGTCGCAGCCACCCATGAGCACCGCGCCATCGACCGGGTGCGAGCGTAGCAGCTCCTCCGCCTCCATCGCCAGGAGGTTGCGGTAGAGCATGGTGGTGGGCTTGACCTGGCTCTCGGACAGCGACATCGCCGGCAGTTCCAGCGGGAAACCCCCGGCCTGCAAGATGCCGCGCTTCACGTCGTCTGCTCGATGGCGGAAATGGGCATGGCAGGGATTGGCATCCGACCACGTGTTGAGGATGGCGACCACCGGCCGGCCGGTCCACTCCTCGGGCGCGTAGCCCATCTGCATCATGCGAGACCGGTGGCCCGACGAGCGCAGATCATCCGGAGCGAACCAGCGCCCGCTCCGGAGATCGCTGGCCTTCTTGCGCAGCATGCTTCAGCCTTCTTGTACGCCGGCGAATGGCACCATCGCGATGCCCCTATTGACACGAGAAACCTAGACTAGGTAGAACTCTAATGCAACTAATATATTAATCTGCTCTGCTCGTTTCCAGGGAGGATGGGAAATGACGATTATACTGAGAAGCTTGAGCGTCGGCGTGTTCATCGCCGCAGCACTCGCGGTCAGCGCGCCGGCCTTCGCACAAACTCTGCGCATAGGCACGGTGCTTGCGCCCAGCGACCCGATGGGCGTGGGGCTGGAGAAGTTCAAGATCGATGTCGAGGCCGCGACCAAGGGTGCGGTGAAGATCGAGGTGTTTCACAGCTCGCAGCTCGGCGACACCACGGAGATGATCGACCAGGCGCGTGTCGGCGCGAATGTCGGCACCGTCACCGATGTGGCGCGTTTGTCCAGCTTCGTGCCGTCACTGGCGATCATGTCGGCGCCCTTCCTGTTCGACACTTATGAGCAGGCGGACAGATTCGCGCTGTCTGCGGAGTACCTGGCCTGGGGCGACGAACTCAAAGCTAAGTCAGGACTCATGATGCTGGCGTCCAACTGGTACCAGGGTCCCCGCCACCTGCTGACGCAGAAGCCCGTTTCCAAGCCGGCGGACTTGGCGGGCGTTCGCATGCGCACCATCGGCGCCCCGGTCTGGATCGAGACGATCCGCGCGATGGGCGCCGAGCCGACGCCGATGGCCTGGGGTGAAGTCTATTCGGCGCTGCAGCTCGGTGCACTCGACGCCGCCGAGGCGCAGCCGACCGCGATCACCGGCGCGAAGCTGCACGAAGTCGTTAAGAACGTCACCAAGACAGGCCACATACAGCTGGTAACCGCGCTGGTGGTGGGCGCCGAGGCGTGGGACAAGATTTCGCCGGAGAACCAGAAGATCGTGCGCGATCTCGCGGTGGAAAGTGGTCGTTACGCATCCAACCTGACAATCGAGCTTGGTGACAAGTCGCTTGCCGATGTCGCCGCTGCTGGCGTGGCGGTTTCTGATGCCGACTTGACGCTTTTCAAGACCGCCGTTGCGGGGGTGTACGACCTCTTGAAACTCAACGCGGAAGTCGCGACCGTCAACAAGGTGCTCGGCCGCTAGGCGGCCGACATCGTCTGAAATCGGGGGCAGGCTTATGCTGAGACGCGTGGAATTCGCTGTTGCCGCCCTTCTCCTGTGCGCGGTGGTGGCGCTGGTCGGACTGGCGGCCATCACCCGCGCGACGGGAGCGCCAATCATCTGGTCGGTGGAAGTCGCGCAGCTCACGTTCCTGTGGCTGTGCATCGTCGCGATCGATCTCGGCCTCCAGGACGAGAGGCATTTCGGACTTCAGCTGCTTCAGGACAACGTGTCTCCCGCCGTCAGGAAGATCATCGAGATCGTCAACATCCTGATCCTGATCGGCTTGCTCGCCTTCCTGTTCCGATACGCGTGGCGCAACACTGTCATCATGCACGCGCGGCTCGATGGCGCGCTGCAGATCCCCGGTTCCTATTATCACGCGTCCATGGTGGCCGGATTCGCGCTGATGATCCGCACTTTGCTGGTCAAGCTCGTCGCAACGCTCTCCCGAAAAGTCGCCTGACCATGCTGCTCCTCATCGCGGTGCTGTTCGCGCTCTTCCTCATCGTTGGCATGCCGGTCGCCTTCGCGCTGGCGCTGGCCGCGTTCCCTGTCTTCCTCGCCACCGGCACGATGCCGCCCACGGTCGCAATTCAGAAGATGGTGACGGCCACACAGAGCTTCCCGCTCCTTGCCGTGCCCTTCTTCATCTTCGCGGGCAATCTGATGAACGCCACGGGCATCACCGAGCGGCTGGTGCGCTTCGCGCGGCTGCTCACCGGATGGATGGCCGGCGGTCTCGGGCAAGTATCCATCCTGCTCAGCCTGCTGCTGGGCGGCATCTCGGGATCGGCAGTGGCGGACGCCTCGATGGAAGCCCGCCTTCTCGGGCCGAGCATGATCAGCCAGGGCGGCTACTCCAAAGCCGCCACAGCCGCCGTGCTCGCATTCGGCTCGATCATCACTGCGACGATACCGCCCAGCATCGGCCTCATTCTGTTCGGCTTCATCAACGAGGTTTCGATCGGCCGCCTGTTCATCGCCGGCGTGATCCCCGGCCTGCTGCTCACGGCGTTACTGATGATCACCGCCTGGATCATCGCCCGCCGAAACGGCTACAGCGCCGATATGGCCGAGTTGCCCACCTTCCGCGAAGTGTCTGCAAGTTTCGTCGACAGCGTCTGGGCGCTCGCCTTTCCGGTCATCCTGCTGGTCGGCTTCCGGTTCGGCCTGTTTACAGCGACCGAGGCAGGCGCCTTCCTCGTCTTCTACGCGCTCTTTGTGGGCATCGTCGTCTACCGCGAACTTACCTGGGAAAAGTTCTACGAAGCGGCGAGGGGGTCCATTTCCGACCTTGGCATGGTGATGCTGCTCATCATGATGGCAGCGGTGCTCGGCTATGCGGTCACCATCCAGCGCGGCCCCCAGCAGATAACCGAGTTGGTCACGTCGCTGACCAGCGACCCGACCTTCATCCTGATGCTCGTCGTCGGGCTGCTGATCGTCAGCGGCATGTTCCTCGAGGGCGCGGCCAACATCCTGCTCATCACCCCGATCGTGATGCCCGTGCTGGTGCACGCCGGCTTCGACCCCGTCCAGATGGGCATTCTGATCGTCACGCTGATCAATTTCGGCGGCATCACGCCACCGGTCGGTGTCATCATGTTCACCGTTTGCGGCATCCTCAACGTCAAGACCGGGGAGTTTACGGCGGCTGCGATGCCCTACTATGTCGCCATGGCAGTGTTCTTCGCCCTGCTTGTTGTGTTTCCCGCACTGTCGCTGTTCCTGCCCGGCAGGCTGATGTAGAGAGGCGCCATGCTGCAAAAAGCCGGTTCGACATGACTGTCAGCTCGTTCTCGACGGCGCTGATGAAAGCGTCGGACGAACTATCTGGCTCCGCGCCCCAGGGGTCAGCGGCGGCGCGCGTCTACTCGGCCTTGCGCGCGCAGATCATCTCGCTCGAACTGCTGCCCGACACCACGCTGGTGCGCGGCGACATCGCTGATGCCTTTGGCGTCAGCCAGTCGCCCGTGCGCGAGGCGATCCAGCGTCTGGAGCAGGAAGGACTCGTTATCTCCTATCCGCAGTCGCGCACCGTCGTTTCCAAGATCGACGTCACCCATGCGCGGGAAACGCAGTTCCTGCGTCTTGGTGTCGAACTGGAGGTGGCGCAGACGCTGGCGCGCGTCGGCGACCCGGCGCTGCTGGCGCCCGCAACGCGGCTGTTGCGCATGCAGAAACTCGCCGGCGAGGATCGCGACATCGCCGAGTTCAACACGCTCGACAGGCTCTTCCATCTGTCGCTGTTCGAAGCGGCCGGCGTGCGCGCCCTGTGGCATCTCATTTCCGACCGTTCCGGCCACATTGACCGGCTGCGCCGCCTTAACCTGCCGGATCCGGGTAAGATCGCCGAAGTCATCCAGCACCACGAGGATATTCTGGCGTCGATCGGCTCGCGCGACGCTGCGGCGATCGAGACGGCAGTTCGTACCCACCTATCGGGCACGCTCGCCGCGGTGCAGAAGATCATGGACCAGTACCGGCGATACTTCTGAGGCGACATGTGACGCGTAACGGTTCGACCGAGCCCCACTGACGGAGGCGCCTCGCGGCAGGTTGGCTGCCCCCTTCGGGTGCAGGGTAGCGGTCGGCGGCAATGACCCGGGGCGGCCGTTTCCCCTCTGAGAAGCGTGCTCACCTGTAGGCATCGCCAGATGGCTGCTTGGCCGAGTTTTCTCCATAACCGGACGGTCCTTAGTCGGCCCCGCTCCTGACGGAAAAATTCACCGGATCGAGATCAAAGATTCGCGCGCGCCCGAGGGCCGGCGTTTTTCTGGGAAAACTGGTAGTTAAGCAGCCGATGCTTGGACTAGGGATCGGCATTGATGCGCGTTCCCCGTGCGCAGTGGTCACCATTAACACTATTTGCGCCGCTCACTAACGCATGTCTCATGAACCTGAGCTCTTTCCTCGCCGAATGTATTACGGGCCGCTGAAATAGCGGCGGTTGCTTTGCGTCCTTCCAGCCACTGCGTCGCCAGCGGTGGTGATCAGGCACAGCTCTGGCTCCGCAGCCTGCAAGCGGAGCCATTTTGAAATGTCGTTCCTCCAAGTGTTCACGTTGTGTCGGCGCATGGCCTCGACAGAAATGCCGTTGTAGAACAGCGCGCAGATCCAAAGTCGACTGTATTTCAACTGGACCGCGAGCTGGATAATTGTCCGAGATAGACATAAAATGGCAGGAACCACCACCAACGCGTTGGGCTCGGCTCGTGCTGGTCGGGTCAGACGGCGCTGTCCTGGGCCAGCTCCCCGCGATCTCCGTCGCAACGCCCTGGTGGCAGGATATGGAGCCTTTGGTTGCGGCAGTGCAATCCCAGTACGGCGTTTCCGTAACGATCCTCAGACTGCTTTCAACCGAACTGGATACGCCACATGGTGGCGAGGTCACCTATCTGGCGGAGACCTCCGCGCGCCCGACCCTCGACCCATGGGACGGGGAACTTGATGCTCACATGCTTCGACAGAGCTACGCAAGTCCTGGAGGCCCGGCCGCCGACCTTGAGTGGGCACGCAGCGTGCTTGCGGAACTGGGAGCCGCCCCCGTTGCGGCGCTTGTCCAGGTCCGCACGTGGAACCTGTCCAGCATCTGGCGCATCCCCACACAGCATCAGGTCGCCTGGCTGAAGGTTGTTCCCCCGTTCTTTGCGCATGAGGGAGGCCTGCTCGTTGCGCTCGATGGGGCGCCGGTTCCGCGCGTTCTCGGCCATGATGGTGGCCGAGTGCTGCTTGCTGAAGTCCCGGGCGTCGACCTCCACGAAGCAAGTCTGCCCCAACTCCTGGAGATGATCAGCCTGCTCACAGAGTTGCAGCAGAACTGCGTAGACCGCGCCGACGAGCTGTTGCGCCTCGGAGTGCCGGATTCTCGCAGCCCTTCCCTGGGTGCGGCGATCGAAAACCTGGTTGGTATGAGAGGCGACGAGTTCTCAAGCGGCCAGGCTGAAGCGCTGAGAACATTCGTCAGGGATCTGCCTGCCCGGTTCGCGGCCATCGCCGATTGTGGATTGCCGGACACTCTGGTGCATGGCGACTTTCATCCCGGCAACGTCAGGGACGGCAACGGCACGACTACCATTCTCGATTGGGCGGACAGCTGTATTGGGCACCCGCTTCTCGATGTGCCTGCCTTCCTGGAGCGGCTGCCCGAAGCCCAGGTCGGTCAAGTACAAGCACACTGGTATGCTGAGCTGGCGCGTCGTTTTCCCGGCTCTGATCCGGCCCGTGCGGCCGCCTTGTTGGCGCCGGTCGGCGCGGCCCGCCAGGCGGTGGTGTATCAACGCTTTCTCGACAACATCGAACCGGTGGAGCAGGTCTATCATCGCCACGAGCCATACAAGTGGCTATTGGCGGCTTTGGCGCTCCTCTAACGACATCTGCCGGATGGCGCATCTCCATTAAAGGGAGATATTCCCCAAAACTGGACAGAGCAGCGGCTTGTTAATCTTCGACACTTCCCGTGCGAGCAACGCCCGCGACTGGTGGCGAGAACTGGAGTTTGACGAAGGCGTGGTAGGCCAGCATCTGGCGGATGAACTGGTCGGGAACTGCCGTGACCTTGGCCACGATGATCCCGCCGTCGATAACGCATGACAGCATGTCGGCCATCACGTCGATCCCGAGCGGCTCCCGCTGAGGATGGACGGCGGGGGATCGCCTCGAGATGCGGGCGGATGCGGTCGTTGACGCTTTCGATCGCCTCGCGGTTGAGGTCAATGAAGCGGCGGTCGAACAGGCCCTTCTGATAGCATATCGAGGCGACCAGGCAGCCGGGATGACAGCCCGGAGGTCCGCCATAGCCTCCCCCAGCAGTTTGAGGCCGATACGCCTGCAGCGAATCTTCGGAGTTCCGCAGCGCGACTGAAGACATCGAAAATCCGGCGGACGGCATCCATTTTTCGGCGCAGCGTATCGTGCGCGAGTTCGTTCTTGTGGCGGAAATGATAGAAGAACCCGCTCTTGGTTATGGCCGGCCTCCACAATGACCTCCTCAATGGAGGTGGCCCAAATCCCTTGGCGAGTACCGATCCCTCGGCCACATCCAGGGAGGCGCCGACGATGCGACGTGTCCCTCTCGGGGAACGCGATCAATCACGACGCCTGCCGAGTGCCATAGCCAGCAGCGCGTGTCTCTGACGCAGTGGCACGCGACTCTCTCTTGGAGAAGACTAAGCCGACGCCGATTAGCACCGCGTGGTCGTGCCCGATCGTGTCTACTGCCGCGGGGACGCCGGCGAGGTCGCAGTGCAGC
Source organism: Pseudomonadota bacterium (assembly GCA_023457435.1). Taxonomy (GTDB): domain Bacteria; phylum Pseudomonadota; class Alphaproteobacteria; order Rhizobiales; family Rhizobiaceae; genus RCIO01. The sequence continues at coordinate 109,548 of JAEWLS010000038.1, forward strand.
CGGTTCTCAGCTGCGCGGCCGATCTCGGCGCCGACCACGACCGGAGTTTGCGGCGGCAGGCCCTCAGCCATCAAGGCGGCAGCGATCGCCGATGCCGTGCGGCCGCCCATGTAGAAGATCGTGCTGGTCATCGGATCGGCGACGGCCTTCCAGTCGATGTCACCCGGCAGGCCGCCGTGCTTCGAGTGTCCGGTGATGAAGCGAACGGAGCGGGCCTTATAGCGATGGGTGAGCGAGACGCCCAGCAAAGCGGCCAGGGCGAGGCCAGCGGTGATACCCGGCACCACGTCGTAGCCGATGCCATGCGCTTCGAGTTCGGCAATTTCCTCGCCGGCGCGGCCGAAGATCATCGGGTCGACGGATTTCAATCGCACGACGCGGCGGCCGGCCTTGGCGAGGTCCACCATCATCCCGTTGATCTCCTGCTGCTTGCAACTCGGCCGTCCGGCGCGCTTGCCGACGAGGATACGCCTGGCCTCGCGGCGCGCGAGTTCGAGCACCTCGTCGGAAACGAGATCGTCGAACAGGATGACGTCGGCGGCCTGAAGCGCGCGAACCGCCTTCAGGGTGAGCAACTCGGCGTCGCCCGGACCCGCGCCGACGAAGGTGACGTGCCCTGCCGCTTGCGCCTTTCCGGCAGTCGAGAACAGCTCATGCACGGCGTGCGTTTCCGGCGGCGGTCCGAAGGCGCGGTCAACCAGCGCCTCCCAGAAGGCGCGCCGCTGCGGGCCGTACGCGAAGCGTTCGGCGACACTGTCGCGCAGATGGCGTGCGAGGCTCGCCCAGTTCGCCAGCGAGGGCGGCAATAAAGTCTCGACACGGCGGCGGATTGCCTGACCGAGGATCGGGGCAGCACCCGACGTCGAGATGCCGACCACGACCGGCGAGCGATTGACGATCGAGCCGAACTGGAAATGGCAGAAGGCTGGCCTGTCGATGACGTTGCACGCAGCGCCGGCCTTACGCCCAGCTTCCTCAAAGGCTGCTGCCTCCTCGTCACTGTCGACGTCGGCGATCGCGACTGCGGCGCCAATAAGATCGGTGTGTACCCAGCCACGACCGTGAAGCGTGACGGCGGGCTCCCGGGCGGCAACGGCACGCATGTCGTCCGACGAGAGGGCGGGTGCCGAAAAGACGTCGACCTTCGCACCGGCGGCGGCCAAGAGCTCGGCCTTCCAAGCGGCACAGTTGGTGCCGCCGGCCACGACCGCGCGCTTCCCGGCAAGATCGAGGAAGACGGGGAGCATCGAGAGGGGCGCTATGCGCGCCGGTGCGGCTTCACTCGGCTGCCTGGACACGAGCTGCATCGATGATGCTCCTGATTTCGGGGCGGCACGAGCCGCAGTTGGTACCGGCGTTGAGAGCCATGCCGATATCTTCCAGACTGCTGCAGCCGCGGGCGGCGGCGCCGGCGATTTGGCTGGCGCCGACGTTGAAGCAGGAGCAGACGATGCGGCCGACCGAGGCGACCGGCCTCGGCGAGCGACCGGAAAGGAGCGCGCGACGCTCTGCGAGTGTGAGAGGCGCGCGCGTGGCGAGAAGCGAGACGAGCCAGTCGCGCGGCAGCAACTGTCCGCCCGGTGCGACGAGCAGGGCCTCGGCGAGAGCTCCGTGCTGATCGATTGCCGCGGCGCGGTAGTTGAAGCCCTTGCGGTCGCGATAGTCGAGGAGCCGATCGGCCGGATACGCTTCCAGGAATTTCCTTGCCAGCAGGATGCCCTGGTCGGGTGGTTCAGCGCCGCATAGCTCGTAGGTCCAGCCGCCCTCGACACGCTGCCGGCTCCAATGGAGGAAGCCGGTCGGCCTCAGGTCGCGCCGGGAGACCAGCACACCTTCCCAAGCGGTCTCTTCCCGCGCGATCCGCAAAGGCACGTGCTTCAGTTCCGGCTGGCCGGAGTGCGGATCCGTGACCGACGAGGCGAGGGTGCCCGCAGCGGCATTGGCGGCGAACTGGCCACTCCAGTGCATGGCGAGAAAGGCCTGGCCCGGATTGCGGCCGGCGTCAATGCACACCTTGGCGCGCGCCGAGCCGTAGGGCGTGGCAAGGCGAGCGAGATCGCCGTCGCGGAGCCCGTGGGTCAGAGCATCTCGCGGATGGAGCTCGACCACCGGCTCCGGCGCATTGGCCATCAGGCGCAGCACGTGGCCGGTACGCGTCATGGTGTGCCACTGGTCGCGCAGGCGCCCGGTGTTGAGCGCGAGCGGGAATGCCGCGCTGACAGGTTGGGCCACACCCTCCTGCCGGACCGCGACGAAGCGGGCGCGACCATCGGGTGTCGGAAAGCGTCCGTCGGCGAGCAAGCGCTGCGGGTCGGCGACCTTCTCCCTCTGCGGCCAGTGTCTGGGAGCAAAGTCCTCATAGTCATCGGTGGAGATCGTGACGAGGGCGCCGAGGTCGAACAGCCGGTCGCCGTCGTTCTCGAAGGCTGATAGTGCTGCATGCTCGCGGAAGATGGCGGCCGGCTCAGCGTAGTCGAAGGCATCGGCAAAGCCCATGCGCGAGGCCACGTCACACACGATGCGCCAGTCGGGCGGCGCCTCCTCCGGCAGGGACAGGAAGGCGCGCTGTCGTGAGATGCGCCGCTCCGAATTGGTCACCGTGCCTGCTTTCTCGCCCCAGGTAGCGGCAGGCAGGAACACGTGGGCGTGGCGTGTCGTGTCGGTGCGCACGATGTCCGAAACCGCGACGAAGTCGCAGGCCTTGAGCGCCGCGCGAACGCTTCCCGCGTCCGGCATCGAGACGGCCGGATTGGTGCCCATGATCCACAGTGCCTTGATGCGGCCGTCGCCGACAGCCCGGAACATATCGACCGCCTTGAGCCCGGGTTTCCGCGCCATGCCGGGCGCTCGCCAGAACCGGGCGACGCGATCGACGTCGGCGGCATTGTCGAAATTCATGTGGGCGGCGAGTTGGTTGGCGAGGCCGCCCACCTCGCGGCCGCCCATCGCATTCGGCTGTCCTGTCACGGAAAACGGTCCCATGCCGGGCCTGCCGATGCGACCTGTCGCCAAGTGACAGTTGATGATGGCGTTGACCTTGTCTGTGCCGTGAGCAGACTGGTTGACGCCCTGCGAGTAGACGGTGACGGTACGCCCGGTCGCGGCGAAGAGCTCGTAGAATGCGCGCACGTCAGCGGCGGCGAGGCCGCAGCCCCGCGCCACGCCCTCGATCGAGGGCGCATCGGCAAGCGCAAGCGAACGGGCGGCATCGAAGCCCGAAGTGTGGGCAGCGACGTATTGCTCATCCACGGCCCCGATCTTGGCGAGATGTGCGAGCAGCCCGTTGAACAGGAGCACGTCCGTGCCGGGTTCGAGCGGCAGGAAGAGGTCGCATTCGCGCCGCAGCTCGATTGTGCAATGCAACATAGGCGCGTGTTCCGGAAATCCGCAACGGTTTCCTTCAGACGCACGTCCGCAAACGTTAAGCGCCTCGTTGGCCCCAGCAAAAAGGGAGCATGCGTGACGAACGGCAGACCTCCGCTGGGCGTTCGCCGAAAACGGACTGTCCGCACGCGGCCCCACTTTGCCGTTTGGTGGAACTCAACGAATGGCAGGTTCGGGCCGGGGAATGTGTCACCCCGAACTGCGACGACGTGGTCAGAAACTTGGCGATCGCGCGCAAGCTTCTCTCCACGCGCAGTCCCTACCGCGGCAACAGCAGTCCCTTTTGTCAGGAGAGCTATGTTCAACCCAGGCTGAGGCCCGACGCACCATGGCGGGCCCGGTGGCGATCAGCTATGCGAATGCGCCGGGCAGCCGGCCCCATCCGCCGGGAGACGGCATGCCGATCTATGAGCTGGCAGCATTGGGCGCCGCGACCTGCTGGGCGCTGACGGGGGTGATCTCGGTCTGGCCCGCCGGCTATCTAGGCGCGCCCGCCTTCAACCGGCTGCGCCAGGCCTTTGTCACCGTGGTGCTCGCCGCCTACGTTCTGGCGAGTGGCACATGGCAGCATCTCGGCGCAGAAAATCTCGGTGCGCTGCTTCTCTCCGGCCTGGTGGGCATCTTCCTTGGCGACACGTTGCTCTTCGCCACGCTCAACCGGCTCGGGCCGCGCCGTTCCGGCATCCTGTTTGCGCTGAACGCGCCGATCGCTGCGATGCTCGGCTTCATCTTCCTGCAGGAATCGCTGCCCGTCCAGGCGCTCTTCGGTATGGCGCTGGTAGTCGCCGGTGTCATCCTCGCCATTCTGTTCGGCCGCCGCCAAGGCCAGGGTCACGTCTGGGAGGTGGTGAAGGGTCCCCTCTGGGTGGGCGTCGCGCTCGGCCTGGGCGCCGCCAGCGGACAGGCTATCGGCTCCATCATCGCGCGGCCAGTCATGGCCGCGGGCATCGACCCGTTCGCCGCCTCGCTAGTGCGTGTCGCGATCGCCGCCTTCTGCCTCAGCGTACTGATCGCGCTGCCGATCCCCTCGCTAAAGCCGAAGGGGCCCGTCACGTGGCCGGTCTTCGCGCTCACGGCGCTCACCGGCATCATCGCGCTCGCGATCGGCATGACGCTGCTGCTCTTCGCTCTGTCGGGCGGAAAGGTCGGCATCGTATCAACCCTCTCGGCCACCTCGCCTGTCCTTATCCTGCCGATGATCTGGTTTCGCACCGGAGAACGCCCCGCCGCAGGAGCCTGGCTCGGTGCCGCGCTCGTCGTCGCCGGTATGGCGCTGCTTTTCGTGCGATGAGTGTCACATCGCCGGACAATTGCGCGACGTGCGGGCTGGAACCCTGCAGTCGGTAATGCCACCAAGTCGTGACGAAAGAATTTGAACGGCGACGTGGACGCTGGCCTCGACAAGCTGCGTCAGCTGGGCATGCGCATTCTCGACGTCGGCCATTACGGCTGTTTCGGTGACTCCAAGTTCGACCCAGTCCGGCCGGACTCGATGCTTCATGATCTGCAACTGGACCTCGCCGGCGAAGCCGGGATTCTCCAGGTCCGACCGACACGTTGATCGACATGCGCAGCAACGCCGTCGGTCCGCCACTGCGCGAGCTGGGCGAGAGCAGCCCTTAACACCCAACTGGTGGTGGCGGCCGCAAGCGACGTCTGCTCGATCACGGGAATGAACTCGGCAAGCGAGACCTGGCCGAGTTCCGGATGGCGCCAGCGCAGCAGCGCCTCGGCACTCACGCATTCCCCTGTCTGGAGGTCGATGCGCGGGTGGAAGGCGAGCGAAAGCTGAGCTGGGTGCGGTTGGGCAGGCCGCTGAGCGGGTCGAGCCGGCCGAAGGCATGCTGCAGCTCGATCTGCGACATGACCATTTTGGCGAGGTCCTTCAGCGCCTTCATCTCTTGTTCCGTGGCCTGCCAGGGCTACGTTCCGAGCAAGCACAGGGCGTCAAGGCTGCGTCCTTCGCGGGTTGTAAGGGAGGCACCGGCGTAGAAGCGGATGCCCTGGTTGGCAAGGATGCTTGTCCGATAGCAGCTGTCGGCCTGGAGGTCCGTGATCAATACGTCTCAGCCGACTCTGCGACCTGCGCGCATAGCGCCTTTTCCCGGGGGATGGACCAGTGTTCGACGCCGACCCGCGACTTGAACCACTGCCGGTCCCGCTCCGTCAGCGACACCGCTGCGATAGTCAGACCGAAGATCTGCCCCGCCATACGCGTTATGCGGTCGAAATTCTTACTCGGCGCGGAGTCGAGTAGGTTCAGGCGCTACAGCGCGTCGAGACGCGCTTCGTCATCATGAGCTGGCATGCGGGATTTCTTCTGCCTGACCTGCGACCAGCACCTCAGTCCTCTGACGTGCGCGAGCAACATGAGATCCCGGTGCCATAGCTCAGATAGCAGCAGAATCGGCCGAAAAGGGTCGTTGGCGGGAGAGGCAAACTTTGCCTCTCAGCCGATCCCGAAGGGGAGCTTGCCGCGGGGTCGTTACCCATACTGGACGGCCCCCATAGGTGTCATGACGAGGTCGTGAGGAACTCCTGCGACCGGATGGTGCAAACTCCCGACGTCCAAGTTTCCAACCGGCGGGTATCGTATTGGGAGATGATGATTGCGCTTGGGCGCCGGATCGCGTTTGAAGTCGGGACACAGCACACCGGTCCGGGGAAAACTCATGCACGTCGCGGTAATTGGTCTCGGAGGCATGGGTAGCGGGATCGCGGCTTCGCTGCTGCGCGGCGGACACGACGTGGTCGGCTACGACCGAAGCGGCGACCGCTGCACTGCGTTCGCTACTGATGGGGGTAAGGTTGCCGGCAGTGCCGCCGAGGCTGCGGGCCGCGCAGAACTCGTCTTCGCCTGTCTCCCGTCGGCGGCGGCCAGCATCGATACTGCGCGCGCGATTGCAGCGGCGGGCGGGCCGCGCCACTACGTTGAGCTATCGACGCTCGGACGCGAGACGATCGGGGAGATCGCCGCGATCTTGAGTGCAGCTGAGATCAGCTTCTGCGACGCGCCGGTAAGCGGCGGCCCGCCAATAGCGCGGGCAGGGCAGTTGTCGGCGGTAATGTCCGGGCCGGCGGAGACGGTGGAATTCGCACGCCCGGCGATGGAAAGCTTCGCGCAGAACATCTTCGTGGTGGGCGAGAAACCTGGGCTCGCGCAGGTCTGCAAGCTCGTCAACAACATGCTTTCCATCACCGCATTCGTGGCGACCTGCGAGGCGATCACCATCGGCGCGAAGGCCGGCGCCGACGCCGCTGCCATGATCGACTTCATCAACGTCAGCACTGGGCGCAATTCGGCGACGTCGGAGAAGTTCCCGAGGGCGATCCTGCCGCGCACCTTCACCTATGGCGGGCCACTGTCGATCGGTCAGAAGGACCTGTCGCTCTTTCTCGACTTGGCGCGAGAGATGGAAACGCCGTCGCTCGTCGGCTCCAACGTCGCGAACGTGTTCAACGTGGTGGCGGCAGAGCTGGGTCGCGATGTCGATTATTCGAACATGATCCGCGTGTTTGAGGCGTGGGCGGGCTTCGAACTTACGGCCACAGAGCAAAAGCCTTGACGCCCCGCGCCTAGAACGTAGGCTAACACCGATTAGGCAACAGCGCGCTCGGGAGGAGCCCATGTTCTCAACTCTTTTTCACAAAGCGACTGATACGCTGACCGTTGCGGCCGTTGCCGGCGGCATCGCCCTGGCCGCTACAACATACGCAGGCGCCCAGGAGGAGACGATCACCATCGCCTCGCCGGGCGCGGCACTTCACTTCTACCCGTTCTACGTCGCTGAGGCAGGTGGCTTCTTCAGGGAAGAGGGCATCAAGCTCGACTGGGTCGACGTGGGCGCAGGTTCGCGCCAGATTGCAGCCGTCGCCGGGGGCAGCGCAGCCTTCGCCGTGGTCGGCATGCAACCGGCAATCACAGCGCGCCAGAACGGCGCCGATCTTGTCGCGGTTGCGTCCCTGTTCAACGCCTATCCGATCCAGCTTGTGCTCTCCAAGGCAGCCGCCGAGAAGACTGGCATCAAGCCGGAGATGAGCATCGATGAGAAGGTCGACAGGCTGTCAGGCATCTCCGTGGCCGTTACCGGCATAGGCAGCACGACGGACGTCCTGTTGCGCTCCTATCTGGTGGCGCGCGGCAAGAAGCCCGAGGAGGCCCTGACGATTCAGCCGCTCGGCAACCCGGCCGCCATGTATGCCGCCTTCGAACAGGGCGCTATCGATGCATTCATGCTCGGCGCGCCGCACACCGACCAGGCCGCCGCGAGCGGTATCGGGGTGATCGTGATCGATCCGCTGAAAGGCGGCATTCCCGAGCTGCAAGATGTGCCCTACACCGGGGTTGTCACCAGCGCCGGCTATGTCCGCGACAACACCGCTTTGGTGGAGAAGGTGGTCCGTGCCGTGACCCGCGCAATCAAGCTCACCGCGGACGAGCCTCAGAAGGCAGCCGAGCTCACCCAGACCTTCTTCAAGGAAACCGACCCCGCGCTGTTCGCATCCTTCGAGCCGAACTACCGTGCCGGCGCGGCCAAGACTCCGGTGATCACCGAGGCGCAGTACAAGAAGCTGCTCGACTGGATTGCCATCACCGCGGAAACCCAGACGACGGTCACCTACGGCGACTTCGTGGTGCCAACCTTCGCCGAGAAAGCGGCCGCGGACATCCTGAAGTGACGGCAGCCGCACTCGGCTCCGACGCGACCGGTGTGCGGGAGATATGGCTCCCGCGCATCCTCCTTGCCGCCGGCCTCGTCGTCGTCTGGGAGGCGACGGCCTGGCTGACTTCCGATCGATGGATCAGCCGCCCGTCCGCGATTGTCGCGCGCCTGGCGCAATGGATCGCCACCGACCTGCACGTCCACATCGGTATCACCCTTGCCGAGATCGGCATCGGCCTCGCCGTTGGGCTGCCGTTGGGCATCGCGCTCGGCCTGCTGCTCGGCCGCTCAGCGCGCGCCGCAGCCGTATTCCGTCCGTTCATCGTGACCCTGAACTCCCTCCCGATCGTGGCGCTCGCGCCGCTGCTGATCATGTGGTTCGGTCTCGGCCTCTTGCCGAAGATCGTGCTGGTTGGCTTCGTCTCGTTTCTCCTCCTGTTCTTCAACACCTTCTCGGGTGCGCGCGCGGTCGACGAAGAGCAGGTGGATACGCTGACACTGATGGGCGCCAGCCGTGGCGAGGTCTTCCGCAAGGTTGTGCTGCCGTCGTGCACCAGCTGGATCATGGCTGGCATCAAGAACGCTCTGCCCTACGCGCTCATCGGCGCAGTCATCGGCGAGATGATGCTTTCACGCTCCGGCCTCGGCCATCTCATCACGCGCTCGGCCGGACAGTTCGACATGACCGGGCTGTACACGGTGCTGTTCGTGCTCATGCTGCTCGGCGCCGCTTTCAACGAACTGGCCAACAGGCTTGAGCGCCATCTGCTGCGCTGGCGCCCGACGCAAACGAGGAACTGACGGTGGATATGCGTACCGATGCCGCGAGGCAGCGCCAGACGCCGGGATCGAATATCGAGCTTCGCGGTGTCTCGGTGGAATTTGTGTCGCGCTCGCTGCGCGTGCGTGCCGTCGACGACATCTCGTTCTCCGTCGCCGAGGGCGAGTTCGTTGCGCTGGTCGGGCCGAGCGGCTGCGGCAAGTCGACGGCGCTCAATATGATCGCCGGTCTCCTGCGGCCGAGCGCCGGGACGGTGAGCTATGCGGGTAAGCCAGTTTCCGGACCCAACACTCGCGTCGGCTACATGACGCAGAAGGACACGCTTCTGCCCTGGCGCACCGTAGAGGACAATGTCGGCATCGCCTTCGAGCTCCGCGCCCGCCGCGGCGAGGCGGGCGACAAGCAGCGCCGTGTCCAGGAGATGCTGCAGCTCGTCGGGCTTGCCGGTTTCGAGCGGCACTATCCGGCCGAACTGTCGGGCGGAATGCGCAAGCGCGCGGCCTTGGCGCGCATGCTGATCTACGAGCCCGAAACGCTCCTGCTCGATGAGCCGTTTGGCGCGCTGGATGCGCAGCTGCGGCTGGTCATGCAACAGGAACTGCTGCGCCTCGTCGATCGCCGGCGAATGACAGTCGTGCTCGTGACCCACGACCTCGAGGAAGCGGTGGCGCTCGCCGACCGCGTGGTGGTATTCACTTCTCGTCCGGGCCGCATCCGCATGACACGCAACATCGATTTCCCGCGCCCGCGCGTCCCGGAGAAGCTGCGCTTTACGCCGGAGTTCGGCGCCATTTGCGAAGAGTTGTGGCGCGAACTCAAGGAAGAGGTCGCCAAGTCGGTCGAGGCGCATGCGTAGCGCTTCGGGTGACGACAGCTTTTCCGGCGCGACCGCGGCCATGCAGCGGCTGGCCGTGCTCGCCGTCTTGTTGCTCACTTGGCATTTCGCCTCGGGAACCTTGCTGCCGGCCTTCTACATCAGCAATCCGCTGAGCGTCGCGCAGGTGATCGTTCGCTGGGTTGCCGACGGCTCGATCTGGCTTCACATCGGGAGCACCGTGATGACGCTGTTCCTAGGCTATACGCTCGGCGCCGCGCTCGGCGTCGCCGCCGGCCTGGCGCTGGGCCTGTCGCCGCGGCTGGAGCAGGTGTTGGCGCCATTCATTGCGGCGGTGTACGGCCTCCCGAAGGTGGCACTGCTGCCGCTCTTCGTTATCGCCTTTGGCATCGGCCTCCTCTCCAAGGTGATGCTCGTTGCTTCGGTTGTCATTTTCCTTCTGTTTTACGCAACCCTGTCGGGCGTGCGCGACATCGACCGGGACATGATAGACGGGCTGCGGCTGATGGGTGCGCAAGAGGACGAGATAACTTGGAAGCTCCGGCTGCCGGCGATCCTTCCGTGGATATACACCGGCCTGCGCACGTCGATCGGCTATGCGCTGACAACGACGGTGGTATCCGAAGCGCTGTCGTCCAATCGTGGGCTTGGCTACTTGATCGAGCACGCCGCAGCTCAATTCAACGCCGCCGGCGTCTTCGCCGCCGTGGTGGTGCTGCTTGTCGTCAGCAGCGTCATCATGATCCCGCTCGGCGCCCTAGAGGCACGCCGAGGCACAAGGCGCGGTTAGCGGCTACAAGCACACCGAGGCCCTTGTCGGTGGGTGCGCGTGATCCAACGGATGTGCCCGCCAACCGGCGAAATCGCGGGACACGTCCAGCGGTAAGGATGGCATAGTGTCACTTCCTGACTGGTGCCAACGCCAGACTCCAAGGATGCCAAGTGCTGCAGGTCACCTTCGCACCACTTTTCCTCATAACCTGACGGATGCTGGCTGTCCGAGATCTCTGCATTCGGAGCAGCACTGTCTCCCGACGAACTGATGGATCTCTGGCGCGGAGCAGGAAGGCAAATCTTGCCGAAAGGGGGCCGTCTCCGGACGGTCTGCTCTTAGGAAGGGCTGGAAGCTGTCGTCTCAAGCCTAACTTGGCGAGGGATTATTCGCGCAATCCATATTCAGTATGCCTGAATTGCCACGACTGACTCGATCTCGACCGTGATGTTGCCCGGCAGCGAGCCGACGCGATGGCGGAGCGGGCATGCTCGCCGCGCTCGCCGAAAACCTCGACGAACAGGTCGGAGCAGCCGTTGATCACGCCCGGATGATCGGCGAAGTCCGGAACGGCGTTGATCATGCTGAGCAGCTTGACGACCCGCTTGACCTGGCCGAGATAGCCCAGCACTCCTGCATGACGGAGGAGGTTGATGCCGGTCAGGCGCGCGTGGAAGGCTTCGTCGAGGACTACGCGTTCCCGAGCCGGATCGATCACACGAAGCACATAAGTACGAGACAGTTGCGCGCCTGGTTGATGAATGGGTGACGGCGGTCAGTTCGCGTTCAGAGGAGTACCGCACCCACTCGCTTCGTCGTACGAAGGCGTCGATGATCTACAGGGCGACGGCCAACATCCGCGCCTACCTTGGCGTCGACGTGGAGGACGCACTCTTCCTCGCCGAGCGAACCGAGAGCTGACGCAGAACGGCCGTCCGTACCGAGCACGGATGGCTGCTCACGGCACGGCTTCCAGCGGGCTGCTCCGGCCATCGTGGGGTGGAAAGCTGACTGGCAGCCTCCATGGAAAAAACGGCAGGAGCAGTCGTTCAGTGATACTCGTTCGCAACTGAAACAGAACCTCCAGTTCCGTTTTGCGGCCTTGAGTTGCTCGTGGCCGAAATCCAATTGCGCGCGGTGTCGGTCTGCGGGAGACTGAACCCGGCGGGAGTAGTCATGTCCCAACATAAGCAACTGCAACACGGAACCAGCGAGGCAAGAAGATTGCTCGATGAGCGGCTTGCTCGCGGGGAGATGGGCGATGACGCCTACAGCAAGATGGTTTCGAACTATGATGACCGCGCATTCAAGATATTTGGCGTCGTGTTCATTACCCTGTTTGGAGTCTTGGTTCTTTTACTAGCGTGGCTGAACTAGAAGGCCGGGAGCCATCCGAGGTCAACACGGTTAGACAGGTCGGCATGAGTCCAGGATCAATCGCTTTTCTAGCTTTTCAGGCTGCGCTGTTCCTGATCTGGAGTTTCCTGGCTTCATGAGTTCAGCGTCCGCTTTCGCCAGCCGCGGTTGGACGCTGGAACGGCTACTCAGAGGTCGTGAGCTGACGAGGCAAAGCTTGCCTGTCGGCTCGGAGTCGGAACGGCAGCTTTCAGCCAATGGCTTCCGAAAAGCCGACCGTCCGCAGTCGGCTCATAATCGCGCCTGACTACTTTGCTGAGCGCATAGCCCTGAAGCTGATACCGCCGGCTATCCCTGCGATCAAGGTTGACACCCCGAAGGTCAGGGTCATTCCGGCTGCCCGACCAGGTGGCAGACCAAGCAGTTCTATTCCCTGTGAACCGATGTAAAATATCGCACCCATTGCGGAAGCGCCGGTGATCAACCCGAGGTTGCGGGCCAACCCCAATAGCCCCGACGTAAGTCCCCTTCGATCTGACGGAACATCAGACATGGCTGCGGTGGTATTGGCCGCCTGAAACAGCGCATAGCCGACCGTGAGGACGATGAGGCTGCCGGCATAGCCGCCAGTGCCGAAGAGACCCGGAAGCACCGTCATGAGCGCCGCGCCAGTGACGATGATGGCCAACCCGGTCATAGTCGTCCTCGCGCTGCCGTGTCTATCCACGAGGCGTCCCGCCGGAAGCCCGGACAGAGCAGCAACGGTCGGTCCGAGCGACATCACCAGCCCCGTCTGCACCGGCGCCAGTCCGAGCGTTTCGGTTAAATAGAATGGGCCCACCACCAGAGTAGCCATCATGATCGTCGAGACCAGTCCCAACGAAATCAGGCCGGTGGCCAACCTGCGCTCCATGAGCCGGTCGATGTCGATGAGCGGCGAGGCCGCGCGACGTTCGACGTAGATGAAGCCCGTGAAGCCGACTATCGCAAGTGCGGCGATCCCTGCGTTCAACAGGCCCGGCTGATCACTGTCCACCGTCGTGGAGAGCGCGAAGGCAGCAAGTGACGCTGCCAGCAGCAGCATTCCAGGAAGGTTAATTTTGCCCGGCGCCTGAGTTTGTGCAGGCTCTTGCGGGAGGCTCCGCACGCTGATCAGGAATGTCGCCAGTCCAGCCACAGCGACTGCCACGAAGACAGACGGCCAGCCGCCCCATCCCAGAAGCACTCCGCCGAGCGACGGCCCGAGCGCGGTTCCCACAGCAGAGACGGTGCCGAGCAGCCCCATTACGCTGCCCGTCCGCTCCTTCGGCACCAGGTCACTCACAGATGCGATGGCAAGCGCCATCATGGTCGCTGCGCCGGCGCCCTGTACGGCGCGCGTCGCAATCAGGAATTCGAGGTTGGGTGCCACGGCTGCTCCGGCCGAGGCCAGAGTGAAGACGGCGATTCCGGCCAGGAGCAGCTTCCGTCGTCCGAGCAGGTCGCCCAGGCGCCCGACGCCCACGATCAGGGTGGTAACTCCCAGCAGGTATGCGAGCACCACCCACTGTACTCGGCCGAGCGACGCGTCGAAGACGGTCGCCAGCGCTGGCAGGGCGACGTTGGCGATGGTTGTTCCCAGCGAGGGAAGCAGCATCGCCAGCGCGAGCGGGACGAGCGACAGGGACTGTCGCGTTGCAGGCAACTGAAAGGTCATGACGAGCGGGCCCCCGAAGTCGGAACCCTCACCAGAATTCCAACGAAGCGACGGGCTATCGGCGCGACCACAAGCACTGTCGGAAAGGCAATGAGCCACGACGGCAGCCATACGGCGATCCAGAGGTCGAGGAGGTCGTCGACCAGGCCCGCATTGCGGACTGTTGCGACGCCTGAAACGACCAGGGACATCAGGCAGGAGAGCAGGAAACCGAACAAGGCTGGAGCAAAACGAGGCGGCACGGGAATACTCCTGTTGGTGCTTCCCAATCAGCTATGCCTGTCGTCAGAATTGCAGAAGACGCACGCTCTGCACTATGTTCGTGCACGCGACGCCACGTGTCGGGGAGGTGCTCGTGCCGGACTTCAACCTGCTGGTGACGCTCGACGTGCTGCTTTCGGAAGGAAGCGTGGCGGGCGCGGCGCGGCGGCTGCGGCTTAGCCCGTCTGCCATGAGCCGTGCGCTGTCGCGCCTGCGCGAGGTCACAGGAGACCCGTTGTTGGTTCGCGCCGGACGAAACCTCGTGCCAACGCCGCGCGCGCTCGAACTGCGCTCGCAGGTGGGTGCGCTCGTCGACGGCGCCAATGCCGTGCTGCGCCCGGCAGAGAAACTGGACCTTTCCAGCCTGAACCGCCGCTTCACCTTGCGGACCAGCGAAGGATTCGTGGAGACGTTCGGGCCGGCGCTGCTCGAGCGCCTCCGTGCGGAAGCTCCACGTGTCCTCCTGCAGTTCGTCGCCAAACCCGACAAGGCCAGCGCCCCGCTTCGCGATGGCGAGGTGGACATCGAGACGGGTGTCATCGACGCGACGACGGCACCGGAGATGCGCGCGCTGCCATTGTTCGAGGATCGGTGGATCGGCGTGGTCGGGGAAGGACACCCGTTGGCGGCGGAAGAAGTGACTGTGGAGCGCTACGCCGAAGCGGAGCATGTCCAGGTGCTGCGTCCCGGTCTTCACAGCGCCGACATCGACAACGCGATGCGCGACGCAGGCCTCGAGCGGCGCAGTGCGATGATCGTGCACGGCTTCTCGGCAGCACTTGCCCTGGCGCGGCAGACGGACCTAGTCGCCACGGTTCCCGAACGGCACACCGGCGGTTTGCGACGCGGCTTGCGGCCCTTTCCGCTGCCGCTGACAACGCCGCGCTTCACGCTGTCGATGCTCTGGCATCCACGCATGGACGGCGACCTGGCGCACCGATGGCTGCGCGGTCACATCCGCCGCGTCTGCGCGGGGGCGCAACAGACATAGCCCAGATGACATGGCGTTGCGTGCACGAAGGAAGTGCAAACGCTGCGCGTTCCGCTCATCTCGCTGACCGGATTAGGTGGCCTGGTTCAACCACCAACCGATCAGGGGGACTAGATGACTACCATCTCTATGTCGGCCCATGCCGATCTCGATCCCACCTCTTTCACGCATGCCAAAGATGACGCGCAGCACGATGCCCAGCTGCTCGGGCGCCTGACGGGACTGATGTTCATCGTAACTTTCACGACGGCAATCCCGCCGGTCGTGACGTTCTATGTGCCAGCGCTGTCCGATCCGAACTTCGTGCTGGGCGGCGGCTTCGACCGGAACGTCTCATGGGGCGCGCTTCTCGAGCTTGTGCTCATCCTTGCGAACGTCGCGGCGGGCATCGCGCTCTATCCCGTGCTGAAGCGGCGCTTCCCCGTCCTCAGCCTCGGCTTCCTCTCGGCCCGGCTGATCGAGAGCGCCTTCATCGCCATGGGCATCGTCGCCCTGATGGCGCTCAACACGCTGCGGATGGAGGCCGGCGATGCAGACCCGGCCTCGCTGATGGCGGTCGGCAACGCCCTGGTCGCCGTCCACGACTGGACGTTCCGCATAGGCCCCGGGATCGTCGTCGGCATCGGCAACGGCTTGATTTTGGGCTACATGATGTGGAGAACCCGGCTCGTTCCGCGCTACATGTCGGTCCTCGGCCTGATCGGCGGTCCCGCCTTGCTGGCCGCGGGCACGGCGATCCTGTTCGGCGCGATCGATAACGGCTCGACGCCGCAGGTGCTGGCCACCGCGCCGGAGTTCGTGTGGGAACTGTCCCTTGGCGTCTGGCTGCTGGTGCGGGGTTTCGATGCCTCGGCACTGGCCGCCCTCGACGCCCGGCAGGCGTGATGATCGGCCAGCGACATCGCTGAAGCGACGGCACGTGATGTCGCGTTCCGAATGGTAGCGGGACATCACCGGTCGCACGTCTGGAAAGGGAGGCCTTGCACTCCCTTTCGCCCTTACCTCCCCGATCGCAAACCGGAAGCCACCATGACCTCCTTCGTCAACGCCGTCGCAGCTATTGTCACCCACACGCCGATCTGGGTATGGCCGCTCTACGCCCTGCTTCTATTCCTGGGGCTCCAGCGCACCCGCGACAGCGTCGTCCCGCTCTGGCGGATGCTGATCCTCCCCGCCGTCGCGTCACTGCTTTTGATTCTGAGTTTCGTCTCTGCGGCACCAGGCGCCTTACCCGCCATGCTCCTTGGCCTCGTCGCAGGCGGCGCTGCCGGCTGGCATCTCGAAGACGGGCGCGCTTCGCTTCGCTTGCCGAATGGCCGCATCTGGTTACGGGGCGAGTGGCTGTCTTTCGCGCAGCTCGTGGCGGTCTTGCTCTTCCGCTACGCCGCCGCCGTCGTCACCGCTATGAATCCTGGACTCGGCGCAACACCGGCTCGGCAGCTCGGCACCGCTTTCACCTCCGTCATTTTGTCTGCCATGTTCCTCGGCCGAGCCGCCGCGCGCCTCCGGAACTATTCTGTGGCTTGGATTGCTTGATCTTAGCTGTCAGTGGTGGTCCGCTACGATCGGTGATGCGATCGTCGGCGTAGCGCCGCTGACGGCGGTTTCGACGCTCGTGGCACGGTTTCCCTTCGGTGGTCTTGCACCCTCGTATGCAAGGTCAGCTTTCCCGCTCTGGCGGCCAGAAGCGGACAGTCCGCTGCCGGCACCGAAAGACACATCGGGAGGCGAGAAGGAGGGGCTCAAAAATTGGGCTCGGTCCAAGCAGGCAAAGTTTGTCCGCTCGCGGTTCCTGCCGATCGAGGGCCACGATAGGCGAATCCGCCCCACCCGTTAGCGTAGAAGTTTAGCTTCGTAATACGGAGACCGATTTGCCGCTGTCGGCCAGGGCTTCAGGAGCAGCAGGACACAGCGGTCTGCACGCGCCTTTGCGTTCAACTAGAGCTCGGCCATCTCGACGCGGTCCAGCAGCCCCAGGCCGAGAATGGGCGGGTGGCGCGGAACAGTCCGGTGCGACGCCGGTGTCTTGAAGTTTCACATCCTTTCGCGCGACCCTTCCTTTTTGGGGTCGAAGCCTCGTAGTTGCAGATGGTAGATTCCATCCTCGTACTCGATGTCGTCTGGTTAGATACGACCATGTTCTCCCGGCCGCAGGCCTGCAAGAAACGAAATCACGTCGCCGCAATAGAGATGGTTCTGAAGGAAGCAGCCGCCGTTGACTCAAATCCAGTCGGCGCTTTTGCACGCTGTGAAGAGCGGCAATGAAAAATTCTACTTCACATCGGAAGCTTTGAAGGCGTCCCACTCGATAGAAACGAGGTTCTCTTCGCTGGTTTCTGAGAACTCGGGCTTTTCGAAAAGGTATAATTTCTTCTCGATCAGCCAGCCGAAGAAGCGCGACACCCTATGCACTCTGCAAGCCGCAGACGCGCCTGACGACAGGCGGCGGTTCTTAATGATGCCCTGTAGAGTGACGTGCCTGCCATTGAAGCCAATGGGCGGGCGAGCCGCACCTGGACATAGTAGCGTCCCTTGCGACGGGAAAGGTAGGACGGCAACGCCATGACATCTCCGCGTACATCTGTGCGAGATGTCTCACAGCCGTCCGAACCTCCGTTCGGCCTAACTGCTTGATTTTACTTGCCTGGATCAATGGTAGCGGAGGAGGGATTCGAACCCCCGACACAAGGATTATGATTCCTCTGCTCTAACCGACTGAGCTACTCCGCCAAGAGGGCCGGACCGGAGAGCCGGTCGGCCGAGGTGGCGCGGATATAGGGGGCGCGCCGTTTGCCTGTCAAGCGCGGCACAGTCATCCGGGCTCCGGCACGCATGGCGCCTCGCAGAGGCGCGACAGCCTGCCCGTTGCATCGCCGCAGCCATCGGCATTATGACAGCCTCGCGCTTCGACCCGCGGCGGCCGGGCACAGTATCTCGGCGATAAAGAACAGGCTCGGTGGATGAAGACACGCGTTGCAGTGCTGGGTTGCGGCTATTGGGGTTCTAACCATATCCGCACGCTCAAGGGCCTCGGTGCCCTGCACGCTGTCTCCGACGTCAATCCGGCGCGCGCCGAGGGTTTCTCCGTCGAGCACGAGTGCCTCGCGATCGCGCCGGACGAATTGTTCGATCGCGACGATGTGGACGCCATTGTCATGGCCTTGCCGCCGCAATTTCACGCCGAAAACGCGATCCGCGCCGTCAACGCCGGGAAGGACGTGCTGGTGGAAAAGCCGATCGCGCTCAGCGTGCCCGATGCGGAGCGCGCGGTCGACGCGGCGCGGCGAAACGGCCGCGTGTTCATGGTCGGCCATGTCCTCCGCTTCCACCCGGCCTTCGAGCAGCTCAAGCTGCTCGTCGATGCCGGCGAGCTGGGCGAGGTGAAATACATCCATTCGCATCGCCTCGGCCTCGGAAAGTTCCACACCGAGAACGACGCGCTCTGGGATCTTGCGCCGCACGATCTGTCGATGATCCTCGCGCTGACCGGCCAGCCCCCGGTCGACGTTCACGGCGAGGGTGCCGCGGTGCTCGATCACCTCAGCGACTTCGCGCATCTGCACATGCGCTTCCCCAACGGGCTGCGCAGCCACCTTTTCACTTCGCGCCTCAACCCCTATCGCGAGCGGCGGCTCACCGTGGTCGGCATGCGCGCAATGGCAGTGTTCGACGACGTCGAGCCATGGACTCGCAAGCTGGCTGTCTACCGCCATGCGGTGTGGCAGGACAGCGGCCAGTGGGCATTCACCGCCAACGACCCGACATACGTACCGGTCGCGGAAGGCATGCCGCTGACGCGTGAGCTGCAGCATTTCCTGCACTGCATCGAAACGCGCGAGGAACCGCGAACCGGGGGCGCCGACGCAATCGAAGTGCTGCGCATCCTCACAGCGGGCGCCATCGCGCACGGCTGAATCTCATCAAGCGACGGCGCGCCGCTCACGTAGCCGGGCGAGCATGGCCTCCGCCTGCGCCGACCGTTCCGACCGCTCGATGAAGCCGCCGCCCAGAACGCGCGCATCGTCGCCCGGCCCATCGTAGAAGACGCAGGCCTGTCCCGAGGCGACGCCGGCCTCACCCTCGGGGAGAGAGACGACGATTTCGCCATCGTCGATTTCGAGCACAGCCGGTCGCGGCGGCCGCGTCGACCGAACCTTTGCAAAGATCCGCATTCCGGAACCGGCCGACGTGTCCAGCGCTTCGTCGCCCAGCCAGTTGACGTCCCGCAGCACGAGGCGACGGGTGTCCAGCGCCTCGCGCGGGCCGACGACCACGCGAGCGCGCGGGGCGTCGAGCTGGACCACGTAGAGCGGTTCGCCGCCAGCGACGCCGATTCCGCGGCGCTGGCCGACGGTGAAGCGCAGCACCCCGTCGTGGCGCCCGAGCACGCGGCCGTCGATGTGGACGATCTCGCCTGGTCGGGAGGATTCCGGCTTCAGCTTGCCGATGATGTCGGCATAGCGGCCCTGCGGCACGAAGCAGATGTCCTGACTGTCCTTCTTCTCGGCAACGACTAGCCCCATCCGCGCAGCCTCTTCGCGGACCTCGCGTTTGGACATGCCGCCAAGGGGAAAACGGAGATAGTCGAGCTGCGACTGCGTCGTGGCGAACAGGAACCAGCTCTGGTCGCGCTCGGCGTCCACCGGCCGGTAAAGCGCCCGCCGGCCGTTGCCGCCGGGAATGGCGCGGCTGCGAATGTAGTGGCCCGTTGCCAGTGCATCGGCGCCGAGGTCGCGCGCCGTGGCAAGGAGATCGGCGAACTTGACCGTCTGGTTGCAGGCGATGCAGGGCACCGGGGTTTCGCCGGCGAGATAGCTGTCGGCAAACGGGTTGATGACAGCGTCGCGAAATCGCTGCTCGTAGTTGAGCACATAGTGCGGGATGCCCAGCGTCTCGGCGACGCGACGGGCGTCGTCGATGTCCTGCCCGGCGCAGCAGGATCCGGCGCGGTGCGCAGCGAGACCATGGTCATAGAGCTGCAGGGTGATCCCCACCACGTCGTAACCTTCGCGCGCAAGCAGACCAGCGACGACCGAGGAATCGACGCCGCCGGACATGGCGACGACGACCCGCGTCTCGGCCGGACGGCCGGGAAGGTCGAGGCTATTCGGGGGCGTTGCGCTCATTTCTTCGAGTATCTCGCAGGTGGTGCGGTGGCGCCCTGATATAGGTCAAAGGGCGAGGGAGTGCCATTCGGCCTGACGGAGTAGGCGAAAGGCATAAGCACTTAGGCATTTTTTAAAGCTGTGGCCGTAACGTGGCGCCGATTGGGTCTTTGCGTTTCGTGTTTTGAGTAGAGAGTTCGATGACCGATCTGGTTAGGCCGCGCGTAAAATACGTCATCGGGCCGGATGGCAGCCCGTTGACGATTGCAGACCTCCCGCCCACCAATACGCGCCGCTGGGTCATCCGCCGCAAGGCCGAGGTCGTTGCCGCCGTCCGTGGCGGCCTGCTTAGTCTTGAGGAAGCCTGCAGCCGCTATCGCCTTACGGTTGAAGAGTTTTTGTCGTGGCAGGCCTCGATCGATGATCATGGTCTTGCTGGACTGAGAACGACGCGGATCCAGCAGTACCGCCACTGACATCCCCGCGATGCCAACAATGAGCCGCCGGTGGCGGCTCTTGTCGTTTCAGCGGGCGAGGGCCGACGCGACGGCCGTGAGAAGCACCGAAGCGGCGAAAAACCATAGGCCGGGCAGCGACATCGCCGTGGCGAGCCCGCTGCTTTTAGCAGCAAAGACGAGCAGCGCGACGAGGAGCACGTCGAGCATAGACCAGCGCGCTATCAGCTTCAGCCACCGACCGGCAAGGGGCAGTTGTTCGCCCTGGGCGGCGAGCTGCATTCCGACCAGCTTGGCCGCCGGGAACACGATCGAGAACACTGCCACAACTGTGGCGAGGGCGTAGTCGCTCTCAGCCCACAGGCCGGCGACAATGGCGAGAAGTGATGGGCGATCGGTCAGGAAGACGAGACGCTTCACCTCGACCAGAGGCATAGTGATGTCGAGTGCGAAGCAAAACGCGGCAGCAAGGGTGAGGATGGCAAGCAAGGCGCGCATGCCGCCTCTGTAGCCGACACTCCTTCGCCCAGATAGCCTGGCTACCGGTCAGGCTATGGCCTGGCGCGGCAGTTCTCCATCGCGCCCACGAACATCGCGCGATTCCAACGCCTCTGCCTTGGCAAGTTCGCTCTCGGCTTCGGAAAGAGCTGCCACGGCAGCCTTCTTCTGCTCAAGCAGATCGAGCTGAGAGTTCCGCAGGTTATCGCGGCGCTGGCGCGCGGCCTTGGCAAAAGTGGGATAGGCGAAATGGTTGATATCGGTGATGCCGGCGCGCCGCTCTTCGGATGCGATCTGCATCTCGAGCTCGGCCGCCATCCGCTCGAACTCGCCGACCATCAGGTCCAGTTGGGCGAGTTGCCGCCTTTTTTCGTTCACCTGGAACAGCCTGAGCCGCACATGGTTCTGCCGTGATTTCATACGCGGTACTCCACTGAAACACTGCAACGCCGGCCGCCGGCCGAAGTCCCCTTGCGATTGCGTCCCCCTCAGGACGCGGATGTCGCCGAGCACGTTTGGAACTGTCCCTCCGTCCACGGCAAAGAAAAGCTAAGAGCCGTTAACTTCGGTAACCATTCGTTTACGCGCGTCGTTAATCATAGGGACGAGGTTTTAAGGCCCGGTAAAAAATTGCCGGACTTTCGGAAAGTTCGAACGCAAATCGAGTCGATTGAATCGCTTAGCGCAGAATCCTCAAGCTAAGCTTCAGCTGAAGCGATTTGAGATACGTTTTTTGGATCAACGAGGTAGCCAGCGACGTTAAGAAAAGACTGAGGATGCTTGCAATGCGGAATCAGTATTTGTTAACCATTCGGTGGCAGCCTCCGACTCAGACAATCGCTGCTGTGGTGCCGAGCCCTCGGGATACGGTTCGGCGGCAGAGAAGGGGATTAAATGCGCGTTCTGCTGATTGAAGACGACAGTGCGACCGCCCAGAGCATCGAGCTGATGCTGAAATCGGAAAGCTTCAACGTCTACACGACCGACCTCGGCGAGGAGGGCGTCGATCTAGGCAAGCTTTACGACTACGACATCATCCTGCTTGACCTGAACCTGCCGGACATGAGCGGGTACGAGGTGCTGCGAACGCTGCGTCTCTCCAAGGTCAAGACGCCGATCCTCATCCTTTCCGGCATGGCCGGTATTGAAGACAAGGTTCGCGGCCTCGGTTTCGGCGCCGACGACTACATGACCAAGCCGTTCCACAAGGACGAACTGGTGGCGCGCATTCATGCGATCGTCCGCCGCTCCAAGGGGCATGCCCAGTCCGTCATCAATACCGGCGACCTGGTGGTCAATCTCGACGCCAAGACCGTCGAGGTCGGCGGCCAGCGCGTGCATCTGACAGGCAAAGAATATCAGATGCTGGAGCTTCTTTCGCTCCGCAAGGGCACGACTCTGACCAAGGAAATGTTCCTCAACCATCTCTATGGCGGGATGGACGAACCGGAACTGAAGATCATCGACGTCTTCATCTGCAAGCTGCGCAAGAAACTTGACGCAGCCTCCGGCGGTCAGAACTACATCGAGACAGTCTGGGGCCGCGGCTATGTGCTTCGCGAGCCAGAGGAAGTGCGCGAAAGCGCGTAGCGACTGCAGTCGGCAGTCGGAAAGAAGAGGGCGCCCGTGGCGCCCTTTTTGTTGCGCGGGGCAGGCGGGCAGGGCAGCGCCGACCGCAGACTAGGCTGCCATTTCCAGCTGGCGGAACCGGTCAAGCAGCTGCGGGCGGTTGAACGGCTTCAGTATGTAGCCCTTCGCGCCGACCCGCTTCGCCCGCATGATGGCGCCCACGTCGAATTCCGTCATACAGACAAGGATATGCGGCTTGTGGTCGGTCTCGATCGCCATCGCCTGCCGAACGAAATCGACTGTGTTCATGTCGGGCAACGTGGCGTCGACGACGATAATGTGCGGCATGTCCGCTTCGCACATATAGAGCCCTTCCGCTCCCGTGCCGGCCTCGACGATCAGCAGGTCCGGTCCGCCGAGAATACGCTTGGCGACTTTGCGGATGACGCTGGAGTCATCGACGATCATACAACGCTTCATCACGCCTCTCCGCTCGCCCGTCACCGGGTAATCGTGCGGAGGTTAACCGAGAAAGCGTAAACGGCGCGGAAAGCCGGAAGGTAAACCCCCCGCTAATGTCGTTCAAATTGCGGTCAGCACGATCTCGTCGGCGGAAGCCCGGATGCCGATCGTCATGGCGGATTCCCGCGCCAGGAGAAGGGTATAGTAGGGCTGTACCGAATGCGCGTCGATGGGCTCGTCGGGACGGTTGCCGGAATGAAGCTCAAGGAACTTCGGCGGAACGCGCAGCATCGGTCCGGCTGCGGTGAGCGTGAAAGCTGGAGCCTGGTCGCCGCCGGCCAATTCCACGACGATCTTGCCACCACGCGGGATGCAGCCATTCGCGATCAGGATCAGGTTGAGAAGCAACTTGACCTTGTTCTTTGGGAGAAGGACCCGGGTACCTTTCCATTCGAAGGTCGGCTTCTCATTCTTGATGAAAGCGGTCGCGACGGCCTCGGCGTCTCCCGTGTCGATCAGCATACCGGCGGAGCCGGCAGCTCCGAAAGCAATCCGCGCGAACTGCAGTCGCGCAGACGCATTAACTGCGCTCTGCTTGATGAGCCGCATGGCATCCTCGTCGGATCCGCCTTCCTCGAGCAGCTCAAGGCCGTTGTTGATCGCACCGACGGGGGAAATAATGTCATGGCAGACACGGCTGCAAAGCAGCGCAGCGAGATCCGGCGCCGAAAGAGTGAAGATGTCCGACATGCCGTGTCCCCTTTGCCGTCCCT
The DNA here is from genome assembly GCA_023457435.1 of Pseudomonadota bacterium. Taxonomy (GTDB): domain Bacteria; phylum Pseudomonadota; class Alphaproteobacteria; order Rhizobiales; family Rhizobiaceae; genus RCIO01. Next base: position 133,150 of record JAEWLS010000038.1, read on the forward strand.
GCCTGATCGGCGCGAATCATCGCGCGCGGCAATGCCCACCGCTAGTAAGCCGCCGCATCCGGAGCAAGGGAAGTACGCGAGCACGTCGCTCCCCACCGGAAAGCCGCATTCCAGCCGCGTCAACGCCAATGTCGGTTAATGGTTGAAAAACGATTACGGCCTAGACTCGCATGCATGTCATCGGCGGCTGCCTGCGGCGATTGAAGCGCGGGAGCAGCTGCAATGGAGGGTTGAACATGCTGTCACGCCGGACCGCAGTCCTTGCTGCACTAAGCGTCGCTGTCTCGAGCATTCTCGCCTCGGCGCCAGCCCGCGCGGAGAACACATTCACGTTCTCGGAGATCGTCGATTCCGGCCACAGCTTCTTCGGTTCAACGTCCGGCGGGCTCGCCTCGGTCGTGGAGAAGATCTTCTCCAAGTATGGAACGCCAAACGGCTACGTGCTCGGCGAAGAGGGGTCGGGCGCGATCATCGGCGGGGTGACCTACGGCGAGGGCCTGCTGTACACCAAGAACGCTGGCGACCATCCGGTGTTCTGGCAAGGTCCATCCATCGGTGCCGACGTCGGCGGGCAAGGCTCGCGGACGATGATGCTGGTCTACAACCTCGACTCGGTGCCCAACCTCTACAAGCGCTATATGGGCGTCGCTGGTTCGGCTTACGCGATTGCCGGCGTGGGCTTCAATGTCATGAAGAACAAGGATGTGCTTCTTGTCCCGGTGCGCACCGGCCTCGGCGCGAGGCTGGGTATTAATGTCGGCTATCTCAAGCTGACCCAAAACCCGACGTGGAATCCGTTCTGATAACGGGGTATACGGCGGGCGACCAGCGCCGCTCGCTTAACCTTAAGAGCCGGTAAATATTCGGCGGTACTGGCACTGGCCATACCGCCGTGTCACATTTGAGGCCAGTATCGTGCGATAACTTCCATCGCAGGTCGGGCGGCGTCAAATTGATCCAGAGTATCCTCTTCTTCCTCCTCGGTTTCCTGTGCGCGGGCTTTCTGGCGCTTATGGTGGCGCCGGCCATCTGGCGGCGCGCGGTGGCGCTGACGCGCCGACGCATTGAGGCCTCGGTGCCACTCTCGGTCAACGAGATCCAGGCCGACAAGGACCGGATGCGCGCCGAGTTCGCGATGTCCACCCGGCGCCTCGAGATGAGCATCAAGGGCTTTCGCGAAAAGGCCGCGAACCAGATCGTCGAGATCAACAAGAATCGCGACGAACTTCGCCGCCTCGCGGAGGAGCGCAACGAGAAGAACGAAGCGCTGACCCGCCTTGAGACGAATGCGAGCGAGCTGCGCGCCGAACTGCGCCGGCGCGAGGAGCAGCTGCAGCAGCTGAACTACAAGCTGATTGACGCCGAAAAGGCCATCGAACAGCGCGCACTGGAAGTCGAGAAGATGGGCCGCATGTATGACGAGGCATCGTTCTCGTCGTCGAGCCGGCAGATCGAGCTCGTCGCGCGGGAAACCGAGGTCGAGCGCCTCTCGACAGACGTGTCCGAGCTGCGCGAGCAGCGCAAGGAAGCCGAGCGCAAGGTTCGCGAGGCGGCAGCCGAGGCAAAGCAGGCACACGACGAACTGAAGCTCGAAAAGCGCAGGGCGGCCGAACTCGAAGCCAAGCTCGAGCGGCTCATGGCCAATCTTTCCGACCGCGAGGAGAAGCTGGACCGTCGCGAGGCCGAACTCGAGCGGCTGCGCGAACAGGTCAAGGGCGCGGAGACTGTCGAAGCCGAACTCAACGCCGCCCTGACCGAAGCGCAGGAGGCCAAGGTGCGCCTCGAAGCCGAGATCGCGGATCTCACGCTGCAGATGACGACGCTGCTCTCGGGCGCCACCGGCGGCGACGTCGAAAAGGCTATGGCGAAGCTCAACGACGATCGAAAGCGCCTTGAGGAACGGCTGACCGCGCTGCTGCGCGAAAACAAGAAGCTGCGGTACGACAACGACTCACTTGAGCGCTCGAAATCCGAGGACTGGGACGAGGAGCGCCGCGAGAACGCTCTGCTGCGCGAGCAAATCAACGATCTCGCCGCCGAAGTGGTGAACCTTACCATGATGCTTGATGGGCCGGAATCGCCGGTCCGCAAGGCACTCAGCGAGCCCGTGAACGGCAACACCCCGGCGCCCGCCGATGCGATCATCAGCCTGGCCGACCGCGTTCGCGCTCTCCAGAAGGCAGCCGCCGCGGCGCGCTGACCAACTACGCCACGGCGGCCAGCCTGTGTAGCGCTATGGCGCTTGCGGCAGCGACATTCAGGCTGTCGAAACCGGGCGCCATCGGAATCCGCACCGTCTCCATCTGCGCCATGAGGTCTGCGGGCAGACCATCCCCTTCCGTTCCCAGGAACAGTGCGATGCGTCCGCCCCCAGCGACCGCGTCGATCGTGCCGGTGCCCGCCGGCGACAGGGCGAGCGCGCGGAAGCCCCGTTGGGCCAGCAATCCGGGGAGCGAAGCGGCATCGACCACGGCAAAGGGCACCTTCAGCGCAGCACCCACAGAGACGCGGATCGCCTTGCGGTAGAGCGGATCGCACGAGCCAGCGTCGAGCAGCACGGCTGGCGCGCCGAAAGCCGCGGCGTTGCGGAATATCGATCCGACATTGTCGTGATTGGCGATGCCGCACAGCACCGGGACGACCGCGTCTCCTGGCAGCGCGTCGAGAATTTCGGCAACGACCCCGGCCGGGCGCCGGCGGACCGCCGCAAGCACGCCGCGGTGAAGGTGATAGCCGGCGATCGCGTCGATCACCGGCGCCGAAGCGACATAGACCGGCGTGTCTGCCGGCGCCTTTGCCAGCGTCGCCGCAAGCCCGGGCAGCCTGCCTTCCAGAACGAGCACGGATTGCGCGAAGAAGCGACGTGCCTCGAAAAGCACGTCGAGAACGACCTTGCCCTCGGCGATGAACAAGCCCTCTCGCAAGAGGTCGCGATCGCGCAGGTCGCGGTAGGGCGCAACCCGTGGGTCGGCGGGGTCGTCGATGCGGATCGGCTGCATGGCCGCCGATAGCGCCGCGCCGCCGCGCCGGCAAGCATGCTCAGGGGAACAGGCGGTCGAGAATCGCAAGCAACTCGGGCATGGGACCCGGCGCGCACGAGTAGTAGATCATCTGCCGATCGCGGCGCGTCTCCACCAGGCCCGATGCGCGCAGCTTGGCGAGGTGCTGCGACAGGGCCGACTGGCTGAGGCCGACGCGCTCGGCGAGCGCACCGACACTCAACTCGCTCTCGGCAAGGTGGCACATGATCGCAAACCGCCGTGCGTTGCCCAGATTGGCAAGCCGGGCGGAGATTTCTTCGGCACGGTCAACCAGACTGGCAGGCCGCATGCTTCCCCCAAAGGTTGGAATGTCCCGGAGGCCGCGCGGGGGCAGCGCGACATCAGGGGCATGAACAGGACGCGATAAGCACGCGCCAAAGTTGCAGGCGTATGTCGCCGGCAGATATTCACGGGAATGTGAGGCTTATAGGCCGAGGATCGTGCGACCCTCCTGCGCCATCCGCACGAGCGTGGCGCGGATGTCGGCGGCAGAGGCCAGCGGCTGCGGAAAGAACACGCGGCGAACGTCGTCACCCAAGGCGAGGTCCATGCCATCCAGATCGATGCCGGTGAGCTGCCATCTGCCGGGCTCCGCCTTAGCGTAGGCGCGGGCGTAGACCGACACTGCTTCGGCATGGTCGGCATTCATGTGCGCCACCGCCGACTGTTCCGTCGCAGCGAGCGACGCGTTCACCGCCGAGATGGTGAGCAGGTCGTCGCGCGTGAGGGCATAGGCCTTGCCGAAACCGCCGGTGAGGCTGGCGCGCTGCGGCTCAAGCCGGAAGTAGGAGAAGTCGGCAAAACCGGCATAGAGCTTCGCCTTCGGCTGCCTGGCGAGATAGCGGCGCTCGACGCGCTGGAGCAGCGGGTCGGAGCGTTCGACCCTTTCGGCTTCGCAGGCGACAGAGAGGCGCGGATAGGCGAGAGGGTCGCCACTGCCAGGCTCGCCGAGCAGCAACGAACATCGCTTATCGGCAATCAGTGCGGCCGTATGCAAAGAAAGGGCAGAGACAAGAATGAGCGGCGCGCCGTCAATATCCGTGGCGGTGGCAACGCGGCTCGCGGCAGGCGCACCAGTTTCCGGCTCGATCACTGCGAGGGCGCCATAGCGCGACGAGCGCAGCAGCGTGCGCGCAAGCCGCACCGCTTCCGCGTCCGTTGGGCGCAAGACGTCTTTCGGCTTTTCCTGCACGCTGCGCTCCAAAGGTGAGCTTGATGCTCCAATTATCGCGCGATGGCACCAACACTGGCAAGCGCCTCCAGTTCGTCGGCGTCGATGCCAAACCTGGTGAGTGTTGCCGCCGTATCCTCGATCGGCAGTCCAGACACCGAGGGCGCCGTGCGAGAGAAACGCGGGGCAGGGCGCGGACGCGTCATGTTTCCCACCGTCGCATGCGCCGATCGCGCCTCGGAGTGCGCGCTGTGTGGTGCTTCGGCCAGCGACAGCACCGGCGCAACGCAGGCGTCGGTACCCGCGAAGAGAGCGGTCCAGTCGTCCCGCGACCGCGCGCGGATAAGCTCGGCTATGGCCGCGCGCATGGCAGGCCAGGTCGTTCGGTCGTACTGGTTCGCTGCGAAGCTGACGTCGAGCGGCAGCAGTCGAGCGAATTCGGCAAAGAATTGCGGTTCAAGGCACGCGACGGCGATGTACCGGCCGTCGGCGGTCTCGTAGGTGTCATAGAAGGGGCAACCGGAGTCTAGCAGGTTCTCGCCGCGTGCCTCGTTCCAGAAGCCGGATGCCGCGAATCCGAAGAACGGCGCGGCAAGCATCGCCGCGCCGTCGACCATCGCGGCGTCTACCACCTGCCCCTTGCCAGAGATGCCGCGTTCGATAAGCGCAGCGAGAACGCCGGCGACGAGAAACATCGTGCCGCCGCCGTAGTCGCCGACGAGGTTGAGCGGCGGTACAGGACGCTTCCCGGCATGGCCGATTGCGTGGAGGATTCCGGACCAGGCGATGTAGGTCAGGTCGTGGCCGGCGCGCTGCGCCAGCGGGCCTTCCTGGCCAAAGCCGGTCATGCGGCCATAAACGAGCCGCGGATTGGCTTCGCAAAGCGTGTCCGGACCGAGGCCGAGGCGCTCCATGACGCCGGGACGGAAGCCTTCGATCAAAGCGTCGGCGGCCATGGCGAGCCGGGTAAGAAGCGCGATCGCCTTCGGGTGCTTGAGGTCTAGCCTGAGGATCTCGCGTCCGTGCCGGTCGAGGTCGTAGGCCTCCGGAATAGGGAGGAAAGCCCGGTCCCGGGACAGCCGCTCGACGCGCACCACGCGCGCGCCGAGTTCGGCAAGGATCAAGCCGGCAAGCGGCACAGGGCCGAGGCCGGCCATCTCTATCACGGTTATGCCAGCCAGCGGACCGCCGGCACGCCGCGCCTCGGTCATGGCATCACTTCGGAGCCATGCGGATCGCGCCGTCGAGGCGGATGGTTTCGCCATTCAGCATCTGGTTCTCGACGATGTGTGCCGCTAGTGCCCCGTATTCCGCCGGTTCGCCCAGCCGCGGCGGGAACGGCACCTGCTTGCCGAGAGAATCCTGAGCTTCTTGCGGCAGGCCGGCGAGCATCGGCGTGCGGAATATGCCCGGAGCGATGGTGCAGACGCGGATGCCCGAGCGCGAAAGGTCACGCGCGACCGGCAAGGTCATGCCGACAACGCCGCCTTTCGAGGCGGAGTAGGCCGCCTGGCCGATCTGGCCATCGAAAGCCGCAACGGAGGCAGTGTTGACGATTACCCCGCGCTCGCCTCCGTCAAGCGGTTCCAACTGCTCGGCACGCACCGCAAAAAGGCGGATCATGTTGAAGGTGCCGACGAGATTGACCTCGATGATCTTCTTGAAGAGATCGAGCTTGTGAGGGCCGTCCTTGCCCGTTGTCTTGGCAGCGATGCCGATGCCGGCGCAGTTCACCAGGATGCGGGGCGCGCCGAGCTTCTCGGCAACCTCGGCAACTGCCGCCTCAGCGCTTTCCCCGCTGGAGACGTCGCACTTCACCGCGATGCCGCCGATGTCCGCCGCGACCTTCTCGGCGCGGTCCATACCGATGTCAAAGATCGCAACCTTGGCGCCCTTCGCAGCCAGTGCGCGCGCCGTCGCTTCGCCCAGGCCCGATCCGCCGCCCGTGACGATGGCGACCTGTCCCTTGGGATTCATGCAGTCCTCCGAAATGTTATGAGCAAGAACAATCTCACTCATCGTAACGGCTGGCGGACGGCCGCGGCAAGCCGGCAGAGGCCTCTAAAGGCTAGCGGCGGATCACCGCACGCAGCACGTCGCGCACGCCGATCGCCCCGACGAAGCGCGTCGAATCCTCGAACAGCGCCACCGGCGCAGTCGCCGACTGATGCATGGCATGCATGACGGTCTTCAGCGGCGTGCCCGGCGAACACCAGAACACGACAGGTTCGTCGGCTGAGAGCTTTTCGATGTCGTCGCAGGAGACCCAGACCGCGGGCCTGCCGTTGCGCTCGGCGGCCACAACCGTCTGCTTGTCGTCGAGTTTGAAGCGCGTCGTCTTGCGCCGGTCGAGCCAGACCCAGCCGTCCTCGACGTCCAGTTCGTGTCGCGTCCGCATGACGTTCCAAGCCGTAAGGACCGACAGCGGATTCACGTTGGCGATGAAGTCTCTGACATAGTCGTTAGCCGGGGTAAGGACGATCTCCTCGGGCGCGCCGGTCTGGACGATGCGGCCGCCCTCCATGATCGTGATCCTGTTGCCAATTTTGAGGGCTTCCTCAAGATCGTGGCTGACGAACAAGATCGTCTTCTTCAGCCGCTCCTGCAGTTCCAGAAGCTCGTCCTGAAGTTTGGTGCGGATCAGCGGGTCAAGTGCCGAAAAAGGTTCGTCCATGAGCAGGATCGGCGCTTCGGTGGCAAACGCGCGCGCCAGGCCGACGCGTTGCTGCATGCCGCCCGAAAGCTCGTGTGCGTATTTCCTGGCCCATTGCGACAGGCCCACGAGTTCGAGCTGGCGGGCAACACGTTCCTTACGCTCGGCGAGCGGTACGCCGGCCAATTCGAGGCCGAAACCGACATTTTCCTCCACCGTCCGCCAGGGAAGGAGCGCGAATTGTTGGAACACCATCGCCACGGCCTCGCGCCGCACGCGCTGGAGATCCGCCGGCGGACAGGACACGACGTCGGTCTGCCAACCAGGACCGTGAACGATGACCTGGCCACGGGTGACCTTGTTCAGGCCGTTGACGGCACGAAGCAATGTGGACTTGCCCGAGCCTGACAGGCCCATCAGCACGGAAATCTCGCCCTCGGCGACCGTGAGCGATGCGCCGGCGCAGCCGAGAACCGCGCCGGTCTTCGTAAGAATCTCGGCACGAGTGGCGCCGGCATCGATCATCGCCAACGCTTCCTTGTCGCGTCCGTCGCGCGAGAAGACGATGTCGACGTCGCGGAACTCTACCGCGGGCGTCACTTGGCATCTCCGATGCGCGCGATGCGGTCGAGGATGATGGCAAGGACCACGATAGCCAGCCCGGCTTCAAGTCCGAGCGGGATGTTCAGCGTGTTGAGAGCGCGCACCACGGGAGTGCCAAGCCCGTTGGCGCCGATAAGCGCCGCAATGACGACCATCGACAGGGAGAGCATGATGCACTGCGTCAGTCCCGCCATGATCGTCGGGAGCGCCGAAGGCAGTTCGACCTTCCACAGGAGCTGGCTTCTGGTGGCACCGAAGGATTCGCCGGCCTCCAGCATCGGCTTCGGCACCGACTTGATCCCAAGATAGGTGAGCCGGATTGGCGCCGGCATGGCGAAGATGACTGTCACTATGAGGCCCGGAGCAAGCCCCAGTCCAAACAGGATCAGCACCGGTATGAGGTAGACGAAGGTGGGCAACGTCTGCATCAGGTCGAGCACGGGCTGCAGAGCGGCGTAGACGCGCTCGCTGTGCGCGGCCCAGATGCCGATAGGTACACCGATCGCCATGGACGCCGTGGACGCGGCGACCACGAGGACCAGCGTCTGGATCGTTGCGTCCCAGAGCCCCTGATTGATGATGAAGAACAGGCCGAGCGTGACGCCGATGCAAAGCGTCCAAGAGCGCTTGAGCCACCAGGCGAGGGCGACGACGGCGGCGACGATGGCGATCGGCGGGAGCCAAAGCAGGCCGGCCACCATGCCGTTGAGGATGGCCGACAACCCGTTTGCGAGGGAATCGAAGAACCAGGCGAAGTTCGTCGTCAAAAAATCGAAGAAATCGCGGCCCCACCGGCCGATCGGAATCTTCCAGCTGCGAACGAATTCCGAGATCGGGTCCATGGGCTCCCCTCAGCCGCTGAAAGCGCCGGCCGGAGCGCCAATCGCCCCCGACCGGCCAGAAGTTACACGCCCAATTTTGCTTTCACGGCTGCGGCTCCATCCTGCCCGTCGAAGGTCGTAACGCCGGCGAGCCACGGCGCCAGCGCGTCCGGGTTGGCCTTCAGCCACTCCGTCGCAGCGACCTTGGGATCCTTGCCGTCATTCAGGATAGCGCCCATGATCTCGTTCTCCATCTTGAGCGAGAAGACCATGTTGGTCAGGAGCTTGCCGATGTTCGGGCATTCGGTGGCGTAGCCGGCGCGCACGTTGGTGTGCACGGTGGCGCCGCCATAGTTGGGACCGAAGACGTCGTCGCCGCCTTCCAGGTAGGCCATCTCTATATTGGCGTTCATGGGATGCGGCTCCCAGCCGAGGAACACGACGTCCTGCTTGGAACCGGCTGCGCGCTGTACCTGCGAGAGCATGCCGGCCTCGGAGCTTTCGACCAATTCGAAGCCTTGAAGATCGAACTGGTTGGCCGTGATCATGTCGAGGATCAGCCGGTTGCCGTCATTGCCAGGCTCGATGCCGTAGATTTTGCCGCCGAGCTTGTCCTTGAACTTGGCGATGTCGGCGAAGCTCTTGAGACCGGCTTCATAGGTGTATTTCGGCACGGCGAGCGTGTATTTGGCGCCTTCCAGATTTGTGACGAGCGTCTCGACCGACTTATCCTCACGGTAGGGCGCGATGTCGGCCTCCATGGTTGGCATCCAGTTGCCGAGGAAGACGTCGACGTCGCCGCTCTTCAGCGATGCGTAGGTCACCGGCACCGCAAGCAGTTGCACTTCAGGCGCATAGCCGAGCGCTTCGAGTACCACGGAGGCCGTCGCAGTCGTCGCGGTGATGTCCGTCCAGCCGACGTCGGAGAAGGTCACCGTCTTGCAGCTTTCCGGCTCCGCGGCGTAGGCGCCGCTCGACAATACCGTTGCAAGGCCGAAGGCGAGGCTGAGGGTCTTCAAACGCATGCTGGTCTCCCGTTGATAAGATTACGTTCCCCGAGGAACGGCAGCCGCAGCCGCTTCTGCCATCGAACACAACACCATTTCCGCATTGATTCAAGCCACGTCCCTCTGCGGCAGGCGGCAGGTTCTGGCGGATTTGCGACCTCGCAGGATAGCGGGACCGAACGTTCGTGTGGAGGAGGAGAGGCTCCTCTCCCGCTCGGGCCCGGTTTTCGGTTATCTCGGCGCATGGCCAAGCTTTATTTCCACTACTCGACGATGAATGCGGGCAAGTCGACCGCCCTGCTCCAGGCTTCGTACAACTACATCGAGCGCGGCATGCGCACGATGCTGTTCATCGCGGCGCTGGACGACCGGGCGGGGAAGGGGCGGATCGGTTCTCGCATCGGACTGTCGGCGGAAGCGAACACTTTTGGCGGCGACGACGACCTCTTCGAGCAGGTCCGCGACGCCACGCGATCTGCGCCGCTGCACTGCGTGTTTGTCGATGAGGCGCAGTTCCTCTCGGCGGAACAGGTCTGGCAGCTTGCGCGCGTTGCCGACCGGCTCGGCGTGCCCGTCATGTGCTACGGATTGCGCACCGACTTTCGCGGCGAACTGTTCCCAGGCTCCCGTGCGCTGCTGACTATCGCGGACGAACTGCGCGAGGTTCGCACAATCTGCCGTTGCGGGCGCAAGGCGACCATGGTGGTGCGGCTCGGGGCAGACGGCAAGGTGATGCACGAGGGCGCACAGATCGCCATCGGTGCGGCGCAGTATGTCTCGTTGTGCAGGCGTCACTGGGAGGAGGAGATGGGGCGGTGGCCGGCTGAGGACTTCATCGGCTTCAGGGGCGACTGAACGGGACAGAACACGCCGTCTTTCAATCGCATTGTGCCCTGCATATATTCCGCGAAGTCAGCCGGATGGGAACGCCGGCGGTCCATCAGGTGCTCGAGGAACCTCCCATATGGCCACTATGCAGAATTTCGATGCCGAGATCGCAAAGACCAAACAGGTTGTGGAGGAGATGCGAACCAAGATCGAACAGTCCGGTACGCTGCTCGACCGCTTCGCTAAGACCGACACGAAGATCGGCAACGCCGACTTCGACATCGAGAACGCCCGCATCGAGGATGTGCTGAAGCAGCAGAAGACGATGGAGGCGAATATCGCCGACCTCATCATCGGGCTCGAGGACGCAACAAACGTGTTCGGCACGGAATTCGAGTCGATGAAAAGCTTCACTGGCTGGGAAAACTTCGTGGGCGTGTTTTCGGCGCAGCGAAAGCAGCGCATGCGCACCGAGCGTGTCCGCAACATGTCGCTTGCCGGCAACCTGCAGGAGCTCCTTGCCAAGTCCGATACGATCGTCGGCATCCTGAAGGAGCAGAAGGCGGTGCTCGACGCGCGCTACAAGACCTCCGAGGCAAGCCTGGCGCAGGTCATCGAGCGGCGAAAGGGTACGATCGAAAACCTTACCGCGACGCAGAGGCGCATCGAGGAGTTGAACCCGCTGCTGCTCGACATCGAGAACAAGATCGCCGCTTCCACCGACCAGACGCAGCGCACCCAGCTCGAGGGCGAGCGGTCGAAGCTGGCGACCGAGTACAACGAGCGCCAAGCGAAGGAACAGGAGCTGCTGGCCGAGAGCCAGACGCTTGAGCGGTACACGTCGATGTTCCAGACCTTCGTCGACTCGCTCAACAACCAGATCGCGGCTCAGAACACGCTGATCAACAAGCTGACGATCGATACCGAGCAGCGCATCGTTCTCTACAAGGCACTGGAGGACTCGCTGAAGACCGCTGCTCAGCAGGACGTCGCACACAAGATCAACACGCTCGGCAGCCAGGTGGACACGACCGCGGAGCAGACGATGGCGGGCATCGGAGCTGCCGCGCAGAAGCACATCGGCGACCTGCTCGAGATGCACGAGAAGAACATGGTGGCGACGGGCGACATCCAGCGCCGCAAGAAGCTCGCGGACGAGGCGTTCAACCGGCGCTTCGAGGAAGTGCTGCGCAAGCACAACTCGGCGGATTACGTGAGCGCGTAAGCTCCGCTCTTAGCCGAACCGCACATGACGGCCACCGCCGACACCCCCGCCGCGCGCTACTTCGAGACAATCGAGGCGGCGCTCGAAGGCCTTGACATCTTCCTGCGCGACGACCGCTCGCCCTTGTACCGTCACGGCGTCGTCGCGCCGGTGGTGGCTGAGTACATTGACCGGCTGTCGAAGTCGTTCTCCTGCTGGCAGAACCGTCTTGGGTTCATGGAGACGTTTAGAATCTCGCGGGCCGACAGCGGCTATCCCGTCTTCCAGAACATTCTCGAGCTCGAGAATGACAAGAAGAACGCGGAGGCACGGCTTTCCGCAATCCCGCAGCCGGATCAGATTCGTTCCGACATGGCGGACTTCATCCTGCGCCACAAGGCCTTCCCGGAGGCGCTGCAGCGGTCCATGGCGGAGCGCGTATACCTCGAGGATCTGCGTAACGGCGTGGTGTTCTCGCCGCTCGTGCTGCCGCGGACCGTGAAGGTGTCGGTCAATCCCAAGACGGGTCGGCCGTATTACCTCGTGCACTGGGGTGCCTTCGATGGCACTGCCAACCTGCCGCTCGTCTACATGGCGACTGTCGAGGATTCGTCGCCGCGTATGGTCGAGACGCTGGTAACCCGTACTGGCGAGATGAACGATCGCGTCGACATACCGTTGCCTGTCGAGGGGCTGCTCAACCCGGAGCTAGCTCACCGATTCGACGATTTCGCTGCGAAGAATTCGTCCTATTCGCTGTCCCCGGTGACGATCGCCACCAACATGGACAAGGACTTCGAGACACTGCATCCGAAGCAACTGCGACGCGTCGTGCTCGGCCCGTTCTACTCGGCGGGGATCACGGAGAACAACACCACCGTGCAGGAGGTGCTGTCCAAGGTCCGCAAAGCCTCGAACGCCTGGCTGCTCACCTGGACGGTTCAGGAGGTATATTCGAAAGGCGAAACGGCGGGCCGCAAGGGCTTGTGGTCATCGACCAAAGGGCAGGAGCAGTTCCACATCAACACCGACGATCTCGAGGCCGCGCGGCAGGGTGTCTCGAGTTACGAGCGGCATGCGCTGATACCGCACGAGGCATACCAGGCCCTCTACGCGGCGAAAGAAGCACGCAAGGTGTTCGACGGATACCAGGTTCACATCGTGTCGAATGGCAAGGTCATCAGCGATGTCTGAGGCGAGGGGCACAGCATGGACACAGGCCTGACCACCATTTCCGAAGCTGACGTCGAGAAGCATCGCGCGACGGCGCAGAGTTTCGTCACCCGGATCGTCGTGCTCGAGGATTCATCCGGTCAGTCCCAGACCGCACTTGCCGGCACAGGCCGTCGCTTCGTGTCAACGGTTACGCCGAGCGCCGTCCAGAAGACGCGCGAAGTCGAGCTTGCCAAGCGCATCCAGGCGGTGCGGCCGGACGACCCGATCATGGGAATCGGCCAGCACACTCTGCTTTTCCGCGCCCGGCGCGGTGTCCAGGTGGCGCTGGCAGTGGCAGAGATCTTCGGCCGCTCGACCAATCTCGAAGCGCTCCAGCAGAAGAACGCGCGTGCGCCACTGGAAGGCGAGGATGCCGCAGCCTACCGCAGGCTCCTGGCGGCCTCCGCCTATGTCTCGGCATTCACGCTGACCGCTTATCTCCTGCAGCTGATCGACAGCGACGGCGAAACGCCGAACGACGTCAAAGAGCCGAACTTCAACTTCGACACCCAACAGGATGCGGTGAAGAGCGTTCTTGCAGGGCTGGATACTGCTCTGGCGGGCGCAAAGGATGACGCCGACCTTGCCTCACGGACGCGAGCGTTCGCGACTAAGTCGCTCGAGGGGCTGTTGGCACGCCGCAGCCGCTTCGAAGGTCTCGGTACGTTCGAAGACGCGCATATGCGGCTCGAGTCCGACGACTTCACCATCGATGGCTTCGATGTGGCGCCGGGCAAGAAATCGAAGCCGCTCGAGATGACCTTCAAGAAGCCCGAGGAGGTCGTCGGCAATCACATCGCGAAGTACCAGTCGGTCAAGCTCGCCAAGATGCTGATGGCCTACGACTTCGACCGACAGCTCAATCCGTTCGTTGAGCTCGGCGGCTTCCTGTTCACCTTCATCGGCGATGGCGCGCCGGGCACCGGTAAGACGACGCTGATCCAGATGATCGCGGGGCTGGTGAACAATTACTGCCAAATCGCGGGGTGGCCCTTCCACTACGAGAACTTTGGCGTCGACCAGATCTCGTCGTACCAAGGCAAGTCGGGGCAGAACTGCCGCGCCTTCATCGATGCGGTGCTGAACCCGCGGGCGATCGCTTTCGGCACCATCGACGACATCGACCAGGTCGCCGCGAAGCGCTCGGACGACCGCGCATCGGCCGGCCAGCACGAGATCACCGGCGTTCTGATGTCCGCTTTCTCGGGTGCGATGACGGTTGTACGCGGGAATTGCTCGTTCGGCATGTTCTCCAACTATCCGGAGAATGTCGACGACGCGCTGCGCCAGCGCGCTGGCGCGCGGTGGCTCGTCGACGGACCGCAGACGCGCGAAGACTATATCGACATATTCGTGCTGCTCGCAGGCAAGAACCATAAGATCGAGCTTGGGGACCATAAGCTCTACGCAGCGCAGGAAATCCAGCGCGCGGTGACGACGGCATACGAAAGCCATGCCAGGCCGCACGAGGAGGGGCTGAAGAAGGTTTTCGACCGCTACATGGATGAGGTCGGCGAACCGAGGACGCTTGCCGACATCGGCGACTACCTGCACCGGATCAAGGAGGCCGAGCCGCGGTTCACCGGGCGTGCCATCAAGAACGTCACGGACGCGATCAAGATGCGGGCCATGGACATCGAGCTGCCGGACGAGTGGTTCGAGAACCCCGAGACGTTCATGCACAAGGGTTACGACGCGAAGCGGGATATGATTTCGGAACTCCGCAAGCCGTTCACGATGGACATGGTGATGCAAGAGGTGAACCGCTACGCCGACTCCGAATTCCGTTATTCGGACCGCGCCGACGACTCAGCTGTGCAGAAGATGCTGCGCGACGCGCGACTGCGTGAGCGCGCCCTCCGCGAAATCGATGAACTGAAAGCGAAGGGCCACTGGAACGCCTGATGGACCTTCTGCGCGACAACGAGTTGATCTACGGCCGGCTTCTGCCGGTCGACGAGCCGCACCTGATCGAGCGTTACAACAAGGCGCTGACAGCGTTCGGGCTCGGGCCGACCAGACTCAAGCGCTTCGAGATCGACCGCACCGGTTTCTCTCCGCAGATCGGCGAAGAGCTTGGCGACATGAACTATCTCGATCCCAACCAGGTCAACCGACGGTTCATCATTCTAACGCCACAGCAGATCGAACTTCCTGTCGTCCACACGGCGTTCTCGAACACGTCACAGCTCGTCTACGAGTTCATGACCCGGAACGCCCGTGCGATCGACGCGCTGACGATCAAGGACGTCATCTACGGCGAAATCGAAGATTCGATTTCCAAGGTGGAGGACGTCGAAGACCTCCTCTCGATCAACCAGGTAGAGTTCAGGGTGCTTTCGGCCGACGATGTCGTCGGCAAGGCGGCCGAGCTCGGACGCCTAGTCGACAAGCTCAAGCAGGAGCCCGACGCCTGGCGCGACGATCCCCTGCTGAACCGAATGGTCGAGCTAGCGCAGGTCACCGGCGACATCCGCGAGAACGCTCTCGTCCCGGACCAGGTGATATTCCGGCACAACGCCTATTGGACGAGCCACTTCGGCGGCCTTTACGTTTTCATCGATCCCGACATGACGACGGTCATCTGCGATCCCGCGGCGCCGGGCTTCAGGCGTTCGCGTCCATGGCAGGTTTCGTACCTGTCGCTGCGCGACCCCGACCGCGTGTTTCGTTTTCTTGCCTCGACCGGGCGCCTTGACCTGCCGCGCGCCTCATGGATGGAGCCGGCAGACATCCTGGAGAGTCGCGCGAACATGATCGTGCGCGAACTGATCCACAAGGCGGAGCCGCGGCGCGATCTGATCGGCCTCGACCGTGTGTGGCTGCAAAGCTGGATCCACGCCAACGCAGACATGGTCACGATCGATGCGCGTTTCCCGTTTCTCAGCGCCGCGAAACGCGAACTTGCTCAGTACGGGCAGATCAAGGTTGACGAGGTGCGGCCGGACTTCCGCTTCCTCATCGTCCGGGCCAAGCCAGACCATCCGGATGCGTGGCTCACCAACAGGCTGATATCGGATTTCGCGCAGAGCGATTTCGTGTTCCGCTACGCGTTCAACAAGCAGGGCTTCTATGCCGACTACGAACGCTACGCGGAGACGTGGCGCAGCTACGTTGTGGACACGTTGAAAACCACATATCTCAAGGACAGCGAGGCCTTCCGGGCACGCACATACGGCCTGACCGACTGAGGCGGCCGACACGGGGCGAGGACGCGAATGCTCGATTCAGTCGTGAATTTCTTCA
This sequence comes from Pseudomonadota bacterium, assembly GCA_023457435.1. Lineage (GTDB taxonomy): Bacteria > Pseudomonadota > Alphaproteobacteria > Rhizobiales > Rhizobiaceae > RCIO01. The sequence continues at coordinate 148,939 of JAEWLS010000038.1, forward strand.
CGCGCATCTTCCAGGCGATCGGCCGCTTCGTCGGTATGGTGGTTGCCGGGATCATGTGGCCGTTCGTCGCCTTCGCTCGCTGGTACCGCGAGCGCAGCTGGATTCTTAAGGGGCCGATCGGTATCGGCCTCGTCGTTCTGGCGGGCCTCTACGTCTACTTCCTGTACAACACACTGATCTGGAACAATTTCGACACGAACTACCCGGCTGCGTACAATCTCAAGGAACGCAATCTTTCGGCTGGCGAGATGGTGCCCGCCGCGGGCGATGGTTCCACAAGCCGCACGTGTGGACGATCGGCGGTTGCTGACGTAACGATCGACCTTATCGACAACGTCGTGAATGAGAATGGCTGGATCTCGTCGATGATCCTCTACAAGCTCGGTCTGTTCGGGCTGGACTGGGATCGCACGCCGTTTCTCGACAACAAGGCCTCATTCCAGCGTGGCGTGAACCAGGCGATCCGACGCACGACGGTTGAGCTTGTCGACACCCTCGGCCGCATACGCGGTACCTCGCAGATCGACAACAACCTGCAGAATGCCCGCGGCAACATGCAGTTCGATGAGGAAACCTGGTACTTTGGTCTCAATCCGTTCGGCTTCAAAACGCCGACGCCCTCGTTCTACCGCTCGGCAATGGTGGATCTGCGTGCTTTCAACGAGCGACTCGCGGCCTGCAATGCGGTGTTCGACGCGCGCGCCGACAACCTGATCACCTTCCTCGACCGCATCGCCAACGACATCGGTTCGACGTCGGCGATCTTGCGCGAAAGATCCGAAAGCTACAACTACGGCTGGTTTGACACGCGGGCGGACGACCGCTTCTGGTTCGCATATGGCCAGCTCTACGGCTACTACGGTATCATCCACGCCGCTGGGGCCGACTTCGAGGACGTGCTTACGCAACGTTCCATCAGGCCGCTTTGGGACCAGACCGAGCAGCAGTTTCAGGCGGCGCTTCGTATACAGCCTTTCATCATCTCAAACGGCGACGAGGCCGGCTGGCTTATGCCTACGCACCTCGCCACGATGGGCTTCTACGTCCTGCGGGTGCGCTCGAACCTCGTGGAACTGCGCAGCGTTCTCGATCGATAACCGAGTGACGGCGCCCCATTGCGCCGTCGCAATCGGCGCATTCGACGGCTGAAACGAGACGGCGGCGGTCGCATCGGTGCGATTTAGTCGCGCGCACCGGCTTCACCAATCCGATCCCCTGCTGTATACAGCGTGTACACGAAGGGTGCGAGTGGCCGGTTGGGTCACGCGGGCTGCAGGCAGACAAGGGAGGCCGTTTATGTCCGGGTTCAAGTCCGACATCGAAATCGCGCGCGCCGCGAAAAAGAAGCCGATCATGGAGATCGGTGCGAAACTCGGCATTCCGACGGAACACCTTCTGCCTTACGGGCACGACAAGGCCAAGATTTCCGCCGAGTTCATCAAGGCGCAGCGCGGCGAAAAGGACGGCAAGCTGATTCTCGTGACGGCTATCAACCCGACGCCGGCTGGCGAGGGCAAGACCACCACCACGGTCGGCCTCGGTGACGGTCTCAACCGCATCGGCAAGAAGGCGATCACCTGTATTCGCGAAGCCTCCCTCGGACCGAACTTCGGCGTAAAGGGCGGCGCGGCCGGCGGCGGTTACGCACAGATCGTGCCGATGGAGGATATGAACCTCCACTTTACCGGCGACTTCCACGCAATCACCACCGCGCACAACCTGCTGTCGGCGCTGATCGACAACCACATCTACTGGGGCAACGAACTCGGCATCGACACACGCCGCGTCGCATGGCGCCGCGTCATGGACATGAACGACCGCGCCCTGCGCCAGATCGTCGTGTCGCTTGGCGGCGCTGCCAATGGCTATCCGCGCGAGGCCGGCTTCGACATCACCGTCGCGTCGGAGGTCATGGCGATCCTATGCCTGGCCAACGACCTCGACGACCTCAAGAAGCGGCTCGGCGACATTATTGTCGCGTATCGGCGCGATAAGAGCCCGGTCTATGCACGGGATATGAAGGCGGATGGCGCGATGGCAGTGCTGCTCAAGGATGCGATGCAGCCGAACCTCGTGCAGAGTCTCGAGAATAACCCGGCTTTCGTCCATGGCGGCCCGTTCGCGAACATCGCTCACGGCTGCAACAGCGTCGTGGCTACGACAACTGCGCTGAAGCTCGCCGACTATGTCGTCACCGAAGCAGGCTTCGGCGCCGATCTCGGGGCTGAGAAGTTCTTCGACATCAAGTGCCGCAAGGCGGGCCTCAAGCCTGCCGCTGCCGTCATCGTCGCAACCGTTCGTGCGCTCAAGATGAACGGTGGCATCAAGAAGGAGGACCTTGGGCAGGAGAACGTCGAGGCGGTGAAGAGAGGTTGCGCCAACCTCGGCCGCCATATCGAGAACGTGAAGCAGTTCGGCGTGCCCGCTGTGGTCGCGATCAACCACTTCACGGCCGACACGGACGCCGAGCTGCAGGCGGTGAAGGACTACGTCGCTTCGCAGGGCGCGGAGGCGATCCTGTGCAAGCACTGGGCCCACGGCTCCGCCGGCATCGAGGATCTCGCCCGCAAGATCGTTGAACTGGCAGAGAGCGGCCAGTCGCAATTCTCGCCGATCTATCCGGACGACATGCCGCTGTTCGAGAAGATCAACACCATCGTCAAGCGCATCTATCGCGGCTCGGAAGCGATCGCCGACAAGGCCGTACGCGACCAGCTGCACCAATGGGAGCAGGCGGGTTACGGCAACTTGCCGGTGTGCATGGCAAAGACGCAGTACTCGTTCTCGACCGACCCTAACCTTCGCGGCGCTCCCGTCGACCACGTCGTACCGGTTCGGGAAGTGCGCCTCTCCGCTGGCGCCGGCTTCGTCGTCGCGATCTGCGGTGAGATCATGACCATGCCCGGCCTGCCGAAAGCTCCGTCGTCCGAGAAGATCTACCTGAACGACGAAGGCTATATCGAGGGCCTGTTTTAAGCGCGTCAGGCAGCTAGAGGCCGCATCCTACGCACCCATATCTCGTCCGCGTGTTTCATGGCGCGGGCGAGATCATCTGTTACATGCGCCGCGGGTGTCGCGACCAGCTGGCCAGCGGCGCTTATCAACGATGCGCACGGCCCACATGCGAGATGTTTCGTCGGCAACTTGCCTTGGCGCTTGCCGACGATACTTTCGCGGTAATGACCCCGTCTCCCGTCACCACACTCGTCCGTGGGCTACGCGACATGCGCGTGCCCGTCTTGCCGGTTGCAATGATCGCTTCCTTGGCCGCAGCCGCGTTCGCATTCCTCCAGATCGCCGACGAGGTAGCAGAAGGAGAGATGGAGGCGTTCGATCGCGCGCTGCTCCTGTGGTTCCGCGACCCCACAAACCTTTCAGCGCCCGTTGGCCCGCACTGGTTGGAGATCGCAATGACCGATCTCACGACACTTGGCGGCACGGCGGTACTGCTTGTGCTTGTCACAGGCGTCACAGGCTTCATGCTGTTCTCGCGGCTGCACGGGCCGGCTCTCTTCACAGTAAGCTCAATCGCGCTCGGTACTGCGTTCAGCCAATGGCTGAAGATCTTCTACGACAGGCCCCGGCCCGACGTCGTGGAGCATCTGGCTGCGATCCAGACAGCGAGTTTTCCCAGCGGCCACGCGACAATGTCCACTATCGTGTACCTGACGCTCGGCGCGATGGTGGTGCGCATGGTCGATACGCACGCTCTGCGCGTCTATGTCATGGCCGTGGCGATCGCCATCAGCCTCGTGGTCGGCGTTTCGCGCGTCTATCTGGGTGTACACTGGCCCAGCGACGTCCTTGCCGGCTGGGCCCTGGGCGCCGCCTGGGCCGCATGTTCCTGGCTCGTGGTTGCCGGTCTGCGCGGTGTACGCAATCGGCAAAAGGCGACATCGGTCTGAAACAGTGCAATCCTAGTCACCGGTGGCATGCGGACGCGGATGTCTGCTCAACTCAGGGGGAATAGGATGCGCGGCGTTGCGCTTTGGTTTTTTGCGTCGGGGGTGATCTACGTCACCGCGGGCATGGTCTTCGGCATCTGGATGTCGGCAAGTGAGGATCACTCGCTGGCCGGCGCTCATGCCCATCTCAATCTGGTCGGCTGGGTGACGATGGCTCTGTTCGGTGTTTTCTACCAACTCGTGCCACAGGCAGCGGCCACGCGACTTGCGACGCTGCATTTCCTGGTGGCGACGCTGGGCGTCTGGTTCATGGTCCCGGGGATTGCGCTTGCGATCATGGGCGGTAATCCGATTCCAGTGGTCATCGGCTCGTTCCTTACGCTCGCATCGATGCTGATCTTCCTCTACACGGTGATGACCAGCTGGCGCGCGCCCGCCGTCGCCTGAGCTTCAAAACCGGTTGCGCGTGAAGGGCATCGCCGTTATGCATCTCGCCATGTGCGTGAAGTCGATCAACACCCGTTGGTGGTGGGCCTGCTGATAGCGGCCTGAACAACGCGCGCGCGTTTTTCGAAGTCAGTGGCCGCAAGGAGATATCCGGGCGGCCATTTTGTTTTTCACCGTCCGGATGCCGAGCGCCGAAACCGGAATACGGATGGGGGACAGGAATGAGCATCGACATACTCGCGGACGGCGCAGAACGCTTCAGAACGCAAGGCGGTGTCGTCGTAACGCGGTCGCGGCATGCCACTGCTTATGACGGCGCGATAGAAGCATACATCGACGGGCTGGATTCGCGCCGCGGCTGCGTCTTCTCTTCCAACTACGAATACCCCGGCCGCTATACGCGCTGGGACACCGCGATAATCGACCCTCCACTGGCGATTTCGGCGCGCGGCCGTGCGGTTCGCATTGAGGCGCTGAATCGCCGCGGCGAGCAGTTGATCAAGCCCGTGAGGGCCGTGCTCAACGGTCTGGCATCGGTAACGGTTACAGAAGCCGGTGAGCGCCTCATCAAGCTGCAGGTCGCGGAGCCGGGCCGAGTCTTCTCCGAAGAGGAGCGTTCGCGCGCGCCGACAGTGTTCACAGTTTTGCGCGCCGTTATCGACCTCTTCCGCACCGGGGAGGATTCCAACCTCGGGCTCTACGGTGCTTTCGGCTACGACCTCGCGTTTCAGTTCGATCACGTCGAACAGAAGCTCGCACGCAAGGAAAGCCAGCGCGACCTGGTCCTCTACCTGCCGGACGAGATCCTTGTGGTGGATCACTATTCGGCGAAAGCCTGGCACGACAGATATGACTATTCCGGCACGGGCTTCTCGACGGAAGGCCTGTCACGCGAGACAAGGCCAGAGCCGTTCAGGCATGCCGATGCCATCCCGCCGCGCGGCGACCACGCGCCAGGGGAGTACGCTAAGCTCGTCGACCGCGCCAAGGAGAGCTTTCGGCGCGGCGATTTGTTCGAGGTCGTTCCAGGGCAGATGTTCTTCGAGCGTCTGGAGTCGAAACCCTCGGACATCTCGCGGCGGCTGAAGACGATCAACCCATCGCCCTACTCGTTCTTCATCAACCTCGGGGAGGCCGAATACCTCATCGGTGCGTCACCCGAGATGTTCGTGCGGGTATCGGGCCGCCGTGTCGAGACTTGCCCGATCTCCGGTACAATCAAGCGCGGCGACGACGCGATCTCGGACTCGGAACAGATCCTCAAGCTGCTCAACTCCAAGAAGGACGAGTCCGAGTTGACAATGTGCTCGGACGTCGACCGCAACGACAAGAGCCGCGTCTGCGAGCCTGGCTCCGTGCGCGTCATCGGCCGGCGCCAGATCGAGATGTACTCCCGGCTGATCCATACGGTCGATCATATCGAGGGTCGTCTCCGCGAGGGCATGGACGCCTTCGACGCGTTCCTGTCCCATGCATGGGCGGTTACCGTCACCGGTGCGCCAAAACTCTGGGCCATGCGTTTCATCGAGAACCACGAGAAGAGTCCGCGTGCCTGGTATGGCGGCGCGATCGGAATGGTGCATTTCAACGGCGACATGAACACCGGCCTGACCTTGCGTACGATCCGCATCAAGGACGGCATCGCAGAAGTGCGTGCGGGCGCAACGCTTCTCTACGACTCCGACCCGGCCGAGGAAGAAGCCGAGACCGAACTCAAGGCTTCCGCCATGCTCGCCGCGATCCGCGAGTCCGGCTCGCGCAACAGCGGCTCTGTCGAGAGGCAATCGGCTCGTGTCGGAGAGGGACTGTCGATCCTGCTCGTCGATCACGAGGACTCGTTCGTCCACACGCTTGCGAACTACTTCCGCCAGACCGGCGCCAAGGTTTCGACCGTCCGCTCGCCGGTGCCCGAGGAGGTGTTTGACCGGCTCAAGCCCGACCTCGTCGTGTTATCGCCGGGCCCCGGGACGCCAAAGGACTTCGATTGCAAGGCGACCATCCAGAAAGCCCGCAAGCGCGACCTGCCAATCTTCGGCGTCTGCCTCGGCCTTCAGGCGCTTGCAGAAGCCTATGGAGGCGAGTTGCGCCAACTGCATGAGCCGATGCACGGCAAGCCGTCGCGCATCCGCGTGGGCAAGCAGGGCATCATCTTCTCGGGGTTGCCAAAGGAGGTGACCGTCGGCCGCTACCATTCGATCTTCGCGGATCCGGTGCGGCTGCCGGACGAGTTCGTGGTGACCGCCGAAACCGAAGACGGGGTCATCATGGCCTTCGAGCATCGGAAGGAACCAATTGCCGCCGTACAGTTCCATCCTGAGTCGATCATGACGCTCGGGCAGGACGCGGGGATGCGCATGATCGAGAATGTGGTAGCGCACCTGCCGCGCAGGGCCAGGATCAAGGCGGCTTAGCCGGTCATGCCGCAGGCGTCCGCCAAGACGCGCGTTCGCGCGCTCGCCGGATGGTCCATCGCCGTTGCGTTGGCGGTGATGGGCCTGAAGTTTGTCGCGTGGCAGATGACCGGATCGGTTGCACTGTACTCGGACGCCCTGGAATCCATCGTCAACGTCATCGCCGCGGCGGCGGCCTTCTGGGCAATCAGCATCAGCCACAAGCCGGCGGACCGCGAGCACCCGCACGGCCACCACAAGGCCGAGTACTTCTCAGCCGTTCTCGAAGGGGTGCTCATCGTCGTCGCCGCGATGCTGATCATCGCGGAGGTGTGGGACGCGCTGCGCGAGCCGCCTGCACTCGCCGCGCCGTGGGAAGGCCTCGGGGTGAATTTCGCAGCAGCCGCGATCAACGCAGGCTGGGCCATACTGCTGATTTCAAATGGTCGTCGCCACAGATCGCCGGCGCTGATCGCCGACGGCCACCATGTGATGACCGACGTCGTGACTTCCATCGGGGTACTTGCGGGCCTGTCCGCTGCCGTTGTCAGCGGCTGGACGCTGCTCGATCCGCTCCTTGCACTGATAGTCGCCTTGAACATCCTGTGGCAGGGCTGGAAGGTCATCTCTTCGTCGATCGACGGTCTGCTCGATCGCGCGGTCGACCTCGACGAGCACATGCGCTTGCGCGACATCATTTCGGCCAATTCGCGAGGCGCGTTGGAAGTGCATGATCTCAAGACGCGGATCGCGGGCCGTGCCACCTTCATCGAGTTTCATCTCGTCGTCGACGCCGGCATGACCGTTGCCGAGAGTCACGTGATTTGCGACCGGATCGAGGCCGCGCTGAAGGCTGAGGTGCCCTCGGTGCGGGTCATCATCCATGTCGAACCGGACAACGAGGCGAAACTGCCGGCAGGCACAGTCGCCATTCCCTTCGCCTGAGGCCGAGATGAGCAACGATTTGAAGCCCGCCGCCGAAGTCGCCGTCAGCGACGGGGCGCTCCGCAAGCTTGCGATCATCGCCCTGCTTTCCGTAGGTCTCGGGTTACTGATTCAGGTCCTGATACTTGTCGCGCGTATCGCGGCCGGCGGCAGTTTTCCAAGCATCGGCGCCGCGGCTGACGTGGCTCAGGGTGTGACGTGGGCGCTCCTGGTATGCACCGGCGTAGGCATTGGGACCTCGATAATGCGCGCAAGGGCGCAGATTGTCGGTCTTATCGGGGCGCTGTTTGCGCCGATCGCTGTCGCCGCCGCCAAAGGCAGCCAGCGGCTGGTTTCGTCCGCGCTCGATCTCGCCGAGCAGCAGGCACTGCTGAGTCTCGGCGCAATCAGCCTGGCCCGTGCCGTCGAATATGCCATTCTCGGCTTTCTCCTCGGCACGCTTGCGCAGCGCGGCGAGCGGCGCGTCTCGCGATACTTCGGCGTCGGCGCTGGCGTCGGACTCGTCTGCGGCGGTGCGGTGCTGGCACTCAACGCCTGGATCGCGGCGGATGCGGGCCGCGCGTTCGGTGCGCCCCAGATCGCCGCGGGCGTCGTGAACGAGGTGCTGTTTCCGATCGGCTGCGCGCTCGTGATCTACGGTGGACAGCTTGTGGGGCGTGCCTTCAGCCGCGCCGAGTTGGCGCTCGGCTAGATAAGATGACGGGTCGCGTGGTCGCGATCTGGTCGGTCGGTGCTATGCGTCCGTAGCGGGAATGCCGGGCCTTCAACTTGGCAAGGCTTTCGTGACTCTGCTACGGCGGCGCCATGACGCCATCCCAACAGCCCAATGTGCGTACGCCGATGAACTCATGGCCGGCGTGGCTACAGTGGATCGGGCTCATCGCCCTCTCGGGGGTGTTGGCCTTTGTGCTGCAGTGGGCGCACTTCCCGGCGGCGCTACTCGTCGGCCCAATGCTTGCCGGGATCCTGGCAGGCGTGAACGGCCTTAGGGTCCGCCCTCCCGCGTGGAGCGTCAAAGGCGCTCAGGCCGTCGTCGCGTGCCTGATCGCGGGTTCAATCTCCCCATCGTTCATCCCGGCATTCCTCTCGATCTGGCACATCACGCTCGCCGTCGTCGTGGCCACGCTCGCGGCCTCGAGCATCCTTGGCTGGTTGATCAGCCGGTGGAAGATACTGCCCGGCACCACGGGCGTATGGGGTTCCGCACCAGGCGCTGCGACCGCCATGGTCTTGATGGCAGGTGCGTTCGGCGCCGATGAGCGGCTTGTCGCCTTCATGCAGTATTTGCGGGTGATCGTGGTCACCGCAGCTACGGCGCTAATCGCCCGCGTGTGGATTGGGGCCAGCGGCGGATCAGTACCAGCTCCCGAGTTCTTCGCGCCGGTCGACCTGCCTGCGTTCGCTCTGACCATGGTTGTCGCAGTATCCGGAGGCTTGCTTGGACGGCTGTTCCGACTGCCGACGCCCTTCTTCCTCGGTCCGATGTTGCTCGGTGTCGCGCTCGAGTTCGCCGGCCTTTTGAAGATCGAGCTTCCGGAACTCCTTTTGGCTCTGAGCTACGCCGCCGTCGGATGGTTCATCGGATTGAAGTTCACCGCGGAAACACTGCGTACCGTGCGGCAATCCATCCTGCGTGTCCTGATTTCGATATTCGTGCTCGTCGCCTTCTGTGCGGGCCTGGCCGGACTGCTCGTGCGGTATGCCGGCGTCGATCCGTTGACGGCCTACCTGGCAACCAGCCCGGGCGGCATGGATTCCATCGCAATCATCGCCGCAGCTTCGTCGACCGTCGATATCTCCTTCATCATGGTCGTACAGATGCTGAGATTTCTGATCGTCCTGTTATGCGGACCGGCGCTCGCGCGGGCCGTCGCGCGGCGCATTTCCGATTGATGACGATTGCGTAAGCGTAACGGCTGAACATCCATGCATTTTGGCAAGGCAGCCCTGCGCGGCGTTGCCCTGATGCAACGCGACAGGCGCGCCTTTCCGGCGCCCCATTCCTGCCGGTCGCGCGCCACTTTCAACTTCGAAAACGGCGCGTGAACACGTGCCGGCAATCCGAAGGCTGGCCAAGAACGAGAGCCCAGCCTAAATGACAGAGTTTTGTATCGGCGCGCGTCTTGCGCGACTGCTGCCCGCCCTTCTGCTTCCTCTGTTTCTTATGGCGTGCGCTTCCACAGCTCGTCAGCAGACCGTCGTGGAGCGTGGCCCGGATCCGTACTACGTGGCGATGTATGGAGCGCAGGCATCGGAACGGTTTCCGCTTCCAGCGATGGACATCAGCAAAGTCGATCCAAAATTCTTCCGGCAGCAAGTGGATTATGGCGGCGGCGAACGGCCCGGTACGATCGTCGTCGATACGAACAACCGTTTCCTTTTCCTCGTGCAGGAAAACGGCAAGGCGATGCGGTACGGCATCGGAGTCGGCAAGGCTGGGCTCGCCTTCGCCGGGACTGCGACGATCGGCCGAAAGGCCGAGTGGCCACGCTGGACTCCGACGCAGAACATGATCGAGCGCGAGCCGGAGCGCAACGCGCAGTGGGCAGGCGGCATGGAGCCGGGTCTGACCAATCCGTTGGGACCGCGTGCGCTCTACCTCTATCAGGACGGCGACGACACGCTTTATCGGATTCACGGTACGTCCGAACCGTGGTCGATAGGCATGGCCGTTTCGTCAGGCTGCATCCGCCTCTTCAATCAGGACATCATCGATCTTTACGGCCGTGTGCCGGTCGGCGCGACCGTAGTCGTTCTCCAGCACAACGAAACGCAGGCCCCGGCACCGATGGCAGAAGTCGACGACGTTTCGAGGCCGCGCGCATCAATCTGAGCGCCCTAGGCCGCGGTCAGTGAGGGGTCTCTGGCTGCTGCAGGCTTTCAAGGCGACGCTAGGGGCGCGCAACCCGTGCGCCCCTAGCGCGTTAGCCTGTCCAAGACACATTCTTGGCGGGTTTCAGACATGTTCCGACATCGCTCGGCCGTGAAGGCCATTCTCGTTGCGTTCTTCCCCTTGGCGCTTGCAGCGTGCAGCAGCTCGGGGGTCGATCGAATGACCACGGCTTCGATCGCGCCTGCTCCGCAGCCGCAATATCTGAGCATGTATGGTCCGCTCCCACAGGAGCGATTCCCGATGCCGGCGCTGGATGTGCGGCGCGTCGACTCGAAATATTATCGTCAGCGCGTCGCGTATGGCGGTCCCGAGCGGCCTGGCACGGTAGTCGTGGACACTCAGGCGCGCTTTCTCTACCTCGTCGAGCCGGGCGGGACAGCGATGCGTTACGGCATCGGGGTGGGACGCGAGGGCCTGGCATTCTCCGGCGAGGCCAAGATCGGCCGCAAGGCGGAATGGCCGACCTGGACGCCGACGCCGGAGATGATCAAGCGCGATCCCGAGAAGAACCTCCAGTGGGCCGGTGGCATGGAGCCGGGCCTGACCAACCCGCTTGGGCCACGCGCCATGTACCTCTATCGCAATGGAGAGGACACCATGTTCCGCATCCACGGGACGACTGAACCTTGGTCGATCGGGCAGGCCATGTCGTCCGGCTGCGTGCGTATGTTGAATCACGACGTGATCGACCTCTACAATCGCGTCGCCGTCGGTGCGCGCGTGATCGTGAAGCAGGACGGCGTCGCCGAGGCGGAGATGGCGTCGGATGATCGGGATGCGCAACCACTGGAGCGCTTCAGGCCTATCACGCCAGTTCGCGTGAGCTTCTAGGTTTCCGGCGGTGGCAAGCCTCTTCTTGCCACCGCTTCCGCCGTTGTGTAAGACGCCTGTCATGTTCTCCAGCGCGACAAACGCCAAAACAATCTCCGCCTTTGCGGCCGAGACTGTTTACGCGCGGCGCGCCGCTCTCCTTCTTCTCGGCCTTAGCGGCGACCGCCGGGCTGGCTGAGGAGCGTCCGGCGGTCGATATGGCCAGCCGGCCCGTGCTCCTTTTTCATCCGCAAGAAGACAATTCGCGGTAGCGCGTGGCCGGCCAAGCCGCCCGCCGACCGCAGGAGACGAGATCATGAACAGCCAGCCCAAATTTTCCGAAGCGTCGCCCGTGCGCGGCATGCCCGATGCCTCGCGCAAGTATCAACCCTATCCGCGCATAGACCTTGCAGACCGCACCTGGCCTTCCAAGCGCATCGAGAAGGCCCCGATCTGGTGCTCCGTCGATCTGCGTGACGGCAACCAGGCGTTGATCGACCCCATGGGGCATGAGCGCAAGGCGCGGATGTTTCAGTTGCTGCTCGACATGGGGTTTCAGGAAATCGAGATAGGCTTCCCGTCAGCGTCGCAGACCGACTTCGATTTCGCCCGGTGGGCGATCGAGGAGGCCGGCGTGCCTCAGGACGTTGACCTCCAGGTTCTCGTTCAGTGCCGTCCGGAACTGATCACGCGCACCTTCGAGGCGCTGCAGGGCGCCAAGACGCCGATCGTGCACTTCTATAATTCTACTAGCGAATTGCAGCGTCGGGTCGTGTTCGAGAAGGACGTGCCGGGCATCAAGCGCATCGCAACCGACGCTGCGAAGATGATTACCGACATGGCGGCGAAAGCAGGGGGCGGCTATCGCTTCGAGTATTCGCCGGAGAGCTTCACCGGCACAGAGCTCGAGGTGGCGCTGGAGATCTGCAACGCCGTCGCGGAGATCGTCAAGCCGACGCCGCAGAACCGGTTGATCTTCAATTTGCCTGCCACGGTCGAGATGTCGACGCCCAATATCTATGCCGACATGATCGAATGGATGTGCCGCAACCTCGACAATCGCGAGTCCATCATCGTCTCGCTGCATCCGCACAACGATCGCGGCACGGGCATAGCGGCCACGGAACTCGGACTGATGGCGGGCGCCGATCGCGTCGAGGGCACTTTGCTCGGGAACGGCGAGCGCACCGGCAACGTCGACATCGTCACCTTGGCGTTGAACATGTACACGCAGGGGGTCGATCCCGAGCTCGACTGCTCGAACGTCACACGCATCAAGGACGTATTCGAATACTCAAACCAGTTGAAGGTGCCCGAGCGGCATCCCTATGTGGGCGAGCTGGTTTACACGGCTTTTTCCGGATCTCACCAGGACGCCATCAACAAGGGCATGAAGGCCGCCGCCAGGGCCAACAAGCCGCATTGGGAAGTGCCGTATCTGCCGATCGATCCGAAGGATGTCGGCCGCAGCTACGAGGCGATCATCCGCATCAACTCGCAGTCCGGCAAGGGGGGCATCGCCTACGTCCTCGATGCGGACTACGGCCTGAAGCTGCCGCGCAACCTGCAGGTCGAGTTCTCGCATGACATTCAGGATATCACCGACGCCGAGGGCAAGGAGCTGCCGGCAAAGCGCATCTATGAGCGTTTTCGTGAAGTCTACATCGATCAGCCCGCCGGCAGGTTCAGGTTCATCGACCACCAAAGCTTCCCCGACACCGAGGTGAGAGGAAGACGCATAATCGAAGCTACTATCGAGGATAGCGGCCGCGAGGTGAAGATCGAGGGCCGCGGCACAGGGCCCATCGACGGGTTCGTGGACGCGCTTTCGCGCCACTGCGATATCGAGCTGTCGGTCCTCGACTATTCCGAACACTCCCTGCAGCAGGGGTCGAATGCCTCTGCCATCTGCTACATGGAGGTCCAGCATCCGGGCGGACGTCTGTTCGGAGCGGGCATTAATACAAACATCGTTGCGGCTTCGCTCGAGGCCGTGGTCTCCGCTGCGAATCGCATCCTCGGGTCGCGGCGCTGACAAGGCTCTGGCGCTTGTGCAGGCGGCATCGCTCGTTATGATCGCCTGACCGACATACGAGGAAACTGTTGTTTGCGGCGCCAGATGCCCCCTGATGGCGCGGTCGGCGAGGCCCTCGATCGGGTTCTCGCCAGCGCGACCTTTGCCCGTTCCGGACGAGCACGCGATCTGCTCCGCTACATCGTCGAGCGCGAGCAGGCGGGCGACGCTGATCAGCTCAAGGGTTTTTCGATCGCGCTCGACGTGTTCGGTCGCGATGCCGAGTTCGATTCGTCGACGGACGCGGTGGTGCGCGTCCAGGCAGGCAGGCTTCGTGAGCTCCTGGCGCAGTACTACGCCGGCGAGGGGGCCGGCGACACCTTGCGTATCACGGTGCCTCGCGGCACGTACGTACCCTCGTACGAGGTCGGGTCGGAAACGGGGGCAGCAGAAGAGGTCGCCTCCGTCATAGCGCCGGCCGTTCCCGGACCGCCTCGCGCGCGGCTGCGCAATCAATTGCGGATGATCTGGGTGGCGATCGCCGTCGTCATCGCCCTGCTCGGCTTCGTCGCCTACCGGGTCGCCGGCGACCGGGCAGGCGTCGCAGGCGCCGCGACGGTCGAACGCGGCGACCTGCCGGCGGTGTTCCTGGCGCGCTCCGGCACCGACGAATCGGTCGCCAAGGTGGAAGCGATCTTTCGCAAGGCGCTTGCCGGATTCGACACAGTCGATTTCATCGCCCGACCATATGCCTTACCGACCGACCCTACGGACGCCAATCGCGACTTCGTCTTCACCTTTGCTCCCGGAAGTGCTCCGGGCGAAGTTGCCGTCGAACTCGAGAACGCCGCGAGCGGCAAGGCGCTGATTTCGCGCTCGATCGACATTGCGCATGCCGAGGACTTCGTCGCGGACACACTGAGTTCGCTGGCGCCGGTGTCCGGCGCAATCTACGCGCAGATCGCGGGCACGGGAGCCGGCACGCCGCTGATCGACTGCCTGCTGCTCAACGACGGCTACTACCGCGAGCCCAGCAAGGACGGGCACAGGGCGGCGTATGACTGCTTCAAGGCGCTTGCCGATACCGGCTCCAAGTCGCCGCTCGTCTATTCGGAGCTGGGCGCGCTGCACCTTCGAGGGGCGACAGCCAATCCGCCGTATCCGGCTGGCGCGACAAAGCAGGAAGCGGTGGAATTCGCGCGCAAAGGGATCCAGCTCGGTCCAAACAGCCCTTACGCGCACCGCGCCTACGGCTATCTCCTCCAGCGTCTCGGCGACGAGCAGGAGAGCATCCGCTGGATGAAGACCGCTTACGAGCTGAACGCCTACGACCTCAGCATGGCGGCGGCCTATGCCTACGCGCTGATCTTCGCCTCGGATTACGCAACCGGCACTCCGATCATGGAGCGCGCGGTCCTGGCCTCGAGCGCGCACCCGGGCTGGTGGGACTACGCATTGTTCTTGGGGCACTTCATGCGCGACGACATCGATGGGGCACGGCGCGCCCTGTCGCCGATCGAGACCACAAAGCGTGGACACTACTATCTTGCCCGCCTGATCGTTGCCGACAAGCGCGATGACAAAGCCGGCGCAGCGGCGTTGCTGGCACAGATTGCGGCCGAATATCCAAAGCTGTCGGCAGACCCGCGCTCCTTCTACGTCAACGCGGAGTACCCGATCGACATGGTGGAGAAGCTTTTGGCTGCGCTCCGATCCGCCGGGTTGGCGGGCGCAAGCTAGTCGTCGATCAATGGCGCTCACCGGCGCGGTGTGGTAGGGTTTTGTGAACCATATCTCACCGGAGCAACCAATGAGCGACGCGCAGCAGGCCGTCGACAACGAGAAAGGTCGTCGACTTTCCGATGTCATCCGGGAGGTCAGAAACTCGTTCGCCGATCGCAACGACGTCGTAATCGAGATGCGCGAGGTTGCGCGCACGCGATTGGAGATGCTCGCCGCGGAGTTGCGGGACGTCATCAGCGAGGCGTCGCGCGACGCTCCCATCTTCGATTTCGCCATTTCCTCGGGCGAGCAGCCGCGACTCTGGATCGACGCCGTAGCGCATGTCGGCTTGGCACGCGACCGCCGCACTTATCGCTTCGTGCGGGAGACCCGCAATGGACGCATCGTGCTAGCCGAATCCGTGGAAATCAAACCGGTGGCCGACGCGGTGACACTCTACGTCGCGGAACGTATCGTAGAGCGTCAACGCAGCCTCGAAGGCGAAGCGCCTCTGCTGGCAGCATCGTCGCTGCCTTCAAGGCAAACTGCGGCCCCGATTGAGGAGGTCCGCAAACGCAACCGTGCCGCCGAGGTCTTGTCTGGCCTGGCGCTGGTCCTGCTCGGCCTGATCGTCGGCGCCGCGATCACCATCTTCATACTGCGCCAGCGCTTTCCGGAACTCGCGGGACTTCTTTAGGCGAACATCGGAAAATCGGAGCCGGGAACAAGGGGCCCGGACCAAATATCGGCCATCGCGCCATCAGGGCCGGAAATGCCGCGACGCGTGAGGCCTACTTCCCAGTTGCCTGGCTCGCCATCGATATCGATGAGATTGTATTGGGCTGCCGGCTTGGCGGAGCCGTGCGCTTGGCCTGCCGCGGCGACGCCGACCACGGGCACGCGGCCCATACGTCCGTTCAGCCAGTGCGTTGTCGGCAGATGCGTGTGGCCATGCAGCACGAGTTCCGCCCCATGGTTCTCGAGCATCTCCTGGAACCGTCCTATGCCGAAGAGGCGCTTGTGTGGAGCGGTCGCGCCGCGCACGGGGGGGTGGTGGATGAGAACGATGCGGAACAGGCCGCGCTCGTAGGTGGCGTCGAGTAGGTGCCTTGCCGCCCTTTCCTGCTCGCCGGGAAAGTAGCCGCTGGCCATGAATGGCGCGCTGGCCCGGGCGGAGGACAGGCCAATCATCGCAACCGGCCCGCGGACCCGTAGAAAGGGAAAGTCGTTGCGGCCCATAGGATCGGTCGCGCCATCGCCGGTCATGTAGCGCCCCCAGGCCTTGCAGACCTTGTCCAGGGCGCCCGGCACGTATGCATCGTGGTTGCCAGGCACCAAGGTGACACCCGCCTCGTGCCCGAGAATCTCGAGCCAGGTCTTCGCAAGGTCGATCTCGCGATCAAGCGCCAGATTCACCAAGTCGCCCGTGACGGCGATGTGCGATGGCTCGAAATCCCGCATGTCCTTTACGATCGCTTCGATGATGCCTTCGGCGATCGTATGCCGGCGATTGCGTTGCCAGTTGATGTATCCCGTGATCCGCTTGGAGGCGAGTTCCCAGTACGATACATCGGGCAACGGGCCGAGGTGGATGTCGGAGATATGAGCCAGCCGGAACATGAAAACGTTTTAGGTCAGCCAGGCTCCACTGGCAAAGGCGGCACGTGACGCCGGGCGAAGATCGTCGCTTCAGCCAGACCGGTTGGCCGCGGCTTCGCGGCAGGCTGTTCCACCTCTATTTCCTGCTTCGCCGGCCGATGACCCTCGGCGTCCGCGGGTGCGTATATGACGAGACCACCCGATCCGTGTTTCTGATCCGGCACACCTACGTTCCCGGCTGGCAGCTTCCCGGTGGCGGTGTCGAGCGGGGAGAGACCGTCGTGCAGTCGCTGGTGCGCGAGCTGGTAGAGGAGGGGAACGTCGAACTTACGGGCGAGCCGAAGCTCATATCAATCCACTACAACCGCGGTGCCAGCGCCCGCGATCATGTTGCGTTGTACCTGATCACCAGCTTCCGACAGACTGCCGAGAAGCTACCCGACCGGGAGATTGCGGAGGCGGGCTTCTTCCAACTCGATGCTCTGCCGGAGACTACGACACCCGCCACACGCCGTCGCCTCGCCGAAATCTTCGACCGGATCGATCCATCACCATATTGGTAACTCGATGTTACCGCCGTTTAAGGTTCGTGCCCCATCCTGGCCACAAACCGCGTCGAGTCTCTTCACCCGAGGAGGTAGCGCCATGGAACGGATACCGAGAGTCACCAACTACAGGCGATCGTCGCCCACGCTTTGGACACCTTGGGGACCGGTGCCAATCGACAATGCGAGGCCGACCGAGAAGCTGACATCGCTGCGGCAGCGCGAGTTGTCTGCTCGACATCGGAACGCCTCGTCGAACCGTAAGCCGGAAGTCAGGTCCGCGAACTAGTCGGAAGGCGGCCGCGATCATGGGGCCGCGCGAAGTCCAGTTCTGGTCCTAACGGCACGATCCGCGTCGGATTGATCATATCGTGGCTGCCGTAGTAGTGCCGCTTGATGTGATCCGTGTTGACCGTGTCCGACACGCCGGGCACCTGGAAAAGCTCCCGCAAATAATTCGACAGATTGGGGTAGTCCTCGATGCGTCGGAGATTGCACTTGAAGTGCGAATAGTACACCGCGTCGAACCTGATCAGCGTCGTGAATAGCCGCCAGTCGGCTTCGGTGAGCCTATCGCCAGCCAAATACCGCTGTCCGGCGAGCCGCTCCTCGGCCCAGTCGAGCGTGGCAAAGACGTCTCGAAAGGCCTCCTCGTAGGCATCCTGCTTTGTAGCGAAACCGGCGCGGTAGACGCCATTGTTTAGCGTTGCGTAGACGCGTTCGTTGATAGCGTCGATCTCGGCTCGCAGTGCTTGGGGGTAAAAGTCGATGGTTTCGTCGCCCCACTCGTCGAACGCGGAATTGAGCATGCGGATGATCTCCGCCGACTCGTTGTTGACCACCGTGCGTTCGCGCTTGTCCCAAAGCACCGGAACGGTGACGCGTCCGGTGAAGGCTGGGTTGGATTTCGTGTAGACCTCGTGCAGAAATGAAAGACCATACAGCGTATCGCCGGTCGCACCGTCCGCCTCGTTGAATGTCCAGCCGTTGTTGCCCATGAAGTGATGGACAACCGACACCGAGATGACGTCCTCAAGCTTCTTGAGCTTGCGGAAAATCAGGGTGCGGTGAGCCCACGGGCACGCCCAGGCCACGTAGAGATGATAGCGTCCTGTCTCGGCCTTGAAACCGCGCCCACCGTCGGGTCCCGGCCTCCCGTCGGGCGTCACCCAGTCGCGAAAACTCGATGCCTTCCGCTCAAAGGTCCCGCCGGTGCTTTTCGTGTCGTACCACTGATCCTTCCAGACACCGTCGACGAGCAGACCCATGGCGTTCTCCTTGGTTTGTCTCGATCTAGTGGCGCGGTCGCTGCCAGCAAAGTGTGAAGGCCTGAACGGTCCGTCACCGCTACAGTTGCAGGGCTTCGGCAACGGTGATAGGCGTGCCGCACCTACCGGGAGGGGTTCCGTGCGGCTACATCGTTTCGAGCGACGACGAATGGGTTCACGCGCCTGAGGCGCGATCCACCGCGGATGTCTGTCCGCGTCCCCATTCTCCTTCGGAACGAGACGATGACCAGCGTCCCAGACGTTCTCTACTTGCCGGAACAGCCTGTTCACGACATTGAAATCGAGGACATCAACGCCGAGGCTTTCGGGCCAGGGCGTTTTGCTCGAGCAGCTTACAAGATCCGTGAGGGCGGACCCCATGACCGGGCTTTGTCGTTTGTCGCTCTGCGGCACGGCAATGTCGTCGCGACTTGCCGCATGACGCCGATCGCGGCTGGGGAAGGGCGCGCGCTGCTACTTGGTCCGCTCGCGGTCCGTCCCGCTCATAAGGACCTTGGCATTGGACGCCGCCTCGTTGTGCTGTCACTTGAGGAGGCGCGCAAGGCGGGTGCCGGGGCGGTCATCCTCGTCGGCGACGAGCCCTACTATGGCCCACTAGGTTTCAGGCACATTCCAAACGGGCAGATGATCATGCCCCGCCCGGTCGATCCGAGGCGCTTCCTGGTGCATGAGATCGTGCCGGGAACGCTCGCTGCTTTGCGCGGGGCCGTGACACACGCCGACGTGGCAGCATATGCGCGCTAGGTCAGATCCTCGAGCACCATTTGTGCGCCTTTCCATCCGGTGACGACCGACGCGGCATTGGTGTTTCCGGAGATCACCGCCGGAAACACTGAGGCGTCGATGACGCGCAGCCCGTCGATCCCATGAACCCGCAACCGCGGGTCGACGACTGCGTCGCGCGTGTTAGGACCCATGCGGCACGTCGAGACCGGGTGATAGACCGTGCCGGAACGGCGGCGGAAGTCATCGACAAGATCGTCGTCTCCCGCCGCGGATGGCCCCGGCAAGACTTCCTCCTCGATGACTTCCGCCATTGCTGGCTGTGCGGCGATCGTGCGCAGGAACTTCACCGCACAAAGCATCTCTTCGACGTCGTGATCGGTAGAAAACGCGTTGGGGATTATGCGGGGATGCGCGTCGGGGTTCGAAGACTGGATATGGATCGACCCGCGGCTCGTCGGGCGGCAGTTCGATAAGCCGATCGAAAAGCCGGGCCATGGATCGGGGGACAGGATAGGGCGCTCCCCGGACTTCGGAATCACGGTCGAAAAGGCCTGGAAGTAGAGTTGCATGTTCGGCCGCAGCTGGTTTTTGTCCGTACGAAAGAAGCCGCCGCCCTGGTTCATGCTCATCGACAGCGGGCCGGAGCGGAGCAGCAGATATTGAGCCCCGACCATCGTCTTGCCCCACCATGGCCGGAGTACCTGGTTGAGCGTCCTGGTCTTAGCCTTCCACGTGTAGTTGATGCCCTGGTGATCCTGCAGGTGTGCGCCGACGTTGGGGTTTGCTTGACGCAAGGAAACCCCTGCATTCGCAAGCACTTCGGGGTCACCGATCCCTGACAGCTCCAGCAGTTGCGGCGTGCCGACGGAGCCGGCGGAAACGATCACCGAGCCCCGCGCCTTGGCACAAAATATCTGGTTCCCGCGGCGGTACTCCACGCCAATCGCGCGATTGCCTTCGAAAAGGATGCGGGTCGCGTGTGCGCCGGTAACAGTCTCGAGGTTTCGGCGGCGCATTGCCGGGCGCAAGAAGGCTCGCGCTGCGGACATACGGCGGCCGCCCTTGGCCGTGATCTGGTAGACCCCGACGCCTTCCTGGCTCGCGCCGTTGAAGTCGGGATTGAGCGGAAGACCCGCTTGCTGCGCTGCCGCGAGGTAACGGCGCGTCAGCGGGTGGACGAAGCGGTCCATCGCTGCGACCCGAATGGGTCCATTTCGACCGCGCCAGGTGTCCTCGCCCGCTTCGGCATCCTCTACCGCCTTGAACGCCGGCAATATGTCGTCGAACCCCCAACCGACGTTTCCCGCCGCTGCCCAGGCATCGTAGTCCTCGCGCTGCCCGCGAATCCAGACCATCGCATTAATCGACGAGGACCCGCCCAGGACCTTCCCGCGCGGCCAGTGATCGGCGTTGCCGGCGAGCCCGGGGTCCGGGTCTGCGCGGAAATTCCAGTTCACGGCCGGGTCGTAAAACGTCTTACCGTAGCCAAGCGGCATCTGGACGTAGAAGCGCATGTCGCTGCCGCCCGCTTCGAGCAGCAGCACAGTATGGCGACCGCTGGCCGTCAGACGCTCGGCGACGACGCATCCGGCGGAGCCCGCGCCAACGATGACGAAATCGAATTCCTGCATGGAAGGTCCTGGATGATTTCGCGATCATATTCGCTCGCCATGGAACATCGCCACCAAGCCGCCGCCGCCGCCTTGTGAAAATTGCGACGGGCGGCTAGCCACGGCAGTGGAGGTGACCGATGGCTGACGACAGCAATCCGCAAGGCGATCTGGTGCTGCGAACGCTGGCCATGCCGGCGGACGCGAACGCGGCGGGCGACATCTTCGGCGGCTGGGTGATGGCGCAGATGGATCTAGCCTGCGGCATCAAGGCGGCCGAGCGCGCGAAGGGACGTGTGGTCACCGCTGCGGTCCGGGAGATGGCGTTCGCCAAGCCAATGAAGGTCGGCGACACGCTATCGATCTATATCGCCATCGAACGGGTAGGCCGCACTTCAATGACCCTTCACGTCGAGGCATGGGCGCAACGCTACCTGACCGACGTCAAGGAGCGCGTCACCCACGCTGAGTTCATCATGGTTGCCCTGGACAAGGACGGCCACCCAACCCCGGTGCCGGCGGAATAGCCTATTCGGCTGCTTCCGCCTCGACATCGCCATCAAAGCGTCGACGGGCAGCGTCGATGCGGTCGATATTTGCCCGCGCCCACGCACCGAGCGAGCGGACAGGGACCAGCAGTTCGCGACCAAGATCCGTCAGCTCGTAGTCAACGCGCGGCGGAATCGTCGGGAAAACCGTGCGTGTCACCATCCCGTCGCGCTCGAGCTGGCGTAGCGTCGTCGTCAGCATTTTTTGAGAGATCCCGCCAATCATCCGCCGAAGCTCGTTGAAGCGGGTTGGGCCACGACCCAAAATCTCAACCACGAGCACCGACCACTTGTCGCCGATGCGCGACAGAACCTCGGACACGGCGCGGCAATCGCCCTGATGCGGTGTGAACGGCGGATTCATTGAGTTTCCTTGGCGTTACCGGGGTGTAGTCCGGGTTACTCAGTGTCAACGAAGTGCCTTCTTGTGCACTGCAGCGTTGGTTTCATATGTAGCGTCGGTATCTAACGGATACCAGATCAGCATAAGGATTTCCAACATGGCCAAGCCAAAGATCGCCATCATCATCGGCTCCACGCGGCAGGGCCGCTTCGGCGATAAGCCTGCGAACTGGATCTATGAACTGGGCAAGCAGCGTACCGACCTGGATTTCGAAGTCGTCGACCTGCGCGATTATCCGATGCCCTTTTTCGACGAACCGGCGTCGCCTCTCTGGGTGCCCTCGAAGAACGAGGTTGCACAGAAATGGCAGAAGAAGCTCGACGAGTTCGACGGCTACATCTTCACTGCGGCAGAGTACAATCGCGGACCGACCGGCGTGCTGACCAACGCCTTCGACTACGCCTATCCCAGCTGGAACAGGAAGCCGGCCGCATTCGTCGGCTACGGTGGCGTCGGCGGTGCGCGTGCGATCGAGCAGCTACGCCTGCAGGCAATCGAGCTTCAGATGGTGCCGATCCGCGTCGGCGTGCACATCTTCTGGCAGGTGATGCAGGAGACTCTCGCGGGCAAGAACCTGAAGGAATTCGACTTCCTCCAGGCCAACGCCAAGGACATGCTCGATCAGCTAGCCTGGTACGCGACCGCGCTGAAGACGGCGCGCGACGCTGACGCCAAGACGGCCGAGGCTGCGTAGTCTGTAAATCCTCCCAAGGAGGAAAGGGCGGCCTTGGGCCGCCCTTTCTCGTTTCCTCAGGTAACCCGCTCGCGCCTGGTGTGGTTCAGCTTGTGGGCAATGATCTTGTCGATGCGCCGGCCGTCGAGGTCGACGACCTCGAAGCGCCATCCATGCGCGTCCACCGTCTCACCGGTCTCCGGCAGGTGGTGCAGCTTGGACAAGACGAAACCAGCGACCGTCTCATAATCGCGCTTGGCTGGGAGCCGGATGCCTAGCAGTTCGCCCATCTCGTCGGCCTGCATGTAGCCGGCGATCAGCCATGACCCGTCCTCGCGCTCGACTGCAGCAGGACCATCACCTTCTTCTATGTCCGCGCGGAAGACGCCGGTGATCGTTTCCAGAATGTCGGCGGGGGTCACCACGCCTTCGAATACGCCATACTCGTCGTGCACGAGGGCCATCGGCACCTCCGCTTCCTTAAGCGTCGTCAGAATGTCGAGCGCATCGGCATTGTCGTGAACGATCGGCGCCTTGCGGACGAATTCGCGCGGCTCGAAGGCGCCGCGCGCCAGGAGCGCCGCGAGGAGATCGCGCGTCTGCACGACGCCGATCATCTGATCGATCGAACCTTCGGCAGCCGGCAGCCGCGAATGGTCCGTTTCGACCAGCGTGCGGCGCATCTCTGCCTTGTCAGCGTTGAGATCGAACCAGTCAACCTCAGTGCGCGGGGTCATGATGGCGCGAACGGCGCGATCACCGAGCCGCATCACGCCTGCGATCATGCGCCGCTCGTCGCTCTCGATCGTGCCGTGGCTCTCGGCCTCGGCGATGATGGTGCGGATCTCCTCGTCCGTGACCTTCTGGCCATCGTCACCAGACTGGCCAAGGATTGCGAGCAACGCCCGGCCAGACATGTCGAGGAGCCAGACGAGTGGCGCGGCGATACGCGACAGCATCGTCATCGCCGGTGCCACGATTGCGGCGACCCGCTCGGGATTGCGCAGCGCGATCTGCTTGGGCACCAGTTCGCCGACGATCAGTGAAAAGTAGGTAATCACCGCGACTACCGATCCCACGCCAAGCGGATTTGCGACGTTGGGTGCCACCCCAAGGGAAAGAAGATAGCTGCTCAGCCGCTCGCCGAGCGTTGCGCCGGAGAACGCGCCGGACAGCACTCCGACGAGGGTGATTCCGATCTGGACCGCGGACAGGAAGCGGCCAGGGTTGTCTTGCAGCGCGAGCGCGCGCGCAGCCGCACTCGAGCCTTTCTGGGCCATATTCCGAAGGCGGGCTGGCCGCGCCGAGACCACCGCGAGTTCAGACATGGCCAGCAGGCCGTTGACCACGATAAGGACTGCGACGATCGATATTTCGAGGGCGAGCATTCGCCCTCATACCGCACGGCACGCATCGTGCGAAGTGCTATTCCCGACCAGTCAGCGGCAGGCCACGTAGCCGTTTCGACGGTTCTTAATGTCGAAATGGAAATGGTCTCGATGGTCGTAGTTGTAGCCGGGGCCAAGGACTGTCGAAAAGTAGTCGCAGCCGCCGACCCGCACGTTCTTCAGGAGGCTCTTTTCGCGAAATGCGAAGAAACCCGGCTTGCGCACGTCAATGTCGCGGCCGTTCTTCAGCTCGATGCGCATGATGTCGAGAGCGTTGCCCTTCGAATGCTCCGACGCCGTGTTCGTTCCCGCGATCCTGCGACAGGAGTAGGAAGAGCCCTGATGAACGGTCTTAACGCCGGAGAAAAAACGGGTTCGCGCGGTCGGCGTGAGTTCCTGCTTGGTCCAACTCGCGAAGGCCAGCGTCATCTGGCAGTTCAGGGTCGCTGCGGGCTTCATGTCGATCCCATTGGGTAAGCCGGTAACCCGGATCGGCCAGTCGATCTGGCAAGTGCCCCCTTCATCTATAGGCTGGATGTCGACAAAGCTGACGCCCAGCTTCTTCAACTCGCGACGGCACTGGACCTCTTCCGGCGGCATGACTGCGAAGGACGACATCGGCGCGTCCGTACGCGGCCCCTGGGAGAGCATCGGGTTGGAACGCACGAGTGCGGCGAGCCCGCGTGCCGGCGTGGCGCCAATTGCCGAGGTGCGCTCGCGGCTGACGATGTTGAGGTCGTCGAGCGGATTACCCGAGCCGCACGAGGCGAGCACGGAGAGCGCAAGAAGCGCGCCGATGACGCGCGCTCGGCTTGTGGTTCGGGTACGCATGCACAAGTCCCCGGCATGTCCAAGACCGGGAATCTAGGCCGAATTCGTAAAGGAAAGTCTGTGGGCGGCGTTCACGCCTGCGGCTGAAATGGGGCCGGCTACTTGCAGTAGGTGCTACCGCGCCGGCGGTGGGCGAGGTCGAGGTGGAAGTGGGTCGCGTGATCAGCGTTCGTTCCAGGGCCGAGCACGGTCTTCCACCGACCGCAGGCTGCCCCGCGGACGGAACGCATGAAGTCGCGCTCCCTCGTTTCGGCCGGCCCGTAGGCCCGCACATCAAGCGTCCGGCCCCCGTCGAGGACGAAGGAGCCGATGTCAACCGCGTTACCGAACGCATGTTCGGAAATTTTGGTCTCGCCTGTGCCGACGCGGCCACGACACACATAGGCCGAGGCGTGGTTGATCGTCGCCAACCGCGAACCGAAGTCGAGCTGGGCGCGGGGCGAAACCGTCTGCTGTGCGTATTCCGCGAGGGCCGCGGTCGCCTCGCAGTTCAAAACCGCCGCCGGCTGGATATCGATATCGTCACCGAGCGAAGTCACCTCGATCGGCCAATCGACCAGGCATCCCGAGTCATCTGTCAGTCTTGGCATCTCGCGAAACGCGACGCCGAGCGAGCCGAGCTTTGCCCGACATTGCTTCTCGGCTGCCGACATCTGCGCGGGGGCCGGCGGGAGCGGCGCGTCGCGCGTCATCGCGGGCGCATAGGATGCAGCCTGCGGCCTCTCGTCAGGGCGCGCCGTGGGAATTGACGGAACGTCGCCGATGAGGTCGCCAACCTTGCCGTCGATCTCGGTCTGGGACGGACGCGGGGAGGGGACGTTGGCCACATCCTCGATCAGAGTGCCGACTGCGCCATCGTGATCCAGGTCGCTGGGCTCTTCCGGCATGGCGTCTGGTTCGGAGTTCGCAAGCGTCGGCACTTCGGCGGGCGGCAAAAGCACAACAGCATCGGAAAGGGGGTCCCCCACGCGCCCGTCGTCCGGACGTGTGGGCGTGGAATCGCCACGCATCGGAGGGACGCGCATCTCTTGCGGCAACGTCGCTTGCACGCGTTGAGCATAAGCGGCGTCGCCGCCGAGAGCGGAGGCCGCCGCCAGCATCATCGCGCCCAGGACAGGGGCTCCAGAAGCCGTCGTGCTCATCACCTCAATGTGAGACGGAATGTGGCGGGGGCAAGCCCTTCGCGGTCACGTTGGCTTTCGGCCTTGTAACGCCGCAACCGGCGTTGACACGAGTTACCCGGCGAACGAATGCTCGATCACTCTCCACCTAGGATTCGGCCTCGATGTCTGCGCTGCTTTCGCCGAAAGTGCTGCCGATACTGCTTTTGATCGCCTCGAACGTGTTCATGACGTTCGCCTGGTATGGCCACCTCAAGTACAAGACGGCGCCCCTCTACGCGGTCGTCCTGATCAGCTGGTGCATCGCTTTCGTCGAATACTGGTTCGCCGTGCCAGCCAACCGTATCGGCCACGCAGCCTACACGGCGGCCGAGCTGAAGACGATCCAGGAGGTCATAACGCTGGTCGTGTTCGTGGTGTTCTCGGTGCTCTACCTGAAGGAGGGCATCAGCTGGAATCACGTCGCGGGCTTTGCGCTGATCGCCGGAGGGGCCGCGCTCATCTTCAGGGGGTAGCGCGTCGGCGGAACAGCGCGGGCGACAGTTCGACCACCAAGATCGCCAGAAGGATCAGCACGCAGCCCGCAAGGCCGGCGGCGGGCAATCGCTCGCCGAGAACGATGGCGGCGAACAGCGCCGCGAAGACAGCCTCGGTCGACAGGAAGATGGCGGCCTGTGGCGGAGTGGTCCAGCGCTGACCAATCACCTGAAGCGTGAACGCGATGCCGCCTGAGACGACGCCGGCGAACAGGATCTCCGGTATTGCGGCGTACACCTTGTCCAAGTCGAAGGGTTCGAACACAGCTGCGAGAGCTCCGGAGATGACGAAACATACGGCGAACTGAGCGACCGCAAGCGTTACCGGCCGCCCGCTGTGGGAGGCGAAGGCGCCGATCAGCAGAACCTGGAAACCCCAGAAAGCGGCGCAGAGAATGTTCAGCCAATCGCCGACTTTCAGGGCGCCGATCGCTCCGCCGGAGAGCAGGAAGATCCCCGCCAAGGCGAGTGCCGCGCCGGGCCAGATGGCGATGTGTGGCCAGCGCCGGAAGACGAGCACGGAGAAGAACGGGACCATTACGACATACAGGCCCGTGAGGAACCCGGCGTTGGTGACGCTGGTCGTCAGCATCCCGATCTGCTGGACCAGCATGCCGCCCGTAAGGAGCAGGCCGATCCCGAGAAAGGCAAGCTTGTCGCGTCGCGACAGCGGATTGCCGGCGCGGCGGCTTTCAAGGAGTGCGAACGGCAACATGGCAGCCGTCGCTACGGCGAACCTCAATGCGACAAAGAGTACAGGCCCGATCGACTGCATCGCCGTCGACTGGGCGACGAAACCCATGCCCCAGATCGCGCCGGCGGCAAGCAGCAACAGATTGGCTAGCGGTCTTGGCACGGCGCACCCACGAATTCTCGAGGCGGCTTATCAGCGCCGCCGACGCGATGCGAGCGCCTGCGCGACGCAGCTGTCGGTCCAAGCTTCGCTGACGTAACGTGGATTTGAGAGGAAGAATGCTAGTCGAGGTCTAGGAATCGTTTGCGTGCGATCCCAACTGCGTGGCGGAGCGGGATCCAGGAGGACACTTCCATGCGCATATTGCGGCTCGGTTTCGGTGCGTTGCTCGGCATGACGATGCCGTTTCTCGGTGCTGGCGCGTTCGCAGCCGGCAGCGGCGGCGACAGCGGAGAAACCGCGGAGAACTGCTCAGGAGGGCAGGTCTGGGACCAGAAGTCGGGCAAGTGCGTGAACCCGAAGAACAGCGGGCTCGACACCGACAGCATCTACGAGGGGGGCCGCGATTACGCGTTGGCGGGCCGCTACGGAGAAGCGATCACTGTATTGTCGACGATCGCCAGCACCAACGATCCGCGCGTGTTGAACTATCTCGGCTACTCGCACCGAATGTCCGGCCGCGTCGATGTCGGTCTCGGCTACTACGAGGAAGCGCTGCGGTTGAACCCGGACTTCACGCTCGCCCGCGAATATATGGGCGAGGCGTTCCTGCAGAAAGGCGATCTGCCGGCCGCTCAGGCGCAGCTTGGCGAGATCGTGCTGCGCACCGGCGTCGAAGGCCCCGAGTATATCGAGCTGAAGAAGCAGATCGACGCATATCTCCGCGGAACCTGACGGCGCCTTCCTGTCGCCGCGCTGAGCCCGGGCTAACCCTGCCGCCCGGGCCTTTCGCTTTTCGGCGGTATCCGCCGCGACACTTCGAAACAAAACACAGATTGTGCGTGAAAACCGGGCAGGAGTCGCTATATTAACCCCGAGACTGCCGGAACGGGCCGTTGGCAAACGCCTGCGGACCGTTTTATTTTTGCCGGCTCCGATGAAGAAGCAGACACGAGGTCGGAAATGAACAAGGTCCCCATGACGGCGTCGGGATTCGAAGCCCTCAAGGAGGAACTCCGCTGGCGTCAGCAGGAGGAACGGCCCCGCATCATCGAGGCAATCTCCGAGGCGCGCGCCCACGGCGACCTGTCCGAGAATGCCGAGTATCACGCCGCCAAGGAAGCCCAGAGCCTCAATGAAGGCCGGGTGGCCGAACTCGAGGATCTGGTTGCACGCGCCGAAGTCATCGACGTGTCCAAGCTGAGCGGGGAGAAGATCAAGTTCGGTGCCACCGTCGTGCTCGTCGACGAGGATACGGAGGAGAAGAAGACCTACAAGATCGTCGGCGACCAGGAAGCCGACGTGAAGTCCGGCCGCATCTCGATCTCCTCGCCTATCGCGCGCGCATTGATCGGCAAGGAAGTCGGCGACGCGATCGAGGTCAACGCGCCGGGCGGCGCGCGCGGCTACGAGATCATCAAGGTGCAGTGGGTCGCCTGAGAGCGCCCCTCATTCGGCGATCGCCACCAATCCTTCATCCTTCACCTGCCTGATCGTCAGCGCGGTTCGCACCGTGTCGACGTTCGGCGCCGAAGTGAGCTGCTCGATCACGAAATTCTGGAACGTGGCGAGATCGCTCGCCACGCAATGCAGCAGGAAGTCACTGTCGCCCGAAACCATCCAGGCCGCGCGCACAATGGGCCAGCCGCGGGTCTTTTCGGCAAAGGCCTTCAGTTCGGTCTCCGACTGGTGGTGCAGACCGATCTGGCAGAAGGCAACGACTTCCTTGCCGAGCATGGGCGCATTGAGCAGCGCACGATAGCCGCGGATGACACCGGCCTGCTCGAGCCGCTTCACCCGGCGCAGGCATGGCGGCGCCGAGATGCCGACACGGCTGGAGAGCTCGACGTTGGTCATGCGGCCGTCTTCCTGCAGCTCGTGCAGGATCTTCCAGTCGATGGCGTCGAGTTCGCCCTTGATCGTCATGTAGCCCCCGCGCACGAATCTTTCGCGACACTAGGTGAATGCGTGCGCGGGCAAAAGCGCCGCAGACCACGTGACCTCAGCCACGTCATTGCGATGCATGCCTGTGCGAAAGGGGCGGCGAGCCTTGCAGAAATGCATGGCGACCCATTACATCACTGTGGTTCAGGCGCACGGTAGTGCCGCCGCTTCCTCGACAGGACGATTTTCCATGAACACGCGCCACGCGCCTGTCCTCATCATCGGCTCCGGACCGGCCGGATATACCGCCGCAATCTACGCCGCTCGCGCCATGCTCAAGCCCATGCTCGTCGCCGGGCTTCAGCAGGGAGGCCAGCTGATGATCACCACCGACGTCGAGAACTATCCCGGCTTCGCGGATCCGATACAGGGTCCGTGGCTCATGGGCGAGATGCAGAAACAGGCCGAACATGTCGGCACCGACATCGTCAACGATATCATCGTCAGCGTGGAGCTGACGTCTCGGCCGTTCCGCGCCATAGGCGATTCGGGGACCGTCTATACCGCCGACGCTCTCATCATCGCGACCGGGGCACAGGCGAAGTGGCTCGGCCTGCCCTCCGAGCAGAAGTACCAGGGGTTCGGCGTTTCGGCATGTGCCACCTGCGACGGCTTCTTCTACCGCGGTAAGGACGTGGTAGTGGTCGGCGGCGGCAACTCCGCCGTCGAGGAGGCGCTTTACCTCTCCAATCTGGCCCGCCACGTCACCGTCGTACATCGACGCGGCGAGTTCCGCGCCGAGCGCATCCTGCAGCAGCGCCTGTTTGCGAAGAAGAACGTGACGGTGCTGTGGGACAAGATTGTCGAGGAGATCGTCGGCGAACCCGGCAAGTTGCCACTACCCCCGTCGGTCAACGGGGTCCGGCTGAAGGATGCGCGCACCGGAGCTGTCTCCGAAATCAAGACCGATGGGGTGTTCGTGGCGATCGGCCACGCGCCGTCGGTCGAACTCTTCGCTGGAAAACTTCGGCAGAAGCCGAACGGCTATCTGTGGACCGCACCGGATTCAACGCGCACGGACATGCCTGGCGTGTTCGCGGCGGGTGACGTCACCGACGATACTTACCGGCAAGCCGTGACTGCCGCCGGTATGGGTTGCATGGCGGCGCTCGAGGCCGAACGCTTCCTGGCCGAACAGGAATCGGTGCGCGAAGCCGCGGAATAGGAAAGTCGACTGCGGCCTAGGGCGGAGCCGCAGCGGCCTGACGAGGGGAGCGACGATGTCGCTGGACTGGGACAAGCTGCGCGTCTTTCACGCTGCCGCCGAAGCGGGATCGTTCACGCACGCCGCAGAGACGCTGCATCTGTCGCAATCTGCGATCTCGCGGCAAGTCAGTGCGCTCGAGCAGGAAGTAGGGGTGCCGCTCTTCCATCGTCATGCGCGCGGCCTTGTGCTGACC
This sequence comes from Pseudomonadota bacterium, assembly GCA_023457435.1. GTDB lineage: Bacteria > Pseudomonadota > Alphaproteobacteria > Rhizobiales > Rhizobiaceae > RCIO01. The sequence continues at coordinate 179,531 of JAEWLS010000038.1, forward strand.
GAGCAGGGAGAGATGCTTTATCGCACCGCGCACGAAGTGATGATGAAGCTCGAGAGCGCACGGCTCGTGCTCTCGGAAACCAAAGACCGTCCATCAGGCATGCTCAAGGTGACCACCACGGTCGGCCTTGGCTCCGGGTGGCTAACGGACAGGATTCCGGAGTTCCTAGAACTGTACCCCGATATCCAGGTCCATCTGATCCTCGCCAATGAGGAGTTGGACCTGACCATGCGCCAGGCCGATTGCGCGATCCGCCTGCGACAGCCGCAGCAGCCGGACCTGATCCAGCGGCGGCTGTTCACGGTGCACTTCCACCTCTACGCCGCCTCCTCATACGTCAACGCGCACGGCAAGCCATCGTCCATCGCCGATCTCGACCGACACCGCATCGTGACGTTCGGCGAGCAGGTGCCAACGCATCTGTCGGACCTGAACTGGCTCGAAACCGCAGGCAAGCCAGAGGGCACCAAGCGCATTCCGGCGCTTCAGGTGAACAACGTCCCGTCGATCAAACTCGCGGTACAGCGCGGCGCGGGGATCGCCATGCTGCCGGATTACATGGTCGGGAAAGACAGCGGTCTCGTGCAGCTTCTGCCGGAAACGGAGGTGCCGTCTTACGATACGTACTTCTGCTATCCCGACGCGATGAAGGGCCAGGTTCGCCTGCACGTCTTTCGCGATTTTCTCATCGCCAAGGCCAGAAGCTGGGCATTTTGACCCTTTTCCGCGCCGTCAAGCGATCGTTCACAAGTTAATTTCTTTTCCAGCGCCCGGTTGTCGGGCACCGGAATGGCGATATTTCAATCACTTGCAGAACCTATGCGTTTTTGCATGTCGGCGATGCGCGTTTGACTGCTTGCGGAATGGGCTTTGGTTGCTCATATCCCGGTCACTCCCGGGCGCGTTCCTCCTCCCATTAGCGCCTGTGAGTGTTCCCCTCTGGAGGTTCAGCCTTAACGGGCACTTCCAACAACTCAGCCGGATCCTCTGGGTCCGGCTTTTTTCTTATCTCCAAACCTCCCGTTTAACCGTCACGTAACCGCGCGTAACCTGCGCGCGCCCACGCGATGTCGATATTGGCTAATGGGCGCGGGACGGCGCGCCGGCGCTGAGGATGGGGGCATTCGAGGCATCGGTATCCGACTCGCGCCCACCTCGAGCGACGTGCGACATCGTTTGCGGCGGACCTGACACGGCTCACTCCTCCCCCGAGCCCCACCCCGAGTCGTGGCAGGCGCAAGGAAGGGCGTCCCGTACGAGCGGGGCGCCCTTCTGCATCAGGCTAGGCAGCGCGCCGCCCCTGTCTGCCAAGGACTTCGTCGGCAATACGTCCGCCGATTTCAGCCATGTGGTCGAAGGAAGCGCGATAGGTGGCGACGCCTGCCGTGGCTGAACGCAGTTCGACAATGAGATTGCCGATCTCGGCCTGGGGCATGGTCGCCTCTACCGTATCCCAGTCCGGCCACCCCGGCCGCGCATCGTAGCCGAGGATCTGGCCGCGCCGTTGCGGGACGATCGCAGTCACCCGTGCCGTGGCTTCGGACGGTGTGTAGATCTCCACCTTCAAGACAGGCTCGAGCAGCACGGGCGAGCATTGTGCCATGCCTTCCTTCATGCCGAGGCGAGCGGCCTGCTGAAATGCCATGTCCGACGAATCCACCGAATGATAGGAGCCGTCGGCGAGGTTGACCGCGATATCGACAACCGGGAAGCCGAGCGGTCCAGCCTTCAAGTAGTCGCGCACGCCGGCTTCGACCGAGGAGAAGTACTGTCGCGGAACCACACCGCCCGTGATCGTCTCCGTGAACTCGAAGCCCGCGCCTCTCGGCAGCGGCCTGATCTCAAGCAACACGTCGCCAAACTGCCCGTGTCCGCCAGATTGTTTCTTGTGCCTGCCGCGCTGCGTGACCGCCTTGCGAATGGTTTCCCGATACGGAATGGTCGGCGCGTGGGACTCGATCGGTATCTGATACCTGCCTTCCAGGCGCTCGACCGTGACCCGCAGGTGCATTTCGCCATGGCCGGAAATCAGCGTCTCGCCGCTTTCCTGATCCTGCACGACACTAAGCGAGGGGTCTTCCTGTACCAGCTTGGCGAGTGCGGCGGAGAGCTTGACGTCGTCCTTGCGCTCGCGCGCCTTGAGCGCAACCCCGAATACAGGCTCCGCCCGCTCGATCTCGACAAGCCGCGGTGGAGCGGTGCGATCGGTCGAGACTGTATCCCCGGTGATGACGTCGTCGAGCTTGCCGAGCGCGACCGTCTCACCAGTCTGCGCGACAGGCAGTCTCGTCTGCTTCTCGCCGACCATCCGGTAGATGCCTGACACCTTTCCGGTCTTGCCACCGGACGAGGTCAGCTCCGCGGCTTCACCGATGCTGCCTGACAGCACGCGGACGATCGACAGCTTGCCGCCATGCGGTGTCTGAATCGTCTTCAGCACCTGCGCGCTGGCGGATTCCGGCGCGCCGAGGCGGCGCCGGGTCGCTTCCACGTCCGCTACGTCGTGCCGTATCGCCTTAAGCAGCCTGAGGACGCCGTTGCCTTTCTCCGCGGCGCCGATGAGAACCGGGGTTACGCTTCCCTCGCGAACGTCGGCGGCCAGATCGTCGAAGATCTCGTCTTTTGGTACGGCGATTTCGTCGAGGAGCTGCTCCATCATCACGTCGTCATGATCCGCAAGGCGTTCCAGCATCGAAAAACGCGCCTCCAGCTCGCGGGCGCGGTCGTCATCGGCAATCGGAACGATCTCGCTTTCGGCATGCTCGCGCCAGACGTGGGCGCGCTCCAGCGCGAGGTCGATGGCGCCGACGACGATCCCTTCCTTTCTGAGCGGGATCTGGCGCAACAGCAGTGGTGTGCGTGATGCGGGCTGAAGCATTTTCAGCGTTTCGCGGACACCGACTGTCGCCTTGTCCGCCTTGTTGAGGAAGAGGATGCGCGGGACGCCCGCTTGCTCGAGGCGGCGCAGTATGAGCTGCAGCGCCGCGATCTTCTTCTCGTCAGCTTCGGCGACGACGATTGCCGCGTCGCATGCCGGAACCACCGCTTCCATTTCGGTCGCGAATTCGATCGATCCGGGGCAGTCGATGAAGGTGATCTGCTCACCCATGAAGTCGACCGTGGCGATGCTCGCCTCAACGCTCATCTGATGCGCGCGCGCTTCTGCAGATGCATCGCCGACTGTGCCGCCAGAAGCGACGGTGTTCTGTCTCGGTATCGCGCCGCAACGCGCGAGTATCGCTTCAAGCAGCGATGTCTTGCCGCTCGCAAATGGGCCGACGATTGCAATGCACTTCGGCCCGGTGCGTCTGTCTCCTGAACGTTTTCCCATTTTCTTCGGCCTTTCCTCTCACGTTTTCCTTCGGGCTCGACCCGAGGTTTCATGAGCGGCGGCCGGCCTTCGGCCGTCGCATGGCCGCGACGGCACTGCGGCCGCTCGAGGCCATGCAGCATGGAAACACGCCAGCCACGGCGGGGCAAGTGCGAGAGGCGTCGGCTGCGGACCGGTAAGGTGGCCCTCCGAATCGGCTGCAAGCTCCGCGGTCCTCGAAAACGAAAAGCCCGGCGCATCGCCGGGCCTTTCAAAGTCTCAGGGCATCAGCCAGCTACTTGAGCGAGGCCGTGAACCGCTGGATGCGAATGCACGCTTCTTCGAGCAGATCGTCGGCCGCTGCGTAGGAGATGCGGAAATTCGGGCCGAGCCCGAACGCCCCGCCATGGACTACCGCCACGCTTTCCGTTTCGAGCAACTCGCTGACGAAATCCTCGTCGGTCTCGATGACCTTGCCGGATGGCGCCGTCTTGCCGATCAGGTCGGCGCAGGACGGGTACACGTAGAATGCGCCCTCCGGCGTCGGACACTGGATCCCCCGCGCCTGATTGAGCATAGAGACGACGAGATCGCGGCGGGCCTGGAACACCGCCTTGTTCTTCTGGATGAAGTCCTGCGGCCCGTTCAGGGCTTCGAGCGCGGCCCACTGAGCGATCGTCGACGAACCGGACGTCTGCTGACCCTGGAGCATGTCCATCGCCTTGATCAGAGGGAGCGGCCCTGCTGCATAGCCGATCCGCCAGCCTGTCATGGCATAGGCCTTCGACACGCCGTTGATCGTCAGGACCCGGTCGTACAGCTTCGGTTCCACTTCGAGCAGCGTCCGGAAGACGAAATCGCCATAGGTCAGATGCTCGTAGATGTCGTCCGTCATCGTCCAGACATGAGGATGCCTGAGGAGAACGTCCGCGATCTTGCGCAGCTCGGCCTCGGTGTAAGCCGCACCCGTCGGGTTGGACGGCGAGTTCATGACCAGCCATTTGGTCTTCGGGGTTATGCGGCGCTCAAGCTCCTCGGCCGAAAGCTTGAAGCCGCTGTCGATCGAAGTCTCGGCGAACACGGAAGTGCCGTTGCAGATCGCAACCATCTCCGGGTAGCTGACCCAATAGGGACGCGGGATGATGACCTCGTCGCCAGCGTTCAACGTGGCCATGAAGGCGTTGAACAGGATGTGCTTTCCGCCGGTGCCGACGATCGTCTGCTCGGGCTTGTAATCGAGGTTGTTCTCGCGCTTGAACTTTGCCGCGATCGCCTCGCGCAGCGGCGCGATGCCGGAGACCGGCGGATACTTGGACTCGCCACGGCGGATCGCGGCGATGGCCGCTTCCTTGACGTTTTCCGGCGTGTCGAAATCGGGTTCGCCGGCTCCGAGGACGATGACGTCTCGACCTTTCGCCTTCAGCTCGCGCGCTTTCTGGCTGACCGCGATGGTCGCGGACGGCTTAACGCGTGAGAGGGAGTCGGCGAGGAAGGCCATGAGAGGAAACGCTCCGTTGGTGAAAGCCGCATTCGGCGGCGCGCGCTTCATGTCGCAAATCCGCGTCATTCGCAAGGACAAGCGGTTACACCAGTTGCGCATTGGCGGTCGCGTCGCGCGTTAACGACGGCGCAAGGCTTTGTGTTGAAGAGTGCGCCGTCGATCCATTGAACTGCGGAGACCGCATCGTGACGCGCAGCGTCGGCCTGGCCCACATCGTGCGACAGCCCGATGGCACCTCGACCGGCGTGTGGGGGCCGTACACGCTGCGCAGCGCCTTTCAGCCGATCTTCGCGTTTCGCGGCGAGCGCCTGGAGGTCGCCGCGTTCGAGGGCCTCATCCGTCCGTTCCGCGACAGCGAACCCCTATCGCCGGGCGACTTCTTCCGCTCGGTTCCGCCGAGCGACCGCCTCCATGTCGAGACGCTGACCCGAACGCTGCATCTGCTGAACGCCGGCGCGTGCCTCGACCCGGCGGCGGCGCTGTTCGTGAACTTCGACCCGTCCCTCGTTGCGGACCGCGAACTGATTTCGCACGCTCTCCGCGACATGAGGCTCGTTCTGCACGAAGCCGGCATCGACCCGCGCCGCATCGTCTGCGAGGTGACCGAGCAGCGCACGTCGAGCCAGCAGGGCCTGCACATGTTCGTTCGCGCTCTGCGGGAACAGGGTTTCCGCATCGCCGTCGACGACTACGGCGCCGAGGAGTCCGGCATCGAGCGCATCAACGCGCTGCAGCCAGACATCGTGAAGTTCGATGCGCACTGGATCACGCGCCTCATGACTTCCGACCCCGGCTTCGCGCTGCTCCAGGCGATGGTGGACGAGTTCCGCGGCCGCGGCATCGTGAACCTGTTCGAAGGCATCGAGGAGCCGTGGCAGCTGGACCTCGCGCAGCAATGCGGGGTCGACATGGTGCAGGGCTACGTGCTGGCGCGCCCGGAGATCGCGCCGACGACATTCTCGGCGACGTTCGGCAGGCTGGCCGCGGCAGATACTTTCATCGAGAGCGCGCCTCGGAGCGCCACCGTAACGCGACCCGAAACCGTAGCTGCCCGACCGGGCGCCAGCCCGGCGAGGACCGAGACGCGCCGCGCTTTCGGCAGGCGCACCGCATAAGCCGGAAGTGGCGGTTCAGGCGACGCGGCGCCAGACCGCATCGGCGGACGGCAGAGGAGAGGCCAACTGGCGGCCTTCGAGCAGGATCTCGTTCACCAGGTCGATGTCGACATAGTAGTAGTGCGCAAGCTGGACCGGTATGTCTTCGGCCGCGAAACCGCGCGAGGCGAGGAAATCCACCGCGACCGCAATCTCATCGCGGCCCGTGAGCCGACGTTTGGCGTTTTCGTCAAGCGCAGAGCGCATGCCGTTCCCCGAAAGACCCCCAACGCGCAAGAACAAGACGCCACGCGCCGCAAAGGCAGCGCGCGCCATTACTGGCAGGTGCAAGCTGATGACTGAGAGAATTGTCCGGCGCCCCGCCGGATAACTCCGAATCGCACACAAATGTTAGTCAAATGGATTTACCGCGCAAGACGCGCACGATTCGGCGACAAGCCGGCGTCAGCCTCGCGCAAGCTTCAGAACCCGAACGCGGCCTGCGCGGGTTCTGCAGGCGCCATGCGCGCGCCCTCGTGGTCGAGCAGCCTGAGCTTGGTGTTGGTGCCGCCGGGCGCGGAAAATCCGCCGAGCTTGCCGCCGGTGGCGACGATGCGGTGGCATGGCACGACGAGAGGCACCGGGTTGCGGCCGAGCGCCTGCCCCGTCTCGCGCGCAAGGCCCGGATGCCCGGCGCGGGCCGCAAGCTCGCCGTAGGTGACGATCTCGCCGAGCGCCAGCTTGCGCGCCGCCTCCCAGATCGACCGGCTGAACGCGCTCGCTTTGCCGTAGTCGATGACGGTCGCGGAGAAGTCCGCCGGCTCGCCCCTTGCATAGCGCCGGACGGCGCCGACGAGCGCCTCAAGGGGATCGGGCAGACGGGTATTGTCGCCGACGATGCCGGTGGGATCGACACCCCGGCCGACCAGGCGACGCCGCGCGGTGGCGGCGTCAGGCTCGGGCAGAACGACGCGCGTCAGCCCGATCTCGCTCCACGACAGGGCGAAGTAGCCAAGAACGGTGTGGAAGACGACACTACGGGCCATGGCACGACTCCTCCCGCACCGTAGCACAGGTTTGACGCGGAACAAAGCACGAACTTCGCCGGGCGCTTGCCGGTCATCGCCCGGCAGGCTATGAGCGCGGTGGGGCAGGGGTGCCGCGCAGTTTGAGAATCTCGCTTTCGACAGGGCCGCACTTGCCGATTTCCCCCCGACTCATCGCCACCGCCGCATTGCTCGCCCTCCCTGGCGGATGCAGCGCGACCACTTCCGACATCATGGGCGAGGCGCTGCAGCCGCAGGCGATCGCCGCCGCCGCAGCCGAGCCGGCCGACGCCGAGGCGGCACGCGACAGCCTCGCCTTCGAGACCTCGCCGCTGCCGGAAGCGCTGCCGCTGCTGCCGACGGCGCGTCCGGAAACAAGCCTCGCTTCCGCGGACACGGCGCTGCCGCCGATCGCGCCGGCAGGTTTTGCGGGCCCGACGCCGACACAGCCCGCAGCGGCCAGGCTGCTTCCTGCCCCGACGGCGGCCCCAACGGCGGCGGCAACGCCGGTGGCCGCCCCAGTTGCCGCCCCGCTTGCCATGGCGGCCGCCGGGATCATCCACGCGCCGGCGGGCCGGCTCGGGCCGTCGAGCGTATCGGCGCGCAGCCCGGAGCTCGACCTCCTGATCGCCAAATACGCGCGGCACTACGACGTGCCGGTCGAGCTGGTGCGCCGCGTCGTCAAGCGCGAGAGCACGTTCAACCCGAAGGCCCGCAACGGCCCGTACTGGGGGCTGATGCAGATCCTGCCGGCGACGGCGCGCGGCATGGGCCACAAGGGGCCGGCATCCGATCTGCTCGACGCCGAGACCAACCTCAAATACGCGGTGCGCTACCTGCGCGGCGCCTACATCACCGCCGGCGGCAACCACGATCTCGCCGTGCGCTACTATGCCCGCGGCTATTATTACGACGCCAAGCGCAAGGGCCTGCTCGACGAGACCGGGCTCGGCAACGACCGCCGGCGGCGGGCGCGCTAGGAGGCCCATGCCGCGCTGGCTGAAGCTCGGCCTGATCATCGTCGGCGGGTTCGCCGCGGCGATCGGCCTGCTGATCGGGCTGGCACTCTACGCCACGTCGGGCGTCGTCGAGCCGGTCGACCGGCACCTTGCGGCGCTCAAGGCCGGCGACGCCGCCGGCGCCTACGCCGAGACCTCGCAGGCCTTCCGCCAGAACATCGCGGCGGAAGCGTTTGCGGCGCGGATCGCCGCCGACCCGATCCTGTCGTCGATCGGCGAATGGAATTTCGGCAGCCGCTCCTTGCGCAACGACACCGGCCGCGTCTCGACCACGATCACCAGCACCAGCGGGGCGGTGCAGCCGGCGCTCTACCGCCTGGTCTGGGAGGCGGAAAGCTGGAAGATCCTCGCCGTCGAGTTCACCGGGCGGGACAAATAGCGCCGGGAACCTCGTGAATCGGTTCACGTTGAGGTCAACGAAACCCAACGCGAGGAGAACGTCATGAGCGGAAAACGCGAGCTGATCGAGCCGAACCCGGGCGACAAGCGCTACGTGCGGCGCGACGAGGACGGCCAGTTCAGCGAACAGGTCGACGTCGGCAAGTCGCTGGCGCAGGACCAGAAGCGCCAGGCCAAGAGCGACGCCAAGCCGGGCTACGGCGACAAGGGCGACCGCAAGCACTAGAGCCTGTCCTATCGCTCGCGGCCGAGCCTTCGCTTCGCTCACTGGCCTCCGCGGGGGGCGCCGGACGGCCGGCGGGCGGCGGTCGCCGCCTCGGCTGCGGCCGGACGCAGTTCTTCGTCTCCACACCCGCCGAAGCGTCTGGCCATTGAGAAAGATCGCCCACCAAGAGTGGGAGGACGGGCGGCCGTTCGGTCGCTCGTAGAATAGTTTTTGTGCGGCCTTGCGGCCGCCCGTCCGGCGTTTTGCCCTGCGGCACGCCCCGGCGAGCCGGGCAGCGTGTGGTTCCGCAAGGCCCGGACGTCAGGGCTCAAGGCCCAGCCACGCTACCGATTGCGCAGCCCATCCGGCACCGACCTTCGCCCGACTACCCGGTGCGCACCCGTCTCCCGTGCGAAGGCGGGGGGATTGTCGGTGCGCTGAGCGTTGTGTGGACAAAAAGATTGCCCCTCACTTGCGATTTCTAAGGTTTAGCCTCCCGACGCCCTGCGGGCTGCTCGGCTAAAGCCTTGAAATCGCTTTCTCTCCCGCAAGGGGAGAGATAAGGCCCTGCACATTGTTCATCGCAAACCTTCCACATCGCGCCTTGCAATGAGATCGCAAGGTCAGTGCTGAGATCGCGGAAGCGGTTATCTCTCCCCTTGCGGGAGAGAAAGGAATTTCAGCGCCTTAGACGAGCAGGCCGCAGGCCGTCCGCGAGGCTAAGTGCTAGAAATTCCAAGTGAGGGGCATCGTCGGATGTCGCCACGCGCGCTCCTTGCATTGCGATTGCTGCAGCAGGTGCGGCGCGCGCTTTCCGGGCGCGGAGAGGTTGACGCCCGTCAATCGGCGCCGGGGCGGGCAGACTATGCTCGCCCGATGGAGGCCGACATGGGCAAGATCAACCGGGAATGGCACCAGGCGCACCCGATGCCGAAACACGCCACCGAGGACCAGCGCATCGCCTGGCATACCGAACACGCGAAGCATTGCGGGTGCCGGAAGATCGAGGGCGGCGTGGCGGAGATGTTCAGGCAGCGGGGGCTGGAGGTGCCGGGGGAGGAAAGGTGAGGGCCTGTTCTCCGACCGGGGGACAATGGCGCCGGGTTCTCATTTTCATCATCCCGGACGAAGCTGCGCTGCACGCGCGGCGCGGAGCCGGGATCCATGCTGCTACTGGGGCGGGAATTCTGCCCCGGGGCACTGCGAGGCCAAGGCACGCGTTTCGGGTCCCTGTTTGTCCGCGCTTGCAACCGGCCAAAGCGGTTTGCGCAATCTTCGCTGCGACTCTTCGCGATTTTCCTGCTCTGATATGCTAGTGATCAGCGCATTGCGGTTGCCTCGGGTTTTGCGATGCTTACCAAACTTAAGGCTCGAAATTTCAAGCGGCTCGAAGAGATCGAGATCGATCTCGGAGACGTAGTTGTCTTTGTGGGCCCAAACAACGGAGGCAAAACCTCGGCGTTGCAGGCACTGCTACTGTGGCATGCAGGTCTGATAACTTGGACAAGCGAGCGCAAGACGCGAACGGCCGAGAAGCGTCCCGGCGTAACTATTCCAAGGCTAGGGCTGTCCCAAGTGCCGGTAGGTGACGCAAAGCACCTCTGGCAACAACTGAGGGTGAGAAACGTTTCGCGTGATCCTGAGGGAAAACAACACACCGAGAATATTCTGATCGATGTTGTCGTTAGCGGAGAGCGCGAGGGCAAGGCGTGGGACTGCGGCTTGGAATTTGACTATGCAAATCCAGAGTCGTTCTACTGCCGCCCAATGCGCGCCGGGGCGGGTAGGATGGAGGTTCCGGACCTCGCAACTCGCGAAAAGATAAACCTCTTGCCGCCGCTTTCTGGCGTATCAACCGAAGAGCCAGAACTACAACCGGGTCGCGTCAACGTGCTGCTGGGAGAAGGTAGATCCGGCGAAGTTCTTCGGAATCTCTGCCTTAGGTCATTCGAACGCGACAAAGCGGGTTGGGAGAGGGTTCGGAAAGCGATACGCGATGTGTTTCGCGCGGACATGTCCGACCCAGTGCGAGATGCGGCCCGCGGTATCGTCAATCTTAGCTACCGTGAAGATGGTGTCGAGTATCCGATTACCAGTGCCGGGAGCGGGCTCAAGCAGGTTTTGCTCCTGCTAGCCTATCTAGAAGGAAATCCGAACTCAACGCTGCTACTTGACGAACCAGACGCGCATCTGGAAGTTCTCAGGCAGCGGCAAGTGTATTCTATGCTAAGCGAGATTGCTCGAAAATCAGGCAATCAACTAATAATTGCCAGTCACTCCGAAGTGGTGATGCAGGAGGCAATTGATCGCGATCTACTAATTAGCTTCATTGGCAAACCGAAACGAATAGATGATCGCGGCTCTCAGGTTGGAAAGGCGCTCAAGGAGATCAGAGCTGAAGATTACTATCAGGCTGAGAGAAAAGGCTTCGTCCTGTATCTTGAGGGCTCGACGGATATAGCGATATTGCGCGGTTGGGCGAAATTATTGGGCCATCCGGCATTGGAGAAGCTAAATGAGCCATTTGTTCACTATGTCGCTAATCAGCCCAAGAAGGTAGAGTCTCACTTTCACGGCGTGCGCGAAGCAAAGGCGGATCTCCGGGCGTTTGCGTTGTTTGACCGCTTGGCAGCGCCGCTGCCTGTCGGCTTTAACATCCAATGCCATACGTGGGCTCGACGCGAGATCGAGAGCTATTTGAATTTGCCGGAAACCCTTATGAGATTTGCGGCGGCGGTGCCGGGCGACGATTTGGTGTCTCGAGCGGAGAGCGAAGCGCGGCTTTCGGCAATGGAAATGTCAATAAAGTCTGTTCAGTCAGCCTTGGAGACCTTAGGCAAAGATGCTTGGAGTCACGATACAAAGATTTCTGATGATGTACTGCAGCCCATATTTGACAGATTCTATAAGACGCTGAAACTGAGCAACAGGATCAACAAGTCCGACTTTCATATTCTGGTCGATCATATGGAAGCTGGCGAAGTCGACGGCGAAGTCGTAGCTGTCTTGGACAAGATCGCCGCCCTCTAGACTAAAAATACCCCTGCAGCGGCCTCACCTCCAGGCTCCCCGCCCTGAGCGCCGCGATGGCTTCGGTGACGGCGGCGGCGCCGGCCATGGTCGTGTAATACGGCACCTTCTGCATCAGCGTGGCGCGGCGCAGCGACTTCGAGTCCGACAGGGCCTTCTGGCCGTCGGTGGTGTTGAAGACGAGCTGGACCTGGCGGTTGCGGATGGCGTCCTCGATATGCGGCCGGCCTTCAAGCACCTTGTTGATCTTGGTGACCTCGACGCCCTTGTCGATCAGGTAGCGGGCGGTGCCGCCGGTGGCGAGCACCCTGAAGCCGAGCGAGGCGAGCTTCTGGACCGAGGGCAGGACCTTGGCCTTGTCCTCGTCGCGCACCGAGACGAACAGCGTGCCCGAGCGCGGCAGGTCGACGCCGGCGCCGAGCTGGCTCTTGGCGAAGGCCAGCGCATAGTCGCGGTCCAGCCCCATGACCTCGCCGGTCGACTTCATCTCGGGGCCGAGCAGGGTGTCGACGCCGGGGAAGCGGGCGAAGGGGAACACGGCTTCCTTGACCGCGATGTGGCCCATGCGGCGCGGGTCGGGCCTGGCGCCATAGTGCGAGAAGGCGCCGTCCAGCGTTTCGCCGGCCATGATGCGCGCGGCGATCTTGGCGATCGGCTTGCCGATGGTCTTGGCGACGAACGGCACGGTGCGCGAGGCGCGCGGATTGACCTCGAGGACGAAGATCTCGCCGTCCTTGATGGCGTACTGCACGTTCATCAGGCCGCCGACCTTCAGCGCGCGGGCGAGCGCGGCGGTCTGGCGCTCGAGCTCGTCGACGAGCCCGTCGGACAGCGAGTGGACCGGCAGCGAGCAGGCGCTGTCGCCGGAATGGATGCCGGCCTCCTCGATGTGCTCCATGATGCCCGAGACGTAGACGCTCTCACCGTCGCAGAGCGCGTCGACGTCGACCTCGATGGCATCGGTCAGGTAGGTGTCGAACAGCAGCGGGTTCTTGCCGAGCAGGGTGTTGATCTGGCCGGTCTTGTCGGCCGGGTACTTCTGCTTGATGTCCTCCGGCACGAGGCCGGGCACGGTGTCGAGCAGGTAGGTCTGGAGCTGCGCCTCCTCGTGGATGATCTGCATGGCGCGGCCGCCGAGCACGTAGGACGGGCGCACGACCAGCGGGAAGCCCAGCTCGGAGGCGACGGTGCGCGCCTGCTCGACCGACCACGCGATGCCGTTCTTCGGCTGGCGCAGGCCGAGCTTGACCAGCAGCTTCTGGAAGCGGTCGCGGTCCTCGGCGAGGTCGATGGCGTCGACGCTGGTGCCGAGGATCGGGATGCCGGCCTTCTCGAGCGCGTCGGCGAGCTTCAGCGGCGTCTGGCCGCCATACTGGACGATGACGCCGACGAGCGTGCCGGCAGCCTTCTCGGCGCGCAGGATCTCGAGCACGTCCTCGGCGGTCAGCGGCTCGAAATAGAGGCGGTCGGAGGTGTCGTAGTCGGTCGAGACCGTCTCCGGGTTGCAGTTGATCATGATCGATTCGTAGCCGGCCTCCTTGAGCGCGAAGGCGGCATGGCAGCAGCAATAGTCGAACTCGATGCCCTGGCCGATGCGGTTGGGACCGCCGCCGAGGATGACAACCTTCTTCAGCGACGAGACCAGCGCCTCGTCGGCCAACTCGCCGGCAAACGGCGTCTCGTAGGTCGAGTACATGTAGGCGGTGGGCGAGGCGAACTCGGCGGCGCAGGTGTCGATGCGCTTGTAGACCGGGTGGACGCCGAGCGCGGCGCGCGCGGCAGCGACGCGGTCGGCATCGGTCCTGGTCAGCGAGGCGAGGCGGGCGTCGGAGAAGCCCATGGCCTTCAGCATGCGCAGGTTCTGCGCGTCCTGCGGCAGGCCATGCTCGCGGATGCGGGCCTCCATGGCGACGATGCCCTCGATCTGCTCGATGAACCACGGATCGAAGCGGCACATGGCGTGCACCTCCTCGGCCGAGACGCCCATGCGAAGCGCCTGGGCGATCTGGCGCAGGCGGTCCGGCGTCGGCGTGCCGAGCGCGGCGCGGATGGCGTTCCTCGATTCGGGGCCGTCGGCGCCGTCGATCTCGATCTCGTCGAGGCCGGTGAGGCCGGTCTCGAGGCCGCGCAGCGCCTTCTGCAGCGATTCCTGGAAGGTGCGGCCGATGGCCATGACCTCGCCGACGGACTTCATGGCCGAAGACAGGATCGGCTCGGCGCCGGGGAACTTCTCGAAGGCGAAGCGCGGGATCTTGGTGACGACGTAGTCGATCGACGGCTCGAACGAGGCCGGGGTGGCGCCGCCGGTGATGTCGTTGTCGAGCTCGTCGAGCGTGTAGCCGACGGCGAGCTTGGCGGCGACCTTGGCGATCGGGAAGCCGGTGGCCTTGGAGGCCAGCGCGGAGGAGCGCGACACGCGCGGGTTCATCTCGATGACGACGAGGCGGCCGTCGGCCGGGTTCACGGCGAACTGGACGTTCGAGCCGCCGGTCTCGACGCCGATCTCGCGCAGCACCGCGATCGAGGCGTTGCGCATAATCTGGTATTCCTTGTCGGTCAGCGTCAGCGCCGGCGCGACGGTGATGGAATCGCCGGTGTGGACGCCCATCGGATCGACGTTCTCGATGGAGCAGACGATGATGCAGTTGTCCGCCTTGTCGCGGACGACCTCCATCTCGAACTCCTTCCAGCCGACGATGGATTCCTCGATGAGGACCTCCGTGGTGGGCGAGGCATCAAGGCCCGACGCGACGATGTCGAAGAACTCGGCGCGATTGTAGGCGATGCCGCCGCCGGTGCCGCCGAGCGTGAAGGACGGGCGGATGATCGCCGGCAGGCCGACGAAATCGAGCGCCTGGGCGGCGAGCGCCATGGCGTGGCTGACATAGCGCTGCTTGCGATCGCCCTCGCCGAGATTCCACTCGGTCTCGAGCGCATCGAGCGCGGCGTCGAGATTTTCGGCACCGGACGATTTCAGCGCGGCGCGGCGGGCCTCGTGGCGCTTGCGGTCGGCTTCCTTCACCTCGGTGGCGTTGGACAGCATGGAACGCGGCGTCTCAAGCCCGATCTTCTTCATCGCCTCGCGGAAGAGCGCGCGGTCCTCGGCCTTGTCGATGGCCTCGGCATTGGCGCCGATCATCTCGACATTGTAGCGATCCAGCACGCCCATGCGGCGCAGCGAGAGCGCGGTGTTCAGCGCGGTCTGGCCGCCCATCGTCGGGAGCAGGGCGTCCGGGCGCTCCTTGGCGATGATCTTGGCCACGACCTCCGGGGTGATCGGCTCGATGTAGGTGGCGTCGGCCAGCTCCGGATCGGTCATGATCGTCGCCGGGTTCGAGTTGACCAGGACGATGCGGTAGCCCTCGGCCTTGAGCGCCTTGCAGGCCTGGGTGCCGGAATAGTCGAACTCGCAGGCCTGGCCGATGACGATGGGGCCGGCCCCGATGATCAGGATCGACTTGATATCGGTGCGTTTCGGCATCGGGGCTCCGGTTCGTACGTGCGTGCTTGCGCGTAGCACCGGCGCGGGGAGTCCCGTCCGGCGGCGCAAGCGTGGATAATTCAGGCTAGGCCGGGCTTATAGGGGAGGGCGGCGGGCTAGGGAACCCCGGAAATAGGCAGGGCGTAAAGGTCTCCCCAGACATGCCGGGCAGTGGGCCAAAGGTCCGACACGGCAAAAATATCGGAACTGTACGGGGCGTTCCTTCATTCACGACGCAAGGACTGTCGAGGGAGCACAACGATGAAATTGTTTCTGGCGCTGGTTGGCGGATTCGCGATGACTCTGGTGGTTTTTGCCGCGGGTGCCGTCCTTGCCACCGTCTACTTCGTCGGTCCGGACACGGAACGCAACGAGACTGCCGCAATCTGGTCGAACGAGCCCGTTCGCGTGGCGTATGCAGGCGCGGACAACGATGCGCCGCGAGCGGCGAAAGACACGTCCGCGCAAGCGAGCGAGGAAGAGGGCGACGCAGGCATCGACCTCATCACCACGGCGGCGGTCGCGGCCGAGAACCCGCAGGGCACCGCCGAGGCCGAGGCGACTGCGCGACAGTCCGCGGAACTGGGCGTCGTCGCCGACGCGCACCGGCAGTGGTGCAGCGACCGCTACAGGTCCTTCCGCGCCGAGGACAACAGCTACCAGCCCTATGGCGGACCGCGCCAGGCGTGCGTCTCGCCCTACACCAGCGAACTTCAGGCGCTGGAAGCTCCGCGCAGCAACGCAGCGCCGGTACAGCAGCTCCAGGCACGCATGCAGTTCGCCGACGAGGCGCGGGGCATGCCCATGCAGATCGACCGCGACCACATCCAGTCATGCTTCGACCGGTATCGCTCGTACCGTCCGGAGGACAACAGCTATCAGCCCTACAATGGCGGCCCGCGCCGCCAGTGCATGTAGCCGAGTGTCAGGCGGCGGCGTTCGCAACGCCGTCGTCGTCACGTACAGGCGCAGGGCGCGAAGCGGTTCCCGCGGGATACACCGCCCAGCGCCGGGGCCGGAACGCGAGGCGGCTGCCGAGCGCCGCAGCCCGATCCGACGGCACCTCGATCTCGACGCGATGCCTGTCTCCGCCGATCTCGATCTCGACCCGGCGCGTGCCGGCTACACGGCGGCTGGCGACGACGACACCGGCCAGGCAGCCGCCGCAACCGTCGGTGAGCTCGACGTCGTGCGGCCGGAAGAACAGGGTGCCGTCGCCGTCGGCGATGCCGCCGGCATCGAGCCCGACCGTGCGGTCGGCGAGCCAGAGCTGGCCGCTCTCCGCCCGAACCGGCAGGCTGCTGGAATCGCCGATGAAACCATAGACGAAAGGCGACACCGGACGGTCGTAGACCTCGTCGGCGCTGCCCACCTGCTCGATCCGGCCCTGGCTCATGACCACGACACGGTCGGCAAGCTCCAGGGCCTCCTCCTGGTCATGGGTGACAAAGACGGTGGTGTGGCCGGTCGTGTCGTGGATCTCGCGCAGCCAGCGGCGCAACTCGCGCCGCACCTGCGCGTCCAGCGCGCCGAACGGCTCGTCGAGCAGCAGGACGCGCGGCTCGATCGCGAGCGCCCTGGCCAGCGCCACGCGCTGGCGCTGGCCGCCGGAGAGCTGCGCCGGATAGCGCTTTTCGAGGCCTGAGAGCTGCACCAGATCGAGCAGCTCGAGCGCCCTGCGGCGGATTTCCGCCGATGCCGGGCGCGTAGCGGCCGGGCGCACCTTCAGGCCGAAGCCGATATTCTCCGCGACGGTCATGTGGCGGAACAGCGCGTAGTGCTGGAACACGAAGCCGACGTTGCGCTCCTGGACCGACTTCAGGGAGGCATCGTCGTCGCCGAACATGATCTTCCCCGAGGTGGGGAAATCGAGGCCTGCGATAAGGCGCAGCAGCGTCGTCTTGCCGGAGCCGGAAGGTCCGAGAAGGGCGATGAGCTCGCCCGAACGGATGTCCAGCGACACGTCGTTCAGCGCGGCGAACCGGTCGAACTCCTTGCGGACGTTGCGGATGGAGAGTTCCATTGGCGATCCTCAATGTCCTGCGCGGGTGGCCGCCAGTTGGTCGGCGTAGCGCCATTCCAGCCAGCTCTTGACGCCAAGCGTGACCAGCGCCAGCCCGGCCAGCACGGCAGCGAGGCTGAAGGCCGAGACCTGGGCCAGGGCGCGGAATTCCTGATAGTAAAGCTCGATCTGCAGCGGCATCGTCACCGTTTCGCCGCGCAGCTTTCCGGATATGACGGCGACGGCGCCGAACTCTCCCATGGCGCGGGCGTTGCACAGGAGCACGCCGTAGAGCAGCGCCCAGCGCACGTTTGGCAGCGTGACGTGCCAGAAGGTCTGCCAGCCGCTGGCGCCGAGCGACAGCGCCGCTTCCTCGTCTCCGGTGCCCTGATCCTGCATCAGCGGGATCAGCTCGCGCGCAACGAAGGGGAAGGTGACGAAGATGGTCGCCAGCACCACACCGGGGACAGCGAAGATGATGCGCACGCCGTAATCTTCGAGCAGCCAGGCGCCGATCGGCGTGAACGGGCCGAGCAACAGAACGTAGAGCAGGCCGGCGACGACCGGCGAGATCGAAAACGGCAGGTCGATCAGCGTGATCAGGAAGGCGCGGCCGGGGAAGCGATACTTCGCGATGGCCCACGCAGCGGCTATGCCGAACACGAGATTGCACGGCACAGCGATGGCCGCGACGAAGAGCGTAAGCAGGATCGCGGACACCGCGTCCGCGTCGCCGAGGGTTGCCAGTGCCGGGCCGATGCCCATCGCCAGCGCGTTGACGAAGATCGACACCAGCGGAACTACCAGGAAAACGCCGAGAACGACGAGGGTCAGCGCGATCAGCGCGTAGCGCACCGGAGCAGACTCGGTGACCGGCGACCGCACGCGGCGCGAGGGAGACGCGGCGGTTCCAGAGTGCAGAGACAATTCAGCCATTGCCGAACCTCCGGTTGCTCCAGACCTGGATCAGGTTGATGGCGAGGAGGATCAGGAACGAGACGCTGAGCATGACGGCGGCGATCGCCGCGGCGGCCGCATACTCGCGCTCCTCCAGCCGGAAGACGATCAAAAGCGGCAGGATCTCGGTCTTGCGCGGAATGTTGCCGGCGATGAAGATGACCGAGCCATACTCGCCGACGGCGCGGGCGAAGGCGAGCGAAAAGCCGGTGAGGATCGCCGGCACGAGCGGCGGCAGGATCACGCGCAGGATGGTCGTCGGCCGCGTCGCGCCCAAGGTGGCGGAAGCTTCTTCCGTCTCCCTGCTGAAATCCTCCAGCACCGGCTGGACGGTTCGCACCACGAAGGGAAGGCCGATGAAGACGAGCGCGATCCAGATACCCACCGGCGTGTAGGCGATGGTGATGCCATAGGGCGAGAAGAACTGCCCGAGCCACCCCTGCGGCACGTAAAGCGAGGTCAAGGCGATGCCGGCGACAGCCGTCGGCAGCGCGAAGGGGAGGTCGATGATGGCGTCGACGAGGCGGCGGGCGAAGAAGCGATAGCGCACGAGCACCCAGGCAATCAGCACGCCGACCACGACGTTGAACAGGGCCGCGGCAAGCGAGGCACCGAAGCTCAAGCGAAGGGCCGCGAGGAAACGCGGACCCGTGACGATGCGCACGAAGCTCGGCCAGTCGAGCTCGAAGGTCTTCACGAACAGGCCGACGATCGGGATGAGCACGATCAGCGACAGGTAGAAGATCGTGAAGCCGAAGGTGAGCCCGAAGCCGGGGACGATGCTCGCTTGCCGAAATCTGAGACGCGCCATGGGCAGTTCCGGGGTTTCAAGGACATGGCAGGCCCGGGGAAGCGAACTTCCTCGGGCCTGCGGTGGGGAAGGACTGGTCGATCAGTCCTTGGAGTAGATCTGGTCGAAGATGCCGCCCTCGCCGAAGTGCTCCGGCTGCGCCTTGGCCCATCCGCCGAACACATCGTTCACGGTGACGAGCTTAACGTCGGGGAACGCTGCCAGATCGGCCTTGTCGACCTGGTCCGGGTAGAGCGGGCGGTAGAAGTTGCGGGCAAAGATCTTCTGCGACTCCGGCGTGTAGAGCTCGTTCAGGAAGGCCTCGGCGATCTCGCGGGTACCCTTGGCGTCGACGTTCTTGTCGACGACGGCGACCTTCACCTCGGCGAGGATCGACAGCGTCGGAACGACGATCTCGTATTCGCCCGCGCCGAATTCCTTCAGCGACAGCAGCGCCTCGTTCTCCCAGGCGAGAAGCACGTCGCCGACCTTGTTCTGGACGAAGGTGTTGGTCGAACCGCGCGCGCCGGTGTCGAGCACCGGGACGTGACGGTAGATTTCGGCGACGAAGTCTTTCGCCTTCTGCGCGTCTCCGCCGGAGCGTTCGAGCTCGTAGGCCCATGCGGCGAGGTAATTGTAGCGGGCGCCGCCCGACGTCTTGGGATTCGGCGTGATGACCTCGACGCCGTCCTTCACGAGATCGCCCCAGTCCTTGATGCCCTTCGGGTTGCCGGCGCGAACCAGGAAGACGATGGTGGAGGTGTAGGGCGAGGATTGCGCCGGGAACTTCGCCTGCCAGCCGGGCGCGATCAGGCCCGCCTTCTCGATAGCAAGGATGTCGCCCTCAAGCGGGAAAGTGACGACGTCGGCGGGCAGCCCTTCGACGACGGCGCGAACCTGCGCGCCCGATCCGCCATGGCTGTTGCTGACGGTGACGGTGCGGCCGGTCTTGGCCTGCCACACCTTGTTGAAGTGTTCGGAATACTCGCGATATAGCTCGCGGGTGGGGTCGTAGGACACGTTGTTCAGCGTGTCCTGCGCGAAGGCAAAGCCGAGACCGCCGAACTGGACGGACGCGGCGAGGATGGCTGCCAGAAAGAGCGAACTTCGATGCAAGGTCATGTCTGCCTCCTTGTGAATGGCAGGATGAAGCTAGCCAATTCGCCGCCGCGGGTAGGGGCTGCAGCGACCAATTTCACGCCTCGCAGGCAACCAGCTTGGCGCAGATGCCGTGCGCCGCGGACTGAAATTCCTTTGCAGGCCGTTCATGGGCCAACTCAGCCGATGCCGAGCAGGCTCTCGATCATGCGGCGGCGCTCGGCGGTGGCGGAGCGCGGCAAGGTCAGCCAATAGCCGCAATCCGACTGCGACAGCTCGGGACCGACCTTCACCAGCACGCCGCTTTCGAGATGGGCGTCGACGAGACCGAGCCAGCCGAGCGCCACGCCCTGCTCGGCCAGCGCCGCCTGGACGATGAAGCCGTAGGTGTTCAGGCCGAGGTCGCCCTCGCGCGGCTCGCGGGCGACGCCCTGGGCGGCGAGGAACGTGGTCCAGGTGAACCAGCGCGGCCGGCCGACGGTGTCGAGATGCAGGAGCGGCACGCCGGCGAGGCTCGCGGCATCGGGAAATGGGCCGTGCCGGGCAAGGAAGCCGGGCGTGCACACCGGAACGACCCGCTCGGGCATGACCAGCCGGGAGTCGTCGGCGAAATCGCGCCGCTCGCCGAACAGGACGGTGGCGTCGGCGGTCTCCTCCAACTGCTCGTCGAGGCCCTGGCTGGCGATGACGTGCACCTCGACCTGTGGATGTTCGCGCCGGAATGCGGCGACGCGCGGCATCAGCCAGAAGGCGGCGAAGCCGTAGTCGGTGAAGACGCGGATGACCGGCTTGCGCGAGCGGCGGGCAATGTCTGCGACGGCCTCGTCGAGGGCGGAAACACCGGCGTGGACGGCACGCTGCAGCCGCTCGCCGGCCTCCGACAGCGCGCTGCCGCGATGCATGCGGCGCAGCAGCGGCACGCCGAGCTGCTCCTCGATGCGGCGGATCTGGTAGCTCACCGCCGGCTGCGACATGCCGAGTTCGGCGGCGGCGCCAGTGAGGCTGCCGAGACGGCCGACGGCCTCGAAGACGCGCAGCCAGCCGAGGTCGAGTTTGCGCTGTGCCATAAACAGCCTTTATGAGTGGCTTCGAAAAACTCAGGCTGCAATACAGCCACACATAAAGATTTCATGGAAGCCAGCTCCTTCGAGAAGAACCACAAGGGGAACTGCCATGAGACTTCGCAGCTTCGGCCTCGCCCTGGCCGCCACCGCCACAATCAGCACGGCGGCGCTCGCCGACGGCGCCTCTTGCAAGACCATCCGCATGTCCGATCCGGGCTGGACCGACATCAGCTCGACCAATGCCATCGCCACCGAGGTGCTGAACGGTCTCGGCTACCAGACCAACATCGACACGCTTTCGGTGCTGGTCGGATACCAGTCGCTGCAGAACAAGGACCTCGACGTGTTCCTCGGCAACTGGATGCCGGCGCAGCAGAAGTTCATCGACGACCTTAACGCGGCGAAGGCGGTCGAGGTGCTGACACAGAACCTGACCGGCGCGAAATTCACGCTCGCCGTGCCGTCGTCTGTCGCCGCCAAGGGCATCAAGGACTTCGCCGACCTCGGCAAGAACGGCGAATCGTTCGGGATGAAGATCTACGGCATCGAGCCGGGCGCGCCGGCCAACGAGAACATGCGCAAGATGATCGCCTCCGGCGATTTCGGGCTGACCGGCTGGGAAGTCGTCGAATCGAGCGAGGCGGCGATGCTGTCCCAGGTGCAGCGCGCCGAGCGCGCCGGCGAGAACATCGTGTTCCTCGCATGGGCGCCGCATCCGATGAACGCCAAGTTCGACATCACCTACCTGTCGGGCGGCGACGCGTATTTCGGCCCGAACTTCGGCGGCGCCGAGGTCTACACGCTGGCGCGAACCGGCTGGTCGGCCGAGTGCCCGAACGCGGCGCAGCTGCTCAAGAACATGAAGTTCACCGTCGAGCTCGAGAACGAGATGATGGGCAAGATCCTCGATGACGGCAAGACGCCGGCGGAAGCGGCGAAGGAGTGGCTGAAGGCCAATCCGGCGGCGATCGAGCCGTGGCTGCAGGGCGTCAACACCATCGACGGCAAGCCCGGCCTCCCGGCCGTGAAGGCCGCGCTCGGTCTCTGAGAAAGAACGGCGCGGGCGGCGATGGCCGCTGCCCGCGCCGCTCCTCCGCATGCAGCGCCCGAACATCCTCGTCATCATGGTCGATCAGCTCAACGGGACGCTGTTCCCCGACGGGCCGGCAGACTTCTTGCACACGCCGCACCTGAAGGCCCTCGCGGCCCGCTCGGCGCGGTTTACGGCGAATTATACGGCGTCGCCGCTGTGTGCGCCGGCGCGCGCCTCGTTCATGTCCGGCCAGCTGCCATCGCGAACGCGGGTCTACGACAACGCGGCCGAATTCGCCTCGGACATCCCGACCTTCGCGCATCATCTGAGGGCCGCGGGCTATCGCACGTGCCTGTCGGGCAAGATGCACTTCGTCGGCCCCGACCAGCTGCACGGGTTCGAGGAGCGCCTGACAACGGACATCTACCCGGCCGATTTCGGCTGGACGCCGGACTATCGCAAGCCCGGCGAGCGCATCGACTGGTGGTACCACAACCTCGGATCGGTGACCGGGGCAGGGACCGCGGAGACGTCGAACCAGCTCGAGTACGACGACGAGGTGGCGTTCCTCGCGTCGCAGAAGCTCTACGAGTATGCGCGCGACAGCGACGACGAGGCGCGGCGGCCGTGGTGCATGACGGTGTCGTTCTCGCACCCGCACGATCCGTTCGTGGCGCGGCGGAAGCATTGGGACCTCTACGACGACTGCGCGATGCTGGAGCCGACGGTCGGCCACATCGACCATGCGGACCAGGACCCGCACGCGCAGCGTCTCTACGACGCCTGCGACTACAAGAGCTTCGAGATCACGCCGGAGCACATCCGCAATTCGCGGCGGGGCTACTTCGCCAGCATCTCCTACATCGACGACCGGGTGGGCGAGCTGGTGGACCAGCTCGAGCGCACGCGCATGCTGGACGACACGGTGATCCTCTTCTGCTCGGACCACGGCGAGATGCTCGGCGAGCGCGGCCTGTGGTTCAAGATGTGCTTCTACGAGGGCTCGGCGCGCGTGCCGCTGACGATCGCGGGACCGGGCGTGAAGCCGGGGCGGGTGGACGAGCCCAGTTCCAACCTCGACGTGCTGCCGACGCTGTGCGACCTCGCCGGCATCGACATGTCAGGCATCATGCCGTGGACCGACGGGCGGTCGCTGCTGCCACTCATCGCGGGCAAAGCCGACAAGCGGCCGGTCTACGTCGAGTACGCCGCCGAGGGGACCGTCGCGCCGATGGTGGCGATCCGCGAGGGTACCAGGAAGTTCGTGCATTGCGAGGTCGACCCGCCGCAGCTCTTCGACCTCGCGGCCGACCCGCTCGAACTCGATAACCTCGCCACCGATCCCGCGCATGCGGACGAGGTCGCCGCGTTCACGGCGAAGGTGCGGGCGCGGTGGGACATGGCGGCGTTCGACGCGGCGGTGCGCGAAAGCCAGGCGCGGCGCTGGGTGGTGTATCCGGCTCTGCGCAACGGCGCCTATTTCCCGTGGGACTTCCAGCCGCTGCAGAAGGCCTCCGAGCGCTACATGCGCAACCACATGGACCTCAACATCCTGGAATCGCAGAAGCGCTTCCCGCGCGGTTAAACCTACGCCAAGGGCCAGGTTCGGCGGCGTTCGAGCTCGGCCTTCGATGGTTCGCCGGTCGGAAACGAGCCGGTCTCGACCTTGCCGTGCTTCTCGTAGCGCGCCACGACGATGCCGGACGACGTGATCCTGGACGACGCGACCTTGAAGGCGCGGGGCGTCGACGTCTCGTCGAAGAAGCGGACACCCTTGCCGAGCACGATCGGGAAGGTCATCAGCATCAGCTCGTCAACGAGGTCTGCCGCGAGCAGCTGGTGCACGAGCCCGGCCGAGCCTTGCGTCAGCAGCATCGCGCCGTCCCCGCGCTTGAGCTCCGCCAACCGCGCAGTCGGATCCTCGCCGAGCCACTCGGAATTGTTCCAGCTCAACGTGTCGGGATGGTGGGTGGCGACGTATTTGCGGGTGCGGTTGAACTCGGCGCCGGGCTCGATGTTGCCGTTGTAGGGCCAGTATGCGTTGAAGATGTCGTAGGTCCGCTTGCCGAGCAGCAGATCGTAGGGCTGTGCGAACAGCTCGTTCAGCGATTCGCCGAACTCGTTGTCCGAGTAAGTGAAAACCCACCCGCCATAGTCGAAGCCGCCCCGCCGGTCCTCGTCGGGTCCGCCCGGTGCCTGCATGATCCCGTCGAGGCTCATGAACACGGCTGCAACGATCTTGCGCATGACGATCTCCCTTGACGCGTGTCTCCCGAGGACGCGCGCGGCGAGTGCGATCCTACAGGCAGTCCGAGTTCAGCGTAACGTCGCCAGCAGCGTTTGAGCCTCGGCGAGGTTCGTTTCGGACAGCGTCACCAGATCCGACAGCGCGGCGGCCTTGAAACCGGCGAGCGCGCTGGTGCAGGCGGAGATCGCCTCCTCGGCCATCGCGCGATCGCGCTTCATCGCGCCAAGCTCGGTCAGCGCGTCGCACAGGCTGTCCTCGGTATAGGACACGGCAGGGACGGCGCCGATCCGCCGCTGGACTGCGATCGCTTCGCGCAGCACGGACACCGACCGCTCATAACGCGCCACGCTGGCCTCGGCGCGGCCGGCAAGCATGAGCGCGTAGCCCATCTCGTTCTGGTTGTTCGCCCACTCCGCCGGGTTTCTATCGCGGCCCCAGAAGTCCGACAGTTCGCCGAACGCCTCGACCACGGCATCGTAGCCTTGCGGCGTCGGCTCGCGGCCGGCGATCTGCAGGAGCACCTGCGCCAGGCTCGTCTGCGTCTTCAGCCAGCGATCCGGCTCGACGTTCGCCGGCCGCATGCGCAGCACCTCGCGGAACGCGGCCGCCGCCTCGACGAGCTTTGCCGTGCCCTGCGCGTTGAATCCTTCGTTCCACAGCGCGTTGGCGAGGTTGGCGGTGAGTCGCACGCGATCTTCCGTATCGCCTTCGGCAGCCACCAGATCGATAGCCTCGCGGAACCCGGCGGCGGACGCTGACAGCAGCTCCGTCTGACCCGTCCGGGCGCCGACCGTAAGCAGCGCGCTGGCATAGCCCGTAAGCATGGTTGCGCGCGGGCGACTGCGGCCGAGCGCACCGTAGATCTCGGCCGCCTTGGCATAGGCATCGATGGACGCCTGCCAGCTTTCGTCGACGCCCGTGCCGGCGAGGCTGTAATGCGCCAGGCCGAAATCGCCGAGCATCTGTGCACGATCGGCCGTCTCGCCCGGGGTGCCGGCGAGCGCGACCTCGAGCGCGGCGATGGCCTTGCGCAGATCGGCCGGATCGTTGGCAAGGATGCCGCGGGCGGAGAGCACGTAGCCGTAGCCCCAATGCAGCGCCGCCCACTGCTCGCTCGAGGCATCGGAGACGGCGATGGCGCCCTCGTAGGCTGCAATGGATTCATCGCGCAGAGACGTCTCGCCGGTGAGCTTCGCAAGGCTCGAGAGCGCGTGACCCAGCCGGTACTGCGTACGGCCCCAGCGCCTCGGGTCGATGGCGCGCGTGCGGATGGGGCCGATTCGCGGAAGGCGGCGATGGCCTCGCGGTAGCGCCCGACGTCGTCGTCGAGTTCGGCCCAATGGGCGAGCGCGATGCCGCGTACGTAGTGACTCTCGCCATAATCCATCGGCGACGTCTCGGGCCGGAGCACGGCGAGAGCCGCGTCGGATGCGGCGACCGATTTGCCGAACGGCAAGTCGCCGGGTTCGATGACGCCGATGTCATCCCCGATGGCTGCAAGGTTCTACTGCACCGAGACGTAGTCGAGCGGCGTCTTGTCGACAGGGTATTCCTGCAGCGCCAGTTCGAGTGCCGCGACGGCGTCTTGCATCGTCGCCACATCCTTGCGGGCGTTGCCGAGCCGGTAGAGGGCATTGCCGAGCGTAAATTGCGCCGTGGCCCAGTTGGTCGGCGCCTTGTCTCGCGACCAGACCGTAACCGCGGCTTCCGCCGCCTTTCGGCCCTCCTCGTACGCAGGTTCGCCGTCGCGCATCTCGCCGAGGCTGAGCCAGGTGGCGCTGAGATTGTTGTGGATCGTCGCCCACTGCGCCGGCGCGCGGTCGACGGTGAATTCCTCCAACGCACTGCGATAGGCAGCGATGGCATCCTCGACCAATTTCGGATCTCCGGCCAGCGGCCCGAGACGGCTCAGCGTCGCGCCGATGTTGACCTGGCTGGTCGCCCAGTTGATCGGCCGCGTGGCGCGGTCGTAGACCGTCAAGGCGGCGCGATGCGCGGCGATCGCCTGCTCGAGTACGGCGGTGTCGCGCGTTCGCTCGCCGAGACTGGCGAGGACCGTGCCGAGATTGTTCTGACTGACCGCCCATTCGAGCGGCTTCGCCATTGAAGCCTGAACTTCCAGCGCCGCCCGGAAGGTGTCGGCCGAGCGCATCAGCAGCGCATTGTCGGCCTCGCGCAGGCCGAGCCGCCATTGCACCGTGCCGAGATTGCCGAGGGTCGAGGCCCAATCGTCGGGTGCCGCCTCGCGGGTATAGACGGTTAGAGCGGCCTCGAAGGCAGCGGCGGCGCGGTCCAGGCTGTCGCGGCCGGCCTCGCGCTCGCCGAGCGTCGACAGGGTCGTGCCCATGTTGTTCTGCGCGGCGGCCCAGCGCTCTTGGTCGGCGGCCTTTTCGATCATCCGCAGGGCGGCCTCGTAGCGCGCCACGGAGGCGACCAGCGCGGTGTTGTCGCCGGAGTTCTCTCCCAGCGCGCCGAGCGCGCCGGCCTCGGCATCCGCGTAGATCACCGCCTGCGCGGTGTCCCAGCGCTCGACCTGCTCGAAGGCCCTGGCATAATCCGCCGCCGCCTCGCGGAAGCGGAAAGACAACTCGAGCGCGCGCGCCGAGTCGGCGAACACTTTTGCGAACTCCTTGCGGCGTGCAGCTATATCGGCCTCGGCCCAGTCGACCGTGGCGGATAGCTGCTCGACGCGTCGCTTCGCTTCCTCGTGGAGCTTCACCGCAGTGGCCAGTGCGCCTTCGGCGATCGCCGTGTCGGCGAGGGCGGAGAGGCGAAGAATCTCAGCGTCCGTGCTCCTCAGCGCGGCACGCTCGGAGAGGATATCCTTCAACCGGACGGCCTGCTGGTCGAGCAGCTTCTCCAGTTCGGCGGGATCCTCCGGGATGTCGGTACCGAGCGCCTTGAGCATGGCGTAGAGCGCATCCATCGGCACGCCGCCGGCCGCCTGCGCGGCGCGCTCGATCTGGCGCCGCTGCGGGTCGGGGAGCGCGGCGATGGTGAGCAGCAGCGAGCGGCGCTCGCGCAGGATGTCGCCTTCCGCGCCTTCGGGCTGGTCGACAGGCTCGCCGAAATAGAGCAGGCGGCGCAGGCTCTCGTTGATCCACGGCCGCTGCCGGCCGCCGGTCTTCAGATAGACCTCCTCGCCGACCATCCGCATGACCTGGCCGAATTCCTCGCCGCCGAGCGCAGACAGGTGCTTGAGCAGCGAGGCGGCGTAGGGACTGTTCTCGCCTTTGGCGCCGTCGAGCGCGACCTTGCCGGGCTCGGCGGCAAAGCCGAGGACGATTCCGAGGCTGGCGTCGGAAGCAGCGGTGACGGGCTGCAGCGCAGTCGCCCCCCGGCTGTCGCCGACAGCAAGGCCGCCGGCGGCGATGGGTACGGGCGCGGCTGCCGCGTAAAGCTTGAGCGTCGCACCGGGCGGAAACGGATTGTCGCGGCAGGCATCCATAAGGACGATGGTAACGCCGACTTCGCGGCGAAGATCGGCGACGATCTCCGACAGCGGCACGAGCTTCGTGCCGGCGGCGTCGAGGGCGGCGACGTCGGCATCGACCGGGACCAGGAAGTTCTCGCCGCCGGCCTCGATGCCATGGCCTGCATAGTAGATCACCGCCACGTCGGCGCCGGCGGCGTCCTCGACGAAATCCTCAAGGTCGCGTGCAAGGCGGCGGGCGTCTCGATCCGACGACAGCTCGGTCTCGAAGCCGAGGTCGGCGAGCAGGTCCTCGATGGCGCGCGCATCCTGCTCGGGGTTGGCGAGCGGCGCCAGGTGCTCGTAGTCGCCGTTGCCGATGACGAGGGCGACGCCGCGCAGGGTCTCGGCCGCGGAGGTCAGCGCGGTCGAGGCAAGGAGAAGCCCCGCAGCGAAGACGAGCCCGCGCCCGAAGCCTGAAATCCGCGAAAGCGCGAGCCGCATGGACACAACTTTCCCCAGGTTCCGCATTGAGAACAGGCGGATTATGGCGCGGTCAAGATCGCCGTGCCCGCCGGAAGGAACCGGACGGGCGACGGCACGTTGCTGGCGAATCCCTGTACGGAGCGGGGTCATCAGAAAAGTCTGTGACTCGCACCCGCCGGTGGGTTAGGTCTCAACCACGGCGCCGGACGCCGCAAATGCGAGGATTGCCATGCGCTGGAGAGGACGCCGCGAAAGCAGCAACATCGACGATCGGCGCGGCGGTGGAGGCGGAGGCGCCTTTCCGGGCGGCTTCGGCCGCGGCCCGAGCCGCATAAACCTGCCGATGGGTGGTCGCGGCGGCGGACTGTCGTTCACGACCATCATCATCCTCGTGGTGCTGTTCTTCGTGCTGCGGGCCTGCGGCATCGACCCCCTCGCGATGATGGAAGCGCAGAACCCGGGCGGCGGCGGAAACTTCACGCAGGAGGAGGGTGCGCCGGCCAGCGACGAGATGCGCCAGTTCGTCGGAGTCGTTCTCGCCGAGACCGAAGACGTCTGGAACGGCATCTTCCAGGCGGAAGGCAAGCAGTATGCGGAGCCGACGCTGACGATGTTCTCCGGCCAGGTCCAGTCGGCCTGCGGTTTCGCGTCGTCGGCGTCCGGACCGTTCTATTGTCCGAACGATCAGCGCGTCTACCTCGACACGACGTTCTTCGAACAGCTGGCGAGCCAGTTCGGCGCGGCGGGCGATTTCGCGCAGGCCTACGTCATCGCGCACGAGGTCGGCCACCACGTGCAGAACCTCACCGGCATCCTGCCGCGCTTCAACCAGATGCGGCAGTCGATGAGCGAGGCGGAGGCGAACGCCATGTCGGTTCGGGTCGAGCTGCAGGCCGACTGCTTCGCAGGCGTGTGGGCCCACTTCACCGACCAGAAGGGGCTGCTCGAGGCCGGCGACGTCGACGAGGCGCTCAATGCGGCGCGGCAGATCGGCGACGATACGCTGCAGAAGCGGACGCAGGGCTACGTGGTTCCGGAGAGCTTCAACCACGGCACGTCGGCACAGCGGCAGCGCTGGTTCCGTTCCGGCTACGACAGCGGCAGGCTGACCTCGTGTGACACCTTCAACGGCGACGTCTGAGATCCGCCGAATGACCAACGAAAAAGGGGCGCCCCGTAGCGCCCCTTTCTGCTCCGGGGATACCTTATCAGTTCGACTGTGCGTCGATCCTGGTGCTGCCGGTGACAGTGCCGTCAGCGTTGAGACGCTTGCGGTTGTCGTCGGCCTTCGCGTTGGCGCGGGCCTTAGCCTGGGCACGCTGCTCGACGGTCAAAGACTTCTTGTTCCTGTTCGAGTCGACATTCACGCCGACGCCGACGCCGGCGTCTGCGCCACCGCCGACGCCAACGGCGCCAGAAACGCCATCGACCGCACCGCTAACGACACCACTGACGGAAGCGCCGATATCCTGCGCGGAGGCCGAAGCCGGGATGAGAGCGAGAGCGGCGCCAGCCACGATGTTTGCAAAACGAGCCATTGTCTTTCTCCGTTGACTGAAGGTCTGTTCCTTCGATGGCAAATCAACGGCGACTGCCCCTACTGGGTTCCTTTACAGTTCGCATAAAAAAGGGCGCCTAAGCGCCCTTTTTCATTAAGTAAATATTAACTCAGTTGAAACGCAGGATAACTTCGCCCTCGCCGTTGCGACGGTTACGCTCCCAGCGCTCCTGAGCACGCGCACTGGCGCGAGCCTCTGCCCTGGCACGGGCGCGAGCTTCGGCACGCGCCTCGGCACGGGCTTCCGCGCGTGCAATGCGGCGCTGTTCGCGCAGGTATTCTTCACGGGCTGCCTCGCGGGCCGTGCTGCGGTCGGCACCGATGGTAACGCCGTTCGGGCCGATCGAAATCTGCGCCGACGCAACGGTCGGGACGGCGAGAGCGACCGTCGCCGCGGCGATGTAAGGAATGATGCGCTTCATCTTCATTCTCCGAGCTTGAGCGGCCTTTATCCTGCCGTTGCCCAAGAACGCCCCGCCCCGACGGCGGTTCCAACTTACCGGGCACTTACGCCGATCGGCTAAAATGTTCGCACCGACTTAGCGTGGAATTTACGCGGGGCCGGTATCCAGCACGCAGGAAGTTCATGCGGGGGTGAAGATGAACGGGGCACTGATCCGGCTGGCGCGCGACGAGCGCGGGAATTTTGCCATCATCGCTTCCGTGCTTGCCGTGCCCCTTGTGCTGGCGGCCGGTGCGGCGCTCGACCTCTCCACCATCAGCCAGACGCAAAACGCGCTGCAGCAGGCGATGGACTCGGCGGTGCTCGCGGTTGCCCGCCAGGGTACCGACATCACCGACGAAGAGGCGAACAAGATCGCGATGACCTTCGTCGCGAACAACTACCACCTGAAGTATACGGACCTCAAAGTCGTGCGGAAGGGCACATCGGTGAAGGTCCAGGCGAATACCAAGGCCGGCCTCGCCTTCGGCGGGCTGCTCGGCTACTCGGACTGGCCGGTTCAGGCTGCCTCCAGCGCCGACATCGCCTACGCGTCATACGAGATCGCGCTGGTGCTGGATACGACGGGCTCGATGGCCGGCGGCAAGCTGCAGTCGATGAAGGACGCGGTCGACGGGATGATCGAGTCCATGTCGGCGCAGATCAAGGACAAGAACCGGCTGAGGTTCTCGCTGGTGCCGTTCGCAACCTTTGTCAATGTCGGGCCGGAGTACGGGCCGACGTTCAATGCCAAGGGCAAGATGGTGAAAGGCACCGGCGCCGCGTGGCTCGATATCAAGGGCAAGAGCGACATCCCGCAGCTCGAACTCAAGAAAGGCGTCAGCCGCTTCGAGGTCATGTACAAGATGGGGCAGCCGTGGAAGGGCTGCGTCGAGACGCGCATGGCCGACAAGAAGGGCGCCCACGACACCGCCGACACGACGCCGAACGCCAAGGATGTGCGCAGCCTGTTCGTTCCTGCCTTCGCGATCGACGAGCCGGACAGCGGCGAATTCGAGAACAGCTACATCGCTTCCGACGTGGACCCGCTCGACAAGTCGCTCGTCGGCGAAACAAAGAAGCTTCTCAAGTACGGCGTGGCGACCGTGACCGGCGCGCTGGGAACCGACACAGATACCGGCTCGGCGATCACCGAGCTGCTGACAATAGGCAGCGTGGCGCTCGACGAACTAGGCGCAGGCGAAGGCCCCGGCCGCGGCTGCGACATGCAGCCGATCGCGCCGCTGACCAACGACTACAACTCGTTGCGCTCCAAGGTGAAGGCGCTGAACGCGACCGGCACCACCAACATCATGGAAGGCGTGGCCTGGGGCATGCGCGTGCTGTCGCCCGGCGAGCCGTTCGCCCAGGGGGCAAAGAAGGACGCCACCGGCGTCGAGAAGATCATGGTCGTCCTGACCGACGGCGCCAACAATATTGGCCCGCGCTCGACCAAGCTCGGCTCGTCCTATTCGAGCTTCGGCTACCTGGTCGACGGGCGGCTGCAGGTGCCGGGTGCTGCGGGCTCCAGCTCGCCGACCGATCTGATGAACGCCAAGACGCTCGAAGCCTGCGCCAACGCCAAGAAGGACGGCGTGACGGTCTACACGATCCGCCTCGAGGAGCCCGACGCGAAGACAGGGACCATGCTGAAGGAGTGTGCGAGCTCGCCCGACCACTATTTCGACGCGCCGTCGCGCACACAGCTGGACGAGGTGTTCAAGACCATTCGCGACCGGGTCGTGCGGCTGCGGCTGTCCGCCTGACGGCGATCCGGCGAAGAGCGGGCGGCAGGTGCCGCCCGTTTCGATTCGGGAACCGGCGGCGTACCGCGCGAATTTCCACGCCATGAACACGCTCGGCCGACGTCTGGCACTCGCAGCGGGAATTGCAGGCGCGGTGGCTGCGGGCCAGGCGCCTGAACTCGCCCAGCAATACCGGCAGAGGCTGGGCGGCGCGATGGAGGAGTTGCGTGCCATCGTCGCGCAATTCGACGACGACGCCACACGCAATGGCATGAGCCGGCAGGAAGCGCTCGGGCGCTACCGGCAATCGACCGACAGTTTCTTCAACGATCGCGGCCGCAGCATGGGCGAAACGATCGGACGGTACGAGGCGCTGCGCCTGCAACAGGCGCGGTTCGACGCGCGACCCGACTATCTTCTGCCGGTGACGATGCTGAGCGGCTATGACAGCCGCCTGCTTTCAGGTGCTTGGCGCGACTATCAGCCGGCATTGCCGCTTACGCCGCAGGGCCTCGCCTGGACCGCGCTTGGCTTCGTGCTGGGCGGAATGCTAATCGCGATCGTCGCCGCGCTTGGCGGGCGCACGGCGCGCGCCGTGCGCAGACGCCGGCGGCGCGCACCGGCGGTAACGCCGGCCTCGATTCCCTAACGCTCGGCGAGAGCCGGTTCGCCCTTGCGCTCGCGGATCAAATTGGCGAAGCGGCGGAACAGATAGTGCGAGTCCTGCGGGCCGGGCGACGCCTCGGGATGGTGCTGCACCGAGAAGACCGGCTTGCCGACGACGCTGATGCCGCAGTTCGAATTGTCGAACAGCGAGACGTGCGTCTCCCTGACACCCTCGGGCAGCGAATCGCGGTCGACCGCGAAGCCGTGGTTCATCGACACGATCTCGACCTTGCCGGTGGTATAGTCCTTGACCGGGTGGTTGGCGCCGTGGTGGCCGGCACTCATCTTTATTGTGCGTGCGCCGAGCGCCAGCCCGAGCATCTGATGGCCGAGGCAGATGCCGAAGATCGGAATGCCGGTTTCGAGCAGCTTGCGGATCATCGGCACGGCATACTTTCCGGTCGCGGCCGGATCGCCAGGGCCGTTCGACAGAAACACGCCGTCCGGCTTCATCGCGAGGATCTCGTCGGCCGAGGTGCGCGCCGGGACGACGGTGACCCGCGCGCCAAGACCGGCGAGCAGGCGCAGAATGTTGCGCTTGACGCCGTAATCGACGGCGACGACGTGGAAGCTCGGCTGCTTCTGTTCGGCAAAACCCTCGTTCCAGACCCACGGCGTCTCGCGCCATTGCGAGGACTGGCCGGACGACACTTCCTTCGCAAGGTCGAGATCGAGAAGGCCCGGCCATTCGGCGGCTTTGTCCTTCAGCGCGGCGATGTCGAACACGCCATTCGGCGCATGGGCGATGACGGCGTTGGGCATGCCCTTGTCGCGGATGAGCGCGGTGAGGGCGCGCGTATCGATGCCGGCCAGCGCCACGACGCCACGGCGCTTCAGCCATTCGTCGAGATGGCCGGCGGCGCGATAGTTGGAAGGCTGGGTGACATCGGCGCGGAAGATGGCGCCGACCGCGCCGGAGCGCGCGGCGGGGATCAGGTCCTCGATGTCCTCGCCGTTGGCGCCGACATTGCCGATGTGCGGGAAGGTGAAGGTGACGATCTGGCCGGCGTAGGACGGATCGGTGAGGATCTCCTGGTATCCGGTGAGCGCGGTATTGAAACAGACCTCGCCGACGGCGATGCCAGCGGCGCCGAGGCCCTTGCCTTCCACTACGGTTCCATCGGCAAGCACAAGAAGGGCGGTCGGCTTCGTCGCGCCCCATGGGGCGGTGCCAGCGGTCATGGACAACTCCTTGCGGCGGCTTGCGCGCAGGCCCGCCTGACCCCATATGTACGCGCGAATTCGGAGGCCCCGCGAAATGGTTCGCAGGGCATTTCCCGAGCTAACTAATGTCCATCCAGGACGCCGACAATAGGGCAGGCGCATTTCGCTGGCGGGGCAACCGCGGAGGGTGTCGTCCGCCGCCTCCGGAACCCGAATCGGTTTGCACCGTTCGATGCCGGACGCTACCTGAGAGACGCTACCTGGGACCGGGCTGGGAGTAACAAAGCCATGCGCGAGAGACTCGCCGAGGCCATGAAGACTGCAATGCGGGCTCACGACAAGACGAGCCTGTCGACCCTGCGGCTGATCAACGCCGCCGTGCACGACCGCGATATCGCCAACCGCGCGACCGCGAAGGGCGCGATCACCGATGACGAGATCGTCGGCGTGCTCGGCAAGATGGTCAAGCAGCGCGAGGAATCGGCCAAGATCTACGAAGAGGCGGGACGCGTCGAACTCGCGGAGCAGGAGCGAAGCGAGATCGCGGTGATCAAGCAGTTCCTGCCGAAGCAGCTCGGCGACAGCGACCTGACGCATGCGTGCAAACAGGTCGTCGACGAAGTCGGCGCCGAGGGCCTGCGCGACATCGGCAAGTGCATGGCGACGCTGAAACAGCGCTATGCCGGCCAGATGGACTTCTCCAAGGCCAACGGCATCGTCAAAGGCCTGCTGCAGTAGCACTGCAGCGAAGCGCGGTCTAACGGCCGCGCTTCTTCGCGGCGGCGACGTTGTACGCGACCGCCGCCTTCACCAGCGCCTTCAATGCGGTCTCGTCGACCGGCTCCCCTTCGGCGACGTCGATCGCACGGCGCGTTCCGGCGTCCATGCTGGCGTTGAAGAGCTTCTTCGGGTCCGGCAGCGCGGCGCCGTGCGCGAAGGTCAGCTTTACCTTGTCCTTGTAGACCTCGCCGGTGATGAGGATGCCGTCACGCTCCCACACCGGGACGCCGGACGGGTTGTTCGCCTTGCGCCACTTCACCGTCTCGACGATGTCGCCATCCGCCGCGAGGATAGCGGCCCGCAAGCGGCCGAGCATCTCGGCGCGCCAGCCGCCCAGCGCCGCCAATTTCGCGTCGATCAGCGCGGATGGGTCGTCTTCGTCGCTCATGGCCTCGCTCACATCTTTTCGCCCGGAAGACGGCTCGACTGGGCGACCCAATCGGCGAAGCGGGATTCGTCCAGAGGCTTGTCCTCGTAGATGTCGAGATAGCGCACAAACTGCTGCTTCGACGTGCCCGGCGGCTGCGGATCGAGGCTGGCCCCGCGGAAGAAGGCGACCTTCACGTACTTCGTCAGGCAGTGGAAGCCGAGGAACCAGACATCGTCCTCCATGCCGTAGAACGGCGAGTTCCACTTCACCGCCTTGCGCACGCCGGGAACCGTCTCGGTGACGATGCGGTCGAGCGTGCGTCCGACATCGCTTTTCCAGCCCGGCATGGCGTCGATATAGCGCTGCACGACCGCGTCCCCGTAGCCCTTGGCGATCTGCGGGTTGCCGCCAGCCAGCAGCACGACGCCATCGGGGCCAGGCGCAAGCGGCTTGCGCGGCGTGGCGGCGGCGCGGTCGGATGCAGAGGACTTCCTGGCGGGCATGGTTCGTGTCTCCCGATGGCAGTCAGGATACGCGCACGGTGCGCGACGGCAACCGTGTCACAGTGCCTTCAGGCGCGTGCCCCCGAGCAGCCCGTGCTCCTCGAGAACCGGGTAGGCGATCGAGGCCAGCAACGAGTTGATCTGCTTGAGGTCGCGTATGGTGTCGAGATGCAGCGTCGACGTTTCGAGGCTCTGCGCCGTGCCTTCGCGTAGGCGCTCGAAATGGCGGCGCGAGGTGTCGCGCTCGACGTCGCGCAGGCGATCCTTCTCCTGGACGAGCTGACGCGCCGTGGTGGCGTCGCGCGACACCAGCACGTTGAAGGCGAGGCGGGCGTTGGCAAGGACGCTCGCGTGCAGGCTTTCGAGTTCCTTCCATCCTTCCTTGGTGAAGGTGACGCCGCGCGAGAGCTTCTTCTCCACGTGGACGAGCATGTTGCGAACGATAATGTCGCCGACCTGCTCGAGCTTCACGCAGGCAGCGAGCAGTTCCTGCGTGCGCTGCGCCTCCCACGCGCTCATCTCGGCGGTCGGTATCTTCGCAAGGTAGAGCTTGATCGCGCCGTGACGCCGGTCGACGCGGTCGTCGAGCGCGGCCAGGGCGGCAACGCGGGTGCGGTCCGGCGCCTCGTAGAGCGTCATCACGTCGCGCAGCATGATCTCGACCGTCTCGCACATGCCGACGACTTCGCGCGTGGCGTTGGCCAGCGCCTGGCTCGGCGTGGCGAGCGCCGTCGGGTCGAGCGCGGTGGCGGCCTCGGGCGCGGCACCTGCCGCGGGTATGGCAGCGCGCGACAAGGCCGCGGCGAGAGCGTTGTAAACCAGGCCGGCGAAAGGCGCGCCGAAGACGACGAGCGCGAGATTGAAGGCTATGTGCGCGTGCACCACCTGCAGGGCCGGCGCGGAGCCCAGCAGCGACAGATCCGGCCGGACGGCGATGAGGACGGCGAGCGCGATGACCGCGCCTGCCCCGCGGAGCACGAGGTTGCCGAGGGGGACGGCGCGGCCCTCGGGGGGATAGGGGCGGGACAGCAAAGCCGCGATCAGGCCGCCGCCCAAATTGGCCCCGAGCACCATGACGACGCCGAGTTCGACAGGCAGCAGGCCGCGTGCGGCGAGCGCCGCAATCAGCAGGATCGCAGCGACCGACGAGTGGAACAGCCAGGTCGTCACGGCGGCGACGATGAATGCGGTCACCGGGTCGCCCGAGAGATAGTTGACGATCACCGGCAGGAGTCGGCTTTCGCGCAGCGGCTCAGCCGCCTCGCCGATCATGCGCAGCGACAGAAGCAGCAGGCCGATGCCGACCAGGATGCGGCCGGACTGACGCCAGCCGCGCCGTTCGGTCGCCAGGAACATGGCGGTGCCGGCGAAGAGCAGTGCGGGAACGAGATGCGAAAGGTCGATGGAGAGCAGCCGCACGACCAGGGCAGAGCCGAGATCGGCGCCGAGCACCGCAATGAGCCCGGCTGCGCCGCCGACGATGCCCGATCCGGCAAACGACGCGACGAGCAGGCTGACGGCCGTGGCGCTCTGCAGAGCGATGGCAAGCGCGAGCCCGGCGCCGATCGCGAGCAGGGGGTTGCGGAGCGTGTCGCGCAGCCGGCGGCGCAGCACGTCGCCATAGGCGCGCTCGACGCCGGTGCGCACCATGCGCGTCGCCCACAGCAGCAGCGCGACAGCGCCGGCAAGGTGCAAGAGGACCAGCGATCCGCTCATGAGACCAGAATTGTGCCGTTCGAGATCATGCCCGACAAACCGACGAGGTGCGTTGTGGTTCGCCCCACGTTACATTAGCCGGGTAAGGTTTGCATGGGCCAATCGCGACTTCGTCCGACGCTTCAGGCAGCTGTCGCGGCAACAGGCGGCGACTCGCCGCGGCGCTTCTCCGCGCGCCATGACAGGGCCGCCACGACAGCGCCGAGCAGCATAGAGAACACGCCCAGCACCGGCAGACTGCGGTAGCCGAAGCCGGCGGCCAGCAGCAGCGAGCCTACCGTGGCTGCAAGCGCGATGCCGACGTTGAACCCAGCGGGAATCAGCGACGATGCTAGATTTGGCGCGTCCGCCGTCCAGGTGAGGATGCGGGTCTGGATCGGCGTGCCGATCGTGAAGGCGAGCATGCCCCACAGGACGACGACCACCACCATCGGCAGAGGATAGGGCGCGACGGCGTACATGACGGCCAGGGCTGCGGACTGTGCCAGCAGAACGGCGACGAGAAGCGGCATCAGCCGGCGGCCGGCAAGGCGTCCGCCGAGCAGCACGCCGGCAGTGGCGCCGATGCCATTGACGAGGAGGATGAGCGGAACGGTCGCGGGCGCGATGCCGGTGACGTCGGTCAGAAGCGGCACGATGAAGGTATAGGGCACGAACTGCGCGATCATCAGCGTCTGCATGATGATCAGCGACGTCCAGACCTGCTGGCGGCCGAGAACGCGCACCTCGCCGCGCAGATTCGGCGCCGGCTTCGGCGCATCGCGCCGGGCCGCCGGAAGCAGCGCGATCATCGCCACCGCAGCGACGACGCCAAGGCCGAACATCGCCCAGAACGTCGCGCGCCAGCCAAAGGCGCCGCCGATCGCCGTGCCGACCGGGACGCCGACGATGTTCGAGACGGTCAGCCCGGCGAGCACGAACGCAACCGCCATGCCGCGCTTCTCCTCGGCGACCAGCGACACAGCCACGACCATCGCGACGCCGAAGAACACGCCGTGTGCGATCGCCACCGCGACGCGGACGGCAAGCATGGACGCGAAGCCGGGGGCGAGCGCGCAGGCGACCTGGCCGATCGCGAAGACGCTCACCAGCACGATGAGGAGCCGGCGCCGCGGCATGGCAGCGGTGACGATGGTCATCAGCGGTCCGCCGATGGCGATGCCGAGCGCGTAGCCGGTGACCAGGTAGCCGGCCTGCGGGATGGTCACCGACAGGCCGTCCGCCACCTGCGGCAAGAGGCCCGCGATCACGAACTCGGTCGTGCCGAAGGCAAAGGCGGCAATGAACAGCGCAAGTATGGGAAGCGGCATGGTCTTCGAAGCGATTGCGGATGCCGCAGACACCACGCCCCAAAGCGGGGCGCAAATCAGAAATGTTGACGGTCGGTTGCGCGCTGCCGGAAGAGTGGCCGGCCGCGCCCTGTCAGTTGAACCACAGGGCGAAGGCCATGAAGCCAGCGCCGCCGAACTGGCGCCTGATCGCGTCGAACTGCTCCGAGGTCAGGATGCGGCCCTTCGCGAGATATGGCACCGCACCAGGTCCGGTGATCAGCGGAACGAGGTCGAAAGTCTGGGGCTCGTCGAAGAACCGCTTCATGTCGATGCCCTGGCCAGTGATGCGGAAGTGCGGCAGCAGCGCGCGGCCTTCGAGCAGATCCTCGGCCATCTGCAGGGCAGCATGCCAGGCCTGAACCTCGGCCTCGCCGACGGACATGCCGGTCAGCGCATGCTCGCCCGGCTGCTGCGGTCCCGGCAGCCACTCGCGGTCGTTGTCGGTTTCGGCGCGGATCGCCTTCCAGTTTTCGCGGCTGAGCCGGATCATCTCCATCAGGTGCGTGCGGGCGGCGCGGCGGCGGTCGGGTTCGTCGACCGGCCAGTTCACGTAGTGAACCAAGGAGATGAAGTCGGCGATGCGCCACTCGGCGGAGATCATGTCGCTGGGCGGACCCTGTGGGACGAGTAGGGCCTGCAACGGCAGCTCGGCGCGCGGGAACAGCATGTGAAACGAGCCGTCGAAGGCGTTGCGGAAGTCGTGCGCCAACCAGAAATCGGTCTGTGCCATCAGGAAGTGGGCGTATCCCTGCAGCCAGTAGCCGTCGGCGCGATCGAAGCGGAAGGCGAGGGACGGCGTGTCGCCGGGCGACGCATCGCCGCCGCCGCCCAGGGCCGCGATGATGCCGGCGGCACTTTCCTCGATGCCGATGCGGCCGTCGCCGTTGACGTCGATGCCGACCGTGGCGAGATCGACAACGAGGGCGATCTCGGCGCCGGCCGGGACCTTGGCGAGGGTGGCGGAAGACGCCTCCAGTTCGTCGCGGAAGTCGGTGAGGATGGCGCGGAACTTCTCGTAGGTCAGGGGTTCGGGTGCGTAATTGTCGGGCACCGGCAGCCGCATCAGCGGCAGCATGAAGGATTGCGGGCTCTCGAAGCCGTGGCGATAAAAGCCGCCGGCCAGCTTCTCGAGCGCGACGAAAAAGCGGATGGAGCCGGCGGCGTAGTCCGCGAGCGGGTCGCCGGAGGAGGCGGCAAGTTCGGCCAGCGCCGCGTCGCGGTCCGCGACGGTTGCCGCCGCAAGGCCGCGCGCGGCGGCGTCAGCCGTGTCCGCCGATGCCGTTTCGGTCTGCCAGATCGCCAGCAGCGTCGCCAGCGCCAATGCGAATACGAGATGCATGGGGTCCTCCGCCCGGTTGTCGGGCGGGAGACATAGGTGGCAAGCGCGGCGGGACGATGCCGCGGCAGGAGCCGCGTGTTTCAGCGATGAAATGAAAAAGGGCGCCTTGCGGCGCCCTTCGATGTGTCAGCTGTCGAGGAAGCTGCGGAGCTTCCTGGATCGGCTCGGGTGCTTGAGTTTCCTCAGCGCCTTCGCCTCGATCTGGCGGATGCGCTCGCGGGTGACCGAGAACTGCTGGCCGACTTCCTCCAGCGTATGGTCGGTATTCATGCCGATGCCGAAGCGCATGCGCAGCACGCGCTCCTCGCGCGGGGTGAGCGAGGCAAGCACGCGCGTGGTGGTCTCGCGCAGATTGGCCTGGATCGCAGCATCGATCGGCAGGATCGCGCTCTTGTCCTCGATGAAATCGCCGAGGTGGGAGTCCTCCTCGTCGCCGACCGGGGTCTCCAGCGAAATCGGCTCCTTGGCGATCTTCAGGACCTTGCGGACCTTCTCGAGCGGCATCGCCAGCTTCTCGGCCAATTCCTCCGGCGTCGGCTCGCGGCCGATCTCGTGCAGCATCTGGCGCGACGTGCGGACGATCTTGTTGATCGTCTCGATCATGTGCACCGGGATGCGGATCGTGCGCGCCTGGTCGGCGATCGAGCGGGTGATTGCCTGCCTGATCCACCATGTGGCGTAGGTGGAGAACTTGTAGCCGCGGCGGTACTCAAACTTGTCGACGGCCTTCATCAGGCCGATGTTGCCCTCCTGGATCAAATCCAGGAACTGCAGGCCGCGGTTCGTGTACTTTTTGGCGATCGAGATGACGAGGCGCAGGTTGGCCTCGACCATTTCCTTCTTGGCGATGGCCGCCTCACGCTCGCCCTTCTGCACCTGGTTCACGATCCTGCGGAATTCGGCGATGGAGATCGCCGTTTCCTGCGCAAGGCTCTGGATCTCCTGGCGCAGGTCGCGGATCGCGTTGTTTTCGGAGCGGGCGAATTCCTTCCAGCCGCGACCGCCGAGATTGGCGATCGACTTCATCCAGTTGGGATCGAGCTCGGAGCCCTGGTACTCCTTGAGGAAGTCCTCGCGGCGAACCCCGTAGCTCTCGGCAAGGCGCAGCAGCCTGCCCTCGTTCTGCACGAGGCGCTTGTTGATGTCGTAGAGCTGCTCGACCAGCGCCTCGATGCGGTTGGCGTTCAACGACAGCGACTTCACGTCGGCGACGACGGTGTTCTTCAGCTCGGAATAGCGCTGGCCCTGCGACTCGGAGGCTGCCGCCCCCTTGAGCCGGGTCTCGGCCTGCTCGGCCTGCACCTTGCGCAGCTTGCGGTAGTTCTCGGCGATCGCGTCGAAGGTCTCGAGCACGCGGGGCTTCAGCTCGGCTTCCATCGCCGAGAGCGACACGTTGTTCTCGAGGTCGTCCTCGTCGCCCTCGCCCTCCGGCGGGGTCTCGCCCTCGGCCTCCTCGTCGCCCTCCCCCTCGACCTCGGCCTCGGCGGGGCCGGCGCGGCCGTCAGGGCCCGCATAGGTCGCTTCGAGGTCGATGATGTCGCGCAGGAGCACCCGGCCGTCGACGAGCTCGTCGCGCCAGATGATGATGGCCTGGAACGTCAGCGGGCTCTCGCACAGCCCGGCGATCATCGCCTCGCGCCCGGCCTCGATCCGCTTGGCGATCGCGATCTCGCCCTCGCGGGAGAGAAGCTCGACCGAGCCCATCTCGCGCAGGTACATCCGGACGGGATCGTCGGTGCGATCCGTCGGCTCCTTGGCGGTCTCAGCCCGGAGCGCGACGGGTCGGGCGACGGCGACCTCGGCCACCTCGCCGCCTTCGCTCGGCTCCTCTTCCTCAGCCCCTTCCTGGGGGGCGTTCTCGCCCTGCTGGTCGTCGGCCTCCTCGGCCTCGACCACGTTGACGCCCAGCTCGGACAGCTGGCCCAGCACGTCCTCTATCTGCTCGGAGGTGAATTCCTCCTGGGGCAGCACCTCGTTCAGCTCGTCGTAGGTGACGTAGCCACGCTTCTTGGCGAGCTTGATCATCCGCTTGACGGAGGCATCCGTCAGGTCGAGGAGCGGGCCGTCGGTCTGCTGCTCGGGGGCCGCCTCGGTCTCGTCTCGTTCCGTTGCCTTCGTCGCCATGCTCAGCCTATGCTTCCCGGTGTCGGCAGTGCCCGGGCGGGGGAGGCTCCCGCCGTGCCGGCACCGTGATGTCTCGTCGGACGGCGCACGAGCCGCCCCAGGATCTCACGCAAATGTGCAAGCCATTCGATCGACTTGCCGTTAACTAGTCCGGACGAAAGCCGCAAGCCGTGCGTGGCGTTCAAGACGATTCCGTCACGATTCGGCCTCCTGGGCCTCCTCCGCTTCGGCTTCGGCGCCCGCCACCACGGAGAGGCGGGTCTTCACGTCGCGCAGCCAGGCGAAATTGGCCTCCGTCTCCTCTTCCGCCAGGGCGCGTTCAGCGGCCCGGAGTTCGCTATGTAGCGTTCCGGCCTTGCGGTGCAAGATCACGGCCTGCCGGAGCGCGTCCTCCAGCCGCACGGGATCGGCGTGCGGATCGAGCACCCAGCGGTCGCCGGGCCGCACCAGCGCGGCGATCCGGCCCGCCGCCGCCGTGAGCCCGGCCCGCTCCAGCCGCGCATCGAGGAAGCCTGCGTCGCCCGCCCCGCCCTCCGCGGCGAGATCGAGCAGCGCGCCGCGCCGCGCGCGCGCATCCGCCCCTTCGAATTCGACCTCCGCCAGCTCCTCGGCCTCGCGGGCCAGCAACTCGGGATGGACCAGGAGGGCCGCGACGATCAAGGCCTCGCGTGAGGACGAGCCGCCGGAGAACAGCGAGGAGCGGGCCAGCAGCGGGCTCGCCCGGGCGGTGAGCCGCGGCGAGACCGGCTGGGGCGGAACGCCGCGACCCCGCGGCACGAAGGGCGCCCGCTCCCGGTACGCCCGATCGCCTCCTCCCTCGCGACGGACGCCGCCGTTGGGGCTCA
This sequence comes from Pseudomonadota bacterium, assembly GCA_023457435.1. GTDB lineage: Bacteria > Pseudomonadota > Alphaproteobacteria > Rhizobiales > Rhizobiaceae > RCIO01. Next base: position 222,289 of record JAEWLS010000038.1, read on the forward strand.
AGGAGCGCAGCCGGGCCTCGATCTCGTCACGGTAGTAGCGCTTCAGGGTCTCGTCGCGGATGCCGTTCACGATCTCGCGCAGGCGCTGGGCGAGGCCGGCCCGGCGCTCGGGCGTGTCGACCGGGCTCATCTCGGTCTCGCGCGACCACAGGACGTCGACGAGCGGCCGGGCGCCGTCGAGCACCCGGTCGATGGCGCCCGGCCCCCCGGTGCGCAGGAGGTCGTCCGGATCCTGGCCCTCCGGCATCAGGGCGAACCGCAGGGACTTTCCGGGCTGGAGCGCCGGCAGCGCGACGTCGAGGGCGCGGTAGGCGGCGCGCCGGCCGGCGCCGTCGCCGTCGAAGCACAGGATCGGCTCGTCGGCCATGCGCCAGAGCAGGGCGAGCTGATCCTCGGTGAGGGCCGTGCCGAGGGAGGCCACCACCTCCGGGTGCCCGGCGAGGGTCATCGCGATGGCGTCGACGTAGCCCTCGACCGCGATCACCCGACCGGTCTCGTGGGCGGGCTTTCGGGCGGCGTGGTGGTTGTAGAGCATCCGCCCCTTGTGGAAGAGCGGCGTCTCGGAGGAGTTGAGGTATTTGGGCTTGGCGTCCGGGCTCATGCCGCGGCCGCCGAAGGCCACGACCCGGCCGCGCACGTCGCGGATCGGGAAGATCACCCGGTCGCGAAACCGGTCGAACGGTACCTTGATGTCGTCGCCGGTGGTCAGCAGGTTCAATTCCACCATCAGCTCGGCCGGCACGTCGCGCGCGGCGAGGTGGTCGCGCAACGCATAGCGCTCCGGCGGCGCGTAGCCGAGGCGGAAGGTGTGGCGAACCTCGCCGTCGAGCCCGCGGCCGGCGAGGTAGTCGCGGGCCCGTGCACCGGTGCGGCCGGCCAGCTGCTCCTCGAAGAAGGTGCAGGCCAGCTCCATCACCTCCAGGGCGCCGCGCCGCCGCGTCTCGCTCTCGCGCGAGGCCTCGCTCGGCGCCGGCAAGGCCACCCCGGCTTCCGCCGCCAGGCGCTCGACCGCCTCGGGGAACGAGACGCCCTCCGTCTCCATCACGAAGGTGAAGATGTCGCCGTGCTTGCCCGAGGAGAAGCAGTGGTAGAACTGCTTCTGGTCGTTGACGTAGAACGACGGCGATTTCTCGGCGTTGAACGGCGACAGGCCGCGCCATTCCCGCCCCGCCTTCTTGAGGCGCACGCGCCGCCCGACGACCTCGGAGGCCGGCAGGCGGGAGCGGATCTCTTCGAGCAGGTGGGGGGGATAGCGCAAGGGTGAGGGTCCGATCGAGGGATCTGCCTTGTAACGCGTCTTGGTCAGCAGAGTCCTAACGGATCGGAGCCGGCCGCGGAGCAGCCGGTCCTCCGGTCCTCGCCGCCTCGTCCTGCGGCCGTATGGCCGGCGCGGCCGTCAGGCCGCCGCGGCCTCAGGCCGCCCGGACGGTGGCGAGGAAGCGCTTCACCTCGGCCGAGAGCTGCTCGGAGTGCCGCGACAGCTCGGAGGAGGCCGCCAGGACCTGCGTCGCGGCGGCACCCGTCTCCTTTGCCGCCCCCGCCATCTCGGTGATCGTGTGGGTCACCTGGTTGGTGCCGGAGGCGGCCTCCGCCACGTTGCGGACGATCTCCTGGGTCGCCGCGCCCTGTTCCTCGACGGCGGCGGCGATCCCGACCGACACCCGGTCGATCTCGGTGATCCGCCCGGTGATCGCCCCGATCGCCGAGACCGCCTCCCCGGTCTTGCCCTGGATCCGGCCGATCTGACCGGTGATCTCCTCGGTCGCCTTGGCGGTCTGGCCGGCGAGGTCCTTCACCTCCGCCGCCACCACGGCGAAGCCGCGGCCGGCGG
>JAEWLS010000039.1 GCA_023457435.1 Pseudomonadota bacterium
CGCAGCCGCAGGCCGAAGGTGCGCCGGCACCGGCGGGCGACCAGCCGCAGGGCGAGCGCCGCGGCGGCCGCGACTCCCGCAATCGCGACGGCGAGCGCAAGAACGGCAGCAGGCCCGGCGGCGGCAAGCCCTGGGAGAAGCGCAATCGCGACCAGGCCGAGGGCGGCGACAAGCGCGAGGGACGCGGCGAACGCAGGGACGACCGCAACCGCGGCGGCAAGCCGCAGACCTTCTCGTCGCGTCCGCGCGAGGAGAAGCCCGGCCGCATCGATCCGGACTCGCCCTTCGCCAAGCTCGCGGCGCTGCGCGACCAGCTGCGCAAGTAATGACGGCGGCCGGCCGGCAGCGCATCGACAAGTGGCTGTTCTTCGCGCGCATCATCAAGTCGCGCACCCTGGCGGCGAAGCTCGTCGAGGCAGGCAAGGTCCGGGTCAACGGCGACAAGATCGACCAGCCGGCGCACCCGATCAAACCCGGCGACGGCCTGACGATCACGCTCGATCGCCGCATCGCCGTGCTCCGCGTGCTGCAGCCGGGGGCGAGGCGCGGCCCCGCCGAGGAGGCGCGCACGCTCTACGAGGACCTGTCGCCGCCTCCGGATGCGCGGCCGGCGCCGCCGGTGGCCGAGCGGGACGAGGGCGCGGGGCGCCCGACCAAGCGCGAACGCCGGGAGATCGATCGCCTCAGGGACGTTTGAGGAAAATCGTTCTCCGCCGGGCCGGGTGCGCGCGCATCCGTCGCCTTGCCAGGCCGCGCCAAAGCGATTAGTCACCCGCCGAAACGGCCCGAGCACCGCATGACCTACGTCGTCACCGACAACTGCATCCGATGCAAGTACATGGACTGCATCGAGGTTTGCCCCGTGGATTGCTTCTACGAGGGCGAGAACATGCTCGTCATCCATCCGGACGAGTGCATCGACTGCGGCGTCTGCGAGCCGGAATGCCCGGCCGACGCGATCAAGCCGGATACCGAGCCGGGCCTGGACAAGTGGCTGACGATCAACGCCGATTACGCGGTCTCGTGGCCCAACATCACGCAGAAGAAGGACGCGCCTGAAGACGCCAAGGAATTCGATGGCGTCGAGGGCAAGTTCGAGAAGTATTTTTCGCCCGAACCCGGCACCGGAAACTAGCCGTCGGCGTCTTAAAGACGGGCCACGGCGCTCGTTCGGCTGGCCGCTCCGCGCCCGGCAATGTCCGCGCACGCGGCAATTTGTTGATTCTCGCGCATTTTTATGTTACGGCTTGAACAAATGCCGGTGACACTTCGTCGATCTATGGCGCGGACGCGTTAATCATCGAAAGATCAAACCGATAATCCGGACCGGGCAACCGGGCTTTTCCACGTGCCGCGGGCGCGATGGCGTGGCTGTTCCGGGATCGGTTTCTTCGCGCGTCTGTGACCGGCAGGCGGCATGCCACGTAAGGCCGGGCACCAGACCCGGCCGAAAACAGGAGTCTAGGCGTATGGCAATCCAGCAGCAGCAGAAGAAGTCCCCCGCGCGCAACGGCTTCAAGCCCGGTGAGTTCATCGTCTACCCGGCTCATGGCGTCGGCCAGATCTCGGCGATCGAGGAGCAGGAAGTCGCCGGCCACAAGCTGGAGCTGTTTGTCATCGACTTCCAGAAGGACAAGATGCGGCTGAAGGTGCCCGTCGCCAAGGCGACGTCGATCGGCATGCGCAAGCTGTCGGAGACGGACTATGTCGAGCGCGCGCTGAAGGTCGTGCAGGGCCGCGCGCGCATCAAGCGCACCATGTGGTCGCGCCGCGCCCAGGAATACGATGCGAAGATCAATTCCGGCGACCTGATCTCGATCTCGGAAGTGGTGCGCGATCTCTTCCGTGCCGAGAACCAGCCCGAGCAGTCCTACTCCGAACGCCAGCTGTACGAGGCCGCGCTCGACCGCATGGCCCGCGAAATCGCAGCCGTGAACCGCGTTTCCGAAACCGAGGCGGTCCGTCTGATCGAAGCCAATCTGGCGAAGGGGCCGCGCCGTGGCGCCAAGGCTGAAGTCGAAGCCGAGGCGGAGGCCGACGAAGCCGAGCAGGAAGAGGCGGCATAATCCGCTTCCGCATAACAGTTTGAAAAAAGACCCGGCATCATGCCGGGTCTTTTTGTTTCAGCGGTCAGCGAAGCGGCCGTTTCCAGATTGTCTCCGGCTCGGGCTGACGCTGCTGCGCCAGCACCCTCGGCCTTCCGGGATCGAACACGTATTGCGCTTCCGGATCGGGCCGGTAGGCACGGTGTCCGTACCCGAATGGCCCGCGCCAGTCGCCATCTGCGCCTCCGTCGTGTCCGCCTGCCTGGATCAGGCCGCGGATCTCGCTTTCCGTCATCGGCTTCATGCCGTCGTCTTTCATTGGCTCCTCCGCATCATGCAAATCGGCACGAGCGAGAAGCTTCAAGAGGACGGGACGGTTCCGCGCGGAAATAGATCATGGTTAGCAGTGGGTTAACGTGCAGCGCATGCCGCTCCGCGCGGGCGGTTGCAATGACCATCGCGGTTCGAATTGCGAGGGTTGCTTGCTGGCATCTGGAAGGACATTTTGGCGCTGCAGCCGCGCCGCGCTCTACCGAAGGGACCATCATGGCAATTCTCCGCATGCAGACGATGCAGTCGCTCGACGGCTTCGTAAATGACGCCGAGGGCAAGTTCGACTGGCACACGCTCGATGCCGGCGTGCACGAGCACTCGCATGCGGAGGGGCAGCGCGACGGCCTCGCAATCTACGGCCGCCGGATGTACGAGGCGATGCTGTTCTGGCAGACCTACGATGGCGGGGATCCGTTCTACGAGAATTTCGCGCGGTACTGGAAAAGCCTCGACAAGATCGTCGTTTCGAAGAGTCTCAAGGCGGCAAGCAGCGACAACACGCTGCTCGTCGCCGATCTCGGCGAGGCCGAGATGCGCAAGATCAAGCGCGAGCGCGGAGGCGACATCTCGATCTCCGGGCCGACCATTGCGGCGCGCTATCTCGACGCCGGGCTGGTCGACGAGATCGGCATCTACACGGCGCCGATCATGGTCGGCGCGGGCCTGCGGGCGTTCCAGAACCGCAGGCGAGCCCGGCTCGAGCGTGTCGAGTTCACGCCCTTCGCCAACGGCGTGAGTTTCTCGCGCTACAAGGTGCTGAACTGACGCTCTTGTATTGACCTCGCGAGCGGGCAATAAGCGGACGGGACGCGAGACGCAAACGGGGCAATGCCGACCCTCTTCCGCCTGCTCATCATCATCGGCGTGATCGTCGGCGCGATCTACGGCACGATGTTCGCGCTTGCCAATTTCGTGCAGCCGCGGGTCGGCGAGATGACGGTGCGCATCCCGCCCGAACGACTGAACTGACGATGCGCGACGGCCATCGCGTCGAAGCCTTCCTCGAGATGATGGCGGCGGAGCGCGGAGCGAGCGGCAACACGCTGGCGGCCTACCGCCGCGACCTCGAGCATGCCGGCGCGGCCTTGCAGGGCGGCTGGGGCGGTATCGCCGCAGCTCCGGGCGACGCCGTTCGCCGCTACGTGGAAAGCCTGGCGGCGGAGGGGTTCGCGGCGACGAGCCAGGCGCGCAAGCTGTCGGCCCTGCGGCAGTTCTACAAGTTCCTGTTCAGCGAAAATTTGCGGAGCGACGACCCGACCTCGGTGCTGGACGCTCCGCGCCGCGGACGCCCCCTGCCGAAGACGCTCGGCGAGGCGGAGGTGGGCCGGCTGCTCGACCGCGCGGCGGAGGAGGCATCGTCGCCGCCGCCGGGCATCGATGCCGCCGACGCGCTGCGGACGCGGGCGCTGCTCGAGGTGCTGTATGCGACAGGGCTGCGCGTCTCGGAACTGGTCTCGCTGCCGCTCTCGGTGGCGCGCCGCGACGATCGCTACTTCACCGTCACCGGCAAGGGCAACAAGGAGCGGCTGGTCCCGCTGTCGCCGCCGGCGCGCGCAGCGATGAAGGGGTGGATGGAGGCGAGGAGCAAGGTTCCCGCCTTCGACAAGAGCCGCTTCCTCTTCCCCGCGCGCTCCGACAGCGGACATCTGGCGCGACAGGTGTTCGCACGCGACCTGAAATCGCTCGCGGCGCGCGCCGGAATCCGCAGCGCGCTGATTTCGCCGCACGTGCTGCGCCATGCCTTCGCCAGCCACCTCCTGCAGAACGGCGCCGACCTGCGCGTGGTGCAGCAGCTCCTCGGCCACGCCGACATCTCGACGACGCAGATCTACACCCACGTGCTCGAAAAGCGCCTCGTCGACCTGGTCAATACCCACCACCCGCTTGCCGATTAGGGATAGTGCCGCTATTTCAGGCTACGTTTCCGGCCTTCAATCGTTACAGAAGGCAGTCGCGCCGCCGGTGCGACGCGTTGCGAGCCGCGCGATTGTGGGCGAATGTATAATTATCTGGATTTTGAGAAGCCGGTTCAGGACCTAGAGGGGCAGATCCTCGAACTCAAGCGACTTGCCGAGACCGGCGAGTCGGTTGACGTGGGCGACGAGATCAAGCGGCTCGAGAAGCGCTCGAACGACGCGCTGCGCGACATCTACAAGGCGCTGACGCCGTGGCAGAAGGCGCAGGTCGCCCGCCATGCCGACCGGCCGCACTGCGTCGACTACATCTCCGGCCTGATGACCGACTTCACGCCGCTCGCCGGCGACCGGCTGTACGGCGAAGACGAGGCGATCATCGGCGGCTTCGCGCGGTTCCGCGGCGAGCCCGTCGCCGTCATCGGCCAGGAAAAGGGCTCCGACACCACGAGCCGGCTGCGGCACAATTTCGGCATGGCGCGGCCCGAAGGGTACCGCAAGGCCGTCCGCATCATGGAACTCGCCGACCGCTACAAGCTGCCGCTGATCAGCCTGGTCGACACGGCCGGCGCCTATCCCGGCATCGGCGCGGAGGAGCGCGGGCAGGCCGAGGCGATCGCCCGGTCGACGTCGGCGTGCCTGGCGCTGAAGGTGCCCTCGGTCTCGCTGATCATCGGCGAAGGCGGTTCGGGCGGCGCCATAGCCATCGCCACCGCGAACCTCGTCTACATGCTGGAGCACGCGATCTATTCGGTGATCTCGCCGGAGGGCGCGGCCTCGATCCTGTGGCGTGACCCGGGCCGCGCGCGCGACGCCGCGACCAACATGAAGATCACCGCCCAGGACCTGCTCGAGCTCAAGATCATCGACGCGATCATCCCCGAGCCGCTGGGCGGCGCGCATCGCGGGCGGGAGGCCGTCGTGCAGCTCGCCGGCGACCAGATCGCCAGGGGTTTCGCCGATCTCGGGGCGGCCAACACCGACTATCGCGAACACCGGCGCGAGAAGTTCCTGGCCATCGGGCGCAACCTGTAACAGCTCATCACAACATCGCCGCCGCGCCCGATAGGCCGCTTTCCGCCACATTGTTGCCGTGTCTCACCCCTCATAGGCGTGACGTGAGGGAATTCCCGCTGCGATTGCAGTAAGGGAATATCAAGCATACGGGACTACCAAGCTGAAGCTGGGTGGGACACGGTCGCGGGCGAGGCGGCCGTATTTGTGCAACAGTTTGTCCGGGACGGGAATGACATCCAGACTTTCGCATGCGGCCGTTCTCGTCGCCACACTTGCGCTAGCGTCGTGCAGCGAGACGACGATCGAGGATCTGTCGCCGAAGGCCGAGCGGCAGCTGCCGGACAAGCTGGTCCAGCAGATGCGGCACAAGGGTATGACCAAGACGTCGCCCATCATGCTGCGCATCTTCAAGGAAGAGGGTAAGCTCGAGGTCTGGAAGGCCAAGGACAATGGCCGCTACGATCTCGCCACCTCCTATGACATCTGCAAGTGGTCCGGCGTGCTCGGGCCGAAGTTCACCGAGGGCGACCGCCAGGCGCCGGAGGGCTTCTACTCCGTCGCGCCGCACCAGCTGAACCCCAAGTCCAGCTACCACCTCGCCTTCAATATCGGCTACCCGAACGCCTACGACCGCGTTCACGGCAGGACCGGCTCCAACCTGATGGTCCACGGGGCGTGCTCGTCGTCCGGCTGCTACTCGATGACCGACGAGCAGGTCGAACAGATCTACGCCTTCGCGCGCGACGCGTTCAAAGGCGGGCAGAGCGCATTCCAGATCCAGGCCTATCCGTTCCGCATGACGCCAGAGAACATGGCGCGCTATCGCAACGATCCGAACTACGCCTTCTGGAAGAACCTCAAGGAGGGTTACGACCACTTCGAGGCGACCAGGGTGCCGCCGAAGGTCGACGTCTGCGGCAAGCAGTACGTGTTCAACCAGATCGCTCCCGACGGCCGGGGCTTCAACCCGGCCGCCGCCTGCCCGGCTACGACGACGCCTGAAGCGGTGGCGTCCGCCTACCGCAGCTACCAGAGCAAGTTCGACGCAGCGTTCAGCGCCGCAGTCGACACGTCCTCCAGGAAGAAGACGGCGCCGTCGCCGTCGATCACCGGTTTCAAGGAAGCGGTGCAGGTCGCCGACTGGTCGCGCCGCCGCGCCCGCGGCGAGAAGGTGACGCGCCTGCCGCCGAACCTGCAGCCTGCCGCGCCGCAGATCGCCGCTGCGCCGTCGACGCCGCGCCCGCAGGCGGCCGAAGTGGCCGCCGCAGAGGC
>JAEWLS010000040.1 GCA_023457435.1 Pseudomonadota bacterium
CGTCGCGCCGGGCGCCCGCGGGGCGCTTCGTATTGGGGAACGAACCGGCGCGGGGGTGCCATGAAATCGCTGGGCAGCATTCGCCGGAGTTTTGCGCCCTGGAACGATCCGTCCTCCAAGCCCTATATTCAGTTCGACGCCGTCACGAAGCGCTTCGGCGACTTCACCGCCGTCAACAACCTGTCCCTGACCATCTTCGAGCGCGAATTCTTCGCCCTGCTCGGTGCGTCCGGATGCGGCAAGACGACTCTTCTGCGCATGCTCGCGGGGTTCGAGAACCCGACATCCGGCCGCATCCTTCTCGACGGCCAGGACCTTGCCGGCATTCCACCCTATCGCCGGCCGGTGAACATGATGTTCCAGTCCTACGCGCTGTTTCCGCACATGACGGTGGAGGCAAACATCGCTTTCGGCCTGAAGCAGGACGGGATGCCGAAGCAGCAGATTGCCGAACGCGTCGCTGAGATGCTGCGGCTCGTGAAGCTGGAACAGTTTGCCAAGCGCAAGCCTCACCAGCTTTCCGGCGGTCAACGCCAGCGCGTCGCCCTGGCGCGTTCCGTAGCCAAGCGCCCGAAGGTGCTGCTGCTCGACGAACCGCTCGGTGCGCTGGACAAGAAGCTGCGCGAGGAGACGCAATTCGAGCTCATGGACCTGCAGCAATCGCTCGGCCTTACCTTCGTTGTGGTGACGCACGACCAGGAAGAAGCAATGACCATGGCCGACCGTATCGCCATCTTGGACAAGGGCGAGGTCATGCAGGTTGCCACCCCGGCAGAAATCTACGAGGCGCCGGTCTCGAAATTCGTCGCGACGTTCGTGGGCAACGTCAATATGCTGTCCGGCACCGTAATCGAGCGGGATACGAAGTCGGCGCGCATCAGCGGGTCGTCCGGCGCCCATATTCTGGTCGAGAATGCGGGAGAGGCAGAGGTAGGCAGCGCCGTTTCCTTCGCCATCCGCCCGGAGAAGATCAAGGTTTCGTCGAAACAGCCGCAGGCAGGCACGCCAAACGTGCTGGAGGGCGAGATATACGACCTTGCCTATCTCGGCGACATGACCGTCTACCACGTCAAGCTTGCCGACGGTCAGGTGGTGAGAGCTTCTGCGCTCAACGCCGCGCGGGTCACTGACGATCCGCTGACCTGGCACGACAAGGCCTGGATCCATTTCGCGCCCGACGCGGGCCTTGTGCTTACGAGGTGACGATGCGCAGAGCCCTCGAGGCCGTCGCCGGCCGCCTGGTCATCATCGTCCCGTACGCCTGGCTGACGGTATTTTTTCTCGTCCCCTTCCTGATCGTCCTGAAAATTGCGCTGTCGCAGACCGCGTTGGCGATGCCCCCCTACGTTCCGGTGTTCGACGGTCTCTCGGACTTCTGGGAAAACGTGCGCGAGTTCTCGGCCGACAATTTCCTCTGGCTGCTCGACGATCCGCTTTACTTCAACGCCTACGTTTCCAGCCTCTGGATTGCGGCAGTGTCCACCTTGCTGACGCTGGCGGTCGGATACCCGGTCGCCTACGCAATGGCGCGCGCCCCGGCGTCGATGCGGCCAACCCTCCTGATGTTGGTCATCCTCCCGTTCTGGACGAGTTTCCTGATCCGCGTCTACGCATGGATCGGCATCCTCAAGCCCGAAGGCCTGCTCAACCAACTGCTGCTTTGGAGCGGAGCGATCGACGCGCCGCTGCAGATCCTCAACACTCACACGGCGATCTTCATCGGCATCGTCTACTCGTATCTGCCGTTCATGATCCTGCCTCTCTACTCGTCGCTCGAGAAGATGGACTACTCGCTGATCGAAGCGGCGAAGGATCTCGGCTGCACGTCGCTGGGAGCGTTCTGGAAGGTCACGTTCCCACTGTCGATGCCCGGCGTCGTCGCGGGCTGCCTGCTCGTCTTCATCCCCGCGGTCGGCGAGTTCGTAATCCCGGATCTTCTCGGCGGGTCGCAGACCCTGATGATCGGCAAGACGCTGTGGAACGAGTTCTTTGCCAATCGCGACTGGCCGGTGTCGTCGGCCGTGGCGATCATCCTTCTGTTGATCCTGGTGGTTCCGATCATGTTCTTCCAGCGCGCCCAGGCCCGCGCGCAGGAGCGCTGACATGAGCGCCACGCTGTCACGTTTCAACATCGCGTCGCTCGTGCTCGGCTTTGCGTTCCTCTACCTGCCGATCGTGCTGCTTGTGGTCTACTCCTTCAACGAATCGCGCCTGGTCACGGTCTGGGGCGGGTTCTCGACGCGGTGGTATGCCGAACTCTTTCGCAACCAGGGCCTGATGGACGCGGCCTGGGTGACGGCGCGGGTCGCGCTGCTGTCGGCCACCATCGCCACAGTTCTGGGCACGCTCGCAGCACTTGCGCTGACGCGCTACACGCGATTTCGTGGCCGGGTGCTGTTCACCGGCATGGTGTTCGCACCGCTCGTCATGCCGGAGGTGATAACCGGACTGTCCCTGCTCCTGCTCTTCGTTGCGGTCGGCTTCGACCGGGGCTTCGTGACGGTGACGCTTGCACACGTGACCTTCACCATGTGTTTCGTCGCGGTCGTCGTGCAATCGCGCCTGCTGACGTTCGATCGATCGCTGGAAGAAGCGGCGGCGGACCTGGGCGCGACGCCGACGCGCACCTTCTTTCAGATCACATTGCCGGTGATCATGCCGGCGGTGGTCTCTGGATGGATGCTCGCGTTCACGCTTTCGCTCGACGACCTGGTGATTGCGAGCTTCGCGTCGGGCCCTGGCGCAACAACTCTGCCGATGAAGATATACAGCCAGGTGCGCCTCGGCGTGACGCCCGAGATCAACGCTGTCTGCACGATCCTCATCGGTTTCGTCGCCACTGGCGTGCTTATCGCCTCGCTGCTCAACAAGCGGCGGGAGGCGCAGCGCATGCGCGACGAGCAGGCGGCACGTCGCGACAACTGACGCTATTCGAGGCCCTGCACCATGGGCGATACGAACGGCGTCTCCCATGAGCCGCCGATGAAGAACGGAACGGGCGGAGCGCTTTCCGCGGCCGCGGTCGGGACCAGCGCCCCGGCGAGCGCCAGCCCGGCGCCGGGAAGCGGGACTACGCCTCGCAACTCGACCGTCGCGTCGTTCATTTTGAGCACGGCCTTTTCGATCCGCGCGTTCCCGCCTTCGACAGATGCCTTGATGTCGATCCCGCTGAACTCGAGCGTGCCGTCGCCGACGCTCGCAAGCGGAAAGAACTCGCCGATGCGCGCGCGCTCCCTGAACTTCGCCATGTCGACGCCGGCCATGGCGCCTTGGCCGAAGCTCGCGGAGATGCTTCCGGACGAGGTGCGGATCACGTCGTCCAGTTCACTGCCGCGGCCTTTCAGGGACACCGAGACGGTGCCGCGCGAGATCGGCATGAGGTGACGCCGCTTCAGCGTGTTGGCGAGCGCGCCGATATCCACGTTCTCGCCTCGCACGCGCACCTCGACCTCGTTGCCAGCCACCGTCCGGTCGACGCGCATCCCGGCTTGCACCGTGCCGCCGAAGCCATGCGCATCCGAAATGTCGAACACCGCGAGGCCGGGCCTGATCTGTGCAGAGGCGGCAAGATCCTGGAGCACGACGTCGCCGGCCGTGGCTCGGGCAGCGGATATCCGCAAATCGATGCCGATCTCGTCCGAGATGCTGTCGTCCATCGTGCGCCAGCGGCCGAACTCATCGGGAGTAAGGGCGGAGAACGCCCTGAGGAAATTCTGGATGTCGAAGCTTTCGAAGGCGAGCGTGCCGCCGATCGCCGGAATGGCCTCGCGCGGCGCGAGCTCCAGGGTCCCGCTGGCGCGGCTTTGGTCGAGCGTCAGCACCGTGTTCTCGACGCGGAGCCGATCGATCGAACCGGACACCCGCCCCTGAATGGAAATCGGGCCGATCGATGCGCCCGGCGTGATCTGCGTACGCGACCACTCAAGCGTGCGCCTCAGCGACGGCGACGACAGCCTCCCCTCTCCGTCGAAGAAACCGCGCCCCGAGAAGTTGGCCATGCCGTTGAACGAGGCGTTCACCAGCTGCGAGCTGACCGTCGCCCCGATCCGCGACTGCGCTCCCGCGGCAAGCAGCAAAGGCTGCTCCACGCTCGCTTCCATGCGCAGGATCTCGCCGCGCCAGATCCCCGTAGCCGACCCCGTGAGCGCGCGGTCGAGCGCCGGCCACGAGATTCGGCCGCTGAGGCCGCTCATGACTTCGGTCTCGACGCCGCTCCCATGCACAGAGACGCGTGCGTCGATGAACTCGAGAACCCCGAGGGAGTCATCCGGGAGCCTGGACAGGTCGGGAGCCGATGGATTCTGGCGTATCTCCGTTCTCGCCCGCTCGATCATGCGGCCGAGACGCCCTGCTGCGGCCGGCGTCGATGTCGGCTCGGCGAGCTCCTCCCGCCACAGGTGCAGGGATGGGCGCTGCAGGACGATCTGGCTGAACACGACGTTGCCCGCCACTGCCGCGACTGGCGACATGTTGGCTTCGATCGCGTCCGCCATCAGCGCCGGCGGCGCGTTCGCATCGGTCCACGGATAGAACGACACGTTCGACAGGCGTGCGCGGAAGCTCGGCCAGAGCTGGATCTCCGCCGGCGCGCCGATCTCGACGCGATAGCCGCTCCACATGCTGAGTTCCTGGGCAACGCGATCGCGGACGAGCTGGGTCGAGGCCACGTAGGGCAGGGCGACGACGATGAGAACCGCGGCAGCAAGCGCGGCCGCGAGCGCAATCACCAGCTTTCTGACGAAGCTAGACGGCATTCCGGCCCTGCCCAAGCCGCGACGCGGCGTTCACCCATTACGGGTTTAACGTAGGCGCACGGCTTTTCAAACTTTTGTGGCCGGGCCGTGGCGGGAAACCGCCATGCCGCCTAGCGTATTTCGACGACTTGCGCCGCGCCGCCGGGCCATGCCAAAGCGAACGGCCTCGGAGGACAAGACATGCCGCACGACAAGCCGCTCTGGACCCCTTCTGCCGAGCGTGTCGCTTCGGCCCCGATGACGGCCTTCATGCGGGCGGCCGGCAAGTTGGCGGGGCGTGAGTTCGGCAACTATCGCGAGCTGCATTCGTGGTCGGTCGATGACCGGGAAGCGTTCTGGTCCCTGGTGTGGGACTTCTGCGGCATCATCGGCGACAAGGGCACGCGCGTGCTCGCGAACGGCGATCTCATGCCGGGCGCGCAGTTCTTCCCTGATGCCACACTGAACTTCGCCGAGAATCTGCTGCGGCGGCGCGGCAGCGACGAAGCCATCGTCTTTCGCGGCGAGGACAAGGTCAGCCGCCGGTGGTCGTGGGACGATCTGCATGAACAGACGTCGCGCATTCGCCAGCTGTTCGAGGCGCACGGGCTCAAGAAGGGCGACCGTGTCGCGGCGATGATGCCGAACATGCCGGAGACCGTCGCGGCGATGCTGGCTGCGGCCTCCATGGGCGCGGTCTGGTCGTCGTGTTCGCCGGATTTCGGCGTCCAGGGTGTGCTCGATCGCTTCGGCCAGATCGAGCCCGTCATTTTTCTCGCGCCCGACGGCTATTGGTACGGCGGCAAGCAGAACGACGTTTCCGCCAAGGTGAAGGAGATCGTCGCTCAGCTACCAACGGTACGCGCGACCATTCTCGTCGATTATCTCGGCACGGCTCGCCAGGCAGCGACGGCGATCCCGCGGGCTGCCTCGCTCGAGGATGCCATCGGCGGATATCAACCGCGCGAGATCGAGTTCGAACAGCTGCCTTTCGCGCACCCGCTCTACATCCTGTTTTCCTCCGGAACGACCGGCGTCCCGAAGTGCATCGTGCATTCGGCCGGCGGAACGCTGCTCCAGCACGTCAAGGAGCAGAGGCTACATACCGGAGTGCTGCCGGGCGAGCGCTTCTTCTGGTTCACCACCTGCGGCTGGATGATGTGGAACTGGCTGGTCACCAACCTCGCCAGCGAGGCGACGCTGCTGCTCTATGACGGATCGCCGTTTCATCCCGACGGCAATGCCATATTCGATTTCGCGCAAGCCGAACGCATGACCTATTTCGGCACGTCCGCAAAGTTCATCGACCAGTGCCGCAAGACCGGCGTGGAGCCGAAGCGCACGCACGACCTCTCGTCGGTCAAGAGCCTGCTCTCGACGGGGTCGCCGCTCTCTCCCGAGGGCTTCGCCTATGTCTACTCCCACATCAAGGACGACGTGCATCTGGCGTCCGTCTCGGGCGGCACGGACATCGTGGCCTGCTTCGTCCTTGCGATACCGACTGAGCCGGTCTGGGTCGGCGAGATACAGGGACCCGGACTGGGCATGGCGGTAAACGTGTGGGACGACGACGGCCGGCACGTGGTGCGCGAGAAAGGCGAACTGGTATGCACGAAGGCGTTTCCTTCGATGCCCATCATGTTCTGGAACGATGCTGACGGCGCCAAGTACCGGTCTGCGTACTTCGAACGCTTCGACAACGTCTGGTGCCACGGCGATTTCGCCGAGTGGACCGAACACGGCGGCATGATCATCCATGGCCGGTCCGACGCGACCTTGAATCCGGGCGGCGTGCGCATCGGCACTGCGGAGATCTACAACCAGGTCGAGCAGATGCCGGAGATCATCGAGGCGCTCTGCATCGGACAGGATTTCGAAGGCGATGTCCGCGTCGTCCTGTTCGTGCGGCTGGCGCCTGGCGTCAGGCTTGATGCGGATCTCGACAAGGCGATCAAGGCCAAGATCAGATCCGGCGCCAGCCCGCGCCATGTGCCGGCGAGGATCGTCGCGGTTAACGACATCCCGCGCACCAAGTCCGGAAAGATCACGGAGTTGGCCGTCCGCGACATCGTCCACGGGCGCAGCGTCAAGAACAAGGAAGCATTGGCCAATCCGGAGGCGCTGGAGCTATACCGCGACCTTCCCGAACTGCGCAGCTGAGGTTAACGAAGGGTTTCACTGAAATTTACCGAGATTTCACAGGTCACTCGAAATCGTAAAGATCGAGCGGTTCCGGTAAGTTTTCGTTAAGCGATGTCGGTGATCCTGTGCATGAGTTTACGGTGATCTCCTGACGCGGTGCGCCAAGAGAACTTCGCTCAGCCATGTTTGACAGCAGAATCACTTTTTGGGGCGCCTTTGGCGCCCCTTTTCTTTTCGACCTAAAGGTCGGCCTGCCTGTCTGAAGCGAGTGCCCGGGAGAGCAGGATCACCGGAACCGTGGCCGTCGCGATGATGAGGAGCGCGGCCAAGGCGCCTTCCTGCATCACAGCCCGTGAGGCATTTTCATAGACGAGCGTTGCGAGAGTGTTGAAGCCGAACGGCCGCAGCAGGATCGTCGCCGACAGCTCCTTCACCGTGTCGACGAATACAAGCACGCTGGCGGTGAAGATCGCCGGCTTGAGCAGCGGCAGTTGCACGCTCAGTGTGCTCGCGGCCGCAGTGCGGCCAAGGCTCCGCGCCGCTTCGTCGATGTTGGGCGGCAGCTTCGCCAACCCCGATTGGATGCTGCCTTCCGCGAGCGCCAGGAAACGGATGGTGCAGGCGATGACCACTGCGGCTGCCGAGCCGGTGAGCAGAAGACCCGTCGAAACGCCGAAATTGGAGCGCATGAGGGCATCGAGAGCGTTGTCGAGATTTGCCAGCGCGAATAGAAGACCGAGCCCGACTATGGTGCCGGGGAGGGCGTAGCCGAGCGAAGCCAGCCGCACGAGCAGCGACGCTCCCGGTCCGCGCACGCGCCGCGCCGCTTCGACAAGTAGAAGCGCGAGGAGCACCGTGGTGGTCGCTGTCAGCAGCCCAACAAGCAGCGTGTTGCCGAGTGCCTGCACGAGGGCCGCGTTCATCAGCGAGGAGAAACGCTCTGCCGCGTAGTTTCCAAAAACCCAAAGCGGCACGCCGAGACCGAGGAACACCGGCAGTGCAAGCAGCAGCGCGACGAGAGTTCCCCGCCAGCCGCCGAGCGCGATGCGCGGCGGGCGCGTCGCGATCTGCGTTGCGCGCATGTTGTTGAAGCGCCGGCTGCGTCGCGCCAGCTGTTCGACGGAAATCAAAATGGCGACGAGGAGCAGCATCACCATGGCGATCTGCGCGGCGCCCTCCAGGCTCGAGCGGTTGATCCATGTGGTGAATATCGCGGACGTCATTGTGCGTACGCCGAGATACTCCGCCGCGCCGATGTCGTTCAGCGTCTCCATGAGCACCAGCGCAACGCCCGCGACGACCGCCGGGCGCGCAACGGGAAGCAGGACGGTGAAGAACACGCGCCATGGCCTTGCTCCGAGTGTCCGCGCGACGTCGGCGATGTTGCGTCCCTGCATCAGGAACACCACCCTCGTCGTCAGGTAGACGTAAGGGTAGAGCACCGCCGTCATCACCAGGGCTGCGCCCTCCGTCGTCCGGATGTCGGGGAACCAGTAATCCCGCGCCGACGCGAATCCGAAGATGCCGCGAAGCGCGGTCTGCACCGGACCGGAGAAAAGGAAGAATTCGCCGAACGCGTAGGCCGCCAGATAGGGGGGAACCGCAAGCGGCAGAACCAGTGCCCACGAGTAAAAGCGCCGTCCCGGGAACTCGAAGGCGACGACCGCCCAGGCGGCACCGACGCCCACGACCGCAGCGCCGATGGAGGTAAGTGCAATCAACAGCAATGTCGTCCGTATCGCCACCGGCACGACATTTCGCGCCAGATGCGGCCAGTCTTCTCCGCTTCCCGAGAATGCGATCAGGGCCAGTGCGATGATAGGCACAAGCGCGACGGCGCAGGCGAGCGTGGCTACGGCCAGAAGACCGCGATGGCTTTCGCCGCGGACCGAACGGGGCTGGATGGCATAGACGGTCAAAGCGCTACTTCAAGAATGAACGGCCGAAGCGCTTTCGCGCTCCGGCCGCGGGTTTGCAAGCCTGTGGCGAAATTAGCTGGACGGGCCGTCGTCGACACCGACGCGGTCGACCATCTCGGATGCTGCCTTGCGGTTCTTGGCGATCTCGGCGAGCGGAAGCGTGTCGGCGTTCAGCGTACCGAAGCCCTTGACGGTGGGCGACGGCTCGATGCCCGGCGTGGCCGGGTACTCGTAGGACTGTTCGGCCTGGATACGCTGCGCCTCGGCGCTGGAAAGGAAGCGGATCAGCTTGACGGCGTTGTCGCGGTTCGGAGCGTGCTTCGCGAGGGCCGCGCCGGACACGTTGACGTGCGTGCCGCCGTTCTCGAAGGTCGGGAACTTAACCTTCACCGCCTCCGCCCAGGACTTCTCCTTGGCGTCCGAGCCGTTCAGCATCACGCCGATGTAGTAGGTGTTGCCGAGCGCGATGTCGCACTCGCCGGCAAGAATCGCGCCGGCCTGCGGGCGATCGCCGCCGTCGGGCTTGCGGGCAAGGTTGTTCTTCAGCCCGGTCAGCCACGTCTCAGTCTTTTCGGCGCCCCAATGCGCGATGGCCGCCGAGAACAGCGCGAGGTTGTAGTCGTGCTGGCCCGAGCGCATGCAGATCTTGCCCTTCCACTTCGGGTCGGCGAGCTCGGCATAGGTGATCGGCTCGTCGCCGACCCGCTCCTTCGAAGCGTAGACGACCCGGGCCCGCTTTGTGACGCCGAACCAGTGACCTTCCGGGTCGCGGTACTCCGCTGGCAGATTGGCATTGATCTCGGCATCGTCGAGCGCCTGGGTCACTCCCTTTGCCTTCGCATTGGTCAGGCGCGCGATGTCGACCGTGAAGATGACGTCGGCCGGCGAGTTGGTGCCTTCGGCGAGGATGCGATCCTCCAGCCCCTTGTCGAGGAACAGGATCTCCGTCTTGATCCCGGTTTCCGCTGTAAACGCATCGAGCGCCGGCTTTATGAGCTCCGGCTGGCGGTACGAATAGATGTTCACGACGCCGTCGGCGAATGCCAACGATGGGACGCAGGCGAGGCCTGCGGCGATGGCTGCAGCTCGCAGGCTGCGCACGGTGGTAGACATGAAACCCTCCTGTCGACGAGCCGGTGCCCGGACGTTTAACTTGAGTAAGGCACTCAAGATACGGGTTTCTGACTCCTGAATGCGGATCCGTCAAGAGAATTCCAAAGAAAATCAGCAGTTTAGAAACATTCTAAACTGATCTTCTCATGTTTTCCGACGTTTGCCGAAGTATGCGACGCTAAATTGTATGAGATCGCTAGTGGGCGAGTACGCGGGTAGATGGGAAGGTGATCTCGACCAGCGTACCTTCCCCCGGCGTCGACGATATCGCGAACCGTGCGCGGTTCGCTTCGACCATCGCCTTTGTCAGTGGCAGACCAAGGCCGGTGCCGTCTCCACGCGGACGCTTGAGCGCATTGATCTGCTTGAAGGGCTTGAGCGCCTGCTCGATCTCCGCCGCAGCCATCCCGATGCCGGTGTCGCGCACGCGCATGAGGATGTCCCCGGCGGGTTCGTAGGATGTCGACACGATGACCTGGCCGCCGGCCGGCGTATATCGGATGGCGTTGGACAGCAGGTTCAATGCGATCTGCCGGATCGAGCGCAGGTCCGCCACGACCTCGGGAAGCTTGGAGGCGAAGGAGGACCGGATGATCACCCTCTCCCGGTTGGCCTGCGGCTGCATCATTGCCACAGCGTCCGACAGCGCCTCGTTGAGCGACACAGCTTCGTAGTTGAGCTCAAGCTGACCCGCCTCGATCTTGGAGATGTCGAGGAGGTCATTGACCAGGTCGAGAACATGGTTTCCGGACCGGTTGATGTCGCGGAGGTAGTCCTTGTAGCGCTCGTTCGTGATCGGTCCGAACTTCTCGTCGAGCATCAGCTCCGAAAACCCGATGATGGCGTTAAGAGGCGTGCGGATCTCGTGGCTGACCCGCGCCAGGAAGTCCGTCTTGGTCGACGATGCGCGCTCGGCGTGCGCGCGCGCCTGGGTAAGCTCCTCCTCGGCGCGCTTGAACTGGGTTATGTCGCGCACGACGGCGCAGTAGCCGCTTTCGCGCGGAAGGCGACCGATGGTCATGAAGAGGGGTATGAAGCCGCCCTGCGCTTCCCGGCCGATCACTTCACGTCCGTCGTTGAGCACGCTGGCGACGCCGTTGTCGGCGAGCGACGCCAGGTAGTCGCGCGCCGCGCGCTGGCTTTCGATGGCAAACAGCGTCGAGAACGGTTTGCCGCGCACCTCGGCCGCATCGAAGCCGAACAGCGCTTCCGCCGGGTGGCTGATCGAGCGGATGGTTCCGTCGTTCTCGATCAGGACGACGCCGTCCGTCGCGGTGTCGATGATGGTCCGAAGCTCTTCCAGCCGCTCGTCGGCGACCGACGCGGCCGGTTCGGCCGCGGCCCCGGTCGGGGATGACGGAACGACGCGGAGCGACAGCAGCAGCGCCTTGCCGCCGCTCCACGCTATCGACTGCAGGAAGGCATCGACGGGCAGCTCGGCTCCGGCGCGGGTGCGCAGGCGCAGCTTGCGCTCGTCCGTGTCCCCCGCAGCATAGGGCTCGCCGAACAGCGCTCCGAGTCCTCCCGCAGCGTCGAGCTCCGCCACCGAGGCGTATCCTGTGACGTGCAGGAACTCGTCGTTGGCAAAGTAGAGTTCGTCCCCCGCATGGACGATGATCGGCAGCGGCAGGCGCGAAAGCACGGCCGTGTCCACGCCAGGCGATGAAGTGACCGGCGGTGCATCGGCTGCGACCGCAGACGGCTCGTCGGCGAGGGGTTCCTCCGTGTCCGGCGCGGTAATTTCGGTGCTGGCGAGATTCGCTTCCGCGGCGGAGGCATCTTCCGCAGGCGATGTTTCCTCCGGCTCGGCCTCGGTCGCCGTTTCAATCGCAAACCAGCCCTGCGGGAGCACGTTAGGCTCGTCCGTCGGCGGCTCGTCTTTCGGCGGCTCGTCTGCCTGCGGCGCGTCTTGCACCGCATGCGGGAGCGGTGCCGCCTCCTCCGTCGAGGTGAGGTCGTAGCTGCTGGCGGCGTAGGCGCCGAGATCGATGAGCGGCTCCGTTGCCGCTTTCGTAACAGCTGCTCCGACCGGTTCGGCCGACTCCATCGGTTCCGGGCGCGCTTCTAGCGCCGGCTCGAGAAATTCCGCCGCGTGCTGCGGCTTCTCGCCCGCCGGCTCCAGCTCATTGGCGGAATCCGGCTCCTGGCTGCCGGTTTCTGCAGCCGTGGTAACCATATCGCCTGCCGGATCGGCCGGTTGAGTCTCTTCTCCGCCGCCGCCCGCAGCCTCCTCGATGGCCAGGGCGGCAGCTGCACGCTCCGCCTCCATTCCCGAAAGCCGGAGCTTCTCGCCGATTTCCCGGAAATTCAGCTTCTCCGCCGCCGAGAGGTCGCGCTGCACGCCTGCCGGGCGGCGCTCGGCAAGGCGGATCACCTTGTCGGTATCACGCCGCTCGGGCGTCGGCGTTATCGCTATCGCCGGGACCTCGCCGCGAAACGGATCCTCGGGCGGTGCAACCAGCTCCGGCGCAGCACCCGGCTCCGGCGATGTGCCGGGAACCAGTACAAGACCGATCGCCTCAGGATCGACGACCGCGTCGCCCATGCGCGCTACGCCGAAGCCGCGGAAACCCTCGAAATTGCGGTCGCGATCGTAGACGGGGAGGGCTGCCAGATCGACGGGTACTTTTAGGTCCGTACCAGAAATCGGCCACATCACCGAGCGGCCGGACCACGTGTCGCGGCGTGCAAGCAGCCCGGCGATCTCGTCCGTCGGATCCAGGCCGTAGACGCGCGATACGTCGGCGAAGCGGCGACCGACGACATCCGCGGCGCCCTCTCCGAATGCTGCGCGGAATTCGTCGGAGATCGAGGTGAAGCGTCCATTGGCATCGGTGCGCCACACGAAGCGCACCGGGAGTGCCGACAGCTCCACCTGCGGGACCGGGTCGACGCTCGGGACCAAGGTCGCGGCCTCTGGCTCGCTGGCCTGTTCCGCCGGGCGCTCGCCGTTGAAATACCAGCCTTCCGTGACCTCGGCAGCCGCGATGGGGCCTGGCTGAACCGCAGCGTCCTGCCTCTCTGGTTCGCGCACTTGCTCCTCGATATCGGTTGGCGGGGCGGGCTCCTCCTCAGGCTCGGCCTGCTGCTGGGTTCCGTCCCTGTCGGCATCGTCCTGAGCAACCACGACCAGAAGCGCGAGAGTGGGCTCGTCGGTCAGCAGAGCCGCGCCAGCGGGCAGGTTTCCGCCGTTGCCGGGCAGCCGCCTCTTCACGAGACGGTCGGCTTCGCGACGGACATCATCCGCTATGCGGGCGAGCGTCGAGGGGCCGATGCCCAGATCGCCGAAGCCGGGGGCCGCCGCCACCAGGTTTCCCTGGCCATCGAGCAGAGCAGCAAACTGGCCTTCGCCCGACAACCCGTCGATTGCCGCACCGGGCCGGGCCTGGTTTGCCGGGGCCGCCAGCAGGATCGCCAGCTCGCCGTCCGGCATCTCGATGTGGCTCGCCGAGAACGTCGTGGTGTGGCCCAGCAAGCCACCGCCGATCCGCAGAACGAGGTTTCGGTTCTCGCCGATCTTGGGAAAGCCCGACGTCGCCTGAATTTGCCGCCGGACTTGGCTGCGCAGCGCAGCATCCGAGCCAATGAAGCTCATGAGGTCGTCGGCGCCAAAGAGCTTGGCGCCTGCGCCGTTGGCCCACAGGACCGTCACGAGCTCGGCATCCAGCACGACGAGCGCCTCGCCCGCAGCGAAGTGCTTGCCGATGGCGGGAAGCGCCGCCGCATCGAGGAAGGAGTAGGAACGCGAAACCATCGACCCCGTCGGCCTTTCCAGGCCGCTGATTAACGTATTGGTAATAAATGGCGGACGCGGCATCGTCCAGTTTCAGGGCGCATTTCGAAGGCGCGATTGGACCCTTGGTTAACCCGGCGACAGTGCACTGCGGTGCAAAAATTCGCACTGCAAAAGATTATGTTGCAACGCACCATGAAATGCCCTATGTTGGCTCCATCACGCAGCCACGGGGTTCCGGCAAGGCGCGACCAAAACTAGGACAGGAAGAGAAATGACCAAGACCGCTACGAAGATGGCCGAGACCATCGAATTTCCGGCGTTCAATGCCGGCCAGGCCTCCGACCAGTTCCGCGCCTTCGCTGAGAAGGGCGTCGAGCAGTCCAAGGAGGCATACGCCAAGCTGAAGTCCGGGGCCGAGGAAGCCCAGAAGGTCATCGAGACGACTTACGAGAACGCCCGCAACGCGAGCAACGAGATGTCGAAGAAGACGATCGCGGCGATGCGCACCTCGACTGAAGCCAGCTTCTCGCATCTCGAGCAGCTTGCTGGGGTGAAGTCCCTGTCGGAGCTTCTCGAGCTGCAGACTTCGTATCTGCGCAAGTCGTTCGAGACGATGGTCGAGCAGGCCAAGGATTTCCAGTCCGCTTCGTCCAAGGCGATGGAAGACGTCACCGCGCCGACGAAGTCGGCCTTTGAGAAGGCCATGAAGGAACTCAAGATCGCCTGAAGCGTTTCAGGCTCGAGAACTCGCGGGGCGGTATCCTCCTCCCACCAAACCGCGGGGCTGTAAGACCGGGAACCTCCTCCCTCCTGGTCATGCAACAAAGGAAGAGACCCGGATCCTCCTCCCCCGGGTCTCTTTCTTTTTGTGCGGATGGCCGAAGGGACCGCAGACGCACTTGTAAAATTCGCCGATTGCCCGTATTGGACCGCGCAAGGACTTGGCGCCTCAAGGGCGGTTGTAGCTCAGCTGGTTAGAGCGTCGGATTGTGGATCCGAAGGTCCTCGGTTCGATCCCGAGCAACCGTACCATCTCTTCTCCGAACACCCGGATCCCGCGCGCCAGATCGCGGCACGACCTCTCGTTTGCTGCAACGACGCCGCTCCGCACGCGTTACCAAGAAGAAAGGAACCCCTATGGCACAATCTCAGGAAAAGAAGGGCAAGCAGGCTCTCGAACCAACCTATGACGTTGCCGCGTTCGTTGCCAAGTTCGGCATACCGGCGGCGGAAGCCGGGCTGATCATCAAGCGCTATGGCCCCTCGCGTCGCAAGCTGGACGCGTACATGGCTTCGCGCAACGCATAGATTTCAGTGCAGGAAGAAGATCGATGCCGGCGTGGCCCAGCCACGCCGGCATTGTTCGTCAGGCCGCTTTCTTAGCCTTTTCGTTGACCGCGGCGTCGGCAAGGCTCGTGAGGTCGACGTCGGTCTGGGACTCTTCCTTCAACGTCGCGTCGAGCAGCGCCACGGCGTCGTTCATGCCCAGGTTCTGGGCCCACCGCTTGAGCGTGCCGTAACGAGTGATCTCGTAGTGTTCGACTGCCTGGGCAGCCGAGATCAAGCCGGCATCAAGGGCTGGCATGTCCTTGAATTCCTCCATGATCTCCTCACCCTCTTCGATTATGCCTTCGATGGCCGGGCAGGTCTTGCCGCGCGCCGCCTTACCCATCAGCTCGAAAACCTGCTGCAGGCGCTCGACCTGACCCTCGGTCTGCTCCTTGTGCTTCTCGAAGGCGGCTTTCAGCTTCGGCGACTGCGCCGCGCGCGCCATCTTTGGCAGCGCCTTCAGGATCTTGCGCTCCGCATAGTAGATGTCTTTCAGCGTCTCGAGGAACAGGTCCTCGAGGGTCTTTTCCTTGGCCATCGTTCACTCCTGTATGAAGTAGGGATCACGCCGTCGTGACGGCAGGTAACGGTTGTGCGTGGATGGTGTTCCCGAGCTTAACAAATCTAATTGGGTCGAGCCCCCCCGGAACCATGGGTCTCGACGTCTGTTCCCCATGACGCGACGCAGCGAAGGAGACAGACATGACTGACACGCCACGCAACGGCGCACCCGGGACAACAGATCAGAAGCCGCGCTGGGAGGGGCCTGAAGCGAACCGCCCGCGCGGATACCTTCCGGCCAACGACGACCCCGCGACCGATCGGGACGCGGTCGGCGAAAACCTTCAGGATCCCCACAAGAGCGACCTCGGCGACGCGCTGAAGACCGGAAAGGAGCAGTGAGATGGCCCGCGAGACCGACACCGATCGAGACGTCAATGGACCGCAGATCGAACAGACCGACTGGGACGCAATCGTAGCCGGGGAGATGGAGCCGACGGACACGCCCGCAAATGGCGACATACGCTTTCCGGAGCACGTCGCCGGCGAGCTTCCTGGCGAAGACGACGACAACGAATATCAGAAGAGCGATGAGGCTCTACCGGACGATCGAGAAGAGCGTGCGATCGCGCGTAATCCCGGCAAGGAAGAAGGCCTTTTCGATGACGTTTAAGCTCTCGGATCTGCCCAAACCGAATCCCGCGCCTGAACCGTTTCCCGGTCCCATGCCGCGGCCTGACCCCGTTCCCGGACCGCAGCCAATGCCGCCGAACCCGGCAAATCCGCAGCCGGGCCCGGCGCCGGCACCAATCTGACCGGGTCGTTCGGCTGCGACTAACGGACTAACGCCTTGCCCTGCCGCCGCCTTCGATGAAGTCGGTGGCAAAGGCCAGAACCATGTCAAGCATCAGTCCTCCATCGCTGGGAGCGATGCGTGCGGCGAGGGTTTCGTGGCTTGTCCGGAACAGCGCCTCGCTCTCCTGCTCAGGCGCAAGGTGCTTGTAACCCATCGCCCACTCGCCGAAGACCCGTTCCGGCACGGTCTGCTCGACGAGTACCATGAAGTTGCGGTGACGGGTGTCGTGACTGATCCGCTTTGCCAGCTCGCGCACCTTCCGTTCGTCTCCTTCCAGTACCTGAATGAAAGCACCCTCGGCCCAGAGCAGTACACCCGTGACGTCTTCGCGGGCATTGTTGCGTCTCGACACCGCAAGGATCTCGTCGAGGTCGGTAGGCGTCATCGGGCGGGTGGCGCCGCTGACGTAAAGCATTCTGAATACTGGCATTTGCAATTCCGGTTGAACTAATCGGGGAATGCGTCCCCCGCGCCGCAGTTCCGTTCAGTCGAACAGGCTCGGCTGCCCTGCCGGCTTCGGCCGCACCGGCTTGGCTGCAGGCCGCACGGGCGCCTCGCCCTCCGCAACGGCATTGCGCTCCCCGTCCGCGAACCGCAGGGCCACGCGCTGCCCGGCACCAAGTTCCGCGGCGCGCTTCACCAAATGGCCGTCTGCATCCAGAACGACAGCGAATCCGCGTTGCAGAACCGAGGTATAAGATAGCGAGGTGACGAGGCGTCCGGCTTGCGAGAGTCGGCCGCGAAGGCGGTCAATTTGGACCGCAACCGCAGCGTCGCCACGGCGCGACGTTACTGCGACTCCTTGCCGTGCCAGGGCGAGACGCGACGCCACCTGCTCGATGCACAGGCGGCCGGTGACGTGGTCGAGTTCCTTCGCGCGTGCGCGCCTGAAGGCGGCAAAGCATTTTGGCAACTGGTTGCCTTCCCGCATCAGCTTCTGACGAGCATGGTCGAGCTGCCGGGCCAGCGCAGCTGGCGACAGCCGCGCCTTGGCCAGGCGGGCGGCCTTACGCTCCACCGACACGGTCAGGCAGCGCTCCATGCGACTTGCGGCATCGTCGAAGCGGCGGCGCGGAAGGGCGAGCAGCGCGTCCGCTGACGGGAGCGCCCGCGCAAGGCCGCGCAACCTGTCGCGCTTGCGTTCGCCGCTGCGCGACACACAGCCGCGCAGCCGTGCCGCCAGGCTCGCCACCGTCGCCTCGAGCTCTGCCTTCACCGGGACTGCAAGTTCTGCCGCGCCCGTTGGCGTCGGCGCACGCAGATCCGCCGCATGGTCGATCAGCGTCCAGTCGGTCTCGTGGCCAACGGCGGAGATGACGGGGATGCGCGACGCCGCGACCGCCCGCACCATCGTCTCGTCGTTGAAGCCCCACAGATCTTCAAGCGAGCCCCCGCCGCGAGCCACGATGAGCACATCCGGGCGCGGGATGGAGCCCAGCGGGTCGAGGTCGTTGAACCCCGCGACAGCGTTCGAGACTTCCGCTCCGGTAGTTTCACCCTGTACGCGGACTGGCCATACGAGCACATGCAGCGGAAAGCGGTCCGATATGCGGTGGATGATATCCCGGATCACGGACCCGGTCGGCGATGTGACCACGCCGATCACCAGCGGCAGATAGGGCAGGGGCCGTTTTCGCGCCTGGTCGAACAGGCCTTCGCCGGCAAGCTTTCGCCGCCGCTCTTCGAGCAGCGCCATCAGCGCACCAGCGCCCGCGGGCTCGAGGCTGTCGATGACGATCTGATATTTCGACGAGCCGGGATAGGTCGTGAGCTTGCCCGAAGCTATGACCTCCATGCCCTCCTCGGGCCGGAACTTCAGCCGGGCGAAAGTGCCTTTCCAGACCACCGCCTCGATACGCGAGCGGTCGTCCTTCAGCGCGAAGTAGGCGTGGCCGGACGAGTGCGGACCGCGATAACCGGAGATCTCGCCGCGCACCCGCACATTGCCGAACACGTCCTCGACGGTGCGTTTCAGCGCCATCGAGATCTCGCTGACCGAATACTCGGTCGCGTTGGTCGGCTGCGAATCGGTCATCAGGTCCGGCATCCGGCGATTGGGCAAGAGGGCAAACGAAGGGTCAACCGGCTGCGTACCAGCCGGGGCCATGAGGGCACGAGTAGCTGCCCGGTCGGTGCGCTGCAATCGTCAAAGAAAATCGCAGATGCAGAAATGTCGGCGTCAGCGGATCGCCCCCGTCCTCTGCGCGCCAAGGCCTCCCGCTTTGGCCGGAGATGCCGACATGACACCGATCCCGATCATCGACAACGTTCGCCAGACAAGACGCTACGGACTTGTGCCCGGGGTAGGGCTCGCCATGCTGTGCGTAGTGTTGCTTCTGTTCGGGGCAGCCGCCATCGGCGGGGCCCTGTGGCACTCCGACCCCGCAACCAGCCGCCACGAAGGACGATGACGATGCGCTATCTCTGCATGATCCACCACGAACAGGCCGCGTTCGACCGCATGACGCCGGAAGAGCTGCAGGCGATGCAGCGCGAGGCGATCGCTTTCGATAAACAGCTCGCCGCCGCCGGCAGGCTGGTGATCGCGACGCCGCTGAAGCTTCCGCGGGAAGCCCGGCAGATCCGCGTACGCGGCCGCAAGCCGACCGTGACGGACGGACCCTTTGCCGAGACCAAGGAACAGCTCATCGGCTTCCTGCTGATCGAGGCCGACAGCATGGAGCACGCGGTCGCGATCATGTCGGAAGAACCGCTGGCCCGGACTGGCATCGTCGAGATCCGCGAACTCAGCTTTCATGGCGATCCGGCAACACGCACGGGGCAGGCCCCTGAAGCCTGCCGCTTGGAGGATGAGGAACGCCTTCAACCGCGGCACGCGATCGACCATACCGAGGCCAATGCCACGCAGCGCGCAGCGCGGCGAAAACGTTCGAGAACATCCGGTTGACGCGCCGCCCTACCAGCCGGCCGGCAGTCGAGCCTTCTGCTTCCTGACCCGCTGGAACGCCAGCGCATCGAAATCGAAGCTGCCGCCGCCCTCCACCGACGGCACCGAAATGTTGTCCAGGCTTTCGGCGATATGTCGCGCCAGCGCTTCCACGACTTCCGGCTGCGAGGTCTGGCCGCGCAGGATGCCGATCTGGATATCAGGAAGCGCGCGATAGCCCTCCGTCTCGGAAAGCACGCGCATACCGGGCCTCAACGCGCATTCCGGCAACACGGAAACCGCCAGACCGCCAAGCACGGCGGCGATAACCACCTGCGCCGACCAGCTGGTGAACAGGATGCGGTAATCGCGCCCGTCAGCAGCGAGCTGCTCGGTCGCCGTTCGCCGCCAGTGGCAGCTCGGACGTCCGACAGCGAGCGGAATAACCTTCTCCTCGTGCACCGCATGGCTCGCCGAAGTCACCCACAGAAGCGGCTCGCGCCTCACGATCTCTATCGGGCGGCCGTTATCCGAAGTCGCGGTCACCAGCGCGATGTCCAACTGCCCGCGCCGCACGAGTTCGGTGAGGTTGGCTGTGGGCTCGCAAATGACAGACAGCTCAACACGCGGGTTCGAGCGAGCGAACCGACCCATGATTTCGGGAAGGAACCGGTCCGCGTAGTCGTCGGGCATGCCAATCCGCACCTGACCCTCGAGACTGGTGTCGTCGAAGGCGGCAAGCGTCTCGCGGTTCAGACGCATCATCCGGCGCGCATAGGCCAGCAGACGCGTGCCTTCCTCGGTGAGTCTGTTGGTGCGCCCGTCCTTCTCGAACAGCGCCTTGCCGATACGCTCCTCGAGCTTGCGCATCTGCATCGAAACGGCGGACTGCGTCCGGTGCACTTCTTCCGCGGCACGGGTGAACGACCCCGTGTCGGCGATCGCGACGAAGGTGTGGAGCTGGTCGAGGTCGAGCGGAGCGGCCATTGTTGTAATCATCAGCCAGAGTGATGCGAAAGATTAGAAACATTCGTTGGACTAATCAATACGGTCCGAGCGACAAGCGCTGCGTTCACCACGAACATGTCGATGACCTTCGTCTGCTCCGACCCGGAGCGTTCAGGTCATTCCGATGCAAAGATGACAGGAGATAGAAATGGCCATCACCCATCACGGCAGCCCGGCGGCGGAGACCCTACGGGTCGCGCTGTTTGCGCGCGCGGTGACCGCGGTAGCGATGGCCATGCGCGGACTGACCAACCGCAAACAGTTTCGCCGGCTGCACGACATGTCGGATTGGGAGCTTGCCGATATCGGGCTCGAACGCTCCGACCTGCACGATGCCTGGGAGCGCCGCGTCGACATGGAGCCGACCGGCTATCTCGATGTCCTGGTGCGATCCCGTGGTCGCATAGAGCACGCCGCCCGCATGGTCTCGTGACCCGCCGCTTGCAGGCGTCGTTCCCCAACGCCGGTCTTCCCCATCGGCACGCCTGCCTACTGCCCGGCCCTTGTGGCCGGGCTTTTTCGTTCAGCCGCGGCGATCCATTCCTTTGAGAAACTGGTCGAAGATCGACTCGACGCCCTTCTGGTAGGTGTCCTGCGTCTTGCGCCCGGTCTCGAACATTTCTCCGAAGAGATCGTCGTACGGGTTCTTCTTGCGGCCCGAAGGCGTGCTCGACGGGCGAGCCTTCTGCGACTCCTTACGCTCGGGCGCTTGGGAGGGCGGCGTGCCGGCAGCGCCGCCACCGAACATCCCTTCGAGGATTTTTCCGAACGGATTGTCGAACGGGTTCATGCCGGGCTGCGGCGCCTCCGGCCGCGGCATGCGCATGCCCCCGCCGCCCTGCCGCATCATCTGTTCGAGAATCTCGCCGAGCGGATTGCCTGACGCCTGCGCCCGCTGCGCATTTCCGGAAGACGGTCCGGTCGCCTGACTGAACAGACCGCCCATGATCATCGACGCCAGAACCGGGAGCATCTGCTTCAGCATGTCCTGGCCGAGGCCGGTCGCCTGTGCGGCCTGTGCGGCGACGGCGCGCGACAGATCCTTGGAGCCGAAGAGGTGGCCGAGAATTCCGTTGCCCTCTTCGACGCCGGCCGGCCGGAAGGCGTTCGCGGCATCTTCGAAGTACTTGGCGTGCTGGCCGCTTGCCATTGCCTGAAGGAAGGCACCCATCCCGGCTGGATCGGATGCATTGCGACGGAGGCCCTGGCTGAATGCCGGCAACAGCGCCTCGACCGCGAGTTCGGCCTGCTGCCTGGAAATGTCGAACTGCCGTGCCAGCAGATCCATGGCGCGCCCGTCCTGCGCGCCCGCCAGCATGTCGAACAAGGTTGCCATGGGTCGATCCTCCATCTGCGACTTCGGGCAGACTAGCGGATCGGGAGGTGTCCCGTCACCTGGAGCAGTTAGTACGCATATTCGAGGAATGCCGGCTCGACGGAACCGCCCCAGCGCGTGCGGTAGGCGGAGAGCATTTCCTCGGCGCTGGTAGTGCCTCGCGCCACGACCTCCTCGAGCGGGGCGAGGAAATCGCTCTCGTCGTAACCCTCGCGGTTGAGTCGCTTGCGGTTGACCAGTCCGAGCCTCGATATGGCCAGCACTTCGCGCGCGACCTCGCGCAACGTCGCACCCCTGAACGGCGCAGCCAGCGCCTTGGCCGGCACTGCATCGCGCATCTCGCGTACGTCCGCGTAGGTCCAGTCGCGCGTCAGCGAGTCGGCTGCATCGAGCGCCTCGTCGTCGTAGAGCAGACCGACCCAGAAAGCCGGCAGCGCGCAGATGCGCCGCCACGGACCGCCGTCGGCGCCACGCATTTCCAAGAAGCGCTTGAGCCGCACGTCGGGAAACAAGGTCGACAGATGGTTTGCCCAGTCGCCTATCGTCGGCAGCCCGTCCGGGACCGAATTGCGCAATGCGCCGTCCATGAACTGGCGGAACGTGACATGCGTAACGTCGTGGTAGTGCCCGTCACGGATGACGAAGTACATCGGCACGTCCAGTGCCCATTCGACGTAGTCGGCGAAGCCGAAATCCGGTGAGAAGCATAGTTCAAGCAGGCCCGAGCGCTGATTGTCGGTGTCGCGCCAGATTTCCCCGCGCCAGCTCCTCAGGCCGTTGGGCTTGCCATCGGTGAAGGGCGAGTTTGCGAAAAGCGCGGTGGAAAGCGGCTGCAGCTTCAGCGACACCTGCATTTTCCGCCGCATGTCGGCCTCCGAGGAGAAGTCGAGGTTCACCTGGATCGTCGAGGTCCGATACATCATGTCGAGGCCGTGCCTGCCGACCTTCGGCATGTAGTTCGACATGATGTCGTAGCGCGACTTCGGCATGCGCGGCGTCTCCGCCAGCGTCCACTTCGGGCTGCCGCCGAGGCCGAGGAAGCGGACGCCGAGCGGCTCGGCGACCTGTCGAAGCTGCGCCAGATGCGCATGCCCCTCGCGGCAGGTCTGGTGGATGGTCTCGACCGGTGCGCCGGACAGCTCGAACTGTCCGCCTGGCTCGAGGCTGATGGCCCCTTGTCCGGTCGGTTCGACCAGCCCGATGATCTTGCCGGCGTCGATGATGGGGTCCCAGCCGAGCAGGCCCTGCATGCCTTCGAGAAGCGCCCTGATGCCGCGCCGGCCCTCGTATGGCACGGGCCCGTGGCCGTCCACGTAGAACGGGAACTTCTCGTGCTCGGTGCCGATGCGCCATTTCTCGCGCGGCTTGTTGCCCGCGGCGATCCACGCGACGAGCTCGTCGAACCCCTGGATCGGTCGGGAGTCGGTGGTATCGCGAGCCATAAGAAAACCCCTCCGGGCGCGACGGCCCGCACTAGCGCGCGAGTGATGTAGGCAAGGTCATGCGCCTCGCAAGCGAAAAATCCTGATCCGATATCAAACCGGGTTGACCCCGCGTCGGCCTACCAGTCGCCGATCGTCGCCTGGATGACCGCAAGCGCCGCGACCCCGGCGGTATCTGCGCGCAGGATACGCGGCCCGAGCGGGATGGCGGTCACGAAGGGGAGGGCGAGAAGCTGCCGCCGTTCCTCGCCGGAGAACCCGCCCTCCGGCCCGACGAGGAGCCCGAGTCTTCGCTCCCTCATCGCGCGAAGCGCGGGCAGCGGGTTGTCGGTCTCCGCGCCTTCGTCGCAGAAGACCAACCTGCGGCTGGGGTCCCATGCCGCCAGCAGGGCGTCGAACTTCAGCGGCGGCTGCACGGTCGGTATCGCAAGTATTCCGCACTGCTCGGCAGCCTCGAGCGCATTGGCCTGAAGCCGCTCTATGCCGACCGTCGCCATCTGCGTGTGCTGCGTGATCACCGGCTGCAGCAGGCCGGCCCCCATCTCCACGGCTTTCTGCACCAGATAGTCCAGCCGGCCCGCCTTGATCGGCGCGAACGCGTAGACGAGATCGGGCGGCGGCGGCTGCGGACGCTCCACCCGCACCGCCTGCAAGGTGACTGCTTTTTTTGCCACGCCCTGGATTCGCGCCAGCCACTCGCCGTCGCGTCCGTTGAAGACGAGCAGCTCCGCACCCTCCTTTAGGCGCAGCACGTTTGCGAGGTAGTGGCTCTGGTCTTTTTCCAGGTCGAACGCGGCATCCTCTGCGAGAGGGTCGGAGACGTAGAGCCGCTGAAGCCGGTAGTTGGCGCGCATGGTGCTGGATTGCGCGGCCGGGCATCGCCGTCAAATGATTTTCGGGCGTGCTACGAGAACAATTCAGCCGTGGTGACGGAAGTGCTCTTCACCGACGTCGCCATCAAGGTGAAGGGCTGACTCCTCGCGTGGCGGTCGAGTGCCAGACGGGCCGATAGCCGGCGCGGAGCGCTGCCACGGTCGTCGGCGGCGTGATCAGGCTCGCGGGCGCCGGCAAGCTGCGGCAGTGGGCCGGCGCATCGCCGTAGCCGGAAAAACTCCACGGATGCAGGACTCCCGCGCGCACCGCGAAGGGCTTGCCGCCCATGGCGACCATCGCGCCGTCGGGCAGGCTGCGAACCTCCGGCTCCGACAGCGGGCTTGCTCTGCCGCCGGAAGCCAGCCTTTCGGCATGCAGCCGCGCATCCAATTCGGCGACCTTGGGCGCGGCGACGCCGAACGCGTCGGCGAAGGCGGTCGCATAAGCCTTGGCGGCCTCGCGCCGGCAGTAGAAGCAAGGGCGGTGTCCTGCCGCCAGGGCCATCACCTCATCGAGAAAGAACAGTTCGGTCCAACCCGCGGCCCCATTCGGCCCGTTTCGGCCCATCGGCTCGCGCCGTGTCCCGCGCGGATGAACAAGGTCGCAAATGATCCAAGCCCTGGTCGTCCAGCGCCGCTTGTGCAGCGTCCGCGTCGCGGCGTCGTGGATGATCCCGCGATTGCCGGTGAACATGCCGCGCGAGTCGTTGGCGACGATCTGTCCAAAAGGGTCGACCCGGTTCTGCAGCGGCATGATCGGTCCTTGCGCGGTGGCGGCGCCATGCTATCGCTGCGGTGACCACTCCGCCACGTTCGATCATGCGCGTCCTCGTCGTCCAGAATTTTGCCGGAACCGGCCTCGGCCAGATCGCCACCGCGCTCGCCGAGCGCGGCGCGGAGATCGATCTATGCCGCGCCTACGAGGGCGAGACGCTGCCGGGCTCGCACGAGGCGCACGCTGCGGCGGTGGTCCTCGGCGGCGGACAGAACGCGCTCGCCGACGATCAGGCGCCGTGGTTTCCAGCCCTGCTGGAACTGATGAGGGGGTTCGTCGAGGCCGGCAAGCCGCTGCTCGGCGTTTGCCTCGGCGCGCAGCTGCTTGCACGCGCCTATGGCGCCGAGAACCTGATCGGCGCCGCGCCCGAGTTCGGCTGGTGCGGTGTCGGGCTGACGCCGGAAGGCGCCGCCGACCCGGTTCTTTCCGCTGCCGGCCCGAGCTTTCCGATCTTCCAGTGGCACGACGACACCTTCACCCTGCCGCGCGGCGCGGTGCGCCTTGCCGGAAACGATTCGGCGCACAACCAGGCCTTTCGGATCGGTACGATGGGGTACGCGACGCAGTTCCATTTCGAAGCGGATCGAAAGCTGGTCTCCGAATGGAACGAAACGTTCGGCGACTGGCTGTCCGAGAGCCGTCCGTGGTGGAAAGACGCGCACCCCGATGAGGCGGCCCGGCACGGCCCCGCCGCGGATGCTGCGGGCCTCGCCATCGCGCGCGCCTGGACCGCGCACATCTGATCCTAGTACGTCCGCAGTTGCATTTTTGGCACGCTGCCGGAATTCGCGCGCGGACAACGCAGACCGCGCTTCTATTGCCGTGTTTGGAAGCCTAGATAGCCGCCGCTTCGGGCAACGGCGTCACGGATTGGTAACCACGGCGCGATAGGTAGTGCGAATTCGGTATGAGGGTTGTGTCGATGAAGACCGCGGTGATGTCCTTCCTTCTGCTGGCCGCTGTGGCCATGGGCGGCATCGGCTTTTACTCCACGCATGCAGCGGCCGACCGCGTCGTTCTCGACGGCTACGGCATCACGACCGACGCGCGCTGACCTCCAGCACGCGCTTCTCCGTCCCTTCGAACATCATCCCGCTCAGCCGGCCCGACGCAAACGCACGGGTGTCGACATTGACGCGGTTCGGCATGATCTCGACCTCGTCGTCGGGGGTGTGACCGTGCACGATGAGCTTCGGATGCAGGCCGGGGTATTCGAGGAACGCGCTGCGGATCCAGATCAGGTCGTCAGGCTGCTGCTCGTCCAGCGGGATGCCCGGCCTTATCCCCGCGTGGCATAGGAACAGGTCGCCGATCGTCACCGAATAGGGCAGGGCCGACAGAAACGCCCGATGGGCTTCTGGGACGGCCGCAGTCAGCGCGCGACGGCCATCTTCCCGGCCTTCCGACGTCGAAAAGTCGACGGCGACGCCATATGAGGCTGCGGTGCTGTCGCCGCCATTGGCCGTGAAGATGCGGTCTGGGCCATCGCCTGCGATAAAATTGAGGAAGCCCTCATCGTGGTTGCCGCGCAGGCACAGGACGCGCGGCTCCGCCGCGGTTCGCTCGATCAGAAAATCGATGACGCCCTTCGTGTCGGGCCCACGGTCGCAATAGTCCCCGACGTGAACGATGCGGAAATCGCCCGGTCGGTCGGCTGCCATCGAGTCTTCGATGCGCTCGTGCATCTCGACAAGCAGGTCGAGGCAGCCGTGAATGTCGCCGATCGCGAACAACCGCAAGCCGTCCGGAACGCGCGCTTCAAGGTAGTGGATGCCGGCTCCGATCACCCGCCTACCACGACGATGTGCAGTGCGCGCGGACCGTGGGCACCGAGCAGCAGGGTCTGCTCGATGTCGCCTGAACGCGAAGGGCCGGTGATGAAGTTGAGCGTCCGCGGCATCTCGCCCTTGCCGAAACGCCCCCTTACCGCCGCGACGACGCTTTCGAGGTCTCCAACGATGTCCTTCGCCTCGAGTACGACAATGTGGTGCTCCGGCAGGAAGTTCAGCGTCGTCGGATTGTCCTTGCCTGACCACAGTGCCAAGGTTCCGGTTTCGGCGATCCCCGCCGCGGCGTGGCTGACGGCCACCTCGTCGCCTCCGTCGGAAGGCCCGTTGCGAACCTGCAGCTGCCGCTCGTTCACCCACGGCATCTGGCGCAAGCGCTTGTCGGCACCCATGCGAACCTTCGCAGCGAGGTTCTTCGAGCGCAGATAGGTCGAGACGGCATTGGGAACGTCCGCCTCGTTGCTCACGCGCACGACGCTGGCTGCCGCGCTGCGAGCCATCGTGCAGAACAGCGCAATCCTCGCCTCGTGGTCGAGTTGCGCGCGCGCCGGGACAACGCCCCTGGGCGCGCCGGCCAGCCGCTGCGTGACGGAGGTCAGGCGCTCGACATCGTCGCCTCCCGCCGCCAGCGCGCGCCGTACCTTGCTCAGGATCGCCTCGCGCGCGCTCATGCCGCCTGCCTGTCGCGCCACTGCTGCATGAACGTTCTGCCTTGAGGAGCTGGCATGTCGCGGTTCCTGGTCCACCCGCCGGCAAGCGGCAGGAACCGGAAGCGCCGCTTCGTGCCGCCGGCCGCCGCCATGACCGGCATCGCCAGGTAACTTGCAAGCCGGTAGAGTGCCGGCCGCTTGGCGAACCAGGCCCAGAATTTCAATCCGTAGCGGAAGGTGGCCGGGTTCAGCCCGCGCTCCCATTCCTTCTCCCGCCAATGACGCATCATCTTCGGCAGAGGTATGCGCATCGGGCATACGGCCTCGCAGCGGCCGCAGAAGGTCGATGCGTTCGGCAGATGCGCGGCGTTCTCGATGCCGACCAGCGCCGGCGTGAGCACCGACCCCATCGGCCCTGGATATATCCAGCCGTAGGCATGGCCGCCGATCGAGTGGTAGACCGGGCAATGGTTCATGCAGGCCGCGCAGCGTATGCAGCGCAGCATTTCGTGGAATTCGGTGCCGAGCATAGCCGAGCGGCCATTGTCGAGCAGAATGACGTGGTATTCTTCAGGCCCGTCGGGATCGCCCTGGCGTTTCGGCCCGGTTGATACCGTCGTGTAGACGCTCATCTCCTGGCCGGTGGCCGAGCGGGCGAGGACGCGCATGATCTGCGAGGCGTCCTCGAGCGTCGGCACGACCTTTTCGATCGAGGCCAGCACGATGTGCACCCGCGGCAGGATCTGCGTCAGGTCGCCATTGCCTTCGTTCGTGACGATGATCGAGGAGCCGGTCTCCGCCACCAGGAAGTTGGCGCCTGTGATGCCGACATCCGCCTCGAAATACTTCTTGCGGAGCTTGGTGCGCGCCTCGCCGAGCAGCGAAGCCGAATCGGACAGGTCGCGGCCCGCCGGCAGGTCCGTGTGAACACGTCGGAAATCCGCCTCCACCTGTTCCTTCGTCAGGTGGACCGCAGGCGCGATGATATGGCTCGGATGCTCGCCGCGCAGCTGAATGATGTACTCGCCGAGATCGGTCTCGACCGGCTGCACGCCGCCGACCTGGAGGAAGTCGTTGAGTTCGATCTCCTCGGTGATCATCGACTTGCCCTTGGTCACCGTCCGAGCATTGTGGGTTCGGCATATGTCGAGCACGATGCCGCGCGCGTCCGCGGCCGTTTCCGCCCAGTGGACCTTGCCGCCGGACGCCAGGACCTTTTCCTCGTAGGCGATGAGGTAGAGGTCGAGGTTTGCTAGTGTATGGTCCTTGATCGCACGGGCGCTGTCGCGCAATTCGTCGAACTCGGGCAGCGCGTCGACCGCCTTCTTGCGCTTGTCGATGAAGCCGGACCGCACGTGCTGCAACGCCTTCTGCAGCTGCGCGTCGTCGAGGGCTTCGCGTGCATTCTCCTTGAAGGCGGGAGAGGTGACTTGCATCCCTAGCGCCCTCCGATCGGCGCCGTGTCGGTCATGCCGGCAAGCACCTCCGCGACGTGACGGACTTCGGTCCTCGCGCCCTCGCGCCTTAGCTTGCCGGCCATGTTCATCAGGCAGCCGAGATCGCCAGCAAGCAGCAGCTCGGCGCCGGAGCCGACGATGTTTGCGGTCTTCTTCTCGACGATGTCGTTGGAAATGTCGGGATACTTGACGCAGAACGTTCCGCCGAATCCGCAACACACGTCCGGATCGCGCATCTCCGTGAGCTTCAGCCCGGAGACGCTGGACAGCAGTGCGCGCGGCTGTTGCTTGATGTTGAGTTCGCGCAGCCCGGAGCACGAGTCATGGTAGGTCGCGGTCGCTGGCAGTGCGGCCGTGACCGTCTTTTTGCCGAGCACGTCGACGAGGAACGCCGTGAGCTCGTGCACCTTGGCCGAGAACGCCGCAACGCGCGGCTCCCACTCGGCATCGCCCTTGAACAGGCCAGGATAGTGCTTCTTCAGCATGCCGGCGCACGAACCGGACGGGGCGACGATATAGTCGAACTGTTCGAATGCCGCGATTGTGGCTTCTGCTATCTGGCGCGTATCCGCGCGGTCGCCGGAGTTGTACGCCGGCTGGCCGCAGCAGGTCTGGCTCATCGGCGCGTCGACGACACAGCCCGCATCTTCAAGAAGCTTGACCGCGGCGAACCCGACGGAAGGACGGAACAGGTCGACGAGGCATGTCACGAAGAGCCCGACACGAGGCGATGCTGAATTCTGCAAGGTGCGACCGTTTCCCCGCGCTGCGCGCAATTCCCGCTTACCCGACTCCGCGGATAGCTTCTATAAGGGCAGGAAGACCGGCGCAAAATCAATGACGTCGCTGCTGCGGAGAAAACATGTCCGGCCTCTTGATGCCCAAGCCCGACCCGGCGACCCTGGCGCGGCGCGACGAGATCGCCGCCGACATGCGGATCATCGTGCCGGGCGAAGGCGTGGTCGATAATCCGACGGGCATGCGGGTCTTCGAGAGCGACGGGCTCACCGCCTATCGGCAGTTGCCGCTCGTCGTCGTGCTGCCTGAGACCGTGCAGCAGGTCTCGCGCATCCTGAAATATTGCAACGATCGCAACATCCGCGTGGTACCCCGCGGCTCAGGGACATCGCTCTCAGGGGGCGCGCTGCCGCTGCAGGATGCGGTGCTTCTGGTCATGAGCCGGTTCAACCGCATCCTCGACATCGACTACGCGAACCGCTGCGTCGTTGCCCAGCCCGGGGTGACCAATCTTGGCATCACGCGGGCCGTCGAGCACGAAGGGTTCTACTACGCGCCCGACCCGTCCTCGCAAATTGCCTGCTCGATCGGCGGCAACGTCGCCGAGAATTCGGGTGGGGTTCACTGTCTCAAGTACGGACTGACCGCAAACAACGTGCTCGGCATCGAGATGGTCCTCATGGACGGCGAGATCGTTCGCCTTGGCGGCAAGCATCTCGACGCCGAGGGCTACGACCTGCTTGGCCTGATGACCGGCTCGGAGGGTCTGCTCGGCGTGGTCACCGAGGTGACTGTCCGCATCCTGCGCAAGCCGGATACGGCCCGCGCCCTGCTGATCGGCTTTCCCACCAGCGAGCAGGCGGGCCAGTGCGTTGCCGACATCATCGGAGCCGGGATCATTCCCGGCGGCATGGAAATGATGGATAGGCCGGCGATCCACGCGGCCGAAGCCTTCGTCCGCGCCGGCTATCCGCTCGACGTCGAAGCTCTGCTCATCGTCGAGCTCGATGGCCCCCAGGTCGAGGTCGACCATCTTATCGGCAGCGTCGAGACGATCGCCGCGCGCAACGGCTCGACCACTTGCCGTATTTCGACTTCGGAGGAAGAGCGGCTGACGTTCTGGGCCGGCCGCAAGGCTGCGTTCCCGGCAGTCGGGCGCATCTCGCCCGACTATTACTGCATGGATGGCACGATCCCGCGCAAGGAATTGCCGAAGGTCCTGGCCGGCATGCGCGAACTCTCGGAGCGATACGGCCTCGGCGTCGCCAACGTCTTCCACGCCGGCGATGGAAACCTGCACCCCCTGATTCTGTACGATGCCAACAAGCCAGGCGAGCTGGACCGCGCCGAAGCCTTCGGCGCCGACATCCTGCGGCTCTGCGTCAAGGTCGGGGGCGTGCTGACCGGGGAGCACGGCGTCGGCGTCGAGAAGCGGGACCTCATGCCCGAGATGTTCGACGAGGCCGATCTCGACCAGCAGATGCGGGTAAAATGCGCCTTCGACCCGAACCACCTGCTCAACCCCGGGAAGGTCTTCCCGCAGCTGCGGCGCTGTGCAGAATTGGGGCGCATGCACGTCCATCAGGGTCAGATGGCGTTTCCGGATATTCCGAGGTTCTGATTGAAAGTAAGGTAGAATTGCCTTACTTTCGGAATCGAAGGAGAAGATTATGACTACGCTGAAGGTGACCGCGAAGGGGCAGGTAACCCTCAAGAAGGAACTGCTCAAACACCTCGGCGTCGCGCCTGGGCAGAAGATTGAAGTTGCTCGGCTGCCCAATAAGGAGTTGTCGATCAAATCGGCTTTGGCGGAGAGAACCGGCAGTTGGGATGACTTTATCGGCATTCTCGCGGGCAAGACGAACAAAGTCGCGACCATCGAGGAAATGAACGAGGCGATAGCACGGGGTTGGGCCGGTCTGCATGAACATCACGGTCGATACGAATCTTCTGGTGAGGATGGCAACGAGGGACAACGAGCAGCAGGTACGGATCGCCCGAAAGGCGGTCATCGACGCTGACCGGGCGATCGTGCCCCTTCCTTGCGCTGTGGAGTTCGTATGGGTTCTCGAAGCGGTTTACGGATTCTCGCCCGTCGAAATCGCGCAGGCCGTCAGGCTTTTGTTTGACATGCCCAATCTGGAAATCGATGCAGCATCGGTAACGGTCGGGCTGGAACTGCTCGAATCAGGCGGCGACTTCGCAGATGGGGTCATCGCAGCCGCGGGTGCCGCGATGGGCGGCGACACGTTTGTCTCGTTTGATCGCAAAGCGGTTTCCCGCCTTCAATCGATGGGCATCCCAGCGCAACTCGCTTCCTCCGTCGCATGACCACCTTCACCCCCACCTCCGCCGTCGAAACACTCGACGTCGTCCGCTGGGCGGCGGCGGAGGAGACTCCGCTCGAGCTGATGGGACACGGCTCCAAGCGGGGCATTGGCCAACCGGCGCAAGCCGAACATACGCTCGACCTCTCCCGTCTTTCCGGTGTCACCCTCTACGAGCCTGCGGAACTTGTGCTGTCCGCGCGGGCTGGTACGCCGCTGGCCGAGATCGAGGTGCTGCTTGCGCAGAACGGTCAACAGCTTGCCTTCGAGCCGATGGATTATGGCCCGCTACAGGGTCGCCCGCGCGGTAACGGCACGATCGGCGGCGCGCTCGCTGCCAACCTGTCCGGCCCGCGGCGCCTCAAGGCCGGCGCGGCGCGCGACCACATTCTCGGGGTTTCAGCAGTTTCAGGCCGCGGCGAGGCCTTCAAGGCCGGCGGGCGGGTGGTGAAGAATGTCACCGGCTACGATTTGTCGAAAGGCATGGCGGGTTCCTGGGGAACCCTAGCGGCCATTACTGAAGTCACCTTCAAGGTCCTGCCGGCGGCAGAAACCGAGGCGACGTTCGCGCTGCGCGGTTTGCTCGACGACCAGGCGACGACCGCGATGGCCGCGGCCATGGGTTCAAGCGCCGAGGTCTCGTCCGCCGCCCATGTGCCGGAAGGCGTGGCCGGCGACATGCTTGGCGGTGCGCTGGGGGGTGAGGCGCTGACGCTCCTGCGCGTCGAGGGTGTTGGCCCATCGGTCGCCGCGCGCATGGCGATGCTGGAGCACCTGCTCGCCGGCGAAGTGCCGGTGCACGAAATAGGCGATGAACAGTCCCGCTCGCTCTGGCGTGAGGTCCGCGACGTCGCGCCCTTTGCCGATGCGAGCGATAGGCCGCTCTGGCGTATTTCGGTTGCCCCGTCGCAGGGCCATCTCGTCGCGCTGGCGATCAGGCGGGAAACGCCGGCCACCT
Source organism: Pseudomonadota bacterium (assembly GCA_023457435.1). Classification (GTDB taxonomy): domain Bacteria; phylum Pseudomonadota; class Alphaproteobacteria; order Rhizobiales; family Rhizobiaceae; genus RCIO01. The sequence goes on from JAEWLS010000040.1 coordinate 32,567, forward strand.
TGTTCTACGACTGGCAGGGCGGCTTGATCTGGCTTCGGATGGAAGGCGACGCGGAGGCTGAACTCGTGCGCAGCGTCGTTCGGCGCGCCGGCGGCGGCCACGCCACGCTCGTCCGCGCCCCGGCGTCCGTTCGCGCAGCCATACCGGCATTCGAACAGCCGCCGCCGGCGCTTGCGGCGCTTTCGGCGCGACTGAAGGCCGAGTTCGATCCTCGCAGCATTCTCAATCCAGGCCGCATGGGCTGACCCGAATTGCAGACCTCCTTCTCCCTCGCACAGCTTGCCGATCCGCACTTCTCGGAATCCGAGAAGATACTGCGCGCCTGCGTTCACTGCGGCTTCTGCACGGCGACGTGCCCGACTTATGTCACCCTGGGCAACGAACTCGATTCCCCACGCGGACGCATCTACCTGATCAAGGAGATGCTGGAGAACGATCGTCCGGCCGATGCCGAGACCGTCACCCATATCGACCGCTGCCTTTCGTGCCTTTCGTGCATGACGACCTGCCCGTCGGGCGTCCACTACATGCATCTCGTCGACCATGCCCGCGCGCATATCGAGGAGACGTATCGGCGGCCTCTGCTCGACCGCATGATCCGCGCGCTGCTTGCGAACGTTCTGCCGTACCCATCACGCATGCGCGCAGCGCTTTCGCTGGCAAGGATCGGCAAACCCGTCGCCGGTCTGTTCCGGGCCGTACCGGCGCTGAGGCCAATAGCCGCCATGCTTACGCTGGCTCCGGCGCGTATCCCGCCGCGCTCTCCAATCAATAGACCCGCCGCCTACAAGCCTGACGCGACTCGTCGAGGCCGTGTCGCGCTGCTGCGCGGCTGCGCCCAATCGGTGCTAGACCCGGCGATCAACGAGGCGACGGTGCGCCTGCTTGGCAGGCTCGGCATCGAGGTGGTCGTGCCCGAAGGCGAGGGATGCTGCGGCGCTCTCGTTCATCATATGGGCCGCGAGGAGCAGGCGCTCGCCTCGGCTCGCCGCAACGTCGATGTCTGGACGCGCGAGATCGAGCGCGGGGGCCTCGATGCCATCGTCATCACGGCATCGGGCTGCGGCACGACGATCAAGGACTATGGTTTCATGCTGCGCCTCGATCCCGCCTATGCTGCGAAGGCGGCGCGGGTTTCCAAGCTCGCCATGGACGTGACCGAGTATCTTGCAGGGCTCGACCTGCCGCCCGGAGAAACAAGCGGCCGCACCGTCGCCTACCACTCCGCCTGCTCGATGCAGCACGGTCAGAAGATCACGCGTCAGCCGAAGGAGCTGCTTGCCCGCGCCGGCTTCCGCGTGGTCGAACCGCGGGAGGCCCACCTGTGCTGCGGCTCCGCAGGAACCTACAACATCCTCCAGCCGGAAATTTCCGCACAGCTGCGTGACCGCAAGGTGCGCAACCTTTTGGCAACGGGCGGCGAACTCGTGGCGACCGGCAATATCGGCTGCATCACGCAGATCGCCTCGGCGGCCGCGCTGCCGGTCGTCCACACCGTCGAACTGCTCGACTGGGCCTATGGCGGCCCAAGGCCGGCGGCCCTCGCGGCCGCCTGAAAACGAGAAAGGCGGCGCAACCCCTCGCGCCGCCTTCCCGTACGGACCGGAGGTCAGAGACCGGTCCGTTCCCCGAAATCGTTCAGAACACCACGACCTTCGCTCCGACCTTCACGCGGTCGTAGAGATCCATGACGTCCTCGTTGCGCATGCGGATGCAACCCGACGAGACGTTCGTGCCGATCGTCCACGGAGCGTTGGTCCCGTGAATGCGGTAGAGCGTCGAGCCCAGGTAGAGCGCGCGTGCGCCGAGCGGGTTGGCGGGGCCCCCTTCCATGTGTGCGGGCAGGATACGTCCCTTTAGCTTCTCGCGGGCGATCATCTCCGCCGGCGGCCGCCAGTCCGGCCATTCCGCCTTGCGGGTGATGTTCTCCGATCCCTTCCAAAGGAAGCCTTCCTTGCCGACACCGACGCCGTAACGCCGCGCCTGGCCGTTGCCTTCGACGAGATAGAGAAGCTTCTCGTTGGTATCGATGACGATTGTCCCGGCGGGGTGCTTGCCGTCATAGGCAACGGACTGCGGAAGGAACTTCGGATCGAGCTGCGGCTGCGGAGCCGCGCTGCGCGGCGCCGCTGCAAGCGAAGCGGTCTGTACCGTGGCGTCCGGCTGGCGCTGCTCGGCGCGGCGCGCGCGGTCGACGATCTCCGACAGCACCGGATCGGTACGCACTGGACGGCCGAGCTCCTGTCGCCGCTGTTGGCGTCGTACTACGGGCTCCGGCGCCGGGCGCAGCGACGCGCCACGAATGCCGCGGGCATCTCCGGCCGGCGCGCGTCGCAGCTGCATCACCCAGGGCGCTGCAAGGTCTGGGCTTACGACGAGCGGCGGACGCGACCCGTATCGGTCCTGGGCGGCGACGGGTGTGGCGACGAGGGCGGCAAGTGCTGCCGCGGCGAGAATGGAAAGATGCTTCATCGACGGACTCTTCACTAACGCATCGAAGGTTCGGTGACCGCACCTTGCCGATCGCTCGCCACCGAAAAGTGAATCGGGTTTCGTAAAATGCCCGGTTTCGGCGAAACCCTTCGGTACGGTTACCGGCGCGTTCAGAAGTCTGGTAAAGGGCCGGTAAAGAGAGGGTCCCGATGACTGAAATTCCCGAGGACGGGCTCATTGCGGGTCCGGACGGCCTCGTCCGATGTGCCTGGCACGGCAATTTGCCGGACTACCGCAACTACCATGATGACGAGTGGGGACGGCCGGTCAGCGATGATCGCCGGCTGTTTGAGAAGCTTTGCCTCGAAGGCTTCCAGTCAGGCCTCTCGTGGCTGACGATCCTGCGCAAGCGCGACAATTTCCGCGCCGCCTTCGCTAATTTCGACTTCCACATTCTCGCAGAGCAGGATGCGGATGCCCTGATGGCCTCCCACCTCGCCGATGCCGGCATCATCCGTCACCGCGGCAAGATCGCTTCCGTCTACAACAATGCTCGCCGCGCGCTGGAGATGACGCAACGCCACGGCTCGCTGGCGGCATTCTTCTGGAGCTACGAGCCGCGGGCGTCGGAGCGGCCGGACGCTGTCAACATGGACTACAACCGTGGTAATCCCAAGACCGCTGCGTCTGTCGCCATCTCCAAGGAGTTGAAGAAGGGCGGCTGGAGTTTCGTCGGTCCTACCACCGTCTACGCCTTCATGCAGGCGATGGGCATGGTCAACGACCACCTGCACGGCTGCTGCTGCCGCGATGCTGTTGAATCGGAGCGTGCGGCTTTCCTCCGTCCACGCTAGAAGGCCCCGCTTGCGCAACCTGTCCCCTGACTTCCGGAGCCCGGATGGAAGATTTCCTGCTTTTCCTCGCCGTCGGCCTCATCGCACAGGCCGTCGACGGCGCGCTGGGCATGGCCTTCGGCGTCATTTCGTCGACGACACTGCTGGGCTTCGGTGTCGCTCCGGCTCACGCATCGGCCGCGATCCACGCTGCGGAGCTGTTCACGACTGCTGCCTCCGGCACCTCGCATCTCTACAACCGCAACATTGACTGGAAGCTGTTCGCACGACTTGCACCGTTCGGCATTATCGGCGGCGTCCTCGGCACATATGTCATCACGTCGTTCGACGGCGACACGGTGAAGCCGATAGTCACTGCCTATCTTGCTCTTCTTGGAGTCTGGATCCTGTACCGCTCGTTCCGGCGCGCGCCGAGCAAGCCGCTGCCCCCGGCGCTTATCCCGCCCATGGGCGCGGTAGGCGGCTTTCTCGATTCCGCCGGCGGAGGCGGGTGGGGGCCAATAGTAACGACGGGTCTCCTCGGCTTCGGCGGGACGCCGCGCTACGTGATCGGCACGGTGAATGCTGCGGAGTTCCTCATCACCCTTTCCGTCTCGACCGCCTTCGTCCTGGCGCTCATAACCGGGCATTGGGAGGAGGCGGGCGACCTGATGTCCCACGCGACGGCAGTGGCGGGCCTCATCGTCGGTGGCTTGATCGCCGCGCCCTTCGCCGGCTACGTGACTGCAGAGTTGCCGGAAGCACTCTTGCTTCGCCTCGTAGGCGTCCTTATCTCGCTTCTCGCCGGCTACCAGACCGGACAAGCGCTAGGCTGGTGGTAAGCCGGCATCGGCACCCACATCTCCCTTGACATAATATGAGCTTCCGCATATGTGACGCGCCAGCGTTAGCACTCGCGCTAGGGGAGTGCTAACAGCGGTCCGGCCCTCCCGCCGGACGGTCAGGCGTTAATCGCACCAGGGATAGACAAATATGGCAAAGTCGAAGTTCCGTCCGCTGCACGACCGCGTGGTCGTGCGTCGCCTCGAATCCGAGGAGAAGACCAAGGGCGGCATCATCATTCCGGACACCGCCAAGGAGAAGCCGCAGGAAGGCGAGATCATCGCCGTCGGCTCGGGCGCCCGTGACGAGTCCGGCAAGCTCGTGCCGCTCGACGTGAAGGCCGGCGATCGCGTGCTGTTCGGCAAGTGGTCCGGCACCGAGGTCAAGCTCAACGGCGAAGACCTGCTGATCATGAAGGAATCCGACATCATGGGCATCATCGGCTGATCGGCCGCGCCCATCTTCGCAGTTCAGGCCGGTCCGCCTGCGGACGGCCGTCACAGACAGGAAGCTGAAACATGGCAGCCAAAGACGTAAAATTCTCCCGTGATGCCCGCGAGCGCATGCTCCGCGGCGTCAACATCCTCGCCGATGCGGTGAAGGTCACGCTCGGTCCCAAGGGCCGCAACGTCGTCATCGACAAGTCGTTCGGCGCTCCGCGCATCACCAAGGACGGCGTTACCGTCGCCAAGGAGATCGAGCTGGAGGACAAGTTCGAGAACATGGGCGCCCAGATGGTGCGCGAAGTGGCCTCGAAGACCAACGACATCGCCGGCGATGGCACGACCACCGCTACCGTTCTCGCCCAGTCGATTGTCCAGGAAGGCCACAAGGCCGTCGCCGCCGGCATGAACCCGATGGACCTGAAGCGTGGCATCGACCTCGCGGTCAACGAGGTCGTCGCTCACCTCACCAAGAACGCCAAGAAGATCAAGACCTCCGAAGAAGTCGCGCAGGTTGGCACCATTTCCGCCAACGGCGAGACCGAAATCGGCCAGATGATCGCCGAGGCGATGCAGAAGGTCGGCAACGAGGGCGTCATCACCGTCGAGGAAGCCAAGACCGCCGAGACCGAGCTCGAGGTCGTTGAAGGCATGCAGTTCGACCGCGGCTACCTCTCGCCTTACTTCGTCACCAACGCCGACAAGATGGTCGCCGATCTCGAGGACGCTTATATCCTCCTCCACGAGAAGAAGCTGTCCAACCTGCAGGCGATGCTGCCGATCCTCGAGGCCGTCGTTCAGACCTCGAAGCCGCTCCTCATCATCTCCGAGGACGTCGAGGGCGAGGCGCTTGCCACGCTCGTCGTCAACAAGCTGCGCGGCGGCCTGAAGATCGCTGCCGTCAAGGCTCCGGGCTTCGGCGATCGCCGCAAGGCCATGCTGGAGGACATCGCGATCCTCACCGGCGGCCAGGTGATCTCGG
>JAEWLS010000041.1 GCA_023457435.1 Pseudomonadota bacterium
CTCGTTCCGTATTCGCCGGGGCATCGGTTAGGGTTCCCCGGGTGCCCGCGCAGACGCGGGCCCCACGCGGTCGAGAAGGTCCGACCGCGCTGAAGACCGCCACGGCGGTACAGGAGGACAGGTGCTAGGCGCATTCGTGCGGGCGTTCCGGACGCCCGACCTGCGGCGCAAGCTGCTCTTCACGATCGGGATCATGGTCGTGTTCCGCATCGGCTCCTTCCTGCCGACGCCGGGCGTGTCCTACCCGAACGTCCAGCAGTGCGTGGAGTCGCAGGAGAACTCGACGCTGCTCGGCATCGTCAACCTCTTCAGCGGCGGCGCGCTGCTGCAGCTGTCGGTGTTCGCGCTCGGGATCATGCCGTACATCACGGCGAGCATCATCATCCAGCTCCTGCGCGTGGTGATCCCCCGGTTCGAGGAGCTGCACCGCGAGGGCCAGTCCGGCACCGCGAAGCTCACGCAGTACACGCGGTACCTGACGATCGGCCTGGCGATCCTGCAGTCGACCACCGTCATCACGGTGGCCCGCAGCGGTCAGCTGTTCCAGGGCTGCCCGGTGGACGTCATCCCGGACACGAGCTGGTACGTGCTGCTCGTCATGGTGCTCACGATGACGGCCGGTACGGGCCTCATCATGTGGCTCGGCGAGCTCATCACCGAGCGCGGCGTCGGCAACGGCATGTCGCTGCTCATCTTCACGTCGATCACCGCGAGCTTCCCGGGCGCCATGCGCTCGATCCTCGGCGGCTCCGGCGGCGTCGGGAAGTTCGTCGTCATCATGGCGATCATCGTGCTCGTCATCGCGCTCGTGGTCTTCGTCGAGCAGTCGCAGCGCCGCGTGCCGGTGCAGTACGCGAAGCGCATGGTCGGGCGCCGCATGTACGGCGGCTCGTCGACGTACATCCCGATCAAGATCAACATGGCCGGCGTCATCCCGGTCATCTTCGCGTCGTCGCTCCTCGCGATCCCGTCGCTCATCGCCGGCTTCGCCGACCCGACGGCCGACTGGGTGCAGTGGGTGAGCCGCTACATCGCCAGCCCGTCCGCGCCCGCGCACCTCGCGCTGTACGTCGTCCTGATCATCTTCTTCTGCTACTTCTACACGGCGATCACGTTCAACCCGGACGAGGTCGCGGACAACATGAAGAAGTACGGCGGCTTCATCCCCGGCATCCGCGCCGGCCGGCCGACCGCCGAGTACCTGGACTACGTCATCTCGCGGATCACGGCGCCCGGCTCGATCTACCTGGCGCTCGTCGCCCTCATCCCGACGATCGCGTTCATCGTCATGGGCGTGACGACGCAGATCCCGTTCGGCGGCTCGTCGATCCTCATCATCGTGGGCGTCGGCCTCGAGACCGTGAAGCAGATCGAGTCGCAGCTGCAGCAGCGGCACTACGAGGGGTTCCTGCGGTGAGCGCGCGCCTCGTGCTGCTCGGCCCTCCCGGGGCCGGCAAGGGGACGCAGGCCGCGCGGCTCGCCGAGCGGCTGCAGATCCCGGCGATCTCGACCGGCGACATCTTCCGCGCCAACATCAAGGGCGGCACCGAGCTCGGCCGGACCGTCCAGGAGTACACCTCCCGCGGCGCGCTCGTGCCGGACTCGGTGACCAACGCGATGGTGCGCGACCGGCTCGCGCAGGCGGACGCGGCGGAGGGCTTCCTGCTCGACGGCTACCCGCGCAACACGGCGCAGGTCGACGAGCTCGAGCGGATCCTGACCGACCTCGGCCACCCGCTGGACCGCGCGGTTGAGATCACCGCGGACCCCGACGTCGTGACGCAGCGGCTGCTCAAGCGCGCGCAGATCGAGGGGCGCGAGGACGACACCGAGGACGTCATCCGGCACCGGCTCGACGTCTACGCCGAGCAGACGGCGCCCATCTCCGACGTGTACGCGCAGCGCGGCCTGCTCGTGCAGGTCGACGGGATCGGCGACGTCGACGAGGTCACCGAGCGGCTGCTCGCGGCGATCGACGCACGCTGACGCCGCTCGCCCGAGGGCGAGCCGTCGGGGCGCGGAGAGCGGAGGACGGATGTTCGGACGCGAGCGGATCGAGCTCAAGACGCCGGAGCAGGTGCTCGTCATGCGGCGGGCCGGGCTCGTCGTCGCCGACGCGCTGCGGGCGACCGTCGCGGCGGCGGTGCCGGGTGCGACGACGGCCGACCTGGACGCGGTCGCGGCGGAGGTCATCCGGTCCCACGGTGCGACGCCGTCGTTCCTCGGCTACCACGGGTACCCGGCGACGCTGTGCGTCTCCGTCGACGACGAGGTCGTCCACGGCATCCCCGGCGGGCGCCGGCTGGTCGAGGGCGACGTCGTCTCGATCGACTGCGGCGCGATCGTCGACGGCTGGCACGGCGACTCCGCCGTCTCGGTCGTCGTGGGCGTGGCGGAGCCCCAGGACGTCGAGCTCGTCGAGACCACGCGCGACGCGCTGTGGGCCGGCGTCGCCGCCCTGCACGGCCAGCCGCGGCTCGGCGCCGTGGGCGAGGCCGTCGAGGAGGCGGTCGAGCAGGCCGTGGCCCGCGGTGCGAACGGGGGCCGCCCGTACGGCATCGTCGAGGAGTACACGGGGCACGGGATCGGGACGGCCATGCACCAGCCGCCGGACGTGCTCAACTACCGCACGCGCGACCGTGGGCCCCGCGTGCGGCCGGGCATGTGCCTCGCCGTCGAGCCGATGGTCGTGCGGGGGAGCGCTGCGGTGCACGAGCTCGCCGACGAGTGGACCGTCGTGACGGACGACGGCTCCCGCGCCGCCCACTGGGAGCACACGGTCGCGGTGCTGGAGGACGGGCTGTGGGTGCTGACGGCGGCGGACGGCGGGCGCGCGGAGCTCGAGGCGCGCGGCGTGCCCGTCTCGGCGCTGGCGGACCGCGTCTGAGCGTGGCGCACGTCTCGGTGCAGGAGCCCGCGCAGGTTTCGTCCACAGGCGTCCATGCCGTAAGATGACCCGTTGGGTGTGTGCGCCCTGGTGGCTGCTTCATGGCTGCCGCGGCACGATCGCCGGCTCGTCCCGACGGGCAGCGTGCACGCTCTTCCTCGGAGGTCCGACCACTCGCCGTGCCGCGGCGCGTCGACGGCTGACGTGGAACGGACTCACCAGACCGACAGTTAGCGGAGGACATGGCGAAGAAGGACGGCGTCATCGAGATCGAGGGCAGCGTCGTCGAGGCGCTCCCCAACGCGATGTTCCGCGTGGAGCTCACCAACGGCCACAAGGTGCTCGCGCACATCTCGGGCAAGATGCGTCAGCACTACATCCGGATCCTCCCCGAGGACCGGGTCGTGGTCGAGCTGAGCCCGTACGACCTGTCCCGCGGCCGCATCGTCTACCGCTACAAGTAACCACTCGATCACGCCGTCGGGGCCATCGGTCCGCGCGGCGGCGGAGGAAACCATGAAGGTCAAGCCCAGCGTCAAGAAGATCTGCGACAAGTGCAAGGTCATCCGCCGGCACGGTCGCGTCCAGGTGATCTGCGAGAACCTGCGCCACAAGCAGCGCCAGGGCTGACGCGTCGCGCCCCCCGGTGACGGGTGGGCGACCGTCGAGCAGCACCAGCACCACCCAGCAGCACCGGCCCCTCCGGGGGCCAGCAAGCGCACCACCGCTCCGGCCCGCACGGGCCGGCGAACCCTCGGTCGGAGGCCGGGGCCCGCAGCACGCGGGGAGGCGGTGCGGCAGACCTCCGACGCAGTACAGGAGCCACCAGGCACATGGCACGTCTCATCGGCGTCGACCTCCCCCGCGAGAAGCGGCTCGAGATCGCGCTCACCTACATCTACGGGGTCGGCCGCACCCGCGCCACCGAGACCCTCCAGGCGACCGGCATCAGCCCGGACCTGCGCGTGAAGGACCTCGGCGACGCCGAGCTCGTCGCGCTGCGCGACTACCTCGAGGGCAACTACAAGCTCGAGGGTGACCTCCGCCGCGAGGTCGCCGCCGACATCCGGCGCAAGGTCGAGATCGGCTGCTACGAGGGCCTGCGTCACCGCCGCGGCCTCCCGGTCCGCGGCCAGCGCACGAAGACCAACGCGCGCACCCGCAAGGGCCCGAAGCGCACCGTCGCCGGCAAGAAGAAGGCCGGGCGCAAGTAAGCCCTCCGGCCCGGAGCGCGGCTGCCTCACGCGCCGCAGCACCGGGACCGACCGCCGACCAGACCTCGAGAGAAGAAGAGAATGCCTCCCAAGTCCCGTACCGCCGTGCGCAAGCCGCGCCGCAAGGAGAAGAAGAACGTCTCCCACGGCCAGGCGCACATCAAGAGCACGTTCAACAACACGATCATCTCGATCACCGACCCGTCGGGTGCCGTGATCTCGTCCGCCTCGTCGGGCCAGGTCGGCTTCAAGGGCTCGCGCAAGTCGACGCCGTTCGCGGCGCAGCTCGCCGCCGAGGCCGCCGCCCGCCGGGCGCAGGAGCACGGCATGCGCAAGGTCGACGTCTTCGTCAAGGGCCCGGGCTCGGGCCGCGAGACGGCGATCCGCTCGCTCCAGGCCGCCGGCCTCGAGGTGGGCTCGATCAACGACGTCACCCCGCAGGCGCACAACGGTTGCCGCCCGCCGAAGCGTCGCCGCGTCTAAGCAGTTCTCTTCAGTCCGCCGCAGGCGGCGACTCGATCGGGTCGCCGCCTGACGGCGTGACACCCCCACCTCGATAGAAGCAAGTGTCATATAGCGGACACTTAGCCGAAAGGAATCAATAGTGCTCATTGCACAGCGTCCTACGCTCACCGAAGAGAACATCTCCGAGTTCCGCTCGCGGTTCGTCATCGAGCCGCTGGAGCCGGGCTTCGGTTACACCCTCGGCAACTCCCTGCGTCGCACCCTCCTCTCCTCCATCCCCGGCGCGGCTGTCACCAGCATCCGCATCGACGGCGTGCTGCACGAGTTCAGCACCGTTCCGGGCGTGAAGGAGGACGTGACCGAGATCATCCTGAACATCAAGGGTCTGGTGGTCTCGAGCGAGCACGACGAGCCGATCACCGCGTACCTCCGCAAGACCGGCGCCGGTCAGGTCACCGCCGCCGACATCTCGGCCCCGGCCGGTGTGGAGATCCACAACCCCGAGCTGGTCATCGCGACCCTCAACGACAAGGCGAAGTTCGAGGTCGAGCTGACCATCGAGCGCGGCCGCGGCTACGTGTCCGCCCAGCAGAACCGCAACGAGTACAGCGAGGCGGGCCAGATCCCGATCGACTCGATCTACTCGCCGGTGCTGAAGGTCACCTACCGCGTCGAGGCCACCCGTGCGGGCGAGCGCACCGACTTCGACCGCCTCGTGGTCGACGTCGAGACCAAGCCCGCCATCAGCCCGCGTGACGCCATCGCGTCGGCCGGCCGCACCCTGGTCGAGCTGTTCGGTCTGGCCCGCGAGCTCAACAGCGCGGCCGAGGGCATCGAGATCGGCCCGGCGCCGGTCGACCAGGTCCTCAGCTCCGAGCTGTCGATGCCGATCGAGGACCTCGACCTGTCGGTCCGCTCGTACAACTGCCTCAAGCGCGAGGGCATCAACACCGTCAGCGAGCTCGTCTCGCTGTCGGAGACGCAGCTCATGAACATCCGCAACTTCGGTCAGAAGTCGGTGGATGAGGTCAAGGACAAGCTGACGGAGATGGGTCTGTCGCTGAAGGACTCGGTTCCCGGGTTCGACGGCGCCCACTTCTACAGCGGCTACGACGAGGACGAGTCCACCACCATCTGAGGCCCGTCGTCCGACTGCAACCCTCAGACCTTTTCAACACTGGAGATAACCGATCATGCCTAAGCCCACCAAGGGCCCCCGCCTCGGGGGCGGCCCGGCGCACGAGCGCCTGCTGCTCGCCAACCTGGCCGCTGCGCTCTTCACGCACAAGAGCATCAAGACCACCGAGACGAAGGCCAAGCGCCTCCGTCCCGTGGCCGAGCGCCTGATCACGTTCGCGAAGCGCGGCGACCTGCACGCCCGCCGTCGCGTGCTGTCCGTGATCCAGGACAAGACCGTCGTGCACGAGCTCTTCACCGAGATCGCGCCGCTGGTCGCCGAGCGTGAGGGCGGCTACACCCGCATCACCAAGCTCGGCTTCCGCAAGGGCGACAACGCTCCGATGGCGCAGATCGAGCTCGTGCTCGAGCCGGTCAGCCCGAAGGTCAAGTCGTCGAAGTCGTCCAAGGCTGCAGCTCCGAAGGCCGCACCGGCCGAGGAGGCTCCTGCTGAGGAGACCGCCGCCGAGGAGACCCCGGCCGAGGAGACCTCGACCGAGACCGCCGCCGCCGAGGCCGAGGTCGCGGAGGACGCGACCGCCGACGCCGACGCCGCCGGTGAGACCGACGCCGAGAGCGAGGCGGAGAAGGCGTAAAACCCTTCCGCTGCACATCACAGAGGCCCCGCATCCATCGAGGATGCGGGGCCTCTGTCGTGCGCTCACCGTAAGGTGAGTGGCATGACCGACGACATCCTGCCGCCGCTCCGGGAGCGCGTGAGCGCCCCTCCGACTCACCAGCCGCAGCATCCCGGTATCGCCGAGTGGCGTCCGGCGACGATGGACGACGTGGATGCGGTGCACGCGGTCTATCACGCCATCGACAGCGAGGATCACCCGAACTACCTGACGAACCGCGAGCAGGTGGAGGAGGAGCTCGGCTACAGCTTCATCGACCTCGCCCGGGACACGCTGCTGGCCGTCACCGCCGACGGCCGCGTCGCGGCGGTCGGGATCGTCATGGAGCCGCCGCGCCAGGAGACCCTGGTGCGCGAGTTCATGAACGGCGGCGTGCATCCCGAGTTCCGCGGCCGCGGGATCGGACGCGAGCTGCTGGCCTGGCAGCGAGCGCGCGGCGAGCAGAAGCTGGCGGCGTCGGGCAAGCGCCTGCCCGGCTGGCTGGTCGGCTACGCGGACGTCCGCGCGCCCGGCCGGCGGAGCCTGCTCGAGGCGGGCGGGTTCGAGGTGGTGCGCTACTTCCAGACGATGGAGCGCGACGTGAGCGACCCGATTCCCGACGTGTCGCCGGTCGGCGACGTGCGGATCGAGCCGTTCCGGCCGGAGCTGTCGGACGCCGTGCACATGGCGAGGGACGAGGCGTTCCGTGACCACTGGGGCAGCCAGCCGCTGTCGGACGAACAGTTCGCGAACCTCACCTCGGGCACGTTCGACCCCTCGCTCTCGTTCGTCGCGACGGTCGACGACGAGGTCGCCGGCGTCCTGCTGACCGACGTGGCCGAGGAGGACTGGCCGGGACAGGGCTTCTCGAGCTCGTACGTCTCGACGGTGGCCGTCACCCGGCCTTACCGGGGTCGGCGGATCGCGCCGACGCTGCTCCGCGCAGTGCTGCAGGCTTCCGCGGCACGCGGCCTCGACAAGGTGGTGCTCGACGTCGACGCCGAGAACCCGACGGGCGCGCTCGGCCTGTACACCGGTATGGGGTTCGTCACGTCGCAGCAGGAGCTGGGGCTGGTCCGTGCCTACTGAGAATTCGCCGACCACGCGGTACCGGCTCGACATCGCCTATCAGGGCACCGACTTCAACGGCTGGGGCCGTCAGCCCGGGCTGCGGACCGTGCAGGGAACCCTCGAGGACGGGCTGGCCACCATCTTCCGCCGCGCGGGCGAGCCGCCGCTGCTGACGGTCGCCGGCCGGACAGACGCCGGCGTGCACGCGACGGGTCAGGTCGCCCACGTCGACCTCACTCCCGAGCAGGAGGCGGTGCTGCGCAAGCCGCACGGCAAGCGCCCACCGCTCTCGGCGGAGGAGGCGCTGGGCCGTCGGCTGAACGGCATCCTCGGGCCGGTGTCGGACGTCGTGGTGCTGGCGGCGTCCGTCGCGCCGGAGGGCTTCGATGCGCGCTTCTCGGCACTCTGGCGGCGCTACGAATACCGCGTGGCGGACCGCGCCTCCCTGCGCGACCCGCTGCAGCGGCACCGCACGGCGTGGGTGTCGTCCGACCTGGACGTGACCGCGATGGACATGGCGTCGCACGGCCTGCTCGGCCTGCACGATTTCGCCAGCTACTGCAAGGCCCGGGAGGGCGCGACGACCATCCGGACCCTGCAGGCGTTCGCCTGGCGCCGGGATCCGGACGGCGTCCTGGTGGCGGACCTGACGGCGGACGCGTTCTGCCACAGCATGGTGCGTGCACTGGTCGGCGCGTGCGTCGAGGTGGGGGAGGGCAAGCTCGCGCCCCAGGACCTCGTCTCCCTGCGCGACGAGAAGCAGCGGACCAGCGCCTTCAAGGTGATGCCTGCGCGGGGACTGACGTTGCTCGCGGTCGGCTACCCGGAGGGTGCGGAGCTCGCACTGAGGGCGGAGCGGACGCGGGCGCTCCGGGAGTTGTAGCAGCCGTCAACGCAAGGTCTGCGCGCCGATGACGGAGAGGAGCCGCAGCTTCTCCGCCGACTCGCTCCCCGGGACCGCGGTGTAGACCAGCAACGAGTGCGCCTGGCCCGGGTCGATCAGCTGCTGGCAGTGCAGTTCCAGTGCGCCGACCTCCGGGTGGACGAAGTGCTTGACCTCTTTCGGGCGGAGTCCGACCTCGTGTACGGCCCACAGCCGACGGAACTCCTCGCTGCGCCGGCTGAGGTAGTCCGCGAGAGCGGCCGCCTTCGACTCGGGCCCTCGCGCGCCGGCGATCTCGCGCAGGCCCGAGGCGAACATCCGGCCGAGGAAGTCGTGGTCGGCGGGGGCGTACAACCGCCGCGCCCCCGGGTCGGCGAACCACCGCACTCCGAGGCTGCGCTCGGGGCCGCGGAGGGAGGCGGTGTCCCCGGTCAGAGCGACACCCATCCGGCTCTGCCGGAGCGTCTCGCCGAGCTCGGTCACGATCTCGGCCGGTGTGTCGTCGAGCCGGTCCAGCACCCGCAGCAGGCCCGGGCTGACGTGCTCGCTCCCGGCTCCCGGTGCCGGCGGCGTGTGGCCCGCGAGCCGGAAGAGGTGGTCGCGTTCGGCGTGCGAGAGGTGCAAGCCCTGCGCGAGGGAGGCGAGCATCTGCTCGGACGGCTGCGGCCCGCGCTCCCGCTCCAGCCGGGCGTAGTAGTCGACCGACATGTGGGAGAGGGCGGCCACCTCCTCCCGGCGCAGGCCGCTCGTCCGGCGGCGGCTTCCCCGGGGGAGCCCGACGTCCTCCGGCTGGAGCAGCTCCCTTCGCGTGCGGAGGAAGTCAGCGAGTCCGTTCCGATCGATCACGCCTCCTGTCTACAGCCCTCCGTCCTCCGCAGCCACGGATCGTCAGGCCGTGGCTACGGCACCGTGCCCGGCCGCAGGGTTGGATGCGGAACGAAGGAGAACCCAATGACACGGACCATCGACATCGACATCCCCGACCTGACCGGACGGCGCGCCGTGGTCACCGGTGCCAGCGACGGGATGGGCGTCATCATCGCGGAACGGCTCGCCCGGGCGGGAGCGCACGTCGTGATGCCCGTCCGCAGCCGCTCCAAGGGCGACGCGGTCGCCGACCGCATCCGCGCGGAGGTACCCGGCGCCGCGGTGACCGTGGAGAACCTCGACCTCGCGTCGCTGGACTCGGTGCGGGCGTTCGGCGACGGGATGCGCGCCGCGGGCGAACCCGTCCACATCCTGATCAACAACGCCGGCCTGATGACGCCGCCCGAGCGCCGCACGACCGCGGACGGCTTCGAGCTGCAGTGGGGGACGAACCACCTGGGGCACGTCGCCCTCGTCGGCGAACTCCTCCCACTGCTGCAGGCGGGTCGCGCCCGGGTGACCTCGCAGGTGAGTGTCGCCGCGAGAAGCGGGGCGATCGACTGGGACGACCTGGACAGCGAGCGCGCGTACCGCGCGCAACGGGCGTACAGCGCGTCCAAGATCGCCCTCGGCCTGTTCGGGCTCGAGCTGGATCGCCGCAGCAGGATGAACGGCTGGGGCATCACCAGCAACCTCGCGCACCCCGGCGTCGCACCCACCAACCTGCTCGCCGCGCAGCCGGGATACGGACGCACGGCGGACACTCCCGGCGTCCGCCTCATCCGCTGGCTGTCGGCACGGGGAATCCTCGTCGGAACCGCGGAGACGGCCGCCCTGCCCGCGCTGTTCGCGGCGACGCGGCCGGAGGCCGGCGGCGGCCTCTACGGCCCCAGCGGACCGGGCCACTTGAGCGGCGAGCCGGCGGAGCAGCCGCTGTACCGTCCGCTGCGCGACGCGGCGGAGGCGGCACGCGTGTGGGAGGAGTCCCAGCGGCTGACGGGTGTCACGCTCGGCGCGATGCACGGGTGACGGCGGTCGCTCAGCGCACCAGCCCGTTCTCGTAGGCGAAGGCGACGAGCTGGACCCGTGTGCCGAGGCCCAGTTTCGCCAGAATGCTCCGGATGTGCGTCTTGACCGTCGCCTCGGAGATGAAAGCCGTTCGGCCGATCTCCCCGTTTCCCAGCCCGCGAGCGGCGAGGAGGAACACCTCCTTCTCGCGCACGGTGAGCGCCGAGATGGCGCCGGGCCGACGGCGCGCGATGCTCCGGAACAGCTCGCTCGTCGACCTGTGCGCGACGAGGGACGTCCCCTCGTGGACGGTGCGGATCGCAGAGAGGATGAGC
>JAEWLS010000042.1 GCA_023457435.1 Pseudomonadota bacterium
AATGAAGACATCCTGCGCTTCATGACCGTTCGCGTTGACGAGCTGGAAGAAGGCCCGTCTGCCATGATGCAGAAGCGCGATCGCGACGACCGCGGCCCGCGTGAAGGCGGCGACCGTGGCCCGCGCCGCGAATTCGGCGATCGTCCGCCGCGCCGTGACGGCGACTTCCAGCGTGGCCCGCGTCCTGATCGCGCTCCCCGCGAAGACCGTGCATAAGGAGAAATAAGAATGTCTGAATCTTCCTCCGCTCCGGTCCGTCGTCCGTTCCATCGTCGTCGCAAGACCTGCCCGTTCTCGGGCGCCAACGCACCGCGCATCGACTACAAGGATGTGCGTCTGCTGCAGCGGTACATCTCCGAGCGCGGCAAGATCGTGCCGTCGCGCATCACCGCCGTCAGCCAGAAGAAGCAGCGCGAACTCGCGCAGGCTATCAAGCGCGCCCGTTTCCTGGGCCTGCTCCCCTACGTGGTGAAGTAAGACATCCGCCGGCGCGAGCTATCGCGCCGGCACACTCCGCTTCGGGGGCGATTCCTCCCGAGTTGGGCCTACGAGCCCTAACTGCCTCAGGCAGGACAGCGATCCGGCGATACGCCTCTCGACTTCCTGTCTTCGCAATCTGATTCAACCGCTTGCGGTTTTGAAAGGACAGGACCATGGAAGTCATTCTTCTCGAACGCATTTCCCGCCTCGGCCAGATGGGCGACGTGGTGAAGGTCAAGGACGGCTTCGGCCGCAACTTCCTGCTGCCGCAGGGCAAGGCGCTGCGCGCCAACGACGCCAACAAGAAGAAGTTCGAAGGCCAGCGTGCGCAGTTGGAAGCGCGCAACCTCGAGCGTCGTTCGGAGGCCCAGAAGGTCGCCGACAAGCTCGACGGCAAGAGCTTCGTCGTGGTGCGCTCGGCCGGCGAGACCGGCCAGCTGTACGGGTCCGTCTCCTCGCGCGACATCGCCGAGCTGCTGACTGCTGAAGGCTACACGGTCGCCCGCAACCAGGTCGAGCTCAACCAGCCGATCAAGGCCATCGGCCTGACCAACATCGCGCTCGCACTGCACCCGGAAGTCGAGGTCACGATCACGCTGAACGTCGCCCGCACGGCCGATGAGGCCGAGCGCCAGGCCAAGGGCGAGACCTTGACGACGGCCGAGGCGATCTACGGCGACGACATCAACGAGAACGCTCGTCCCGATGCGTTCTTCGATCCGCGCGAGGACGGAGCGGACGAGGAGGAGTAGCCTCTTCCTCCAACCGTCATCTGCGAAGGCCCGGCATCGTCCGGGCCTTTTCTTTTCAGACCGACGTGAGTTGCGTGGCTGGACCATAAAGCCATGCGTTGACGATGCTTTCCAAGTGTGCAGCGGCCGAGTCATAATTCTGCCCTTCGTCGCTTTTCGGGGGCACTTATCTATGGATTGGCTGCTGCACGGCGTCGCAGCCCGTCTGATCAAGACGGGCGCGCTGAAGATGACCTACCCGGACGGGGTGACGCACACCTACGGGGACGGGACGGGAAGCACGGTCCACGCCCTCGTGCATACGGCGCACGCAGCACGAGCCATCGCGCTCGATCCTCTGCTTGCCATGCCCGAGAGCTACATGGACGGAGAGTTTGAGATCGTGGAAGGCGACATCCTCGATTTCATGCGCATCGCATTCGTCAACTTGCGCGGCGGGCCGTCGGTGACGCCCCTGACGAGCCGGCTCGTTGAAGGCACTCGATTCGCTGCACGGCGCCTGCATCAGCTCAACACAGCGACGCGCTCGCGCCGCAACGTCCACCGTCATTACGATCTCTCCGGCGAACTCTACCGGCTCTTTCTCGACAAGGACCTGCAGTATTCCTGCGCCTATTTCGAGCGCCCCGACATGACAATCGAGGAGGCGCAGGCCGCGAAGAAGCGTCATATCGCGGCAAAGCTGAGGCTGGCACCCGGGCAGAACGTGCTGGACATCGGCTCCGGGTGGGGCGGGCTTGGCCTCTACCTCGCGCGGTGCTTCGACGTGAACGTCCTGGGGGTCACGCTTTCGACCGAGCAACTGGCCGTAGCGCAGGCGCGGGCGCAGTCGGATCAACTCGACAACCAGGTCCACTTCGAGCTGCGCGACTATCGCGACCTTTCCGAACGCTTTGACCGCATCGTCTCGGTCGGCATGTTCGAGCATGTCGGCGTGAATCATTACAAGGCGTTCTTCAACAAGGTTGCGACCTTGCTGAAACCCGACGGCACGATGTTGCTCCACACGATCGGGCGCAGTGGTCCGCCTGCGGCAACAGGCGCGTTCATCCGCAAGTACATCTTCCCCGGCGGCTACATTCCGGCGATGTCGGAAGTGCTGCCGGCCATCGAACGCGCCGGGCTCGTGGTCACCGACGTCGAGGTGCTGCGACTGCACTACGCGGAGACCCTCAAGGCGTGGCGAGAGCGCTTCCTTGCCAACCGCGACAAGGCCGTGGCGATCTATGACGAGCGTTTCGCGCGCATGTGGGACTTCTACCTCGCCTCGTCGGAAGCCTCATTCCGCTGGGATGAGATGGTCGTCTTCCAGTTCCAGATCACCCGGCGCAACGACGTCCTCCCGATTACGCGCGACTACATGCGTCAGGCGGAGCAGACGCTGGCCATGCGGGACGGCGCGGATCTCGAAATTTCGACGAACGAACCTGAAGCGCCCGCTCGAAAGCCCCGGCGCAAATCCGTCAAGGGCAGGAGCTGACCGGAATATTCCTGTTTTGTTCCGGGCTCGGCCGCGCTATGATCTTGTCCGATTCGAGTCAAATCGAATCTGGCCACGGTGACGCAGCCTGTTAACTCCTGTGAATCGCGGACATGGCGGTGATGGGCGGGTTGCCCGAAGCGCCGGCGCCGCTAGACCGGGACCGAGAGGCGCCGGGGCGGGGCCGCAAGACAGACCGGGACGGGAATGGCCGAAGCAGCACGCAAGCTCCAGGTGGCGGAGACGCCGCTCTATCGCGAAGCGCCGAACAACATTGAAGCCGAGCAGGCGCTGCTCGGTGCGATCCTGGTCAACAACGACGCCTTCTACCGTGTCTCCGATTTCCTCAAGTCGGTGCATTTCTACGAGCCGCTGCACCGCAAAATCTACGAGGTGTGCGCCGAACTCATCCGCATGGGCAAGATCGCCAACCCGGTGACGATCAAGACCTTCCTGCCCGCGGAGGAAAAGGTCGGCGACATGACGGTGGCGCACTATCTGGCGCGCCTCGCTGCCGAAGCGGTGACCGTCATCAACGCCGCCGACTACGGCCATGCGATCTACGACCTCGCGACACGCCGCGCACTCATCACGGTGGGCGAGGACATGGTCAACATCGCCTTCGACGCACCGGTCGACATGTCGCCTCAGGAACAGATCGAGGATGCCGAGCGCCGGCTCTTCGAGCTGGCGGAGACGGGGCGCTATGACGGCGGCTTCGAAAGCTTCACCGATGCGGTGAAGACGGCGGTCGATCTCGCCAACGCGGCCTACATGCGCGACGGCGGCCTTTCAGGCACGGCGACCGGCCTTCGCGACCTCGACAAGCGCATGGGCGGGCTTCAGGCGTCGGACCTGATCATCATCGCGGGGCGCCCCGGCATGGGCAAGACGTCGCTCGCCACCAACATCGCGTTCAATATCGCCGCCGCGTACGAGCCGGCGCAGCAGGCGGACGGCTCGTTCGTCGCCAAGAACGGCGGCGTCGTCGGCTTCTTCTCGCTCGAAATGTCGTCGGAACAGCTTGCTACCCGCATCATCTCCGAGCAGACCGAAATCTCGTCGTCGAAGATCCGTCGCGGCGAGATCACCGAGGCCGATTTCGAGAAGCTGGTCGCCTGCGCCCAGACCATGCAGCGCATCCCGCTATTCATCGACCAGACCGGCGGTATCTCTATCGCGCAGCTCGCGGCACGTGCGCGCCGGCTTAAGCGCCAGCGGGGCCTCGACGTCATCGTGATCGACTATATCCAGCTCATGCAGGGCAGCAGCGCGCGGGCCTCGCAGAACCGCGTGCAGGAAATTACAGAGATCACCACGGGTCTCAAGGCGTTGGCCAAAGAGCTCGGCGTGCCGATCATAGCGCTGTCGCAGCTGTCGCGTCAGGTCGAAAGCCGCGACGACAAGCGGCCCCAGCTTTCGGATCTTCGCGAATCGGGATCGATCGAGCAGGACGCCGACGTGGTGCTGTTCGTCTACCGCGAGGAATATTACCTGAAGAACCGCGAGCCGAAGCTCGGCAGCGACGAATACCTCAAGTGGGAAAACGAGATGAACGAGGCGCGCGGCAAGGCCGAGGCGATCATCGCCAAGCAGCGCCACGGCCCCACCGGCACGGTTGCGCTCGGATTCCAGGGCGAATTCACCCGCTTCTTCGACCTCGCCGAGGACAGCCACCTGCCCGAGCGGTTCGAGTGATCGGCTGGCGCAGGAGCGAACCGAAACCTCACGCGAGCGGCGTCGAGTTCGATCTTGCCGGCGGCGTGGTAACCGTCGACCTCGGCGCGCTCGTGGGAAACTGGCGCGCTCTCGCCCGTCTATCGGCGCCGGCGAGATGCGCGGCCGTCGTCAAGGCCGATACCTACGGACTCGGCATTGGACCGGTGGTCACGGCACTGGCCGACGCCGGCTGTGAGGATTTCTTCGTCGCCATGCCGCATGAGGGCGCGGAAACGCGCAAAGCGGCGGCGGCCGCCCGGATTTTCGTCCTGTCCGGACGCTTGAGCCCCGAATCGGCGCATCTGCTGCGCGAGCACCGGCTAATACCTGTGCTCAACAGCACTGCCGACATTGCGGTGTGGGAGGCAGAAGGCTGGCTGGACGGCGCGCAACTCCCGGCGGCGATCCATGTCGACACCGGCATGAACCGCCTCGGGCTGCGCTTCGACGAGGCGGTCCGGTTCGCCGAAGAGAACAGCCTCACGCGCGCCGTGCACGTCTGTATGGTCATGAGCCATCTCGCCTGCGCCGACGAACCCGCACACGCGATGAACGTCCGGCAACGCGAGTCTTTCGAGCGGGTTACGGCGCTTTTTCCCGGTATCGATTCAAGTCTTTCGAGTTCCGCCGGAATTGCGCTCGGATCGGGGTTTCTGCACTCGATGACGCGGCCGGGCATCGCGTTGTACGGGGCGGCACCGGTCGAAACGCTTCGGCCGCATCTCACACCCGTCGTCACTGCACGGGCACGAATCCTGCAGATTCGCGTCGCTGGCGCCGGCGAGGGCGTCGGCTACGGCGCGTCGCAGGCGCTTGGACGCGACAGCAGGCTGGCGGTGGTCGGCGCCGGCTACGCAGACGGGTTGATGCGATCGGCATCCGGCGCAGGCGTTCCAATCCGCAGTCAGTCGCAGGAAGGCGGCTTCGGGTGGGTCGCTGGTCGCAGGGTTCCTATCGTTGGCCGGGTTTCGATGGACCTGACGGTCTTTGACGTGACCGACCTCCCCGCCGGTGCGGTCAACGAGGGCGATTTCATCGAACTGTTCGGCAAGAACGCCCCGATCGAGGATTTCGCGCGGGCAGCCGGGACGATTCCGTATGAGGTGCTGACCAGCCTCGGTCGCAGATATCACCGGGAGTATGTCGAGGGCGGTTCCTGATGGCCAAATCCCGCGTCCAGTTCATCTGCCAGAACTGCGGCACCGTCCATTCGCGCTGGGCCGGCAAGTGCGACGCGTGCGGCGCCTGGAACACGCTCGTCGAGGAAGGCACGGCTGGGGGCATCGGCTCTGGACCGCAGGCGCTAAAGAGCGCGCGCAAGGGACGCGTCGTTGCGTTGACGTCGCTCGACGGGGATATCGAAGACGCACCCCGCATCGCGAGCGGCATTGCCGAACTCGACCGCGCCACCGGCGGCGGCTTCGTGCGCGGCTCGGCGCTTCTCGTCGGCGGCGATCCGGGCATCGGAAAGTCGACGCTCCTTACTCAGGCAGCAGCCGCGCTGGCGTCGAGGGGCAACCGTGTCATCTACGTATCCGGCGAGGAGGCGGTGGCGCAGATCAGGCTTCGGGCGCAGCGTCTAGGCGTCGCCTCCAGCGCCGTCGAGCTCGCCGCCGAGACCAATGTCGAGGACATCCTCGCCACCATCGGCGAGGGGCGCCGGCCCGATCTGGTCATCCTCGATTCGATCCAGACGCTGTGGACGGACCTCGCCGATTCGGCACCCGGCACGGTCACACAGGTTCGGGCGGCGGCACAGGCCATGATCCGCTATGCGAAATCCACAGGCTGCGCGGTCGTGCTGGTAGGCCATGTTACCAAGGATGGGCAGATCGCAGGTCCGCGGGTGGTCGAGCATATGGTCGACGCGGTGCTGTATTTCGAGGGCGAAGGCGGTCATCACTACCGTATCCTGCGCACGGTGAAAAACCGTTTCGGACCGACCGACGAGATCGGGGTCTTCGCCATGGGCGACAAGGGGCTGGCGGAGGTCTCCAATCCGTCGGCTCTCTTCCTGTCAGAGCGTAGCGAAAAGGCCCCCGGAGCGGCCGTGTTCGCCGGAATCGAGGGCACTCGGCCCGTGCTCGTCGAGATACAGGCACTTGTAGCGCCCTCGCCGCTCGGCACGCCGCGCCGTGCCGTAGTCGGCTGGGATTCGCCGCGTCTGTCGATGGTGCTCGCGGTTCTCGAGGCGCATTGCGGCATCCGCTTCTCGCAGCACGACGTCTACCTGAATGTCGCGGGCGGGTACCGCATCAGCGAGCCGGCGGCGGATCTGGCGGTCGCGGCGGCGCTGGTGTCGTCGCTGACCGGCCTTGCCCTGCCTGCCGATTGCGTCTATTTCGGCGAAATCAGCCTGTCGGGCGCGGTAAGGGCCGTCGCGCATGCGCAGCAGCGTCTCAAGGAGGCGGAAAAGCTGGGTTTCGGCAAGGCCGTCATGCCCGGTTCCTCCGAAGAGATGCTGGGTGCTATCGCAGCCGGCTCATTTCAGCCCGAAACGCTTGCTGATCTGGTCGCGCGCATCGCGTCAGGCCAGCGACGGGATTGACTTCCCGGCTCTTGCCGGGTTTGGGAATGCGGCCCGCCACGGCCCCCTGGGGAGACTCCATGCCGATTACGCTGCTTGACGGAATAGTCATCGGCTTCACCCTGGTTTCGGCCATGCTGGCGATGGTTCGCGGGTTCTCGCGTGAGATCCTGTCGATCGCATCATGGGTGGCTGCCGCGGCGGCGGCATTCTTCCTGCATCCGATCCTGCTGCCCTACGTCACGCCGTACATCGACCATCCGATGGTTTCGCTGGCGGTTTCTGCGGGCATCATCTTCTTCATCGCGCTGATCGTGGTCACCGTCATCACGATGAAAATCGCCGACTTCATCATCGACTCGAAGGTCGGCGCGCTCGACCGCACGCTCGGCTTCATCTACGGCGCGGCCCGAGGCCTGCTGGTGCTTGCTGTGGCCCTCCTGTTCTTCAACTGGCTGGTCGGCACCAATCCTCCGACCTGGGTCACGGAAGCGAAGTCGCGTCCGCTGCTGGAGAGCATCGGCGCATGGGTGCAGGGCATACTGCCCGACGACCCAGAGAACTCGATCCTCAACCGCCTGCGCGGACAGGAAGCTCCGGAACAGCCTTCGCCAGACACGCCGGTTGCTCCGGCACAGCCGGGTCAGCCGGGTCCAGCGCAGCCGCAGCCGCCCGCGAACGAGGACGACCTGCCGGCCGAGGAAGAGGCTCCGGCGGAAGAGTAGACTTTCGGCCGCGGGGGGCGACCGGACTGCGCACACAGCACAAGGACCGTGCGATGGAACAGGCAGCGACCGCCCTCCCCGACGAGGCATTCGACGAAGCCGGCGATCACTTCCACGACGAGTGCGGCGTCTTCGGCATCTTCGGCCGCCAGGATGCTGCCGCCATCGTCACGCTTGGGCTGCATGCGCTGCAGCATCGCGGCCAGGAGGCCGCCGGTATCGTCTCCTATGACGGCACCCAGTTCCACGTCGAGAGGCACCAGGGGCTGATCGGCGACACGTTCACGCGCCAGTCGGTGATCGACAGCCTCAAGGGCAGCCGCGCCATCGGCCACACCCGCTACGCCACGACCGGCGGGGCCGGCTTGCGCAACGTCCAGCCATTCTTCGCCGAGCTAGCCGGCGGCGGCTTCGCCGTCGCGCACAACGGCAACATCACCAACGCGATGACGATCCAGCGGCGGCTGCAGAAGGAAGGCTCGATCTTCTCGTCGACGTCGGACACCGAGACCATCCTGCACCTTGTCGCCACCTCGAAGGAGCGCGACACGAACGGCCGCTTCATCGACGCGGTGCGACAGCTAGAGGGGGCCTTCTCGCTGGTGGCCCTGACGTCGAAGAAGATGATCGGCTGCCGCGACCCGCTCGGCATCCGCCCGCTCGTGCTAGGCGACCTCGACGGAGCCTGGATCCTAGCCTCCGAGACCGTCGCGCTCGACATCATTGGCGCGCGCTTCGTTCGGGACCTGAAGCCCGGCGAGATGGTCGTCATCACGTCCAAGGGCATCGAGAGCCACTTCCCGTTCACGCCGGCCAGGTCGCGTTTCTGCATCTTCGAATACGTCTATTTCGCGCGCCCCGATTCCACGATCGAAGGCCGCAACGTCTACGCCGTGCGCAAGGCGATCGGCATGGAACTGGCGCGGGAGAACCCCGTCGATGCCGATATCGTCGTCCCGGTGCCCGATTCAGGCACGCCGGCGGCGATCGGCTTCGCCCAGGCGGCCGGCCTGCCGTTCGAACTCGGCATCATCCGCAACCACTATGTCGGCCGCACCTTCATCCAGCCCGGCGATTCGATTCGCCACATGGGCGTGAAACTGAAGCACAACGCCAACCGCAGGATGATCGAGGGCAAGCGCGTGGTGCTGGTCGACGATTCCATCGTGCGAGGCACGACCAGCCAGAAGATCGTGCAGATGGTGCGCGATGCCGGCGCCCGCGAAGTGCACATGCGAATCGCCTCGCCGCCGACGCGCGCCTCCTGCTTCTACGGTGTGGACACACCGGAGAAGGCCAAGCTGCTCGCCTCGCGCATGTCGATCGACGAAATGGCGGAGTTCATCCGCGTCGATTCGCTCGGCTTCCTGACGATGGACGGTCTCTACCGCGCCGTCGGCGAAGCGCGCCGCAACGAGGAGGCCCCGCAATATTGCGACGCCTGCTTCTCGGGCGAGTATCCGACGGCACTGACTGACCACGAGGGTGCGGACAATGTGCGCACCCTGTCGCTGCTGGCGCCCGCGGCTAGGGCGTAACCAGCTTCAGGCCGACGATGCAGGCGACGATCAGCACGATGCAGGCGAGGCGCATGATTTCGGCCGATTCGGCGAACAGCACGATGCCGAGGATCACGGTGCCCACGGTGCCGATGCCGGTCCAGATCGCATAGGCGGTGCCGAGCGGCAGCGTCTTGAGAGCCAGGCCCAGCAGGAACAGGCTGACGACCATCGACCCGACCGTCAGCGCCGTCGGCACCGGCCGCGTGAATCCTTCGGTGAACTTCAGGCCGACCGCCCAGCCAATTTCGGCCAGGCCGGCACCCAGCAGGTAAAGCCACGCCATCTCACACTCCATCGCTCGTGCGATGAGGTCGTCCTCACCAGGTATCCGGAAGGCGGGGCCGTCCCCGCGGCTCGAATATAGGCGACAGCGCCTGCCGCGGCAAATGCGCGGGTTCCGTGCGCCGCGGAATGCCGCTATTGGCGTGTTGCAAACGGATGGACCCATGACACCCGACCTTTCCGGCCGCATCGCCCTCGTCACCGGCGCCTCGCGCGGCATCGGCTATTTCATCGCCAGGCACCTGGCGGCGAGCGGCGCGCATGTCATCGCGGTGGCCCGCACGGTCGGCGGGCTGGAGGAACTGGACGACGAGATCCGCAGCGGCGGCAAAGGTTCGGCCACGCTTGTTCCGCTCGACCTTGCCGATTTCGCCGGCATCGACCGCCTCGGCGGCCAGATCCACGAGCGCTGGGGCAAGCTCGATATCCTCGTTGCGAACGCCGGCGTGCTCGGCGTGATCTCGCCGCTCGGTCACGTCGAGGCGAAGGTGTTCGACAAGGTCATGGCGGTGAACGTCACCTCGACTTGGCGGCTCATCCGCTCCGTCGATCCGCTGCTGCGCCTCTCCGACGCCGGGCGCGCGCTTCTGATGTCATCCGGCGCGGCGCATTCGGCGCGTGCCTTCTGGGGGCCTTACGCCGCCTCCAAGGCCGCCGTCGAGGCGATGGCGCGCTCATGGGCCGACGAAACCAAAAACATGCCGCTGCGCGTCAACGCGGTCAATCCGGGCGCTACGCGCACGGCGATGCGCGCCCAGGCCGTGCCGGGCGAAAATCCGCAGACGCTGCCGCATCCCTCGGACGTCGCCGCCGCGATCGTCGCCGTCGCCGGACCGGACCGGAGCGAGACCGGCATGATCTACGACGTTCCTCAGCGTCGATTCATCGCCTACAAAATGCCGGAATAAATTCGTTCACTCGGCGGTAGGGTTTGGCGTAGTCTGTTTCATGTGCACGTCCAACCGGAGGGCAGCATCATGAACGTCAGACATATTCTCGGCGCAGTCGCCTTGCTCGGCGCGGTGGCCGCCACACCGGCGCTCGCGCAGCAGACTGAGCTGAAGTCGCTGCCCGGCGGGAGTCTCATGCTCAAGGATCTGCCGGCCGCCAACGGCAATCTGCAGAACCTGCCTGGCGTGGACCTCAACATGCGTGCGCAGGGTGCCAATGGCGGCTCCAACTGCACCGAGCGCGAGGTCTCGTCGCTCGGCCTTGGCGACTATCGCCGCGGCACATTGAGCGAGTGCACCGTCGGCAACTTCTCGTTCAGTACAGTACGGCCGTCGAGCGGCTCAGTCGCGACATCCGGGCCGATCCCGACCAATCCGTTCGACACTGGCGGCCCGCCTCCGGGCTCCGGCGGATTCGCGCCGCGACCGCACAGCATGTGGTAGAGCGGGCTTCCGCCTGATCCCCGTCCTCATTTTCCTTGCAGCCATCGCCGCCGCTTGGGCGCTTGGCGCGCTCGTGCTGTCGATGGCGCGCGGTCTCAGCTACCATCAGGCGTCCTTCCTGCTGCCGCTGAAACTCCTTCACCGGATGCAGCACGGCGCAAGGGACGCGCTCCGGGCGGAGCCGCCGGTCATCTATGCCGTCCTGCACCAGTCGCGGCTCGATCCGGCGCTGATGCTCGCCTCGCTCCCGGACGACACGCTGCACATCCTCGACGAGCGCGCGTCTCGGTCGATCTGGCTCGAACCGTGGCGCGAGATGGCGCGAACCATCCCCTTCAATGCGCGCCACGTGTTCGTCAGCCGGCGGCTGGTGCGGCACCTCAAGGGCCGGGGACGGCTCGCCGTGTATTTTCCGGACGGTATCCAGGCAGATACGAAGGCGTACCGGCTTTACCGGGCCGTCGCCCATATCGCCGTGGCGGCGGATGCGCGCATCGTCGCCATCTCGGTGCAGGGATCGCGGCGGTCGATCCTGTCGTTTCGAGGCGGCGGGCGTAGGCTTATGCCGAAGCTGAGGATCAACGCCCTCCCCGCGCTCACGATGAAGGAGCTGGTGCAGAACTCGACGCGCGAGAACGCGACGATGGCGGGCGCGCTGTTCGATCGGGTGGCTGAGGCCGACGCCTAGCCTTTCTCAGCGGCCTCTCGCCGCTCGCGGACGGCATAGGCGCGCATGCTGAACGGCAGCATGGCGAGATAGGCAATGGCAGTCGCCGTCATCGTGTGCCACGTGTAGTTGAACAGCAGCATCACGTAGAGCGCCGCGACCAGCAGGAACGGCACGACGACCTCGCGGCTGATCGACTTGCCGCGGCCCTTGCCGGAATAGACGCGGACGCGGCTGACCAGCAGCAGCGCCATGAATACCGTGAACGCGCAGCAGATGTAGGCGAACGCGGAGGTCAACGGCACGCCGATGAAGCCGAGATAGATCGGCAACATGACGAGGATGGCGCCAGCCGGCGCCGGCACACCGACAAAATAGTCGGATTGCCAGGCCGGCCGGTCGGGATCTTCCGCCATGACGTTGAAGCGCGCCAGCCGCAGCCCGCAGGCTATGGCGAAGAGAAGCGCGCTGATCCAGCCGATCGAACCGACCTTATCCAGAAGGAAGGCGTACAGAACCATCGCCGGGGCGACACCGAAATTGACGATGTCGGCAAGCGAGTCCATCTGCGCACCGAACTTTGACGAGGCCCCGAGCATGCGCGCCGCGCGGCCGTCGACGAAGTCGAGCAGGGCCGCGATGATCAACAGCGCGACGGCGAGCTCGAACCGGCCCTCGAAACCGAACCTTATCCCGGTCAGCCCCGCGCAGATCGCGAGAACCGTGATGAGGTTCGGCACCAGCATGCGCAGGGGTATCTCGCGCAGACCGGGGCCACCGGCACGGCTCGGTTCGGCGTTCGGAGCATCCCCGGCCAAGCTCAGGAGACTCGCACGAGCGGCCGCAGCGCGGCGTTGCCATACTCGGCGATGACGGTCTCGCCGCCTACTGCCGTCTGCCCGACCGCGACGCGCGGCACCGCACCCGCAGGCAGGTAGACGTCGAGGCGCGAACCGAAGCGGATCAGACCGAAGCGCTCGCCGACGGAGATGGCGCTGCCCGCGTCGACGAAACAAAGGATGCGCCTCGCGACGAGCCCGGCCACCTGAACGACGGCGTAAGTGCCGAACGGTCCCTCGATGACGAGGCCGTTGCGCTCGTTCTCGACGCTCGCCTTATCCAGATCGGCGTTCAGGAACTTGCCAGGGCGATGCTCGATGCGCTCGATGCGGCCGCGCGTCGGCGCACGGTTAATGTGGCAGGAGAACACATCCATGAAGACCGAGATGCGGGTCATCTCGCCACCGCCCAGGCCGAGTTCGCGCGGCGGAACTGCCGGTCCGACGGCCGAAACGATCCCGTCGGCCGGGCTCACGACGAGGCTGTCATCGACTGGCGTGACCCGCTGGGGATCTCGGAAGAAGTAGGTGCACCATGCGGTCAGCACCATCCCTATCCAGAACAGCGGCGCCCAGAGCAGACCGAGCACGATCGATGCGATCGCGAACGCGGCGATGAAGGGATAGCCCTCCCTGTGAATGGGCACGAGCGTCTTGCGGATCGTGTCGGCAAGCGACATGTCGGGGCATCCGTTGGTCGAACGGTCTGCTTATCGAAAACCGCCCGGGCCCGCAACGAAACTGGGCGCGACAGGTTGCACCCGAGATCGCAAACCTCGCTATTGTCCGCCGCCGCCGATATAGTCGGCCTTGGACAATGGCACGCCCGTGTGTCGAAGGATGTCGTATGCCGTCGTCACGTGGAAGAAGAAGTTAGGCAGCGCGAACTGAAGCACGTAGTTCGCGCCGTCGTAGCGCAGTTCGCCGCGACGGGTCTTGATCACCACTTCGTTCGCCGCGCCGGCATCCATCGCCTCCCGCGGCGTGGCCTCGAGAAAATCGACCGTGGCGCGAATGCGCGCCTGCATGTCGGCGAATGTCACCTCGTTGTCAGGCATCGCGACGTTCTCGACCCCGGCGACGCGCACGGGCACGAACTTCGCCGTGTCGCTGGCGCGCTGGACCTGCCCGGTGAGCGGCAGCATGTCCTCGAACAGCCGGGCTTCGGTCAAGGCAGCGTGGCTCAAGCCGTTCTCATCGGCGAATACCTGCCCTTTCTGGAGGATGTGCGACAGGCTGCGAAGCCCGCGCAGGAAAACTGGGACGCTGACTTCGTAAAGCGACAGTGACATCGAGGTTCTCCAGACTCCAAACGGACTATTCGCCGGGTTGCACTTCGGGTGTGCGGCGGCGCACCAGCACCCCGTCGGCATCGCCGGCGCGCGCAGCGCGCAGCCGCTCCTCCGCCTCGCTCGCCTCGCGCTGCCGGTCCCACATCGAGCGATATAGCCCGTTCTCGGCGAGCAGCGCACGGTGTGTTCCGCGCTCGGCGATGCGTCCGTCGCGCAGCACGATGATCTCGTCGGCGGAAATCACCGTCGACAGGCGGTGCGCGATGACCAGCGTCGTGCGTCCGCGGCTGACGATGTCGAGCGCTGCCTGGATTTCCTGCTCGGTGTGGCTGTCGAGCGCCGAGGTGGCCTCGTCGAGGATCAGGATCGGCGGCGCCTTGAGGATCGTCCGCGCGATGGCGACGCGCTGCTTCTCGCCGCCGGAGAGCTTCAGGCCGCGCTCCCCGACCATCGTCTTGTAGCCGTGCGGCAGCCGCTCGATGAAATCGCCGATCTGGGCCAGCCGCGCCGCCTCGTGCACCTCCTCGTCGGTCGCCTCCGGGCGGCCGTAGCGAATGTTGTAGGCGATGGTGTCGTTGAACAGGACGGTGTCCTGCGGGACCATGCCGATCGCGGCGCGCAGGCTCTTCTGCGTCACTTGCGAGATGTCCTGCCCGTCGACCGTGATGGAGCCCGACTGGACGTCATAGAACCGGAACAACAGGCGCGAGATGGTCGACTTGCCGGCGCCGGACGGACCGACGATGGCGACCGTGCGGCCTGCCGGAACCTCGAAGGACACGCCCTTGAGGATGCGGCGCTCAGGGTCATAGGAGAAATGCACGTCGTCGAAGCGGATGGCGCCGGCGCTGACGGCCAGCGGCCGGGCGCCCGGCGCGTCCTTTACCTCGGCCGGAACGTCGAGCAGGTCGAACATCGCCTCGATGTCGGCAGCGCCCTGGCGAATCTCGCGATAGAGCATGCCGATGAAATTCAGCGGGATCGACAGCTGGATCAGCATCGCGTTGATGAACACGAAGTCGCCGAGGGTCTGCGTACCCTGCTGCACCTGCCATGCCGACATGGCCATGGCGACCGCCATGCCGACGCCGAGGATGACGCCCTGGCCGAAGTTCAGCCAGCCTAGCGAGGTCCAGTTGCGCGTCGCGGCGCTCTCGTAGCGCGCCATCGAGCGGTCGAAGCGCGACGCCTCCATGGCTTCGTTGCCGAAATACTTGACCGTCTCGTAGTTGAGCAGCGAGTCGATCGCCTTGGTGTTGGCGTCGGTGTCGCTCTCGTTCATCTGCTTGCGGATGCCGATGCGCCAGTCGGTCGCCCAGACAGAGTACCAGATGTAGAGCCCGACGGTGACGGCGATAACCGCGACGTAGCTGATGCCGTAGACGAAGCCGAACACCGCGGCCGTCAGCGCGAATTCGAGGATCGTCGGAAGCGTGTTGAGGATGGTGAAGCGCACCACCGTCTCGATGCCCTTCACGCCGCGCTCGATGACGCGCGACAGACCGCCGGTGCGGCGCTCCAGGTGGAAGCGCAGCGACAGTTCGTGCATGTGCACGAAGGTTCGGTGCGCGAGCTGCCGTACGGCATGCTGTCCGACGCGGGCGAAAAGCGCGTCGCGAAGCTGGTTGAACCCCATCTGGACGACGCGGACCACGTTGTAGGCGATGACCAGCATCAGCGGCGCGACCAGCACCGGTGGCAGCCAGTCCGGCGCGGTGCCGCCGCCCCGCCCGTCCAGCGCGTCTGTCGCCCACTTGAAGAAGTACGGCACCAGCAGCAGCACGAGCTTGGCGACGACGAGGAACAGCGTCGCCCACACCACCCGCATCTTCAGGTCGGTGCGGTCGGACGGCCACATGTACGGCCAGAGATTGCCAAGCGTTGCGAAGAGCGAGCCGGAATCGGCTGAAACTGTCTTCTTCTGGGGGTTCGCGGCCAAGGGTGCGTTTCCGTAGTTTCTTGTCGTTCAGATTACATCGAGCACGGCTGGTTAGGGCCGGTGCAACACGTCTCCAGCAGCCCGGAGAAACGCGCCGACAGCGCCGATATCGCCTCGCGGTCGATAGTGTAGAGCGAGCGCGGACCGTCAGGCTGCATCTTCACCAGGCCGGCTTCGACCAGCACCTTGAGGTGTTGGGAGACCGTCGACTGGGCGAGATCCAGTTGGCCCACCACGTCCTTGCAGCAGCACCGCTCGTTCGCGGCGAGCACGGATACGATCTCCAGCCGCGCCGGGTGCGAAAGCGCGCCAAGGCGGGTGGCCAGCTGAACAATCTCGTCATGCGCGACCGATATCATCGTTCATCGTCGATATACGATGAACGACCGTTGCGCAACGTCCGAAATGAAAGGGGCCACCGCATGGCGGCAGCCCCCTCGGTCGAATGGATGCGTCTTAGCGCGTGACGTTGGCGTCCGGCTGCATCTGGTCGGCGATGGCAGAATAGTCAGCCTTCTCGCCGGCTTCGGACTGTCCGGGTACTGAGAATACCTGCCCAGGCCAGATACGGTCGGCGTCGGCGATCTGCGGCTGGTTCGCGACGTAGATGGTGGTGTAGCGGATGCCCTTGCCGTAGACGCGGCGCGAGATGCGCCACAACGTGTCGCCGCGGCGAATGATCACCGCACCGGTCACGTTCTGTAGCTTCGGCTGCGTCAAGTCGGGCTCCGCCGGCGCCGCAGGTGCCGCCGCGACCTCAACGGGCTTTTCGGGTGCCGGCGCGGCAGGTTCCGCAGGCTTGGCAGCCGCGACTTCAGCCGGCTTCTCCGCAGGAACGGCAGGTGCCGCCGGCTCCGGCTTTGCGGCCGCGACCTCCGCGGGCTTGTCCGCCGGCACGGCAGGCTGTTCCGGCGCGGCAGGCTTCTCCGGCGCGGCGGCGATTTCGCCTGGCACGGGCGGCTTTGGAGCGGCCGGCGCCGCCGGCGCGGGCTTGGGCTCAGCCGCCGGAGGGGCGACCGCGGCGACCGCCTCGCCCGGTTCCCGCTCGAAAGGGACTGCCGCGCGAGCGACCACCTCGGCATTCTTGCCGATCAGGTCGGCACGCATGACGTAATGCCCGACTTCCAGTTCCTTGTTCGCCTCGACGAGGAAGCGGCCGCCCTCGGAGACTATCGAGTCTCCAAGCAGCATCTCGTTGGCGTAGGCACGCACCGTGTAACCGCGTGCCGCGCTGCCCGCGACGAAGACACGGCTGCCTTCGATCTCGACCGCTTCGACGATGACAGCGGGACGCGGCGTCGGCACAGGGTCAGGGACTGGCGCCGGCTGCGTCACGGGCGGATTGGCGATCTCTGCGGGCTTCGCCGGTTCCGGCTGGGCGGCAGCGACTTCCGCGGGCTCGGCAGGCTCGGCAGGCTTCGCCGGTTCCGGTTGCGCCGCTGCAACTTCGGCCGGCTTGGCCGGCTCGGCAGGCTTCGCCGGCTCCGGTTGCGCGGCCGCCACTTCCGCGGGCTTGGCCGGCTCGGCAGGCTTCGCCGGTTCAGGCTGTGCGGCTGCGACTTCCGCGGGCTTGGCCGGCTCGGCAGGCTTCGCCGGTTCCGGCTGCGCGGCTGCGACTTCCGCGGGCTTGGCCGGCTCCGCAGGCTTCGCCGGTTCCGGCTGCGCCGCTGCAACTTCCGCGGGCTTGGCCGGCTCCGCAGGCTTCGCCGGTTCAGGCTCTGCGGCTGCGACTTCCGCGGGCTTGGCCGGCTCGGCAGGCTTCGCCGGTTCCGGCTGCGCGGCTGCGACTTCCGCCGGCTTTGCAGGTTCAGAGGGCGCTGCCGGCGCGGTGATGATCTCGCTTGGCTTGCCCGGCTCCTCGACCATCGCCAGCACCTGGCCGTCGGCCTTCTCCGGTATCGATACGATCGCCGTCTGGGCCGAGATCAGGACGACATTGTCCTCGCTCGTGGAGCGCAGCTTCAGCGTGTAGTCTCCCGGTTTCAGGGGTTCGTCGCAGACGATCGCGAACTCGCCTTCCGGCGTCGCCGTGTGCTCGCCCCACACCTTGGCCTCGGTGAAGACCTCGACCTTCGACTTGGGCATCGCCGTGCCGGCAATAACGATATTGCCGTTCGCTTCGACCCGAACGAGGTCGAAGGCAGGCAGCGTCTGCGCCGGCTTCTCCTCGACGACGGCCGGAGCGGCAGGTTCGCCGGGCTTCGCAGCATCGGGCGCGGGAACCACCGCGGCGGGCGGCGTCGCCGCCGGTGGAGTCTGGACCGGCGGCACGGCCGCGAGCTCGGTCTTCGGCTCCGGCGGGAACAAGATATCGGCAGCGCCCGTCAGATAGGCGGTGGCGGCGGCGGCAGCAGTTCCGCCGACCAGAAAGAGGACAACCCTGAGGGAGTCGATGACCATTCGTAAATCCTTAAGCCCTGGAAAGGTCTAGCCCGTTTCAAACACTGTCACAAGGATGGTGGATAAGGCCCTTGACCAGTCACGACACCGGTCCTCAAAGGGTTTTATGGCCACGATTCGATCCATCTGCGTCTACTGCGGCTCCTCACCCGGCCGCGGCGAAATCTACGTCAAGTCCGGAGAGGCGCTGGGCGTCGCCATCGCCGACAGCGGCCTGCGCCTCGTCTTCGGCGGCGGCAACAAGGGCATCATGGGCGCGGTGGCGCGGGGCGCGCTCCAGCGCGGCGGTGCGGTGACCGGCATCATTCCGAGATTCCTCATCGACCGCGAAGGCTCCGGCGTCGCGCCCGGTCTCTATGACGAGCTGATCGTCACGGCCGACATGCACGAGCGCAAGCATACGATGTTCGAGAAATCCGACGCATTCGTGGCATTGCCCGGCGGAATCGGTACGGTCGAGGAGATCGTCGAGATCATGACCTGGGCGCAGCTCGGCCGCCACCGCAAGCCGATGGTGTTCGCCAACATCGGAGGCTTCTGGGATCCGATGCTGATGCTGATCGAGCACATGAAGCGCGAGGGCTTCCTGCACTCGCAGCACCTCGTTCAGCCGCTGGTGATCGGCGACGTCGGCGAGATCGTGCCCGCCATCATGGCGGCGGCGCGCGACGTGCCCGCGGCGCGCGACGGCGACCCCGCGGTGATCGAGCGGCTCTAGAGCCTGTTCTACCTGAACTGAAACGGGCGCTAGCCGCGGCGCAGATCCTGGACCACCGCTCCGTGCTCGAGGATCTCGTCCTCGTGCCCCTTCTCGCGCCAGGGCTCGGCGAGCGCCGCCTCGTACCATTCGCGCATTGCCGGAAGCGTCAGCAGGCGGTCGACATAGGCAGCGGTTTCATGCCCGAAGTCGAGGTCGAAGCTCTGCGCCCGAAACGCCACCGGCGCGAAGAAGGCGTCTACCGCGGTGAAGCCCTCGCCGGCAAGAAACGGACCTCCGAAGCGCCGCAGACCGTCGCTCCACAGCTCGCCGATGCGGTCCATGTTGCGCAGCAACGGCCGCGGCCGCTCATGCAGCCTGACCCGCAGACCGCAGCTCATGCCGCACATGTTGCGCAGAGCCTGGAATGACGAATGCATCTCGGCGGCAGCGGAACGCGACCACGCGCGCGCCTTCGCATCGCCCGCCCAAACTCCCTGATGCCGCTCGGCGAGATATTCGACGATGGCGAGCGAGTCCCACACCGCCCAGCCGTCGTCGACCAGGCAAGGCACGCGGCCGGACGGCGAGATGGGCTTGTAGGTCGGCACGCTGTCGCCGCCCGGAAACGGGATTTGCCGCTCCTCGAAGGCGATGCCGAGCGTCTTCATCAGCACCCATGGGCGCAGCGACCACGAGGAGTAGTTCTTGTTGGCGATGAGCAGAGTGTACATCGTCAGCGCACCCGGTTGCTAAAGATCGAGAAGGTGTATAGCGCCAGCGCCGCCCAGATCAGGCCGAAGGCGGCGACGCGGTACGGTCCGAACGGCTCGCCGAACAGGAAGACGCCATTGGCGGCTATCAGCGTCGGGGCGATGTACTGCATGATGCCGACGGTCGAGAGCCGCAGCCGCCTGGCACCATAGGCGAACAGGATCAGCGGCCCGGCGGTGAGCGGGCCGGCCGCCACCATCAGAAGCGGGTTCCAGCCCTCAAGGAAATGCGTGCTGCCCAACGAAAATTGATAGGTGAGCCAGGCGATGGCTAGCGGCGACAGCAACAGCACTTCGAGGAAGAAGCCCGGCGTCGGCCCAACCGGCAGCGTCTTGCGCAGGTAGCCGTAGGCCGCGAAGCTCAGAGCCAGCGTCAGCGACACCCAGGGCAAGCCACCGGCGTCGACCGCCATGACGGCGACAGCCAACGCGGCAAGCCCCACCGCGCCGACCTGCAGGCGGGTAAGCCGCTCACCGAGCATCACCGCGCCGACCACGATCGTGACCAGCGGGTTGACGTAGTAGCCGAGCGCCGTCTCGACCGTGCGCCCGACGGCGACGGCCCAGACATAGATGCCCCAGTTCACGGCGATGATCACCGCGGTCAGCATGCCCATGGCGAGAAGGCGCGGCGAGCGCAGCGCAGCGCGGACCTCGGCGAAGCCTCCGGCGACCAGCATGATGGCGGCGGCAAAAGGCAGCGACCACAGGATGCGGTTCGCGACCACTTCCGCCGTCGGAATATGCGCGACCGCCTTCATGTAGATCGGCAGGAAGCCCCACAGCAGGTAGGAGAGCAGCGCGGCAACGAAGCCGCTGCGCGCGGCGGCGTCCGCATCGAGCGTCTGCGAGGTCGGCGTTCTGTCGAGCATGGCGACCTGCTACGCCAGCGAGTGGCTCGCCACCAACGCATATTTCTGATGCCAGGATCGCGACAGGCTGATGCAATCGGCCGGCCGACATCGACCAGGCCGTGCTGGAGCCTATTCGGCGGCGATGCGGCTGCCTTCGCGGTTCTTCACCAGCTTGTAGACGATGGAATCCATCAGCGCCTGGAACGACGCGTCGATGATGTTCTCGGAGACGCCAACGGTCCACCAGCGGTCGCCGGACGCATCGTGCGACTCGATCAGCACGCGGGTGATCGCCTCGGTTCCGCCGTTGAGGATACGGACCTTGAAGTCGACCAGCTCCATGTCCTCGATCTCGGACTGATACTTGCCGAGGTCCTTGCGCAGCGCGATGTCGAGCGCGTTGACCGGTCCGCTGCCCTCGGCGACCGACATCCGGGTCTCGCCCTCCACCGTCACCTTCACCACCGCTTCCGAAACCGTCTTCAGCACGCCGTTGGCGTCGAAACGGCGCTCGACCATGCAGCGGAACGATTCGACGCGGAAGAAATCGGGGATGCCGCCGAGCGCGCGCCGCGCCAGCAGGTCGAAGGAGGCGTCGGCGCCCTCATAGGCATAACCCTGCGACTCGCGCTCCTTGACCAGCGCGATCAGCGTGTCGAGGCGCGGGTCGTCCTTGCCGACATCGATGCCGCGCCGCTTCAGCTCGGCGATGAAGTTCGCCTTGCCGCCCTGATCCGAGACCATGACGCGGCGGCGGTTGCCGACGCTTTCCGGCGGTACGTGCTCGTAGGTTTTCGGCTCCTTCAGCAGCGCCGAGGCGTGGATGCCGGCCTTGGTGGCGAAGGCCGAGCGGCCGACATAAGGCGCCTGGGGCTCCGGCGCGCGGTTGAGCAGCTCGTCGAAGGCCAGCGACAGGCGCGAGATGCCCTCCAGCGCGTCGTCCGCGATTCCCGTGACGAAGCGCTCCGACCATGCCGGCTTCAGCATCAGCGTCGGGATGATCGTGACCAGGTTGGCGTTGCCGCAGCGCTCGCCGATGCCGTTCAGCGTGCCCTGGATCTGGCGCACGCCGGCGTCGACCGCGGCGAGCGAGTTCGCCACCGCCTGGCCGGTGTCGTCATGGGCGTGGATGCCGAGACTGGCGCCGGGTATGCCCGAGGCGATCACCTTGCCGACGATGTCGCGCACCTCCTGCGGCTGCGTGCCGCCGTTGGTGTCGCACAGCACGACCCAGCGCGCACCGGCCTCGAATGCCGTCTTGGCGCAGGCCAGCGCGTAGTCCGGATTGTTCTTGAAGCCGTCGAAGAAGTGCTCGCAGTCGACCATCGGCTCGCGTCCGGCGGCTGCTGCCGCCTTCACCGATTCCGCGATCGATTCGAGATTTTCCTCGTTGGTGCAGCCGAGCGCGACGCGGACGTGATAGTCCCAGCTCTTGGCGACGTAGCAGATGGCGTCCGACTTCGCCTGGACGAGCGCCGCGATCCCCGGATCGTTCGAGGCCGAGACCCCGGCCCGCTTGGTCATGCCGAAGGCGACGAACTTGCCGCGGCTCGTCCGCTTCTTCTGGAAGAACGCCGTGTCCGTCGGGTTGGCGCCGGGATAGCCGCCCTCGATGTAGTCGATGCCGAAGGCGTCCAGCATCGAGGCGATCTGGATCTTGTCCTCGACCGAGAAGTCGATGCCCGGCGTCTGCTGACCGTCTCTCAGCGTCGTGTCGAAAAGGTAGATGCGTTCGCGTGTCATCGTGAAAACCTGTCCGTCGCCTCGAGCAGGCGATCGAGTATGCCGGGCTCGGTGTAAGCGTGGCCGGCGCCTTCGATCAGGTGGAGATCGGCGTCGGTCCAGACCTTCGATAGCTCCCAGGCGTAGCGCGCCGGGCATGGCATGTCGTAGCGGCCGTGGACGATGACGCCCGGAATGCCGCGCAGCCTATGCGCATCGTCGATGAGCTGGCGCTCGCGCAGCCAGCCGCCGTGGACGAAGAAGTGGTTCTCGATGCGCGCGAAGGCGAGAGCGAAACGGTCGTCGCCATGCTGGGCGGTGCGCGCCGCGTCAGGCAGGAGCGTGATCGTCTCGCCTTCCCACACGCTCCACGCCTTGGCCGCCTCGATGCGCTTCGCCTCGTCCGCGCCGGTCAGCAGCTTGTGATACGCGGTCATCATGTTGCCGCGCTCTTCCGGCGCGATCGGCGCGACGAAGCGCTCCCACTTGTCGGGAAACATCTCCGAGACGCCGAATTGATAGTACCAGTCGAGCTCGGCGCGCGAGAGCGTGTAGACGCCGCGCAGCACCAGTTCGCTCACCCGCTGCGGATGGGTCTCGGCATAGGCGAGCGCGAGCGTCGATCCCCACGAACCGCCGAACACGAGCCACTTTTCGACGCCGAATTTTTCGCGCAGCCGCTCGATGTCGGCGACGAGGTGCCATGTCGTGTTCGCCTCGAGCGAGGCGTAGGGGGTCGACTTCCCGCAGCCGCGCTGGTCGAACAGGATGACGTCGTAGCGCGTCGGGTCGAACAGGCGGCGCATGGTCGGCGAAATGCCGCCGCCCGGTCCGCCATGGAGGAATACGGCGGGCTTGGCGCCCTTCGTACCGACCCGCTCCCAGTAGATCGTGTGGCCGTCGCCGACGTCCATGAAGCCGGTCTCGAACGGCTCGATCTCGGGGTAAAGCTGGCGCGGGCTCATCGCTGCTCCTTCGGCCACACGGCCGTGTCGTGATCGGGGTGCTGGAGGTTGACGATCTTCGCCTTCTCGGCCTCGCGCCGCGCGATCTCTTCCGGTGTGCGGCCCGGCAGATGCGGCAGGGCCTCGAACCACGGCAGCTTGCCCTCGGTGTTGACCTCGCGGGTCGGTCGGGCGGCTGCAGGATCGTCGAGCGCGCCGACGGCGATCTCCGCCTCCTCCCCGTCATAGCGGAACGCCAGCGGCGTGCCGCAGGCCGCGCAGAACAGCCGCTCCGCCGCGCTGGAGCTGCGGAAGGCAGCCGGTATGCCGCGCGTCCACTCCAGCCCCTGCACCGTGACGAAGATGCCGAAGATGTTGCCCATCGCCTTCTGGCACATACGACAGTGGCAAAGGCCGGACCCGCCGAGAGCCGAGCCGCGGAAGCGCACCGCGCCGCACTGACAGCCGCCGGCAACGCTCATCGCGAGCCCCTCGCCGGCCACTGGTCCGTGTCGTAGTCGGGGTGCTGATAGTTTTCGAGCTCGCGCAGGTACGTTGCGCTGCCGGCGTCGGCATCGGTCGCCTCGCCGGGCAGAGACGGGATGTCGTCGGCGTAGGGCAGCTTGGCCTCGATACCCCACTGGATCGTCGGCATCAGCTCTTCGGGATGGTCGAACGCGCCGATGGCCAGCGCCACGCCGTCCGGCGCCTCGAAGGTCAACGGCGTGCCGCATTCGGCGCAGAAGCCCCGCTGCACATGGTTCGACGAGCGGAAGCGTTTCGGCTGGCCGCGCGTCCACGTCAGCCCGCCAGCCGGTGCGGTCGCCAGCGGCGCGTAGAAATTGCCGAATGCCTTCTGGCACATGCGGCAATGGCACACCGACACGTTGGACAGTGCGCCATCGACGCGGAAGCGCACGGCGCCGCACTGGCACCCGCCGCTGTAGGTCGGACGGTTATCGAGGCTCATGCGAGCCTCCTGCAGTCCTATGCAGGTGCATGGCACACCGCCTCGACGTTGTTGCCGTCCGGGTCGTAGACGAAG
Source organism: Pseudomonadota bacterium (assembly GCA_023457435.1). Lineage (GTDB taxonomy): Bacteria > Pseudomonadota > Alphaproteobacteria > Rhizobiales > Rhizobiaceae > RCIO01. Next base: position 24,094 of record JAEWLS010000042.1, read on the forward strand.
GCGGCGTAGTAATTCGGGTGGTAGTCCTTGCGTACGCCGGGCTTGCCGTTGTCGCGCCCGCCGGCGCCCATCGCCGCTGCGTAGAAGGCGTCGACTTCGGCGTGGTTGCGTGCGGTGAAGGCGTAATGGCGGCCGGGGCCTGCCTCGGCGGCCTCGACGACCCAGAAATCCGGCTTCTCGCGGCCGTATCCTGCATAGCCCTTGCCGCCGGTATACTCGGCCGGCACTTCCATCAGCACGCTCGCGCCGATGGCGGCCATCGCCGCATCGTAGAAGGTCTTCGACTTTTTCCAGTCGGTGGCGAAGACGCCGCAATGGTCGATCATGGGTGCTGTTCCTCCGGTTGCAGTGACAACATGGGCGCAACGCCGGCGGTCTGGCCTGCGGTGCAGACGATGTGCGCACACACGCCGTCGATATCGCGCAGCACATCGTCGTTCCAGAAGCGCAGGACGGTCCAGCCCAGCGATCGCAGATCTTCCGTGCGTGCCGCGTCGGAAATCGCCATCACGTCGTCGCCATGCTGCGAACCGTCCACCTCGACGATCAGGCGATGCGACGGGCACGCGAAATCGACGATGTAGCCGGAAATCGGCATCTGGCGGCGAAACGAAAGCCCACCGAGCCGATGAGCGCGCAGCTCGTTCCAGAGCTTCAGCTCCGCGTCCGTGAGCGCCTTTCGCATGCGGCGCGCGCGCTTGCGGTTGGTATCGGTGACGTGGAAGTGGCTCATGCGGTCCACGCCAGCACTCGGTCGCCCCCCTCTGTCCTGCCGGACATCTCCCCCTCAAGGGGGGAGATTGGCAGTTCGGACCTCACATCTCCATCTGCGAGGTTTGATATGGGCGATGGTCGCGGTGCAAGCCAATCTCCCCCCTTGAGGGGGAGATGTCCGGCAGGACAGAGGGGGGTGAAATGCCTCACCGCTTCACCTCCCATGTCGTGACGCGCTCGCCGGTAGCCGGGTCCTTGCCGTCCTTGAGCTGTATGCCCTGCGCCAGAAGTTCGTCTCGGATCCGGTCGGCTTCGGGCCAGTTCTTCGCGGCGATCAGCGCGAGGCGGCGCGCGATATCTCCGCGGATCTGCTCCCAATCCTCATGAAAGCCAAGTCGAGCCACAGTCCCGCTGAGCAACTCGATCTTCTCAAAGCCAAGCAGACGCATAGCGGTAAAGAAGTTCATTGCCGCTTGTTGATCACCATTTGCGCCTGCTTTTCCCATCGAGTGCAGATCAGCGATAACCGGAGCAAGATTGAGGTCGTCCAATATTGAGCTGCCTGCGGGGACGACTGCTCGGAAGGCAGCCATCTGACCGCCGAATTGGCGGTTGATTGAAATCTGCAAGTCGGCCCACCGCTGGACGATCTTCTCCGCCTCCTCCAGCCTGCGGACCGAGAAATCGATCGGCTCGCGGTAGTGCGTCATCAGCATGGCCAGCCGCAGCACCTCGCCCGGCCACTTGCGGCCGCCGAACTTGTCGGTGTTGAGCAGCTCGCTGATGGTGACGAAGTTGCCCTCGCTTTTCGACATCTTGCGGCCTTCGACCTGCAGGAAGCCGTTGTGCATCCAGTACTTGGCCATCACATCGGTGCCGTGGGCGCAGCGCGACTGGGCGATCTCGTTCTCGTGGTGCGGGAAGATAAGGTCGAGCCCGCCGCCATGGATGTCGAAGACCTCGCCGAGATAGGCGGCGCTCATCGCCGAGCATTCGATGTGCCAGCCCGGGCGGCCGCGTATCGCGGCGGTTTTCCCCGGCGTCCAGAAGCTCGCCTCCCAGCCAGGCTGGTCGGGCGCGCTTTGCTTCCACAGCACGAAATCGGCCGGGTGCTTCTTGTGCGGCTCCACGGCGATGCGCGCCCCGGCCTGCTGCTCGTCGAGCGGGCGCTTCGACAACTGGCCGTAGTCTGCCATCGACGTGGTGTCGAACAGCACCTCCGCGCCGTCATTCCCATTGGCGACATAGGCATGGCCGCGGTCGAGAAGCCGCTGGATGAGCGTGACCATGTCCGCCTTGCCGTCTTCGCGCGGCAGCACGTAGTCCGTCGCCCGAGGTTCGACCGTCGGTTCGAGGCAGCCGAGGGCCTTCACGTCGGCGTGGAACTGGTTCGCCGTCGACTCTGTAACCTTGCGGATCGCCTCGTTGAGCGGCAGTCCCGGATGGTCGCGAAGCGCGCGTGCGTTGATCTTGTCGTCGACGTCGGTGATGTTGCGGACGTAGGTGACGTGCTCCGGCCCGTAGACATGGCGCAGCAGCCGGAACAGCACGTCGAAGACGATGACCGGCCGCGCATTCCCGATATGAGCGAAGTCGTAGACCGTGGGCCCGCAGACATACATGCGCACGTTCCGCGCATCGATGGGGACGAACTCCTCCTTCGAACGCGTCAGCGTATTATAGAGCCTGAGCTTCGGTGCGTCGGTCACGCGAAATGTCTCCCTGGCCGGCTGGCCGGGGCGTTTTTCGGTGACTTTTTGGAGCGCGAAAACGACCGGACCAGCGACGGCGCTAGCCGATAATGCAGATGCCCGAAATCGAGATCGCCGTTTTCATCGCGTCGCTTATCGCCACGGGCACGGCTTCCGTCAAGGCAGCAGCGGAAAGTGTTGCGAGAAAGCAGCATCGGACGCCTCACTAGATCCGCCGCCGTCGCGTTAACCGAAATACCCCGTTTCGGCGAAAATCGCGTCACGATTCAGTCGAAATCGGCCACCATTTCCGGGCCACTTCGCAACGATAACCCGAGGGGATTCGACCATGACAGAAAACCAGACCACCGCCCGAAAACCGGAACAGATGAGCGCCAGCCAGAAGTCCAGCGGCACACTCGCCGCGCAGTACGGCGCGATCGGCTCTGCCGCCGTCGTCGCTGCCCTCCAGTTCCGCAAGCCGGCCGTCGCGAAGCGCTAAGCGCGAAGGCTGACGAGAAGCCCCACGCCGATCGCAGCCATCACGAGGCCGATCAGCCTGTCGAGCACCCGCCAGGCCGAGGGCCTGGCGAACAGCGGCGCAAGCAGGCGCGCACCGTAGCCAAGCCCGAAGAACCACACGAAGGACGCCGCCGCCGCACCAACGCCGAAGGCGAGCTTCGCGTTGCCTTCGAAGCCGGCCGAGACCGATCCAACCAGCAGGACAGTGTCCAGGTAGACGTGCGGATTGAGGAAGGTGAAAGCGAGGCATGTCGCAATCGCGGCACCGAGGCTCGCCTGCCCCGAACTCGCCGCGCGCATCGCGTCGGGCTTGAGCGCGCGGCGAAAGGCGACGACCGAATAGGCGAGCAGAAACGCCGCGCCGCCGAGCGTAACCACGGTCAGCACGGCTGGCGATGCTGTCGCCAGGGCGCCAAGACCGGCCACGCCTGCGGCGATCAGGGCGGCGTCCGAGGCCGCGCAGATCAGGCACAGCACGAAGACGTGCTGGCGCAGCAGCCCTTGGCGCAGGATGAAGGCGTTCTGCGCGCCGATCGCCACGATCAGCGAGCCGCCCAGCAGAAAGCCCGAAGCGAACGCGCCGATCATGGATCTTTAGAACAGCTTCATCTGCTTCGGAGCCGCAGGCTCTTCCGACGCCGGATTCGGAGCTTCGGCCTTCGGTTCGACGCGGTCCTGGATTTCAGGCCCGGTGTTGGAGAACTTGTTGACCTTGTCCGACACCGGGATCGCCTCGAAGAACTCCGGCTCGACGGGCTGCAGGAGGTCGGCCACGTCACGCGGCTCGTAGTTCACGCAGTCCAGCCAGCGGGCGAAATCCTCCGGGCGGATGACGACCGGCATGCGGTCGTGGATCGCGGCGATGGCGGGATTGGCGTCGGTGGTGAGGATCGCGGCCGTGTCCACTTCCGAACCGCCGGGCTCGGCCCACGTTTCCATCAGCGCGCCGAAGGCGATGACACCGCCGTTCTTCGGCCGGATCCAGTAGGCCTGCTTGGTCACCTTGCCGTCGCGCTTCCACTCGTAGAAGCCGGAAGCCGGCATCAGCGCGCGCCTGTGGCGCATGGCATTGCGGAAAGCTGGTTTGGTCGCGGCGGTGTCGGACCGAGCGTTGATCAGCAGCGGCAGGTCCTTGGGGTCCTTTGCCCAGGCCGGGATCAGGCCCCAGCGCACGAGCATGGCCCTGCGGTCCGGGAGGTTGGAGCCCGGCTCGCGGCGCGGACCCGCCATGGCGAGCAGAACCGGCTGGGTCGGAGCGATGTTGTAGCGCGGCGGGAAATTCTCGAGCTCCATCACCGCGAGCAGCGCCTCGACCTCAGCGGGCGTGGCGTTCAGGGCGAACCGGCCGCACATGGCTCAGACACCAGGACTTACGTGGATCATGCCGCTATTTGCGGCGCGGCGACCGCGCATGCAAGGTGCGTATCATGCCATCGACCCCCGCCCTCGCTGTTTCCGTCGCTATCGTGCGTGACGGGCGCGTGCTTCTCGTGCGGCGCGGCCGCCAGCCGGCGAAGGGGCTCTATGCCTTTCCCGGCGGCCGCGTCGAGCCGGGCGAAACGCTGGAGGAGGCCGCGCGCCGCGAATTGCTCGAGGAAACGGGACTGACGGCCGGAACGCTCGAGCCGCTGACGACCGTCTCCATACCCGACGCGAGCGGCGCGCCGCTGTTCGAGCTTACCGTGTTCCACGGAACCGAGGCCGGCGGCTTGCTGGTCGCGGCCGACGACGCGGAAGACGCCGGCTGGTTCACGGCGCACGAGGTCGCCACGCTGGCGCTGACCGGCAATGTCGGCGACATCGCGTTCAGCCTGCTGGCGGGCCGCGCGGTACCGCCGCGCTCCGGTTAACGCTGCCGACATTGCGCCGCGATCTCCGCCTTGCGGCCGCCGGAATTCTCCTCCACAGATTTCGCCATGTCGCGAAAATTGCTCGCCGTTTCAGTCCTGTGTGCCGCTCTTGCCTCGGCTGCACCCGCGCGCGCGATCGACGCACCCTACGACGGCGAGATGATGCGCCTCGCCGAACTGCTCGGCTCGCTGCACTACCTGCGAAACCTCTGCGGCGACTCCGGCACCGCGTGGCGCGACCAGATGGAGGCGCTGATCAGTACGGAAGCGCCGGCCGAGGATCGCCGCGCAAGGTTGATCGCGCGGTTCAACAGCGGCTTCCGCTCCTTCGACAGCGTTTATACAAGCTGCACCGCGTCGGCAGTGGAAGCGATCGAACGCTACATGCTCGAAGGCGAGACGCTCGCCAAGGAAATCGCCGCCAAGTACGGAAATTAACTCAAACTTTACTAAAAGCGCCGGGCGGGGGTGCACTTCCGACTTGCTGTGCTAATCTCTTAACGGGACATTAATGGGACCGTCGCGGGAGCGCCCGCTTCTCGGTCAAGGGTGGTGAGAAAATGGAACGCAGCCTCGGCGAGATCGAGACGCTCATTCGCGAGGAAAAGCGGCTGTCGGCGACCGAGAGTCACAGCGAGGCGTGGGCCGACGCCATAGCCTCCGGCATCGAGCCGGAGATCGTCGCCGACGCCGCGGTCGCGACGGCGTGTGCCGAACTGGCGCGCGCCGAGGGCGACGACGCGGCGCTGGCGCTGGTCGACCGCATCCGCGAGCGGATCGTGTCCGGCGAATTCGCCACCATCCGCACGAAGCACTGAGCCGGATGCGCGGCAGGCTCCTTTTCGCGGTAGGCGCCATGGCAGTTGCGGCGACGCTTCTCGTGTCGTCGTCGCTGCCGTCATTTGCGCTCAGCGAGCTGCCGCAGGAAGAAGTGCCGGACGCGCCGATGACGACGGTGCCGCTTCCGCCGCCGCTGCCCAATCCCGCGAATCCCGCCGCGCCCCCGGCTGCCGCGCCCAATCCCGACGGCGCCGCACCGGCAGAGGAATCGGCCGAACCTGCCGAAGAGCCGACCGAGCCTTCAGGCTCGCCGCCCGAGGTCGTGTACGACCTCAATCGCCTGCCCGAGGCGGTGCGCCTCACCCGCGAGAAGATCGTCGCCGCGTGCAAGGCTGGCGACATCGAGGCGCTGCGCCCGCTGATCGCAACCGGCGAAGAGGGCACGACGCTGTCGTTCGGCGGCGTCGACGGCGATCCGATCCAGTTTCTAAAGGAGCTGTCCGGCGACGGCGAGGGTCACGAGATCCTGGCGATCCTCGAGGAGGTGCTGGAGGCGGGATACGTGCATCTCGAACCCGGCACCGACGGCGAGATGTATGTCTGGCCCTATTTCTTCGCCGTGCCGCTCGAACAGCTGACCGGGGCGCAGCGCGTCGAACTGTTCCGTCTCGTCACCGCAGGCGACTACGAGGACATGAAGAACTACGGCGCCTACATCTTCTACCGCGCCGGCATCACGCCCGACGGCAAATGGTCGTTCTTCGTGGCGGGCGACTAGCGGGAACCGCTCTCCTGGAACTGCACCGGCTCGCCCCTCCCCGGCGCGACGATCTCGCCTTCCCACATGACGCGGATGCCGCGCACGATCGTGCCGACAGGCCAACCGGTGACGGTCATCCCGTCATAGGGCGTCCAGCCCGAACGTGATCCGGATTGGGCGTTGAGGATGGTCTCGCGCCGCTTCAGGTCCACGATGGTGAAATCCGCGTCGTAGCCGACGGCGATGCGGCCCTTGCGCGCCATGCCGAAGATTCGGTTCGGACCGTGACTTGTCAGATCGACGAAGCGCTCCAGCGTCATGCGCCCGGCCGCCACGTGATCCAGCATCACCGGTACCAGCGTCTGCACGCCCGGCATGCCGGACGGCGATTGCGGATACGGCTTGGCCTTTTCCTCGAGTGTATGCGGCGCATGGTCGGAGCCGAGGACGTCGATGACCCCGCTCTGGACGCCGCGCCAGACGCCGTCGCGGTGCTTGCGGTCGCGCACGGGCGGGTTCATCTGAAGCAGCGTGCCGAGACGCGCGTAATCGTCGGACGACAGGGTCAAATGGTGCGGCGTCGCCTCCGCCGTCGCCACGTCCTTGTTGGCGGCGAGCAGGTCGATCTCGTCGGCCGTCGAGATATGCAGCACATGGATGCGGGCGCGTTCCTGCCTGGCGATGCGCAGCAGCCGCTCGGTGCAGCGATAGGCGGCAGTCGCGTCGCGCCACTCGGGGTGCGACGACGGATCGCCGGCGACGCGCTCGCCGAGACGCTCGCGCAGCCGGAACTCGTCCTCGGAGTGGAAGGCGGAGCGGCGCCGGGTGTTGCGCAGTATAGACGCCACGCCTTCGTCGTCCTCTACCAGCAGGTCGCCGGTCGACGAGCCCATGAACACCTTGATCCCGGCGGCGCCTGGCAGGCGCTCGAGCTCTGCCACGTCGCGCGCATTGTCGCGGGTCCCGCCAACCCAGAAGGCGAAGTCGCAATGCATCCGCCCGCGCGCGCGCCGGACCTTGTCGGCAAGCGCCTCCTCACTTGTCGTCAGCGGATTCGTGTTCGGCATCTCGAAGACGGCGGTGACGCCGCCCAGAGCCGCCGCGCGCGAGCCGGTCTCCAGATCCTCCTTGTGCTCCGCGCCCGGCTCGCGGAAGTGCACCTGGCTGTCGACGACGCCCGGAAGGACATTCAGGCCGTTACAGTCGATCCGTTCGCCGGCAGATGCGTGCAAGAGGTCGCCGATGGCCGCGATGCGACCCTGGCGAATTCCGATGTCGCGGCCGCCGATGCCGTCGTGGTTGGCGACCATGCCGCCTGTCAGGATCGTATCGAAGGTGGCGGCCATGCCCGGCTCCCGCACTTGTCGCTCGGCGTGGCCGGGCTTACGTAGGCGAAGTCGCAATTGCAAGTTCGGGCCATGCCGCTTCTCAACCTCGACACCAGGGTCGTCGTTTCGGTCGCCGGCGCGGAGGCCGAGCACTTCCTCCAGAACATTCTCACGACCGATCTCGACCAGTTGCTCGAGGGCGAGGCGAGGCCCGGCGCGCTGCTCACGCCGCAGGGCAAGATCCTGTTCGATTTCCTCATCTCTCGGCACGGACCGGAAGGCTTCCGCCTCGATGTTGACAGGGCGCTGGCCGACGACTTCGTGCGCCGGCTGATGCTCTACCGGCTGCGCGCGAAGGCGCAGATCGAGAAGCAGGATCAATGGTTTGTCGCAGCCTCGTGGGAGATTGATTCCGGTCCTTTCCAGACTGATTCAGGATTGATCGACGGGCGCTTTCCGGAGGCCGCGGGCGTTCGCAGGCGCTATTCGGCCGAGCGGGCGCCCGACACAGGATCCGCTGCCGAGTGGACCGCGCTTCGCATCCGTCATGGCGTCGCCGAGAGCGGCGCGGACTTCGCCGTTTCCGACGTGTTCCCGCACGACGTGCTACTCGACCAGAACGGCGGCGTCGGCTTCCGCAAGGGCTGCTATGTCGGCCAGGAGGTCGTGTCGCGTATGCAGCATCGCGGCACCGCGAGACGTCGCGTCCTGATTGCGCACTCCGCCGCGCCTTTGCCCCCGGCCGGTACGGCCGTGACCGCCGGCGGCAAGACCGTCGGCGCGCTGGGCACGACTGATGGCGGCAATGGCCTCGCCATCGTCCGCATCGACCGGGTCAAGGAAGCCATGGATGCCGGCGTGCCGATCGAGGCGGCGGGAGTCGCGCTGACGCTTTCGATCCCGGCCTGGGCGCGCTTCACCTTCCCGGCCGACGTTTCGTCCGCCGCGAGCGAGGCCTGATGGCCGATCGCAAGGGCGCCCCGGCCCGCGCCTGGCAGCGCATGCTGTCGGGCCGCCGGCTCGACCTGCTAGACCCCTCGCCGCTCGACATCGAGATCGGCGACATCGCCCATGGGCTCGCACGGGTGGCGCGCTGGAACGGCCAGACGCGCGGCGAGCACGCATTTTCCGTGGCGCAGCACTCGCTGCTGGTCGAGCGGATCTTCGGCATCGCCACGCCGGAGGCAACCCGTTCGGACCGCCTTGCGGCGCTGCTCCACGACGCGCCCGAGTATGTCATCGGGGACATGATCTCGCCGTTCAAATCGGCCATCGGTGGCGGCTACAAGGCCGTGGAGCGTAGGTTGCAGCAGGCGGTGCACCTGCGCTTCGGCCTGCCTGCAGTCTTGCCGGAGCCGCTGAAGAAGGCGATCAAGCGCGCCGATCAGGTTGCGGCCTGGTTCGAGGCGACCGAACTTGCCGGTTTCGCCGACCCGGAAGCGGAAAGGTTCTTCGGCCGCCCGCGCGGCTACACGCTGGCTGCGCTCGACCTCGCCCCGCGCCCGACAGCCGAGGTGCAGGAATCGTTTCTCGCGCGTTTCGCGGAGATCTCGGACGACAACTGAGAGCTACTCCAGCCTCTCCAGCAGACGACGAACTGCTTGCCGAAGTGCCGCGAGTTCGCCGAGCGCATGGAGGTTCCAAAGTGCCTCGGCATCGACCTTGTGGTAGGCGTGACGGAGATGGTTGCCGAGATCGCCAACTCTTCGCCAGGGAATCTCGGGCGCCAACATCCTCGAGGTTTCGGGTAGGTGTCGCGACGCCTCGCTAATGATCTCGAGGAAGCGTTCATACGCTGCGCGGGCGATCCGATCTTCCTCCAGGATTTCTCTGGACTGTCCACTTAGAAGCGCGTCAATCTGGTCAAGCGCATCGACCATATCGATTAAGCGATGCCGCTCGCGATCCATCAAAAAACGCGCACCGCGTCGCGTTCGACCGTAGTTCGGAAAGCATCGTCCAAGCCTCTGCTCAAGACTGCATTCGTTACCAAGCCCGTTTGATCCGTGACCATCTGCTCTATCCCGATGAGATTGAGCAGCGAGAAGGCTTCAGGATGAGCGATATCGATCAGGAGATCGATATCGCTCTCCGGACGGTTATCCCCGCGGGCACGTGACCCGAAAATGGAAAGGTGCGCCACGCCCTCATGCGCGAGCGATGGGCGAATCCGCTGCAGAGCGTCGATGAGTTCGGACTTGCGCATGACTTCAGAATAGAGCGCACCAGTGAGTTTCGCTACTGCCCTAGCCCGCGCCTGCTGCTGCAGGTGCGTTCTGGCGCGGCTGGATCTGGCGCAGCGATTCGCCCGGCCGCTCGAGCCTGTCGAGGAACCACTGGGTGAGCTTCACCCAGACCTCATCCTTCTCCCCCGAATCCTCGCAACCATGGTCGAGGTTGGGATTATCGTTGACCTCGATGACGTAGACGCCGCTGGACGTCTCCTTGAGGTCGACACCATAGAGTCCGTCGCCGATGCAGCGCGCCGCGCGAACCGCGATGTCGATCACCTCTGGCGGCGTCGTCTTGATGGTGTAGGTGCGGAAGCCACCCTCGTCGGGCCGGCCGCGGCGGTCGTGGTTGACGATCTGCCAGTGCTTCTTCGCCATCAGGTACTGGACCGAAAACAGCGGCTGGCCGCCGAGCACGCCGACGCGCCAGTCGAACTCGGTCGGCAGCCATTTCTGCGCGATCAGCAGGTCCGAATCCTCGAGCCACTTGGTTGCCAGCTCGCGCAGCTCGGCAGGCGTCGACGCCTTCTTGACTCCGCGCGAGAACGACGAATCCGGGATCTTCAGCACCAGCGGGAAGCCCAGCGTCTGCGCCGCCACCTCGAAGTCGCCCGGTCCGGCGATCATCACGGTCGGCGGCACCGGCACCTTGTTGAAGGTCATCAACTCGTTCAGGTAGACCTTGTTGGTGCAGCGGATCATCGACAGGGGATCGTCGATGACGGGCATGCCCTCCTGCTGCGCGCGCCGTGCGAAGCGGTAGGTGTGATTCGAGATCGCGGTGGTTTCGCGGATGAACAGCGCGTCGTAGTTGGCGAGCTTGGCCAGGTCCTTCTTGGTGATCGGCTCGACTTCGACGCCCATCTTCTCCGCGATCTTCGACCAGTGGCGCAGCGACGATTCCGCCGAGGGCGGCATCGCCTCCTGACGGTCGATCAGCGTGGCGAAGGAATAGCGGGCCGGCGTGCGCGCCTTGGAATCGCGCCACTCGCGCGCCGTGTAGCGGTCGAGGCTGGCGATGAAGCGCGCCTTGTTGTCGGCATTCATCCGGTTCATGGGCATGAACCCGATCTTCTTGATCGACGCCCACTGGCCGTCCTGGATGGTGACCTCCAGAGCCGGGGCGCGGAACCAGTCGAACAGCAGGCGCGAGAAGCGATCCCAGGCCTTGCTCGGTCCGAGACCGAAGAAGATCGAAACGTGCTTTGGGAAACTGCCGCCGAGCGCCGTGCGGCACTTGTTGAGCTCCTGCTCGAGTTCGGGCAGCGCGTGCTCGTAGAGCTTGCGCTCGGACAAGTCGATCATCGTCTCGACGGTCGGGATGACCCTGTGTCCGCGCGACCCGGCGAGCAGCGAGGCATAGTAGCCTCGCGACTGGTAGGCATAGCTGTTCGACAGGTTGATGATCTGAGGCCGCTGGCCTCGGAAAAGCGCCGGATGCGCGAGGTAATCGCGGTTTGTGATGATCTTGTGAGGAGTCGCAACGTGGTCAAGATCGTTGATCCGACCAACCAGTATGACCCAGGACGCCATATTGCGGTTCTAGAACCTTCCCCGACCGGCTGCTGCGCTGCCGTAAGGCAAGGAACCCGCGGTTCTGCTCTCTTGTCTCGGCTGGCGAGGGTCTAGCATAGCCAATAGCGTTATCAACCAAATCCGCATGTCAGCGACCCTCAGCTGCGTGATAACCGGCTGGGGTCGGCGAAGTTGCGGCAGGCGAAGGAAAATGCCGTTCCTCAGCGGAAGATCTGCGCGATCTCGGTGGCGTCCTTCTCGTATTTTATGCAGGCGGCTCCGTCCGGATAGTACTCGGGCACGGTCTTGTAGGCACGGTAACCGAGCGAGTCGTAACGGCTCTTCAGCTTGTCATTGTCGGCGCGGACCTCGCACTGCACGCCAAGCCCGAGCCTGTACGCCTCGGCCTCGATGCCCTGGAACAGGATCTTCCCGTATTCGCCACGCTGCGCCAACGGATCGACGGCGAGCGAGTAGAATCGCAGCGTCCGCCGCTGCGCATGGCGGAAGCCGAGCGCGTACCCCTGCACGATACCGTTGACGTCCTCCACGACGATCAGCACCGCCCGCTCGCTGTCGATGTGCGCGCGGAACTGGCGGCGCGGCATGCGCGAATAAAGCGCCGGCGAGAAACTTGCCTCCTCGATCTGGACAAGACGATCGAGATCGGCGGCCTTGGCACGGCGGTAGCTCATGGCGCAGCTGTAGCATTCGCTCCGGCCGCCGTCATGCCGGCAACCATGGCGGCGGTGCCCCGTTGATCGGCGCGGACAGAGCGAGGCGCAACGCATGGAAAATGGATTGAACGCGGTGTTGGCGAGCGCCGATGGCGTGTGGGATGCGCTGGTGGGGCTCGTGATCGCCTACTCGTTTTCGGTGCTCGGCGCGGTCGTTCTCGTCATCATTGGCTACATCTTCGCGGGCTACGTCGAGCGCGCCGTCCACCTCGGCCTGTCGCGCATCCGCGGCTTCGACGAGACGTTGCGCGTTTTCCTGTCGAAGCTCGTCCGATACGCGATCATGGTGATGCTCGCCGTGACCGTGCTGGCGCAGTTCGGCGTACAGACCGCGAGCATCCTCGCCGCGCTCGGCGCTGCCGGCCTCGCCATCGGCCTGGCCCTGCAAGCTGCCGGCATCATGCTGCTGTGGCTGTGGCCGTTCCGCGTCGGCGAGGAGATCGCCACGAAGGATGTGAAGGGCGTCGTGCAGGAGGTGGGTCTGTTCGCGACGCGGATGCGCACCGGCGACGGACTGTATATGCTGTGTCCCAACAGTTCGTTGTGGAACACGCCGATCACCAACTTCAGCCGCAATCGTCAGCGCAAGGCTGCGATCGTCATCCCGATCGGCCCCGACGAAGACGTGGACAAGGTCGTGCGACTGTTGGAGCAGGTGGTGGAGAACGATCCGCGCATATTGAACGATCCCCGTCCGGGCGTGGTCATCGGCGAGATCGGCGACTACGCCACAAAGCTGAAGATCGGTTTCTGGACGACCACCGCCGACAATGGCGGCGCAAAGGATGCCATCACGTTGCAATCCAAGCTGGCGCTGGTGCAAGCCGGAATTCGCCCACCATTTCGCGATCCGGCGTCGATTCGGCGCGAGGCGCCGGAGTGAGAACACGCGGCCCGATAGCCATCGCGCTGCTGATGGCAGGCGTTCCCGTCGCTGCCGACGCCGCGGACTATCGCTGCCGCGGGCGCGTGACGCTCGCCTTTGGCGAGACCAAGGGCGATATCGCGCGCCGATGCGGCATTACCGTCGAGGCGCTTGACCGCAGCAACCCGGGACTGAGCAACGATCCGCGCATGGGCACGTCGATCGCAGTGCCCGCGCCGGCTCTCCCAGCCCGTCAGCAGGGGGTCAATGGCAACCCCTATGTGCCGACACCGCCGCCGCGCGGCAACTTCTACGTCCCCGTGCCGACACCGCCGGGCGCCATCCCAAGCTATCAAAACTATTGAACGGTCAAGCGTTTGTATTCGTTTGTTGTGATGTGCGACGCGGCCTATGGGTACGTTGATATCCACAGGTACCGGCCGATGCCCACCACCATACCAGCCGCCCGCGCAAGCTCCCCGCTTCCCTGGCTCATCATCATCTGCGGCTGCGCCATCGCGGCGATGACCTTCGGTCCGCGTTCGTCCATGGGCTTTTTCCAGCTGCCGATGCTCGCGGAAAAGGGATGGGACCGGACCACGTTCGGCATGGCGATGGCGATCCAGAATCTGGCCTGGGGCATCGGCACGCCGATCTTCGGCGCGCTCGCCGACAAGTTCGGCACGTGGCGCGTGCTGGCGTTGTCGGGCGTCATGTATTCTGCGGGCCTGATCTTCATGGCGATCTCCGACACGCCGACGCTGCTCTACGTCGGCGGCGGCATGCTGGTAGGCCTTGGCGTCGCAGCCGGATCCTTCGGCATCGTGCTAGCCGCGTTCGCGCGCAACGTCGCGCCCGAGCGGCGCAGCTTCGTGTTCGGCCTCGGCACGGCAGCCGGTTCCGCCGGCATGTTCCTGTTTGCACCGCTCGGCCAGGGTCTGATCTCGGCCTACGGCTGGTTCAACGCCCTGATCTTCATGTCGGCGATGATGCTGGTCATCCCGCTGCTCGCGATACCGCTTCGCGGCAATTCGAGTTCCGGCTCCGCCGGCCAGACTTTGTACGAGCAGACCGTGCCTGCGGCGCTCAAGGAGGCGCTGGCGCATCGCAGCTACCTGCTCCTGGTCGCCGGCTTCTTCGTCTGCGGGTACCAGGTGGCGTTCATCACCGCGCACTTTCCGGCCTACATCGCCGACATCGGCATCGACGCCAGCTACGCGGTGATCGCGCTCGCCCTGATTGGGTTCTTCAACATCATCGGCTCGCTGTCGGCCGGCGTCATCGGCCAGCGCTACTCCAAGCCGCGCTTCCTCGCCGGGATCTACATCGGCCGTTCCGTACTGGTCACCGCCTTCCTGCTGTTGCCGCAAACGCCCGCGACGGTGATCGCCTTCGCGATCCTCATGGGTCTGCTGTGGCTGTCGACCGTGCCGCCGACGAACTCTCTGGTGGCGATCATGTTCGGCACGCGCCACCTCGGCATGCTGGGCGGCATCGTCTTCTTCTCGCACCAGATCGGCTCGTTCCTCGGCGTCTGGATGGGCGGCTACCTCTACGACCGTTTCGGCAGCTACGATCCCGTCTGGTGGATCGGCGTGGCGCTCGGGCTTTTCGCAGCCGTGGTGCATTGGCCAATTCAGGAGAAGCCGGTGTCCCGGCCCATGGCGCTGGCGCCGGCCGAGTAGCTCAGGCGAGGTCGGTTAGGGCGAAGTCGCCGCCCTTGTAGAGAAGCGGCACGCCGATGGATTTCGCGCAGGCGTATGCGAAGCAGTCGCCCAAGTTCAGGCGCGCGGGGTGGCCGACAACCTTGCCGTAACGTCGGCTCGCGGCGACTGCCAGCGAGCCGATTTCCTCCGAGATCGATAAGGTTTCGGCCCGCAATTGCGCCACAAGCGCGTCGACGACGGACGATGCAGCTTCGAGCATTTCGGCGTCCACACGTTGCCGCCGCGTCTCCGCGCTATTTCTGGCCGCGGCCTGCACGGCCTCGAAGCGGGCGATGGGGGAGACGAAGACAGGGCCGCGATGACTATTCAATCTGGCAAGCAGGGATGGCGCGTCCTGCTCTTCGTTGATAATCGAAACCAGCACCGAGGCATCGACGAACATCAGTCTTCGTCGCCCCACAGCTCCTCGCGAAACTTGCGGAAATCGAAGTCGGGGTTTGGCGGACCCAGCTTCGCGCGGGCGAATTCCTGAACCCTCCTAACCCGGTCGATCAGCGGCTCGTCCGCTCGTGCGCGTTTGAGCTCGTTCTGCAAGGCGATCTTGACGGCTTCGGTCTTCGTCGAAGCCCCTGTCGCAGCCTGCAGCTCCGACGCCAGGGCATCGACTTCACGATCCTTGATGTACAGCGCCATGCGTGCTCCCTCGGGATATCCAATATAGCGCGAAGGGATATTCCGGACAAGCTAGCGCCGCGTCTCCATCTTCTCCACCGGGAAGATGGAGCAGGTCTCGACCCCGAACGCGAGCAGCTTGCCATCCTTGTCGGTGAGCGTTGCTTCCGAGACGGCGATGGTGCGGCCGCGGTTGATGACCGTGCCCTCGCAGCGGACGAGCCCCGTGCGCGGGGTTATCGGCCGCGTGAGGTTCACTTTGAACTCGACGGTCGTGTAACCCTCCCCCTTGGCGAGCGTGGTATGCACGCAGCAGCCGAGCGCCGAGTCGAGCAGCGTCGCAGCCCATCCGCCATGCACGCCGCCGAGCGGGTTCAGGTGCCGTTCGCCCGGCATGCCCTCGAACACGACCTTGCCTTCCGCGACCTCCGAGAGCGCGAAGTTCATCAGCCCGGCCATCGGCGGAAATGGGTACTCGCCGTCGATCAGCCGTTGCATCAGCTCCAGGCCGGAGAAGCGCATCACATCCTCGAGCGGCACGGCTCCGAGCCCGCGCTCCGCGAAGCGCCCCGGCATGATCTCGACGCGCGTCATGCGGCTGTGTCTCCCATCGGCGTCAGGCTGCGGCGCAGCGTTCCGAGAAAGCCCGCGCGCGCCTCCGGCGCGTCGATGGCGCGCGGCTCGTAGACATGGCGGGCGAAGAAGAAGCCGGTAAGCCGGAAGGCATCCTCGACGCCGGCGAGATCGCCGCGGATGCCCGCACCCCTGAGGAAGGCGGGCAGCGGCAACAGCTTGTCCTGCCACGGTGCGCCGGCGTCGCGCGACACCGCCTTGCCCGATTTCGGCGACACGTAGACGAGGTCGTTGCGCACGCCCGTCGCGGCGCATTCGTCGAGATCGAGACCGAAGCCGAGATCGTCGAGCAGCATCAATTCGAAGCGGACGACCAGCTCGGCGGCAGCGCCGGGGTCGGCCAGATGCGTCACGATCAGCGACAGGGTCTCGTAGAGGCGGCGGTGCGGATCGCGCTCCGGCAGAAGCCTCAGATGCGCTGCCAGCAGCTGAAGCCCGAACACCGCGCAGGCACTGTCGAACATCGACGCTGCGTTGAGTTCGACCGGTTCCACCTGGAAGGTGCCGAGATGCTCGTCGAGCCGCGCTCGCCACACGAGCTCGACGCGGTTTCCCGCCTGCAGGACCGGCTGCAGCCGCCGCGACCGGCCACCGCGCACGAGGCCGAGATGGCGGCCGTGCTCGCGCGTCATCACCTCCAGGATGGCGCTGGTCTCGCCATGCCGGCGGGTGCCGAGAATGATTCCCTCGTCGCGCCATTCCATTGTTCAAACCTGAACTGAAATCCCGATGCAGGCAAGCCGGAGACGCTTGCATGGCAGCCTCCGCCGCGCCATCACTCGGCGATGCCGATAGACCCGAAAACCGTCGTCATCGAGGCAGCGCCGCCGGACAGCGCGGACGCTGCGGCATGCATGAACGCCTACTTCGCCGAGTTGGCTCAGCGCTTCGGCGGCGGCTTCGATCCGAACGCCGGCGCGAGTTCTCCAGATACGGCGATGGCGCCGCCCGACGGCATTTTCCTGGTCGCGCGCACCGAGGGCCGCGCCGTCGGCTGCGGCGGGCTGAAGCGCATCGGCCCCGGTGTGGCCGAGATTAAGCGCATGTGGGTCGCCGGGGAAGCGCGCGGTCTCGGCCTGTCGCGGCGTCTGCTGGCGGCGCTCGAAGCAGAGGCTGTGCGCATCGGTTTTGCCACGCTGCGCCTCGACACAAACCGGAGCCTTTCCGAGGCTCAGTCGCTCTATCGCAAGGCCGGCTACCGCGAGATCGGCCGCTACAACGACAACCCCTACGCCGACCACTTCTTCGAGAAGACGCTCCAGTCTCAGTCGGCAGCCACGACATAGTCGCGCAGCGCGTCGACGACCGGACCCTGGTCGTCGTCGGTCCACCGCATCCTTATCTGGCGGGCCTGCCCTTCCCGCTCGGACACGAACAGGGACAATCCGTCGTCGTATGGTAGAAAGCTGTGGCCTTCGAAAATCCAGCTCTCTCCGACGGGATGCACGCCGCTGTCGAAGTCGGTAAACGCCTTCGCGACACGGTAGCGGGCACCGATGACGAGGTGCTTGAAATCGCGAAGATGCGCGTGAACCTTCGACTGCCGCGTCATCGCCCAACCCTAGTGCGGAAACTCCAGTCCCATCTCGCGGTAGCGCTCGGGATCGTCGCCCCAGTTCTCGCGCACCTTCACGAACAGGAAGAGATGCGCCTTCTGCTCGAGGATTTCGCCGATCTCCTTGCGCGAGGCCTCGCCGATCGCGCGCAGCGTCTCGCCCTTGCGGCCGATGACGATCTTCTTCTGGCTGTCGCGCTCGACGTAGATGACCTGCTCGATGCGCACCGAGCCATCCTTGCGCTCCTCCCACTTCTCGGTCTCGACGTGAGACGAATAGGGAAGCTCCTCGTGCAGCCGCAGATAAAGCTTCTCGCGGGTGATCTCGGCGGCTAGCTGGCGCATCGGAAGATCCGAAATCTGGTCTTCGGGATAGTACCACGGCCCTTGCGGCAGACGCTCGGCGAAGAAATCCAAGAGATCGTCGCAGCCCGAACCCGTCAGCGCGGAGACCATGAAGGTGCGCTCGAAGGCAACCTTGGCGTTGGCCTCAGCAGCAAGCGCCAGCAGCGTGTCGCGCTTCACCGCGTCGACCTTGTTGAGGATCAGCACCTTCGGCTGCCTGACCTCGCCGAGCTTCTCGATGATCGCGTTCGCATCGCCTCTCAGCCCGCGCTCGGCGTCGACCAGGAATGCGACGATGTCGGCGTCCTGCGCGCCGCCCCACGCCGTGGTCACCATCGCCTGGTCAAGCCGCCGCTTCGGGCGGAAGATGCCGGGCGTATCGACGAACACGATCTGAGCGTTGTTGTGGGTGGCGATGCCGCGCACCAGTGCGCGCGTGGTCTGAACCTTGTGGGTGACAATCGAGACCTTCGCTCCGACCAGGCGGTTGAGCAGTGTCGACTTGCCGGCGTTTGGCGCGCCGATCAGCGCAACGAAGCCAGAATGCGTCGCGGCATCGCTCATTGCGCGTCCTCCGTGTCCCACACCCCTTCGCGCACCAGAAGTGCCGCGGCGGCGTTCTGCTCCGCCTGGCGTTTGGAACGGCCTGTCGCCTGGGCCTCGTCCTTTCCAGGCACCCTTACGGCTACCGTGAAGACAGGATCGTGATCCGGACCTTCGCGACTCAGCGTCTGGTAGGTGGGTGCTGCGTTCGAAACCTGATGCGACCACTCCTGCAGCATGGTCTTCGGATCGCGGCGCGGCGCTGTGCCGTTCTTGGCGCGTGGCGCCCACCAGCGTGCAATGAAGCCGCTCGCGGGCACGATCCCGCCGTCCAGGTATATCGCGGCGATCAGCGCTTCGATCGCGTCGGCGCGCAGGTTTACGCGGTTGCGAGGCGACAGAGCGCGCACGTCGGATCCGCTGCGGATCAGTTCGGAGATACCGGTTTCGTCGGCGATCTCGGCCAAGGCTTCGGCGTTGACCAGCGCGTTGAGCCGCACCGACAGCTCGCCCTCGGACGCCTCGGGAAACGCGGTGTAGAGCATCTCGGCGATGGCCATGCCAAGCACACGGTCGCCGAGGAATTCGAGCCGCTGGTAATCGATGCGCGACGCGCCACGCGCGCTGGCGTGGGTCAGCGCGCCATCCGCAAGCGTCCGATCGCGGAAAGAGTGCCCGGTTATCGCCGCGAGCGTGCCGAAACGCTCGTCGTCGGCCTGCTGCTTGCGGCGGCCGCTCATCGAGCGCGAAGACCTACTCGACCCAACTGAACAACCGCGAAGCGCGCATCAGGGACGGCCACTTCCAGATTTCGAGCGGGCTGGCGCCGCCGCCGATCGAGAAGAATATCAGGTTGGCGCGTCCGACCAGGTTTTCCTCCGGCACGAAGCCGACGGTGAAGCGGCTGTCCGTCGAGTTGTCGCGGTTGTCGCCCATCATGAAATAGTGTCCCACCGGCACGACGAACTCGCGCGTCTCGTCGCCGATGCCGTTCGGCGAAAGGTCGAGCGTATCGTAGGACACGCCGTTCGGCAGTGTCTCGCGCCACACCTCGACGGGTCTGTCCATCTCGGTGATGTCGGGATTGTCGATCGTGCCGGTCTTCACGCGCGGCACGGCCTCGCCGTTGATGAACAGCTGCCCACCCTTCATCTGGATGCGGTCGCCGGGCAGGCCGATCGTGCGCTTGATGTAGTCGAGCGAGGGATTTGGCGGGAACTTGAACACCACCACGTCGCCGCGCTCTGGCGCGCCGCCCCAGATACGACCGGAAAACAGCGGCGGCGAGAAGGGAAGCGAGTGCTTCGAATAGCCGTAGGCCCACTTGGTGACGAACAGGTAGTCGCCCTCGAGCAGGGTCGGCCGCATCGAGCCGGACGGTATCGAAAAGGGTTGGAACAGGAAGGTGCGGATCACCAGCGCCAGCAGCAGCGCCTGCACGATCACGCTTATGGTCTCACCGAGCCCGCCGGATTTCTTCTCTGTCTTTTCCGCCACGCTCATTTCGTCCTCGGCTGCGTCGGTGCCGTCATACTAGCTGGCATACGGGGGAGCAATTGAATTGCGGCCATGTCAGGGCGTCGCGCCCTGATCCAGCGGTATTGCCTCGACGATCACGAAGGCTTGCGCCAGTGGAAAGTCGTCGGTGATGGTCAGATGGATAAGCGCGCGATACCCGTCGGGCACCATCCGCGCCAACTGCTCCGCGGCGCCGCCGGTGAGATGCATCGTCGGCTTGCCGCCCGGCAGGTTGACCACGCCCATGTCGCGCCAGAACACGCCGCGGGCAAGCCCGGTGCCGAGCGCCTTCGCGCAGGCTTCCTTGGCCGCGAAGCGCTTCGCGTACGACGCGGCACGCTGCTTGCGCCGCTCCGACCGCGCGCGTTCGATCGGCGTGTAGATGCGCTTGATAAACCGCTCGCCGTGACGCTCGAGAGTCTTCTCGATGCGGCGGATGTCGATCAGGTCCGAGCCGATGCCGAGGATCATGCGCCTGATCCTGATTCCACGAGATTTCTTTCGGCACGACAGACACGAAGCAATTCAGGCAGGTCGACCCGAACCAGTTTCCATATCACCGCCGGCGCCACGCTCTCGTAGTTGTGACGCAGCACATTCCCAATTCCCGCGACCCTGCGCCGAGGTATCTCTGGATGCCTGCTCTTCGTGTCGTCGGGAAGATGCCGACTGGCTTCCGAAACGATCTCCACACCGCGAACCGCGAGCCACTGCTTCTGCCAGTCCGCTTCGAACTGAGCCAGATCGCACCCCCCCAGCACAGACTGGACGCGCTCTATCGCTTCGATGATGTCGACAAGCCTTGGAAGCGGTGATCGCATCTGCATCAGAAAATGCGCACCGCGGAGGCCTCGATCGCCGGCCTCAGAGTGCGGTGCAGGCTGTCGCGAGTCATGATGTCCGCGGGCCGATCAAGCACTCGCGATGCATACTCCTTCAGGTCCATCAGTTCGAACAGGCCGAGCTTGCCCTTCTCGTAATCGAAGAAGAGATCGACATCCGAATCGACGGTCGCTTCGTCACGTGCAGTGGAGCCGAAGAGATAGAGTCCGCGGACGCCTAGGCGCTTCAACTCGCTCTCGTGCTCGCGAAGAGTGGCTATGGCAGCTGCGCGGTTCATGCGTTCTTATACCACCGATCGCTTCAGATGTTCCTGCTCCCCGGCTTCACCGGCGGTATCGCCGCCAGCTCCGGCGGCAGCGCGTCGGCAGGATAAGCCGGCACCTCGTATTCCGCGAGCGGCACCAGCGGCACGCCGACGTCGGCCTTCCCTGCCGAGCGGTCGATGATGCAGGCGGCCGCGACGACCTCGGCGCCGAGTTCGCGCATGCAGTCGACGGTCTCGCGGATCGACAGGCCGGTCGTGACGATGTCTTCGACGATCACCACGCGCGCCCCCTTCTCGACTTCGAAGCGGCGCAACCGGAAGACGCCGTTCTCGCGCTCGACCCAGATGGCCGGAACGCCGAGATGCCGAGACGTTTCGTAGGCGGGGATCAAGCCGCCGACTGCCGGTCCGACCACATAATCGATCTTGCCCGGGACCTTGTCGGAGATCTTCTTCGCCAGCGCCTTGCACAGTCTCTCGGTGCGATCGGCGTGCATGAAGACGCGCGCCTTCTGGAGGAAGACCGGGCTGCGCAGGCCTGACGTCAGGATGAAGTGGCCAGTAAGCATCGCGCCCGACTCGCGGAAGATGTCGAGTACCTCGTCGCGCGTCATGAATGCTCCTATCCGTTGACCCGGCGCGCTTCCGACACGCTCGGATGGTCCTTCAGCTGCGAAAGCAGCCGGCTCAGCTGTTTCAAATCCCAAACTTCGAGGTCGATCAGCATCTCGGTGAAATCGGGCGCAGTCCGCAACATCGACAGCGTGTGGATGTTGGCGTCATTGGCCGCAACAACCTGGGCGATGTTCGCGAGAGAGCCCGGTTCGTTCAGCGCGGTGACCGCGATGCGCGCCGGGAAGCGTTCCTTCATGTCCTCGTCGATATCCCAGCGCACGTCGATCCAGCGCTCCGGCTGGTCGTCGAACGCGTTGAGCGACGGCGACTGGATCGGATAGATCGTGATTCCGGTGCCAGGCTGCATGATGCCGACGATGCGGTCGCCGGGCACCGCACCTTCCGGCGCGAAACGCACGGGAAGATCGCCGCCGACGCCTCGGATGGGCAGGGCGCGCTTGGCGGCGCCGGCCTTGCTGCGTGCCCGTCCCGGTATCTGGAACAGCATTCCGGCAGCGTTGCGCAGGTTGACCCAACCCTCCTCGCGCTGTTTCGGCGTCGCCGTCGTCGCGCGCTCTTCCTTGTACTCGGGGAAGACTGCGCGAATGACGTCCGGCGATGCGATCTCGCCGCGGCCGACGGCGGCGAGCACATCCTCGATGTCCTTGCGCGCCAGCCGATGAAGGACAGGCTTGAGGCTCTCCTTGGCAAAGGTCTTGCCGGCACGCTCGAAAGCACGCTCGAGGATGCGCACGCCGAGCCCGGAATACTGCTTACGGATTGCCATTTTCGTCGCACGGCGGATCGCTTGGCGCGCCTTGCCGGTGACGACGAGGCTCTCCCATGCGGCAGGCGGCACCTGCGCCTTCGAGCGTATGATTTCGACCTCGTCGCCGTTCTTGAGTTCGGTCATCAGCGGCATGATGCGGCCGTTGATCTTGGCACCCACGCAGGTGTCGCCCACCTCGGTGTGTACCGCGTAAGCGAAGTCGATCGGCGTCGCCCCCTTGGGCAGGGCGATCAGCGTGCCTTTCGGCGTGAAGCAGAACACCTGATCCTGGAACAGCTCGAGCTTGGTGTTCTCGAGGAATTCCTCGGGGCTGTCGCCTTCCGCCAGCGCGGCGATGGTCTGGCGCAGCCAGCCATAGGCGTTCGTGTCCTTCGAGATCGCCCGGCCGCCGATCTCGGTGACGCTGCCCATGTCCTTGTAGAGCGCGTGGGCGGCAACGCCGAACTCGGCAATGCTGTTCATCTCGGCGGTGCGCACCTGCAGCTCTATGCGCTGGCTCGACGGGCCGACGATCGTGGTGTGGATCGAGCGATAGTCGTTCTGCTTCGGTGTGGAGATGTAATCCTTGAAGCGCCCCGGCACCATCGACCAGCGCGTATGGATGGCGCCGAGCGCGCGATAGCAGTCCTCGACGGTTTGCACGATGACGCGGAAGCCGAAGATGTCGGAGAGCTGCTCAAAGGACAGCGCCTTGGTCTCCATCTTGCGGAACACCGACCAGGGCTTCTTCTGGCGGCTGGTGACCTTGGCGACGATGCCGCGCTGGTCGAGCAGTTCGCGCAGCGAATTGCTGATCGCCTCGATGACGCCCTTGCTGCGCTCGGCCGTGTCCATGAGCCGCGCGGTCACCGTACGGTAGGCTTCCGGGTTGATGGTGCGGAAGGCGAGGTCCTCGAGCTCCTCGCGCATGTCCTGCATACCCATGCGGCCCGCCAGCGGCGCATAGATGTCCATCGTCTCCTCGGCGATGCGAAGGCGCTTGGCCTCCGGCATGTGGCCGAGCGTGCGCATGTTGTGCAGGCGGTCGGCCAGCTTGACGAGAAGAACGCGGACGTCGTCGGCGATGGCGAGCAGCAGCTTGCGCAGGTTCTCGGCCTGCTCGGCCTTCTTCGAGACCAGATCCAGCTTCTTGAGCTTGGTCAGTCCCTCGACGAGACGCCCCATGTCGGGGCCGAAGAGTTCGTCGATCTCGGCGCGCGTGGCCGTGGTGTCCTCGATCGTGTCGTGCAGCAGCGCGACGGCGATCGTCGCCTCGTCGACATGCATCTCGGTGAGGATCGCAGCAACCTCAAGGGGATGCGAGAAATATGGATCGCCGGAAGCGCGCTTCTGGTGGCCATGCTTCTGCATGGCATAGACGTAGGCCTTGTTGAGCAGCGCCTCGTTGACGTCAGGCTTGTAGCGCTGGACGCGCTCGACAAGCTCGTACTGACGCATCATGGGCGAAGATTCCAAACGAAGACGGGCGCTGCGTCGATCGATGCAGCGCCCGTCTAGATAAGCAGCTTCAGCGCCGGACGAAAGTCCGAAGCGCGCTTCTGGACTATCAGAAGTCCTCGTTCTTCTCCGGCGGTACGAGACCCTCGATGCCGGCCAGCAGGTCCTCTTCCGACATGCGGTCGAAGGTGATGTTCTCTTCCGGCTCGTCCGACGCGTCGGCATTGTCGGCGATGAGCGTGGCGGCGTCGGCCTCCGGCTCGTCGACCTCGACGTGCTTCTGCAGCGAGTGGATCAGGTCCTCCTTGAGATCGCCCGGCGCGAGCATCTCGTCGGCAATCTCGCGCAACGCCACGACAGGGTTCTTGTCGTTGTCGCGGTCGACGGTGATCATGGCGCCCTGCGAGATCTGGCGGGCGCGGTGGCCGGCGAGCAGAACCAGTTCGAAGCGATTCTCGACCTTGTCGATGCAGTCTTCAACGGTGACGCGGGCCATCAACTGCCCCTTTCATGGATACGGATGTGCGGAGGTTGCGCCGCACATAGACCGAAGCCGCGCGGATTTCAAGCGCGGCGGCGGTCTGCAGGTGCGTACACAATCGCTCTACGAGAACGCGGACTACTTGGAAAGCGCTGACCGTGGCGCTAATTCGAAATGGCCGCACCGCAGCTTTGCGCGGACTTTCGCGGACGCGTTTTCAACGACATGACTTTTCAGCAGAGGCTCCCATGTTCGATCCGCGCGAGAAGATTGCCCTGTTCATAGATGGCGCGAACCTTTACGCGACCTCGCGCGCGCTCGGATTCGACATCGATTACCGAAAGCTCCTCGAAAGCTTCCAGCGCCGCGGGTATCTGTTGCGCGCTTACTATTACACGGCGCTGATCGAGGACCAGGAGTACTCGTCGATCCGCCCGCTGATCGATTGGCTCGACTACAATGGCTACAAGGTCGTGACGAAGCCGGCCAGGGAGTTCACGGACTCAGCCGGCCGCCGCAAGATCAAGGGCAACATGGACATCGAGCTCGCCATCGACGCGATGGAGCTCGCCTTTGCCGAAGTCGTCGATCACATCGTCATCTTCTCAGGCGACGGCGACTTCCGCACGCTGGTCGATGCGCTGCAGCGGCGCGGGCGCAAGGTGTCGATCGTCTCCACCATGGCGTCGCAGCCGCCGATGATCTCCGACGACCTGCGCCGGCAGGCGGATCACTTCATCGACCTCGCATCGCTGCGCGGCGAGATCGGGCGCGATCCGTCGGAGCGCCCGGTTAGGCGGCACGAGCCTGCCGCCCTGCCTGCCGCAACGCGCGAGGATGAATACTGACCGTGCCGCCGCTCGCGCTGCAGCCGCACGAGCCGAGCCCGGACTGCCCGATCTGTCCGCGTCTCCGCAACTTCATCCTGGAGTGGCGTGCGCGCGAACCTGCCTGGCACAACGCGCCGGTGCCGACATTCATGCCGCCTGGCGGCGAGGCCGAGGTCGTTCTGCTGATCGTCGGTCTGGCACCGGGGCTGCGCGGCGCCAACCGAACCGGCCGGCCTTTCACCGGCGACTATGCCGGCGATCTCCTGTATGCGACCCTCGGCAAGTACGGCATGGCACGAGGCGTCTTCCAGGCAAGGCCCGATGACGGGCTGGAGCTTGTCGGCACCGCCATCACCAATGCGGTGCGCTGCGTCCCGCCGCAGAACAAGCCCGAGGGCGGCGAGATAGCGAATTGCCGCCAGTTCCTGGTCCCGACGCTTTCGTCGTTCCCGAAGCTTCGCGCGGTTCTGGCGCTCGGCGCCATAGCGCACCAGTCCACGGTTCGGGCGCTCGGCGGACGGGTGGCGGCGCACAAGTTCGGCCACGGCGCACGTCACGAACTTGGCGGCATCACGCTCTTCGCGAGCTACCACTGCTCCCGCTACAACACGAATACCGGCGTCCTGACGACGGAGATGTTCGAAGCCGTCTTCGCCGACATTGCGGGATTCATGGAAGGGCACGCGGGGGGATTGTAAACCATGGTTTACAGCATTAGAAGAACTGCTGCCTTTATAGAGTGGCAGAATGGTCTGGCTGATCGACATGCCCGTGCAAGAGTCGCGCAACGCATTGAGAGGCTTGCGAACGGCAACCACGGGGATGTGAAACCGGTCGGCCAGGGCGTCAGCGAGATGCGCATAGACTATGGCCCGGGGTATCGTGTGTATTTCGTCCGCGACGGCCAGGTGATCTATGTGTTGCTCTGCGGTGGCGATAAGAGCACGCAGAAACAGGACATCCGCTTAGCTCTTCAGCTCGCCCGCGAACTTAAGGAGTAGGATATGGTGCTTAAGACCTTCCCCTACGATAGCGCGGAGTTTCTCGATACACCTGAGGCCTGGAGCGAGTTCCTCAAAGCCGCATGTGAGGACGGGACCCCGGCCGAGATCGCCCATGCCCTCGGCGTCATTGCCCGCGCACAGAGCATCACCAAACTCGCCGAGAAGACCGGCATGTCGCGGCAGGCGCTCTACAAGGCCCTTAGCGGCGAAGGTAACCCTGAGTTCGCGACCATCGCGAAGGTAGCCGAGGCACTCGGCCTCAGAATCACCTTCGAGACAAGACCCGAAGCCGCCGAGTAGCCCCTACCCCCGGTCGCGCAGCAGCCGGCCCTTCTCGCGCGACCAGTCGCGCTCCTTCTCGGTCTGTCGCTTGTCGGCAGCGTTCTTGCCGCGTGCCAGCGCGAGCAGCAGCTTCGCCCTGCCCTGGTCGTTGAAGTAGATCTTCAGCGGCACCATCGTCATGCCCTGACGTTCGACCGCCTGGCTGAGCTTCGCCATTTCCTTCTTTTTCAGCAACAGCTTCCGCCGGCGCCGCGGTTCGTGATTGAACCGGTTGGCCTGCAGGTACTCAGGCAGGTAGGAGTTGATCAGCCAGATCTCGCCGCCTTCGACCGACGCGTAAGACTCGGCGATATTGGCATGACCGCCGCGCAGCGACTTCACCTCGGTCCCGGTCAGCTGCAGTCCGGCCTCGTAGGTGTCCACCACCTCGTAGCTGAAGCGCGCCTTGCGGTTCTCCGCGGCGATCTTGTTGTTCGGATCGGACTTCTTCTGGTTCATGCCGGCCTACTTCGGCATTGACGCCTCAATTGACAAGCCCGGCGAACTGCATCGCCTCGTCGATCCGGGCCGCGGTCGATGCCTCGATCGTCACATGCGGGAGGCGAACGACATTCTCGACGCGCCCAAGCCTGGACAGGGCATATTTCGCGCCGCAGAGGCCCGGCTCGATGAAGATCGCCTTGTGCAGTGGCATCAACCGATCCTGCAACTCCAGCGCGCGCTGCTTGTCATTGGCCAGCGTCGCTTCCTGGAACTCGGCGCACAGCCGCGGCGCGACGTTCGAGGTCACTGAAATGCAGCCGACCCCGCCATGGGCGTTGAAGCCGAGCGCCGAGGCATCTTCGCCCGACAGCTGGATGAACTCCTTGCCGCAGGTCATGCGCTGCTCCGAGACGCGCTCGACCCTGCCTGTGGCATCCTTCACCCCGACGATATTCTTGAAGTCGTTGGCAAGCCTGCCCATGGTCTCGGGCGTCATGTCGATCACCGAGCGCGGCGGGATGTTGTAGATGACGATCGGCAGCGTCGTCGCCCTCGCCAGCGTTGCGTAGTGTTCATAGAGGCCGTGCTGCGTCGGCTTGTTGTAGTAGGGCGTGACGACGAGAACGGCATCGGCGCCGGCCTGCTCGGCGAACTTGACGAGGCCGACGGCTTCTTCGGTGTTGTTCGATCCGGCGCCTGCGACGACGGGCACCCTGCCCTTCGCCTGCTCGACGCAGGTCTTGACGACAGCGCGGTGCTCTTCATGGCTGAGCGTCGGAGACTCTCCCGTCGTGCCAACCGGAACGAGTCCGCTCGTCCCTTCGGCGATCTGCCAGTCGACGAAGGCACGAAAGGCTTTCTCGTCGAAGCGCCGATCGCTGGTGAACGGCGTGACGAGCGCGGTGAGCGAGCCTCTCAGCATGGTTCTGGCAGTCCTTGGCTACAGCGCCGGGAGAGACCCCGGCAAGAGGTCGCGCACCATAGTGGCGGCCAGCCGAACCGGCAAGCGAGCAGCGTCCGCGAAGGCATTGGGCCTGTCGCCGGGTTGCCGCCACATTCGGCGGATAGGCGTCGCCTCGACACGGCGGGTCATGTCTCATGCATAGAATGCAGACGATCCGCGTAACCATCCGTTTACCGGACCTTCACCAGCTCGGCGATAGCTTTGCCCTTCGTCCCCCGCTTGGTATTGTGTACGGATAGGGATCGCACAGTGACGTCATCCTCGATCTTCCGGCGGCTCCGGGCCGCCGCTTCCATGCAGAGCTGCCTCGCCGCGGCCGGCATCGCACTTCTCGTCATGCCCGTGTCCGGAATCGCCGAAGTCTCGCTCCCGTCTGTCGACGCTCCGCTGCCTGCCGTGCGGCCAGCGGCCTATGCGCCGGAACTCGACCGCAACCCCACCGGCTCGGTCGCCGCGGCGAAGGCCGGCCGGCTCGATGCCGCCCAGGCAGCTCCGCAGGATATCGGCCGCCTCAAGAGCGCACTCGACGCGCTGGGGAAAGGCGACCTCGCCGGCGCGCGCCGCGTCCGCGACGCGCTGTCGGCAAATTCGCTCGATCATCAGATCCTGTCGTGGGCGATCGCGCTCGGCGGCGGCGACGCCACCAGCGGCGAGATCGTAGCGGCGGCGCGCGAGCTTTCCGGCTGGCCGGGCCAAAAGGCACTGCGCCGCAACTTCGAGCGCGCGCTGGCAAGGGAAAATGCATCGCCGGCCTCCGTCGTGAAGTCGTTCGGCGGCTCTGCGCCGAGCACGCTCGACGGTGCCATTGCACTCGCACGCGCGCAGCTCGCGCTCGGCAACGCAGCCCCGGCACGCGAGGCGATCGCGCCGACCTGGCGCCGCGAGAAGCTCGAGGCACCTCAGGAAACCGCAATAATGCGCGAGTTCGGCAAGGTGCTCACCCGCGCCGACCACCGCGCCCGCATGGAGCAGATGCTGCATCACGAGCGCGCCAACTCCGCGATCCGCGTCGCCAAGGTCGCGGGCGCCGAGAAGCTGGCTGAGGCATGGGCCGCGGTACTGCGCAAGGACAAGAACGCCGGCAAGCTGCTCGACGCCGTGCCGCGCGCCGAGCGCGGCGCTGGTTTCGTCTTCGCCAAATCGCGTCATTTGCGCTGGGCCGGAAAGTACAAGGAAGCCGCCGAAATCATGCTGACGGCGCCGACCGACGCCGCTTCGCTCGTCGATCCGGATGCCTGGTGGACCGAGCGCCGCGTCCTGTCGCGCGAGCTGCTCGACCTCGGCGACACCCGCACGGCCTACAGGCTGGCCGCCGCGCATGCGGCTGAGTCGCCGTCGATGCGGGTCGACGCCGAATTTCACGCGGGGTGGTACGCGCTGCGCGGTCTCAACGACGCGGGCACGGCCGCCAAGCACTTCCAGCGAATCGCGCAGATTGCCGAAGGCGCGATCTCCCTGTCGCGGGCGTATTACTGGCTCGGGCGCGCTGCCGAGGCCGGCGGCGGCGGAAATGCGCGCGCCAGCTACGAGCGTGCCGCGCAGTACGGCACGACGTTCTACGGGCAGCTCGCCGCCGCGAAGCTGGGCCGCAAGCAGCTTGCGGCGAGCTATCCTGCGCCTTCGGCCGACGACCGCCTGTCGTTCTCGAACCGCCAGGCCGTGCGCGCGATCCAGCGCCTCGAAGCAGCCGGCCACGAGCGCCGCGCCGACATGCTCTACCGCGACCTCGCGGGCGAACTGACCAGGCCTGGCGAACTGGCCCTGCTTGCCGTCATGGCCGAGCGCCGTGGCGACCATCACCTGGCCCTCAAGGTCGGCAAGATCGCCGCTTCGCGCGGCATCGACGTGGGCGCCCTCTCCCATCCTGTCGGCGCCATTCCCGGTTCGGCCAAGATTTCCGGCGCGGGCAAGGCACTGGCCTACGCCATCGCCCGGCAGGAAAGCGAATTCAACGCCGGCGCCGTGTCGTCGGCCGGCGCGCGCGGTCTGCTACAGCTTATGCCGGGTACGGCGAAGTCGCTCGCAAAGTCCGCCGGGCTCGGCTACTCGCCGCAGAAGCTCACCTCCGATCCGGCCTACAACGCCACGCTCGGCGCCGCCTATCTGAGCGACCAGCTCTCGCGATTCGACGGCTCCTATGTGCTGACTTTCGCGGGGTACAATGCCGGACCGAGCCGGGCCGCCGAGTGGGTCAAGCGCTACGGCGATCCGCGCGGCAAGAGCGTCGACACCATCGTCGACTGGATCGAACGGATCCCGTTCACCGAGACCCGAAACTACGTCCAGCGGGTGATGGAGAACTACCAGGTCTACAAGATGCGGCTGTCCGGCAATTTCGACTTAGCCGGAGATCTCGTCAGCGGGCGCTGACGACGCCCTCGCCGATACCTTCAAGGGGGCCCGACGGCCCCCTTTTTCGTGATGCCGCGTAGGGTCTATAGCTCGATTTCCGATGGAGACGAGCGCATGGCCGAGTTCGAAGACTTCTTCTACAGCGCGCAGGATGGGCTGCGGCTGCATGCCCGGATCTACGGCGGCATGGTTGCCGGCGCGCTTCCCGCGATCTGCCTCGCCGGACTGACGCGAAACGCCCGCGATTTCCACGAGCTCGCCATCCACCTGTCGAAGCGCGCCCGCGTGCGGCGAACGGTCGTGGCCTTCGATTACCGCGGTCGCGGCGGCTCCGAGTGGGACAAGAACTGGAAGAACTACGACTATATCGTCGAGGCCAACGACGTGATGGCCGGTCTGGCGGCGCTCGGCATCGGGAACGGCGCATTCATCGGTACATCGCGAGGCGGACTGATCACGCTGGCGATTGCGGCGCTACGGCCGGCCCTGCTTCGTGCCGTGGTGCTCAACGACATCGGCCCGGTGATCGAGGGCGCAGGCCTGGCGCAGATTCGCGGCTATCTGGAGCGCGCGCCGCGTCCGAGGACGCTCGACGAAGCGGTCTCGATCCTCAAGGCGGCGCAGGGGAGCGCGTTCCCCGCGCTGTCGGAGGCCGACTGGCAACGCACGGCGCTGGCGATGTTCAAGGTGACGGACGGGACTTTCGTCGCCGACTACGACCCGGCCCTGATCAAGACGCTGACGTCCATGGACTTCAGTCGCCCTCTGCCGATCCTTTGGCCGCAGTTCGAGGCGCTCTACGGCGTGCCTCTGCTCGCCATCCGCGGCGAGAACTCCGCGCTGATGTCGGCCGAAACGCTGGCCGAGATGGAGCGGCGCCATCCCGATATCCGGACGGTGACGGTTTCGGGTCAGGGCCATGCCCCATTCCTCGAGACTGCCGGCCTGCCTGCGAAGATCGCGGCATTCCTCGAGCGGGCGGATATCAGGGCGAGCTGATCGCCGGCATGCAGACATAGAAAAAGCCCAGCGGTTTCCCGCCGGGCTCTTTGTTTCAAGCGCTTGTATTAGAACGAGCGCTGGATACGGACGACTGCGCCGATGCCGTTGGCGGTATCGAAACGCACTTCCGGGATCACGTTCATGCCGCGAGCCACGGTGAAGTCGAGGTTCAGAGCGGAGTCGAAGCCGCCGGCAGAGAACCACTGAGCGTGCAGGTTGGCAGCAACCTTCGGCGAGAAGCGGGCCTGCAGGCCGGCGAGCACCGAGAAGGTCGAGACAGCCGGAGCCGCAACGGCGGGGCCACCAGCAGCCGGGATCAGAGCCGGGCCGGCGATCGCGAAGGCGCCCGGGCCAGACGAGTACAGCACGGCGAGAGCGCCGCTGACACCCGAATTGCCGAACTTCACGCGGGTCCAGGCCTTGGCGCCGAACGTGCCGACGTCGATGTCGTAGCCAGCCATCAAGCCGACCGAGCCCCAGCCGCGATCGAAGCGGATGCCGATCTCAGCGTCCGGCAGCAGGTTCACGTTGCCGTCGGTGGTCAGAGCGGCGATGAAGTTGAAGCCGTTCGAACCAGCGTAGGAGTAGCTGATCTCCGAGGTACGACGGAAGCCGTAGTAGCCGCCGTTGATGGTGAAGAAGCCGAAGCCCTGGAAGCGGGCGTACGGAGCAGCCTCACGACCGAACAGCCAGGAACCGCCGTTCGGGCGGATGACCTGGATGAAGGCCGAGTCGATCGCGGTGGTGACGCCGTATGCGCCGGCCGGACCGGTCAGCGGAGCGAAGCCCCAGTCGAAGTTGACGGCAGCGTAGCCGCGGATCGTGCCGACTTCCGAGTCGGAACGGGCGTCGAAGTTAGCCTGGAAACGAGCCAGCTTGGTGAGGCCAGCAGCCGCAACCGTGTTGTACTGGATCTCATAGCGCATGTACCCGCCGATCTTCAGGCAGGTCTCGGTCCCCGGGATGTAGAAGAAGCCGGCGCCGTACACGTCGCAGATGCGAACGTATTCCATCGGCTCCGGTTCAGCCATGACGATCGCGTCAGCAGCCTGGGCGCCGGTCGAAACCGTCGCGAGGGCCGCAGAGCCGATCAGAAGGCTCTTGATGTTCATTTCTGACCTCCAGTCAAAAGTTAATATGGGTCTGGGTACTTTTTTGCCGAAGGACAGCGTTCCCTGCCCCATCCCCAAGCGACGAAAAAGATGCGCGACACGCCCCTTCTTCGAGTCGAAGATTTACCGAACGGCCCGGCCCGTTCAACAAGGATCGTGGCCAACTCGACGTTGCGCGGCTGCTATCGGAACCCCTTGTTGCAGAAAAGCCACGTTTTGGCCATGTGGGGTAAGGAAGCGTTAACCACGGCGATCCGCGGCGTGTCGAAACCGCTGAAAACCCGCATGTGATGGAAAGGTCGGATGGCGGAGAGGATGGGATTCGAACCCACGAGACCCTTTTGAGGTCTACTCCCTTAGCAGGGGAGCGCCTTCGACCACTCGGCCACCTCTCCAACGGTCCCGGCAGATAAAGAAAACGGCGCCGCCGCGCAACACGCCAGGCACCCGCGCTTCACAATATCTATAGGGGGCGTTTGGAGCGCATCATATTTCCATATCGACGCCAGGAGATCTCTCCCTCGAATCTGCGTCCACGATCGAGACGGATCGATCGTGGACGGGACGCTTCCTGCCCGCTCCGAATCCTGCCGTGAAGACGAGACAGCTGTCAGACCATCCTGCCGCCGCCGTGCTGGAGCAGTGCGCGCGCCATCGCGGAGCTCGGGACCGGCCCAACTCGCCGGATTGACCACGCCTTGGGCGATTTCGGCCCGTACGCGATGCAGACTGCGACGACGCGGTGCAACTGCACACTCCTCGTGCACAGCGCTGCGGCGTTTATGCAACACTGCGCCTGCGGCCTGATTCCGCGCGGGTTCCGGCCGGCAATTTCAGTTGTACGAGCCCAGAAACCGCCGGATAACGAGCCAAGCCCGGAGAGGGAGCGTCGATCCCAAGCGACGCAGTTTTCCGGTCGGGGACAAAAGCAAGTTCGGAGAACAACATGAACATCAAGAGCCTCCTCATTGGCTCAGCCGCTCTCGCGGCGGTGTCGACCGGTGCCCAGGCTGCCGACGCGATCGTCGTCGCCGAGCCGGAGCCGATGGAATACGTCCGCATCTGCGACGTGTACGGTGCCGGCTTCTTCTACATTCCCGGCACCGAGACCTGCCTGAAGATCGGCGGGTACATGCGCTACGACGTCTACTACAGCGTCGATGTCGCCGGCGGCCTCACCACGCGCGCCCGTTTCGCTCCGAGCTTCGATGTTCGTTCGGACTCGGAAGTCGGCACGATCCGCGGCTACGCCGAGCTTGAAATCGACTATTTCTACAACACCGGCCTAGCTCCCGCGGCGTATGGCATCGGCCTCGACGCCGTTTCGGCCTACATCCAGGTCATTCGCCCGAACGGCGGCTCCTGGCTCTTCGGCCGCGCCGAGACCCCGTATACCCGCTTCCTCGGCTATTCGAGCTCGATGGCCTGGCTGGACGGCTACTACTCCTACCGTCGCTCGAGCGAGATCAGCTATACCTTCAACGGTTCGAACGGCTTCAACTTCATCGCCGCGATCGTCAACGACGGCGATGCCGACTTCCTGCATGACGGTGAACTCGGCCTGAAGTTCTCGCGCGGCTGGGGTGAGGTCGGTGCCATCGTCGGCTACGACTCGAGCGTCGGCGGCATCGGCGCCAAGGCCTCGCTGCAGATCAACTTCCCGAACACCTCGGGCAGCTACTTCAAGCTGATGGCCATGTACGCTTCGGTGACGGCGGCCGGCGGCTCGGTCTACGGCCTCGACGCCACGTCGACGTTCTCGGTCCTCGCAGCCGCGAACTTCGCCTTCTCGCAGAAGGTGTCGCTCGGTCTGCACGCTCAGTGGCTCAACAGCGGCAATTTCTTCGCCGGCGCCACGCTGCCGATCACGGTCGCTCCGGGCCTCGAGATTCGTCCGGAAGTCGCCTACGACAGCGGCGGCAACGGCCTGATGGGCATGATGCGCTTCCAGCGCTCGTTCTAAGCCCGAAACGCTTCAACTTCGAAAAACCCGGCGGGAAACCGCCGGGTTTTTTATTTTCGGGGTACCGTCGCGCGTTGTCGCAGGGACGCGTTCGTCGTAATCCTGCCCGCCGACACGGACGAGGATCATGACGCAAACCCCGCGATTGACAGCGCTGGCCGAGCGCCTGCCATCCACGGTCCCCTTCGTCGGCCCTGAAAACCAGGAACGCAAGCGCGGACACCCGTTCCGCGCCCGCCTCGGCGCCAACGAGAACGGCTTCGGACCGGCGCCTTCGGTCGCTCGCGCCATGGCGGCTGCGGCCGGCGAGATGTGGAAGTACTGCGACCCGGACAATTTCGACCTGAAGGCGGCCGTCGCGGAGAACTGCCGCGTCCCGTTCGAGAGCGTCGCCATCGGCGAGGGTATCGACGGGCTGCTCGGGCTCCTCGTTCGCCTCTACGCGGAAGCCGGCACGCCGGTAGTAACCTCGCTCGGCGCCTACCCGACCTTCAACTACCATGTCGCCGGTTTCGGCGCGCGACTGGTCACCGTTCCCTATGAGAACGACCGCGAGAGCCTTGAGGGCCTGCTCTCGGCGGTGACTGCCGAAAGCGCGCCGCTGGTTTACCTCTCCAACCCGGACAATCCGATGGGCACGTGGTGGGAGGCGGCCGAGATCGAGCGCTTCGTCGCCCGCCTGCCCTCGACCACCCTGCTTCTGCTCGACGAAGCCTATGGCGAGACGGCTCCGGCGTCGGCGATTCCGGCCATCGATGTCGCGCGGCCGAACGTCGTGCGGCTGCGCACTTTCTCGAAGGCCTACGGGCTTGCCGGCCTGCGCTGCGGCTACGCCATCGGCCACCCGGCTGTGATCGCGGCCATCGACAAGGTCCGCAATCACTACGGCATGAACAAGATGGCGCAGGTCGCCGGCGTCGCCGCGCTGGCCGACCAGGAGTATCTGCGCAGCGTCGTGGCGCGGATCGCCGCGGCGCGCGACGAGATCGCGCGCATCGGGCGCGCCAACGGCCTGGTCCCGCTCGCTTCCGCGTCGAATTTCGTCACCATGGAAAGCGGCGGCGACGGCGCCTATGCCATGCGCCTGATGCAAGCGCTGTTGGCGCGCGACGTCTTCGTGCGCAAGCCGATGGCGCCCGGTCTCGACCGCTGCATCCGTGTCAGCTGCGGCCCGCAAGCCGAGCTCGATATCTTCGCCGCCGAGCTGCCGGGAGCGATTGCGGACGCGCGGGGCGGCTGAGGCGCGCTACGGTCGTGTCGCGGCAAGTCCGCGGCCGAAGGCGCGAAGCAGGCGGGCGAGCGATTCCTTCGCGTCGAGCGCCAGTCCGAAGCCGCCGGCGGCCTCGAGCGAGACGAAGCCGTGGATGATGGCGCGCAGGCCGCGCGTTGCGTGCAGCGCGTCGTCGCCGGTCAGGCCGTAGCCGGACAGCACGGCGAGAACCACGCCGACGGTCTCGTTGCCGGCATCGCGCAGTTCGTCGTCGTCGCGAGCGGGTGCCTTCAAGGACGCAGCATAGAGGCCGGGGCGCTCCCGCGCGAAGTCGCGGTACGCGAGCCCGACCGCCAGCAGCGCGTCCTCGCGCGACACGCCGGCAGCCGCGCGCAGCATGCGGCCTGCCGCCTCGCGAGCTCCGGCGAGCGCCAGTGCGCGCTCGATCTCGGCAAGGTTGCGCACATGGTTGTAGAGCGAAGGCGGCTTGACGCCGAGCTCCTGCGCCAGCCGCGCCAGCGTCACCGCCGCCATTCCTTCGCCGTCGGCGAGCCGGGCGGCGGCGTCGATCACCGCCGCCCTGTCCAGTCCTGCGCGGGGCATCAGCTGCGGCCGTTGGCGCGGATGAAGGAGACAATCGCCGCGGCGACTGCGTCCGGCTGCTCCACCTGCGGATAGTGCCCTGCCCCATCGACCATCATGGCGCTTCCGCGCAGCAGGCCGGCAACGGTGTCGGCCTCTGCCCTCGGGTCCGCGAAGTCTGGATCGGCCGTGCCCATGATGGTGAGCGACGGCGCCCTTACCTCATGCAGCCGGGCCTCGACGTCGGCCTTGCTCGCCGCCATCATCGCCCGCAGCGCGTCCATGCGGCCGGGCTCGGCAAGGTTGGCGGCCAGCGCCGTCGCGTAGGCGTCGAAATCCGAAGGCTTCGTGCCATAGAGCGTGGCGTAGAACTTCTTCCACGCCCACGCGCCCCACGGGCCCGCGAACGCCAGCTTGATGATTGCCTTCTGCGCCCATCCGGAAAGGCGCGATTTCGGCGGCACATCGCGCACGAACGGCCCGATGGCCACGATGCCGGACACGGCCTGTGGCGCCTCGGCCGCCGCCCACGCGACCGCGGCTGCGCCCATCGACGTGCCGATCAGTGTGGCCGGACCGGCGTCCAGCCTTTTTACCAGCGCGAGCACGTCGGCGCCGATCGCCGATGCGCTGTGGTCCGGCCATCCGGTGGACGATTCGCCGTGGCCGCGCAGGTCCATGGTGACGGCGCGATATCCGGCGGCTGCGAGCCTCGGTGCGAGTGTGCGGTACTCGGCGCGCACGTCGCCCAGCCCGGGCACCATGATGACGAGCGGCCCGGAGCCGACATCGTCGTACGCAATGTGGCCACCGTCGAGTTCAAGGAATCGCGTGGCGGGCGGGGTCGTGGATGTCGCTTTCACCTGTAGGGACACGGATGGGTGGCTGAAGTGCGTCTGCATGGCGCTGTCGGTGGCGTAAGCGGCTGACATGGTCATCTCCTAATGTCATTCGTTCCTTTACTAATGGCATTAGTTTTCTCGGATTGCAAGAGCCCTTCTGGAAATCGTTGGCCCAACGTTCGGTGTGTTGTGCGGCCCGCGGCCATCGGCTAAAAGCCCTCACCCACGCGAACAGGGAGGACGGAATGCGCATATCTGGAATCGTCTCCCACCGTTCGGACGACGCCGGGCTACGCCCGCTTCGCTAGAACGTCGCGCCACGGCGCATCGCCTGCGGCCCCTGCCGCGTTACTTCGCACAATGAATTCGGGATGGCGCCGCCGCGGCGTCACGCAACCATGTCTTCTCGTCGTTCCAGCGCGCTCGGTGGCGCGTTCCGCAACGTCTTCGCCTTTTGCGCCATCCACTGGCGCCGCCAGCCGGTACGCATCGCGCTGCTGGTGACGGCGTTCCTCGCCACCACGGTCACGGACGTGCTGACCCCGCTCTTCGCCGGCCGGCTGGTCGATGCCGTCTCCTCCGGGACGGCCATGGACGCTGCAGCGTGGAACGGTGCGGTGTCGGCATTCATCGCGCTGCTGGTGCTCGCGCTGAGCTCCGTGATCCTGCGCCAGCTCGCCTTCACCGGCATCATCACGCTGACCCTGCGCATGATGTCGGACATCGGCGCCGACACGTTCCACCGAGTCCAGCGCTTCTCGACCGACTGGCACGCGAACAGCTTTGCCGGCTCGACGGTCCGCAAGGTCACGCGCGGCATGTGGGCACTGGATGTGCTCAATGACACGATCCTGATGGCGCTGATCCCGTCGGTAACGATGCTCATCGGTACGACGCTGCTGCTTGGCTGGTTCTGGCCGCTCCTCGGCGTCGTCGTCGGCGTCGCAGCCGTCATCTACATCTCGGTCACCGTGTCGATGTCGCTGTTCTTCGTAGCGCCGGCCGCGCGTCTTTCGAATGCCTGGGACACCAAGCTCGGCGGGTCGCTGGCCGACGCGGTCAGCTGCAACGCGGTGGTCAAGGCGTTCGGCGCCGAGCGCCGCGAGGACGCTCGCCTGGCCGCGGTCATGACCAAGTGGCGAAAGCGTACGGCCCGTACATGGAAACGCGGCACGCTGAACGGGACCATCCAGGGCTCGATGCTGCTCCTGATGCGCGGGGCGATCGTCGGCGTGGCGCTGCTCTTGTGGTCGCGCGGCCAGCTCGGCGCCGGCGACATCGCCTTTGTGCTGACCTCGCTGTTTCTGCTGCAGGGATATCTGCGCGACATCGGCCAGCACGTGCGCAACCTGCAGCGCTCGGTCAACGACATGGAGGAACTCGTCGATTTGCATTCCGAGCCGCTTGGCGTCGCCAACCGTCCCGGTGCCGTGCCGATCGCGATCCAGGAGGGCGCCATCGAATTCGACAAGGTGGCGTTCCATTACGGCCGCCACGCCGCACCGCTCTACCGAGACTTCTCGGTGTCGATCGCGCCGGGCGAGCGTGTCGGCCTCGTCGGCCACTCCGGCTCGGGCAAGACCACCTTCGTCAAGCTGATCCAGCGGCTCTACGACGTGAAGGACGGCCGCATCCTCATCGACGGGCAGGACATCGCCGACGCCACCCAGGCGTCGTTGCGCCAGCAGATCGCGATCGTGCAGCAGGAGCCGATCCTGTTCCACCGCTCGCTCGCCGAGAATATCGCCTATGCGCGCCCCGGCGCCAGCCAAGCCGAGATCGAGCGGGCGGCGGAGCTGGCGAGCGCGCACGAGTTCATCGAGCGCCTGCCGAAGGGCTACGCGACGCTCGTCGGCGAGCGCGGGGTGAAGCTGTCCGGCGGCGAGCGCCAGCGCGTGGCGCTCGCGCGCGCCTTCCTGGCCGACGCACCGATCCTGATACTCGACGAGGCGACGTCCAGCCTCGATTCGGAATCCGAGGTGCTGATCCAGAGGGCCATGCAGCGCCTGATGCTCGGCCGAACGACCCTGATCATCGCGCACCGGCTCTCGACGGTACGGGCGCTCGACAGGCTGCTGGTCTTCGACCGCGGCCGGATCGTCGAGGAAGGCAGGCACGATTCGCTGGTGCGTGTGGAAGGCGGGATCTACCGCAGGCTGTTCGAGCGTCAGGCGCTCGAACTCACCAAGGGACTGGCAGTCTGATTGCTGCCGGCGTGCTTTCGCAGAGCTTCGCGCCGGCATAGAGCCGCTGTAACGTCGCGGGCGCGGCGTGGCACGTCGCCGTTACATGGACCTCCTATGCACCGCATCATGAAGAACAGCACACACCTCCTCATCGCCGTGCTCGCCGGCGTATTCGTCTCCGTCGCGACGGCCGCGCTCGCCAACCCGACCACCTACAGGGGCAAGCTCGGCACGATCGACATCGTCGTCGAGCTGAACATCGACCCTTTGCAGAAGGGACCGATCGCTGGCCGCTACGCCTACATGTCCAAGGGCGTCGACATCCCGCTCCAGAGCGTGGCGCGAAAGGGCAAAAGCTTCGAGCTCGCGGAAGAGGAAGCGTGCGGCGCCGAGAAGTGCGGCGATGGCCAGAAGCCGCCGATCGGCGCGACGTGGACGCTCGCGGCAAACGCCGACGGCAGCCTTTCAGGCACCTGGAAGAGCGCCAAGCGCTCGCTGCCGCTGCAGCTCTCGCGCGTCGGCAGCCGCGAGGACATGGAGGCCACGACGCCGCTTGCGCTCTACCAGTTCAGCGACGAGCTGACCTATTCGGAGGATTCGATCATCTCCATCGAATCGTCCCCGTACGACTACACGCGCAATGACGTGCCGGTCACGACCAGCCAGCCCGAGGGCTTCGCGGACGCCAAGTTTGCCTACGCCGTCGATCCGCGCACCAAATTCCGCATGCCGCGCGTGGTTCGGGTCGAAGGCGGCTCGGCAGGATCGGCCAACGATCTCCTCAAGCAGCGCCACTGGCGCAACAACATCTCCGCGTGGTCGTGCGCCGCCATGCAATACATCGGCCTCAACGATTTCGGCGGCACATGGTCGTCGGATGGCGGCTCGCTCGGAGGCTGGGACTCCGAATTCTTCACCGAGGTCCACGCGCTCACGCCGAAAGTCATGAGCTGGCAGGAATCGGGCAGCCTGTTCTGCCACGGCGCACACCCCTACAATTTCCGCCGTTCCTATACGATGGATGTGGCAGTCGGACGTCTGCTCGGGCTCGGCGACATGTTCGCCGACGTTCAGGACAATCTGCCGGGCGAGAGCCTCGTCGGCTTCGTCAGGGATCGCCGGCCGAAACCTACCGCTCCGCACGACATCGAGTACGAGCAGGATTGCGGCATCGACGATCTGATCGCGCAGAATCTCACTGCGAGCCTCAAGCGCGATGCCGGGGGGTTGAAGCTCGTATTCGCGCTCGAGGGGCTGCCGCACGTCATCGCCGCATGCGAGGACGACCTGTTCGAGGTGCCGGTGGCCGAAGTGGCGGACCTTATGACCAACGAATTCCACGCGCTGCTGGGTCTCTGATCGTCCATTCTGGCGCGCGGCCCGCGTTCGCTAGCGCACGAGCATCAGCGGCAGGCGCAGATCCGCCAGCACGCCCTTGGTCGCGCCTCCGAGCACGAAGTCGCGCATCCGCGAATGGCCGTACGCGCCCATGACCATGAGATCGACGCCGGCATCGCGCGCCGCGTCCTGCAGCGTCGCCTCGATCGGTTCGTCCATCGCCTTCACTTCGACGAACTTGGCGTCGACGTCGCTGAGCCGCAATGCTTCGTTCATCCTTTCGCCGGGGGCGCGCTCTTCGAGCGGCTTGTCGTCCGCCGCGGTGAGAACCGTCACCTCGCGGGCGCCGGCGATGAGCGAGGAGGCTGCCGCAACCGCGCCTGCCGCGGCCGCTGATCCGTCCCAGGCGATGGCGATCCGGTCGAGCGTCTTGGGGGCGGCGCCCGGCAACAGGAAGACCGGCCTTCCGGAGCCGAACATCAACGCCTCCGCGAGATCGCACACGGCGCGGTTGCCCGGTTCCCACCCGACGATGGAGCAGTCGAAGTAGCGCGCGTGCCGTGCCGCGACCTCGCCGAAAAGTTCGGGGGCGGCCGCCACGCTCTCGCTCGTCATCGAGACAGCCTGCGCCTTCGCGGCATCGCCGACGGCCTGCAGCAGCAGCGTGGCCGCCGTCTTGCTCCGCTTCTCGGCCTCGCGGGTCATGGCCGTCACGTCCAGCATCATGCGCGACAGGGCGTTCGAAACCTCGCGAATCTCGGCCACCAGCGTGAGCGCATGAAGATCGGCCTCCAGCAGCCGGGCGAGGACCGCGGCCGAGCCGGCCGATCCTTGCGGGCTCGAGTCGGGAAATGTGACCAGCGGCGTCAGCGCGCGTCTTTTCATGTGTCTTCTCCGTGTTTCGACCGTCTGCGACTGTAGCAGATGCTGGAGCAGCCAACTTGATGTGGCTCAACTTGCGCGCCGTTCCGGTAGGCAGGCACCGGCGCCTGTCGTATTGATGGCCGGCAGGCTCGGAGGATTATCGATGTACGATCGGACGATGCGCTTTGGCCTTGGCGAAGAGATCGAGGCCCTGCGCGAAACGGTGCGCCGGTTCGCCGCCGACGAGATCGCGCCGCGCGCAGCCGGGATCGACAGCTCGAACGAGTTTCCCATGGATCTGTGGGAGAAGCTCGGTGCGCTCGGCCTGCTCGGCATGACTGCCGATCCGGACTATGGCGGCAGCGGGCTCGGCTATGTCGCCCATGTCGTCGCCATGGAGGAGATCTCCAGGGCCTCGGCGTCCGTCGGTCTCTCCTACGGCGCCCACTCCAATCTCTGCGTCAACCAGATGAACCGCTGGGGTACGGCGGAGCAGAAGGCCAGGTACCTTCCCGGGCTGTGCGCCGGGACGACTGTCGGCGCGCTCGCGATGTCCGAGACGGGCTCCGGCTCGGATGTGGTGTCGATGCGGCTGCGCGCCGACCGGCGCAACGACCGCTACGTGCTCAACGGCTCGAAGATGTGGATCACCAACGGGCCGGATGCCGGCACGCTGATCGTCTACGCCAAGACCGAGCAGACCATGGGCTCGCGCGGCATCACCGCATTCATCATCGAGAAGAGGATGAAGGGCTTCTCGGTGGCGCAGAAGCTCGACAAGCTCGGCATGCGCGGCTCCAACAC
The DNA here is from genome assembly GCA_023457435.1 of Pseudomonadota bacterium. GTDB lineage: Bacteria > Pseudomonadota > Alphaproteobacteria > Rhizobiales > Rhizobiaceae > RCIO01. The sequence continues at coordinate 66,269 of JAEWLS010000042.1, forward strand.
GGGCGAACTGGTGTTCGAGGATGTCGACGTGCCGTTCGAGAACGTGCTCGGCGAGCACGGCCGCGGCGTCGAGGTGCTGATGTCGGGTCTCGACTACGAGCGCGTCGTGCTGTCCGGCGGCCCGCTCGGCATCATGGCCGCCTGCCTCGACGTGGTCGTGCCCTATGTCGGACAGCGGCGCCAGTTCGGCCAGGCGATCGGCGATTTCCAGCTGGTGCAGGGCAAGCTCGCCGACATGTACACGGTGATGAACGCCTGCCGCGCGTATGTCTATGCCGTCGCCGCCGCCTGCGACCGCAGGGAGACGACCCGGAAGGATGCCGCCGGCTGCATCCTCTACGCCGCAGAGAACGCCACGAAGGCCGCGCTCGACGCGATCCAGCTGCTCGGCGGCAACGGCTACATCAACGACTACCCGACCGGGCGGCTGCTGCGCGACGCCAAGCTCTACGAGATCGGAGCCGGCACCAGCGAGATCAGACGCTGGCTGATCGGCCGGGAGATCGTTGCGGAGGGGTGAGGAGCGTTTAGGCGTAGCCAAACGAAAAGCCAACGACTTGGCTCTTCGAGCAACGAACGCCCGGAGGCATAGCGAAGGGCCGGGAGGCGTTGCCACCGGCACAATCTGCAGCGAATGGGAGCTTGCGCGTTGTCTGGAACCCCGCTCAATAATTGCCAGATCGCCTTCGGCGTGCCACTGTCGCTGATGCCCTCCATTGGAGTTCGGGACATGTCTGGCAAAGTTTTGGGCGAGCGCCCGCCGCAAGCATACGAGGCAGGCCCCGAACTCTCATCGGTTCCGGCCATGCGCGCCAGGATCGACAGCGCGGGTCGGATCGTCGTCCCGGCGGAGATGCGCCGGGCCATGCTGGTGGATGCGGATGGCCGCGTCACCGTCTCGGTGGTGGACGGCGAACTGCGCGTGGTCTCGCCCGCCGCTGCCGTGCGTCGGCTCCAGCGCCGAACGCGGGAACTGGTGCCTCCGGGCACGCTGGTTTCCGAGGAGCTGGTTGCCGAGCGCCGTCGTGAGGCCGGTCTTGAGCGCTAGCGTCTTCGATGCCTCCGCCATCCTTGCCGTCGCGTTCGCCGAACCGGGCTCGGATGCCGCGATGGCGCGTCTGCCCGACGCGGTCATGTCGTCGGTGAATTTCTCCGAAGCGGCGGCGAAGCTCTCCGACAAGGGCATGGCGGTCGACGAGGCCCTCGCATGGCTGGAAGGATTCGGCATCGAGGTCGCGCCGTTCGGCCGCGTCGAAGCTGTCTCCGCCGCCCGCCTTCGCGCCACGACGCGCCACCGTAACGTCTCCTTCGCAGACCGCGCCTGCCTGTCGCTCGCGCTCGCGCGCGGCCTGCCCGCCGTCACCACCGACAAGGCCTGGTCCGGTCTGGGTCTTGCCTGCGAAATCGTCCAGCTTCGCTAGGAATTCCGATGCCCGCCATCCGCTCGCAGATCTCGACCGCCACCGACGCCTTCAGGGCCAACGCCGCGCGCATGGCGGAGCTGGTCGCCGACATCGCCGCCAGGGCTAAGATGGTCGAAGCGGGCGGCCCGGAAGAGGCGCGCGAGCGCCACGTGTCGCGCGGCAAGCTGCTGCCGCGGCAGCGTCTGGCGCAGCTGCTCGACGTCGGCTCGCCCTTCCTCGAGATCGGCCAGTTCGCCGCGCACGACATGTATGGCGGCGAGGTCCCGGCAGCGGGGCTTCTCGCCGGCATCGGCCGCGTCGAGGGCCAGGAGGTGATGGTCGTCGTCAACGACGCCACGGTGAAGGGCGGCACCTACTACCCGATGACCGTCAAGAAGCACCTGCGCGCCCAGGAAATCGCCGCGCAGAACAACCTGCCCTGCCTCTATCTTGTCGATTCCGGCGGCGCCAACCTGCCCAACCAGGACGAGGTCTTTCCGGACCGCGAGCATTTCGGCCGCATCTTCTTCAACCAGGCCAACATGTCTGCTGCCGGCATCCCGCAGATCGCCTGCGTCATGGGTTCGTGCACGGCCGGCGGCGCCTACGTGCCGGCGATGGCCGACGAATCGATCATGGTGCGCAACCAGGCGACCATCTTCCTCGGCGGGCCGCCGCTGGTGAAGGCGGCGACCGGCGAGGAGGTGACGGCCGAAGAGCTCGGCGGCGCCGAGGTCCACACGCGCCAGTCCGGCGTCGCCGACCACTACGCCAACGACGACGCCCACGCGCTCGCCATCGCGCGACGCATCGTGCGAAACCTGAATCGCAAGAAGCACATAGGGCTTTCGCTTCGCGATCCGATTCCGCCGCTTTATGCGCCGCATGAGATCCACGGCATCGTGCCGCAGGACACGCGCACGCCCTACGACGCGCGCGAGCTGATCGCCCGCATCGTCGACGGCTCCGAGCTCGACGAGTTCAAGCAGAACTACGGCACCACGCTGGTCACCGGCTTCGCCCACATCCACGGCATGCCGGTCGGGATCATCGCCAACAACGGCGTGCTGTTCTCCGAGAGCGCGCTGAAGGGCGCGCATTTCATCGAGCTGTGCACGCAGCGAAAGATCCCGCTTGTCTTCCTGCAGAACATCACCGGCTTCATGGTCGGCAGGAAGTACGAGGCCGGCGGCATCGCCCGCGACGGCGCCAAGCTGGTCACCGCGGTCGCCACGGCGCGCGTGCCGAAGTTCACCGTCATCGTCGGCGGCTCGTTCGGCGCCGGCAATTACGGCATGTGCGGCCGCGCCTACTCGCCGCGCTTCCTGTGGATGTGGCCGAACGCGCGCATATCGGTGATGGGCGGCGAGCAGGCGGCCACCGTGCTGTCGCTGGTCAAGCGCGAGGGCATCGAGCGCAGGGGCGGCGCATGGTCGGACGAGGAGGAGAAGGCGTTCCGCGCGCCCATCCTCGAAAAATACGAGCGCGAGGGCCACCCGCTCTACTCCTCCGCGCGGCTGTGGGACGACGGCATCATCGATCCGGCGAAGACCCGCGAGGTGCTGGCACTGTCCCTGTCGGCAGCCCTCAACGCGCCGATCGAGGATACGCGCGTCGGCGTCTGGCGCATGTGAGATGATCGCGTCGTGATTCCCTGGGAGACGCTGGACACGGCCGCCATCCCCGGCGGCCGCGAGACGCTCAGGCTGAAGCGCCGCGGCACCGAGTTCTCCATCATGCTCGGTGCCAACGAGCTGATGAACACCCGCCTGTCCGGCTCGGAGGAGGCGCTTGCCCGGCTCACCGTCGCGCGCATCGCCGCGCCGGCGCCGCGGGTGCTGATCGGCGGCCTCGGCCTCGGCTTCACGCTGCGCGCCGCCCTGCCC
>JAEWLS010000043.1 GCA_023457435.1 Pseudomonadota bacterium
TCCATGAAGTCGGCCCAGACGAAATGGGGCAGCATGAAGCGGTCATGCAGGGTGGTGCCCCAGCGGGTGAAGGTGCCCTCCTTCGGGGCCTTCCAGAAGCGGGCGACGAGGGCGCGCACCAGCAACTGCTGGGCGAGGTTCATGCGAGCGTTGGGCGGCATCTCGAAGCCGCGGAACTCGACCAGGCCGAGGCGGCCGGTGGGGCCATCGGGCGAGTAGAGCTTGTCGATGCAGATCTCGGAGCGGTGGGTGTTGCCGGTGACGTCGACGAGGAGGTTGCGGAACAGCCGGTCGACCAGCCACGGCACCGGCGCATCGCCCTCGCCGGGGGCTGGCACCTGCCTGAGGGCGATTTCGAGTTCGTAGAGGCTGGCGTGACGCGCCTCGTCCATGCGCGGCGCCTGCGTGGTGGGGCCGATGAAGAGGCCGGAGAACAGGTAGCTCAGCGCGGGATGCTGCTGCCAGTGGAGGACCAGCGACTTCAGCAGGTCCGGGCGGCGCAGGAAGGGCGAGTCGCCGGGGGTGGCGCCGCCGACCACGACGTGGTTGCCGCCGCCGGTGCCGGTGTGCTTGCCGTCGATCATGAACTTGTCGGCGCCGAGGCGGACGTTGCGCGCCTCCTCGTAGACGGCGGTGGTGGTGGCGACGCATTCCTCCCAACTGGCGGCGGGGTGGATGTTCACCTCGATGACGCCGGGATCGGGCGCGACGCGGATGACGTTGAGGCGCGGATCGTGCGGCGGCGGATAGCCCTCGATGTGCACCGGCAGCCCGGTCTCCTTTGCCGCCGTTTCGATCGCCGCGATCAGCTCCAGATAGTCTTCGACACGCTCGACCGGCGGCATGAACACGCACAGGCGCCCGTCACGTGGCTCGATCGCCAGCGCGGTGCGAACCGCGCCGTCCATCTCGCCAAGCGACTGCTCCACGCGCTCCTGTGCCCCTTCCGCTGCGGCGAAGCTGGCCACTGGCTGCGCTCGCTCCGCATGCTCCTCCGCGGGCTTGTTGAAGTCCGGAAGCGTCCCGCTGATTGCTGTCGGGTCGGCGGGGTTGACAAAGGGATAGCGCGACGGCGGTACGTGGGGGAGCGAAGCGAGCGGCAGGCGGTAGCCGACAGGACTGTCGCCCGGCACGAGGAAGAGGTGGCCGCGCCTTAGCTTCCACTTCTCCGACCGCCAGGCCTGGGCCTGCCAACGCTGGATCGGCAGCACGTGGCCGGATGGCTCGGTGAGCCCGCGCTCGAACACGCGGGCGAACCGGTTGCGCTCCTCGGGGTCCTCGAGCTTGGAGTTCTCGGGGGTCACGTTCTCTGGAAGCTTGCCTTCCTTGAGAATCCACTCGGCCGGATCCTCGTATGCGGAAACGACGTTGCCCGGATCGACGCCGAGTTCGCCGGCCACCGCCTTTAGCAGCACCTCGCTCGCCTGCGCATCCGCACCGGTCTGCGCGGTCTCTTCCGCGACCAGTTCCGGGTCGCGCCAGATCGGCTTGCCGTCGCGGCGCCAGTACAGCGAGAAGGTCCAGCGCGGCAGGCTTTCGCCCGGATACCACTTGCCCTGGCCATGATGCAGGAAGCCGCCCGGCGCGAAACGCTGCCGCAGCCTGCGGATCAGCTTGTCGGCGAGCGCGCGCTTCGTCGGGCCGACGGCGTCCGTGTTCCATTCCGCGCTCTCGAAATCGTCGATCGAGACGAAGGTTGGCTCGCCGCCCATGGTGAGGCGCACATCGCCGGCCTGGAGCGCCGCATCGACCTTTTCGCCAAGCGTGTTGAGTGCCTGCCAGCTCTCGTCGGAGAACGGCTTGGTGATGCGCGGATGCTCGGCGACGCGCGCCACCTTCATGTCGAAGGCGAATTCGACCTCGGCATAGCTTGCCATGCCGCTGATCGGCGCCGCGTTGCTGAAGTGCGGTGTCGCCGAAAGCGGGATGTGGCTCTCGCCGGTAAGCAGGCCCGACGTCGGATCGAGCCCGATCCAGCCCGCGCCGGGCAGGTAGACTTCGCACCACGCGTGCAGGTCGGTGAAGTCGTTCTCCGTGCCCTTCGGCCCGTCGATTGCCACGAGGTCGGGCTTCAGCTGTATGAGGTATCCGGAGACGAACCGCGCCGCGAAGCCGAGGTGCCGCAGCGCATTGACCATCAGCCAGGAAGAGTCGCGGCACGAGCCGGTGCCGCGCGAGAAGGTTTCCTCGGGCGTCTGCACCCCCGGCTCCATGCGGATCACGTAGCCGACCTCGCGCGCAACCCGCGCATTGAGGTCGACGATAAACGAGACGGTCTGCTTGGGCTCGCGTGAAACCGTGTCGAGAAACGCCTGCAGCAGCGGTCCCGCCGGTTCCACCTTGCGATAGATGGACAGGTCGTCGCGCAGTTCCTGCGGATACTCGAACGGCCATTGTTCGGCGACCGCCTCGACGAAGAAGTCGAACGGGTTGTAGACCGTCATGTCGGCGACGAGGTCGACCTCGATCTTGAGTTCTCGCACCGGCTCCGGGAAAACGAAGCGCGACAGCCAGTTCCCGTAGGGGTCCTGTTGGTGATTCACGAAGTGACCGCCGGGACTGACCTTGAGCGAATGCGATATCACTCGCGTGCGGCTATGAGGCGCCGGCCTAAGCCGGATGATCTGTGGGCTCAGCGTGACCGGACGGTCGTACCGGTAATGGGTCAGATGGTAGATGCTGGCCTTGATCGACATGTCACCACGATGCGTTGGTGGCCGGAACGTTCCACAAATTTTTGCGGCGCACCATGCTTTTGTACGCTGGCGCTTCAGGAACCTTGCGCCGCGCGGGAGGTTGAGCGGCGTCGGAGTTCCGCTCATGCTTCAGTCGCCTGCCCGCACCAAAGAACTGCAGATACGCATCGATACCGAGACGGCTGCGAGGCGCGCATCGCTGACATACTGCAGCGACGCCGAGCCGGGTGGCATTCGCCGGAAGGGAGCGCCGAACCGCTTCTACTATGTGGATGCGAAGGGCAAGCGCATCGGCGACGGGCCCACCCTGGAGCGCATTCGCGCTTTGGGCATCCCCCCTGCCTGGACCGACGTATGGATCTGCCCGGATGAAGACGGCCACCTGCAGGCCACCGGTCGCGACGTCAAGGGCCGCAAGCAGTACCGTTACCACGAGCGTTGGTCGGCGACGCGCGACGAGGTGAAGTTCTCGTCGCTCGCGGCATTCGCGGCCGCCCTGCCGAAGATCCGTGCCCGTATCGACGCCGACCTGCGCTTGCGCGGCCTGCCGCGAAACAAGGTGCTGGCCGCAATCGTCTGGCTTCTCGACAACACGATGATCCGTGTCGGCAATGCTCAGTATGCTCGCGATAACAAGAGCTTCGGCCTGACGACCCTGCGCACTCGCCATGTCGCGATCGAGGGCTCACGGCTGCGCTTCGAGTTCCGCGGCAAGTCCGGCAAGGACTGGCGCGTTCGCCTGACTGACAAGCGCATGGCAAGGGTCCTGCGCGGCATGGCCGAACTCCCCGGTCAGCACCTGTTCCAATATGTGGACGGCGACGGCGAGCGCCGCATCGTGCGTTCGGACGACGTCAACGCATACATAGCCGAGGCGGCCGGCGCCGACTTCACGTCGAAGCACTTTCGCACCTGGGGCGGGACCGTCCGCGCCCTTGCCATCCTGGCCTCGCGCGACATGCCGGAAGGCAACCTCAAGCGTTTCGCCAACTCGGTCGTCGATGAGGTCGCCGCGAAGCTCGGCAACACGCGTGCCGTCTGCCGCCGCTGCTACATTCACCCCGCGATCTTTCGGGAGTGGGAAGACGGCAAGCTCCAGAACGAGGTGAAGGCGGTCAGGCGCGCGCGCCGTAAAGGCCTCGACGCCGAGGAGGCGCTGGTCGCGGCCTGGCTCGAGAAGTTCGCCTAATCGATATCGAACGAGACGCCTTGCGCCAGCGGCAGGGCATGGCTGTAGTTCACCGTATTGGTGGCGCGGCGCATATATGCCTTCCACGCGTCGGAACCGCTTTCGCGCCCGCCGCCGGTTTCCTTCTCGCCGCCGAAAGCGCCGCCGATCTCCGCACCGGATGTACCGATGTTGACGTTGGCGATCCCGCAGTCGGAGCCCTCCGCCGAAAGGAACAGTTCGGCTTCGCGCAGATCGGTCGTGAAGATGGAGGAGGAGAGCCCCGCGCCGACCGCATTGTGCTCCACGATCGCCGCTTCGAGGTCCGAATACCGCAGAACGTAGAGAATAGGCGCAAACGTCTCTTCGAGCACGGGACCGTCGTGGCTCGGCATCTCGACGATGGCCGGCCGGACGTAGAATGCTTCCTGACCTTCCGCTTCGACGCGATCGCCGCCCGTGACCTTGCCGCCGAGAGCCTTTGCGGCGCTCAGGGCCTTGCCCATCGCCTCGAACGCTGCTTTGTCGATGAGCGGGCCTACAAGCGCCTTGGTGGTGAGCGGGCTGCCGACCGAAACGCTTTCATAGGCCTTGCGAAGCCGCGGCAGCAACTTGTCGTAGACGCTGTCGTGCACGAACAGCCGGCGCATCGTCGTGCAGCGCTGGCCGGCCGTGCCCATCGCGCCGAAGGCGATGGCCCGCAACGCCATGTCGAGATCCGCCGACGGTGTTACGATACCGGCGTTGTTGCCGCCGAGTTCGAGGATGGAGCGCGCGAAGCGCTTGGCGAGGCGGGGCCCGACGTCGCGTCCCATGCGCGTCGATCCGGTTGCCGAAACCAGCGGCACCTTGGGATGGTCGACCAGGACTTCGCCGATGTCGCGGCCGCCGATGAGCACTGCCAGAAGGCCGTCCGGCACGAAGCCGGCGCGCTTGGCTGCCTTGTCGAAGATCGCCGCGCAGGCGAGTGCCGTCAGCGGCGTCTTCTCCGATGGCTTCCACACCACCGCATTGCCGCATACCAGCGCCAGCGCCGCGTTCCACGACCACACGGCGACCGGGAAGTTGAAGGCCGAGATCACGCCGACGACGCCGAGCGGATGCCACGTCTCCATCATGCGGTGGCCGGGGCGTTCGGTGGCGATCGTCAGACCGTAGAGCTGCCGCGACAGGCCGACCGCGAAGTCGCAGATGTCGATCATCTCCTGGACTTCGCCGAGGCCTTCCGAGACGATCTTGCCGACCTCGATCGTCACCAGCCGCCCGAGATCGTTCTTGTGGGCGCGCAGTTCCTCGCCGAGAAGGCGCACGAATTCGCCGCGCTTCGGTGCTGGCACCTTGCGCCATTCGCGATAGGCCGCGTCCGCCCTGTCGATCGCGCTCTTGGCATCGGCCGCACCGATCGTATGAACGCTGCCGACTGTCTCGCCGGTGACCGGGCTGCGCGCCGGCATGTCGCCGCCTTCGATGGCGGATTTCGCGACGCCGAGCCTTTGAAGAAGCTCCGCGGTTTCGCGCGCGATCGTCATGTGTGCTTCCTTCGATGATGTAGGCGCGTCATAGCGCGGCGATGGCTGTGCCGTCCACGCCAGGCTGCGGCACAGCCCGGCCCGTCAGCGCTCCGTGAGCTTCAGCTCGATGCGGCGGTTGCGGTTGCGCGCTTCCAGCGTGTCGGCCGCATCCAGCGGCTGGTACTCGCCGAACCCGGCAGCCACCAGCCGGTTTGCCGGCACGCCGTTGGCGATCAGGAACTTCACCACCGATGTCGCGCGCGCCGAGGACAGCTCCCAATTGTCGCGGTAGCGCCCGGAGCCCGACAGCTGCACGTTGTCGGTGTGGCCGTCGACGCGCAAGACCCAGTTGATCTCCGGCGGGATTTCGCGCTGCAGCTCGAGGATGGCCGAAGCCAGCTTGCGCATTTCCTCCTGCCCGGCAACGTTGATCTGCTCGCCGCCGGGCGGGAACAGAACCTCCGACTGGAATACGAAGCGGTCGCCGACGATACGGATATTCTCGCGGTCCGAGAGGATCTCGCGCAGCCTTCCGAAGAAGTCGGAGCGGTAGCGGTTCAGCTCCTGCACGCGCTGCGCCAGCGCCACGTTGAGCCGCCGGCCCAGATCCGCGATCTTGGCGTTGGACTCGCGGTCGCGCGTTTCCGAGACGTCGAGCGCTGCTTCAAGCGCGCCGATCTGCTTGCGCAGCGCTGCGATCTGCTGGTTCAGCAGCTCGACCTGGCTCAGCGCGCGCTGGCTGACTTCCTTTTCGTTGGCCAGCTCGCCGCCGAGCGCGGCTGCTCTTGCCTCCGCGGCGTCGCCGGCGCCTGCGCCGGCGGCCAGCAGCGACTGCAGCCGCGAGCGTTCGGACTCGGCGACCTCGAGTGTCGCCTGCAAGCTCGCGAGCTGATCCTGCGTGTCCTGCGTGTTCGAGCGTTCGAGCGCGAGCAGTTGGGTCAGTTCGTTGATCTGCGAGTTGAGACGGATCAGGACCTCGTCGCGTTCCTCGACTTCCTGGCTCAGCAGGAATTGCGCCAGGACGAATACCGACAGCAGGAACATGATCGCGAGCAGCAGCGTCGACAGCGCGTCGACGAAGCCCGGCCAGTAGTCGACCGTGCGCTGGCTGCGGCGGGCGAGCGCCATCTCAGCGGCGCTCCTTCAGCGCGTCGGCGATCTTGTCGAGCGTCTGGCGCAGCGCCTTCTGCTCCGAGGCCTGCGCCTCGACCCAGTCGCGCATGATCTGCTGCTCGGAGCGCATGTTCTTGACCAGCCCCGATATGCCGTCCGCCAGGCTCGCCATCGACGCAGCGATGCGCGGATTGGCGGCGCCCCCCGTTTCCTGCATGGCGCGCAGCCGCTCGCCAAGCAGCTTCAGTTCGTCGGCCGAGGCGCCCTTGCTCGGGTCGATCACCGGGATATCCGAGTTCGGGTCGGTCACCGTCGACAGCCAGTTTTCCAGTTCGACGTAGAAGCGGTTCTGGGCGCGTCCGGCCTGCAGATCCAGGAAACCCAGCACCAGCGATCCGGACAGGCCGAACAGCGAGGACGAGAACGCGGTGCCCATGCCGGATAGCGGTGCGGAAAGGCCCTGCTTCAGCGCTGCGAGCACGTCGTTGCTGCTGCCCGAAGCCGGGTCGAGCGACTGGATCGTATTGCCGATCGAGCCGATCGTGCCGAGCAGGCCCCAGAAGGTTCCGAGCAGTCCGAGGAAGACCAGCAGGCCGATCAGGTAGCGCGAGATGTCGCGGCTTTCGTCGAGTCGCGTGGCGATCGAGTCCAGCATGGAGCGCATCGACGTCGTCGACAGCGCCACCGCCGAATTGCGCGACAGCAGCGACTTCATCGGCGCCAGCAGGACCGGCTGCGTCGCCTCCGAGCCGGCGCGGAACGAGTTGACCCATCGGATCTCGCGGAAAAGCCGTATGACCTGTCCGAAGACAAGCAGCACGCCGACCGCTAGCACCCCCGCGATCAGCCCGTTGAGGCCCGGATTGGTCTGGAAGGCGGACGAGATCTGCCGGTAGAGGATGGCCGCGACGAAACCGGCGATGGCCAGGAAGATCAGCATCGAGAGCAGGAACACCTGCGGGCTCGAAAGATCGCGCGGGTCCGTATCCTCGGCAGCCGACGATCCGACACCCAGCGTACCCAGCAATGCCATTCGCGCGCCTCTTGCGATCCCAGCCCGTATCGCCCGGGACTCTAAACGGAATTGTGACCAAAATGAAAGGCGGGCGCGGCGCCCCGCGGGCATCGCGGCGACATTGTGGCGGCGCGTACCGAGGAACTATACGCGGGCGATCACCAGGCAGTGCATGACGGCGGCGAGGTGCAGACCGGCGGCGGTGACGACGAAGCCGTGCCACACGGCGCGCGAATAGCGCAGGCGGCCCCAGGCATAGAAGATCACGCCCACGGAATAGACCACGCCGCCGGCGATGATCAGCGCGATTGTCGTCGTCGGCAGCCGCCCGGCGAGCTCGCCGACTATCGCCGCGCCGCTCCAACCCATCGCGAGATAGAACACCACCGCAAGACGATCGAGCTTGCCCGGAAGCGCGAGCTTCATGGCAATGCCCACCGCCGCCGCGCCCCAGACCACGGCGAGCATGGTGCGCATCGTTGCCGGATCGAGCTGCGTCAGGAACGGCGTGTAGGTGCCGGCAATCAGCAGGAAGATCGCCGCGTGGTCGAAACGGCGCAGGATCCACTTCGTCGGCGAGTCGGGCCACAGATTGTAGGCGCAGGAGATCGAGAAGACCGTCAGCAGCGACACGACGTAGAAGATCGCCGCGACATACTCCCACGGCCCTTCGTTGTACCAGGCGAGCAGGGCGATCAGCGTCGAGCCCGCGGCCAGCGTCAGCACGATGCCGATGGCGTGGACGATGCCGTCGGCGACAAGCTCGCCCTTCGTAGGCATCGGGCGCGCCATGCGCATGTGCCCCGCCGGCAATCTCATCTGGTTGTTTTGCATTGCAGCATAATTGCCGCGAAATATGTTCGCGGCAAGTCCGTTGGCTGCGGCAATCAGCGCCGGCCGGGGAGCTTCTGCGACAGGGTGCCGAGCAGCGCCTTGTGGATCAGCTCGTTGCCGGCGACGATCGTGCCCTTCTCGAACATCTCCTGGCCGCCGTCGCGGTCGGAGATGAAGCCGCCCGCCTCGCGGATCATCAGTATGCCGGCCGCGATGTCCCACGGCGACAGATAGTCTTCCCAGAAGCCGTCGGTTCGCCCCGCCGCTACCCAGGCGAGGTCGAGTGCCGCGGCGCCGAAGCGGCGCACGCCGGACACTTCGCCCATGACGTTCCTCATGTCGAGCAGCGCCTGCCCGTGGTGGCCGCGGCCGAGATGCGGAATGCCGGTGCTGACGACGCAGTCGGACAGCTTGCGCCGCGCCGCGACTCGCATGCGGCGGTCGTTGACGAACGCGCCGCCGCCGCGCTCGGCGGTGTAGAGCTCGTCCATGGCTGGGTTGTAGATCACGCCGGCGACCATCGTGCCCTGCCGCTCCAGGCCGATCGACACCGCGAAGATGGGTATCCCGTGCAGGAAGTTGGTGGTGCCGTCGAGCGGATCGACGATCCAGCGATGCTGGTCGTCCGTGCCTTCGACGACGCCGCGCTCCTCCATGAGGAAGCCGTAGCCGGGCCGCGCCTTCGACAGCTCCGTGTACACGATTTCCTCGGCGCGATGGTCGGCCTGGCTGACGTAATCGCCCGGACCCTTAACCGAGACCTGCAGGTTCTGCACCTCGCCGAAGTCGCGCGCCAGCGAGCGCCCCGCCTTGGTGGCGGCGTTGACCATCACGTTGAGAAGCGCTGAACGGGCCAAAGGGATCTCCGGCAGTCGGCGGTCGGCAGTTGGCAGTCGGTCGAACCGAACTGCTCTGCGCCGACCGCAAGTTTTCTTGGGGCAACGCGACTGCCGTTTAGCGGCTGTCGACTGCCGCGAATTCCTAGTCCGCCCGGCGCAGGTAGGTCAGTTCGTTCGTATCCACCAGCACGCGCTCGCCGCTTGCGATGAATGGCGGCACGAGGATGCGGATGCCGTTCTCGAGCACCGCCGGCTTGTACGACGAGGCGGCGGTCTGCCCCTTGACGACCGGGTCGGCCTCGGTGATCTGCAGCACCACCTGGTCGGGAAGCGATATGCCGATCGGCTTCTCTTCGTAGAGCTCGACGGTCACGGTCATGCCGTCCTGCAGGAACGCGGCGCGGTCGCCGACGAAATCCTTCTGCAGTTCGAGCTGCTCGTACGTCTCGGTGTCCATGAACACCAGCGCCTCGCCCTGCTCGTAGAGGAACGAGAAGTCCTTCTGCTCGAGGCGGACGCGCTCGACGGTTTCAGCCGAGCGGAAGCGCTCGTTGAGCTTGGTGCCGTTGATGAGGTTCTTCAGTTCGACCTGGTTGTAGGCGCCGCCCTTGCCGGGCTTCACCGCCATGGTCTTCACCGCGACCCACAGGCCGCCGGCATGCTCGATGACGTTGCCCGGACGGATTTCGTTGCCGTTGATCTTGGCCATGTGCGTTCTCGATGAGGGATTTTCGCGCCGCAGGGGGCGATTTCGGCGCTTCCAAGACCACAAAAGCGCGACGAGGGCAAGAGAAGGCGGCTATCGCAGCCGGTTTGCGCGGGCGATTGCGGCGCGCCTTTCGTCGTCGGTCAGCCCGTCGAGGAGGTCGTCGAGCATCGGGTCGACGAGCCCCGCCCGCCGCGCCAGGACATACCAGGCTGCGGCGAGTTCGGTGTCGCCCTCGGTGCCGATGCCGAGGTAGTAGAGCTTCGCCAGGCGGCTTTGCGCCGCGATGTTGCCGCGCTCCGCCGCCGCCTTGATCCAGGCGTATCCGGCCGGCTCGTCCCGTTTGCCGCCGGTGCCCTCCACGAGCCAGGTCCCGAGCTCCACCTGCGCCGTATCGAACCCGGCCCGCGCCGCGCGCGTCAGCCACTCGCGCGCCGCCGGCAGGTCGACGCTCCGGCCGCCCACGCCGTCGGCTAGGATATGCGCCATCGCGAATTGCGCGTCGGGCACGTTCGCCCGCGCCGCCTGCTCGAAATAGTCCGCCGCGCGCTTCTCGTCCTCCGCGCCGCGGCCCCGGTCGAGCAACATCTGCGCGAAATTGAATTGCGCCAGACCGTTGCCCTGGTTCGCGGCGTCTTCCATCAGCGCATAGGCCGTGTCGACGTCCTTCTCGACGAAGCGCCCGTCGATGAGCATCAGCGCGTACTGGAACTGCGCTTCCGGCACGCTCTGCTCGGCGGCGGCCTGGTACCATTTCGCCGCCTCGCGCTCGTCGCGCTTCACGCCGAGGCCGCGGGCGTAGATTTCGGCCACCAGGGTCTGCGCCGCGGCGTCGCCGTCGCGGGCGCGCGGCAGGGCCAGGTTGAAGGCGGTGATGTAGAGGCCGCGCTGGAACGCTCCGTAGGCCGCGTCTTCGCGCGTCCCGAAGCGCTTCTGGTCGACGGCCGGCTCCGGCGTCTCTTCCGGCGCCACGACCCGCGGGCCGTCGACGATGGTCGGCTGCCCCGCAGCTTCGGGAGATGCCTGCGCCCAGGCGTTACCGCCGAGCGCGGCCAGCGCCGCTGCCAGCACGATCCCCGCCCGCATCATGCGTCCTCGAAGCGCGGCGCTTCGCCGTCGAGAAGCGCGTTGGCCTGCGCCACTTCCGCCGCTGGATCGCGGCCTTCGCCGAACACCGCCGACGAGAGCGCCACGAACTCTGCGCCGGTTGCCGCGACTGCCGCCACCGACTGCGTGTCCGATCCTCCGAGCACGATGCAGGGGATCTCGATCACGTTCGCCCACCACTCGCCGAGGCCGAGATTGCGCGGATGCGGCTCCGGCTTGTTGTCGTAGCCGAACCGGCCGAAGAAGATGTAGTCCGGTTGCGCCTCGCCGACATCGAGTGCGTCGTCGCGCGTCTTCAGGTCGCCGGTGCCGACCATCATGTGTGCGCCGTGGCGCTCGATCGCCTCGGCAACGGCCCCGGCGCCGCCATCCACATGTAACCCGTCGGCCTTCACGCGTCCTGCCACCCGGCTGTCGCCTGCGATGACCGCGGCCACGCCGCGCGCCTGCGCCAGCGGTACCAGCGCTTCGGCCAGTTCCTGGAAGGCGCCGCTGTCGAGCCCGTATTGCGGCACGATGATCGAGGCGACGTCGCCAGCGCCGAGTGCTGCCTCGACGGCGCGCGCAATTGCCGAAGGCGCGCCTTCTGCGGGCGTCACCAGCACAAGCCGGCAGCGTTTCGGTGTTGGATCGGCCATTGTTCTCACCCTTGCCGCGTCTTGGCGGCGGATCGTGTCGCGAGTTGGGCATAGCGGCACTCGTGAATCGTCACAACCCGGACCTCGCCACGTCCTGCATGTCGAGCTATGAGGGGCCGCCCGCCATGCCCGAACTACTGTCCAATCCCTGGTTCTACGCTGCCGCCATCCCGGCGGTGATCCTCGTTGGCCTCTCCAAGGGAGGGCTCGGCGGCGCCATGGGCTTCGCCGGGGTTCCTGTCATGGCCTTGGCGATCTCCCCCGTCCAGGCAGCCGCGATCCTGCTGCCGATTATGGTCCTGATGGACGCGGTTTCGCTGTGGAGCTGGCGCGGCAACTACGATCCCGAGACGCTGTTCGACATGCTGCCCGGCGCAATGGCCGGCATCGCTATCGGCTGGCTGCTCGCCGCCTACGTCACCGTCGACGGCGTACGCCTTGTCGTCGGCGTCGTGGCGATCGCCTTCGTCGGACGCTGGCTTTACCAGAAGCTGTGGACCGGAGAGATGCGGGCTCAGCCGCGCAACCGCCTGCTCGCGGCCCTCTGGTCGACCGTGTCCGGCTTCACCTCGTTCGTGGCGCATGTCGGAGGGCCGCCGTTCCAGATCTATGCGCTGGCGAGGCGCCTCGATCCGAAGGTCTTCACGGGCACCTCCGTCATCTTCTTCGCGGCCATGAACGCGGTGAAGCTCGTGCCATACTTCGCGCTCGGTCAGTTCGACGCCACGAACCTCACGGCTTCGCTCGTCCTCCTGCCGCTGGCCCCGGTCGCCACTCTGGCCGGCGCGTGGGTTGTCCGCCGCCTGCGGCCGGACACGTTCTATGCCGTCAGCTATCTCACCGTCGCGGCCATCGCGGTGAAGCTGGTCTGGGATTCGGTAGCGCAACTTTTCTGACATGTCGCCAAGTGTGAAATCGCGCGACACGTTGGCCTGCAACGCTTTGAGGATGGATCGCCGCAGTGCAGCATTTTCCGCTGACTGCATCGGGAACCATCGTCGCGACCGCTGCTTTACGGCGTGATGAAGATAGACACCCCCATCCAGCACGACACCAGGCTCGACGTATTCCGGGCGCTTGCCCTGCTTACGATCTACATCAACCACGTGCCGGGCACTTGGCTGGAGCCGGCGACGCACAAAAACTTCGGCTTCTCGGATTCCGCCGAAGCCTTCGTGCTGATCTCGGGCATCGCCGTCGGCCTGTCCTACGGGCGCCGCTTCGTTCCCGGCAGCCGCTTCCTGCAGACCCTCAAGGCCTGGCGCCGCGCGTCTGTGCTCTACATCACCCACATCGTCGCGACGGTGGTGACGCTCTCGATCTTCGCTGCCGGCGCCATCTGGTTTTCGCAACCCGAACTGATGCGGCAGATTAACATCACGGCGTTCGTGGAGAATACGGTAGGCGCGCTGTTCGGCCTCGGGACGCTCGGCCACCAGCTCGGCTACAACAACATACTGCCGATGTACGCCGCGATCATGCTCATGGTGCCGCTCTATCTCTGGATAGGTTCGCGGAGCCTCGGCGCGATGGTCGCCGTATCTGGCGCGATCTGGCTCGTGGCCGGTCTGCTCAAGATCGGCCCGGTTGAGTACCCGAACGGAAACGTTTGGTTCCTGAACCCGCTGTCGTGGCAGTTCCTGTTCGTCGTCGGCATCGCCGGCACGCTGCACATCCGCCGCGGCGGGCAGATCGCGTTCAGCTGGCCGCTGGTGGCGCTCGCAGCCGGTTATCTGGTCTTCGCGATGCTGTTCGTGCGCCTGCACTGGCATGGCGCGGAGCAGGGGCTCGGGCTGCCGATGGTCCTGTCCGAGTTCAACAAGACCTTCCTGTCGCTGCCGCGCCTCCTGCACGTCCTCGCGATCGCCTACCTGATCGTCGCCATCCCTGCCGTCGCCAACGTCGCCAAGGTGGCGCCGTCGCATCCGCTTGCGGTGCTCGGGCGCCACGCGCTGCCTGTTTTCGTCGCCGGCACGCTCCTCTCGATGGTCGCGCAGGTGCTGCTTTTCGTCTACGAGCGCAGTTTCCTGTTCGACACCAGTCTGCTGGCTGGCGGCATCTTCCTCCAGTTCGCGCTGGCCTACTGGTTGAGCTGGCTGCCGGAGATCGGCTGGAACGGCAAGAAGCCCGCTCCGCGCGTGGACCCGGCGCCGACGCGCGGCGGTCAGACGCCGCTCGTCCCGGTTCCGGTGCGTCGCGACCGCCGCTAGGCCTTTGCCGAGGCGGGAGCCGCAGCGCCGCCGCGAGGAATTAGGAAGAGTGCGGCGGCAAAGGCGAGCGCGATAGCCAGGCCGAACAGCAGCGACGTGTCCTGCCAGGAAGGCTTGAACACCATCAGGGCCACGATCGCGATCATGATAGCGTAGTCGAAGCGGCCGATGCGCGTGAGCCGGTCGACATCGCCGACGATCGCCTCGCTGAGCCCCTCCTTGGCGACGCGCGCTTCGATGCGCTCGCCGACCGGCTTGATGAAGCCCATACCCATGCCGAGCGAAACCGCGATGCCGGCGAGCGCCAGCACCAGCCACGCAGCGGAGAACCCGACCCAGAGCACAGCCATCGTCAGCCCGCTGATCAGCACGGTCATCGAGGCGGGAACGAAGAGCGGCAGTGCCAGCGCGTTCATCGTCCGCATGAACCGCAGGACCGCCATCCTGTCCGGGTCGCGGCGCGCCAGCACGCCGCTGATGAGCATGGTCATGCCTCCGCCAAGCCAGCCGATGGCGGCGACGATGTGCACGAACTTGACGACCGAATACCAGTCCACGGCAAAACCCCGAATGCATGTTGCGTTGGCCGGGATTTCAACCGCTTCGG
The DNA here is from genome assembly GCA_023457435.1 of Pseudomonadota bacterium. Classification (GTDB taxonomy): domain Bacteria; phylum Pseudomonadota; class Alphaproteobacteria; order Rhizobiales; family Rhizobiaceae; genus RCIO01. Next base: position 14,445 of record JAEWLS010000043.1, read on the forward strand.
TTTCGCGCCGATCGCGAGGCGCGAGCCACGGGTTTCAGGACCGTTTCGTCGCAATCGTCGTCCCGAAACGGCACATAAGACGAGACTTTCCTCGCTGCATTAACCACTCGTTAGGCTTTACGTGCGTTTACTGTGTGCATCCAGTCTTCTGGATTCTGACGAGCGGCTTGCCGCTCCGTTTGACGCCTCCCTGTTAAACTCCTGAGAGCCGCCTTATCCGCGGCTCTTTTTTTGTGCCCGGCCCATGCAACCCGTGCGTTAACCTTCCGTTAAACATGCCCTTGCGCCCCTCGGCATCCGGACGCATTGTCCGCTCGTGCTGGCACCGCGGTGCCGGTCGGTCGGCATTGACGGCAACGAGCCGTCTGGGACATGCCGGTTTCGGAGTGGGGCTCTGAGCGTATGGGTGAACTGCAGATGGAATCCGCGGAGCTGGTCAGCCTCGCCGAACGGCGTGTCTTCTCCCAATCGTTCAAGCCGCTCTACGACGAAGGCATGGCCCTCGTGGAAGAAGCCGCGGAGTACCTGGACGGTGAAGGCCGCGCGGAAGCGAAGCGCCTGTCCCGTGTCGCGGCAACGCTCTATGCCGCGGAGTCGATGCGGCTGACCACCCGGCTCATGCAGCTCGCGTCCTGGCTGCTCCTGCAAAGGGCCGCCAACGCCGGGGAGATGACGCGCGATCAGGTTGCCGCCGAGAAGGCGAAGGTGCGTCTCGACACCGCCTCGGCTCAGGACGGCGCGCCCGGCTGGATCGAGCTGCCCGACCGGTTCAAGGGCATCGTCGCCCACTCGCTCAGCCTCCAGTCGCTCGTCCGCCGCGTCGACGATCAGGTTTACGGTCAGGCGATTGCCGAGCTTCGGCCGTCCCGCAACGGCAATCCGGTTTCCGATCAGCTCACCCTTCTGAAGACTGCCTTCGCCCGCTAGGGCGTTTCTGTTTCGTTCACAATCTGCTGGCAACGCCACCGCGTTCGTCTAGGTTCGCGCAATGAGCGCGATTCGTATCATTGGCATCGATCCCGGCCTGCGTCGCACCGGCTGGGGCGTGATCGATGTCGCCGGCAATGCCTTGCGTTTCGTCGCCGCCGGCACCGTTCGCTCGGACGATGCTGCCCCCTTGGCGGAGCGGCTCCGCCAGCTTCATGACGGCCTATGCTCGGTCCTCGACATCAACGCGCCGGCCGAGGCTGCCGTCGAGACCACCTTTGTCAACAAGGACGCTGCCGCCACGCTGAAGCTCGGCCAGGCCCGCGGCGTTGCCATGCTGGTCCCGGCGCTGCGAGGCCTGCAGGTCGCGGAGTACGCGCCCAACGCGATCAAGAAGACGGTGATCGGCGTCGGTCACGGCGACAAGGCGCAGATCGCCATGATGGTGAAGGTCCTTTTGCCCAAGGCGACATATGACGGGCCGGATGCTGCCGACGCATTGGCGATCGCGATCTGCCACGCACATCATCGTCAGAGCGTCGTCGGTCGTCTCGCCGCGGCCTTGGCGGGCTAAGCGTTCTGGACTTGTTCACGCCGCGCGTGTTTGATAACGCTCGCTTGCCGGCTTCACGCTGTTTCGGTCGGCCCAACGCCATCGCCAGGGAAAACCGCGACCACCCATGATCGGCAAGCTCAAGGGCACGGTCGACGAGATCGGCGAAGACACCTGCATCATCGACGTGCATGGCGTCGGCTATGTCGCGCATTGTTCGGCTCGCACGCTGTTGGCGTTGCCCGCGGCGGGTGAGGCGGCGGTGCTGTTCATCGAGACCTACGTCCGCGAGGATATGATCCGGCTGTACGGCTTTGCCTCCGCGCTGGAGCGCGAGTGGTTCCGCCTGCTGCAGAGCAACGTGCAGGGGGTCGGCGCCAAGGTCGCGCTCGCCGTGCTGTCGACGCTGACGCCGGCCGAACTCGCCAATGCCGTCGCCCTGCGCGATATCGCGATGGTGTCGCGCGCCCCGGGCGTGGGCAGGAAAGTCGCCGAGCGCATCGTCACCGAACTGCGCGACAAGGCTCCCGCCTACGCCGGCGAAGCATTGCACATGGGGCTCAAGCAGGAGATCGGCGCCGGGGCGGCACCCGCGCCCGTTGCCGATGCGGTCTCCGCGCTCGCCAACCTCGGCTACTCCCGCGACGTCGCCGCGAATGCCATTGCCGCCGCGCTGAAAGCGGCCGGCGAAGGGGCCGACTCCGCCAAGCTCATTCGGCTGGGGCTGAAGGAACTGGCGCGGTAAGATTGCATTCGCGGAATCGTCCGATTATCTTCGTTTCGTCTGAAGGACACGAAAAATGACGACAGAAGCGCGAATGTCTGCGAAGGGCCAGATCACGCTGCCCCGTGAGATGCGCGACCGGCTTGGCCTGAAGTCGGGAGATGAGCTCGTCTTCACGTTGGTCGATGGGCGGTATCTGGTGACGCCGAAAAACCTCGATTTCAACGATCTTGCGGGATTACTTGGCGATCCCCCAGCTGGGCGGGCTACGCTCGAGGAGATTGACGAGACCGTCATGAGAACGGCTGGCGCGGCCGCGCTCGGTCGGCAGGCGCCGGAAGACAAGAAAAGCGCTGCATGAGGCGGGTCGGAATAGACACCAACGTGCTGCTTCGCCTTCTCGTCGATGACGATGAAGCACAGCGCAAGAGGGTTAGGGCGTTCGGAACGGGTCTTAATAAGTCCCATCAGGGGTTGATAACTCTGCTCGGGATTCTTGAGGTCGACTGGGCACTCCGAAGTCAATACGGCTTCACCCGACGACAGTGCGCTCACGCGCTTCGAAAGTTGATGCAGATACGTGGCGTTGCGGTCGAGAGCCATGATGTTGTCGTCCGCGCGTTGGCTTTGGTTGAGGATGCCAATGCGGACCTCGCCGACGCTCTGATTGCTGAGCGCGCGCTCGAACTCGGATGCGAGGCGACCGTAACGCTCGACAAGAAGGCAGCGTCGCGCATCCCCTCGATGACCCTCCTCGCATGACCCTGTCCCCCCGCCTCGTCTCGTCGGAGCTTCGCGGCGAGGACGCCGACACGACTCTTCGGCCGCAGTCACTGGACGAGTTCGTGGGCCAGGCCGCGGCGCGCGCAAACCTGAAGGTCTTCATCGAGGCTGCGAAGAGCCGGGGCGACGCCCTCGACCATGTGCTCTTCGTCGGCCCGCCGGGCCTCGGCAAGACGACGCTCGCGCAGATCATGGCGAAGGAACTCGGCGTCAACTTTCGCTCGACCTCCGGCCCGGTGATCGCCAAGGCCGGCGACCTCGCCGCGCTGCTCACCAACCTCGAGGACCGCGACGTCCTCTTCATCGACGAGATTCACCGGCTGAACCCGGCGGTCGAGGAAATCCTCTATCCGGCGATGGAGGATTTCCAGCTCGACCTCATCATCGGCGAGGGTCCTGCGGCCCGCTCCGTCAAGATCGACCTTGCGCGGTTCACGCTAGTCGCGGCGACCACCCGCGCGGGCCTCATCACCAACCCGTTGCGCGATCGTTTCGGCATTCCGATCCGGCTGAATTTCTACACGACGGAGGAACTGGAGCAGATCGTCCGCCGCGGCGCCCGCATCCTCGGCCTGCCTTTCACCGATGACGGCGCGGTCGAGATCGCACGCCGTGCCCGCGGCACGCCGCGCATCGCCGGCAGGCTGCTGCGGCGGGTGCGCGACTTCGCCATGGTTGCCGGCGCGCAGACGGTCGACCGCCGTGTCGCCGACGAGGCGCTTTCGCGCCTTGAGGTCGACGCGCTCGGCCTCGACAGCCTCGACCGCCGCTATCTGAACATGGTCGCCCGCAATTTCGGCGGCGGTCCGGTCGGCATCGAGACGATCGCCGCCGGCCTGTCCGAGCCGCGCGACGCGATCGAGGACATCATCGAGCCCTACCTCATCCAGCAGGGGTTCATCCAGCGAACGCCGCGCGGCCGTGTGCTCACCGCCAACGCGTGGCGGCATCTTGGTCTCGACGTGCCGCGCGATCTGGCGCAGCAGCAGATCAGCCTGTTCCAGGACGAGCCGTGAGTGAAAGCGACCTTCTTGCCGGCATCTCGGGCGCCCTGACGCCCCAGGGCCATGTGCTCAAGGCCCGCGTGTACTTCGCCGACACCGACTTCACCGGCGTCGTCTACCACGCCCGTTACCTCGAATTCTTCGAACGCGGACGCTCCGATTTCCTGCGCCTTGCCGGCGTCCATCACACCGAGCTTCATGCCGGCCGGCTTGGCGAGAAGCTCGCCTGGGTCGTTCGCCGCATGGAGATCGACTTCCGCGCCCCGGCGAGGGTCGACGACATTCTCACGATCGTGACGCGCACCGAGGAGGTCTCCGGCGCGCGCATCCGCATGGCGCAGCGACTGGAGCGCGACGGCGTGCTCCTCGTCGAGGCGAAAGTGGAGGCCGCGATCATCGGTGAGGGCGGGCGGCCGCGGCGTTTTCCGAAGGAATGGATCGCGGCGTTCTTGCCATCGGCCGGATAGACCCTGCGCGACCCTGGGCGGCCCGCGCCTACTTTCCTAACCCTCCGTTAACCTTGCCAATGCATGAAGGGACAAGGGAAGGCAGGCGCGGCAAGCGCCTTCCTTTCACCAAATTTGGCCCGGAAAAGGCCGGAAACGGCGCATCGGGGGTTCCGCCTCACAGGCGTGGATGATGCGCGCCGACCGGCTGATCGCTGGTTAAAGGGACCGACACGACATGGATGCAACGCAACTTGCCGCTCCGGGCGGCGAACTGTCCATCTGGGCGCTGTTCTGGCAGGCCGGGTGGGTGGTCAAGCTGGTGATGCTCGGCCTGCTGGCCGCCTCCGTCTGGAGCTGGGCGATCATCGTCGACAAGATCATCGCCTTCGGCCGGATGCGCATGGCGCTGAACCGTTTCGAGCAGACCTTCTGGTCGGGGCAGTCGCTGGAAGAGCTCTACCGCGGCCTGTCGGAGCGCAAGACCTCGGGCATGGGCGCGATCTTCGTCGCTGCCATGCGCGAGTGGAAGAAGAGCTTCGAGAAGGGCGCGCGCTCGCCCCACGGCCTGCAGACCCGCATCGACAAGGCAATGGACCTGGCGCTGACCCGCGAGATGGAGGGCCTGGAAAGCCGCCTCGGCTTCCTTGCCTCGATCGGCGCGTCGGCGCCCTTCATCGGCCTGTTCGGCACGGTGGTCGGTATCATGACGTCGTTCCAGGCGATCGCCGGCTCCAAGTCCACCAACCTCGCAGTCGTCGCGCCGGGCATCGCCGAGGCGCTGCTGGCGACCGCCATGGGCCTGCTGGCCGCGATCCCGGCAGTCATCGCCTACAACAAGCTGTCGTCGGATGCCGGCAAGCTGGCCTCGCGCATGGAAGGCTTTTCCGACGAGTTCTCTGCCATCCTTTCGCGCCAAATCGATGAAAAGGTCGCGCCGCGCGCGGCAGCCTGAGGACATACGCTGATGGCAATGAGCGTTGGACAGAAGGTAGGGCGTGGCGGCTCGCGCCGCCGCGGGCGGCGCAGCGCGCTGATGTCCGAGATCAACGTCACGCCGTTCGTCGACGTGATGCTGGTGCTGTTGATCATCTTCATGGTCGCCGCGCCGCTCTTGACCGTCGGCGTGCCGATCGACCTGCCGGAAACCCAGGCCAAGGCGCTGAACTCGGAGACGCAGCCGATCACCGTTTCGATCGACGAGGCAGGAAAGGTGTTCCTTCAGGAGACCGAGACCCCGATCGACGAGGTCGTGCCGAAGCTCCAGGCCATCGCCACCACCGGCTACGACGAGCGCATTTACGTGCGTGGCGACAAGACCGCCGATTACGGAACCGTCATGCGCGTCATGGCTCGCATCTCCGCGGCCGGGTACAAGAATCTCGGCCTCGTCACCCTCCAGGAACAAGAGAACTGAGGGGATGAAGGTCGGGGTTGTCGTCTCGACGGTCTTCCACGCTGCGTTGCTCGGCTTCGGCCTGGTAACGCTGTCGGCGCCGCGCGCCCTGGAAGTCGCTGACGTCGAGGCGTTCCCGGTCGATATCGTCCCCATCGACACGATCACTCAGGTGCAGCAGGGCGACCGCAAGGCGCCGCTCGCCGAGCGCGCCACTCCCGTTCCGACGCAGCGTCCGCACGAGGTGCCGGATGCGCGCAACGTCGGCGACAACAAGGTCGACCAGCAGACGCCGCCCACTCCCAAGCCTGCCGAGCGCGAGGTGAAGACCGCTTCGACGCCGCCGCCTTCGCCCGAGCCGGCGCCGAAGCCCGCGCCGACCCCGCGCGAGGCCCCCGC
>JAEWLS010000044.1 GCA_023457435.1 Pseudomonadota bacterium
CTGCTTCCCTGCGCCGCCCACCTCACCGGCCAGTATGGCATCGACGACCTCTATGTCGGCGTGCCCGTGATGATCGGCACCGGCGGTGTCGAGCAGGTCATCGAGATCGCGCTCGACGACGAAGCCAAGGCCAACTTCCAGGTCTCGGTCGACGCGGTCAAGGAACTGCTGGTCGCCTGCAAGGGCATCGACAGCTCGCTGAGCTAATCACTCCGGAAAGAAACCAATGAGCATCCTCGTCAACGCGAATACCCGCGTCATCACCCAGGGCATGACCGGTGAGACCGGTACCTTCCACACCCAGCAGGCGCTCGCCTACGGCACCAAGATGGTTGGCGGCGTGACGCCCGGCAAAGGCGGCCAGACTCATATCGGCCTGCCCGTGTTCGACACCGTCGCCGAGGCGGTCGAGAAGACCGGCGCCGACGCCAGCGTCATCTACGTTCCGCCGCCCTTCGCCGCGGACTCGATCCTCGAGGCGATCGACGCCGAGGTTCCGCTCATCGTCACCATCACCGAGGGCATTCCGGTGCTCGACATGGTGCGCGTAAAGCGCGCGCTGGCCGGCTCCAAGTCGCGCCTGATCGGCCCCAACTGCCCCGGCGTCCTGACCCCGGACGAGTGCAAGATCGGCATCATGCCGGGCAACATCTTCCGCAAGGGCAGCGTCGGAATCGTCAGCCGTTCGGGCACGCTCACCTATGAGGCGGTGTTCCAGACCTCCAATGCCGGCCTCGGCCAGACCACCGCAGTCGGAATCGGCGGCGACCCGGTCAACGGCACCAACTTCATCGACGTGCTCGAGCTGTTCCTCGCCGACGACGCGACCAAGTCGATCATCATGATCGGCGAGATCGGCGGCTCGGCCGAGGAAGACGCGGCGCAGTTCCTTCGCGACGAGGCCAAGCGCGGCCGCAGCAAGCCGATGGCCGGGTTCATTGCAGGGCGCACCGCGCCCGCGGGCCGCACCATGGGCCACGCCGGCGCAGTCATCTCCGGCGGCAAGGGCGGCGCGGAAGACAAGATCGCGGCCATGGAGGCGGCGGGCATCCGCGTCTCGCCTTCGCCGGCGCGGCTGGGCAAGACGCTGGTCGAGGCGATGAAGGGCTGAGCGCGCCGCGGAATGTCCAGGCCTGAGCCGAGGGCACGCAGTCGTTTGATCGGGAGTGAGAAATGGGTCTCATCCGCACGAAGATAAGGCTGAACAATCCCAAGCGCGCCGACCTCGAATCCGTCGAGGTCGATGCGCTGGTCGATACGGGTGCGGCGCATCTCCGCATCCCGGAGCGGATCGTCGTCCAGCTCGGCCTGGAAGAGCAGGAAAAGCGCAGCGTCACCGTGGCCAACGGTGCGACGCAGGTCGTTGCCTATGTCGGCCCGGTTCGCGCCGCTTTCGGCAATCGCAGTTGCTTCACCGGAGCCATGGTCCTCGGCAATGAAGTTCTGCTCGGCGCCATTCCGATGGAAGACATGGATCTCGTCGTCCGGCCGCTGACCCAGGAAGTCGGACCGAACCCTCTCAGCCCCAACATCCCCGCCTCCGTCGCACTCGGCGCGCGACACCACTAAGCGCCGAAAGGAATCGCACGACATGTCACGCCAAGACCAGGCCAACGACCAGTTCTCCACCACCTCGTTTCTCTACGGCGGCAACGCCGGATACATCGAGGAGCTCTACGCGGCCTATCAGGACGACCCCGCTTCGGTTGACGAAGGCTGGCGCGATTTCTTCGCAGGGCTGAACGATGCGCCCGGCGACGTCCGCAAGAACGCGCAGGGCGCCTCGTGGGAATCGAAGTCGTGGCCGCTGAAGGCCAACGGCGAACTCGTTTCCGCACTCGACGGCGACTGGGGCCAGGTCGAGAAGCACATCGACACGCGCATCAAGGGCAAGGCGGCCGCCAATGGCGCCGCCGTTTCAGACGTCGACGTCCGCCGCGCCACGCAGGATTCGGTGCGCGCGATCATGATGATCCGGGCCTTCCGCATGCGCGGCCACCTGCACGCCAACCTGGATCCGCTCGGCATGGCCGAGGCCAACGAGGACTACAACGAACTCTCGCCGGAGAACTACGGCTTCGGCCCCGAGGACCTCGACCGCCCGATCTACATCGACAACGTGCTCGGTCTCGAATTCGCGACCGTGCGCCAGATGCTCGACATCCTGAAGCGCACCTACTGCTCGACCATCGGCGTCGAGTTCATGCACATCTCCAATCCCGAGGAGAAGTCGTGGATCCAGGAGCGCATCGAGGGTCCCGACAAGGGCATCGAGTTCACCGCGAACGGCAAGAAGGCGATCCTGTCGAAGCTGATCGAGGCCGAGGGTTTCGAGCAGTTCATCGACCTGAAGTACAAGGGCACCAAGCGCTTCGGCCTCGACGGCGGCGAATCGCTGATTCCCGCGCTCGAGCAGATCATCAAGCGCGGCGGCTCGCTGGGTCTCAAGGAGATCGTGCTCGGCATGGCCCACCGCGGCCGCCTCAACGTGCTGACCAACGTCATGGGCAAGCCGCACCGCGCGGTGTTCCACGAGTTCAAGGGCGGTTCCTACGCGCCTGACGACGTCGAGGGTTCCGGCGACGTGAAGTACCACCTCGGCGCTTCGTCGGACCGCGAGTTCGACAGCAACAAGGTCCACCTGTCGCTGACGGCCAACCCGTCGCACCTCGAGATCGTCAACCCGGTCGTCATGGGCAAGGCGCGCGCCAAGCAGGACCAGATCTTCGGGCGCAAGCGCGAGGAAGTCGTGCCGCAGGAAGAGCGCGCCAAGGTGCTTCCGCTGCTGATCCATGGCGACGCCGCCTTCGCCGGCCAGGGCGTGGTCGCGGAATGCCTCGGCCTCTCCGGCCTGCGCGGCCACCGCGTCGGCGGGACGCTGCACTTCATCATCAACAACCAGATCGGCTTCACAACCAACCCGCGCTTTTCGCGCTCGTCGCCCTATCCCTCGGATATCGCAAAGATGGTCGAGGCGCCGATCTTCCACGTCAACGGCGACGATCCGGAAGCGGTTGTCTACGCCGCCAAGGTGGCAACCGAGTACCGGATGAAGTTCCACAAGCCGGTCGTCATCGACATGTTCTGCTATCGCCGCTTCGGCCACAACGAAGGCGACGAGCCGGCATTCACGCAGCCGATCATGTACCGTAACATCCGCGCCCACGAGACGACGGTGCAGCTCTACGCCCGGCGCCTCGTGGCCGAGGGTCTCGTCAGCGACGCCGATGTCGAGGCCATGCGCGCGGAGTGGAAGGCCAAGCTCGAGATCGAGTACGAGACCGGCCAGTCCTACAAGCCCAACAAGGCCGACTGGCTGGACGGCGCGTGGTCCGGCCTTCGCACCGCCGACAATCAGGACGAGCAGCGCCGCGGCAAGACCGCAGTGCCGGTCAAGTCGCTGAAGGAGCTCGGCAAGAAGCTTTCAGAGGTGCCGAAGGACTTCGAGGTCCACAAGACCATCGGCCGCTTCCTCGAAAACCGCCGCAAGATGATCGACACCGGCGAGGGTATCGACTGGGCGATGGGCGAGGCGCTTGCCTTCGGCTCGATCCTCATGGACGGCAACCCGATCCGCCTGTCCGGCCAGGATTCCGAGCGCGGCACCTTCTCGCAGCGCCACTCCGTGCTCTACGACCAGCGCGACGAGAACCGCTACATCCCGCTCAACAACCTCGGCCCGCAGCAGGCCTACTATGAGGTCATCAACTCGATGCTCTCGGAAGAGGCGGTGCTCGGCTTCGAGTACGGCTTCTCGCTGGCAGAGCCGCGCGCATTGACCCTGTGGGAGGCGCAGTTCGGCGATTTCGCCAACGGTGCGCAGGTGGTGTTCGACCAGTTCATCTCGTCGGGCGAACGCAAGTGGCTGCGCATGTCCGGCCTGGTGTGCCTGCTGCCGCACGGCTATGAGGGCCAGGGTCCGGAACACTCCTCGGCCCGCCTCGAACGGTGGCTGCAGATGTGCGCCGAGGACAACATGCAGGTGGCGAACGTCACCACGCCGGCCAACTACTTCCACATCCTGCGCCGGCAGCTGAAGCGGGACTTCCGCAAGCCGCTGATCCTGATGACGCCGAAGTCGCTGCTGCGCCACAAGCGCGCCGTGTCGACGCTGGCGGAATTCTCCGGCGAGAGCTCGTTCCACCGCCTGCTGTGGGACGATGCCCAGTATCTCGGCGACCAGCCGGTCAAGCTGGTGAAGGATTCGAAGATCCGCCGCGTCGTGCTGTGCTCGGGCAAGGTCTATTACGACCTCTACGAGGAGCGCGAAAAGCGCGGCATCAACGACGTCTACTTGCTGCGCGTCGAGCAGCTCTACCCGTTCCCGGCGAAGGCGCTGATCACCGAGCTGTCGCGCTTCCGCAACGCGGAGATGGTGTGGTGCCAGGAAGAGCCGAAGAACATGGGCGCCTGGTCATACATCGATCCGTATCTGGAGTGGGTGCTGCAGCACATCGAGGCCAAGAACCAGCGCGTGCGCTACACCGGCCGACCGGCCGCCGCCTCGCCGGCGACCGGCCTGATGTCCAAGCACATGCAGCAGCTCAACGCGCTTCTCGAAGACGCGCTGGGATAAATAGGACTAGTGGCCGTGGCCTTTTTCCATATCCGGTGGATCGCGCCACGGCCCGACTATCCCCAAAACGCGCGGGAAGTGATGCAGGCCATAGAGAAACACTTCCTCTACTGGCGATCGCTGGGAGATGATGCGCGAGCGATAGCGGTGATACCCGTTGTCGATCAGCTCGAACCCTCCAACATGGCGCTGGTCGAGGTTGCTGACCACGACGACGCGGACACGTTGGCAATGTCGGACCCTTTGATATCGGCATGCATCGGCTTCGAATACAACGTATCCAGCATCCCTTCGATCATCCTCAGACAGAACTGAGCAAGCGGCAAGAATACGAGGCAGGACCAAGACAATGGCCACCGAAATCCGCGTTCCCACACTCGGCGAATCCGTCTCCGAGGCAACCATCGGCAAGTGGTTCAAGAAGGCGGGCGACAGCGTCGCCGCCGACGAGACCTTGCTGGAGCTGGAGACCGACAAGGTCACGCTCGAGGTCCCCGCTCCGGCGGGCGGCACCCTGTCCGAGATCATCGCCAAGGAAGGCGATACGGTCGAGGTCGGCGCGGTGCTCGGCCTGATCGGCGAAGGCGGCGCCAAGCCGGCTGCCGCGCCGAAGACCAAGCCGGAAGCGGTCGCTCAAGCCGCCGGAAACGGCGCCGCCAGCACGACGAAGGAAGCTGCCGCCAAGACCGCTGCGACGGCCGGCGACGGCGGGCCGATCGAGCCGCGCAAGGCTCCCCCCGCCCCCGCCGCGGCCAAGATGCTCGCCGAGAACAACCTCTCCGCCGATCAGGTCTCCGGCTCGGGCAAGCGCGGCCAGGTGCTGAAGGGCGACGTTCTCGACGCCCTGTCGAAGGGCGCCGCGTCGCAGCCGGCCGAGACCCCGCAGATCGCCCGTCCTGCTTCCGCGCCGGACGACGCCTCGCGCGAGGAGCGCGTGAAGATGACCCGCCTGCGCCAGACCATCGCGCGGCGGCTGAAGGACGCCCAGGCGACGGCGGCCATGCTCACCACCTTCAACGAGGTGGACATGAAGCCGGTGATGGACCTGCGCAACAAGTACAAGGAGCTGTTCGAGAAGAAGCATGGCGTGAAGCTCGGCTTCATGGGCTTCTTCACCAAGGCGGTGACGCATGCGCTGCAGGAGATCCCGGCTGTGAACGCCGAGATCGACGGCACGGACATCATTTACAAGCACTTCGCCCACATCGGCGTCGCCGTCGGCACCGACAAGGGCCTCGTGGTGCCGGTCGTGCGCGATGCCGATCGCATGACCATCGCCGAAATCGAGAAGGAAATCGGCCGTCTCGGGCTCGCGGCGCGGGATGGCAAGCTGTCGATGGCGGACATGCAGGGCGGCACGTTCACGATCTCGAACGGCGGCGTCTACGGTTCGCTGATGTCGACGCCGATCCTCAATGTGCCGCAATCCGGCATCCTCGGCATGCACAAGATCCAGGAGCGCCCGGTCGTCGTCGGCGGCCAGGTCGTGGTGCGGCCGATGATGTATCTCGCGCTCAGCTACGACCACCGGATCGTCGACGGCAAGGAAGCGGTGACCTTCCTGGTGCGGGTGAAGGAGACGCTCGAGGATCCCGAAAGGCTCGTTCTGGACCTCTGATCGCGTAGGGACGGGCTCCGATGCGTCCGTCCCGATGGCTCGTCGCAATTCTCGCTCTCGTCGTGGCGGCGGGCGCGACTTACCTAATGCTGCGCAAACCCGCGTGGGACATCGCTTCGGCAAGCAATAACCTCGCCGTCCCCGGGCTGGCCGACGCGGAGCTTTCGCGGCGCGGCATCAACCGCCTCGAGATGGGGAGCGTGACGCTGCCCACTGGCCGCATCGTAGCGGCCGATCCCCTCGCACAGCCCGACCGTCGTTCCTTCGTGCGTACGGTTGCGCCGGGGCGTTACCCGGTAACGCTGTTTATCGCTGAAGAGCGGGTTGTCATGGCCATGCTGCGTTTGTCGGACGCACCGATTGCGCGCTGGGAGCTGGCTCTGGTGCCGGGCCAGTCGACCAGCCGTCTGGAACCAGGAACCTTCTTTGGCTATCCCGTCGATACCGGGCTCGGCAGCTTCATGGACGCCGCCGCGTTTGCCGCGGTCCAAAGGCGTGAGGCGGCGATCCGCAAGGAGCTGGGTCCACAAGCCAATTACTACGACGACGTGCTGCATGCAGAGCTTTCCGACGGCCGGCTGCATCTGCTGCACCGGCCGATGCCTGACACCGAAGTCGACATCGCCATCTTCGGAAGCGGCTGGGGTGACGGCTCCTATCCGTCGATCTGGGGCCTGTCGGACAAAGATGTGCCCGTGGCACTTGTCACAGATTTCCATGTGCTGGACGATGGCAAGGTCCCGGATCGGTGAGGATGTCATGGACGCAGTGAGACGACATTGGCGTGCAGGATCTGCCGCCGTCGGCATGTTGCTGTCGTTGGCCACCCAGAGTGCATATGCCCAGCAGCCCGGGTTCAGCTTCATCGACCTGCCCATCGCCATGACCGCCTATGTCGAGGCGGCGATAGACATGCGCGCCGCCTACGAAACCTGCGCGCCTGCCGAAAAGCGCCCCGGCGAGTGGAAGGCCGGCTCTGACCTGCTGATCGCCTCGCTCAAGGGCGCCGGTCTCGATGCCGCCGTCGCCGCGGCACTCGACGTGCGGCTCTCCGCCCCCGTGGTGCCGTTTGCGGGCGACTGCGCGGGCGAGCAGATCATGCTTTATTCCGGGGTGCCGGCCGGCGGGAGCTGGCCCGATTATCACCGCGACGTGCTTGGCAAGAACGGCATCAAGATCGTCGAGCCCGGCGTCAACGACGCCCGGCTGGAAGCGGTCCGCGCGGTGGTCGAGGACACCCTTCCAAAGCAGAAGCGCATGCTGGTCTGCATTTCGCTGTTCGACCCGCAGAACTTCCTTGCCGCCTATACGGACTGGAACAAGCTCGTGGCGAAGGCCGCACAGGCGCTCATCGCCGAGGGCATCGGCCAGGACACATATGGCGCCTTCCTGGACGGCGCGCAGTCGCGGCTGCTCTACGCAATTCCGGCCGACCGCAAGGCGGCTGCAGGAGACTGCATGGCGAACCAGGACTGGATGGATCGCTTCGCCACCTTCGCATGGTACACCTTCGCGTCCGATGTCGAAGCGGCGCTGAAGGGCACGAAGCCGTGAGGGCGCTGGTTGCGGCTCTCGCCGTCGCCACGAGCGTGCCGGCGCATGCCGCCTGCACGATGGAGCGCGCCGTCTATCGCGATCGCGACCTGGTTGCCGAACTCGCCTTCGCCCCGGTCGGCGGGCAAGCGGTGAGCAACAGCTTCACGCTTGCCGTGCGCGACGGCCCCGCGATGCAGGGCCATGTCCTTTGGGCGGACGATCCGGCACGGCCCTACGGACAATTGATGTCCGACTGCCCGGAAGGCGACGTGACCGGCGAGGAGCTTGCCGATTGCACGCTGTGGCAGGGCGTCGTCTACGCCATCGGCGGCGATGGCGTGCTCGGCCTGATCCCCGGCGAGGGCAAGGAAGCGCCCGAGCGGCTGCTGCTCGCCGACCTCGCCTACCAGATGCGGTGGTCTGCGGCCTACGCGAAATCGAACATGAAGACGCTGCCGTGGGACGAGTTCCGGCTGAGCGGCTGCCAGGAGTAGACGATGGAGTTCCTAGCCGGTTCGCCTATCCCCGGCCTGCCGACCGAGATCGCCTATCTGGCGCTCGCGGTCGTCATGCTCGGCCTGCACGTCTGCTTCCAGTCGATCCTGCTGACCCGCGAACTGGGCAGCGACTACAATGCGGGGCCGCGCGACGAGGGACAGAAGGTGAGCGGCGTCGCCGGCCGCGCCGAGCGGGCGCTGCGCAACTTCAACGAGACGTTCCCCGCCTTCGCTTCGCTTGCTCTCGCCATCAACGTCACCGGCGGCGCCGACTGGTGGACCGGTTTCGGCGCCGCGCTATACCTGTGGAGCCGCGTCGTCTACCTGCCGCTCTACCTGCTCGGCATCAAATACTGGCGCTCGCTGGTCTTCCTTGTCAGCTGCCTCGGCCTCATCATCCTGTTCGTCCGGCTGGTCTTCTAGATCCCGACGTTGAAGCTCAGGGGCTTGGCCGATTCGATCGCCGGATGTGCCCGCACTTCGGCGAGCACGCTCTCCGGGAACGGCGCGTCGAGATAGAGCAGCGCGATCGCGTCGCCGCCCGGCCGGTCGCGGCCGAGCTGGAAGTTGGCGATGTTCACGTTGTTCTTGCCGCACACCGTGCCGAGGAGGCCGATGATGCCCGGCGCGTCGGCGTTGGTGGTGTAAAGCATGTGCTCGCCCACCTCGGCGTCGAGGTTGATGCCCTTGATCTGGATGAAGCGCGGCTTGCCGTCGGAGAAGCAGGTGCCGGCGATGGAACGCGTGCGCTCGTCCGTCGTGACGGTGAGCTTGATGTAGCCGTCGAACACGCCTGACTTGTCGCGCTTGACCTCCGAGACGATGATGCCGCGCTCCTTCACCATGACAGGCGCGGAGACCATGTTCACGTCCGCGACCTGCGGACGGATCAGCCCGGCAAGTGCGGCCGAGATCAGCGCCCGCGTGTTCATCTGGGCCGTGGCGCCGTCGAAAAGGATCTCGACCGACTTGATCGGCTCCTCCGTCACCTGCCCGACGAAGGCGCCGAGCACTTCCGCGAGCTTGACGAAAGGCTTCAGCCGCGGCGCTTCCTCGGCGGTGATCGAGGGCATGTTGATGGCGTTGGAGACGGCGCCCTTGACCAGGTAATCCGACATCTGCTCGGCGACCTGCAGCGCGACGTTCTCCTGCGCCTCGGTGGTCGCGGCGCCGAGATGCGGCGTCGCCACGACGTTGTCCATACCGAAGAACGGGCTTTCGGTCGCCGGTTCGACCTCGAACACGTCAATCGCCGCGCCCGCCACCTTGCCGCTCTTCAGCGCTGCCACGAGATCCGCCTCGACGATCAGCCCGCCGCGCGCACAGTTGATGATGCGCACGCCCTTCTTCATCTTGGCGATCGCGTCGGCGTTGATGATGCCCCTGGTCTTGTCGGTCATCGGCGTGTGCAGCGTGATGAAATCGGCGCGGGCAAGCAGCTCGTCCAGCTCGACCTTCTCGACACCCAGCTCCTCGGCCCGCTGTTCCGACAGGAACGGATCGAAGGCGATGACGTGCATCTTCAGGCCGACGCCGCGCATGGCGACGATCGAGCCGATATTGCCGCAGCCGACGATACCGAGCGTCTTGCCGGTGATCTCGACGCCCATGAAGCGGTTCTTTTCCCACTTGCCGGCGTGGGTGGAAGCGTTCGCGGCCGGCAGCTCGCGGGCGAGCGCGAACATCATCGCCACCGCGTGTTCCGCCGTGGTGATCGAGTTTCCGAACGGCGTGTTCATGACGATGATGCCGCGGCGCGAAGCGGCCGGAATGTCGACATTGTCGACGCCGATGCCGGCGCGGCCGATCACCTTCAGGCGTGTCGCCGCGGCGATCAGCTTTTCGGTCACCTTGGTCGCCGAGCGGATCGCCAGGCCGTCATACTGGTCGATGATCGAAAGCAGCTTGTCCTTGTCCTTGCCGACGTCCGGCAGGTAATCGACCTCGACGCCGCGATCCCTGAAGATCTGGACGGCGGTTTCGGAAAGTTTGTCGGAAACGAGTACGCGGGGCATTTTGCAGTTCCTTCTGCCACCCTCCTCTTCAGGGGGAGGGTCGGACCGCAGGTCCGGGGTGGGGTGATTTGTTCTGGTGAGAGATGGGGCACGTACCCCACCCCGATGCTTCGCATCGACCCTCCCCCTGGAGGGGAGGGTGGCAAAGCCTAGGCAGCTGCCTTGAGCGACGCTTTTTGCTGCGCGAACGCCCAATCGAGCCACGGCGTCAGCGCCTCAAGATCGGCGGTCTCGACCGTCGCGCCGCACCAGATGCGCATGCCTGCCGGGGCGTCGCGGTAGTGACCGATGTCGTAGGCGACGCCGGCCTTCTCGAGCGTCGAGACGATGCCCTTGGCGAAGTCTGCCTGCGCATCCGCCGACAGCGCCGTCACCGCCGGATCGACGATGGTGAGGCACACCGACGTGTTGGAGCGCGTCTCGGGCGCCTGCGCCAGATTGGCCAGCCAGCCGCACTGCTCGACGAAACGGTCGATCGCCGCCGCATTCCGGTCGGCGCGGGCTATCAGGGCGTCGAGCCCGCCGATCCCTTTCGCCCACTTCAACGCGTCGAGGTAATCCTCGACGCACAGCATCGACGGCGTGTTGATCGTCTCGCCCTTGAAGATGCCTTCGATCAGCTTGCCGCCGGAGGTCAGGCGGAAGATCTTCGGCAGCGGCCATGCCGGCTTGTAGCTCTCGAGCCGCGCGACGGCGCGCGGGCTGAGGATCAGCATGCCGTGGCCGCCCTCGCCGCCCAGCACCTTCTGCCAGGAGAAGGTCACGACATCAAGCTTCTGCCAGTCGAGGCGCTGCGCGAATGCGGCGCTAGTCGCGTCGCAGATCGTCAGGCCCTTGCGGTCGGCGGGAATGAAGTCGCCATTGGCGACGCGCACGCCCGAGGTGGTGCCGTTCCAGGTGAACACGACGTCGCGGTCGAAATCGGCCTGCGACAGGTCCGGCAGCTTGCCGTAATCGGCCTCGAACCGGCGCACGTCCGTGAGCCTGAGCTGCTTGACCACGTCAGTCACCCAGCCGGCGCCAAAGGATTCCCAGGCCAGCATGTCGACGCCGCGCTCGCCGAGCAGCGACCACAGCGCCATTTCCACCGCGCCCGTGTCGGATGCCGGCACGATGCCGATGCGGTAGTCGGCGGGGACTTCGAGGATTTCGCGGGTGAGGTCGATCGCCTCGGCGAGGCGCGCCTTGCCGATCTTGGCCCGGTGCGAGCGCCCTAGCGGCGCGGCCTTCAAGGCTTCGAGCGACCAGCCGGGTCGCTTCGCACAAGGTCCTGACGAAAAATTGGGGTTTGCCGGACGCACTTCCGGCGCGGTGACGCTGGCGGTCATGATCTATCCTTCCAGATAGCTGGCCCCTCGTTGGGGAGGGGTGGCCCGCCGCGGCGAATACGCCAAGCCCGCGGCGGGCGCAAGAGCTATCTCGAAGGAGCGGCTACTGCAGCTGCGGCCGAATCAGGAAGCTGTTGCGATCGGCCGACTTGACGCGCAGCCACGTGTCTCGACCGTCGCGCACGATGCGCAGCGGCACCTCCGCGCCGGCGGGACCGGTCGCCCAGAGCTTGCGGTAGAAGTCGGCGAGGCCTTCGACAGTGCCGTCGCGCACGTCGGCTATGATGTCGCCTTCCTTCAACCCCGCCTTCTCGGCCGGGCCGCCATCCGTCACGCTCATCACCACAACCTTGCCGTTGCTCTCGGCCGAGAACGCGCCGAGCCACGGACGCGGCGGCGCGCCCGGTTTGCCGCGCTTCAGCATGTCGTCGATCACCGGCAGCAGCAGGTTGATCGGCACCACCATGTTGATGTCGGTGACGTCTCCGCCCCGGCTCATCTGCAGGCGCAGCGACCCGATGCCGACCAGTCGGCCGAGCGCGTCGATCAGCGCCGCGCCTCCCCAGGAGGGATGCGCCGGCGCGGTGAAGATGGCGTCGTCTAGCAGGTACTCCCAATAGCCGGCGAACTCCTGCCGCGCCACGATGCCGCCCTCGACGCGCTTGCCGGTGCCGTCGACAAGCGTGACCATGTCTCCGACCTTCGCGCCGGACGAATCGGCAAAAGGCAGCGCCGGCTCGCCGAGCTCGCCCATCGCCTGCACCAGGGCGAACCCGCTGGCGGGGTCGATGGCGATCGGATGGGCCGCGATCACCTTGCCGTCGTGGCGCGTCAGCCAGACCTCTTCGGCCTCGGTGACGAGATAGCCGATCGTCAGCACCAGGCCGCTGTCGCGGATGATGACGCCACTGCCGTCACGGCGCGTGCCGAGCGTGCCTGCGGTGAAGGCGTGGTCGGGGATGATGGCGCGTATGGCAACGACCGAACGCGAATTTGTCTTGATGTCCATTGGGCGGGCTCCGGCTGGGGCGCTTCCGCGCGGCTGACGGTGGTGCTCTTAGGTCGGAAGCTAGGGGCCGAGTCGACGCCCTACAAGTGACCGGTCCGATTGATTTCGATCAATGCGGCATCGCCGCGGCGCGGCAGGATGGCCCCGAGCGGAGCGCGCCGCTTGAACGCGAAAGGCGGCCGCTGGGGGCGAGGCGCTTCAGCGCTCCACTGGCCGCAGAATGCCGGGCTCGGCATCGTTGTCGGGAACCTCGCGGCACATGGTTGTTCGCGTTCGCGCTCCGGGTTATGTTTTCCGCATGATGTCTATGTCTACGTTCTTCCCGCTGATCTGAACGACGAAATCGTTCCGGGCGCTCTTTGCGCCATTCAGATCAACGGCTCCGCTCGACGCGGTAGCCGCACGGAGAACGTGTAATGACCAAGATCGAGTATCCCGGCCTGACTTCGAGTCAGGTCCAGTGCTTCATTGACGATGGCTTCGTCAAAATAGAAAATGCCTTCAGCGCCGACCTCGCAAGACAAGGTAGGAACGAACTTTGGGCCGATATAAGTCTATCGCCGGATAAGCCCGAGAATTGGGTTCAACCCGTTGCTCGGGTGGGGTTCAAGTCCTCGCCCCCCTTCATCAGAGCTGCCAACACACCACAACTTCACAAGGCCTACGATCAACTCGTTGGGGAAGGCCGCTGGCTTGCTCCCAAGGGGCTCGGAACCTTTCCGATCCGTTTTCCCTCGCCGGAATCACCTGGTGACGACGGCTGGCATGTGGATGTGAGCTTTGCCACCGACAATCCGGATTTCATGGAATGGCGTGCCAATGTGAAGAGCAGCGGACGCGCTTTGTTGATGCTGTTCCTGTTTTCGGATGTTGGCCCGGACGAGGCGCCGACGAGGATACGGAAAGGCTCGCATGCCGTCATTGCGCGGGAGCTTCTGCCCTATGGCGAGGCGGGGGCAACTCTCCGGCAGCTCTCGGCCGATGGCTATGCTTCGACAGAGGGTTGTGATGTGGAACTTGCGACGGGCGCGGCGGGCACGGTCTATCTGTGTCACCCGTTTCTGGTTCATGCCGCACAGCCTCATCGGGGACAGCGGCCCCGCTTCATGGCGCAACCACCGCTCCTGCCGAAAGGCGAGTTCGACCCGGCCTTGCCGCCGTCGCCGGTCCAGGTCGCTATCCGTCAGGCCAGTGGGATGATGCCTTGATCGCCTGTGCCCATTCGCAGGTGTTGCGACACAGTCGCCGACGCCGATCCGTCGCAAACATCATGTGCGAAAATCAGACGCGTGTGAGCGATACCATCGACGGGTAGTACGCCACATCCAGCTTAAGGGCGGCCCTCTGGGGCCGCCTTTCGTTTCGAGTCGGAAAGTCCGGCGCCTACCAGAGTTCGTAGCGCAGGCCGACGCGGACCTCGTGGCTGATGAATCCTGGATCCCGCGCCTGCACGCCGTTGGCGCCGAGGTTCTGGTCGAACTGCGTGAAGCGGTACATGTCGCCGGCGCCGACGTGGCGGAATTTGTAGCCGACGTCGAGTTTGAAGTTCTTGCTGAGGTCGAAGGCGATGCCGGCCATCGCGGCATAGCTGAAGCGCCACGACGTCGAGCCCTCATGCGTGCCCGGGGTTGCGGGGACGGCCGCGCAGCTGGCGGCGCCTGGAACGCAGGTGTAGGCGGACGAGGCGTTGTTGTAGGTCGTCAGCACCACGCCAGCGCCGGCGCCGATGTAGGGCGTGAAGCGCGCGAAGGTGCCGAGATCGACATAGGCGTTGGCCATCAGCGAGGTGTTGGTCATCGTCGCCGTGGCGGTGTCGGTGCACGTCGTCGACGCAGCCTGGCCGGGGCACGGGCCGGGCATCGCCGCGGTGCCGCTAAAGTTCAGGTCGCCCCGCTCCAGCATCAGGTCGCTGCGAAAATAGTCGGTGAAACGGTAGCCGAACCCCACGCCGGCGCTGATTCCGCCGCTGAACCGCGCATTGTTGAAGTTCGCGGTCGGATAGTCGTTCGTCGGGACCCGGAACGTAGTGTTGGTGAACGAGCCGCTGGCCACCGCGCCCACCGCATAGCCGATGTCGCCGCGCAGGTACCAGCCGCTGCCGATCTCCACCGGCACGACCTCCTCGAGATACTCCTCCTGCTCGATCACCATCGGCGGATCGTAGTCGGCGGCATGCGCCGGCAGGTGGATCGCGCTGGCAAGGGCGAGCGGTGCGAGAAAGCGGAACGCGATGCGCATCTTCATGACTCCGTAAGCGGGCGGCCGGGCCTTCCCTCTTGCGGACACACTATTAACCACGACGGTTAAGCGGCGGTTAAGCATAAGCGGATCTTTCGCGGGCGCTTCATGCGCATGCGAAAAGGCCGCCCGGGGAGCCGGACGGCCTTCGAAGAATGTGCGCGTCGTCTACTTGTAGATCGGGACGACCGGCTCCGGCTCGTAGGCGATCGGCGCGGGCTTGTGGCCGCACGAATCGCCCCAGCCGCCGCGGCCGCCGCCGCCGAACTTGTAGCGCAGGCCGGCGCGGCCTTCATGCACGCCGAAGCCGCGGTCGAAGCCCGGGCCGACGGTGCCGTCATTGCCGAACATCGCGCCGCTGGCGATGTTGGTGTAGCGGTAGCCGACATCAAGATCGAGCTTGTTCGTCAGGCAGACCGTCGTGCCGGCCATTGCGGCGTAGGCAAAGCGCCAGCTGGAAGCGCCGGGATGGCTGATGTTGGTGCCGTCCGGCAGCGTGTTCGAGATGTTGTCCCAGGTCACGTGCGCGCCGCCGATGCCGGCGCCGACATAGGGCGACCAGCGGCCCCACTTGCCGAAATGCACGTAGGCGTTGGCCATCAGAACCAGCGCGCTCATCGCGCTGCTGTCGAAGCAGGTGCCGCAGGCGCTGCCGGTGGTGCCGGTGAAGGTCGAGCGGAACCAGTAGTCGGCGGTGAAGTCGGCGCGGAAGTACTTGCTGGCCTGGTAGCCGATGCCGCCGCCGACCGAGAAGGCCGGCCGCAGCGAGCCGCTGGTGAAGGGCAGGGTCTGCGTCGGCACCGCGTTGATGAAGTAGTCCCCGCCCCGCCACATCGGCGCGTGATAATCGATGTCGCCGCGGATGTACCATCCGCCCGCATGCGCGATCTCGACGGGCGGCGCCTCGTATACCGGCGGCGCCTCGACGATCGGCGGCTCGTAGGTGATGTCGGCGGCCATGGCCTGGCCCGCCGCGACGGCGAATGCTGCACCCAACAACAGCGACCTGGTCCGCTGAAACATCCCTTGCGATCCTTGTATCGCCCGCGCGGAACGCGGGCAGGTTTGAACTCGCGGCGATATTGTCCGGGAATGGTTAAGGCGCACTTAACCGTGTTTCTTCACCATGTTCGCTAACGATGTAGCGCACGATCGTCTTGCGCGGCAGACGAAAAAGCCCGCCGGAGCGGGGCCTTCGCAAAGCTTCTGAGAGCGTGATCGTCAGGCCGCGCTGCGGACCTCGGCGATGACGCCGATGACATCGTCGACCACCTTCTCGACCAGCGACTGGTCGTCACCCTCGGCCATGACGCGGATCAGCGGCTCGGTGCCCGACGGGCGGATGACCAGGCGCCCCTTGGCGCCGAGGCGCGAGCGCGCATCCTCGATAGCCGCCTTCACCCGTGGCTGCTCCAGCGGCTTGCCGCCGGCGAAGCGTACATTCTTGAGCAGCTGCGGCACCGGCTCGAACTTCGCCAGCACTTCGCTCGCCGGCTTGTCCTGGCGCTTGATGCAGGCAAGCACCTGCAGCGCCGACAGCAGCCCGTCGCCGGTGGTCGAGAAGTCCGACAGCACGATGTGGCCCGACTGCTCGCCGCCGACATTGAAGCCGTGCGCGCGCATGTGCTCGACGACGTAGCGGTCGCCGACCTTGGTGCGCTGCAGGGACAGCTTCATGTCGCCGAAGAAGCGTTCGAGGCCAAGGTTGGACATGACGGTGGCGACGACGCCGCCGCCGGCGAGCCGCCCCGCCTCGTTCCACGTCTGGCCGATGAGCGCCATGATCTGGTCGCCGTCGACCACGCGGCCCTTCTCGTCGACGATGACGACGCGGTCGGCGTCGCCGTCGAGCGCGATGCCGATGTCGGCGCGCACCTCGTGCACCTTCTTCGACAGGCCGGCGGGATGCGTGGAACCGCACTCCTCGTTGATGTTGAAGCCGTTCGGCTCGTCGTTGATGGCGACGACTTCGGCACCGAGCTCCCACAGCGCCGCGGGCGCCACCTTGTAGGCGGCGCCATTGGCGCAATCGACCACCACGCGCAGCCCCGCCAGCGTCATCGAGCGCGGCAGCGTGCGCTTGGCGAACTCGATGTAGCGGTCGTGCACGCCGTCAATGCGCTTGGCACGACCGAGACCATCGGAATCGGCGAACTTGATCTCGCCCTCGCCAGCGACCAGCGCCTCGATGCGGTCTTCGATCTCGTCGGAAAGCTTGTAGCCGTCAGGCCCGAACAGCTTGATGCCGTTGTCGTGGTAGGCATTGTGCGAGGCCGAGATCATCACGCCGATGTCGGCGCGCAGCGACCGCGCGAGCATGGCCACGGCAGGCGTCGGCACCGGTCCGAGCAGGAACACGTCCATGCCGGCTGCGCAGAAGCCGGCGACCATGGCGTTCTCGATCATGTAGCCCGAGAGCCGCGTGTCCTTTCCGAGCACGACCCGGTGGCGGTGCCCGCCGCGCTTGAACGCGGTGCCGGCGGCCATGCCGACCTTCATCGCGACGTCGGCGGTCACGGGGAAGGTGTTGGCCCGGCCGCGAATGCCGTCGGTCCCGAAATAGCGTTTCGACATGAAATCTACGCCCGCAGCAAGATGTCCCTCGGCCGGGTTCTGCCATGTCGGCCTTGCCCCGCGCCATCACATTGTAACAAGGAATGTTACGGGAGAGTGCATGCCGGGGCGGGCGGCCGCCTAACGTGCGCGCTTGGTTAATGCTCGTGCTCCGGCATCCCTCGGGACGCCGATGCGAAAACCCCCGCTGCCTTGCAGCAACGGGGGAGAAATAGGGCGCGGTTGGTTCCGCGCTCTGTTACATCTTCAGGAAAGGCTTGGCCGCGGCCAGCACTTCTTC
This sequence comes from Pseudomonadota bacterium, assembly GCA_023457435.1. GTDB lineage: Bacteria > Pseudomonadota > Alphaproteobacteria > Rhizobiales > Rhizobiaceae > RCIO01. The sequence goes on from JAEWLS010000044.1 coordinate 17,672, forward strand.
TTTGGTCTTCGGTTCGTCGAAGGCGCCATCCCACGGCTTCTTGCCGCCGATCTTGCGCACCACGGCGGCGTGACGCGCCTCGACCGAATGGATCTGCAGCGCCGCCGTCAGGATGTCGTCGTTCTCCATAAGGTTGCCGGCCTGACCCTTGTACGCGGCGACGCCGAGATCCTCGAACGTCTGCGACAGCGTCAGGAACGTATCGAAGTTCGAGAAAACGTCGGCGTACTTGCCGCCGGCGGTGAAGTCCGCTTCCGGACGCTTGACGGCAGCCGCGCCGAGCGCGCCGGACAGGAACGCGACGTGCTCCGCTTCATGCAGGCCGATGTGCTTGAACACGGCCTCATGTTCCCTCGGGATGACACCCTTCTCGAGACCGCTCCTGTAGAATGCGTCCTCGATGTGCTCGAGCGTCAGCGCGAAGTTCAGCGTATCGACGATCTGCTGCGGGATGCCCTGGGCGAAAACTTCGCGCGAGGCGGCGGCGAGCACGAGCGGCGCCGAGGCAAGAGCCCCGAGCGACAACGCGGCCTTGGTGAAGACGCCGCGACGGCTGGTGACCAGGCGTTCGGCGAGATCCTGGTCGAGAGAGCCGAGGATCGTGTTTGCGTTGATGGTCATGTCGATCCTCCTCAGAGCTTCATCGCGGTGACTTCGGTCACCACGAACGGGTCGGCGGCCTTGAGTACCGCGGCGGGCGCCATGGCCTTGTCGAGGCCGTTGTTGTCGACGACGTCAGGCCCGGCGAACGCCACGGAGCCCGGATTGATCATGTCGCGGATCGCCGCGGCATGGCGCGCCTCGACCGAGACGATGCGGCCGGCGGCGAGCAGGTAGTCGCCGTTCTGGAGCAGCTTGCCTGCGCCGTTGTAGGCGGCGACGCCGAGATCCTCGAACGTCTGCGCGGCCATGAGCACCGCGTCGCGCTTGCCGAGGTCGACGCTGGAGAAGTCCACTTCGAGATTCGGAATGGCCTTGTCGCCAAGTGCGCCCTTGAGGAAGTCGACGTGAGCCTGCTCGTGCGCGCCGATTTCCATCAGCGCGGTCTTCTCCATGTCGGTCATGCCCGAATAGGGCTTGTCGACGACCATCTTGTAGAAGGCCGCCTCGAGCTGCTCGAGCGCATAGGCGTAGTTTAGGATGCCGATGTCGCCTTCGCCGAGATCGGCTGCCAGCGCCGGGCTGATGCCGAAGTTCGGCAAGCGCCCGCCGAACACCGCGAGAGCTACGGCGCCGCCGGCTCCCCACTGCAGTACCTGCCGGCGCGATGTTTGGCGCGCGCTTCCAATAGTGCTGATTGCCATTTCGGAAAACTCCCTTCTTCCCGCAACATGCAGGTATTGGCATGGTTGCGATGAATTTCGGCTGTTTCTCGCGGTCATGATCTGCATCGAAACAAGACTTGATGTAGGTTAGAAACCGCTACCTATCTCGCCGCGAAATGCAGGTAATCTGCGTTGAAGCCCGCCAAATTGCTGAGCGCGGGCATGTCGCCAATCGACAAAGTCTTCTGACGCAGCTCGATCAGTCCCTGCTGTCGCAGCTCCTGCAGCATGCGATTGACGTGAACCGCGGTCATGCCGAGTGCATCGGCCAGTTCGGCCTGCCGCATCGGCAACGCGCAGCTTGTGGAACCCATGGGGACGCCTCCCCGTTGGCGGACGCACAATTCGCAGAGGAGATGGGCCAGGCGGCTGAGTGCCTCCCGCCCCGCCACCCGGAGCATCCATTGGCGATTGATCGACGCGTTCACCAGGGCGTCACGCATGAGCGCGGTTCGGATTCCAAGGCTGGCGACCATGCGGTCGCAATCGAGGCGCGCGATCTCCACCAACATGACGGCCGAAAGAGCCGCCACGGTGTGGTCCATGCGCTGCAGCAGATAGACACCGACATCGCAGAGGTCGCCGGGCATGAACACGCCGGTGATTACCCGTTTGCCGTCCGCACCGACATTGCAGCGGCAAGCCCAGCCGTCGGTTACCAGGTAGACGCATTCCGGCCTTTGGCCCTCATGGATGAGGGTCTCGCCGGCGCGCAACTTGCGGATGCGCCCAGAACCGGCGTCGCGCATTATTCGCGCGTCTGCGTCAGAGAAATGCGAAAAGCTGCCGAGCTTCGCGGCAAGATAATCCGTCAATTCGAGGGTCGCCTTCGATAATCTACGATGATGATGCGTACAGGCGACGTACGCCGCTTCACGACGAACGAACCTGCCTGTAACCCCTCGACAGCAGTTACGGCAGCGCTCTACGCGAAGTTTCAAATTGCATTCGCTTTTCGATTTCGGGCGGGCAATGGCCCCGCACCGAGCCGACGCTCAGGCGAACCGTCGCGCGGCATCCACCGCGAGCCCGAGCCCGACCGAGCCGAACTGGTCGGACTGCGCGATGCGGGCGCCGGCGAACATAGCCGCCACGGCCCGCCGCAGCAGCGGCACCTGCGCGCCGCCGCCGGTGAGGATGACGGTGTCGATCGCAGTGGCCGAGACGCCGGCGTCGTGCAGCGCCTTTTCGACCGTGGCATGAACCCGCTCGACAAGTTCGGCGCTCGCGCGCTCGAACGCCCCGCGGGTCACCGGCAGCGAGAATGTCAGACCCGGCTCCGCGAAGGCGAGCCGCGTCGCCTCGGCGTCGGTGAGCTCGATCTTCGCGGTCTCTACCTGCGCGGCGAGCCGGTGTCCGGAGCGATGGATCAGCAGGTGCTCGAAGCGCTCGAGCCGCTGCGGCTCCGCCGCCTCGCGCGCCAGCGAGCGGATATCGCGAAGCACCTTCGGCGTGTACAGCTGGTTGATACGGTGCCACGTCGCCATCTCGTTGAAGTACCAGACCGGCAGGTGCCGCTTGCCGTCGGCGGTCAGCGTGCCGAGCCCGAAATGCGGCATCACCTCGGCGATGCTCAGCCGACGGTCGAAGTCGGTCCCGCCGACATGCACGCCGGACGTGCTCAGTATGTCGCCGCGACGATCCGCACCGCGGGCGCGCTCCGGCGACAGGCGCAGCACCGAGAAGTCGGATGTACCTCCGCCGATGTCTACGACCAGGGCCAGCGCCTCGGCGTTGAGCGACCGCTCGAAGTGCAGTGCCGCCGCCACCGGCTCGAACTGGAACTCGACATGGCGAAAGCCTTCCGCCTGCGCTGCCGCCGCGAGCTGGTCCTGCGCGGCGCGGTCGGCCGTTTCGTCGCCGTCGACGAAGTGCACCGGCCGGCCGAACACGACCTGCTCCGGCACCGCGCCGGCTTCCTGCTCGACGCGCTCGCGCAGGTGGCGCAGGAAGCGGCCTATGAGCCCCTGGAAGGTCATGCGGTCGCGCCCGACGAGCGTCGTCTCCTTCATCAGGCTGGAGCCGAGGATCGATTTCAGCGCGCGCATGAAGCGCCCGTCGGCGCCGTCCATGTAGTCGCGTACCGCGGCGCGGCCGAAGCGCACGCCGGCGCCCTCGAGGCTGAAGAACAGCGCCGAAGGGATCGTCACCTCGGCGCCTTCGACCGGGATCAGCTGCGGGTCGCCGCCCGCCGCGCACAGGCCGACCGTGGAATTGGTGGTGCCGAAATCGACACCGCAGTGAAGCGGGCGCATGGCTGTCTCGCATCGGCTGTTCGGGAAGGGGCGTCCGTCTAGCCCATCCGCGTCGGCATGGAAACCCTGTCGCGCGAAACGAAAACGCCGCGGTCTCCCGCGGCGTTCACTGGTTCAATAGCGAGCCTGGATCTTAGCTTGAAGGCTGCGGCTCCATGCCGCCTTCCGGCTCCGAGCCCTTCTTCTTGCCGCGGCTCGAGCCGGCGGTCGGAACCGCCGTGCCGCGCGACGGCGGCGTGTCGTCGCCCATGTCGCGCGACGGCTTCTGCCCGGCGATCAGCTGGCGGATCTCGTCGCCGGACAGCGTCTCGTATTCGAGCAGGCCCTCGGCGATGGCGATCCATTCCTTCTTCTTCTTGGTGATCGTCGCGCGGGCGGCGGCATAAGCCTCCTCGATCAGGCGGCGCACTTCTGCGTCGATGATCTGCGCGGTCTCTTCCGAGACGTTCTGCGTGCGCGCCACCGAGTGACCGAGGAACACCTCTTCCTGGTTCTCGCCGTAGGCGACGTGGCCGAGCTTGTCGGAGAAGCCCCAGCGCGTGACCATGGCGCGCGCCAGCTTGGTTGCCTGGTCGATGTCGGACGAGGCGCCCGAGGTGATGTTGTCCTTGCCGAACTTGATCTCCTCGGCGACGCGGCCGCCCATCATGATAGCGAGGCGCGACACCATGTACTTGTAGCTCATGGAGTAGCGGTCGCCTTCCGGCAACTGCATGACCATGCCGAGCGCGCGGCCGCGCGGGATGATGGTCGCCTTGTGCAGCGGGTCGGCCGAGGGCACGTTGAGCGCCATGATGGCGTGGCCGGCTTCGTGATAGGCGGTCAGCTCCTTCTCGGCCTGCGTCATCGCCGAAGAGCGGCGCTCCGCGCCCATCATGATCTTGTCCTTGGCATCCTCGAACTCGGCCATGGTGACTAGCCGCTTGTTGCGGCGCGCCGCCATCAGCGCGGCTTCGTTCACCAGGTTGGCGAGGTCGGCGCCGGAGAAGCCCGGGGTGCCGCGCGCAAGCGTCTTGAGGTCGACGTTCGGCGCCAGCGGCACGTTGCGCGAGTGCACCTTGAGGATCTTCTCGCGGCCGACGATGTCCGGGTTCGGCACGACGACCTGGCGGTCGAAGCGGCCGGGACGCAGCAGCGCCGGATCGAGCACGTCCGGACGGTTGGTCGCGGCGATGAGGATGATGCCCTCGTTCGCCTCGAAGCCGTCCATCTCGACGAGCAGTTGGTTCAGCGTCTGCTCGCGCTCGTCATTGCCGCCGCCGAGGCCGGCGCCGCGATGGCGGCCGACCGCGTCGATCTCGTCGATGAAGATGATGCACGGCGCGTTCTTCTTCGCCTGCTCGAACATGTCGCGCACGCGGGACGCACCGACGCCGACGAACATCTCGACGAAGTCGGAGCCGGAGATGGTGAAGAACGGCACGTTCGCCTCGCCCGCCACCGAGCGTGCGAGCAGGGTCTTGCCGGTGCCGGGAGGGCCGACGAGCAGCACGCCGCGCGGGATCTTGCCGCCGAGGCGCTGGAACTTCTGCGGGTCGCGCAGGAACTCGACGATCTCCTCGAGGTCCTGCTTGGCCTCGTCGACGCCGGCGACGTCCTGGAAGGTTACGCGGCCGTGCGCCTCGGTCAGCAGCTTGGCCTTCGACTTGCCGAAGCCCATGGCGCGGCCGGAGCCGGACTGCATCTGGCGCATGAAGAATATCCATACGCCGAGGATCAGAAGCATCGGCAGCCACGAGATCAGGTAGCCGAAGATCGAGTTCGAACCGTCGCTCTCGGGACGGGCGTTGATGGTGACGTTCTTGTCCTGCAGGCGCTGGACGAGCTGCGGGTCGCCGGGCGAGTAGGTCTGGAAGCCCTGGCTGTTGTCGGCGAAGGTGCCGCTGATGCGCTCGCCCGTGATGGTCACGGTACGCACGCGGCCGGAATCGACCTCGCGCAGGAATTCCGAATAGGCGATCTCGCGCGTGTTGCCGCGCTGCTGCGGCGTCTGGAACAGGTTGAACAGCGCTATGAGCAACACCGCAATGATGGCCCAGAGCGCGAGATTGCGATAATTCGGATTCATTTATTGTCCTGAAAGGTTCCGGCGGGAGCCGCAGCGTGACCCCCTTGTCTCGGCTAACATAGGCACGCCCCCGGCCATTGCCAAGCGCGACCCGCCCACGCGGTTAAGCAGTGGCGCGAGGTTCGGTGCGCAATGTGTCGCGGGAAAGGCGCAGGCCTGCCTGCATCGGTGACGCGGGCACCGCCGCGACACCGACGAGACGCGCCACGGCATTGCGCAGACCGACGTCGAAGCCCGGCAGGAACGCCGCCCATGGCGCGATCGCGCCAAGTCCGGCGCGAGTGTCCGGTTGCCCGCCGCGCCGCTCGCGGCCGATCGTGAAGCCCGACCGCGACACCTTGACCAGCGCGCGCGCCAGGGCTCCGCTGCGGCCGCCCCAAAGCTGCGCGATAAGAGCCTGGGTCGCGGCCTCGGCGGGAAGATGTGGCGTGCCGCCGACAGTCGCGAGCAGCGCCCGCATCGGCAGCACCGGGTCGCCGCTTCCGAACGCGTCGCGCGGCAGGCGCACCGACCCGTTCTCGCCAGGCTCCGCGCGGGAAAGCCAGGCCGCGGCCGCGTCGCTCGCGATCTGCCGCCGCGCCCCTGCGGTCGCCGCCTCCGCCGCCAGCCGCAGGATTTCGGCGTCGCCGAGGACCTTGCGCACGCGCACGCGCTCCGACGTCTCGCGCTCGTTGGACGGGTCGTCGATCCAGGCTTGCCCGGCTGCGCGCAGCACGTCGCGCAGTGCTTCGCGGCGCATGCCGAGCAGCGGCCGCAGTATCCACACACGGCTGTCGAACAGCGTCGCGGCGGCCATTCCCGCGCCGCCCCTGCCACCGCCCCGCGCGGCGCGCATCGCCGCCGTCTCCGCCTGGTCGTCCATCGTGTGGCCGGTGAGGAGAATGTCGGTGCCGGCCGCGTCCGCCGCCTCGGCCAGCAGCCGGTAGCGCGCGAGCCGCGCTGCTTCGGCCAGTCCGGTTCCCGGCTTGTCTCCGAGCCAATTCTTCGTGATGTGCGGAATGTCCAGTGCGGCGCAGATCGCCGCGACCTGCCGTGCCTCGCCGGCCGATTCGGCACGCAGCCGGTGGTCGACGGTCGCCGCGACGACGGCCAGCGCCGGCGCCTCGGCGTCGCGCCAGGTCTTCAGGAGATGGAGAAGGGCGAGCGAGTCGCTGCCGCCCGATACGGCCGCGACGATGGCGCGCCGCCGCTCGAGGCCGAAGCCTTCGAATGCCGCCTCTAGCAGGCGGCCCTCTGCTGCTCGTCCTTGACCCGCACCTTGATCTGCTGCGGCGCGTCCGGATAGCGGCGGGCGACCTCGGCGAGCGTGGCGCAGGCCACGTCCCTCTGCTCCATCGCCGCCAGCGAGACGCCGAGCTTCAGCATCATGTCCGGCGCCTTCTTGGCCTTCGGATATTCCTTGCTCGCCGTCAGGAAGATCTGGGCGGCCTCGCGGTAGCGGCGCTGCGCGAGCAGCGATTCGCCGAGCCAGAACCGGCTGTCTGCAGCGCGCGCATCGGCAGGGAAGCGCTCGCCGTGCTGGCGGAAGCCGGCCTCGGCGGTCGCGTAGTCCCCCGACAGCATGAACTCGTAGGAGTTGCGGTAAAGCTCGTCGGGATCGTCGGTCGACGGCAGCGCCGCGACCTGCGTGTTGTCGGTAACACCTGGTCCGGTCTGCACGCCCGGCAGGCCTTCAGGCTGAACCTGGCGCGGGTTTCCGTTGGCGTCGAAGGTGATCTGCCCGAGAGGGCGCGCGGGCTGGCCGGTGGCCGCGGAGCCGGCAGGCGGCGGCGTGATCGACGGCAGCGTGGCGCCCGCCGGCGGGGTTGCCGTCGGCGCCTGGGCAATCGACCCCTGCGGCGTCTCGATCACCGTCTCGATGCCGTTCGCGTCGCTGCGCTTTTGCGGTGCCTGCTCGGCGATGCCATCGCCGGAGCCTTCGAGCTGCTGGAAGCGGAACTCGTTGTCTTCCTGCATCTTGCGCAGCTGCTCCTGCATCTGCAGCACCTGGAAGTTCAGCTCCTCGACCAGCCCGTTGAGCTGGCGGATCTGCTCCTCGAGCTGCACCACGCGCGGATCGCCGGCCTGCGCCAGCTGGATCGGGCGGACCTCGACGCGCTCGTTGCGCGGACCCGGCACGCGGATCTTCGGGCTCGGCTGGCGCGCATCCATGAACGCCTGCCCGAAAGCGCGCAGCGTGTCGGCCTCCCCCGCCGCATGTGCGGCGCTCGAGAGGAGGAGCATGGCGGAGAATGCGCCTGCGATCGGCCTGAACTTCATGGTGAACCCGCTGGATGTCATCGTCGAAGGCCGTGGCGGCCTGCCCGTTTCATGCATGAGACGCCGCGACTTCGGCGAAACTTTGGTTCCTACATATGAATCGGCTTCGTCCAGGCCGCCAGCGCCGCCTCCTTGACCGATTCCGACATGGTCGGATGCGCGTGGCAGGTGCGCGCCAGATCTTCGGCCGAACCGGAGAACTCCATCAGCACGCACGCCTCGTGGATCATTTCGCCGGCGCCGAAGCCGACGATATGCACGCCGAGCACCTTGTCCGAGGCCTTGTCGGCCAGCACCTTGACGAAGCCGTCGGTCGCCGCCATCGCGCGCGCCCTGCCATTGGCCGAGAACGGGAACTTGCCGGCCTTGTACTCGACGCCCGCCTTCTTCAGCTCTTCCTCGGTCTTGCCGACCGACGCGGCCTCGGGGCTGGTGTAGACCACGGAAGGGATCACGTCGTAATTCACGTGGCCCTTCTGGCCAGCGATGATCTCGGCCACCGCGACGCCCTCGTCCTCCGCCTTGTGCGCCAGCATCGGTCCGGCGATGACGTCGCCGATGGCGTAGACGCCGTCCATGCTGGTGCGGAAATGGCCATCGGTCTTGACGCGGCCGCGCTCGTCGAGCGCGATGCCGGCCTCCTTAAGCCCGTCCGTGTAGGGCTTGCGGCCGGTCGCGACGAGCACCGCATCGGCGGTTAGGGTCTCGGCAGCGCCGCCCTTCACCGGCTCGAACGTCACCGTCGCGCCCTTCTTGGCCTTGGCCACACCGGTCACCTTGGCGCCGAGCCTGAACTCGATGCCCTGCTTGGCGAGCATGCGCTGGAACTGCTTCGCCACCTCGCCGTCCATGCCGCCGAGGATGGTGTCCAGATACTCGACCACCGTCACCTTGGCGCCGAGCCGCACCCACACCGAGCCGAGTTCAAGGCCGATAACGCCGCCGCCGACGACGACGAGCGTGCCCGGCACCTTCGGGAATTCCAGCGCACCCGTCGACGACACGACGACCTTCTCGTCGAACTCGACGTTCACGCCGGGTATGCCGGCGACTTCCGACCCCGTCGCGATGACGATGTTCTTCGTCTCCAGCGTCTCGGTTTTGCCGTCGCCAAGGGCCACCGCGACCTTGCCCTGCCCGGCGATGCTGCCGGTGCCCTGGTAGGTGTCGATCTTGTTCTTCTTCATCAGGAACACGAGGCCGTCCGTGTTCTGCTTGACCACCGTGGTGCGGTGGCCGTGCATCGCCGCGAGATTGAGCTTCGGCGCGCCTACCTCGACACCGAGCGCGCCGAGATGCGCGACTTCCGCGAACTTCTCGGATGCGTGCAGCAGCGCCTTGGACGGGATGCAGCCGACATTGACGCAGGTGCCGCCGAAGGTCGGCCGCTTCTCGACCAGCGCGACCTTGAGGCCGAGTTGCGCCGCCTTGATGGCGCAGACGTATCCGCCGGGTCCGCCGCCGATGATGACGACATCGTAGCTGGTGGGCATGGGGAACCTCTTTCGTTGCCGCCGCGGCTTCAGAAGGCGAGTTGCCAGAACAGGATCGCGATGCCGATCATCGAGATGCTCCAGAACGTCGAGCGTACGGGACCATAACCGGCGATATAGGCGGGCAGATATGCGACCCGGCCCCAGAAATAAAGGGCCGCGCCCAGCCCAGTCCACCAGTCCGCCTTGCCGGCCAGCGCCACGCCGAGCGCCATCGCGGCGAACACGGGGAACGTCTCGACGAAGTTTCGCAGCGCCTTCTCGGCGCGGAACCCGCGCTCCGGGACGGCGTCGCCCGGTCTGCGGACCCCGTGGCCGCCGGCCAGCACGGCCTGGGTGACGATGTAGGCCAGCGCCAGCGGCGCGCACAGCGCGAGATAGGCGAGTTCGGTGGAGAGCGAAGGCAGGATTGCGCTGTTCATGGGTCCGCGACTGGCAGGAGGAATGTCACGGGCGGCCGCCCGCACCGTTCTCTACCACCATTGCCGCGCTACACAAACGCGGCGCTTCAGCGCCCCGCGGCCGCCATGCGCCGCCCGCTCCACTCGGCAAGCGCGATGCCAGCGAGCACCAGCACGAAGCCGGCGGCGTGGTAGGCGAACACCGGCTCGCCCAGCACCGCGATCGACAGCACCGCCCCGAAGATCGGGATCAGGTTGATGAACAGGCTCGCCCGGTTCGGTCCGATCAGCTCGACGCCGCGCATGTAGAAGATCTGCGCCAGGAGCGACGGGAAGATCACGGTGTAGAGGCCGATCGCCCAGCCGGTGGCGTCGGGCAGCACCACACGGTCCGCCGCGTACTCCCAGACCATGAACGGGATCGAGGCGGCGAGTGCCGAGGCGCCGAACACCGTCATCGAGCTCATCCAGTGGATGTCCGGCTTGTAGCGCAGAAGAACCGTATAGAAGCCGTAGAAGATGACCGCGAGGATGGTCAAAGCATCGCCGATGTTGACGTCGAGCTCGGCCAGCCGCCACAGGCTGCCATGCGCGGCGGTGATGGCGATGCCCACCAGCGTCAGCACGAAGCCGGCGACCTGCGCGCCGCTCACCCGCATGCTGAACAGCAGGAAATTCAGCGCCATCGTCACCAGCGGGATGCCGGCCTGTTCGATCGAGGAGTTGACCGCGCTGGTATACTGCAGGCCCGAATACATCGCCGCGTTGAAGCCGGTGAAGCCGACCATGCCTAGCGGGATCAGGATCGGCAGCGCCGGCCGGATCAGCGGCCAGTCCCGGCGCACCTGCTTCCATCCGATCGCCAGCAGGAAGGCGAGCGCCACGAACCAGCGCAGCCCGGTGAGCAGCATCGGCGAGATGTGGCCGACGGCGAGCTTTCCGGCGATGGTGTTGCCGCCCCAGAACAGCGTGGTCAGGACGAGCAGCAGGTAGGCGTTGCGGTACATGGGGGCGCCGGCGCTGGCGTTTCGGGATTGCGGTCGGCCCCTACAGGCCGGGCGCCTGCAAGTAAATGCGCCAGCGCCGCATGGTTCCGCCGCCACGCGCATGGCGAACAGCGCTCAAAGAAGGGTCGCGCAGGCGCCGGACGGACGCTATAGAGCCGGCGTAACTGGGCAGCGGCAGGGTGCCGGGGAGTTTTCGCTATGGCCAATGTGGTTGTCGTCGGCTCGCAGTGGGGCGACGAGGGCAAGGGCAAGATCGTCGACTGGCTGTCGGAGCGCGCCGGCGTCGTGGTGCGCTTCCAGGGCGGGCACAATGCCGGCCATACCCTCGTCGTCGACGGCAAGGTCTACAAGCTGTCGCTGCTGCCGTCCGGCGTGGTGCGCCCCGGCAAGCTGTCGATCATCGGCAACGGCGTCGTGTTCGACCCGCACGCTTTCGTCTCCGAACTGCAGCGCATTCGCGAACTCGGCGTGGAAATCGGGCCCGACCGCCTGAAAATAGCCGAAAACACCGCTCTTATCCTGTCCGTGCATCGCGAACTCGACGGCTTCCGCGAGGACGCGGCATCGAATTCGGGCACGAAGATCGGAACCACCCGCAGGGGTATCGGGCCGGCCTACGAAGACAAGGTCGGGCGCAGGGCGATCAGGGTCATGGACCTCGCCGACATGGACACGCTGCCGTCGAAGGTCGACCGGCTGCTGACGCATCACAACGCGCTTCGCCGCGGCCTCGGCCACGGCGAGGTGGCGCATGGGACGATCATGGACGAGCTGACGGCAGTCGCCGATACGGTGCTGCCCTACATGGACCGGGTGTGGAAGATCCTCGACGACGCGCGGCGCGGCGGCGAGCGGATCCTGTTCGAGGGCGCGCAGGGCACGCTGCTCGACATCGACCACGGCACCTACCCGTTCGTCACCTCGTCCAACACCGTTTCCGGTCAGGCATCGGCCGGCTCCGGCGTCGGCCCCGGCGCCATCGGCTACGTGCTCGGCATCACCAAGGCCTACACGACCCGCGTCGGCGAGGGTCCGTTCCCGACCGAGCAGCAGAACGAGGTCGGCGAGTATCTCGGCACGCGCGGCCATGAGTTTGGCACCGTCACCGGGCGCAAGCGCCGCTGCGGCTGGTTCGACGCGGTGCTGGTGCGCCAGGCAGTTGCCGTCAACGGCATCCACGGCATCGCGCTGACCAAGCTCGACGTTCTCGACGGCCTCGACGAGATCAAGGTCTGTACCGGCTACATGCTGGACGGCCAGAAGATCGACTACCTGCCGGCCAGCCAGGGCGCGCAGGCGCGCGTCGAGCCGGTCTACGAAACGCTCGAGGGCTGGAAGGGCACCACCGCGGGCGCCCGCTCGTGGAGCGCGCTGCCGGCCCAGGCGGTGAAGTACGTCCGCTACATCGAAGAGCTGATCGGCGCGCCGGTGGCGTTGCTGTCGACCAGCCCCGAGCGCGACGACACCATACTTGTGACTGACCCCTTTCAGGACTAGCTTCCGCGCGCGTCGGCGTAGTGCGAGTTCGAAAGGGCACCAAGAGAAAGACAGGTGATCAGGAATGGCCGATTTCGTCGCCGTACTGAAGAAAACCATCGAAGGCCTGAACGACAATACGCCCGAACTGCGCCAGCGCGTCTATAGCAAGGCGCGCGACACCGTCGCCGCCAAGCTCGCGGCGATAACCCCGACCCCGCCGCAGATCGTAGTCGAACGCCAGAAGAAGGCGCTGGAAGACGCGATCTCCGCGGTCGAGGCGAGCTACGCCGCCAAGCACGAGCCGGTCGACGGCGACGATTTCGACAGCATCCTGACCGGGCTGGAGCGCAAGCCTCTGCCGCGCGCCGCCCAGCTCGACCATGAGCCGGAACCCGAGCCGGAGGCCGAACCCGAGCCCGCGCCGGAGCCCGAACCCCTGGAGGCGGAGGCGCCCGACCCGGTCGCTGACGAGCCGCGGAGCGACGACGATGCCCCGTGGGCCGATGCGCCCGCCATCGAGCCGACGCCTCGCGCCGGCCGCCTGTCGACGCCGCCCGAGCTGTCGGTCATGCCGCCCGACGAGCCGTTGCGTCCCGTGGAGCCTTTCAGGAAATCCGAGCCGCTGAAGCCGGTCGAGCCCACGCCGCGCGCTGTGCCGCCGCTGGCGCGCCCCGGCGCCACGATTCCGGCGCAGCCCTCCGCCGGGCCGGTCGAGCACGCCGGGCC
>JAEWLS010000045.1 GCA_023457435.1 Pseudomonadota bacterium
CGCACCGAGTTGTTGGAATTCTGGCCGGAAACGGTGCGATAGGCTTCCGAATCCCAGTCGGTGTCGTAGATCGGGAATTCGATGTCGGTATAGCCCTGACGCGCGAACTGGATCACGCGCTTGATCATGTTGTCGGGTACGAAGGCCTTGCGGGCGAGCCGGATCTCGCGCTTCAGCGCCGGGTTCTTATCCGGCGAGAAGCAGTCGTCGCCGGAGCCTTCGCAATTCACGCAGGCTTTCAGCACCGCGCGCAGGTGCTTCTGGTTGACCTTGGAGCCTGTGACGAGGGCGGCGACCTTCTGCTCCTCTTTCACCTTCCAGTCGATGTAATCCTCGATGTCGGGATGGTCGGCATCGACCACCACCATCTTGGCCGCCCGGCGCGTGGTGCCGCCGGACTTGATCGCTCCCGCCGCGCGGTCGCCGATCTTGAGGAAGGACATCAGGCCCGACGACTTGCCGCCGCCGGACAGCTTCTCGTCCTCGGCGCGCAGGCGCGAGAAATTCGAGCCGGTGCCGGAGCCGTATTTGAACAGGCGCGCCTCGCGCACCCACAAGTCCATAATGCCGCCCTCGTTGACGAGGTCGTCATTGATCGACTGGATGAAGCAGGCATGCGGCTGCGGATGCTCGTAGGCGCTCTCAGATTTGCGCAATTCGCCGCTCTGGTGATCGACGTAATAATGGCCCTGCGACGGACCGTCGATGCCATAGGCCCAGTGCAGGCCGGTGTTGAACCACTGCGGCGAGTTCGGCGCGACGCGCTGGGTCGCGAGCATATAGGCGAGCTCGTCGCGGAAGGCGCGGGCATCGTCCTCGGACGCGAAGTAGCCACCCTTCCAGCCCCAGTAGGTCCAGGTGCCGGCGAGACGGTCGAACACCTGGCGGGCGTCGGTCTCGGAGCCGTAGCGCTTGTCCTCGGGCAGCTTGGCGAGCTCGGCCTCGTCGGCCTCGGAGCGCCACAGGAAGGAGGGGACGGAATTCTCCTCGACGCGCTTTAGCCTGGCGGGCACGCCGGCCTTGCGGAAATACTTCTGGGCGAGGATGTCGGCGGCGACCTGGCTGAACTGCGCCGGCACGTCGATGTCGGCGAGGCGGAACACGATCGAGCCGTCCGGATTCTTGATCTCGCTCGTCACCTTGCGGAACTCGACCTCCGCGTAGGCGTCCTGTCCGGGCTTGGTGAATCGCCGTTCGATGCGCATCGTGTCCGTCCTCAGTCCCTATATGTAGCGGCTTCCGCGAGCGCGTCCCTCGTCGAGCGCCCGCTGCCGCACAATCCCTGCCTGTGCCTCCGGCTCCCACGGCCTTCGGCGTCCCACTCCTGCCCGTTCCGCCCTGGCGCAGCACCTGCATCGCATGACGCAGACACGGCGCCGCCGGCCGGAACCGGCATTCGAACCCACCAGGATGTTGGCGATACCTCGCTGGAGGCGGTCACCGTATCTGGCATCCACTCAGCGGCTTCAACACTAAATATAGTGTTTATACCGCAATTTTCACCGCTGTCTCCTGACACTCCGCGACAGCAGAACGCGGCACACGACATGGCTCCGCAAGCTTGCACGAATGCAGGCGCGGCGCGCTTTGGAATGTCGTGGTTGCCTGGAGAACCTGGCCGGTACAAACCGCTCCGGCCACGCCCGTCATGGGCGCATGACCTATAAGAGTCGACTCGCCCCGGAGCGTCAAGGAGTCGTTTGTGCGACTTTGATGACACCCAAGATGTTGTGGTGGAGGGGTGTGGATATCGGGGAGCGAAGTGCCGGCGACAGCGGCATCGGGCCGCTGACGCAGCGTCATTCCAGCGCTATGCGGGGACCTTGCGCGGGTCCATCGCGAAGCTCGCGATCAGCTCGCCAAGGTCGGGCTCGTTGACCCGCCGCGCGGCCTCGGCCGGTGTGAACCAGTCGCGACGCCGCTGCTTGCGCTCCGGCCACTTGTCGGCGACCCGGTCGACTTCGAGCGGGAAAACGCGGACCTCGCAAGGCCACTCGTCGCCGGTTTCCAGCTGCTTGTCGTAATAGAAGCGGCCGATCTCCGTGCGCGCGATCGACCCGCTCAGGCCGGCCTCTTCAGCTGCCTCGCGTGCTGCCGCCTGGCACAACTCCTCGGCCCGCTCCGGCCAGCCCTTGGGCAGCACCCACCGGCCGGTTCCGCGACTGGTGATCAGCATGACCTCGACGCCGCGCTCGGTGAGGCGCCATGGCAGCGCGGCCACCTGCACGCGACAAGGCTCGCCGCCGAACATGCGCCGCAGCCGGTCGAACCAGCGATTGCGAGTGGAATGAGAGATGACCATTGCCCTGGAAGCGCCCGGAAGTCCTTTGCAAGCTTAGGAAAAACGCGGTTAACGGGTTGTTATTGCGGCCCAAAGCCGCAAACGCAACTTCAAACCGCGCACACGCGAATCTGTTCCCTGGGCGAAAGGGTGGCCCAAGTGGCTTGCGCGAGCCTGTGAGTCAGGCTGCGGCGGGGTCGGTCTAGAGCCGAGATTCGCGGCGAAGGCGAGGAGACGCTACCCGCTGTGGCCCTCTGCAATCGGCTTCTGGTAGGTGAAGCCGAGATCCCAGGGGAAGTAGATCCAGGTGTCCTGGGACACTTCGGTCACGAACGAATCGACGAGCGGCCGGCCCTTCGGCTTGGCGTAGACAGTGGCGAAATGCGCCTTGGGAAGCATGGCCCGCACGACGGCGGCCGTCTTGCCGGTGTCGGTCAGGTCGTCGACGATCAGCACGCCTTCGCCGCCATTCTCGAGCAGCGACGGCGTGATGTCCTTCAGAACCCTGAGGTCACCTTGCGCGGTGTAGTCGTGGTAGGACGCCACGCTGACGGTCTCGATCACGCGGATGCCAAGTTCGCGCGAGATGACCGCGGCGGGCACCAGCCCACCGCGGGTGATGCAGACGATGGCGTGCCATTTGCCGTTGCTGCCTGCCAGACGCCACGCCAGCGCACGGGCGTCGCGATGGAACTGGTCCCACGATACCGGGAAGGCCTTTTCGGGAAGCGACATCGCACGCACTCCGGGCGAGGGGAATGCGCCTCGCACTAGCTGGACTCTCGGCCTGCGCGCAAGGCCCGTAGGCCTTGCTGCACAGTGTTTCCGCTCAGCGCGACATCAAGGTGGCGACCGGCATGGACGACAGAAGCGTCCGTGTCGCGCCGCCGAAGAAGAACTCCTTGAGCCAGGACTGGCTGTAGGCGCCCATCACCAGTAGGTCCGCGCCGCTCCCGGCGAGGTGGTTTTCGATGGTGGCGCCGGCGGAGAGACCGGCCGAGACTTCGGTGACGACGGTGGCCTTGACGCCGTGGCGGCGAAGCGCCTCGGCTATGTCGGCGCCTGCAAGCTCGTCCGGGTCTCCCGGCTCGCTGCGGGGATCGACGCACAGGATCGAGACGGCGTCGGCCTCGACCAGGAAGGGCAGGGCGTCGAATGCGGCGCGGGCCGCCTCGGCGCTGCCGTTCCAGGCGACCACCGCCTTGCGGAACCGCGTGTCGACCGTGCCGGAGAAGGGCACGAACAGCACCGGGCGTCCAGTCTCGAAAACCAGCGTTTCACCGCTTGGGAATGGCACGGCCCCATCCGGGTCGGCTTGCTGGACGACGACCAGGTCCGCGGCGCGCGCGGCGCGGGCAACGGAACGCGTGCTGTCGCCCGAAAACCCCTCCGCATTCTTCCATGACACGGTCGACGCATAGGGGCTGGCGTCGAACGCCGCCTTCAGCTGGCGCGAATTGTCCCGCGCGACGGTAATCGAGGCCTCCAGCATGCCTGTATCGGGAAAACCCATCGGCGAAGCCGTCGGCATCGGCAGCGCCTCGGCATGAATCGCGCCGAGTTGCGCACCGAACCGCCTGGACAGCGGTGCGGCGACCGCCAGCACGCGCTCCATGTCGGTCTGTCCGTTTACGATGGCGAGGATTGTCTTCGGCTGCATGGGGTGCTCCGGCGTCTGCGTTGCGAACTACATGACAGGATAGCAGCTTGGCGTATCGACCGCGATCAGGCCAGAAGCTCGCGGGAGACATGTTCCGGCCGCACGCCGAGACCGACGGCCCGCGCAAGCAGGCGCTGCATCGGCGGCAGGTGCTGGGCGAGCCGCAGCGGCAGCGGCGCCGACGCGTCGCGACGGCCGGACACCAGCGGCGCGAGAAGCTGATTCTGGATCCGCACCTGCGCGAACTGCGTGGCCTTCGTCGGCCACAGGCGCCGACGCCGGATCGCGTCGAGGTCGCCCGCGCTGAGATCGCCGCGCCGGAGTTTTGGCGCGAGCAAATTCGCGGTGGCGACGGCGTCCTGGATGGCGAGGTTGATGCCGACGCCGCCGATCGGCGACATCGCGTGCGCCGCGTCGCCGATGCACAGCAGCCCCGGCTTCGACCACGCGTCCAGCCGGTTAACCGCAACCGTCAGCAGCTTGACCTGATCCCAGTCGACGAGGGCTTCGATGTCCGAGCCGACATGCGGCGCCGCGTCGAGCACGCGCTGGCGCAGCACCGGCAGGCCTTGCGCCTTCAGCGCGTCGAGACCGCCCTTGGCGATGACGAAGGCGCACTGCCAGTAGCTGCCCCGGTCGATGGTGATCACCGCGGTGCCGGGCGCCGCGTTGATCAGGCTGTCGGCGACGCGTTCGCCGCTGCGCGGCAGCGCGAACCACAGAACGTCGATCGGCGCGCCGAGATCGCGCGGCACAAGGCCCGCGGCGGCACGCACGTCGGAATGGCGACCGTCGGCCGCGATGGTGAGCCGCGCCCCGATGTCGACCGGCCCGTCGGCCGCCACCGCCCGCAGCCCGCGCACCGCGCCGCCTTCGACGCGCAGGCTCTCGGCCCTCGCCGACATCATCAGCGAGAACCGCGGCAGCCTGCGCGCCTCGGACGCGACGAAGTCGAGGAACTCCCACTGCGGCATGAAGGCGATGAACGGCGCGGCGACCGGCAGCCGACGCATGTCGGCAATCTCGAGCCGCTCGCCGCGCCAGCGCATGCCGATCCGGTCGAGACGCTCATGCGAGCGCCGCAGGAACGCCTCGAGCATGCCAAGCTCGCGGAAGATCTCCAGCGTCGACGGGTGGACGGTATCGCCGCGAAAGTCGCGCAGGAAATCGGCGTGCTTCTCGAGCACCAGCGTTTCGAGGCCGGCGCGGGCGAACAGCAGGCCCGCGATCATGCCAGCCGGTCCGCCGCCGGCGACGAGCACGTCGACCGTTCGAGGCGCGCTCATCGCTGCGACGCGGCGATATCGGCGAGCATCGCCTCGATCTCGGCCTTCGCGGCGGCGAGCCTGTCCGCGTCGCGGGCGCGCACGACGAGCTCGGTCCAGAACCTGCCGTCCTGGTACTTCGGGTAGGAGCCGATGATGGTTTCCGGGTTGGCCTTCTGTATGGCGCCGAGAAGGTCGCCGATCGTGCCTTCGCCATAGGGACAGTGGACCATGTCCGACAGGAGCTTCGCGCCGGTCTTCAGCGTCGGCACGACATTGTCGAGCATGGCCTGGAAGATCGCCGGCACGCCCGCCATCACATGCACGTTGCCGATGCGAAAGCCGGGCGCCAGCGACACCGGATTGTCGATGTGGGTCGCGCCGAACGGCATCCGCGCCATGCGCTTGCGGGCGTCGGTGTACTCCATGCCGCGCGCCGCGTAGTGCGCTTCCAGCATCGAATAGGCCTTCGGGTCGTAGTCGCAGGCGACGCCGAAGGCGGCCGCGACCGCATCCGCCGTGATGTCGTCATGCGTCGGCCCGATGCCGCCGGTGGTGAACACGTAGGTGTAGCGGGCGCGAAGCGCATTGACGGCGGCGACGATGTCGGCCTGCTCGTCGGCGACGATGCGGACCTCGCGCAGGTCGATGCCGATCGCCGTCATGATGTCGGCGAGATGGCCGATGTTCCTGTCCTTGGTGCGCCCCGACAGGATCTCGTCGCCGATCACCGCCATCGCCGCGGTCACGATTTCAGCCATCGAATTTCCCTCGCAGGCCCTCGCTTGGACCGGAACCGGCAATACGCCCGGCCGCGCCGTGCGGCAATGGGGCGCGCCCGCGGGCCTGCGCGGCTCACACCGCCGCCACCTTGTTCGTAAAGATTGCTTGGATTAAACCGCCGCTTTTTGGTATTCGGAAGCGTCGCGACATTCAGGGAGTTGCCGGGACTTGCAGCGCATTACGGGATCCATACTGGCCGTCTGGCCGCCGATCGTGCTGCTGTGCATGAACCTGACCATCACGCTGCTGCCGGTGTTCTGGACGCCCGTGCGCATCCTTGCCGGCATCGGCCTGCTGATCTCGATCGTCGACATCACCGCGCGCATCAAGGATTCGCGCAGGGTCATGGTGACGCTGGCCGCCGCGCCGGGCCTGCTGCCGCGCCACATCTCGCGCTACAAGCGTTCGTGGTGCCAGCGCACGGTGCTCGAATGGTCGGCCTACGGCGCGCTCGGCGAGAATGCGCGCAAATATGTGGCCGGCCAGTACGCCTCGATGGGCTACCGCTTCTTCCACATCTTTCCCGACCGGGCCTTCACCCGCGACAGCCCGTTCCTCAAGCTGAACTTCTACCGCAGCCTGGTCGGCGGAACGCCGGCCATCCGCATGGATATCCGCGACCCGGCGGAATAGCGCGTGGGTCTCGTCGGAGTTATCGCCGCGATACTGGCCGCAGTGCTGGTCGCGGCGTTTCTCGTCGTGCTCTATCTGCTGTGGGTCAGCTTCCGCATACGCCGCCGCGCCGAGCGGCTGGTGCCGCCGCCGGGCCGCTTCGTCACCGTCGACGGCAACCGCATCCACTATTTCGAGCGCGGCGACGGCCCGCCGATCCTGATGGTGCACGGCCTCGGCGGAACGCAGTTCCATTTCGCGCCGCTGATCGCCGGCCTGGAGCGCGATTTCCGCGTCGTCGCCGTCGACCGACCGGGCTCGGGATATTCGACGCGGCGCGGCGACAAGCCCGGCAGCCCCATCGAGCAGGCCGCGTTCCTGACGCGTTTCATGGACGCCGTCGGGCTGGACAGACCGCTGGTCGTCGGCCACTCGCTCGGCGGCGCCGTGTCGCTGGCGCTGGCGCTCGACCATCCCGACCGCGTCGCCGGCCTCGTGCTGATCTCGCCGCTGACGCAACACGACGCGCGGCCGGTGCCGCCGGCCTTCGCGCCCCTCAATTTGCGCAAACCGTGGCTGCGGCGGCTGATCGCCGAAACCGTCTCCGCCCCGAACGCGATGAAGCTTGCGCCGCAGACGCTGGATTTCGTGTTCGGTCCGCAGCAGCCGCCGGCCGACTACGCCATTGCCGGCGGCGGCATGGCGGCGCTGCGGCCGAGCCACTTCTACGCCGCCTCGACCGACTTCGTGGCGATCCGCAACACGATGCGGCGCCTGCAATCGCGCTATGGCGAACTGGCTATGCCGGTCGGGCTCGCCTTCGGCACGGCGGACCGCGTCATCGACGCGGAGCGGCAGGGCAGGCCGCTGCAGGGCCAGATCGCGGGCCTCGACGCGGTGTTCCTCGACGGCGTCGGCCACATGCCGCAATATTCGCACGCGGCCGAGATCGTCGCGCTGATCCGCCGCGTCGCCGCGAAAGCCTTCGCTGGGGGTGCAGCCGGGGGTAGCGCCGGTGGGTGAGGCGAAGCGGCGCCGACAGGCGGGCGCGCCGGCCTCGCCCTGCCGCACCTGTACGCTGTGCTGCTCGATCCTCGAGATCGAGGCGCTCGCCAAGCCGATGTACGTGCCCTGCCGGCATTTGGCGGAGCAGGGCTGCGGCATATACGGGCAGCCGGAACGGCCGCAGGTGTGCGCCGGCTTCCGCTGCCTGCACGTCGTGGCGCAGGAGGCGCGCGCCCCCGACCGCCACGCCATCCCGCATCCGGCCGACTGCGGCGCCTATCTGGCGCGCGACCCGCTGTCGAAGCGCATCGCCGTCTTCGTCGACCCGGCGCGGCCGGAGCGCTGGAAGGCGACGGCGCTGCCGGCCTATCTGCGGCCGTTCCTGCGCTCCGGCTTCGCCGTTGAGATCTACGACCGCGGCAGGCGGATGGAGATCGCCAGCGCGCCGCTGTTCGAGGAGGTGCTGCGCATGGACTACGTCGCCTTCGCCGAGCGGGAAGGGCGGCCGCTCGACTTCCCGAGCTATCGCGACGCGCATCCGGCGCCGGCGACCGGCGCGTGACGAACGCCACGGGCGCTGCAGACCGCTTCAATCTCGCCGCGAAACGGTCTAGGTGTCGGCCGTTGCGGGCGTGGCGAAACCGGTAGACGCAAGGGACTTAAAATGCTGGCGCAACTATCTGCGCTCGTACCGTAATGTCTGCCAACGTCCGGATTTCCACAGGCTTTAATTACTCTCCGCTTGCCTTTGTCTGGTTTAATCCGGCCTGATGCTGTCCCGTTCGGTGCCAACCTCGGTGCCAAAAAGAGGGCGGAGATCAGGTCGTGATTCCTTCACACGAGGTTATCGTCGACGGGGTTCATGCTGCGTATCGCGACGGGCTGAGCGCCGCTCAGGAACTAGGCCGTGAGCATGTCACCGCAAATCCGAAGGCTCAGGTCCGGATCGAAACCACCTATGGACAGATACGCGCATGGGTGTTTGAGCGCGAACTGGATGCCTGGGTCGAAACCACAGCTGCTGGCAGCTAGATGCCTTGGTGGGTAAAACCTTGGCTCTGCTTTTCGGTCCTCGGTTTGGGGATAGTCCTCAATATCCGGCCGGTCGCGCAGATTCTGGAGGCTGCGCTTCGGCAAGAGCTCACGGGGCCAGTTGCGGCGCTTATTGGTGCTGCTCTAGGTTTCAGCGGCGTCATACTCACCACCTGGGCCGGCTTCCGTAATCTGGTCGCATCGAATGAGGCTCAAGCTAGGCGAGAGCGAGAGTCGCGGGAGGCGCAAGCAGCACGCGACCGAGAGGCTCGCGCTGAACAAGCCCTACTAGCTGAACAAGTAAGGCGGGAAGACCGTGATTACGAACGTAGGATCCTTGCTGCGGCCCTGCACGGTGAATTAATCGGCCTTCTTAACAAGGTTCACGCGAGTACCAGCCTTTACGACATTCAACAGACGATCATGGAGCATCTTGGCAATGATCGAGCGTTCTCGAAAACACCCACCCCTTTCAGCCTGCCAACCTATGAGGTCCCTGTTTTCGACGCGAATATAGCCAAGCTTGGCCTGCTCGGCGCTTCCCTCGCTGGGGACGTGGTCCAGGTCTACGCGATGGCAAAGTCGAAGGGGCCCAGCACGGAGTCCGCAAAAGCATTTCCGGAGCTGGTGTCCAAGTTCTACCGCGGTGTCGTTGAGACCCACAAAGTATGGTCCGAAGAAATCGTTCACGTAGGGAGCAGGCTGTCACACGCCCAATTTGGCGGCACAGATCCCGGCACTCTCTACGATCTGCGACAACGAAAGGAGCGTGAGAAAAAGGATGCGGGATCGAGTCGCGGCGTGCAGGCCGTTTAAAAATTAATCGTCGACCGTGCCGTCCCCTACACGAGTCGGCTGCTCGCCATCCAGAAAGCCGGCTTGGCCGACGAGCTTCTTTGCCAAAGCGCGCATCTCGCGCGGCAGCAGCCGCACTGAAACCGTAATGCCGTCCTCGCCGGCAACCTTGATCCCGCCTTTGTAGAGCACCCAGACGCGCGGCACGCGCGTTGGAGCTGCTTCGGCCGTTGTCTCTGTCATGGGGCCGCCCCTACGGCCGCGAGATGCAGCACCAGACGCGATTGGCCGTCCCGCCGCACCGACGTCACCGTGAAGTCGCCATGCCCTTCCACGGCGATGCGGAAGCCCTGCCGCGGCTCGTACGGCAGCAAGGCGCGATCGACGCTCAGGACCGGCTGGCCGGCTCCCACGAGCGTCCGGAAGTCGTTTCCGCGGCGATCTCGATTGCCGAGCTCGAGGGGATTGTCGGCGTCGACCAGGTCGAACACGCCGCGCCCCTCGATAGTGGGTTGCTCCCCGCTCGGCTTCGAGCGGCCGTTCGGGCTGCGCTCGGCCGGCGACAGGACAAAGGCGACCGCGTGAACGCGGTCGACGGCGCTGGAGGCAATGCGGTCAAGGCGGTCGAAAATAGCCATGCGGATCTCCGAAGAGAGGAAGGCGCACCACACCCGCGCAGGGAGACGCGGCCGGGCGGTGCGCTTGTCAGTGGGCCCTTACTTCCCACTGACGCCCGGAACCGGCGGCGCCGAAGGATCACGCCGCCGATCAGAGGAAAGGCTCGCGTCAGGCACCTGGATTAAAGTACGCCGCCCGGTAGTCGTAGACGCCGGCGCCGAAGTCCATGACGGCGCGCCACTCCGTGCCGCGAACGTTCCAACCCTCGCGGCTCTCAATTCGAGGACCCTCCGGGTATCCCTCGAGGTAGCCGTGCACAAAGGCCGGCTTGCTTCCGAAGAGCCACCAGCCTGTACCGTCGTAGCGATCTTCAATCGCGAGCCTTAGCTTACCGCTGTAGGGGTTCACATCAGCAGTGGTCGCCGCTGCAATCTCCGCAAGGAACTTCCGAGCTTCGGTCACTCGCTTTGGCCCGACAAGAAGTGTGGCAGGCGACATACCCGCACGGCCGGCAACGCCGCTGACGTTCTTCTGAAGCCGCATAGCCTCCTCGGCCGCGCCGACTGTCGTGACGCCGATTGCGCCGCCGCTCGCTGCCTTGTTGCCGTGGTCGGCATGGAAGAAGCTCTTGCCGTCTCGCGTCTTACGCCCACCAAAACTGTTCTCGGCAAGCAGTGTGAAAAGCTCGTCGCCGACACGGTTCGTGCCAGCGTCTACGAAGCTGTTTATGGCATCCTCGAGTACGCTCAAATCGTCATTGACCAGCGCCTCAAAGCTGAAAGCGATCATTCGACCCCAGCCCCGAATCCTGAACACCTCAGACTCCAGCGATAGCGTGCCAGATTCAACTTCGCCGTGTTCGTTGAGCGGAAGTAGGTCGGGCGCTTCACCGGGGCGCACAAACGTGGTTGGGCGGAAATCCTTCTGATTCCGCTTCCGCGAGAACTGCAACAGCACCGAAGGCTGCGCTTCGAAACGCTCGATCGCGGCTCGCTGGACGCCTTCTGTCAGCAAGAGCGGGAAGTCAGACGTCGTGTGATAGGCTCGAGCCGCAAAGGTGGGCTGCGCGCCCGTCAGCATGCGAGCTATGTCGCGATCACTGACGCCGCGGAGCTCGGCGCCGCCGGCCTCGAGCACCGCGCGGCCGATCTCGAGTACGGAGCGGCCGACGAACTCGGTCGGCGCATCCGCCTTTGGCTTGGCTCCCAACAGCGCGGCTAGGCCAGTGACAGCTTGTTCACGAACGTTCTCGCGTCTGTCTTCGCGACCGTAGATTTCAGCCATATCCCAGTGATTGCGGGTCTGGGGACGGCGTTCATAGCGCTGGTAATGCTCCTCAAGCGCGAGCTCGCGAAACTCCTCAATCGACAGGCCCCGCTTCACGCCGCGGCGAATAAGCTTCGGGTCGAGATTCAGGCGGCTGCCATATGCATGGATGCGCGTCACACGCTCTTCTTCGGCGCGTTCCATGCGCTCTGCAGCGCCTTCTCGCTCCTCGATTTCGTCGTCGTCGTCGCGCTCGAGCACGGCGGCCGCGGTCTTGGACTTGGACATGGGGTTACTCCTGACATAGGCGCCGGCGTCGGCGGGGATGGACACGGCGCTCACCTCGAGCACCTTGATTGTCTTGGCGGTGCGGATTTCAGGGCCATCACCATCGCCCTCGTCTCGTTGCCAGCGCGGGACCGAGTACCCGAAGCTGACCGGCACACCGATCCCGTCCTCAAGATCCCGCACAAGTGCGTCGGCGGCCGATTTTCGCGACAGTTTGACCTTCGCCCGGACGTCCTTGGGGCCGACTGTGATGGACAGAACGCGACCGATCTTGGCGCCGGGCGTGTAGGCATCATGGCTGAGCAAGAACGCCATGCCGCCGGGGGCGGCAACCCGTGAAAGATCCCAGTCGGCAGGCTCGCGAGATAGGCGCTCGATATGGCCGTATCTCTGCACGTCGGCGAAGGTCGACACGACTACGTCGAGGGTGCGGGTCTCCGCGTCCCAGCTGGTTCGCTTCGCCGGCGCGCGGCGCGTGAGCAGCTCGAGGTCAGCCATGGCGCGCTGCCTTCCGACGCTCATGGCGGTTCATCTCGGCATTGTTCGCCGCAATCTTCGCTTTCATGCGCGCGTTCTGAGCGATGAGGTATTCTCCGTGTCTGGCAAAGCGGTCAGCGATGTGCTGCGCTCTTGCCTGGGTCAGCACCGCTTCGATCGTGGTCCCGCCCGCGGTGAGCCTGATAGTCAGCTCCCGGCCGCGCCGGCCCATCGCAAACTCGTCGGCGATCAACATTGCTTCTGACTCGAGGGTTCCGGGCCGAATTTCCCAATTAGCGGATCGTCTTCGCCATCGTTTCGTTCGGCCGCGACAAGCAGATGCAACGCCAAACGACGCTTAACCTGGGCAGACATCTGGAGGATGCGTGACTGGCCTCCGCTATAGGTCATTTCGATCCCGTCGTTCACGACGGTCATATGTTCGAAGATCAGCACCTTCGGGACCTTTGCGCGAGGCATCTATGCAGACCCCTTCGCCTCGAGCGCGTCGGCAAGGAACTGCGCCTCCAGCGGCGACTCAATTCCTTCGGCGTGATCGGCCGCGAGAAGGAGCTGCAAGGCCAGCTTCCGCATGTCGTTCGCGGTCAGCTGGATCATCACGAAACCACCGCCACCGACGCCGACATGAAGCGTGTCGCCGACCATCGCGAGGCCGTTTTTCGCCGGATCAATCCCCAACGGTCGCATCCTTCTGCTTGGCGCGCTGATGTTCCAGGAGGCGGCGGAA
Organism: Pseudomonadota bacterium; assembly: GCA_023457435.1. Lineage (GTDB taxonomy): Bacteria > Pseudomonadota > Alphaproteobacteria > Rhizobiales > Rhizobiaceae > RCIO01. The sequence goes on from JAEWLS010000045.1 coordinate 12,831, forward strand.
GGCGGTCAGCAGCATGGCGCTCAGGTTGAAGACCGCCAAACCCATTTCGTCGTCGCGATGGGGGACCATCACGCTGATGAATTCGTCGGCGTCGTTTGTGATGCTGATCGCCTGATCTCCGCTCAGCTGGGCAACCAGGAAGTACGGGCGATCCGGCATCGTTTCGGACGAAACGAGGATGTCCTCGAGCAGCGGCCGCGCAGCGCTCGCCATGCGAAGCGCGAGCGGGGACGGTAGGCCTTCGCCGAACTTGGTCGCGAACATCACTGTGATGACGTCGAGCGTAGTCCAGCGACGTTTTGCGCCTGCCTTTGGGCTTTCCGTCACCGGAAGGCGGGCAGCGAGCCAATTCAGCGTCGGGCGTGGAATGCCGGCAAGAGCTTGAACTACTACCGGCGAAATCGACTCTTCGCTCCGCTCTTCGATCACCGAACAAAACCTGCTAATGTGATATCAGGAATTGCTATGTCGCATGCGAACGTGCGGCGCGTCAAGGCGAAGGAGTCCGGAAATGGCAGGTAGCAAGGAAGCACGGCTGGTTATGAGCCTTGTCGACCACGTCTCCGGACCTGGTCGGGCTATAACCGCAGCGCTGGCAGCCATGGAGCGACAGATGCGCTCCATCCGGACCATGACCGCCGGGCTGGGCGGAATCGGCGGCGGCTTTCTTGCCTATGAGGGACTGCGAAAAAGCCTGGAATTCACTGTCGGCGAAGGCCTCAAGTTCGAGGAGTCGATGGCGAATATTCGCAAGGTCATGGAGATCAACCAGGAGCAGGCCGACAACCTGTCCCGCAGCATCCGCGATATGACCAAGAGCATACCGCTCCGTGCCACGGAGATCGCGGAGATCTACGAGGCGGCGGGTCAGGCAAACGTCCCGCTCGAGGAACAGCGCGAGTTCTCGGAAATCGTGGCCCAGGTTGCGACCGCTTGGGATGCCACCACAGAAAGCGCGGGCCAGGCGCTTGCTGAAATTAAATCTCAGCTGCAACTCACAGTCGGCGGCGTTCGGGATTTTGCCGATGCGCTCAACCACCTGAGCAACGAGACAGCGGCACGCACTCCCGATCTTGTCGAATATTCCAAGCGGGTAGCAGCGACCGGCGAGATGTACGGGTTTTCGGCAGAGCAGAGCCTTGCCTTTGGCTCGGCGATGATCTCCGGCGGCGCCGAAGCAGAAGTCAGCGCCACCAGCTTCCGAAACATGGGTAAAGCGCTGTCGGCCGGCACTCGCGCCACGAAGTCGCAGCGCGAGGCTTTCAAGCGCCTAGGTCTGTCGTCGGTCAAAACCGCCAAGGCGATGCAGAAAAACGCCGTCGCGACGACCCTCGACGTCATCGATCGGATTCAAGATCTTCCTGAATGGGAACAGATGTCTCTCGCGACTGCGCTTTTTGGCGACGAAGCGCGAGCTCTCATGCCGCTGATCCGTAACAGTTCCGAGCTGCGTCGGCAGCTCGGTCTCGTCTCCGATCGCACAAAGTACGCCGGGAGCGCGCTTCGCGAGTTTATTGCGAGATCTCAGACGACCGGGAACGTGCTCAAGCTCCTGCGCAACCGCTTTGCGGAGGTCGGACGCAGCATCGGCGACAAGTGGCTTCCGACTATCAAGGAGGGCGCGCTAGAACTTTCCGACGCGCTGGACTCCCTCGGCGATCGCGCCGGTGTTCTGTCGCAGATCGGCGCTGCCTTCTCAGGGATGGCGAAGGGAGCCGGCGTATCGCTCGACATCCGCGAGTCGGTCGCGGCCGTGTCCGACCTTCTGCTGGGTCCAGTAGACCCGCTGGCAGGCGACCGACTTGGCGAAATCTTTGCGCGGTTCGAGGAGTTCGGCCGGCAAGCCCGCGAGTTCGCTGCGGCAGTTCGCGAAAGCGAAACAGTGATCGGGATGATCGAAGGCATGGCGTCGGCGTCCCGCAATATCGCTGTCGCTGTAGACACAGCTAACAAGGCGATCGCCGCAGCGTGGGCAGAGATGCAGCCCGTGTTCGAACAAATCGACCAGGCCATAGGCGGCGATCTTGGTTCGATACTCGGTCAGGCAGTTACCTGGGGCGCCAGCCTGACCGTCGCGGCGGCCGGAATTTCGATCATGGCTGCATCGGTTCGCAGCCTCGCCGGCGCGCTGCTGACGCTATCCGGCGCCAAGGCGGGCGCGAGCATCATCGGCTCACTGGCGGGCCTAGGCGGCGTCGGCAAAGGCGGCAAGGGCCTGCCGGTGGGCAAGGGCGGCGGAAAGATCGGCGGCCTGCTTGGGCTCGTGCCGCAAGCGGCGCTGCTTGCTGCCGGGATGTACGCGCTGAAAGACGTCGACGGCGTGTCGACGCCACCCGAAGCTCGGCAAAACGATATTGTCGATTGGGCAGCGCGCCGCCGCGCGATCGCGGCCGCTGACGCTCGCAGGCAGAAGGACGATGATGCCGGGCCCGCGCCCACCGTCAGTCGCTTCGATCGCGATGCGGCCGCGGCTCGAGCCGCGGGCTTCGAGGCAGAGCCGACCATAAATTTCGAGGCGTTGCGCGAGTTTGAGCGCAGCGCTGTGGAGACCGGGCGACTGGCTCAAGAAGCCCTCGAGATTAACGCGCTGCCGATCGTCGACACTTCCTCGCTGGACCGCGCGATTGCGAAGGCCAGCACGTTCCAGAGCATGCTCGCTGGCATGAGCCGGGCTATTGGTGGCGGTGTGGCGTCTCCAGCACCGGCGACGGGCCCAAAGTTCGGCGGCCCTCGCGCCGACGGCGGGCCTGTTTCTCGGGGAATGGCCTATCTCGTCGGCGAGCAAGGTCCTGAGATATTCGCGCCGGGATCGAGTGGATCGATTGTCCCAAACCATGTGCTCGAAGGGGCGACCGGCGCCGCCGGCGGTGGGACCACGGTTCATATCAAGATGAACATCACTGGTCACGGCGACGCCCGGGAGATCGCGAAGCAGGTTGTCGCGGAGTACCACAAGGCGATGGATAAGGCGCTTTCACGATCGCGCCAGATCGCGCTTGACGGACGGCAGTGTTACGAATGGGGGTAGGCCGGGCGCGAGCCCGGGCCCTACTTGTCACGCCGCCTGGGGCTCGAGTTCCGCAGCGGCATCTGCCGCAACCTTCGCGAGTTCGCTCCACCAACCGTGTGCTGCTAGCTCCCAGCAAAGGGCATCCGCTTTCGACTCGAGCTCGAGGCGGTTGGCGGGGCTGCGCTGCTGCAATTCGGCAATGATCGCCTCGCGCTGCGCGTCAAGCCATGCGACGATTACGTCCATCTTCTCACCTGCAGACGTCGGGTCTGAGAGGCCGATAAGCTGTTTCGACGGACGCACGAACACACCGCGCTCCGCCACGTCGCGAATGTGATCGGCCAACTTTTCGACCTGCCGAGCTAGCCCGGCAAGCTGTGAGATGGAGAACTCCGCCAGATCAATCGGCGCGAGGATGAACGGTGCGGCTGCGGGCACAGCTTGGCCGGCCGCCGGAGTCGATGAGCTCGGCATTGATTCTCTCTCAGGCTGCTTTTAATAGAATTTCTATTATTCCCTGAGACAACAGCGGTCAATAGAAATTCTATCAAATTGGAGCGTCTGCGTGATCTCTGTTCGCCAGGTAAAGGCCGCAAGGGCGCTGCTTGATTGGAGCCAAGCCGATCTCGCGAAGGCGTCCGAAGTTTCAGAGCCGACGATTGCGCGTCTGGAATCAGCGGACGGACCACTTGGCGGGCGCACCGACACGGGCGAGAAGATAGTCGCCGCGCTCGAGAAGGCGGGCGCGATCTTCATTGCGGAAAATGGTGACGGGCCGGGAGTGCGGCTGCGGAAATCAACGCGGTGAGCCGGCGCAAACTAGTCGCCCTGGTACCGCGCGGCCTGTGCCGCGACGAGGCCGCCGCCTACCTCGGAATCGGCACCACGCTGTTCGACGACTTGGTGAAGGAAGGTCTGATGCCAGCGGCGAAGAAGCTGAAAGGAGCCTCGCGCTGGGACCGCCTCGCGATCGATGCCGCTTTTGAGAACTTGCCGACCGCCAGCTCAGTAAGGCGTCGAGACAACCACGCCGACGACATATGGAGCCGTGTTCGGGCGTAAGCCGACGACTGTGCGCGCTGACGCACAAGCGAATAAGCCGAAAGGGGAAATGCGAACTTTCTCGTGCAAAAAACGCAGAAAGATCGGGCTGCGGCCCCCCCGCGGTACCCCCCGCACGACAGCAAGGACCCGACTAGGGGGGTCAGAAGGGGCATGCGTCCTCCTCCTCGGCGAACAGCTCGCCGGTCTGGGGATCGTAGTTGAACGTCTCGAGCGAAGGGGATGCGGGCGCAGCGATTGAAACCCAGTCGTCGCCGGCATCGTGGACCGCGCACAGCTCACCGGTGCTCGGATGCTGCACCTGGTCCTTCTTCTTGTGCACGACGCGAGGCGCGCCAACAGGCGCGCGCTTCTGCGTCCGTGCTACAACCTTGGATGACTCTGTAGACCTTCCTTCCGACGCGGGCCGGGGCATAGCCCCGCCCGCGGAGGAGGGTTCATCAGTAGGGTTCATATAGGGTTCGTTGGACATTTTTGTCCCTGTCGATGTCCAGTCATCGGGACTTAAATGTCCGGTCATGCCGGTACCGGTATCGTCTTTTTGATCGGGCATTTGCGCCCGATCATACGAAGTTTGATCGGACTTTCTTGTCCGATCATCGAAGCTCAAGAAGTAGCGGTTGGAACGACCGCGGCCGCCTCGCTGCCAAGTCAGGTAGCCGGTTTCTGCGAGGTTTGTGATCGCGCGTCGAATCGTCTTTTCGTCCAGGCCGAACAGGTCGCGAAGCGTCTCGAGTCCAGGATCACACCGGCCGGTCGACGCGTTCCAGTACTTGTCGGCGAGCACATAGGCGAGCCGGGACGCCATCGGCGTCACGGCCTTGTCGAGCACGATCGCGCCGACCCACCGCAGCTTCCTGCTGGTCCAGTCGTCCGAACGGCGCCTTGTCTTGCCGCCAGCCACGGAATAGCTTCCTCGTTCCCCTGCACGTCCAACCGTCGCCGCGGGTTCAGTCGGGCGGCGGTGTGCGTCTCGCGCGCGCGGCCTAGCTAGAATCGTGTCTTCAAGCCGAGCTTGGCTGCGAGTGGCGCGACCAAGGCTTTCTGTCGCTTCTGACTCGTACCGATCGTCGGGATGATGCCGTTCCTCGCGGCCTCGTAAGACTGGGCTCTTCCGAGATCTAGGAACAGCGCGCCGGCGTCGGGGATCGAGATTGTTGGCTTAGAAAGAGCTTCCTCGAGCGTAAGCGTCTGCGTTTTCAATTCCATCCTCCTATGCACCATATGCACATATCGGACACGTTAGGACGGAACCGGATTGCTGACAACCCGCGTATGTGCATATTGTGCAAAGATAACGGGAGAGCTTCGCACATGGCTGAAGAACACAAGACCGAACGCCTGCATATGCTGATTTCTCCCTCCGAGATCGCGGCAATAGACGATTGGGGCTTTAAGCGCCGGATACGAACGAAAGCGGAGTCGGTGCGACGCCTCTGCCAGATCGGGCTTTCCTACGATCGCGAGGGCCGCAGGCTCATAGAACGCTCGCGTCGAGCTCTGACGGCCACAATGGCCGCGTTCGACCAAACGGACGTCGACGTCGGAAAAATGCCGAAGAGGCTCCGGGCCGCGCTTGCGGTTTCCATCGCTGAGCAGCTCGAGGCCTACCGCGCAGCGGCGGCTGCGCTGATCGCTTCAGGCGTGCTCGACGAAGGAAAAGCTGGTGACAAGATCGACGAGCTCGCGAAGGTCGCAAATGGCTATGTCCAGCTGCTTCAGGGGGAGGAACGCGACGATGCGCGGTAACATCACCAAGCGCGGCAAGGCGTCCTGGCGCCTCAAGTTCGACCTCGGCCCCAATCCCGCTACCGGCGAGCGCCGCGTCGAATACGTGACGGTTCGCGGCACGAAGAAGGATGCCGAGAAGGAGCTTAACAAGCGCCTTTCGCAGCTTGACGGCGGCACGTACGTCACGCGCTCCGGCGAGACCGTCGCCGAGCACGTTCGGGCATGGCTGGCCGGAAAGCTCGACCTCGCCGAGACGACGCGCGAGCGCTTCACCCGGTTGATCGAACAGCAGATCGTGCCGCACCTCGGCGCTGTTCAGCTACAGCAGCTTCGGCCGGCGCAGGTAACCGCGTGGCACACGACGCTTCGGACCACGGGCGGCAAGGATGGCCGGCCACTGGCACCGGCCACAGTTCGGCAAGCCCACCGTGTCCTGCACCTCGCGCTTGCGGACGCCCTCGAGGATGAGAAGATATCGCGGAACGTTGCGTCGGGCCGCAAGCTCCCCAAGGCCGCCGCCGCCGAAACGCAGATCCTTCAGGAAGGGCAGATCGCGCCGGTGCTAATTGCCCTCGCGGGCCATTGGCTGCTCCCGGTCGCGCTGCTGGCCGTTGGCACCGGCATGCGGCAAGGGGAAGTGGTCGGCCTGCAATGGCGCGACGTCGATCTTGACGGGGGGGTTCTGAGGGTGGAGCGCAGTCTCGAGGAGACGAAGGCTCACGGGTTGAAGCTGAAGAAGCCGAAGACGAAGGCGGGGGTGCGCACGATATCCCTCCCGTCGACCGTCGTGTCGGCACTAAAAGCGCATCGCGCGCAGCAGCTTGAGCAGCGGCTCGCGCTCGGCCTGGGGAAGCCGGGGAAAGAGGCGCTGGTGTTCAGCCGGCATGACGGCGAGCCAATTGCCCCGTCGCGCGTCTCGGGCGCCTGGCGTGACTTCGTAGCGGCAAAGAAGTTGCCCAAGGTCCGTTTTCACGATCTTCGGCACACCCACGCGTCCGCGCTGATCTCGAGCGGGCTGGACGTGGTGAAGATCAGCCGTCGACTCGGCCATGCCTCCCCGGTGGTGACACTGGCGGTTTACGCGCACCTGTTTAAGCAGTCCGACGACGGCGCGGCCGACGTAATCGAAGCGGCTATGAGAACGGGCGCGGAACAGTAACGCGAGCGCCCGGTGCCAATTCGGTGCCAACTCAAGCAGCGCTGGACAGTCCGCCGTCTTCTAAGTAGTTGGATTTCCTACGTGCGGGCGTGGCGAAACCGGTAGACGCAAGGGACTTAAAATCCCTCGGGCCTGGCCCGTGCGGGTTCGACCCCCGCCGCCCGCACCAGCAGCGATATGGTTCAGACGTGGGGACTGGAGGCCGCGCTAGTCGATCTCGACGATCGCCTTGATCAGGCCGCGCTTCTCCGTCGCCCATCGCGGTATGGCGGTGGCGGCGTCGGCGAGGCCGGTGCGGTGCGTGACCAGACGGTCCACCGGCGCGGAGCCGTCGCCGATCGCGGCTATGACGCGCTCGAAATCTTCCGCCGTCGCGTTGCGGCTGCCGAGAAGCGTCAGCTCCTTGGCGTGGAACTCCGGGTCCTTGAAGCTGATCGCGTCCTTGACCACGCTGACGAGCACATAGCGTCCGCCATTGGCGACATGCGCAAAACCGGCTTCCATCGCTCGCGCGCTGCCGGTGGCGTCGAAGACCACGTCGAACCCTTCCGATTGGGTGTAGGCGTCGAGCGCCGCCCGGCCGTCCGCATCAGCCGCGAACACCGCGACGTCGGCGACGCTGCGCGCCGCCTGCCCGCGCTCGGGGTCGCGGTCGAGCACGGCGACGCGAGCGCCGGCGAGGTGGGAGAACATCATCACGCCGATACCGATCGGTCCGGCGCCGACGACCAGCACGCGTTCGCCGGAAGCCACGGCCCCGCGGCGAACCGCATGCGCGCCAATGGCGAGGAACTCGACCAGCGCGCACTGGTCGAGCGTCAGCCCCGGCGCCCGCACCAGATTCTGCGGCGGCAGCGCGATGAGGCCCGCCATGCCGCCGTCCCGATGCACGCCGAGCACCGATATGCGCACGCAGCAATTGGGCTTGCCGCGCCGGCACGCGATGCAGTGCCCGCAGGAAATGTAGGGATTGACGGCGAAGTTCTCGCCCGGCTCGATCCCCGATCCTTCAGGCGCCGCCACAGCCGTCACCGCGAGTTCGTGGCCAATGACGCGCGGATAGTTGAGGAAAGGGTGGGTGCCTTCGACGATGTGGTAGTCGGTGCCGCACACGCCGACGCGGCGCGGCCTGACCAGCACATGCGAGGAATCTGCCGCGGGCGCAGGCCGCCGCTCGAGCCGGAGCGTTCCCGGCTCGACGCAGACGAGGGCATCGATGAATTGCACGTCCGTCGCTTTCTCTGCTCACTCGCGTCCAGCGACGCTCAAGGGTGGCGGGGCCGGCTCCGCGCCGGCCCCGGCTTTCACTTGAATTCGGCCATGTTGGCCTTGGTGACGAGCGCGGCTCCGGAATCGATCAGCGATTCGACCTTCTCGCCGCGGATCGCCTTCACCAGCGCGTCGACGCCGAGCGAGGCCATCTTGGTCGGAAACTGCGCGACGCTGGCGACCTCGATGCCTGCCTCGATCGCCTCGGCCTCGCCGCAGCAATAGTCGAAGCCGACCAGCGTGACCTTGCCGACGAGATTGGCGTTCTTGATCGCCTGCGCGGCGCCCGCCGCCGGAGGACCGCACGCCGCGTAGATGGACTTCAGGTCAGGATTGGCGGTGAGGATATCCTCGGCGAGCGCCAGTCCTTTCTCCTCGGTGCAGTCGGTCGCGCCGTTACCCACGATCTTGACCTCGAGACCGGCCAGACCGTCCTTCATGCCCTTCACCCGGTCGTCGAGCGCCGGCACGCCCGGCACGCCCTCGAGGATACCCATGGTGTCACCAGCCTTGAGGACCGACTTCAGATACGCGCCGGCGATCTTGCCCGCGGCATAGTTGTCGGTGGTGGCGAGCGCGGTGCGGCCCGTCCATCCCGGGATGTCGTTGTCCATGAGGACGACCTTGACGCCGGATGCGACGGCGCGGTCGAGCGCCGTGGCGACCGTCGGATCGACGGGCGTGATGGCGATGCCCTTGACGCCCTGGGTGACCATCGACTCGATCTGGGCGATCTGCCCCTCGATGTCGGTTGCCGAAGCGCCCTGGCCGAAGATCAGCTCGACGCCGGGGTTGGCCTTGGCATAGTCCTTCGCCGCGTTCTCCATCGTGGCGAAGAACGGCACCGGGAACTTGGTGATGAAACCGATCTTGACCGCGTCGGCCGCGGACGCGGGAACGATCGTCGCCACGGCGACGGCCACCCCCGCAAGCAGTGTTCGGAACGTCATTTGCTCCTCCCTCCTTTGTTCCGATCGCTCCCCTTGAGCGATCTCTTCATCGCCGCCGCAGGTCGCGGCGGATTCTCTCACGCCTCGGCACCGACGATCAGCGACACCAGCTCGTGCTGGTTGGCGCGCTCGGGCTTCAGCTCCCCGACCTTGCGGCCCTGGCGCAGAACCACCGCGCGGTCGGCAAGCTCGACGACGTGTTCCATGTTGTGGGTGATCAGGATCACCGCATTGCCCTCGTCGCGGAGCTGCCGGACGAGGTCGAGGACCTTGCGCGACTCGCGCACGCCCAGCGCTGCCGTCGGCTCGTCAAGTATGACGACCTTGCGCGCGAACACGGTCGCCCGCGCAACCGCGATGGCCTGACGCTGGCCGCCCGACATCAGCGCCACCGGGGCGTTGAAGCGCGGCAGCCGCACCTTGAGGCGATCGATGACCGAGGCGGCCTCGCGCTCCATCGCCCGCTTCCTGAGGAAGCGCAGTCCGCGGGGCAACCAGGCGGGGAAAGAGATTTCGCGGCCGCAGTAGAAGTTCTGCGCCGGCGTCAGATTGTCGAACAGCGCCAGGTCCTGGTAGACCGTCTCGATGCCGGCACGCCGCGCCAGCGCCGGCGAGGCGAGGGCGGCGACCTCCCCGTCCAGCCTGATCTCGCCTTCGTCGAGCGCGTGCACGCCGCTGATGCAGCGCACCAGCGTCGACTTGCCGGCGCCGTTGTCGCCGAGCAGCGCCAGCACCTCGCCGCGCCACGCATCGAGGCTGACGCCCTTCAGGGCGTGCACGGCGCCGAACCGCTTGTGGCCGCCGCGCACCGACAGCACGGGTCCTTCGGCAACGCCGCTCATGGTGCCGACCTCGCCTGGTTGGCGCGGGCGCGGCCTTCGAGGTGGTTGCGCAGCACGTCCGCCTCGACGGCGACGACGATGATCAGCCCGATCGCGATCATCTGGTAGAAGACGTCGACATTGAGCAGGTTGAGCGCGTTGCGGATGACGCCGATCATCACCGCGCCGACCAGCGCGTGGCCGAGATGGCCGCGCCCGCCGAGGAAGCTGGCGCCGCCGATGATCACCGCCGCGATCGTGTCGAGCTCCAGCAGATTGCCGTAGAGCGGCGAGCCGGCGCCGGTGCGGCCGGCAAGCACGACGGCCCCGATGCCGGCGCACAGACCGGCGAAGGCATAGGTCGAGACCAGCACCCACTTGACCGGGATACCCATCTCGAGCGCCGCCTTTGGGTTGCCGCCGACCGCGTAGGTCCAGCGCCCCCACACCATCGATTTGGTCATGACCAGCACGATCAGGGCGACACCGAGCACGACGTAGAACGAGTTCGGCACGCCGAGCGACGACGTCTCGCCGAGCAGGGTGACCGCGGATGGCATGCCGCGCATCGTCGTGTGGTTGACGGCGAACTCCAGCGCCAGGCCCTTGCAGATGCTCAGCGTCGCCAGCGTGATGATGAAGGGGTGGGGCAGACGGCCGAAGACGTAGACGGCGCCGTTGATCAGGCCGACCAGCGTACCCGACGCCAGCATGGCGAGGATGACGAGCAGCGAGGAGTCCGCCCACCGGTAGACCAGCCCGCCGACGACGGTCGCCAGCGCGAGATTGGCGCCCACCGAAAGGTCGATGCCGCGGGTCAGTATCACAAGCTGCTGGCCCATCGCGACGATGGCGATGACCGCGGTCTGCGCCAGGATGTTGCCGAGGTTGCCGGGCTTCAGGAAGTTCGGCGTCAGCAGGCTGATTGCGACGACGAGCAGCGCGAGGATCAGCAGCGGTCCGAAGCCGAGCGCGCGCAGACCGAGGGCGACAGCGCTCTGCCTGCCGCTGTGGATAGCGCTGCCGCGGGTGCCGGACAGCGTGTCCGCATCACTCGTCGCCTCGGCCAACAAAAATCTCCCCCGTCGGTTTCTTATCTAGAAAAATCTGATGGACAGCCCCGGTCAATTTGTTTTTTATCGATTAAAAGTCAGAGTAGGGGAGGGAGCGCTTGAAAAGCGATACGGTGTACAAGCGCGCGTTCAACGACGCCCTGGACCTCCTGTCGCGCAGCGGCGAGGGCGAACTCCTGCCCTCCGAGAACACGCTCGCACGCAAGCTTGGGGTCAGCCGCACCACCGTGCGCAAGGTGATTGGGCAGCTCACGACGGGCGGCATCGTCAGCGGCAGCGGCCGTGTGCGCCACGTGCACGCCGTCGCCGACGCGATGCGCCGCTTCCCGCAGGCAGAGACGGTGCCTATGGCCGCTCAGGTCGAGGAGCGCTTCATGGAATGGCTGCTGCGCGACAATGCGCGGCCCGGCACGGCGATCAACGAACTCGACCTGGCGCGCAAGTTCGGCGTCGCGACCACCGGCATCCGCGAGTTCCTCAACCGCTTCCAGCGCTTCGGTCTGATCGAGAAGCGGCCCAACGCCGGCTGGGTCTTCAAGGGCTTTACCGCCGGGTTCGCGCTCGAGCTGTTCGAGATCCGCGAGATGTTCGAGCTGCGCTCGGCGCGGGCGTTAGCCGCACTGCCGGACGATTCACCGCATTGGACGCAAATCGAGGCGCTGAAGCGCGAGCATGTGGCGCTGCTCGCCGAGATCGACACACGCTTCCACGACTTTTCCGATCTCGACAGCCGCTTTCACCGCGCCATCAGTGCGGCCGCGCCGAACCGTTTCATCGACAGCTTCTACGACGTCATCACGGTCATCTTCCACTACCACTACCAGTGGAACAAGCACGATGAGCGGCAGCGCAACGAAGTCGCCATCCGCGAGCACCTGACCTACATCGACGCGCTGCTCAGCCGTAACGTCGCGATGGTCGAACTCGCCTGTTGCGCCCACCTTGCCTCGGCCCGCGAAACCCTGCTGCGCTCGACCTCCGCCGGGACTTAGCGAGCCGCGGGTCGGGAGTCTTCAGCGTGCGCCGGGCTTCGCCTTGGCGGCCTGCCAGTGGGCTTCCATCTCGTCCAGCGTGGCGTCGGCGAGCGCGCGGCCTTCCGCCAGGATCGCCGCCTCGACGGCGTGGAAACGGGTGCGGAACTTCTCGTTGGTGCCGCGCAGCGCGGCCTCGGGATCGACCTTCAGGTGGCGGCCGAGATTGGCGAGCGCGAACAGCACGTCGCCGTACTCGTCCTTGATCTCGGCCGACCGGCCGGCGGCGATCGCGGCACGCAGCTCGGCGATCTCCTCCTCGATCTTGTCGAGCACCGGGCCGGCCTCCCTCCAGTCGAAGCCGACCTTCGCCGCCTTTTCCTGCAGCTTCACGGCGCGGGTGAGCGCGGTGTGCGAGACCGGGATGCCGTCGAGAAAGCCGCCGGTGCCTTCCTCCGGCAGGCCAGCGGCCTCGCGGCGGGCGCGTCGCTCGGCCTTTTCCTCGCTCTTGATCCGGTCCCACATGCCTTTCGCCATGCCGGACGAGCGAGCCTGCTCGTCGCCGAAGACGTGCGGATGGCGGCGGATCATCTTCGTGGTGATCGCCTCGACCACGTCGCCGAAGGCGAACGAGCCCTGCTCCTCGGCCATACGGGCATGGAACACGACCTGCAGCAGGAGGTCGCCCAGTTCTTCGCGCAGATCGTCGAGGTCGCCCCGCTCTATCGCGTCGGCGACCTCGTAGGCCTCCTCCAGCGTGTAGGGCGCGATCGTGGAGAAATCCTGCTCCAGGTCCCACGGGCAGCCGGTAACCGGGGTGCGCAGCGCCTTCATGATCTCGATCAGCGTGGCGACGTCGCGGGAGGGCTTCATCGCGCGAAACTAGACCTGTCGCCCGCGCCCGCCTACAGCTGAGCGGGATTTCCACAGGCGAGACGATGCACGAGGGGATCGAGGAGCGGTGGATCGAGGCGGAGGGCTTTCGCCTGCGCGCGGCGACGCGCCGCATCGCTGCCGGGGCGGGGCGGCCGCCGCTTCTGGTGTTCAACGGCATCGGCGCCAATCTCGAGCTGGCGCTGCCCTTCATCGAGGCGCTGACGCGAACCGATGCAATGATCTTCGACGTGCCTGGCACCGGCCTGTCTCCGGCGCCGGCGATGCCCTATCGGCCGGCACGGCTGGCGCGCGTCGCACTTGCCGTGGTCGACGCGTTCGGCTTCGCCGGGCCGATCGACGTTGCCGGCGTGTCGTGGGGCGGGGCGATGGCGCAGCAATTCGCGCGGCAGTTCCCGGAGCGGTGCAGGCGGCTGGTCCTGGCCTCGACCTCGCCCGGCTCGATCATGGTGCCGGCGCGGCCGCGCATCCTGCTCAAGATGGCGACGGCGCGGCGCTACCTGAAGCGCGGCGAGATGCAGCGCCTGGCGGGAGAGCTCTACGGCGGGGCGTTCCGCACCGATCCGGCTCTGGCGTTGACGCATGTGCGCGGGCTGAAGGCGGCAAGCCGCCGCGGCTACCTCTACCAGCTCGCCGCGATGGCGGGATGGACCAGCCTGCCCTGGCTCCGTCGCCTGAAACAGCCGACGCTGGTTATGGCAGGGCGCGACGACCCGCTGGTGCCGCTCGTCAACGCCAGGCTGCTGGCGCGGCTGATCCCCGACGCGCGGCTCGTCACCGTCGATGACGGGCATCTGTTCATGCTGACGCGGCCGGACGAGTCGGCGAGGCTGATCGAGGACTTTCTAGCCTAGTCCCCGTAAGGCACCCAGACGTTCTTGACCTCGACCGCGCGCGACAGCAGCGGCATCAGAGCCCCGTCGCCGTTCCAGTCGACCGCCTTGCCGTTGCTCGACCAGACGCGCTTGAGATTGCCGACGGAATCGGCCTCCGCGCTTGCGCAGATCTCCGCTTCGGCGACCAGCCAGAGCCCATCGACATCGTCATGACGGGCCAAAACCTTGGCGAGTTCGGCACGCCGGCCGGTGACGATGTTGACGGCGCCGGCAGGGAGGTCGGATGTCTCCATCACCTGGTAGAGATCGGTGGCGAGCAGCGGGAAGCGCTGCGACGGCACGGCGACGATCGTGTTGCCCATCGCCAGCGCCGGCGCCAGCATGGCGACAAGCCCGAACAACGGTTCCGCATCCGGCGCCACGAGACCGAGCACGCCGACCGGCTCGTTGAGCGCCAGCGTCACCGCGCGGGCAGGGGGATTGTGCACCCGCCCCTCGAACTTGTCAGCCATGCCGGCCGCCTCGAACAGGCGCTCGACGGATGCGTCCACCTCGGCGCGGGCGGCGCGGCCGCCAGCGCCGGTGAGCTTGGCGATGCGGCCGGCGAACTCGTCGGCGCGGTGGGCCAGATTCTCGGCGAGGAAGTAGAGGACCTGGGAACGGTTGAAGCCGGTCGCCGCGCCCCAGCTCTTCTGCGCCGCGCGCGCCGCCGAGACGGCGTCGCGGATGTCCTTGCGGTTGCCGGCTCCGACCTCGCCCGCCGCCTTGCCCTTGGCATCGGCGACGACCAGCGAATAGGCGCCGTCGGGCCGCACCTGCTTGCCGCCGATGAACAGTTTCGGCGTCCGGTCGATGAACTCGCCATCGCTTGCCGCCACTTCAACCGGCGCCGGCAAAATCTTGAGAGGATTGGAGGTTTTGGCTCTCAGCGTCAGGTACTCGAACATGCCTTCCTTGCCGCCCTCGCGGCCAAAGCCGCTTTCGCGGTAGCCGCCGAAGCCGGCGGACGCGTCGAACATATTGGTGCCGTTGATCCACACCACGCCGGCCTTGAGCTCCGGCGCCACGGCCAGGGCCAGGTTGATGTTCTCGCTCCACACGCTGGCGGCGAGGCCGAAGCGCGTGTTGTCGGCGAGTTCGACCGCCTCCTGCGTGTCGCGGAACGTCATGGCGGCGAGAACCGGGCCGAACACCTCTTCCTGGGCGAGGATATTTGCGGGAGCGACATCGAGTGCCAGGACAGGACGATGGTACCAGCCCGCGCCGGGCAGCGGCGTCTCCGGCGACCAGCAGGTGGCGCCCTGGCGCGAGCCCTCCGCCACCATGCCGGCGACGCGCTCGAGCTGCGAGGTGTCGACCAGCGGGCCGATATCGGTGTTCTTGTCGAGCGGGTCGCCCAGCCGGAGCTGCGACATGCGCGCCTTGACCTTGGAATAGAAGACCTCCGCGACGCCTTCCTGCACCAGCAGGCGCGAGCCGGCGCAGCAGACCTGGCCCTGGTTGAACCAGATGCCGTCGACGAGACCCTCGACGGCGGAATCGAGATCGGCATCCTCGAACACCATGAAGGCCGACTTGCCGCCGAGCTCGAGCGACAGCTTCTTGCCGGAACCGGCGGTTGCCTTGCGGATGATCTTGCCGACCTCCGACGAGCCGGTGAAGGCGATCTTGTCGATGCCGAGATGGTCGACGATTGCCGCGCCTGCTTCCGGCCCGCCATGGACGATGTTCACGACGCCCCTCGGCACGCCGGCGCGCTCGCAGATCTCGCAGAACAGGATCGCGGTCAGCGGCGTGAACTCGGCCGGCTTGAGCACGACGGTGCAGCCGGCCGCGAGCGCCGGCGCGATCTTCCAGGCCAGCATCAGCAGCGGGAAGTTCCACGGGATGATCTGCCCGGCGACGCCGACAGCACGATGGTCGGGGAATTCGCGCTCGAGATGCTGCGCCCAGCCGGCGTGGTGGATGAAATGGCGGATGGCGAGCGGCACGTCGATGTCGCGGCTCTCGCGGATCGGCTTGCCGTTGTCGATGGATTCGAGCACGGCGAACAGGCGGGCGTGACGCTGCATGGCGCGGCCGATGGCGTAAAGGACGCGCGCGCGGGCATATCCGCCGGCAGCCTGCCATTTCGGCAGCGCCTTGCGGGCGGCGGCGACCGCGTCGTCGATGTCGGCCTTGCCGGCTTCCGAGAGTGTCGCAAGCGGCTTGCCCGTCGAAGGCTCGGATACGGAGAAGGTGTCGCCGGACCGCGCAGCCCGCCATTCGCCGCCGATGAACAGCGCCTTCGCAAGATCGCGCTTCTTCAGCCAGGCATCGGCCTCGCCGCGCGACTCGGGCGCCGCGGCATAGTCCATGGCGTCGAATTTCTGCATGATGTTCATGGGCTTGCGTCCGTTTCCGGAATCGTTACGCCAGCGCGTGGCGATAGCTGGCCGAGTAGCGGTCGGTGAGGAAGTGCGAGAGCTGGCGCTCGATGTCGGTGAGCAGGCTCGACGCGCCGAAGCGGAACAAGTCCGGCTCCAGCCAGCGCCGGCCGAGCTCCTCCTTCATCAGCACCAGCCAGTCGAGCGAGGCCTTGGCCGTCGAGATGCCGCCCGCCGGCTTGAAGCCGATCATGTAACCGGTACGCTCGTGATAGGCGCGAACGGCGCGCACCATGGCGAGACCGACGGGCAGCGTGGCGTTGACGCTCTCCTTGCCCGTCGAGGTCTTCACGAAGTCGGCGCCGGCCATCATCGCGACCATCGAGGCGAGCGTGACGTTGCGCAGCGTCGACAGGTCGCCGGTGCCGAGAATGACCTTCAGATGCGCGTCGCCGCAGGCCTCGCGGAAGGCGGCGACCTCGTCGTAGACCTCCTGCCAGCGCGCGCCGAGCACCAGGCCGCGGTGGAGCACCACGTCGATCTCGTCGGCGCCATCGGCAACCGACGCCCGGATTTCTGCAAGGCGAGTCGAAAGCGGCGCCAACCCGTGCGGGAAGGCGGTGGAGACGGCGGCGATGTGGATGCCGGTGCCCTTCAGCTCCCTGGCGCAGGTGGCGACGAAGGGATGGTAGACGCAGACCGCGGCGGGGCGGATCGGCTGGCCGGCAATGCCGAGCTTCTCCACCATTTCCGCGGACAGCGGCTGCTTCGCCTTGGCGCAGAGACGGCGCACGCGCTCGACCGTGTCGTTACTGTTCAGCGTCGTCAGATCCATCAGCGCGATCGACCGCAGCAGCCACGCCGCCTGGTTCTCGCCCTTGATCGAGCGGCGCTTGGTCAGCGAACCGACGCGCCGCTCCAGCGCCGAGCGGTTGACGTGGCGCATCGCTTCCAGCCAGCCGAGATCGAGGGGCATGCCCGGGTTTCGCTCCACCGCGCCGTTATGGGCGGCCTTGACGGGAACCGGCAGTGGATGGACGCTCGCGCCGGCGAGCTGGGGCTTCGTGCTCATCGCATCTTCCGCTTTTCTGTTTGCGGACCGGCGTGTCGCCGCCGGCGCCTCCCGCGCTTTGTTGCCGCCATATTCCATGAGAAGCCCGCCCGAAACAAGGCGGCGGCCTATGCCCTGCGGCCAGCTTGACACCGGCGTGCACGTGGCCGAACCACGCGGTGTTCGATGGAGAGTGCGCGAATGCTCGATGCAACGAAGCGTGTGGTCGTCGTCGGCGCCGGGCACGCGGGCGTGGAACTGGCCGCCGCGCTCCGCCAACGGGGCTTTGCCGGCGCCATCGATCTCGTGTCGGACGAGCCGCAGCTGCCATATCAGCGACCGCCGCTGTCCAAGGAGTACATCAAGCGGCCGGGAAATCCGCTGATGCTGAAGCCGGCGCAGTTCTACGCGGAGCAGAAGGTGACGCTCCACGCCGGAATCCGCGCCGAGGCGGTCGATCGCGTCGCGCACACCGTCCGCCTCTCCACCGGGGAGACGCTTGGCTACGATCACCTTGTGCTGGCGACCGGAGCCCGCAACCGCAGGCCGCCCGTGCCCGGCATCGATCATCCGGATGTGATCGAACTTCGCTCGCTCGCCGACGCGGAAAGGATCGTCGCGCGGATCGGCGGCTGGAAGCGGGTGGCGATCGTCGGCGGCGGGTTCATCGGACTTGAGGC
Source organism: Pseudomonadota bacterium (assembly GCA_023457435.1). Taxonomy (GTDB): domain Bacteria; phylum Pseudomonadota; class Alphaproteobacteria; order Rhizobiales; family Rhizobiaceae; genus RCIO01. The sequence continues at coordinate 30,704 of JAEWLS010000045.1, forward strand.
CGCCGGTTTGCTGACCACGATGGGGATCGCGTGCGACGTCATCGAGATGGCGCCGCGGCTAATGGGCCGCGCGGTTTCGCCGACCGTCTCGGCATGGTTCCGCGACTTCCATCACGCGCATGGCGTTCAGCTCCACATGCCGCAGCAGGTCGCGGCCGTGCGCCACGAGCGCGGCCGCGCGATCGTCGAACTAGCCGGCGGCGACCTCGTCGATGCCGACGCAGTGCTGCTGGCCGCCGGCGTGGTGCCGAACGCGGAGCTTGCCTTCCTGTCGGGACTGGTGGTGGACAACGGGATCGTGGTCGACGCGATGCTGTCCACCTCCGACCCGGATGTCTCGGCGCTTGGCGACTGCGCCAACTATCCGAACGCGCATCTGTCGGCGATGGCGCGCCTGGAATCGGTGCAGAACGCAACCGACCAGGCGCGCGCTCTCGCCGCCCGGCTGACGGGTGAGGCGAAGCCCTACGATGCGCTCCCCTGGTTCTGGTCGATCCAGGGCGATGCGCGTCTGCAGATCGCCGGTCTATCGAAACCCGATCTCGCGGAGGTGGTCCGCGGCGAGCCGTCGACCGGCAAGTTCTCGGTCTTCCTGTTCAACGGCGACCGTCTGCAGGCGGTCGAATCCGTCAACGCGCCGGCCGATCACATGGCCGCCCGGCGCCTTATTGCGCAAAACGTGCCGGTCACGCGGGCCGCTGCAGCCGACCTGTCGGTCGACCTTAAGGCGCTCCTAGCCGGCTGACGCGTTAGTCGTCGTAGCCTTCGAAGGCCAGCACTTCGGCCGGAGACGCGGCAAGGATCAGCTTGTCGTTGTCCCAGGTCAGCACGCTGAGGGGAACGACGACGTCGTCGCGGTTCGGGTAGCCGCCATTGCCCGCGAAATCGACGGCGACGGCGAGTGCCTCGTCTTCGGTGAAGCCAATCACGTCCTCGACGTCGCCGAGGTTGGTGCCGTCGACGCTGTAGACGTCCATGCCTTTGACCAGGTCTGCCTGACGCCCGAATTCGGGGATCGTCATGTCGGCTTCGACCTCGATATACTTGTTCGGAACGGCTGCGGTCGTCTGCGCCAGCGCGGGGGCGGTGAGCGAGGCGAGTGCCGCCATGGCGAGTGCGGTGCGGAGTTTCATCGTCCGTCTCCTGGGCGGTTGGGTGACCGGTAAAGACGGAAAAGCGCGCTTGGTTCCGGCAAAAGCGCAACGAAAAAGGCCGGCTTTCGCCGGCCTTTTCAAGCGGATGCGCGCTCGCCCAGGCTCAGGCCATCGCCTTCTGGAGGTTCTCGTCGACCTTATCGAGGAAGCCGGTGGTCGACAGCCACGGCTGGTCGGGACCGATCAGCAGCGACAGATCCTTGGTCATGAACCCGGATTCGACTGTGTCGATGCACACCCGCTCAAGCGTTTCGGAGAACTTCCGCAGCTCGGCGTTGTCGTCGAGCTTGGCACGATGGGCCAGGCCGCGCGTCCAGGCGAAGATCGAGGCGATCGAGTTGGTCGACGTTTCCTCGCCCTTCTGATGCTGGCGGTAGTGGCGGGTGACGGTCCCGTGCGCGGCCTCCGCCTCGACGGTCTTGCCGTCCGGCGTCATCAGCACCGAGGTCATCAGGCCGAGCGAACCGAAGCCCTGCGCGACGGTGTCGGACTGCACGTCGCCATCGTAGTTCTTGCAGGCCCAGACGTAGCCGCCCGACCACTTGAGCGAGGCAGCCACCATGTCGTCGATGAGCCGGTGCTCGTACCAGATCTTCTTCTCCTTGAAGCGCTCGGCGAACTCCTTCTCGTACACCTCCTGGAAGATGTCCTTGAAGCGCCCGTCATAGGCCTTGAGGATGGTGTTCTTGGTCGACAGGTAGACCGGATAGTTGCGAAGCAGGCCATAGTTCAGCGAGGCGCGGGCGAAGTCGCGGATCGACTCGTCCAAATTGTACATGGCCATCGCGACGCCGGCGCCCGGCGCGTCGAACACCTCGTGCTCGATGACCTTCCCGTCCTCGCCGACGAACTTGATCGTGAGCTTGCCCTTACCCGGGAAGCGGAAGTCGGTGGCGCGATACTGGTCGCCGAAGGCGTGGCGGCCGACGACGATCGGCTTGGTCCAGCCGGGCACGAGGCGCGGCACGTTGCGCATGATGATCGGCTCGCGGAAGATCGTGCCGCCGAGGATGTTGCGGATCGTGCCGTTCGGCGACTTCCACATCTTCTTGAGCTTGAATTCCTCGACGCGCGCCTCGTCCGGGGTGATGGTTGCGCACTTCACGCCGACGCCGTGCTTGGCGATGGCGTTGGCGGCGTCGATCGTCACCTGGTCGTTGGTCTGATCGCGGTATTCGACCGACAGGTCGTAATAGAGCAGGTCCACGTCGATATAGGGGTGGATCAGCTTGTCCTTGATCAGCTGCCAGATAATGCGGGTCATCTCGTCGCCATCGAGCTCGACGACGGGATTTGCCACCTTGATCTTCGCCATGTGTCACTGCCTCGCAAAAACTGGACCGGCGGGGCCGGGAATCCGATAAAATCGGTGCCCTATAACACCTGCGGCGCGGGGCGCAAAGCAGCCGAAAGACGCAGTCCGCTGAGGTTTTACCGCATCGGCGGGCCAGCCGCGCATCGTGCGGCTACCGCTAGCCTCATCGCGGCGCTGCGCGCATCACGCGCGTCGCTTCGCCGGCTTCACCTTCTTCTCCTTCGGCGGCATCGGGCCGACGACGGCGAGGCAGGTCGAAATCCAGTCCCTCAGCGCAGCGTCGTCGAGAACGGCGGCGTCGACATTGACGAACCCCTTCATCTCCCGTCCGCCCATCAGCATGGCGCCGGCGCCCGGCCTCTGCTGGGCGGCCGCATAACCGTCCGTGCCGACGCGGGCGAGCATGTCGCCATTCTTCATGACCGCCACCAGCATGTTTCCGTGCAGGGTGAAGCAGAGGCCGCCCATCATGCGGATCTCCGACAGGCCGGGCAGGGTGCCGATCTCGGCGCGGATGCGGTCGGCAAGGTCTGCGGCGCGGGGATCGGGCATGACGCGGACTCCATCGGTTCCGCACTGTCGCACCGGCGGATTCGCCGGCAATGCTGCCTTGCTATCAGGGAGGTGATTTGAATTGACAGGGAACCTGATTTCCCCGTGAATATCGGCGCGCTCTTGAGGAGGAGCGTGCAACCGGAGGAGATCGAAATGAGCAGAATGGCGCTTCTTGCCGGCGCGGCCGCACTATCCCTCGGCGCCGTGGGCCAGGCCACGATTGCCGACGCTCAGGAGGGCAGCGCAGAGAAATGCGCTGCCGCGACAGGACTGCAGCTGCCGGGATCGGACCTGAAGACGGCGAGCGCCGTTCACGTGACGGACAAGGGCCCGGCGCATTGCCTTGTCAGCGGCTCGTTCGAACACCGGACCGGCGCGGACGGCAAGCCTTACAAGATCGGTTTCGCCATCGCGCTCCCCGATGCCTGGCAGGGCCGCTTCCTCGTCCAGGGCGGCGGCGGACTGAACGGCGTGGTGCGGCCGCCGGTCGGCGACGTCGGCACCGGCGCCGACAACGCGCTGGCGCGCGGTTTCGCCGTCATCTCCCACGACAGCGGACATCAGGGCGAGCCGTGGGACGGGTCGTTCAAGGCGGACCAGATCGCGACGCTGAACTTCGCCGGCTGGTCGGTGGAAAAGGTTGCGGCGGCAGGCAAGGGGCTCGTCGACGCCTATTATCGACGCGCCGCCGACAAGTCGTATTTTGCCGGCTGCTCGACCGGCGGCCGGGAGGGCCTCGCCTCCGCCCAGCGCTTTCCGCTGATCTTCGACGGTATCATCGTCGGCGCACCGGCGATGCGCACCAGCCGCTCCAACATGTCGCTGGCGCAGAAGACCGTCGCGATGAACCGCATCTCGCAGAAGGCGGCCGATGGCACGCCCGATCGTTCCACGGCGTTCAGCGACGCCGACCGCGACCTGATCATGCAGGGCATTCTGAAGGCCTGCGACGGCCTCGACGGGCTGGAAGACGGCATGATCCAGAATACCGCCGCCTGCACGTTCGACCCGAAGACGCTGGTCTGCGGCGGCGACAAGACCAATGCCTGCTTGACGCCTGAACAGGTGGACGTGGTGGCCCAGACCTTCGCGCCTTCGCTCGACGCCTCCGGCCGTCCGGCCTATGTGGGCTTCCCCTTCGACACAGGCGTGATGAGCAAGACGGACCCGATTCCCGGCCTGATGCGCTTCGACGACGAGCGCAATCGGCAGTTCAAGAACCACGCGATGGAGTTCGACGTCGACGCCGCGGTCGAGCGCGCCGACATCGCGGACCCCCAGCAGCGGCTTATCAACGTCGACCAATGGACCGATCTGAGCTCGTTCGCCGCCGACGGCAACAAGATCCTCTTCTTTCACGGCATGAGCGATCCGTGGTTCTCGGCCAACGACACGATCGACTTCTTCGGCCGCGTCGCCAAGGGCACCAAAACGAGCATGCCGATGGAGGACTGGACCAAGCTCTATTTGGTGCCGGGCATGGCACATTGCAGCGGCGGTCCGGCCAGCCTCGACAAGTTCGACCTGCTTTCCGAGCTGGTCGACTGGGTGGAGAAGGGCGAGGCGCCGCAGAGTGTGGCAGCGACGGGATCGGCATTCGCAGGCCGCTCTCGCCCGCTCTGCCCCCATCCGTCCTACGCGCACTACAAGGGCACGGGCGACGTGAACGACGCCGCCAGCTTCGAGTGCCGCCAGTAGCACGACCGCGCTGACGGGCATTCCGTTTGCGTCTGCGTCGTGGCATGGAGCGGCCATGCAGGACGCAGACGCACCCACCAACGGCGAGGCCGCCGCTTCCGCCGGGCCGGCGATCGTGCTCGTCGAGCCGCAGCTCGGCGAGAACATCGGCATGGTGGCGCGCGCCATGGCCAATTTCGGCCTGTCGGAGCTGCGGCTCGTCAACCCGCGCGACGGGTGGCCGAACGAGGCGGCCCGCGCCACGGCGAGCCGCGCCGACCATGTGATCGACGGCGCCAGGCTGTTCACGACGACCGCCGAGGCTATCGCCGACCTGCAGCTCGTGTTCGCGACCACGGCGCGGCAGCGCGACAACTTCAAGCCGGTGAAGGGCCCCGTCGAGGCCGGCCGCGACCTTCGCGTCGCCGCGCGCGACGGGCGCCGCGCCGGCATCCTGTTCGGCCGCGAGCGCTTCGGCCTCTACAATGACGAGGTGGCGCTGGCCGACGCCATCGTGACCTTCCCCGTCGACCCGACCTTCGCGTCGCTGAACATCGCACAGGCGGTGCTGCTCATGTCCTACGAGTGGCGCAAGGCCGGGCAGGCACGGGAGGAGGACACGGTCTTCACAGGCCCCGAGTTCATGCCGGCCGAGCGGCAGCATGTTCTCGGCCTGCTCGACCATCTCGAGCAGGCGCTCGACGCGCGCGGCTACTTCCGCCCCGCCGCTAAGAAGCCCAAGATGCTCGACAATCTGCGCGCCGTGCTGGTCCGGGCGGAATTCACGGAGGCGGAGGTCAAGGTGCTGCGCGGCGTCGTGGCGTCGCTCGACTATTTCTCGCCGAAGGAGCCGCGCGGGGCGGGCTATCCCGAACGCAAGGCCAGGGCCGACCGCGACGCCGGCTCCAGCCGCGGCGAGGATGAATGAGCCGGCCGGTCCTCGTCTTCGATTCGGGCATCGGCGGGCTGACGGTGCTGCGCGAGGCGCGTGTGCTGATGCCGGGGCGCCGCTTCGTCTACGTGGCAGACGATGCGGGCTTTCCTTACGGCGACTGGGAGGAGCGGGCGCTCTCCGAGCGGATCGTCGGGCTGTTCCGCACGCTCATCGCCGAGCACCGGCCTGAAATCGTCGTCGTCGCCTGCAACACCGCCTCGACCATCGTGCTTCCCGACCTGAGGGTGGCATTTCCGGACACCCCATTCGTCGGCACGGTGCCGGCGATCAAGCCGGCGGCGGAGCGGACCCGGTCCGGTCTCGTCTCGGTGCTCGGTACGCCGGGGACCGTCGCGCGGCAGTATACGCGCGATCTGATCGCCAGCTGGGCGCAGAAGTGCCACGTGCGGCTGGTGGGCAGCAGCCGGCTCGCGGCGCTGGCCGAGACCTACATGCGCGAAGGGTTCGTCGACGAGGAAGCCGTTCGCGCCGAGATCGCACCGTGCTTCGTCGAGATGGATGGGCGCCGCACCGACATCGTCGTGCTTGCCTGCACGCACTATCCGTTCCTCGTGAACCGCATGCGCAAGACGGCGCCCTGGCCGGTCGACTGGATCGATCCGGCCGAGGCGATCGCGCGCCGCGCGCTCTCGCTGCTGCCGGCGGAAGTCGCAGCGGAAGAGGGCGCCGACGCCGCGATCTTCACCTCCGGCAGGCCGGACGAGACATTGCGCCGCCTCGTCCGCGGATTCGGGCTGACCGCGGCCTAGAAGGCGCGCGCCTCGGCGCCGCCCGGACGCGGGCTGAGCAGGAGTACGATCGAGCCGAGGATGGCCGCAATCAGCGAGCCGAGCAGGATTCCGATCTTCACTTCGTCCTGAAGCGCGACGTTGTCGGGAAACGCCAACAGCCCGATGAACAGGCTCATGGTGAAGCCGATTCCGCACAGCAGCGACACGCCAAGCACGTGTAGCGGGGCTGCGTTTGCCGGCGCGTCGGCCCAGCCCATCCAGATCGCCAGCTTGACCGTGCCGAACACGCCGACGAGCTTGCCGACGACCAGGCCCCCCGCGACCCCGAGGGTCAGCGTATCCGTCAGGGCCGACGCGTCGACCCCGCTCAGCGACACGCCGGCATTGGCGAAGCCGAAGATCGGGATGATCAGGAACGGCACCACCTTCGCCAGCGAATGCTCGAGACTGTGGAGAGGCGAGGTGGCGAGATCGTCGAGATCTCCGCCTTTCGACGGAACGATGGGTATGGTCAGCGCCAGCGCGACGCCGGCAATCGTCGCATGCACGCCCGATTGAAGGACGAAGAACCACAGCACGGCGCCAAGCACGAGGTAAGGCAGGAGGTTTCGCACGCCAGTGCGATTCATGGCGACAAGCGCCGCCAGAACGACCGCTGCGCCGGCGAGCGCCCAAAGCGCAAGGTTTGCCGTGTAGAACACGGCGATAATCATCACGGCCCCGAGGTCGTCGATGATCGCCAGCGCGGTAAGGAACACCTTCATCGACGCCGGGACGCGGTTGCCGAACAGGGACAGAACGCCGAGCGCGAACGCGATGTCGGTGGCGGTGGGAATCGCCCAGCCGCGGATGACCTCGCCATTCCCCCAATTCAGCGCGGCGAAGATCAGCGCCGGCACCGCCATGCCGCCCGCTGCGCCGATGCCGGGAAGGACGCGGCGCGGCCAGGTCGAGAGCTGCCCGTCGACGAACTCGCGCTTGATCTCCAGCCCGACCAGCAGGAAGAACACCGCCATCAGGCCGTCGTTGATCCAGTGGCCGATGCTGAGCGGACCGACGTAGGTGTGCAGGGTTTCGAAATAGGGGTCGGCCAGCGGCGAGTTGGCGACGATCAGGGCGAGCGCGGCGGCCGCCATCAGAACAATGCCGCCCGACGCCTCGCTGTCGATGAAGGTGCGGAAGAGGGACTTGCGGGCGGGGGAGTTGTAAGCCGTCATGCGATGTCTCTGACAGGAAAGCGCGCTGGCGGCCCGACCAGCGCGATCCTGCCGCCCGCTTCGCGGGCGACACCCTACGCCGTCTATGGCATCGATCCGCGACGCAAGGCAACCGCATCGGGTGCGGCAAAGGCGTGCGTGCCGGCGACCGATTTGGTAGGCTCAGGTTGGGCGCGGACTCAACAGGAGACCTCAGTGGACGTTTCGGGGCTGGACGTCGTCTCACCGACCTTTCACGCCAACCCATTCCCGACGCTCGCCCGTCTCCGTACGGCTGGCGCCGTGGTGCGCATGAAGCTGCCGATCCTGGGAACCATCTGGCTCGCCACCACGCACGAGGCGTGCGCTGCCCTGCTCAAGGATCACGCGAGCTTCGTGCGCGATCCGGGAAACGCCGGCAGCAGGACCCAGGAGCGCGTGCTCCGCTTCCTGCCGCGCACGATCAAGGCCTTGGCGCTGAATATGCTCAGCCTCGACGATCCGGAGCACCGGCGGTTGCGGCGCATTGTCGACGACGTGTTCCAGCGCCGCAGCATCGAGGCGCTGAGGCCGATGATCGCTGCTTCCGCCGACAAACTGCTCGACCGGATGGAGGGGAAAGCCAATGCCGACCTTCTCGAGGAATATTGCCGCGATCTCCCCCTGTCGGTGATCTGCGCCATGCTCGGCCTGCCCGAGCGCGACCACGAATGGTTCAAGCGCTGGCTCGGAGGCCTGAAAGACACCGCCAATATCGGCGCGGTGCTGCGCGCAGTGCCGGGCGTGATCGGCATAGTGCGCTATCTCAAGCGCATTGCACGGCCGGGAAGCGACGCCCATCCGCAAGGGCTCGTCGCGACGCTGCGCGACACGGAGATCGAAGGCGAGAGACTCACCGAGGATGAAGTCGTCTCAATGGTCTTCCTGCTCTTCGGGGCCGGCCAGGAGACGACGACCCATCTGCTCGCAACCGGCCTGTTCGAACTGCTTTCGCGCCCCGATCAGCTCGACAGGCTGCGTGCCGACGCAACACTGTTTCCGACGGCAGTGGAGGAATGTCTCCGCCACGTCTCGCCGATACAGATCACAAAGCCGCGCTTCGCCGTGCGCGATATGTGCTGGCAGGGCGTCGAGTTGAAGCGGGGCGACATGCTGGCGGCGTTTCTCGCCGCCGCGAACGCCGACCCTGCGAAGTTCGAGCGGCCGGAGATCTTCGACGTGTCCCGGCATCCGAATCCGCATCTGTCGTTCGGTACCGGGGTCCACTTCTGCCTCGGCTTCCAGCTTGCCCGGGCCGAGGCCGCGATCGGACTCGAACGCCTGATCGCGCGCTTTCCCCATCTGCGGCTTGCACGGCCGCCGACCGAGATCATCTGGCGCAAGCGTCTTGGAATTCGAGCGCTGGCCGCGCTGCCGGTGACGCTCGCCGCCTAGCCCACATGCGTTGACAAACGGGGGCATGTGGCATATCTCGCCGCCAGTCGCCGGGCCGCAATGTCCGGCGACATCTTTTGACGTGTCCCGTGGGCCTTTCCGCAAAGCGTGCGTGGAAGACCCTGTCAGGCTCCCGAAAATGGAGCCAGAGGAGGGCGCGTTTCCTTCGCCCGGAACGCGAGGTTTCGGGCGCAACCTGTTGAAGGGAATGCGATGAGCAAGCGCGAATCCGCGAAGTACAAGATCGACCGCCGCCTTGGCGAGAACCTCTGGGGCCGCCCCAAGTCGCCGGTCAACAAGCGTGAATACGGTCCCGGCCAGCACGGCCAGCGCCGCAAGGGCAAGATGTCCGATTTCGGCCTGCAGCTGCGCGCGAAGCAGAAGCTGAAGGGCTATTACGGCGATATCTCCGAGAAGCAGTTCCGCAAGACCTACGAAGAGGCGAACCGCCGCAAGGGCGACACGCCGGACAACTTGATCGCGCTGCTCGAGTCGCGTCTAGACGCGATCGTCTATCGCGCCAAGTTCGTGCCGACCATCTGGGCCGCCCGTCAGTTCGTCAACCACGGCCACGTGAACGTCAACGGCGTGCGCACGAACATCGGCTCGTACCGCTGCAAGCCGGGCGACGTCATCGAGGTGCGCGAGAAGTCGAAGCAGCTCGTATCGGTGCTGGAATCGGTGCAGCTCGCCGAGCGCGACGTGCCCGACTACATCGACGCCGACCACACCAAGATGAAGGCCACCTTCACCCGCGCTCCGGGCCTGTCCGACGTGCCGTACGCGGTGCAGATGGAGCCGAACCTCGTGGTCGAGTTCTACTCGCGTTGATCCGAGACGCGAGCTAGCTTGCAAGAAGCCGCCTACGGGCGGCTTTTTCGTCTCTGCCGCCCGGAGGCCGGTCCATGAACGAGTTGCAGACCCTCGTCGAGGACATCCATCGCGACATCAAGGCGCGCGTCGAGCGCGGCAAGGTGGCGAGCTACATCCCGCAGCTCGCGGCCGTCGATCCGGCCCATTTCGGCATCGCGATCACCACCATCGACCGCCGGCAGTATGTCGCCGGCGACGCCGAGGTGCCGTTCTCGATCCAGAGCATCTCCAAGGTCTTTACGCTGACCATGGCGCTCGGCACGGTCGGCGACCGGCTGTGGAACCGCGTCGGGCGCGAGCCTTCCGGCACCGCGTTCAACTCGATCATGCAGCTCGAGCGCGAGCAGGGCAAACCGCGCAACCCGTTCATCAACGCCGGCGCGATCGTCGTCGCCGACACGCTGCTCGCCAACCACCAGCCCAAGGAGGTGATCGGCGAGATCGTCCAGTTCGTGCGGTTCCTGGCTGGCGACGAATCGATCGTCATCGACCAGAAGGTGGCGAAGTCCGAGGCCGAAACCGGCTTCCGCAATATCGCGCTGGCGCAGTTCATGCGCTCGTTCGGCAAGCTCGACCATGCGGCGGAACAGGTGCTCGGCGTCTATTTCCACCATTGCGCGCTGTCGATGTCGTGCAGGCAGCTGTCGCGCGCCGGGCTGTTCCTGGCGGCAGGCGGGCGCAATCCGGTCACCAACCGCACCGTGGTCGCGCCGGAGCGCGCGCGGCGCATCAACGCGCTGATGCTGATGTGCGGGCACTATGACGGCTCCGGCGACTTCGCCTACCGCGTCGGACTGCCGGGCAAGAGCGGGGTCGGCGGCGGCATCCTCGTCGTGGCGCCGGGCAGGGCGTCGGTCGCCGTTTGGTCGCCCGGGCTGAACGAAAATGGCAACTCGCTGCTCGGCTCGCACGCGCTGGAGGTGCTCGCGCAGCGCACCGGCTGGTCTATCTTTGGTGCCTGAGAGAGGCCTGCAATCGATGAACATCGCCGTGACCGATCTTGAAGCCGAGGGCGGCACGCATCCGATGTTCCGGGCGGTGCCGTCGTCGGTCGAGTTCAACAAGCTGCGGAAGCGGCTGCTTCGGCAGACACGGGAGGCGATCGACGGTTTCGGCATGGCGAGGCCGGGAGACCGGTGGCTGGTGGCGCTGTCAGGCGGCAAGGACTCCTACGGACTGCTGGCGCTGTTGCTCGACCTGAAGTGGCGCGGGATGCTGCCGGTCGAACTCATCGCCTGCAATCTTGACCAGGGGCAGCCGAATTTCCCGAAGCACGTCCTGCCGGACTACCTCGCCAGGCTCGGCGTGCCGCATCGCATCGAGTATCGCGACACCTACTCGATCGTCACCGACAAGATCGGCGAGGGCAAGACGTACTGCTCGCTCTGCTCGCGGCTGCGGCGCGGCCATCTTTACCGCGTGGCACGCGAGGAGGGCTGCGCGGCGCTGGTGCTCGGCCACCACCGCGAGGACATCCTGGAGACGTTCTTCATGAACCTCTTCCATGGCGGAAGGCTGGCGACCATGCCGCCGAAGCTTCTCAACGACGATGGCGACCTTCTGGTGCTCCGGCCGCTCGCCTACGCGGCGGAAGCGGACCTCGCGAAGCTGGCGGAGGCGATGGCGTTCCCGATCATCCCGTGCGACCTCTGCGGCTCGCAGGACGGGCTTCAGCGCAACGCGATGAAGGCGATGCTCGACGACATCGAGAGGCGAATGCCAGGCCGCAAGGAGACGATGATCCGCGCGCTTTCCAATTCGCGGCCCTCGCATCTTCTCGACAGGACGCTGTTCGACTTCGTGGGACTGGCGCCGATGCCGGCGGCGCAGGCCGCCGAATGACTACTTCGTCGGCGCGTTGAGCGAGCGGAAGAGCACGCCCCTTTCGGCAACCAGGACGCAGCCAAGACCGAGCACGGCGGTGAAGAAGTAGCCTGCCGCGAGTGGCGTCGTCGTCCCGTCGAAGGCCTGGCCGATAAGTGCGCCGACGATGCCCGAGCCGATCGTCGTGATGAAGCCCTGCACGGACGATGCCGCGCCGGCCACGTGACCGACCGGCTCCATCGCCATCGCGTTGAAGTTGGAGCCGATCCACGAGAAGTGGATCATCGCGAGCCCGAACAGCCCGGTGAAGAGCCAGAGCGGCAGCGGTCCGGCAAACCACGACAGCGCAAGCGACACGGCGTTGACGACGATGAAGCCCATCAGCGCGGTGTGCGAGAGGCGCCGCATGCCGTAACGGCCGACCATCCGCGAGTTGAGGAAGTTCGACACCGCCATGAAGCCGGCGACGACTCCGAAGAAGACCGGGAAGAGCGCACCGACGCCGTAGATGCCTTGGTAGATCTGCTGCGCCTGGTTGATGAAGCCGAACAGCGCGCCGAACATGATCGTCATCGCCAGCGTGTACCAGAGCGAGCGGCGCGTGGTGAGCACGATGCGGAAGGCGTCGAGCGTTGCGGCAACCGTGAACGGGCGCCGATACTCCTCGTGCAAGGTCTCCGGCATGCGCAGCCAAGTCCACAGCGCGATCAGCGTGGTCAGCACGCCCATCATGATGAAGATCCAGTGCCAGTCGTAGGCGAGCATGATCAGCTGGCCGATGCCGGGCGCGATGATCGGCACCACCATGAACACGACGAAGACGAGCGACATGACCTCGGCCATGGCACGACCGCCGAACGCGTCGCGCACTGCCGACACCGCGATGACCCGCGTCGAGGCGGCACCGAAACCCTGGATGACCCGCAGGACGAGCATGAGCGTGAAGCTCTCGACCGCCGCCGCCGCGAATGACGCGACGATGTAGACGGCAAGGCCCGCGATGAGCGGCGGCTTGCGCCCGAAGCGGTCGGACAGCGGACCGAACACCAGCGTCGCGATGCCGAGACCCGCGATGTAGGCCGAGATCACATACTGTCGGGTGTTCTCGTCGGCGACGCCCAGACTTTCGCCGATCTGCTGCAGGCCCGGAAGCATGACATCGATGGCGAGCGCGTTGACCGCCATGAGCGCCGCGACGATCGCGATGAACTCCCAGCGGGCGATCGGCAAGCGATAGGCGCTTGCAGCCGGCTTGACCTGCTGATCCATGGAAATGCCTCGATAGCGCAAAAAGCGAAGAAGCGCCGGGGCTGCCGGCGCCTTAATTCAATACTTAGGGGCCGCGATGGCGCCGGCCAGCCTTCCTTACGAGGCCGCCTTGGCGGCGACGCCCTTCTCGGCCATGAAATCCTGCAGTTCGCCGGCCTGGAACATCTCGCGGACGATATCGCAACCGCCGACGAACTCGCCCTTCACGTAAAGCTGGGGGATGGTCGGCCAGCTCGAATATTCCTTGATGCCCTGGCGAAGCTCGTCGGACGACAGCACGTTCACGCCTTTGTAGTCGACGCCGAGATAGTCGAGAATCTGCACGACCTGACCGGAAAAGCCGCACTGCGGGAAGCCGGGCGTGCCCTTCATGAAGAGCACGACGTCGTTCGACTTCACTTCCGAGTCGATGAACTCGTTGATCGCGGTCATTGTCGATATCCTTTCGGCGCCGGGTTCAAGGCCCGGGTGAATGGTTGATTGCAACCTATGTATTGCGTCGCCCGGTCGCGCGCAACGATCGCGGCTGCATAGCTCGCGCGGCGACGTATCGCCTAGCGGCGTGCCTTACCGGTGCGCAACGACTTGCGGTGCTTCGCCGTCTTGGTCGCGACACGGCGGCGCTGCGGGGTGGCGCGGCTTGCGTTCGAGCGGGCGCGGCTCACCTGGCGCTTGGCGCGCTTGGTTGTCCCGGAAGCGGCGCGTCGCGTCGCCGTGCTTGCGGAGGCGCGGCGCTTGCGACGCGAGGCGCGCTTTCGCGTTCCGAGCGTCTTGCCGACTTCGCGCAGGATTCCGTCGAGGACGGCGGACAGTGTCTCGGTGATAGCCATTCGCGTTCTCCTGTCGATGCGCCTACTCGGGCGCGCTGGTCTGCAGCGCCAGCGCGTGCAGCGCGCCGCCCATGTTGCCCTTCAGCGCCTGGTAGACCATCTGGTGCTGCTGCACACGGCTCTTGCCGCGAAAGCTCTCGGCGACGACTTCCGCCGCGTAGTGGTCGCCGTCCCCCGCGAGATCGCGGATGGTCACGCGCGCGTCCGGAATGGCATCGCGGATCAGGCGCTCGATGTCGCGGGAGTCCATCGGCATGGAGTGTGTCCTACTCGCCCATGAACCGCGGGAACCACGATTCATGCGCTGATTTCAGCTCATCGACCGATATTGCACGCGCCTCTCCGAGCTTCAAGGACGTGCCGCCGGTCGTGCCGATCCACGGGGCAAATACACCAGCGGCCTTCGCCTCGCGCCAGAATTCCACGATCTCGGCCTCCTGCGGGTCCATGGCGACGGTGACGAGATACCGGCCCTGATCCTCGCCGAAGAAGAACGGGATGGAATCTGCATCGGCCGGACCGGGAACGGTCGCGCCGATGCCGGAGGCCATCGCCATCTCCGCCAGCGCGACGGCGAGGCCGCCGTCGGACAGATCGTGACACGCCGTCGCGCGGCCCGAGCGGATCATCCCGCGGACGAAGTCGCCGACGCGCTTCTCGTGCGCGAGATCGACGGGCGGGGGCGGACCGTCGCGTCGGCCGTGAATGTCGCGCAGGTAGATCGACTGGCCGAGATGCCCCGCAAACTGCGGATGCCGCGCCCCGACGAGCAGGATCACCTGGTTCTCCGCAGCGAAGCCGATCCGCGCCATCCTGGACCAGTCGTCGATGAGCCCGACGCCGCCGATCGTAGGCGTCGGCATGATGCCTTTGCCGTTGGTCTCGTTGTAGAGCGAGACGTTTCCGGACACGATCGGGAAGCCGAGCGCGCGGCAGGCGTCGCCGATGCCGGTGACCGCGCGCACGAACTGGCCCATGATCTCCGGCCGCTCGGGATTGCCGAAATTGAGGTTGTCGGTCGCGGCGAGCGGCTCGGCGCCGGTGGCTGTCAGGTTGCGCCAGCATTCCGCCACCGCCTGCTTGCCGCCCTCGTAGGGATCGGCCTCGCAGTAGCGCGGCGTCACGTCGGACGAGAAGGCGAGCGCCTTGCTCGGGTGCCCCTCGACGCGCACGACGCCGGCGTCTCCGCCTGGGCGCTGCAGCGAGTTGCCCTGGATCAGCGTATCGTACTGCTCATAGACCCAGCGGCGCGACGAGAGATCCGGCCCCCCGAGCATCTTCAGCAGCGCGTCGGCAATGTCGGCCTGCGGGACATCGTCGGGCGCGAGTGGGGCAGGGGCAATGGGCTCCACCCAAGGCCGGTCGTACTCGGGCGCCTTGTCGCCGAGATCCTTGATCGGCAGGTTCGCGACCTCCTCGCCCTGGTGCATGACCCTGAAGCGCAGGTCGTCGGTCGTCTTGCCGACGATGGCGAAGTCGAGCCCCCATTTGCGGAAGATCGCTTCGGCCTCGTCCTCCTTCTCCGGACGAAGCACCATGAGCATGCGCTCCTGGCTCTCCGAAAGCATCATCTCGTAGGCCGACATGCGCTCTTCGCGGACCGGCACCTTGTCGAGCCAGAGCTCGATGCCGAGATCGCCCTTGGCACCCATCTCGACGGCCGAGCAGGTCAGCCCCGCTGCGCCCATGTCCTGAATGGCGATCACCGCGCCGGAGGCCATCAGCTCGAGGCAGGCCTCCAGCAGGCACTTCTCGGTGAACGGGTCGCCGACCTGCACGGTCGGACGCTTCTCGTCGATCTGGTCGTCGAACTCGGCCGACGCCATCGTCGCGCCGCCGACGCCGTCGCGCCCGGTCTTGGCGCCGAGATAGACGACGGGCAGGCCGACGCCCTTCGCCTCGGAAAGGAAGATGGCGTCAGTCCTGGCAAGGCCGGCAGCAAAGGCGTTGACGAGGATATTGCCGTTGTAGCGTTCGTCGAAATTGACCTCGCCCCCGACGGTCGGCACGCCGAAGGCATTGCCGTATCCGCCGACGCCGGCCACGACGCCGGAGACGAGGTGCCTGGTCTTCGGATGGTCGGGCGAACCGAAGCGAAGCGCGTTCATCGCCGCGATCGGCCTCGCCCCCATGGTGAACACGTCGCGCAGTATGCCGCCGACGCCGGTCGCAGCGCCCTGGTACGGCTCGATGTAGGAAGGGTGGTTGTGGCTCTCCATCTTGAAGACCACGCAATCGCCGTCGCCGATATCGACGACGCCGGCATTCTCGCCGGGCCCCTGGATAACGCGGGGACCTGCGGTCGGCAGTGTGCGCAGCCACTTCTTCGAGCTCTTGTAGGAGCAGTGCTCGTTCCACATCGCCGAAAAGATCCCGAGCTCCGTGAAGCTCGGCTCGCGTCCGATGAGATCGAGGATGCGCTGATACTCGTCGGGCTTCAGCCCGTGTGCCGCAACGAGCTGTGGCGTGATGGCGACGTCGTTGCGAATGGTCATGGAATGGTCCGGCGCGGGTTTCGCCCCGCTTAGCAAAAGGCTGCGCCGCGCGACACCGCGCAGCGGCGAAAAACCACAGGCGTCAGGTACAGGCGGCCGATCCGGACGACCAGCGCTGCACATCGGCCGAGATGCGGGCGGCGCCCGAACTGGCCATGAGCGGGCCATAGGCCGAAACCCGCGCCGGCCGGCCCGAAGCTTCGACGACGAGCTGCGGCAGCCCGCCTATATTGCCGCGCGGTACGGCGAGTATGCGCGGCTTGCCGCTGTGCGAGGTTAGTTCCGGCGACATCGCCAGACCCTTGAACGCCGGATCGCTGCCGCCGAACCAGCACTTCTGCGCTGCGACCGCCACGCGCTCCATGGTCGACAACGCCGAATCGTCGCCCGTTCGCGAAGCCGGCTCGGGGACCGACGCGCTCTGGCAGGCGGCGAGAGCGAGAAAAGCGAGAACGGGGCTGAGGCGCGAGATCAAGCGGCAATGCCCAGGACGCTCTCGAACAGCGGACGGCCGTCGCTGCCGCCATGCGCATCCTCGATGAGGTTTTCCGGGTGCGGCATCAGCCCGAGCACGTTGCCCCGAGCATTCATGATGCCGGCGATGTCGTTGACCGAGCCATTCGGGTTCGTGCCTTCGGCATAGCGGAAGACGACCTGGCCGCCGTCCTCGATGCGCTTCAACGTGTCCGCGTCGGCGAAAAAGTTGCCGTCATGGTGGGCGACGGGGCAGCGGATCACCTGGCCGTGACGATAGCGGCGCGTGAACGCGGTGTTGGCATTTGCAACCTGAAGTTTGACTTCCCGGCAGACGAATCTGAGCGATGCATTGCGCATCAAGGCGCCGGGGAGCAGCCCGGCCTCGAGCAGGATTTGGAAGCCGTTGCAGACGCCGATGACCGTGACGCCCTTCTCGGCCTTCTCGGCGACTGCGCGCATCACCGGCATCCGCGCCGCGATGGCTCCGCAGCGAAGATAGTCTCCGTAGGAAAAGCCGCCGGGGACGACGATGAGGTCGACATCGGGGATTTCGGTGTCCGTCTGCCAGACGGTGACCGGCGGCCGTCCGGAAATCTTGGTCAGGGCCGCGATCATGTCGCGGTCGCGATTGAGGCCGGGGAGGAGTACGACGGCGGATTTCATTCGGGTGTGTACGGAGTTTGTTTTTCAGCGAGCTCGCGCAGTTCAAGCCGATGCTCGATGCGGTCGAGGCGATCGTCGTGACGCGCGAGGATTCCGTAGATGTTGTGAATGTCGCTCTGGATCGAGACGATATGGCCGCGAACGACATTGATCTCGCGCTTCACTTCACCAACGTCCTGCCGAAGTTCGGAAAGCTGATGGTTCATTCGCTTCAGCAGCTCATACATCAGTTCGTTCGTGATTTCGGCCATCCCTGCAACCTCAGGTTACAGAGACACTGTAGTTCTCAATCACCGTATTCGCCAACAGCTTCTCGCACATGGCCCTCAGTGCGTCCTCGGCGGCAGCCTTGTCGCTCCAGTCGAGCTCGACGTCGAACACCTTGCCCTGGCGCACCGAGCCGACGCCGTCAAAACCGAGCGTTTTCAGGGCACCTTCGATGGCCTTGCCCTGCGGGTCGAGCACGCCGTTCTTCAGTGTGACGGTAACGCGCGCCTTCATCAGTGGACGCTGCCCTTGCCGCCCTTGCCGGCCGGTCCGTCGTCGGAACCGCCGGAGACCAGCACCGGGCCGGTCGGCCGAGGCGGCTCGTTCTCGTTCATGATGCCGAGGCGGCGCGCCACTTCCTGATAAGCCTCCACGAGGCCGCCCATGTCGCGGCGGAACCGATCCTTGTCGAGCTTGTCCTGGGTGTTGATGTCCCACAGCCGGCATGAATCCGGGGAGATCTCGTCGGCGACCACGATCCGCATCATGTCGCCTTCCCACAGGCGGCCGCACTCGATCTTGAAGTCGACGAGCTGGATGCCGACGCCCAGGAACAGGCCGGACAGGAAATCGTTCACGCGGATGGCGAGCGCCATGATGTCGTCGATTTCCTGCGGCGACGCCCAGCCGAATGCCGTGATGTGCTCCTCGGAGACCATCGGATCGTCGAGCTTGTCCGCCTTGTAGTAGAACTCGATGATCGAGCGCGGCAGCACCGTGCCTTCGTCGAGGCCGAGGCGCTTGGCCAGCGAACCCGCGGCGATGTTGCGTACCACGACCTCGAGCGGGATGATCTCCACCTCCTTGATCAGCTGCTCGCGCATGTTGAGGCGGCGGATGAAGTGAGTCGGGATGCCCATCCGGTTGAGATGGGTGAAGAGGTGCTCGGAGATCCGGTTATTGAGCACGCCCTTGCCGTCGACGACCTCGTGCTTCTTCTTGTTGAAGGCGGTGGCGTCGTCCTTGAAGAACTGGATCAGCGTGCCCGGCTCGGGTCCCTCGTAAAGGATCTTGGCCTTGCCTTCATAGATGCGGCGCCTGCGGTTCATGGCACTCTCTGGCTTGCTGCGGACGGCGCCGCGTAGCCGCGGGACATCCGTCGTGATCAAAGCCGGTTCCTATAGCAATCGTTAAGGGCGCTCAATGCCAAACGGGGGCAGGGAACGTCCGTCAACCGGTTATG
This sequence comes from Pseudomonadota bacterium, assembly GCA_023457435.1. Lineage (GTDB taxonomy): Bacteria > Pseudomonadota > Alphaproteobacteria > Rhizobiales > Rhizobiaceae > RCIO01. The sequence continues at coordinate 49,602 of JAEWLS010000045.1, forward strand.
GAAGGCGCGACAGGTGCGCATATTGACCGCGGCGCGGCCTTTTGGTTCATGCGCTTTCGACCCATATGTTGCTGCGACGATCTGTTTCGGAGGACTTGACGATGACCAGCATGAAGGACCGCCAGGACGGCTTCGAGCGCAAGTTCGCCCATGACGAGGAAACGCGCTTCAAGGCTACGGCGCGGCGCAACAAGCTGCTCGGCCTGTGGGTTGCCGGCGAGATCGGCAAGACCGGAGATGCCGCCGAGGCCTATGCCCGCGAGGTCGTGAAGTCGGACTTCGAGGAAGCCGGCGACGAGGACGTGTTCCGCAAGGTGCGCGCCGACCTCGAGGCTGCCGGTTCCACGCACTCCGAGCATCAGATCCGCCGCCGCATGGATGAACTGATGGCAGAGGCGATCCAGCAGATCACCAGCGCCTGAGGCGCACCGAGGCCGCCGTCCGGGCGGCCTTTCGTTTTTCCGGCGACGACCGGCGAGGGGGACCGACGTGAACCTGCGCGAGCGCTTCGAGCGCAACGAGACGACCTTTACCGCCTGGTCGAGCCTGCCGGAGCCGCTTGCCATCGAAGTGCTGGCCGGTACGGCGTTCGATTCGGTCACGCTGGACATGCAGCATGGCGCGCACAGCGAGGACAGCGTCATGCGCTGCCTGCCGCCGGTGGTGGCCAGGGGCAAGACGGCGATCGTGCGCATCCCGGTTGGCCGGTTCGACGCCGCGAGCCGCGCGCTCGATTTCGGCGCCGATGCGGTGATCGCACCGATGATCAATTCCGCCGCGGACGCAAGGGCGTTCGCATCGTTCATGAAGTATCCGCCGATGGGCGACCGTTCATGGGGGCCGACCATCGCGCTCGGCCGCCGCGGCGTCACCGGGCCGTCCGTGCTGGCGGAAGACAACAGGCGCACCATGGCCCTTGCCATGATCGAGACGCGCCAGGCGTTTGACGCCCTTGACGAGATCGTTGCCGTCGACGGCATCGACGGCATCTTCGTCGGGCCATCGGACCTGTCGCTGACCTGGTCGAACGGCGCGCGCGTCGCGGCCGATTCGCCCGACATCGTGCCCGCCGTCGAGCGTGTCGCCGAGGTCTGCAAGGCCGCCGGCAAGCTCTGCGGCATCTACCTGATGGACGTCGCGGCCGCCGGGCGCCTGACGCGCACCGGCTACCGCCTGTTCGCGATCGGCGCCGAGGTTCGCCTCATCAACGCGGGCGCCGACGCGCTGCTTTCGACCGCCAAGGCTAGCTGAGCTTCACCAGGAACTGCGCGAAGGCCATGGAGCCTTCCGGCCACGGTCCGAAGCCTGCCTCGCTGTCGATGTGTCCGGCCTCGCCGGCGTCGAGGAGCAGGGCTCCCCACTGCTGCGCCATGACGTCGGCGCGCTCGTAGCTGCAGGCTGGATCGTTGCGGCTGGCGACCAGCATTGCCGGAAACGGCAGGCGCGACGTGTGCGCCGGCCAGCCATGCGGCGAAGACACCAGCGCTCCGTCGCCGGCATCGTGCGGCGCGGCGAAGAATGCCCCCGCAACGCGGGTTCGCAGGTCGGGCAGGGCCGCAAGCGCGGCGGAGATGCCGTGACCGTGCGCCACGAGCACGACGGGCTTTTCCGCGGCGTTGACCGCCTCGGTGACCGCGGCGACCCAGGCGGCGCGCTCCGGTGCATGTTGCGCATGCGGGAGCACGAACCGCCCGGTCGACAGCCGTTGCCGCCAGCGCCACTGCCAATGGTCCGGCGGCGGCTCCGACAGGTCCGGAAGGAACAGGATGTGTGCGTCTCTGACTTTCATCGCCGCGATGTAGCGGGGGCACGGCAGTGAAACAACCGTCGGTCGTGTACTAAAGCTGAACGCGCTGTCGCTGAACAGCGCGCTTGCGTTGACGATCCTTCGGTCCGATCTTTACGGCAACGATGGAGATCATCATGCAAGAACTTCCCTTTGCAGCCACGACGCCGGTGAGCATTTCGCGCGTCGGCCTTCGCGCCCGCGACGCCGACAAGGTCGCGGATTATTACAAGGCAGTGCTCGGGCTGGTCGAAACCGGCCGCAGCGGCAACACGATCCGGCTTTCGGCCGGCGATCGCGAACTGCTCGAGATCGAAGGCTCGGCCGCGCTCGATCCTGACGATCCGCGCAGCGCCGGCCTTTTTCACACGGCCTTCCTCCTGCCGACGCGGCGCGACCTGGCGCGCTGGGTGCAGCACGCCATCGACAAGCGCATTGCGGTCGACGGTGCGTCCGACCACCACGTATCCGAGGCCATCTACCTGCATGACCCGGAGGGCAACGGTATCGAGATCTATGCCGACCGGGACCGCAAGAACTGGTCGTATCCGAACGGCACGCTGAAGATGGGAACCGATGCGCTGAACTTCGGCAGCCTGATGCAGGAAGTGGGACAGGGCGACGAAGGATGGACGGGCGCGCGCGACGGCACTGTCGTCGGTCACGTGCATCTGCGCGTCGGCAACACGCGCGACGCCGAGCAGTTCTGGAACGGCGACATGGATTTCGACACCGTGGTCAAGTACGGACCGCAGGCGGTCTTCCTGTCGACCGGCGGCTACCACCACCACATTGGCGCCAATTCCTGGCAGAGCTCGGGTGCCGGCCCGCGCCGCATCGACACGACTGGGCTCGGCTTCGTCGAACTCTCCGCGAAAGGCGCTGCATCGGCCCGCGAGGACGTAGACCCCTGGGGCAACGTGATCAGGACCGTGGGGGCTTAGGCTATCAGGTGTTGGTGAAAGGATTGAATGTCGTGACGCCAAAGCCATCGAAATCGCGAAGGTTGCGGGTCGCCACCGTGAGGTCATGCCGGAGCGCAGTGGCGGCTATCAGGCCGTCTTCGTAAAGATGTGCGCTCTTGCGGTGCATGATCCGCCCCCAAATTCGAAACGTCTCGCCGTCGACGGGAAGGACGTTATGGGTGCGCATGACCATGTCCGCCCATGCTTCGATCTCCGCGGCCCTCTCCCTGTCCTGGGCCCGTGTGATCTCGATGCCGGCCTGCAGTTCACCCAGAGTGACAGCGGAGAGGAACATGGCGTCGTCGTCGATTCCGGACATCCAGTCCAGCACTGCGCCATGGGGCCTTTCGCGGCGCAGTTCCGATACGACGTCGGTGTCCAGCAGGAACATCAAGCGTCGATGAATGGGTTGGGGCGACGCTTGACCGCGCCACGTGGAGGGATGTTGAGTTCGCCGCGGGCGTTATTGCTCATTAGCAGTTCCTTGAGCGTTGGGCGTCCCTGCTCGCTCAACCGCTTCCATTCGGCGATTGGAACGAGCACCGCTTGCTCCTCGCCACGGCGTGTAACTACCTGTGGGCCTTCTCCGATGCACGCGTCGAGGAATTCGCTGAACTTCGCCTTTGCGTCCTGAACCGCCCAGCTACGCATAGCTACCTCGATGACTAGTCACCTGACTAGATAGCGCGGTTGCGGCAAGCGTTCAACCCGTCCCGAACACCCGCCGGAAGATCGTGTCGACGTGCTTGGTGTGATAGCCGAGGTCGAACTTCTCGCGGATTTCGGCCTCCGGCAGTGCCGCCCGAACCTCCGCATCGGCGAGCAGCTCCTCCAGGAAGTCGGCGCCGCGCTCCCAGACGTTCATGGCGTTGCGCTGCACCAGGCGATAGGCATCCTCGCGCGACACGCCCGCCTGCGTCAGCGCCAGCAATACCCGCTGCGAGTGGATCAGGCCCTTGAACCTGTTGAGGTTTTTCAACATGTTGTCGGGATAGACGACGAGCTTCTCCACGACGCCCGTGAGTCGCGACAGCGCGAAGTCGAGAGTGATCGTGGCGTCCGGGCCGATTATCCGCTCGACGGACGAGTGCGAGATGTCGCGCTCGTGCCAGAGCGCCACGTTCTCCATCGCCGGCATCGCATAGGAGCGTACCATCCGCGCGAGACCGGTGAGGTTTTCGGTAAGCACCGGGTTGCGCTTGTGCGGCATCGCCGACGAACCTTTCTGGCCCGGCGAGAAATATTCCTCCGCCTCCAGCACTTCGGTGCGCTGCAGGTGGCGAATCTCCGTTGCCAGGCGCTCGATCGACGACGCGACGACGCCGAGCGTCGCGAAGAACATCGCATGGCGGTCGCGCGGAATGACCTGCGTCGAAACCGGCTCCACGGCGAGGCCTAGCTTGGCCGCGACATGCTCCTCCACGCGCGGATCGATATTGGCGAAGGTCCCGACCGCGCCGGAGATGGCGCAGGTGGCGATCTCGGCGCGCGCCGATACAAGCCGCTCGCGGCAGCGCTGGAACTCGGCATAGGCCAGCGCCAGCTTGACGCCGAACGTCGTCGGCTCCGCGTGGATGCCGTGGCTACGGCCGATGGTGACGCTGTCCTTGTGCTCGAAGGCGCGCTTCCTGAGCGCGGCCAGCAGTGCGTCGACGTCGGCGATAAGCAGGTCCGCGGCGCGCGAAAGCTGGACGGCAAGGCAGGTGTCGAGCACGTCGGAGGAGGTCATGCCCTGGTGAATGAAGCGGGCGTCCGGCCCGACGAACTCGGCAAGATGCGTCAGGAAGGCGATCACGTCGTGCTTCGTCTCGCGCTCGACTTCGTCGATGCGCGCGATGTCGAAAGTCGCCGCGCCGCCTTTCTCCCAGATCGTGCGAGCCGCTTCCTTCGGGATGACGCCGATTTCAGCGAGCGCGTCGCAGGCGTGTGCCTCGATTTCGAACCAGATGCGGAAACGGGTCTCGGGCGACCAGATGGCGACCATCTCGGGTCGCGAATAGCGCGGGATCATCGGCGTGTCCTGACGTTGCGACGCGTCCTACCAGCTTGAGGCCGCGGCCTCAACGCGTTTGCCGGGCATGCCACAGGCTTGCGGCAAAGAGCGCCGCCAGGCCGAGCGGGAAAAACATGCGCGAGCCGAGCACAGCGAACTGGTAGACGGCGCCGGCCCCGGTGAAGAGCAGCTGGAAAATCCAGCCGATGCTGAGGAAGTCGTCGTGCCACCGGGCGTAGTAGACGCGGTACTGCATCGAGAAGACGAAGGCGACGCCGAGCGCGCTCGCCAGCCCGAGGCCGATGAAGGCGGCGGCAAATCGTCCCGTCGCGCTGCGTGTATCGATGAACTTCGCGGCAAACAGTCCGGTGGGAAAGGCGAGGATGCCGCCCAGCGCGAACACGGCGACGATCGGCTGCCAGTGCGTCGTCGGCCAGCGCCCGGCAATCGCCAGCCAGAGTGCCGCACTGGACGCCAGGACGACCGCCCAGAGCGGCGTTCCGAGCATCAGGACGCGCCAGCCGGGCATGGCGGTAACGAGCCGCCGCGACAGCCGCGGCCGTTCCGCCGTTGCGAGGCTCACTGCGGAAGTTTGCCGGTAACCGCCATCCAGCGGTGGTCCGGGCCTTCGAAGCCGATGCCCTGAATGGCGACCAGGACTGCGAAGGATGGCTCCCCGTCTTCGGGATAGAAGGTCTGCACGGCGCCGATGCGGTAGGCGAGCGGACAGCCGCGGCTCTGCGGCACCGACGTGTCCTCATGCAGCGTGCGCGCGGTCTGGCCGGCGACGAGCACCGTCATCGAAAGTCGAAAGCCCACCATTCCGCCGCCGGTGTCGCGGCAGAATTCGGGGTATTTGTCCACGCCGACATGCTCCATCCTGAACTCGAGCGCGTCGCTGACCGGCGGGAAGACCGGGCGCGGGTTGACGGTCATCCGGTGCGGATCGGCGGAGATCTCGGTAATCGCATTGGCGCCGACAGTGTCGCCGCGATGAGCTTCCAGGACGGCGTCGGGGGCGACCGCCTGTCCCTTGGCGCGAGCCTGCTCGCGCGCTTGCGCGACGGTCGCGCCATCGGTCTCGAGCCGAATTCGGATCGGCGTACCGGGCATGAACTTGTCGCCGGCAACGTCGATGTAGAAGCGGTTCGCATACGGAAAGCCGGAGCCGTCCTGAACGCCGTACTCCTCGAAGGCAAACATCCTGGCGTCGGCGGTGAAGCCGAGGATATCCAGCGTCGAGGCGTCGCCGGCCTGCGCTGCGGATCCGGAAAGAACGAAGGCCGCGAGGGCTGACAGGGTGCGCATGGAGGTCGCTCGGACGTTGCGGAAGCTGCAGACTAGAGCGATTCCGGCTCAGCTTGAACCGCGAAGGCGCTCGAATCGCATCCGCCACGTCGGAAACAGGTCGTTCGGCGCCGGACTGGCCGCATAGACCGCGCGCGCGATCGCCCGCGCCATCGTCGCAGCTGCCGCTGCGTGCATGTCGATGGCCTGGTCGAGCGTCGGCGCGATGCCGCTGCCGCCAGTCGCAACACCGAACACCAGATCGCCGTCGGCAGGTGTGTGCACCGGCCAGATCGCCCGCGCGAACCCGTCATGGGCTGCGATCGACAGGCGCTTCGCTTCGGCCTTGGTGAGCACCGCGTCGGTGGCCACGATTCCGATCGTCGTGTTCGCGCCGGCGGGCCTGTCGCGATATTTGAGCATCACGTCGGTGGCTTCGGCCGGCAGCGGATGCGGCAAGCCGAGGCCGCCGAACTCATCGCCGATCTCGAACGGCGATGCCCAGAAGTGCTCGCTGCGGTGGACGGTGGCCGAGCCCGTCGGGTTCGCCGCGACGAGCGCGCCAACGGTGATGCCGTTCGGCAGTAGCGTCGATGCCGAGCCTAGTCCGCCCTTGAGCCCGGAGGTCAGCGCCCCGGTGCCGGCCCCGGTGGTTCCGATTGCAAAGTCGCTGGAGGAGAGGGTGACGGCCTCGAAACCCATGTCGCGGTAGGGCGGATAGCGGCCCCAGTCCTTGTCTCCGCCGTTCGGGAGGTCGAACAGGATCGCTGCCGGCACGATCGGCACCCGAAACCCGCCGACTTCGAAGCCGCGACCCTGTTCGCGCAGGGCGGCCTGCGCGCCTGATGCGGCGTCAAGACCGAAGGCGGAGCCTCCGGCAAGCGCGATGGCATGAATCTCGGCGACCGAATTGTGCGGCTCGAGCAGGTCGGTCTCACGCGTTCCCGGGGCGCCGCCAAGCACCTGGAATGAGGCCACTGCTGGCGTATCGCAGACCAGGACGGTCACCCCGGACTTGAGCCGGTCATCCGAGACGTTGCCGACGCGCAGCCCTTCGATGTCTGTGATCAGATTGCGCGGACCGGTCCGAAAGCTCATCAGGATGCCGGCACGAACTTCTGGCCGTCGTAGCGGAACAGGCCGTAGGGGCTCTCCGACAGGTCGCCCTTGTCGTCGAACCGGATCGGCCCGAGCGCGGTATCGAACGTCTTGGAAGCGAGGGCGGCGGCGACGCTCGAACCCGCCATCTCCGCTTCGACCAGCGACTGTGCGGCAATCTCGAGTGCCGCGTAGGCAGGCAGGACGTAGCCCTCGGGAATGACCTCGCGCGCCGCGAAAGCTTCAAGCACCTCCGGTGCCGCGACATCGGCGGGCTCGGGCAGGCCGACCATCAGCACGCCCTCGCGCAGCGGCACATCCGCATCGGCGGCGCGAAGGTTCTCGCCGCCTGCAATGGTGATGGGATAGTTCAGCTCCGCCGCGTCGCGAGCCATGACCGCGACATCGAGCCTGTCGCCGCCGACCAGCACGTGCGTCGCCCCGGCGCGGCGAAGCCGGCCGAGCAGCCCGACCTGGTTCTCCATCTGCGGGCGGTAGGTATCGACGAACACCGCCTTTAGCCCCGCAGTCTCGGCAGCGAGACGAAAGCTCTCGATCAGCTCGCGGCCGTAGATCGTCCCATCGTCGACGAGTGCGTAGAGCGCGTCTCGCCAGCGCGGCAGGAGCAGCGCCGCCGCGGCGTCGCGCTCGCCATCGGCACGCGGCGCGATGCGCCATACTGGCCAGCCGGTGCGGTCGCGACGCTCGGTCAGGCTGTCGGTGCGCACCCCCGGCGTGATGACGGGGATCGCCGCTTCCTTGAACAGCGGCAGCGCCGCCTCGATCGCCTCGGTGCACAGGAATCCGATGACGATCGACACGCCTTCGGCAATGAGATCGACCGCAGCGCGCTTGCCGCCCTCGGCTGTGCAGGCGTCGTCGACGAAGCGCAAACGGTCGGCCGCGATGCCGCGCTCGGCCGCCGCGACCTCGACGCCCTGGCGCATCTGGTTGCCGAGCAGCGCCATGGCATCGGTGAGCGGCGCGACGACGCCGATGGTCTGCGCGCATGCCGGTGCGGCGGCTGCTGTCAGCGCTGCCGCCGCGAGCGCCCGAGCCGTCCGGCCGATAGAGAACGAAAACGTCACTGCAATTCCCGATCGCGACCTTTGTTGCCGCCTTCGCGGCAGCGCCGGAACCTAGCCGATGCCATCGCAGCAAGGAAGGCCGCGGCGTCGCTTGAGGGATGGGGTCGGCTCACTATATAGCGTCACGATGGCAAGGGGCCCGGCGTGCTGAAGAAATCCGAAGTCGAACCGCGCGATTACCGGGAGGCGATGAGCCGATTCGCCGGCGCCGTGCATGTGGTGACCACCGACGGCAAGGCGGGCAGGCGCGGTACGACCGTGATCGCCGCGTGTTCGGTGTCAGACAACCCGCCTACGGTTCTGGTCTGCCTCAACCGCACGAACGCGTCGAACGACCTGTTCGCACAGAACGGCGTCTTCGCGCTGAATACGCTCTCCGCGCCTTCGATCGAGCTGGCGAACGGCTTTTCCGGCCTGACCGGGCTGACGCAGCAGGACCGTTTCGCGCTCGGCCGGTGGGACACGATGGCGACCGGCGCGCCGGCGCTCATCGGCGCCGCCGCGGTGTTCGACTGCGAGGTCGAGGAGGCGATCGACCACGCCACGCACCGGGTGCTGTTCGGCCGGGTTCGCGCGGTCCGCATCGCCGAGGCGCTCGATCCGCTCGTCTACTACAACCGCCAGTACCGGGTGCTGTAGTGGCCGACGTCAAGCCACGGCCCATACCGGACTCGATCGACAAGACGATGGTCCTCCTGTCCGACGCGGGCTACATCCCCAACCGCGCGCTCGCGACGGTGCTTTTCCTCGCATTGAAGATGAAGCGGCCGCTGTTTCTCGAAGGCGAGGCTGGCGTCGGCAAGACCGAGGTGGCCAAAGTCCTGGCGAGTTCCCTCGGAAGGCGGCTGATCCGACTCCAGTGCTACGAAGGGCTCGACGTTTCGTCGGCCGTGTATGAATGGAACTACGCCGCGCAGATGATCGAGATCCGCATGGAAGAGGCGGTCGGCGAGACGTCGCGGCAGGCGATGGAGCGCAACGTCTTCTCCGAAAAGTACCTGATCCGCCGGCCGGTCCTCGAGGCGCTGACCGGAGAAAAGGGCGCGGCGCCAGTTTTCCTGATCGACGAACTCGACCGGACCGACGAGGCCTTCGAAGCATTCCTTCTGGAGATTCTATCGGACTTTCAGGTGACGGTGCCCGAACTGGGCACGATACGCGCGGCCGAGCCGCCGATCGTCATCGTCACCACCAACCGCACCCGCGAAATCCACGATGCGCTGAAGCGCCGCTGCCTGTATCATTGGGTCGATTACCCCAATGCCGAGCGCGAACTTGAGATTGTGTCGCGAAAGGTGCCGCAAGCGAATGAGCGGCTGTCGAAGGAAGTCGTCGGCTTCGTGCAGAAGCTGCGCCAAGCCGATCTGTTCAAGGTGCCTGGCGTCGCCGAGACGATCGACTGGGCGGCTGCGTTGACCGAACTCGACAAGGTCGCGCTCGATCCGGAGACCTTGTCCGACACGATCGGCGTCTTGCTCAAGTATCAGGACGATATCGTCCGAATCGGTCAGGGCGAGGGCCGCCGCATCCTCGACGAGGTGAGGGCCGAGCTCGCGGCGGCGGGCTGAGATGCCCGAAGGCGCCCGCCTCGCCGACAATATCGTCTTCTTCGCACGGGCGCTGCGAAAAGCTGGCGTGAACGTCGGCCCTGCCTCGGTCGTCGACGCCATCGAGGCCGTCATGGCGGCCGGCGTCGGTACGCGAGAGGACTTCTACTGGACGCTGCATGCCGTGCTGGTGAAGCGCCGCGAGGACCGCGCGGTGTTCGACGAGGCGTTCAAGCTCTTCTGGAAGTCGCGCGCCCTGGTCGAAGGCCTGATGCATATGTTCTCGCCGGTGGAGCCGCCGGAGCGCCAACGCCGTCGACAACGACCAGGCGAACAGCGCGCCGCGGATGCGCTGTCCGGCCCGCGAGGAGCGGATCAGCTTCGCGAAATCCCCGAGGTTGAAGTCGACGCGCGGATGCAGTTCTCCGGTGACGAGGTCTTGCGCGGCAAGGATTTTGCCCAGATGAGCGCAGATGAGATCGCGCAGGCGCGCAAGGCGATCTCGGCCATGCGTTTGCCGCACGACCTGGTGCGCACACGGCGTTTCAGACTGGATCGCTCCGGCGCCCGCATCGATCCGCGCGCGACAATGCGTGACGCCATGCGCACCGGCGGCGAGATGATTCTGCCGCGGTTCCGCACGCCCCGGCAGGTCCAGCCACCGCTCGTGGTGCTTGCGGACATCTCGGGTTCGATGAGCCAATACACCCGCATCTTCCTGCACTTCATGCATGCGCTGGCCGAAAACCGGCGACGGGTGCATATTTTCGTCTTCGGCACGCGGCTGACCAATCTGACGCGCCAGATGCGCCGCCGCGATCCCGACGCGGCAATTGCCGACGCCGCTGCGGCGGTTCGCGACTGGGCCGGCGGCACGCGCATCGGCGACACTCTGCACGAGTTCAACGCGCTCTGGTCGCGCCGCGTGCTCGGGCAGGGTGCCAAGGTGCTACTCATCACCGACGGGCTGGAGCGCGACGATACGGCTGGTTTGGCGGAGGAGATGGAGCGCTTGCACAGGTCCTGCAAGCGGCTGATCTGGCTGAACCCGTTGCTGCGCTTCGACGGCTTCGAGGCGCGGGCGAGGGGCGTCAGGGCCATGCTGCCGCACGTCGACGAGTTTCGGCCCGTACACTCCCTGAATGCCCTGTCCGATCTCGTGGCGGCGCTGTCGGGTGCGGCAGAAGCGGGCAAGACGATGGTCGGGAAAGCCAAGCCCCTTAACAAGCCGCGTGCGGCGTGACCATAATCGCTGCCAGGAGGCCAGCATGACTGTTTCGACCGTTCTGCGTGATCCGCTTGATATCGCTGAGGAATGGCTTGCCGACGGCAGGCGCGTCGCACTCGCGACGGTGATCGAAACCTGGGGCTCGGCACCGCGCCCCACAGGCAGCCAGCTTGTCATCGACGAGGACGGCAATTTCGACGGCTCAGTTTCGGGCGGCTGCGTCGAGGGCGCAGTCATCGCGGAGGCCGCCGATATCATCGAGTCGGGCAAACCCCGCGTGCTGGAATTCGGCGTCGCGGACGAGACGGCATGGCGGGTCGGATTGTCTTGCGGGGGCCGGATCAAGGTCTTGGTCGAGCGGGTCGGCTGATGGAGCCGCGGCTGCTGCGCGAACTCAACGCCGAACGGCGCGCCCGCCGGGCGGTCGTTCACGTCAGCGACCTCGCAGGCGGCGACGACAGGCTTTTCCGCGAACACGAACGCCAAGACGGACCACTTGGCGACGCGCTGGAGGCGGCGTTCCGGTCCGGCAAATCCGGTTCGGTTGAGATCGGCGGACGGCAGCTGTTCCTTAATGTGCACGTTCCGGCGCCGCGTCTGGTTGTAATCGGCGCCGTGCACATCAGTCAGGCTTTGGCGCCGATGGCGAGCCTCGCCGGCTTCGACGTGGAGATCATAGACCCGCGAACCGCGTTCGCGACACCCGAGCGCTTTTCAGGTGTGAGGCTCGTCGCTGAATGGCCGCAGGACGTTCTCAGCACGCGACCGCTCGACGCCTACACTGCGCTCGCGGCGGTGACGCACGATCCGAAGATCGACGACCTTCCGCTCGAATGGGCGCTGCGCGCCGGATGCTTCTATGTCGGGGCGCTCGGTAGCCGGAAGACTCACGCGAAACGCGTCGAGAGACTGCTCGAGGCTGGACTTAGCGAGGCGCAGGTGGCGTCCATGAAGGCTCCGATCGGCCTTGATATCGGCGCGGCGAGCCCGGCCGAGATCGCGGTTGCGGTGCTCGCCGAGATCATCGGCGCCCTTCGGCGGCGCACGCTGGGCCGCGAGCAGCCATCGTGAAGTTCGGGCGCATCCACATCGACGACGCAGAAGGTGCGATTCTCGCGCATTCGGTCGATGCCGGTGCGCTGAAGCTGCGAAAGGCACACCGCATTTCGCGCGAGGACGTACTGCTTCTGGCCGACGCCGGAATTGGCGAGGTGAGCGCAGCGGTGCTGGAGCCGGGCGATCTCGATGAGAACGAGGCCGCTGCGCATCTCGCATCGGCGCTGGTAGGCCCGGGTGTGGAAGCACGCCAGGCAGCGACCGGTCGGGTCAATCTTCACGCACGCACCGCAGGCATCTTCAGCGTCGACGCTGGCGCCGTGCACGCCGTGAACGCTGTGGATCCCGAAATTACCCTGGCGACATTGGCCGACCACGTAACCGTAGATCCCGGTACAATGGTCGCGACCGTCAAGATCATCCCATTCGGGGTGGCGGCGGCGAAGGTCGATGCGGCAGTGAAGGCATTGCGAGGTGCGGCTGTGCTGCGCGTACACGCGTTCAGCGCCCGTCGCGTGGCACTGGTGCAGACGGTGCTGCCTTCGACAAAGCCGACTGTTCTAGACAAGACCACCAAGGTCACCGAACAGCGCTTGAGACGCTCGGGCAGCACGATCGCGGTCGAGAACCGCGTCAACCACGACGCCGGTGAACTCTCGGTGACGCTCCGCCGGCTGGAGCGCTCGGCCGATATCATCATCATCTTTGGCGCCTCCGCGGTAAGCGACGACGATGACGTCGTCCCCGCGGCGATCCGGCTTGCGGGAGGTACGGTCGAACGGGTGGGGATGCCCGTCGATCCTGGCAATTTGCTGGTCCTTGGCACCCTTTCGGGAAAGCAGGTAATCGGCGCCCCCGGCTGTGCGCGCAGCCAGAAAACCAACGGCTTCGACTGGGTGATAGACCGGCTGTTCGCAGGTCTTGCCGTCGATGCCGACAGCATCGGACGCATGGGCGTCGGCGGCTTGCTGACCGAAATAGCCGCACGGCCGCAGCCCCGCGAGCCACGGGTAGCGCGCGATCTCGCCGTTGCGGGCGTGTTGCTCGCTGCCGGCCGGTCCAGCCGGATGGGCGGCGCGAACAAGCTCCTGGCCGAGTTCGACGGCGAGCCGCTGGTCAGGCTTAGCGCCAAACGGCTTGCGGAAAGTTCGGCGAGACCGGTCGTCGCTGTGCTTGGACACCAGGCCGAAGAGGTGCGCGATGCGATCGGCGATGTCGCGATCGGCTGCATCGACAACCCCGACTTCGCGTCCGGCCTTGCGAGCTCGCTGAAGGCTGGTATCCGCGCCCTTGGATCGAGCACCGAGGGCGTGCTGGTGATGCTCGCCGACATGCCTGGCGTGACGGCAACGGACCTCGACCGGATGATCGCCACATTCCGCAGGCACGGCGGCCAGGCGGTTGTTCGGGCTACCGCGGGCGGGCAGCGTGGCAATCCGGTGATCCTGCCGGCCGCGCTGGTGGCCCGGGTGGACGAACTCGAAGGCGATACGGGAGCACGTCACCTGATCGAGACTGGCGGACTGGAGATTGTCGACGTCGAGCTCGGCGAGGCGGCGCGCCTTGACGTCGATACGCCCGAAGCCCTTGCGGCTGCGGGCGGAAAGGTAGTCTCTTGAGGGCCGTCCTGTGCGCAATGGCGCTTTTTGCCGCCAGTACGCTGGCGCGTGCCGACCTGCTGCCGCCACACAAGGACGACCTCTTCGCCTATCCGGATCTGCTGTCATCCGAAGACGGCGGAAACTATCGCGTGGTCAACTACCTACCCATGCGCGATCTCTACGGCCGCGACGAGATCCCCGAACGGCGAGTTGATGCCAAGTACGTGGCGCTAGGCGTCCGCGGTGTACAGCAGCAGCTGACCGTCGAGACGGAGATGGGCAAGATACCCCACACGATCGTCGGCAAGCCCGATGGAGCCAGCGCCATCATCGTCTACCTGCATGGACAGGGCGGATCGATGAAACAGGGGGTCGACGACTTCACCTTCGGCGGGAATTTCAACCGTATCAAGAACATGGCCGCGGCAGCCGGCGCGCTGTACATTTCGCCTGGCTTCTCGAACTTCGAAGATTCTGGTGCCCGCCAGGTCGCCGCATTGATACGCCACTACGCCGACCGCTCGCCCAGGGCGAAGATCTACGTCGCCTGCGGTTCGATGGGAGGCCAGATCTGCTGGCGCCTCGCCGACATGGCGACAGTCGCGCCGCGTCTCGGGGGACTGCTCCTGCTCGGCTCACTATGGAGCGAAGATTTCCTGAAAAGCGCCGCGTTCAAGCGGCGCGTGCCGGTCTACTTCGGCCAGGGCAGCCGCGACGAGGTCTTCACCGTCGAAAAGGTCACCGCCTTCTACAAGCTGATCCGTGCGCGCTCGAAAAACTACCCGGTGAAAATGGTCGTGTTCAACGACGGCAGTCACGGTACGCCGATCCGCATGACGGACTGGCGCGAGACGATCAACTGGATGGCCTCGCAATAGCTCGTCAGGATTATGGGGCGCCTAGGGGCCGGTCTGATAGTCGACCACGACCTCCGGGTTGATCTGCCCGTCATACGACGCGTCGACCTCGTAATGCGTGAGAGAGAAGCGGCCGTCGCGGAACGCCCACGTGCCGCTTGAGGACGCGTCGCCGATACCCCGCCACATGGCGGCAGATTTGAGAGTGGAAGTTTCGGCCTCGAAGGTTGAATTCACCAGCTCCGTCTGCGCTGTGAAGCCTTTCACATAAAGGGCATCGACCTGCTTCGATTCGTCGTCGGCATATCGGATGTCGAGTTCGGGAGTGGCGAAACTCAGAACCGAAAGCTCGTCGTGCTCGTTGGCGATAAGGAATACGTGGCTCTCATTGTACGCGCCGCGGTTGCACAGGTAGCGGAACACCCAGGCATAGCGCTTCGGCTCGCTTTCCGCGTCGGACGCGTAGTTGAACGGCAGCTCCCAGCTTTCGGCCTCGACCTCGCTGCCGTCTCGCAGAGCGGTGCAGGCTTCACGGAAACTGGCGCGGAATAGCGCGTCGGCACGCTGCTGGCGGTAAGGGGACAGATCGATCTGGGCGCCATCGCCGCATTTCTCAGGCAGGGCATCGTCGATGGAGCGATTGCTTGACTGGAGGTCCCCGCGCACGATCTGCAGCGGCGCGAAATCCTCGCCCTGGATTTGCGGGTTGGCGAGCCGAAACTCGTAGCAACCGCCATAGACCTGAGGGTCGCCATCGGCGGTGCGGGCTTCAATGGCCACCGGAAGGGCATAATGCGTCGTGCCTGCGGCGCCTTCTTCGCTGACGCGGCCGACGCGCACGAGGACCGAATCCGTGTCGGCGTAGCCTTCGCCATATGTCGCCAGGTCCGCCGCAGGCTTCTCCGCGAAGTATGACCAGGCGCGCGGATATTCCTTGCGCGATATCGCGTTGTAGAGCGAACGAACGAGCTGCTGCGGCGACGAACGATCGTCGAGATAGGGTTCTTCAGCCGATGCGGCGCCGGCCGCTAGGGCCAGGGCACCGGCGAACATGAGCAGACGCATGTGATTCCTCCGCCGATGGCAGCGAAGAGTAGCAGCGATTGCGGCGGCAATCTGCGCCTAGATAAAATCCAGCCTCGCACAGCAGAAGAACGTTAAGGTGTGACCGTCCACATTAAGCCGGACCAGGGCGGAAAAGGTCCGACAGGGAATCGGACGATGGTGACATCTCAAGATTTTTCGACGATGCTGGACGAACTGCTGGCCGAGGAAGCGGCCGGCCAGCCCATGCCGACGCCTCTCGGCGCCGTCGATTATCTGAGCGCCATCGAAGAACTTCATTCCGGGCGGATCGTCATTGCCGATGACGTGACGGCGTCCTATCGCGCACTCGAGGAGGCTGTAGAAGCGACTCCCGTTTCCACACAGCCTGCGCCGCTACCGAGCCTCGATCCGGAGGACATCGCCATAGAACTGGGCGTCGGCGAGGAGCGCGACCTGCACGAGATCGACGCCAAGCGCCGACGCTTCGCTTTCGCCAACCATCCGGATCGGGTGGCGCCGGCGCTACGCGAGCGAGCCTTGCAGCGGATGCAGATTGCCAACATGCTCGCCGACGTCGCCAAGTCGTCGGCAAGCAAGCCTATCCAGCGGCGGAAGTGAAGCGCCGGCGGCGCGTCCAGCGCACGGTCAGCAACAGCGCGACGGCAGCGAGCCCGGCGCACAGCCCGGTCCAGATGCCCTCGCCGCCGAAGCCGAAGCGGAAGGCGAGCAGATAGGATAGCGGCATTCCGATACCCCAGTATCCGATTGCCGCGAAGAGCATCGGCATAGAGGTATCGTGAAGCCCTCGCAGCATGCCGCTTGCCACCGCCTGTGCGCCGTCCACGACCTGGAACAGCGCGGCAAAGGCGAGGAACGTCACCGCGGTCTCGACCAGCAAGCGGTTCGCCGGGTCCTGCACGTCCACGAAGCCCGAGATCAGCAGCCGCGGGATCGATATCATCACGAGGGCCATCATCGCCATGAAGCCGACGCCGATGACGAACGCGGTCCAGCCGGCGCGGGCGACCCCCTCGGCGTCGCGTGCGCCGTAGGCGCGGCCGACGCGCACCGTTGCCGCCTGACCCAGTCCCATCGGCACCATGAAGCTGACCGAGGCGATCTGCAGCGCGATCGCGTGAGCCGCCAGCGAGATGGCGTCGATCAAGCCCATCAGGAATGCAGCTGCGTTGAAGACCGAAACCTCGAACACGAGGATGCCGCCGATCGGCAGACCAAGGCGCGCCAGCGCCGCGAGCCGCGGCCAGTCGGCGCGCCAAAACCGCCCGAAGATGCGATAGCGGCGGAAGCGGCGCTCGGTGATTAGGACCAAGGCCAGCCCTGCGAACATGAGGGTCGAGGCCAGCGTCGTCGCGATGCCCGCGCCGACAATGCCGAGCGCCGGCAGTCCGAAATGGCCGAACATCAGCGCCCAGGCCGCCAGCGCGTTGAACAGCACGGTTACGCCGACGACGGCCAACGCCCAGCCTGGCCGCTCCAGGGCGGATACGAAGGACCGCAGCACGACATACCAGTAGAAGGGAAGGGCGGCCCACTGCAGTGCGCGAACATACTCGCCGGCAAGGGCGGCGAGCCGAGGTTCCTGGCCCATCGCGAGAAGCGCGGGTTCGGCTCCGAACCAGAGGAACACCCACAGCGGGATCACGGCGAACAGCGCCAGCCACATACCCTGACGCACCGTTCGACGCACGTCGCGGACGGAATGCCGGTTGCGGCCGAGCGCGGTCGCGATCATCGGCGAGGTGGCGATGATCAGTCCCATGCCGAAGATCATCGGTGTAAAGTAGATACTGGTGCCGAGCGTGCCCGCGGCCAGAACCTTGGGTCCTAGCCGGCCCATCAGCGCGACGTCGGTTGTCGTCATTGCGGTCTGGCCGAGATTGGTCAGGATCATCGGCCAGGCGAGGCCGACCGTGGCCCGCGCTTCTGTCAGCCAACTTGCGGAAGGGGCGCCGGAAGCGCCGGATACGGCGACTGACATGCCCGTGCTCCAGTGAGCGGGTGCTTGTAGCGTACGTGCGGTCTCAGGCAAGGGGGCTGGCGGTAGGCCAGCCATCTCAGCGTTCAGCCGAAGCTTTCGTCGATATGCTCGACCTTGTCCGCTATGACATTGTCGATGACAACACGGGACAGGAGCTTCGGGCCTACGGCCCAAAGTGCACGCATGTGATCGGTATTCTCGTGCCGGCGGTGGGCGGCTTCGTCGGTGAAGGCCTCGGCGAGCAGGATCACGTCCGGATTATCTGGCATCGGAACGAGCTCGATGTATTTGCAATCCGGATCGAGCCGGCTCAGGCGGAGATGCTCCTGTGCGGCTTCGAGATACTCAGCGCGCTTCCCGGGCTTAGCGGTGAAGTAGCCAACGATGAGCTTCATCGCTTCCTCCCGGAAACAGTCTTACGCTACGGCGCAAGCCTGGCAAGGCAGATGTGCCGCGGTGGTCAAGGTCCCTCTCTTGGATAACGCGGCGTCAGCCGATTTTCCTCTGGCGGAATCGGCACGCCGACGCTAAGGCTCGGTTCCCATGGCGCGACATGTTTTCATAACCGGCGGCGTGGTCTCCTCACTCGGCAAGGGCATAGCGGCAGCGGCTTTGGGCGCGCTGCTGCAGGCTCGCGGGTATCGAGTCCGCATCCGCAAGCTCGACCCGTACCTGAACGTCGATCCTGGAACGATGAGCCCGTACCAGCACGGCGAGGTCTTCGTTACCGACGACGGCGCCGAAACCGACCTCGACCTCGGCCATTACGAGCGCTTCACGGGCCGCTCTGCCAATCAGTCGGACAACATCACCACCGGGCGCGTCTACAAGAATATCATCGACCGCGAACGGCGCGGCGACTATCTCGGCGCGACCGTGCAGGTCATCCCGCACGTCACCGACGAGATCAAGAATTTCATCCTCGAGGGCAACGAGGACTTCGATTTCGTGCTGTGCGAGATCGGCGGGACGGTCGGCGACATCGAGGCCATGCCGTTCCTCGAGACGATCCGCCAGGTCGGCAACCAGCTGCCGAGGGGCGGGGCTGTCTACATCCATCTAACCCTGATGCCGTGGATCCCCGCGGCCGGCGAACTGAAGACCAAGCCGACGCAACATTCGGTGAAAGAGCTGCGCTCCATCGGCATAGCACCGGACATCCTTCTGGTCCGGGCCGACCGGCCGATCCCGCGCGAGGAGCGGCGAAAGCTCTCGCTGTTCTGCAATGTGCGGGAAAGTGCAGTCATCCAGGCGCTCGACGTCGCGCACATCTACGACGTGCCGATCGCCTACCACCAGGAAGGTCTCGATTCGGAGGTCCTGGCGGCATTCGGTATCGACCCGGCGCCAAAGCCCCGCATGGAGCGTTGGCAGGAAGTTTCGGACCGCATCCACAACCCCGAAGGCGAGGTGACTATCGCCGTCGTTGGCAAGTACACGGGCCTCAAGGATGCCTACAAGTCGCTGATCGAGGCGCTGTCGCATGGCGGCATGGCAAATCGCGTGAAGGTGAAGCTCGACTGGATAGAGAGCGAGGTCTTCGAGAAGGAAGATCCTGCGCCGTTCCTCGAGAAGGTTCACGGCATCTTGGTGCCGGGCGGCTTCGGGGAGCGCGGGTCTGAGGGCAAGATACTCGCGGCGAAGTTCGCGCGAGAGCGAAAGGTGCCGTACTTCGGCATCTGCTTCGGTATGCAGATGGCCTGTATCGAAGCGGCGCGCTCGTTGGCAGGCGTCGAAAAGGCGTCCTCGACGGAGTTCGGCCCGACGCCGGAACCGGTCGTCGGCCTGATGACGGAATGGCTCAAGGGAAACATGTTGGAGAAGCGGGCGGCGTCAGGCGACCTCGGCGGTACGATGCGCCTCGGCGCTTACGCGGCGCGGCTCGCTGCCGGCTCCAAGATTTCCGAGATCTACGGCAGCACGGACATATCGGAGCGGCACCGCCACCGGTACGAAGTCAACATCGACTACAAGGAGCGGCTCGAGGATTGCGGCCTGGTTTTCGCCGGCATGTCGCCGGATGGCGTTCTGCCGGAGACGATCGAGTATGCCGACCACCCGTGGTTCATCGGCGTGCAGTATCATCCCGAGCTGAAGTCGAAGCCGTTCGAGCCGCATCCGCTGTTTGCGAGCTTCATCGGCGCCGCGGTCGAGCAAAGCCGGCTGGTGTGAGCCGGTCTGCCTTCTAGAATTCCAGCGCCGATCCGACTTCGGCGGTGCGCGCCTTCTTGTCGAAGACGCAGACCAGCATGCGCTCCGCGTCCGAGCCGCCCACTTCGGGACCGAAAAGCACGGCGACGCCGTAGCTCTCGGTGCCGAAAGGATCGACCACGATTTCCGGATTTTTCAGCACGCCCTGCGCTGCCTGCTCGCATTTGGTCTCTACCTCGATGCGGAACTCCGCCCATGCATCGTCGCTCGATGCCGAGGCGGCGGAAGCCGCAAACGCGACGGCCGCTCCGATGAACGAAGGCAGTGCAAGTTGGCGACACATTTTCCGATCACTCCGCTTACCGTCACACTACCGGGGGCGGCGCAGTCTGGAAAGGTCAGAACCGCGCCTCGCCGGCAAGCGCTTCCGCGAGCATCCTCTCATAGCGGCCGCGCGGGACGTCGATGGCCCCGAAGCGTTTCAGGTGCTCCGTGGTGAACTGCGTGTCGAGCAGCTCGAAACCACGCTCCGCAAGATGGGTGACCAAGTGCGCCAGACAAACCTTCGAGGCGTCCGCCTCACGTGAGAACATGCTCTCGCCGAAGAAAGCACGGCCCAGCGTGACGCCGTAGAGCCCGCCGACAAGCTTGTCGCCGTGCCAGGCTTCGACGGTGTGGCAGAAACCGCGGTCGAACAGAGCGCCATAAGCGTCGCGTATCGGCCCGTTGATCCAGGTCTTCTTTCGTCCGCGGGCAGGCTCCGCGCAACCATCGATGACACCGTGGAAATCGCTGTCACGGCGTATCTCGAAGCGACCTTGCCTGATCTTCTTCGCAAGGCTCCGCGGCATGTGGAACGCGTTCAGCGGCAGCACGCCGCGCGTCTCGGGCCTTACCCAGAACACTTCCGGGTCGTCCGCGGCCTCCGCCATCGGAAAGACGCCGGAGGCATAGGCGCGGATCAGCAGATCCGGCGGAATACGGTATCCGGGCGCGAAAGGACGCGTCACGACGACGTCCCCGGATCAGGTCTTGGCGAGGTGCTTCTCCAGCCAGTGAATGTCGTAGTCGCCATTGGCGATGTCCGGATTGGTCACCAGCTCCTGGAACAGGGGCAGGGTGGTCTTGATCCCGTCCACAACGAATTCATCGAGCGCTCGTTTCAAACGCATCATGCATTCGACGCGATTTCTTCCATGGACGATCAGCTTGCCGATCAGGCTGTCGTAGTAGGGCGGGATCCGGTAGCCGGTGTAGACGGCGGAGTCGACCCGGATGCCAAGGCCGCCCGGTGTGTGGAAGGTCGTCACGGTGCCGGGCGAGGGCGTGAAGGTTTTCGCATCCTCCGCATTGATGCGGCACTCGATTGCGTGGCCGTTGAAGCGCACCTCGTCCTGGGTCAGCGAGAGGCCGCCCCCCGACGCGATACGGATCTGTTCGTGTACCAGGTCCAGTCCCGTTATCGCTTCGGTGACCGGATGCTCGACCTGCAGGCGGGTGTTCATCTCGATGAAGTAGAACTCGCCGTTCTCGTACAGAAACTCGATCGTTCCGGCGCCGGAGTAGCCGAGATCGGCAATCGCCCTGGCGCACGTTTCTCCGATCCTCGCGCGGTCGGTGGCGTTCAGCGCGGGCGAATTCGCTTCCTCCCAGACCTTCTGGTGCCGCCGCTGCAGCGAGCAGTCGCGCTCGCCGAGGTGGATCGCCTTGCCGGCGCCGTCGCCCATCACCTGCACTTCGATGTGGCGTGGCTTCTCGAGGTATTTCTCGATGTAGACCGCATCGTCGCCGAAGGCGGCGCCGGCTTCGGAGCGCGCAGTCGACAATGCTATGTCGAGCTCGTTCTCGTCGCGCGCGACCTTCATGCCGCGCCCGCCGCCGCCGGCCGACGCCTTGATGATGACCGGGTATCCGATCTCGGCCGCTATGCGCTTGGCTTCCTTCGGATCGGAAACCGCGCCGTCGGAGCCAGGCACGACCGGGATGCCGAGGCGCTTGGCGGTGCGCTTCGCCTCGATCTTGTCGCCCATGATGCGGATATGGTCGCCCGAAGGGCCGATGAAGGTGATGTTGTGGGCCGCCAGAATGTCGGAGAACTTGGCATTTTCCGACAGGAAGCCGTAGCCCGGATGGATCGCGTCGGCGCCGGTGATCTCGCAGGCCGCGACGATCTGATGGATGTTGAGATAGCTGTCGCGCGACGGCGGCGGCCCGATGCAGACGCTTTCGTCGGCAAGGCGCACATGCATCGCGTCGGCGTCGGCAGTGGAATGCACTGCGACGGTGGAGATGCCGAGTTCCTTGCACGCGCGCAGCACGCGCAGCGCGATCTCGCCGCGATTGGCTATGAGGATCTTGTGAAACATAGGCGCGGGCCTACTCGATCACGACGAGCGGCTCGCCGAATTCCACGGGTCGCGTGTCCTCGAACAGGATCGCCGTGACCGTGCCCGAGCGCGGCGACGGGATCTGGTTCATCGTCTTCATCGCCTCGATGATGAGCAGTGTCTGGCCTTCCTTGACGGCCTGGCCGACTTCGATGAACGCCTTGGCCCCGGGAGCCGGTGCGGCATAGGCAGTGCCGACCATCGGCGAGGTCACTGCATTTTTCGAATCGCGCGGCGAGGCGGCTGCCTGCGGAGCGGCGATAGATGCGGGCGCCGCTGCAGGCGCGGCGGCAAAATTCGGCATCGGTGGGGTATAGGATTGCACCACGGGCGGCGCCTGGCGCGATACGCGGATCTTCAGATTCTCGTGCTCGACCTCGATCTCGGTCAGATTCGTATCGTTGAGGATGCCGGCGAGTTCGCGGATCAGTTCGCGGTCGATTTCGGATTTTCTGGTCGACATCTTTGGTTCGTCCCTGTCCTTGCCGTCCGCTAGATCCGGACGGAGAGCGCGTGAAGCGCCATGATATAGCCTTGCGGGCCGAAGCCGCAGATCACGCCGGTAACGACCGGCGCGGTCCACGTCTTGTGGCGGAATTCCTCGCGCGCATGAATGTTGGAAAGATGCACTTCGGCGACTGGCAGAGGCTGCACCGAACGGATCGCATCGTGGAGGGCCACGGAAGTGTGCCCGTAGGCGCCGGGGTTGATGATGATCCCCTGCGCCGCGCTACCCGCCTCCTGGATCCAGTCGACCAGCACGCCTTCGTGGTTGGACTGACGAAAGTCGATGTCGATCGCCATCGCGGCGCCGGTCTTGCGACAGTCTTCGCCGATCTCGTCCAGGGTTTTGCCGCCATAGATGCCCGGCTCGCGCTTGCCGAGCATGTTGAGGTTGGGACCGTTGAGAACGAAGATCTTCTTGGCCATGCGACTTTCCAGGCGCCGGTTCGCGGCCGGCCGCACCTCTATAGTTGGCATAGGGCGTGGCGAAAAGAGCACAAGGGCGAGTTTCGCCTGTCCACAGCGGCCAGGAAGGCCGCCGGCAAAGGGTCAGTCGCGCGCGTCGGCTATCTTCTGCTCGAGGATCTGGGCGCCGATGGCGCCGAATATGACCTCCTCGCCGATCACGTAGGACGGGGTGCCGGTGATCGACAGGCGGTTGGCGAGCTCATAGGTCTGCGCCACAGCCTCGCCGATGCCGGGGTCCTTCATGGCCGAGCGTAGCGCGGCTTCGTCGGCGCCGAGCGCCAGGGCGACCTTTATCGCAGCCGCTTCGGTGGCTCGACCCGAGCCGCCCAGAAGCCTGGTATGAAACTCGGCGTACTTATCGGGCGACAGCTTGTGGAACGCCATCGATACTTGGGCCGCGCGCTGCGAATCGGGCCCGAGAATCGGGAATTCCTTCATGACGAAGCGAACGTCTGAATTGGCGCTGACGAGCTTCTGCATGTCGCCGACGGCACGCTTGCAGTAGCCGCAGTTGTAATCGAAGAACTCGACAACCGTGATCGGCGCGTCGGCGCGGCCCACGAGCCCGTCATAGGCCGCGTTGAAGATCACCTCCGAGGACTCGCGGATGGTGGCGAGCTGAGCGACCTTCTTCTCCGCCTCCTGGCGCTCGTTCAGTGCGGCCTGAACCTCGATCATGACCTCGGGATTGTTGACGAGGTAATCGCGCACGATTCCCTCGATTGCCTTCCGGTCCAGACCGCCTGGCAGGCTCTCCTCCGCCATCACCACTTGCGGCGATGCAACGGCAGGCTGCCCGCCGCCGCCAGCCATGTACCCCAGCGCCAGCATCGCAAACGATGCGGCGACGCCGAGCGTACCGAGCACGATGGTATTCTTCATGATCTGCGATCCTCGCGCGATTGCGCTACTTTGGTGGTTTGTAGTTGACGATGTCCTGGGCGCGGACCCACGCGGGCGAACCCTTCTTGAGCTTCTGCTGCGAGCGGGCCGCGAAAATGCGCGCTTCCTTGAACTGACCCGAATAGTAGTGGCCCTCGGCGGTGGTCAGCTCGGCCATTCCGACATCGCCGGACAGGCCGTATGCCTGCGCCAGATAGCGATAGCCGGTGACGAACTCCTTATCGCGGTCGAGACCAGCCGAAAGCTCCCCGATTGCCTTCTTCACCTGTGCCGCATCTCCGGTCGCAAGCAGCGCCTGGCCATAACCAACGCGCAGCAGCCCGGTCTTCGCGGGATCGAGCGCGACTGCCTTCGCATATGACTGCGCGGCTTCCCCGGCACGGCGCGCCTTGACCAATATGTCCCCGCGCAGCTCGTAGAGATACGGGTTCCTCGGCTGCGATTTGATCAGCGCATCCGCCTTCGCCAAGGCGGTCTTCGGGTCGCCATGGAGGTATGTGACGATCGCATCGCCGTATAGCGCTCCGA
Source organism: Pseudomonadota bacterium (assembly GCA_023457435.1). Taxonomy (GTDB): domain Bacteria; phylum Pseudomonadota; class Alphaproteobacteria; order Rhizobiales; family Rhizobiaceae; genus RCIO01. The sequence goes on from JAEWLS010000045.1 coordinate 74,095, forward strand.
CACTGCGCGCCGCTGCGCCGCGGAACAGGCGCTGGACGGCCTGCTGGCCCTGCGTGTAGGCGGCCAGCTTGGCACGCATCATGTCGTGGCGGACCTGCAGCGCTGCGGGGTCCTTCTTGTCCCAGTACGGACTTTGCCGTGCCACCGTATCCAGCGCCGCGATGCGCTCCCGCGGCATCGGGTGGCTGATCTGGTAGGGATCGACCTGAACACCGGCGAGCGACATGGCGCTGGCAAAGCGCTGGAACGTCTTGAGCATGCCCTGCGGCGACTGCCCCGTCTTCTCGAGGTAGTCGATGGCCGAGCGATCGGCGGTGGTCTCCTCGCCACGCTGGTAGCCGAGCAGACCGCGCCGGGCGAACTCGGGCGCGCCCATGGCAATTCCGACGCCGGCCTGCGCGGCGCTGCCCGAATTGGCGATGCCGCCGGCCACCGAGACGCCCATGCCGAGCAGCATGCCAGCAACGGCCATCGCATTGGCGCGCCGCAGCTGATCGTGCAACCGTTCCTGGTGCCCGCCGGCGAGGTGCCCCGCCTCGTGCGCCATCACGCCGATGATCTCGTTCGGCGTCTCGGCTTCTATCAGGGCGCCGGTGTGGAAAAAGATGCGCCGGCCCGTGACGAAAGCATTGAAACTCGGGTCGGCGACGAGCACCACCTCGACGTTCGAGCTCTCAAGTCCTGCAGCCTTGAGAATCGGCCGCGCGTAATCGCGCATGAGCGCTTCGATTTCGGCGTCGCGCACGATCGGGACAGATGTCTGGGCCCGTGCCGCCATTGGCGTCAAAGCAAGCTGCGCCGCAACCGCCAGCCCGAATGCCGCGCCGCCGATTCGGCGGGCAAGCGGTCGGTGTTCGGCGGCGAATTCGGTCATGGCGTTTCCGTAGATGAGCAGTCAGCGCTGTGGAAGTGGACGGCGCGGGCCTCCGCAACTTGTGAAGCACATACCAATCGGGCATTTGTGCGACCCCAACTGGAACGCGAAATGGCCATAACCCTCTCACGACGCGGCGCCGCCGAACCATTCCATGCGCTGGATGTGCTGGCCGGTGCGAACCGTCTACGGGCCGCCGGAAACGACGTGATCTCGCTCGCCGTTGGCCAGCCGTCGGATCCCGCGCCGAAGGCGGTGCTGGAGGCGGCACGCCATGCGCTGGAGGGTGGCGTCATCGCCTACACCGACGCCCTCGGGATGAATTCGCTGCGCAAGGCTATCGCCAGCCATTACCGCGAGCATTACGGCATCGACATCGACCCGGCGCGCGTCGCCGTGACCACCGGTTCCTCCGCCGCTTTCAACTTGGCGTTCCTCGCGCTCTTCGATGCCGGCGACAGGGTGGCGATCGCCTCGCCCGGTTATCCGGCCTATCGCAACATCATGCGCGCGCTCGACATCGACGTCGTCGAGATCGAGGACGGTGTGGAAGGGCACCTGACGGCCGCCGGCCTCGAGGCCGCACATCGCCAGCGCAAACTGGCCGGCGTGCTGTTTGCCAGCCCGGCGAACCCGACCGGCGCTGTGATCCCGCAGGACGAGCTGCGCAACATCCTGGCGTTCGCGAGAGATGCAGGCATCGCGGTAATCTCCGACGAAATCTACCACCGCCTGGCCTACGACGCGCCCGATTTCTCGGCGCTCGCGGTCGACGACCATGTCGTCGTCGTCAACTCATTCTCGAAATACTACTGCATGACGGGTTGGCGCATCGGGTGGATGGTGCTGCCTGAAGCGCTGGTGCGTCAGGTCGAGCGCATTGCCCAGAGCCTCTACATCTCGGCACCGTCGGTGTCGCAGGTCGCCGCCGTCGAAGCCTTCGGAGCAACGGCGGAGCTCGAGGCAGTGAAGCTGCGCTACCGGGAGAATCGCGAGCTGCTGATGCGCCGCCTGCCGGAACTCGGTATGCCGCTCGCCGCTCCGATGGATGGGGCGTTCTACGCCTATTGCGACGTGTCGCGGCATACCAATGACAGCATGGAATTCGCCAGGCGCATGCTCAGCGAGGTTCACGTCGCCGCGACGCCGGGGCGCGACTTCGATTTGCAGCAGGGGCATCGCACGATGCGATTTTCGTATGCCGGAGCACCCATGCAGATGGCTGAGGCACTGAACCGCATAGAACGCTGGCTTAAATGAAGAAACCGGGGTAAGCCCCGGTTTCTAAAGGTCAATCTACAAGTCGTTTCAGAAGAAGCCGCGGCGCTGCCACCATCCGCCTTTGCGCGGAGCCTCGGCCTGTCCGGTCGAAGTGACCACCGGCTCGGTGGAAACCGGCTTGGCCGGCTCGACAGCTTCCTCGGCGGCTTCCGTTTCCACGGCGACCGTCTCGACGTCCAGGGCTGCTTCCGGCGCCGCAGGCGCCACCTCAACGGGTTCAGCTGCGACGGGCTCAGCTGCCTTGCGGCGGGTCCTGGCTCGCGTCGGCTTCTCCGCAACGGCGGCCTCGTCTCCAGCGTCGGCCGCCTTGCGGCGGCTCCGCCGTGCCGGTTTGGCCGGCTGCGCCTCCGGTTCAGGTGTCGTTTCCGCGACGATTGCGCCGTCCGTTACTGCGACCGTCTCGACGGTCTCTGCTACCGCTTCGAATGCAGCGACCTCGTCAACCTCGGAATTGTCATCACCGAGCACGGCGACATCGTCGGTCACCGCCGCCGCGAGATCGCCTTCCTCCTGGCCTTGACGGTTGCGACGCCCGCCGCGCTTGCCGCGTCGGCGACGTTTTCCGTTGCGGTCTTCGCCATTGCCGTTGTCGTGGCCGCTTGCGTCGCCACCGGCTTCAACATCCCCGACAGCGCTGCCGGCATCGTCCGCAGCTGTTTCGTCACCGTCGTCGCCCTCGTCCGACAGGTGCTGGGGCTGGGCTGCTGAGGGCTGCTCGCCATCGTGATGTGCGTGAGCCTCGCCCGTCTCGCGGTCACGTCCGCCGCGCCGACGACGGCGCCGACGACGGCGACGATCCCCACGGTCGCCGCCTTCCTCCGAGCGGCCCTCCGCCGGACGGCCGTTCTGGTCTCGGCGTTCGGCTGCCTGCTCGCGCGGCGCTGACTCTTCGGCCTCGTCGTCGTCGATCTCATCGACGATTTCGTCCTCCTCCTCGACGAGTTCCAGTGCCGGCGGTTCGATGACCGGCGCGGGATTCGTCGTGCGGTCGACGAGGGCGCCCTTGAAGATCGCATAGTGCTGGGCACCGACCGTCTCGTCTCCCTCAACCGTAATCGAAAGCCCGAACTTGGCTTCAAGATCGGCGAGGTTGCGCCGCTTGTGATTGAGCACATACAGAGCCGTCGCCATCGGCGTCTTCACCGTCAGGTGGTAGCGGCTGTCCTTGAGAAGGAACTCCTCGACGGCGCGCAGCACCAGCAGCGCGACGGACGAATCGGAGCGGATGTGGCCCGTGCCGCCGCAATGCGGGCAGGGCTGCATCGTCGATTCGAGCACCGATGCGCGGATACGCTGGCGCGACATCTCGAGCAGTCCGAAATGCGAGATCCGGCCGACCTGGATACGGGCGCGGTCGTTCTTCAGGCAGTCCTTCATCTTCTTTTCGACAGCCCGGTTGTTCCGGTTCTCTTCCATGTCGATGAAGTCGATGACGATCAGGCCTGCGAGGTCGCGCAGCCGCAACTGGCGCGCCACTTCCTCGGCGGCTTCCAGGTTGGTCTGCAGCGCGGTGTCCTCGATCGAGTGCTCTCGCGTCGAACGCCCGGAGTTGACGTCGATGGAGACGAGCGCCTCGGTCTGGTTGATGATGATGTAGCCGCCTGACTTCAGCGTCACCTGAGGCTGCAGCATCTTGTCGAGCTGCGACTCGACACCGTAGCGGACAAACAGCGGCACGTTCTCGCGATAGGGCTGGACCACCTTGGCATGGCTGGGCATCAGCATGCGCATGAAGTCCTTGGCTTCGCGGTATCCGTCCTCGCCGGCCACCTGAATGTCGTCGATGTCCTTGTTGTAGAGATCGCGGACCGAACGCTTGATCAGCGAGCCTTCCTCGTAGACGAGCGCAGGGGCGGTCGACTGAAGCGTCAGCGTGCGGACGTTCTCCCAGAGCCGCATCAGGTACTCGTAGTCGCGCTTGATCTCGGCCTTCGTGCGGCTTTCGCCCGCCGTGCGCAGGATCACCCCCATGCCCTGCGGCACCTCGAGATCCTTGACCACGTCCTTCAGGCGCTTGCGGTCCTGCGCGTTGGTGATCTTGCGCGATATGCCGCCACCGCGCGCGGTGTTCGGCATCAGAACGGAATAACGGCCGGCGAGCGACAGGTATGTAGTCAGGGCTGCGCCCTTGTTGCCGCGCTCTTCCTTGACCACCTGCACCAGCAGGATCTGGCGCCGCTTGATGACTTCCTGGATCTTGTACTGCTTGCGCGGGAAGCGACGCGAGCGGCGCACCTCTTCGACCGCGTCGTCGACACCGACGGACTCGACGTCCGAAGACTCGGCGCCGCTGTTCACTTCCTCTACTTCGCCGCCGGAGGAAGGCGCCTCGTCGAGGTGGACCTCCTCCGAGATCACGTCCGCGGCAACGCTCTGCGCGATCGCATCGCGGCGCGGTGTGTCGCCGGAATCGTCGTCGGGGGCGCCTTCGTCACGCATCTCGGCGCCGTCATCCGATGCGGCAACCGGCTGGGTCGCGGAAGCGTCGTCGACATGATCCTGTGCGTCGTCGGGGGTTTCGGCCGCTACGTGGCCCACCTCGTCGTCGGCATGCGCCTCGCCGACATCCTCGCTATCGTCCGTCGCGTGGGCGCCGGCTTCCGAAGCCTGGCTGCGCTCGCCGTTGTGACCGCGGTCCCGTCCGCGCCGGCGACGTCCGCGAGCGCGGGTTCGGCCGCCGTCCTCGTCTTCGTCCTCGTCTTCCTCTTCGGCCTCCTCGGCCTCGGCCCGCAGCAATGCCTGCCGGTCGGCGACGGGGATCTGGTAATAGTCGGGATGGATTTCGCTGAAGGCGAGGAAGCCGTGACGGTTCCCGCCATACTCGATGAAGGCAGCCTGGAGCGAAGGCTCAACCCGCGTCACGCGGGCGAGATAGATGTTTCCTTTGAGCTGCTTCTTGTCCTGTGACTCGAAATCGAATTCTTCGATGCGGCTACCGCGTACGACGACGACCCGTGTTTCCTCCGGGTGGGAGGCATCGATGAGCATCTTGTTGGGCATTATAGCTTGTCTCCCCGGCGCGCGGGCGCAGCCGCACGGGCGCTTGCGCGCGGCGTGACGTGACTGTCGGTTCCTGGCTGCCGGACATTATGCGGGTCGGCGCAGACCTGGCGGGGACGCTGGCGCGACCGGCCGCGGCCGTCATGGCGCGGTACGTTCCGGTTCTTGCCTGGGAGGCGCCCGATGCCATAGCGTTTACGCCCGAACCTCTCTTCTATGACTTGGCCCGCCTGCGCGGACCGTTGACTTTGCTCGCTGGGAGCCGGCACGGGACAACCCGGCCGCATTCCTCCACCAAGGGCCCGGCTCCGCCGTGGCACCTTGAAGAATTCATCCGGGTCATGGAGAATCGCCGGTTAATGAGCGTGCTGCCAGCCGGAACGCATTGACGCCGCAATTGAAACCGGACTTCGGGCAGCAACCGGCAAGTGCCGTGACCCGGCGTAGCTTGTATGATTTGGCCACGCGACTTGCAACCCCGTTTCCCGGGTTATGCATTTGGACTGCTTGGCCGAGAGGCAAGTCTCGGTTAACCATGAGGCGCTACCAGCATACGCCAGGGCTGCGCGCGCAGTCCGTCGTGGACGAGGAGAGCATGCGGGCGGCGTTCGAACGGGTCACGGAAGCGCACTGGCGGCAACGCATTGTTGCCGTGCTGTCGTTGATCGTGCTTGCAACGCTGGCGCCTGCAGCAACCGCAGCCGACCTCAACCGCGCCTACGGCTACAAGATGGCCGGAGACGCCGGCCGCGTTCGTCTCGTTATGCAGCTGGACCGCGAGCCGCAGCTGCGCTGGACGCTGATGCGGGGGCCCTATCGTCTTGTCATTGACCTGCCGGAGACACGGCTGGCGCTCGATCCCGCCGACACCGCAGCGCGCGGGCTGGTCAACGCGGTTCGCTACGGCAGCGTGGGCGAGAATTCCTCGCGCGTCATCCTGTCCACCGACGGACCCTTTGTCGTCGAGGGGCTCGACGTGATCGCCAACGAGTCCTCGCCGGGCCACCGCCTTGTGGCGGATCTCGTTGCCGCATCGGAGCCGGAATTCGAAGCGGCCCTTGCCGACCAGATCGCGACCACCGGCTCTACCGCCGCCGCCAAAGGAGACCGCGTGGTTCGCCACGAGGGTGCGGAGGCCGCCAAGCCGTTCACGATCGTCATCGATCCGGGTCATGGCGGTATCGACAGCGGTGCCGAGGGGATCGGCGGAACGCTGGAGAAGGCCGTCACCCTTTCCTTCGCCAAGGAACTGCAGACCGCGCTCTCGGCCAATGCGCGCTTCGCCGTTCATCTGACGCGCAGCGACGACACTTTCCTGCGTCTCGACGAGCGCGTGCGCATCGGACGGCAACACGGGGCGGACCTGTTCATTTCGGTGCATGCCGACACGATCAAGTACAAGACCGTTCGCGGCGCGACAGTCTACACCGTGTCCGACCAGGCTTCGGACGCCGACGCTGCCGCGCTGGCGGCACGCGAAAATCTCTCCGACGAACTCGCCGGCATGGCGATCGAAGACGCCAATCACGCCGTCTCGGATATTCTGATGGACCTCGTGCGCCGCGAGACGCACTCGTTTTCCATCCGGTTTGCGCGCACGCTCGTTGGACAGCTGTCGTCTCAGGTCGAACTGATCAAGAACCCGCACCGCTTCGCCGGCTTCAAGGTGTTGAAGGCGCCAGACGTGCCGTCGATCCTGCTCGAGCTCGGTTACCTCTCCAACAAGGAGGACGAGGCGCAGCTGCTGGATGCGGACTGGCGCAGCAAGGCGATCGGCAGCATCACCGCCGCAGTGCGCGAATTCGCCGGCGCCCGCGTCGGCGCAGGCGGCTGAACACTGGCAGCAGTCCACGAATCGTTGCACTGAAACAACAGCAGGAACTGTAATTCGCCTTGTGGCCGCAGCGGTACGCCGCTGCCCAATTTTGCCCACAACGACGCGCGACGTGTGGGCTTCTATGGACAGGGATGCGTCCGTCGGCGCGAGGGGGCGCGTGGTGGATCCCGGCCAGGCACTGGAGTGGGCATGATTCGGCTTCTCGGATATTTCTTCGGCCTCGGGGTCGCGCTGGCGCTTTTGGCGGCGGCCGGCATTGCGATCTACATCGGCGATGTGTCGAAGGACCTGCCGGACTACGAGGTGCTCGCCCGCTACGAACCGCCCGTAACGACCCGCGTCCACGCCTCCGACGGCGCTCTCATGGCCGAGTTTGCGCGTGAACGCCGACTGTTCCTGCCGATCCAGGCCGTGCCGGATCGCGTCAAGGCGGCGTTCCTGTCGGCCGAAGACAAGAATTTCTACACGCACCCTGGCATCGATCCGATCGGCCTTGCCCGCGCGGTTATCACGAATGCGCAGAACATGGGCTCCGGCCGTCGCCCGGTCGGCGCCTCGACGATCACGCAGCAGGTGGCGAAGAACTTCCTGCTCACCTCGGACCAGACCTACGAGCGCAAGATCAAGGAGATGATCCTCTCCTTCCGCATCGAACGCGCCTATCCGAAGGACCGCATCCTCGAACTCTATCTCAACGAGATCTTCTTCGGGCTCAACGCCTATGGCGTCGCCGGCGCGGCGCTGACCTATTTCGACAAATCCGTGAACGAGCTGACCGTAGCCGAGGCCGCCTATCTCGCGGCCTTGCCGCGCGGACCGTCAAACTACCACCCGTTCCGTCACACCGACCGCGCGATCGAACGCCGCAACTGGGTCATCGATCAGATGGTCGAGAACGGCTACGTGTCGCAGGAGGAGGGCGCCAAGGCCAAGGACACTCAGCTTGGCGTCAGCTTGCGTCACAGCGGCACCTATCTGTTCGCCGGCGAGTATTTCACCGAAGAGGTGCGTCGCCAGCTCATCGCACGCTATGGCGAGGACGCGCTTTACGAGGGCGGCCTGTCGGTGCGGACCACGCTCGACCCGAAACTCCAGCTGATCGCCCGCAAGGCCCTGCAGACCGGCCTGATGCGCTTCGACACGCTCCGCGGCTACCGCGGTCCGGTGACGACGATCGAAATCGGTCAGGACTGGGGCAAGGCCGTATTCGCCGTGAAGAGCCTGTACGACGTTCCGGAGTGGAAGGTCGCGGTGGTTCTCGGTGTTGACGCTGAAGGCCTCAAGATCGGCGTCAAGCCGGCGGCGACCGCATCCGGCGAACCTGATGACAAGCGCGAGCAGGGCACGGTCGCGCTTGCCGACATGAGCTGGGCAATGCGCCACAAGGTCGACGGCAAGATCGTCAAGGCCAAGTCGCCGGCCGACGTGCTGAAGATCGGCGATGTGATCTATGTCGAGCCGAAAGCCGACGAACCGGGCGCCTACGCCATCAAGCAGGTGCCGGAGGTCGGCGGCGCGCTGGTCGCGATGGACCCCCACACCGGCCGCGTGCTGGCGCTGTCAGGCGGCTTTTCCTATGCCGACTCCGAGTTCAATCGCGCTACGCAGGCCTACCGCCAGCCCGGCTCCTCGTTCAAGCCGATCGTCTACGCGGCCGCGCTGGACAACGGCTATACGCCGGCGTCGGTGGTCCTCGACGCGCCGATCCGCATCGTCCAGGGCAACCAGGTCTGGGAGCCGAAGAACTACGGCGGCGAGTCTGCCGGTCCCTCGACGCTGCGGGCCGGCATCGAGCGGTCCCGCAACCTGATGACGGTGCGTCTGGCCAACGACATGGGCATGAACCTCGTGTCGGAATACGCCGAGCGCTTCGGTGTCTACGACAAGCTGCTTCCTTATTTGCCGATGGCACTGGGCTCCGGCGAAACCACCGTCATGCGTATGGTCGGCGCCTATGCGGTGATGGCCAACGGCGGCAAGCAGATCAAGCCATCGCTGATCGACCGCATCCAGGACCGCTACGGCAAGACCGTGTTCCGTCATGACGAGCGCGGCTGCGAAGGCTGCGTGGCGGAGGAGTGGAAGGCGCAGGCCGAGCCTGAGCTGATCGACAATGCCGAGCAGGTGCTCGACCCGATGACGGCCTATCAGATCACGTCGATGATGGAAGGTGTCGTCCAGCGGGGGACCGCGGTCACCATCTCCGAACTCAAGCGGCCGATCGCCGGCAAGACCGGTACGACGAACGATGAGAAGGATGCCTGGTTCGTAGGCTACACGCCGAACCTCGTCGTCGGCGTCTACATGGGCTACGACCGCCCGGCTCCGATGGGCAAGGGTTCGACAGGCGGCGGCCTCGCCGCGCCGATCTTCAAGGAGTTCATGGCGGCAGCGCTGGAGGGCACCAAGCCGGTCGCGTTCCAGATGCCGGAGGGCATGAAGCGCATTTCCGTCGATCGCAAGAGCGGCATGCGGACAGAAGCCGGGGCGCCGGGATCGATCTCGGAAGCCTTCAAGCCCGGCACCGGGCCGGCCGACTCGTACTGGGTCATCGGTATGGACCAGATGGAAGGCGAAGAACGCGCCAACGCGATCTCGCCGCAGGCAAACGAAGTCATCAAGAGCGGCGGCGGCGGGCTGTTCTAGCTCGGGCTTTCGCCTTTACACCGCGCGGCGGCCTCCCTATGGTCCGCCGCGATCGAGGCCGGCCTTTGCGCCGGCCTTTGCAACTTTGGACATGGGACCATGCGAGCGGAAATCGAGAACCTCGTCGACGAGATCAGGCAGGCGATAACCCTGCTGAGGAGGCATCTTTGACTGGGATCAGGCTTTAAAGCGGCTCGACTATCTCAACAGCCGTTCCGAGGATCCCACGCTCTGGAACGATGCGCAGGAAGCGCAGAAGCTGATGCGCGAGCGCCAGATGCTGGAAGACGGCATCGGCGCGGTCCGCAAGCTCACTCAGGCCGTCGACGACAATATCGAGCTCATCGGCCTCGGCGAGGAGGAAGGCGACAAGACGATCGTCGCCGAAGCCGAAGCGGCGATCCGCGAACTTGCCAAGGAAGCGCGCGAACGCCAGGTCGAGACGCTCCTTTCGGGCGAGGCCGATCACAACGACACCTATCTCGAGGTCCATGCGGGTGCGGGCGGCACCGAAAGCCAGGACTGGGCGAACATGCTGCTGCGCATGTATACGCGCTGGGCTGAACGCCGCGGCATGAAGGTCGAGGTGCTCGAGCTGCACGACGGCGAAGAGGCCGGCATCAAGTCCGCGACGCTGCAGATCAAGGGCCACAATGCATATGGCTGGCTGAAGACGGAGTCGGGCGTGCACCGCCTGGTTCGCATATCGCCTTACGACAGCAACGCCCGTCGACATACGTCGTTCGCGAGCGCATGGGTCTATCCCGTTATCGACGATTCCATCGAGATTCAGGTTTCGGAATCGGATGTGCGCATCGATACCTATCGCTCGTCGGGCGCGGGCGGTCAGCACGTCAATACGACCGACTCCGCCGTCCGTATCACGCACCTCGCGACGGGTATCGCCGTGGCCTGCCAGGCTGGGCGATCGCAGCACCAGAACCGTGCAAAGGCGTGGGAAATGCTGCGCGCACGTCTCTACGAGGAAGAGCTGAAGAAGCGTGAGGAGGCGGCCAACGCGACCGAGGCCAGCAAGACCGACATCGGCTGGGGCCACCAGATCCGGTCCTACGTGCTGCAGCCCTATCAGCTCGTGAAGGATCTGCGAACCGGCGTCGAGAGCACCAATCCGGCCGCCGTCCTGGACGGCGACCTCGACGGTTTCATGGAAGCTTCGCTTGCGCACCGGGTCGAGGGCGCGGCCGGGGAGCCGGTTGCCGACATCGAGTAGCGGCGGCTGCCGCTACATCAGCTTGGCAACCTTTCGGCCAGCGCGGATGAACTTTAGCGGGTCGATTGCGGTACCCTCGCGGCGCACCTCGTAGTGCAGGTGCGGGCCGGTCGACCTACCGCTCGATCCTACTTTTCCGACGACCGTGCCGCGCTGGACGACATCGCCGACCTTCACCGCGATTTTCGACATGTGCGCGAATCGCGTGGTGATTCCGTCCTCGTGCTCGATCTCTACCATCCGGCCGTAACCGCCGTTCCAGCCGGCCTTGACGACCTTTCCGGCTCCCGGCGCGTGGATCGCCTCGCCGAGGGGCACGCGGAAGTCGAGGCCGGCATGCATCGCCGGTGTTCCGAGCAGGGGGTCGCGACGAATGCCGAACGACGACGAAATGGCATAGCCGGGCGCCGGATTATGGATAGGCAGCGCAGTCGCGGCCTTTTTTACCGTCTCCAGCCGCGACAGCGCTTCGTCGAGTTGGCGCACGCGGGTGTCGAACATCGTCTTGTCGTCGATTGGAACCAGTGGGCCGCCTATGCCGGTTTCGGTCTTACGATCGCCGATCTCCAGACCGGCCTGTTCAAGGACCTCTGAGATCGCATCCGCGGTGCGGTCGGCATCTTCTGCCAAAGTGGAGACCCGGTCCATCTGCTCGTTTTCGATCGAGCGCAGGGACTTGTTGATCTCGGCGAACAGCATGTCGGCGCGATCGGCGGCTGACAATGCGTCCGACACATGCGCGCGTGTGTCCCAGAAGGCGAGACCGGCCGGCAATGCCGCAGCGCTCGCCTGGGTGACGCCTTCTGTCGGGCGAGTTTCGACACGGCGGTCGGTCGTGGTCCGAGCCTCTGGCACAGTCGCATCGCTGGGAGCCAGTTCGCCCTCGGCGCGATCGAGGATCGGCCCAAGACGACCATGGCGCTTGGTCAACTGGGTCTGGCGGGCGATTAGTTCGGAAACCTTCGTTTCCATGAGTTGCTGATCGAGCAGCTGGCGGCTGGTTATGCGGTCCACCTGCGCGCGTAACGCGGCGATGCGGTCCTCGTAGGCGTGCTGGAGACGGGCCTGACGTGCGATGCTCGCGCCGATCAGGTCGTCGCGAAGAACCAGGTAGGTGGTTGCGAGGAGATAGCCGATTGCGACCGCCGCGCAGACCGAGCCGACGACTGCCGCCAGCCACGGGCGGACGGTGAAATGCCGGATTTCGTCGCCGCGCGCGATAATGACCGTATGCGGTTCCTTGCGCTTGCCGAAAACCGTTGACTGTCGAAGCTGCTGCAAGTGCGTGCACCACCGATAGATTCGATGGCGCGATTACACCGCGTTAGGGTTAATGGACGGTTGCGGAGGGCTCGCCACTGGCCGCAACCGCCCGAATTTGGCCGGTTCAGGTGAAAAGAGCGATCAGGATGATGATCGGAATCGGTACGCCGATGGCCCAGAGGAGGATGCTGCGCATGAGTGGGTCTCCGTGTCGTTGCCTGTTGCGCAACAACGCCGATTATGCGCTCAAGTTCCGGCACTTCCCGCGATTGCGGCGGCACGAACCGCTTCGGCGTGCCCCTTGACCCTGACGTTGCGCCAGATGGCTGCGATCCGGCCGTCGGAATGGCGTGTCGTTGTAGGGGGCAAAATCGGGCGCGATGCCGCCGTTGGAGAACTCGGCCATACACTTGCCCTTGTTCTATGAGCGGAGCGGACTGCGCGAAGCCCATTCATGCGAATCGGACATCCAAGATAGGAACGGCGACACCGGGTGTCAGGCCATCAGAAGATCAGGTTCAGGCGTGGCGAGATCGCGGGGCTCGATACGTTGCCCTCATCGATGGCAGGTCCCGCAGCTCCGCGTCTTCAGTCGCGCTTGCAGCGCACCGCCCGGATCGTCGCCTTCGCCGCCAGCGGCCTATCGCTCGTCCTCGTCGCGCTGATCGCGACACTGCTCGCCGTCGGCAGCGTCGCCGTCAATTCGCAGCGCCTGACTTCCGAAGCAGCGCGGGTGATAAGCCAGGCTCTTGGGGAGCAGGTCAGCCTTGCGACGGGCGAGGCGCGCATCCGTTTCGGGTTCTCGCGGCCATTCTCGGTTGAGCTCGGCGACGTTGAAGTCACCAATGCCGATGGCGTGGAAAGGCTGGCTGCGCGTCATCTCTCGTTCGGCGTCAGGCTGATGCCGCTGTTGCGGGGACAGGTTCGCCTCACCGGTGCGACGTTGAGCGGCGCCCGTCTCGCGCGTTTGGCCGGTAGCGGCCAGCGCAGCCCGTTTGCCGACCTGGCGGGCGAGGATGGGCTCTACGGCGGCGACGAGGTCGTCAATGCAACCTTTGCCGCGCTCCGGGCGGCTCTGCAGGCGATGGACGGTTCCGACACCGGTCGCTTCGTTATCGAAGACATCGAACTCGATATTGCCTCCCGCACGATCCGCGTCGAGCGAGCCGAAGTCTCGGAGCGCGCCGGCGGCGCCGATCTCGTCGCCCGGCTGAGCATCGACGGGCGTGCGACACATGCGACGGCGTCGCTCGATCGCGGCGGCGACGGCGGCCTGGAGCTCATGGCAACCGTCTCCACCGCGCCAGGCACCGCGCCGAGTGCGCTGGGCGCGCTGCGGGCAGAAATCAGGGGGATGGAGAAGGCCGGTGTCGGCAGCGGCCAATTGAGCGCGAACGTCGCTATCGAACAGATGAATCTTCAGCTCCAGCATGGGCCCGAACTGATTGCAAAGGCGAATGCCAGTTTTCGGCTGGACGCGCGGGCGCCGCGAATCGAACTGACGCGCCTGACGGCTGGCGACGGCCGCACCGACATTGCGCTATCCGGCGATTTCGGCCCGGCCATGGGTGAGGGATCGCCTCACTACTACTTCCAGTTTGCCAGCGGCGGTTCGTTCATTGCGCCGGTCGACACGGCGGAGCCGGGCATGCCGGTAGCACTGCTGCTCAGCGGCAGGCTCGATGGAGACTTTCGGCGACTTCAGGCCGAGCGAATCGTCGTATCGACCTCGCAGAGCGAAGTGCTGGCGACGCTCGCATTGGACTTTCCCAAGACTGGCGGAACCGGGCTGAAGCTCGCGGTCAACGTCGCGGGGCTGCCGACCGCGTACGCCAAGAACCTCTGGCCATGGTTTGCCGCGCCCTCGGCGCGCGCCTGGACGCTGAAGAACGTGTTCGGCGGAAAGGTACGGCAGGGCCGTCTCGCACTCGATCTCCCCGCAGACCGGGAGCCGGGCGCAGCATTGACGGCGGAAAACCTCGACGGTCACTTCGAGATCGACGGGGCGCGGATAGACCTTGCCGGTTCCATCCCCCCGATCCGCGACGCCCTCGGGATCCTGGATCTGTCCGGCAGCGATGTCGACGTCAGCGTTCCTTCCGGAACGGTCTACACCAACAGTGGACGCACGCTCGCGGCGAACAACGGCACATTCCAGCTGCACGATACGCATCTGCAGCCGATGATGGGCCTGTTGTCGCTCGACATCGACGGCGCGGCCGATGCGGTTGCGGAAGTCGCAAATGCGGAGCCGATCAGCATCTCGCGCTTCCTGGCGCTCGACCCTGCCGGCATGGCCGGGTCGGTCAGCGGCCGCGTCGACGCGGCTATCCCCATCGGCGAAGGGGCGCGCATCGATGAACTTGAGTGGAAGGTCGACCTCGCCTTCACGGGTTTGACCGTGCCCCAGGCGTTTCAGGGGCAAAAGCTCAGCGATGCCGACGGTCGCATCGTCGCCGACCGGCGCGTGGCCGCGATCGACGCAAAGGGCAAGCTGAACGGCATCCCTGCGGTCTTTTCGCTGTCGGAACCGTTCGGCAAGAAGACCGGCCGCCATATGACGGCGGAGCTGCAGGTCGACGACGCATCGCGCGACAAGCTGATGCCGGGCCTGGGATCAATCCTCTCTGGACCTTTTTCGGTCGCCTTGGTGACGGGAGAGGAAGGCGCGAGCGATCTTTCCATCGACCTGACCAAGGCGCGCCTGCAGATACCCTGGATAGGCTGGGAGAAGAAGGCGGGCACGCGGGCGAGCGCAAGCTTCGTCATGAAGACGGCCGACGGAAAGACAGAGATCAGCGAGTTCAGCGCCAGCGGTGACGGTTTCAGCGCCGAAGGCGCGCTACAGGTCGACGCGGGAGGCCTGTCCCGGGCCGACTTCTCCAAGCTTGTGCTGCGCGACGGCGACGATTTCGCCGCCTCCATCGAACGGCGCGACCGCGGCGGCTATGCGGTCCGCGTCCGGGGCAAGCATGCCGATGTTCGGCCCGTCGTCAGCCAGTTCACTTTGTCGACCCGCGACAGTGCCGGCGGCTGGGGCGCGACGTCGCGGTTCTCGCTCGACCTCGAACTCGACCACGCCAGCGGAGCGAACGGCGAGATCCTGCACGACCTGAAGCTCGTTTATTCGGGCGCCGGCACGACTGTCGGGGGGATGCGCGGCTCTGCCGTCACGGCATCGGGCGCGCCGCTGACCATCGTCGATTCGACGGTCGACAAGGTGCGTCGCCTCGAGATCGCAACCGGCAATGCCGGCGAGGCAATGCGCTTCCTCGACATGTACAAGAACGTGCGCGGCGGCGTGGCGGCCATGCGGCTGTCCGGGACCGTCGGCAAGGCGCTCAGCGGCCCGGTCGAGCTGCGCAACTTCGAGCTGCTAGAGGAGCAGCGGCTGGACACGATGGTAAACAGCGCCGCGCCTGGCGCGGAACGCTCGCTCAACGACACCGTCAACCGCCAGGTCGACGTGACGCGCGCCCGCTTCCAGCACGCTTATGCCGTCATCGAGAAGGGCGAAGGCTACCTGAACGTCGCCGACGGGATCGTGCGGGGCAATTCGATCGGGGCGACATTCCAGGGAACCGTTTTCGACCGCTCCGGCAACATGCTCGTCACCGGCACGTTCATGCCCGCCTACGGCGTCAACCGGCTGTTCGGCGAGATACCGCTGCTTGGCGAAGTACTCGGCAACGGCCGCGACCGCGGGCTGATCGGCATCACCTTCCGCCTGCATGGCAAGGCCGACGATCCGCAGGTCTCGTTCAATCCGCTGTCGGCGATCGCGCCTGGAATTTTCAGAAAAATCTTCGAATTTCAGCCGAAGCCGATGGATACCGGCGACGAGTGAGCCTCAGACAGGCCGGACGAGTACGTGCTTCTTCTTGCCGAGTGACAGCTTGACCGCGCCGGCGGCCGAAACGTCGGCGTCGCCGACAAGCCTGCGCTCGTCGGTGACTGCCTGATCGTTCACGCGAACCCCGCCGCCCTGCACCTGGCGGCGCACTTCGCCGTTGGAGGCGGCAAGGCCGGCGCGCACGAAGAGCGCCAGCACACCTATCCCCGCGGAAAGCTCCGCCGCGGGCACCTCGATGGCCGGCAGGTTTTCGGCCGCCGCACCCTCCTCGAACGTCTTGCGGGCGGTCTCGGCCGCTTGTTCCGCCACTGCACGCCCGTGAAGCATCGCGGTGATCTCGGTCGCCAGGACCTTCTTGGCGTCGTTGATCTCCGCACCGCCCAGCGCTGCCAATCGCGCGATCTCATCCATCGGCAGCGTCGTGTAGAGCTTGAGGAATCGGCCGACGTCGGCGTCCTCGGTATTGCGCCAGTACTGCCAGAATTCGTACGGGCTGAGCAGCTCCGGGTCGAGCCAGACGGCGCCATTCGCGGTCTTGCCCATCTTGGCGCCCGAAGACGTCGTCAGCAGCGGCGACGTCAGCGCGAAGAGCTGCGGCGTGCCGAGTCGATGGCCGAGATCGATGCCGTTGACGATGTTGCCCCACTGGTCGGAACCGCCCATCTGCAGGCGTGTACCGTTGAGCCTGTTCAGCTCGACGAAGTCGTAGGCCTGCAGGATCATGTAGTTGAATTCGAGGAAGGACAGCGACTGTTCGCGGTCTAGCCTTGTCTTGACGCTGTCGAAGGAGAGCATCCGGTTGACCGAGAAGTGGCGGCCGACGTCGCGCAGGAACTCGACGTAGTTAAGCTTCATCAGCCAGTCGGCATTGTTGATCATCAGCGCGTCGCGCGGACCGGTACCGAAAGTGAGGTAGGGCGCGAAGTTGCGGCGGATGCCGTCAAGGTTGGAATCGATATCGGCAGGCGTCAGCAGCTTGCGTGCCTCATCCTTGAATGACGGGTCTCCGATCATCGACGTGCCGCCGCCCATAAGTGCGATGGGCCTGTGCCCGGTCTTCTGCATCCAGTGCAGCATCATGATCTGGATGAGCGAGCCCGCATGCAGGCTTTTTGCCGTGGCATCGAAGCCGATATAGGCGGTGACAACCTCCGTCTGGAAGAGCTTGTCCAGCCCGCTCTCGTCCGAGATCTGGTGGATGAAGCCGCGCTCGGAAAGCGTGCGCAGGTAGTCGGACTTGAAGGCTGTCATCGGCATGTCTTTCGGGAAGATGGCCGCGCCTTTAGCATCGAACACCTCGGAATCAAACATTGAGGGCGCCATGGAGCCGATCACCGCGCTTGGGCTGATGAGCGGCACGTCGATGGACGGCATCGACCTCGCGTTGGTCACGACCGACGGCGAGCAACAGGTCTCGCGCGGCGCAAGCGACTTCGTCCCCTATGATGCGGCCTTCAGGCGCGCTCTGAACGACGCGCTGGAGACTGCCAAGGCGATCACCCAACGCGAGCAGCGGCCAGGCGAACTTGCACAGTTGCAGCGGGCGGTCACCCGGCGCCATGCCGACGCCGTGCGGACGTTCGTTTCCAGGAGCGGCGTCACGCCGTCGCTCATCGGGTTTCACGGGCAGACGGTGCTGCATCGGCCTGCGCAGGCTCTGACCGTGCAGCTTGGGGACGGTATGCTTCTCGCAAGAGAAACCGGCATCCCCGTCGTTTGGGACATGCGCGCCGCGGACATGACGAAGGGCGGGCAGGGCGCGCCGCTGGTGCCGGCGTATCACGCGGCACTGGCGGCCTCGCTCCCAATGCGGTGGCGCCGCTTCCCGGTATGTTTCGTCAACATCGGCGGCATATCGAACGTCACCTATGTCGGAGAGGAGGGCGCGCCGATCGCCTTCGACAGCGGCCCGGGCAACGCCCTCATCGACCAGTGGGTGCAGGCACATGGCGGCGTGCCGTACGACGCAGACGGCGCGATCGCGTCAGAAGGCAGCGTCGTCGCATCGACGGTACAGACCTACCTTGCAAACCCGTTCTTTGCGCGGCAGGGACCGAAATCGCTCGACCGGCTCGACTTCGACCTCACCGCAGCTGCCGGGCTTTGTCTCGCCGACGGCGCGCGTACGCTTGCCGCCGTTTCGGCGGAAGCGATTTTCGCCGCCGCCGACCGGCTGCCGGCAGACCCGCACCTATGGATCGTGTGTGGAGGCGGCAGGCGCAATCCGCACATCATGGCGGATCTCCGCGCGCTCGGCGCCAGACGCGGCGCGTATGTTATCCTCGCCGAGGATGCGGATCTCAACGGCGATTCGATGGAAGCCGAGGCGTGGGCTTATCTTGCGGTGCGCAGCCGTCGCGGCCTGCCGCTCACTTGGCCCACAACGACGGGATGCCGCGAGCCGGCGACCGGCGGCATCTTTTCGCTGCCTGAATGAGCCGAAGTGCGCCGCAACGTCGAACGCGGCGGCGGCTGCTTCGTATTACGCCTTCGCCTTGGCGGCGGCTTTCGGCTTGGCGGCCGCCTTGGCCTTCGGCGCGGCTGCCGCCTTCGCAGCTGGCTTGGACGCGGCAGCTTTCGGCTTTGCCGCGGCAGCGGGCTTGGCAGCTGCCTTCGCGGCTGCCGGCTTCGCCGCCGCCTTCGGCTTCTCCGATGCCGCAGGCTTGGCGGCGGCTTTCGGCTTGGCCGCGGCCGCAGCCTTTGCGGCGGCGGGTTTGGCCGCGGCCTTGGCGGCCGGCTTCTTTGCAGGTGCAGCAGTCTTGGCCACGTCGGCCTCCTCTTCGATGGTTGCAGCGCCGACGTTCCGCTTGATGGAATCGATGGCCTTCAAGGCCGACGCTTTCGCCTTGTAGCCTTCCGAACTGAACATGATCTCGCCGTTGCCGGCGCGATATCGAAAACGCGTCTCACCCTTCTTGTCCCTGTAAATTTCGAACGTGCTCACGGGTCCCCGGTAATTTTGTTGATTCGGACAAGGGAAACGTTCCACGCACTTCGTCGGCTGTCGACTCGCGCAAGCGGTCGCGCGCCAGCGTAGCGCAAGCTTCCACTACTTTTCGATGCTGGATGGCGGCCGAACGCTAACGCAGGCGCTTTGGACGCGGATCGGCGAGCTCGCCGCGCAGTCGCCGGTCCAGATAGTCGGAGCACTCGTCGATCAACAGGTCGGCGTCGTTCGAGAAGAAATGATTGGCGCCAGGGATGGTCTTCTGCGTGATCGTGATGCCCTTCTGCGATTGCAGCTTGTCGACCAGCCCCTGCACGTCCTTCGGCGGCGCCACCTTGTCCGCATCGCCGTGAATGATCAAACCGGAAGACGGGCAGGGCGCGAGGAAGGAGAAGTCGTAGGTGTTGGGCTGCGGCGCGACCGAGATGAAGCCTTCGATCTCGGGCCGGCGCATGAGAAGTTGCATCCCGATCCAGGCGCCGAATGAATAGCCCGCGACCCAGCAGCTCTTGGAATCCGGATGCAGCGATTGCACCCAATCGAGAGCGGCGGCGGCGTCCGACAGCTCGCCGGCCCCATGGTCAAACTCGCCCTGGCTGCGGCCGATGCCTCGGAAATTGAAGCGAAGCGTCGTGAACCCGCGCTTCTGGAACATATAGAACAGGTCGTAGACGATCTTGTTGCTCATCGTCCCGCCGAACTGAGGATGCGGGTGCAGGACAATCGCCATCGGCGCGTTCTTGACCTTGGCAGGCTGATAGCGGCCTTCCAGACGACCGGCGGGACCGGCGAAAATGACCTCTGGCATGCGCTACTCCGTGAAAAACTCGAAAATCCGCCAAGGATCGGCATCAGCGCCGGGAGCCTTGACGCGGCTCCATGCGCTACATAGAACCAGTTTAGAATTATTCAAAACTGGGCGTCGCCGAGAGCGGGCTGCAAGGCGGGTAGATAGGACGGCGCACCCCGCGATTTCAAGGAAATAACGCCGTCACCTCAATGCCGCGGAAGGGTTTGACAGGAATGTCGACAGGCCGGGTCTATCTCGACCATAACGCCGGATCGCCGCTCCGCGCCGAAGCGCGTGCGGCGATGCTGGCGGCTGTCGACACTGGCGGAAACGCGTCGTCAGTCCATGCAGAAGGCCGCGCGGCGAGACGTCTGGTCGAGGATGCGCGCCGCCAGGTGGGCGCTCTCGTCGGTGCACAGCCCGCCAGCGTCGTGTTTTCATCCGGCGCGACCGAAGCTGCGAATTTCCTGCTTTCGCCTGCCTGGACTATGGGACGCGCGCCGCTTGGGTTCGGCGCACTCTATGTCTGCACGGCCGATCATCCGGCGACGCTCTCCGGCGGCCGCTTCGCATCGGAGAATATCAGGCAGTTCGGCGTTGACGCGGAAGGTATCGCGCGGCTGGATGTGCTTAGGAGTCTTCTCCAGGTCCATGACCGCGCCACCGGGCTACCTCTCGTGGCGGTGCACGGCGCCAACAACGAGACAGGCGTCATTCAGCCGTTGAGCGAGATCGCGCGCATCGTCAAGGACGCCGGCGGTGTGCTGGTGGTAGACGCGGTTCAACTGGCCGGCCGCGCGGACCTGGACATCGCGGCGAGCGGCGCGGATTTCCTCATCCTGTCCTCGCACAAGATCGGCGGACCCCAGGGCGCTGGAGCGATCATCGGCCGTGCCGATCTCATGATGCCGGTGCCGCTCCTGCGAGGGGGCGGCCAGGAGCGGGGCTTTCGTGCCGGCACGGAGAACGTGGCGGCGATCGCCGGCTTTGGGGCAGCGGCGAAGGTGGCGCGAGACGAGCTAGGCAGTGCGGTGCGTGTCGCCCAACTTCGCGACATGACGGAAACCGGTATCGCGAAGATCGAGCCGTCGGCTATCTTCCACGGCCGCGGCGCAGTGCGGCTCCCCAATACGACGTTCTTCTCGCTGCCTGACATGAAAGCGGAGACAGCGCAAATCGCCCTGGATATTGCCGGCGTTGCAGTCTCCGCGGGTTCCGCCTGCTCGTCCGGAAAGGTCGGACCGAGCCACGTTCTCAAGGCAATGGGGGCGGATGCGGCGCTCGGCGCGGTTCGCGTATCGCTTGCTGCGTCGAACACGGAAGCCGACGTCGCACGGTTGCTCGACGCGTTGGCGAAGCTGGTTGGTCGCCACAAGGGCGCAAGAGCCGCCTGATTTGCGCCGGGGGCGTGCATTCGCGCCGCGGCGAGACTATATGCACCGTGCGTGAAGACGCGCGATTTCGAAGACGGCCGGGCCTTGAACCCGGCATGGATGGAGAACGCCGATGCCTGCTGTGCAGGAGACGATCGAGCAGGTCCGCAAGATCGATGTGGACCAGTACAAGTACGGCTTCGAGACCGTTATCGAAACGGACAAGGCGCCAAAGGGCCTCAGCGAGGATACGATACGCTTCATCTCGGCCAAGAAGGGCGAGCCGGAGTGGATGCTCGAGTGGCGGCTCGCTGCCTATCGCCGCTGGCTGACGCTCGAAGAGCCGACCTGGGCGCGCGTGAACTATCCGAAGATCGACTTCCAGGACATTTACTACTACGCCGCGCCGAAGAGCCAGTCCGGTCCACGGTCGCTGGACGAGGTCGATCCCGAGATCCTCAAGGTCTATGCCAAGCTGGGAATCCCGCTGAAGGAGCAGGAGATCCTCGCAGGCGTTAAGAAGCCGGGCCACGAGGATTCTGCTGCCGGCGCTATCGTCGATACGGCGAATGACAACGTCTACAGCTCGGGCCGCGTCGCGGTCGACGCCGTATTCGACTCGGTGTCGGTAGTCACCACCTTCAAGAAGGAGCTGGCTAAGGCCGGCGTCATCTTCTGCTCGATCTCCGAGGCAATCCGCGAGCATCCGGAGCTGGTCAAGAAGTATCTCGGCTCCGTCGTGCCGACGACCGACAACTTCTACGCGACGTTGAACTCGGCCGTCTTCACTGACGGCTCGTTCGTCTTCGTGCCGAAGGGCGTTCGCTGCCCGATGGAGCTGTCGACCTACTTCCGCATCAATGAGAAGAACACGGGTCAGTTCGAGCGTACGCTCATCATCGTCGAGGAGGGCGGCTACGTCTCCTACCTCGAAGGCTGCACTGCGCCGCAACGCGACGAGAACCAGCTGCATGCCGCGGTTGTCGAACTGGTGGCACTCGACGATGCCGAGATCAAGTATTCAACGGTCCAGAACTGGTACCCTGGCGACGCCCAGGGGAAGGGCGGTATCTACAACTTCGTCACCAAGCGCGGCGACTGCCGCGGCGATCGCTCGAAGATCTCGTGGACGCAGGTCGAAACCGGCTCCGCGATTACCTGGAAGTACCCGTCGTGCATCCTGCGCGGCGACGAGAGCCAGGGCGAATTCTATTCGATTGCGGTGTCGAACGGCTACCAGCAGGTCGACAGCGGCACCAAGATGATCCATCTCGGCAAGAACACCGTGAGCCGGATCATCTCGAAGGGCATTTCGGCGGGCCATTCCAACAATACCTACCGTGGCCAGGTCTCGGTCCATCGCAAGGCGGCGGGCGCGCGCAACTTCACCAATTGCGACTCGCTGCTCATCGGCTCCGACTGTGGCGCGCATACCGTGCCGTACATCGAGGCGAAGAACGCGACCGCGCGGCTGGAGCACGAGGCCACGACATCGAAGATCTCCGAGGATCAGCTGTTCTACGTCATGCAGCGCGGCGTGCCCGAGGAAGAGGCAATCGCACTGATCGTCAACGGGTTCGTCCGGGACGTCATCCAGGCGCTGCCGATGGAGTTCGCCGTCGAGGCCCAGAAGCTGATCGCCATCTCGCTCGAAGGAAGCGTGGGCTAAACGAGCCTCGCCCAACTAAGCTCACGAATTCAGCGCGCCCCTATGCGCTTGCCGAACGGAAAGACGAAATGCTTGAGATCAAGAACCTTCACGCCCGTATCGCCGAGGACGGGACCGAGATCATCCGCGGGCTGAACCTGACCGTGAAAGCCGGTGAGGTAGCGGCAATCATGGGGCCGAACGGATCCGGGAAGTCGACGCTGTCCTATATCCTTGCCGGACGCGAGGACTACGAGGTCACCGAAGGCGACATCCTCTTCAACGGCGAGTCGATTCTCGAGATGGATCCGGCGGAACGCGCCGCCAGGGGTATTTTCTTGGCCTTCCAGTACCCGATGGAGATACCCGGCGTCGCGACCATGGAGTTCCTCAAGGTAGCGCTCAATGCGCAGCGCCGTGCGCGCGGCGAGGAGCCGCTGAAGATTCCAGATCTCCTCGCGCGGGTTCGTTCCGCAGCCGGCGAATTGCAGATGGACATGGGCATGCTGAAGCGGCCGCTCAATGTCGGTTTCTCTGGCGGCGAGAAGAAGCGCGCCGAGATCCTGCAGATGAAGCTGCTCGAGCCGAAGCTCTGCGTGCTCGACGAAACCGATTCCGGTCTCGACATCGACGCGCTCAAGATCGTGTCCGACGGTGTCAACGCGCTGCGTTCGCCTGACCGGGCGATCGTCGTCATCACCCACTATCAGCGGCTGCTCGACCACATCGTGCCGGACAGCGTGCACGTGCTCTACAAAGGCCAGGTCGTAAAGTCCGGCGACAAGAACCTGGCGCTGGAGCTGGAGGCGAACGGCTACGCCGGCATCATCGGCGAGGCTGCGTGAGGTGGCAGTGGTGAACATGCATATCGTGCCGAAGCTCACGCCGGCCGAAGTCGCGCTCGTCGATACCTATGAAGCGCGCCTGTCTGACCTGCCGGGTGACGCCGGGACTCTGATGGCGCGCGACCGCGCGGTCGAGGCGATCAAGGGCGGACTGCCGACGCGCCGCGTCGAAAGCTGGCATTACACCGACCTGCGCCGGCTCATGGCCGAGGTTCCAGGTCCCGGTGCGCCGGTCGCGCCGCGCGCGCTGCCGCCCATCGTTGCGGACAGCGTCGTGCTGCCGTTCCTGGCGGGTACCGTCGGTAAGCTTCCGACGGTCGATGGCGCGAAGTTGAGGCGTCTGAACACTGAGCTTCGAGATGGAGCGCTTGCGACGCTGCTTGAGCTGCGTGGCAATGACGATGCGGTCGGCGCTATTAATACGGCTCTGGTCGCCGACGGCGTCGGCATCGAGATACCCGCCGAAAGCGCCGTTGCGGCGCCGATCGAGCTCCAGAACCTGCACGCTGGCGGCCAGACGCACGTGTTGTACACGGCCAATGCCGGGGTTGGGGCGAAGGCCGTCATCGTCGAACGCCACAGCGGCGAGGGCGCCGCGCTCGTCTCCGCCGTCTCGCACCTGACGGTCGCCGATGGTGCCGACGTAACCTGGATCATCGTCCAGGATCACACGGACACGGCGACGCATCTTGGCCAGCTAAATGCGACGATCGGCAAGGATGCCAGGCTGACCGTCTTCGTCATGAACACCGGCGCCAGGCTCGTCCGGCAGGAACTGAGGATCAGGGCTGCCGGTGAAGGCTGCCAGTTCACGCTGCGCGGCGTGAACCTTCTTGCCGGGGCTACGCACTGCGACGTCACCATGGTCCTCGACCACGTTGCCTATGGCGCGACATCGACCGAAGTCGTGCGCAACGTTGTGCTCGACAAGGCGCACGGCGTCTTCCAAGGCCAGATCCGGGTCGCGCGCGAGGCTCAGAAGACCGACGCGAAGATGGCCTGCAACACCTTGCTGCTCTCCGACGACGCCGACTTCTCGGTCAAGCCGGAACTCGAGATCTTCGCCGACGACGTCGCCTGCGGACATGGCGCCACGGTTGCCGAGATCGACCGCAGCCACCTGTTCTACCTGATGGCTCGCGGCGTGACCGAGAAGGAAGCGCGCGGCTTGCTGGTCAAGGCCTTCCTTGCCGAGGTTATCGAGGAGCTCGGCGACGAGCGTATCGTCGAACCTCTCGAAGCCCGGCTTGACGCCTGGTTCGCGACGCACGGCTGACTATGGACCGGCAGACCAACACCGGCACTTACGACGTGGAGGCAGTACGCCGCGACTTCCCGATCCTGTCGCGCGAAGTGTACGGCAAGCCGCTCGTCTATCTCGACAGTGGCGCGTCGGCGCAGAAGCCGCGGGCGGTCATCGATGCGATCACCCATGCGTATTCGAATGAGTACGCCAATGTGCATCGCGGGCTGCACTTCCTGTCGAATGCGACGACGGACGCCTACGAGCGTGCGCGGGAGATCGTGCGCGGCTTCCTCAACGCCCCGTCGGTGGACAACATCGTCTTCACCAAGTCGACCACCGAGGCGATCAATACCGTCGCCTACGGATGGGGTATGCCCAATATCGGCGACGGTGACGAGATCGTCTTGTCGATCATGGAACACCACTCCAACATCGTGCCGTGGCATTTCATACGCGAGCGCCAGGGCGCCCGGCTGGTCTGGGCGCCCATCCGCGACGACGGGTCCTTCGATCTGGAGGCTTTCGAGGCGTGCCTCACGCCGCGAACCAGGCTCGTGGCGATGACCCATATGTCGAACGTGCTCGGCACCGTAACCCCGATCAAAGAGATCGCGGCAATTGCCCATGCGCGTGGGATTCCCGTCCTTGTCGACGGCAGTCAAGCGGCCGTTCATATGCCCGTTGACGTGCAGGCGCTCGACGCCGACTTCTACGTCTTCACCGGCCACAAGGTGTACGGCCCGTCGGGTATCGGCGTGCTCTACGGCAAGCGCGAGATGCTCGAGGCGATGCGCCCCTTCCAGGGTGGCGGCGAGATGATCGAGGAGGTGACCGAGCAACGGATCACCTACAACCATCCCCCGCATCGCTTCGAGGCAGGAACGCCGCCGATCGTCCAGGCGATCGGCCTCGGCGCGGCTCTGGAATACATGCGGGAGATCGGCCGCGAGCGCATCGCCGCGCATGAGGCCGAGGTCTCGGCCTACGCGCACGAGCGCCTGTCGCGGATCAACTCGCTGCGGATTTTCGGCACCGCGCCGGGCAAGGGCTCCATCGTCTCGTTCGAGCTGCAGGGCATTCACGCGCATGACGTCTCGATGGTGATCGACCGCGCCGGCGTCGCGGTGCGTGCCGGCACGCACTGCGCCCAGCCGCTGCTGAAACGCTACGGCGTGACCTCGACATGCCGCGCCTCCTTCGCCATGTACAATACGAAGGGCGAGGTCGATGCGCTCGCCGAAGCCCTCGAGAAGGCCCGCAAGTTCTTCGGGTGATGACAATGAGTGAAGACACAGCCAATCTGCCCGAGATCAAGTCGGCGATACCCGAGGCGGAACTCGCGCGGCTCTCCGACGACATCATCGGCGCCTTGAAGACGGTGTACGATCCTGAGATTCCCGCCGACATCTTCGAGCTCGGCCTCATCTACAAGATCGATATCGAGGACGATCGCTCGGTGAAGATCGACATGACGCTGACCGCGCCTGGATGCCCGGTGGCGGGCGAGATGCCGGGCTGGGTGCAGAATGCCGTCAGCGCCGTCGAGGGCGTGTCGGACGTCGACGTCAGCATGGTGTTCGACCCGCCCTGGACGCCGGACAGGATGAGCGAGGAGGCTCGTGTCGCGGTCGGCTGGTACTGAGCGGTTGCGCATGCATGCGCGCTTCACCATCTTGAGCTAAGGTTTCGATGACGCCGGGCGACTGGCGAGGCACGGAGACGGACATGGGCAGGTTCCAGGTCATCAGCTTGACCGACGCAGCAGCCGACCGGGTGCGCGAGATCGTGGATGCCCGCGATGGGGCGCGCGGGCTGCGCGTCGGCATCAAGAAAGGCGGCTGCGCCGGCATGGAGTATACCGTCGATCTCGTGACCGAGCCTTCCGCCAAGGACGACCATGTCGAGCATGCGGGCGCTCACGTATGGGTCGCGCCGGAGGCCGCGCTTTACCTTCTCGGCACGACGATGGATTTCGAGACCACCAAGCTGCGCACCGGGTTCGTATTCAGGAATCCGAATGAGAGTTCCGCCTGTGGATGCGGTGAGTCCGTCGAGCTGAAACCGGCTGACCTGAAGGCTTTGGCGGAGGCCCGCGCAACGGCGGCGTAATCGAACTTATGGCGTTCTGCAGCGTTGTCTCGGACAACCAAGGAGAACGTCAATGGTCGACAAATCCAAGATCGCAGAACACGCGGAAGTGGTCGGCGCGGATGGCGCGCATATTGGCACGGTTGATCGCGTGGAAGGCAACCGGATCAAGCTCACCAAAGCCGACAGCGCTATGCGCACGCACGAGGGGCATCATCACTACGTGCCGCTCGCGCTGGTAGCCTACGTGCAGCCAGACAAGATCACCCTTTCCGCCAACGGCGACGTGGCCGTGATCATGGAAGAAGAAGAGAGCGGCAGATCCGCCGCCTGAGTACGATCGAACCCAGCCCCGCTACGGCGGGGCTTTTTCTTAGTCGACCCACTGCCCGTTGCGCTTGTGCCAGTCGGCGAGAGATTCGGTCGGATACTCGTCGAACCGTTTGTCGCCGCTGCGAAGGTCGGGTTCGACCCAGTTCGCCCTGAACTTCAGCATGAGGTGCACCCGCTCCTCGGGAATCGGCAAGTCGGTGTCGATGGCGGACGCGAAAGGATGGATCAATTCGGGCCAGTTCTGGTCATAGAGCCACATCGCGGAACCGCACTTGCCGCAGAAATTTCGCTCCCCGCTGGAAATCTTGCAGTGACCCTCGTCATCGGCGATCTCGGCGCGGAATACCCGCAGATTCTCGCGCCCGCTGATCGTCATCGTGTCGTTGAGCGCGCCGAGATTTATTGCGTAACCGCCGCCGCCCTGCTGCTTGCGGCAGATGCTGCAGTAGCAGCGCTGATAGGGTACCGGCGTGTGGCTCATCACCGAGAAGGACACAGCGCCGCAGCGGC
This sequence comes from Pseudomonadota bacterium, assembly GCA_023457435.1. Classification (GTDB taxonomy): domain Bacteria; phylum Pseudomonadota; class Alphaproteobacteria; order Rhizobiales; family Rhizobiaceae; genus RCIO01. The sequence goes on from JAEWLS010000045.1 coordinate 101,860, forward strand.
AGCTTCCTTCAAGTTTCATCGGCATCGCGATGCTCCTTCGAAACAGAAACAAAAAAGCCGGACATGTGTCCGGCTTTTGTGAAGACAAGAGGTGAGATCCGCTCAGACCTTGGCGACGACCTTCATGAAGGCCGGCACATCCTCGCCGAAGCCGACGGGCGCCGGATCGTTGCGGAACTCGTCTCGATACTGCCGTTTCCGCTCCGGTCGCGAGATGTTGTAGTCACCAACGGCAGCGGGGCGTTCCTCGCGCGGCTTGCGCTCGGTATTCTCCGCGCGGATCGCATTCTTGCGAGACTTGCGCTCCTCGCGCTCCGGCGCAGTTTCGACGATTTCCGGCTCCGCTGCGGTCGCGGGCGCTGCTGTTTCTTCGCGGCGGCCGCGACGTTCGCCGCGCTCGCGGCCTGCACGCTCGCGTCCACCCCCTGAGGCCCGCTTTTCTCCGCGGCCGCGGCGCGGACGCTCCTCCTCGGCGCTCTCTTCGCCGACAGTCGAGAGATCCCCGTCATGCCATTCGACCGGCTTGCCGATCAGCTTCTCGATCGCGTCGATGTAGCGCGTGTCGGACTTGGTGGCGATCGTGAACGCCTTGCCAAGCCGCCCGGCTCGGCCTGTGCGGCCGATGCGGTGGACGTAGTCCTCGGAGTGGATCGGCACGTCGTAATTGAAGACGTGGCTGACGTCGGGAATGTCGAGGCCGCGAGCGGCGACGTCCGACGCGACGAGCAGCTTGAGCTTCCCGTTGCGGAAATTCTCGAGCATCGTCATGCGGGCGCGCTGGTCCATGTCGCCGTGCAGCGCGCCGACACTGAACTCGTGCTTCAGCAGCGAGCGGAAAAGTTCGGCTACTTCCACCTTGCGATTGCAGAAAATGATCGCGTTCTTGATCTCCGCGTCTTCGGCGCGGATCAGGTTGCGCAGCGTCTCGCGCTTGTCCCAGGACTTGCCCTTCGATTTCACCAGGCGCTGGGTGACCGTGGTCGCCGTCGACGCCGGCTTCGACACTTCGATACGAATCGGCGCCTGCAGGAACTGCTCGGTCAGCTTCGTGATCTCCGGCGGCATCGTGGCCGAGAAGAACAGCGTCTGCCGGGTGAACGGAATCATCTTGCAGATGCGCTCGATGTCCGGGATGAATCCCATGTCGAGCATGCGGTCGGCTTCGTCGATAACCAGGATCTCGACACCGGTAAGCAGGAGCTTCCCGCGCTCGGAATGGTCAAGCATACGGCCCGGCGTAGCGATCAGGACATCCGCGCCGCGCTCGAGCTTTCGGTTCTGCTCCTCGAAGGACACGCCACCTATCAGCAGCGCGATGTTGAGCTTGTGGTTCTTCCCGTACTTGACGAAGTTTTCCTCGACCTGGGCGGCAAGTTCGCGGGTCGGCTCAAGGATCAGCGTGCGCGGCATCCGGGCCCGCGCTCGGCCCTGCTCGAGGCGGGTGATCATCGGCAGAACGAAGGCGGCGGTCTTGCCGGTGCCGGTCTGCGCAATGCCGAGGATATCGCGACCCGCGACCGCGTGGGGGATCGCCTGTTCCTGGATCGGCGTTGGCTTCGTGTAACCCGCGTCTGCGACGGCGGATACGACTTTGTCTGAGAGATTGAGGTCTGCGAAAGTTACCGCGGCAGCCGCGGTGGCATCGATTTCTGACAAGTTGGCTTCTTTGCTGTTGCGGACAGCATTGCTCGCCGTCCTCGTCGGCCCTATGGGCCACATGCCGGCAACGCGTGCAGCGCACAAGTGCCTCAAGGTCTGCAACTAGGTGGCACCCGACGCAATGTCAATCGTAGAGGCCTGAAATCGCGCGATACGGTGGACAATTCATCGATTTCGCCTGAGTGGATCAGTATCTGAACTGCTCGGCGAGGATGCGTTCGTTCCACGAGTGGCTCGGGTCGAACAGGATGGAAACCGTGCGTGCGCGCGATTCGCGGACGGTGACGCGGATGACCGACCGCACCTCCACGTGGTCCGCAACGGCATTTACCGGCCGCTTTTCCTGCTCGAGAATATCGAACACCACCTCGGATCTGTCCGAAACCAGAGCACCGCGCCAGCGGCGAGGGCGGAACGGGCTGACGGGCGTCAGCGCCAGCAGCGGGGCTTCGAGCGGGAGGATTGGGCCGTGCGCCGAAAGGTTGTAGGCGGTCGACCCGGCAGGCGTCGCGACCATCACTCCGTCGCAGATCAACTCGTCTAGGCGGACGTTGCCATCTATGGCTATGCGGACCTTGGCCGCCTGCGCCGACTGGCGGAACAACGCGACCTCGTTGATCGCAAGCGCGGCTGCCGTCTTGCCGGCGTCGTCGACCGTTTCCATCTCGAGCGGCCGGATCGTCTCGGCCGATGCGGCTGCGATCCGCTCCGGCAGCCTGTCCTCGTGGTAGGGGTTCATCAGGAAGCCGACCGTGCCGCGGTTCATGCCGTAGATCCGGCGGCCGGTGCCGATGTTCTCGCGCAGCGTCTGTAACATGAACCCGTCGCCGCCGAGGGCGACGATAACGTCCGCTTCCAGCGGTTCGGCGCTGCCGTACTTGGCGACGAGTCGCGCCGCAGCCTTCCGCGCGTCCCTGGTGTCCGCGGCGACGAATGCAACTCGGTCGGAATGGCTCGATTTCATTAGGTCGCTGCTTGGGACGGTACGCCACTGGCTAGCATGCCGGCGCGCGCCCGCCAAACCGGACATTGCGCGTACCGCTTCCCAGCCCGAGAACAAATATGCTAACGCGACGCCGTGCCCTTGTAGCTCAGCGGTAGAGCAGCGGTTTTGTAAACCGAAGGTCGCGGGTTCAATCCCTGCCGGGGGCACCACTCCCTCTCAAATCCGCCGCAACACTCACTATCTATCCGCTCAAGGATGTCTTTTCGGAGCCTCGACCGATGATCAGGGTTCTGCTCGCAGCGCTGCTTCTTATGCTCGTCGTGCTGGTCGCGACGCAGGTGGTGCGTTCGGCAAGGAAATCGAATGTCGACTGGGCCGGTATCGGCTTCATCGGCGCGTTCGTGTTCCTAGCCTTCTGGCTCCGTGACCTGACCGGCCTGGGTTAGAGGCGTCCGCTCTACAGGCAGCGTCGGGGCGGAATGCGCTGCGTTCGACGCGGCGCTGATCGCCTTGTTCAAGCCCTTGGCGTAATCGCTGATGCGCTGCGTGATGTCCGACGCGGTCTCGGCAGCGGCCGTCGGATCCGAAAGGCGTCGGCCAAGCAGATTGAGCAGCGTCGTGTTCTCGGAGAACTTGTGGTGGTTCGACGCACTCGAGCCCTTCTGGCTCGACATGTCGATCACCGTGACGCCGTAATTGCCGAGGTCGGAGGCCTTGGCGTAATCGCCGACGCGTGGCTTGTTGCCGGCGATGACCGACGACAGACGTAGCGCACGATCGTCTTCCGACAGCAGCACGACATAGGGGTTCTTCGGCTTGCCGATGCGCGCCATCTGACTCTTGAACACATCGACATCGATGTCGGGCGAGGCGAGGATCACATCCCCCAGCTTGCCGCCGAGTTCCGCGTCGCCGCTAATGGCGAGCTGCCGAAGTGCTTCCATCGTCACCCAGCTGCCCATCGAGTGCGCGACGATATCGACGCGCGCCGCGCCTGACTGTGCGACGAGCCGCAGCGTGGCCTCGAGCGCATCGCGTGCCGCGGTGGCGCTCTCGCGATCATACATGTAGTCGATGGCGCGGCCGCCCGATGCCCAGGTGAACAGCAGCGGCGTTCCGCGATAGCCCGAATCGTGGACGATCTGCGTCAGGCGGAAGACTGCCTCGTCGAACGAGGTGTTGTAGCCGTGCACGAAAACCAGCGCGCGCCCGCCCCGTGCCTGGGCCTCGTAGGCCAGCGCGGCCTGCATCGAGGCCGGGTTCCGGTAGAAGCCGACGTCGCGGGTCATGAAGTGCTTCTGGGGATCGCCCACGCCGCGGCGCGGGCGAGAGAACTCGCCGCCGACCCGACCAGGAGGCACCGAGACGTCGACATAGGCGAAGGCCGCGCGGGCCGAGCGAGAGCCGTCGAACGCGACGTTCTGTGCCGCCCCGTGGGCGCGGGTCGTGGCGACGAAGATGCGGTGCGACGGCAGCTGCGGCGCCGGCGACGCGAGCGCCATGGCCTCGTCCATGCGCGTCGTGCCGCAAGCGGCCAGGCCCAGCACCATCGCCACGGCCATGCCGATGCGAATCAAGATCATGAACTACCTTCGCCCCTCGTTGGCGCGCTAACGGCCCCAGAAAACCGGCGTGAATATGACGAGCACGGCGAGGATCTCGAGGCGGCCGAGCAGCATGGCGAGAGAGAGTATCCACTTTGCCGCGTCCGGCACCGCGGCATAGTTGCCGGCCGGTCCGATGATGCCGCCGAAGCCTGGGCCGACATTGGTGAGCGCGGCAAGAGCGCCGGATACCGATGTCAGCAGGTCCAGCCCTGTCGCCGACAGCAGGACCGAGAGGATCATCCAGATCACCATGAAGGCGGCGATGAACAGGACGACGGCGTCCTGCGTTTCTTCCGGGATGATCCGGTCGCCGTATCGCACGGACAACACCGTGCGCGGGTAAACCAGCCTGCGAAGTCCGTTGTAGACCATCTCTGCCAGAATGAGGAACCGGTAGGCCTTGATGCCGCCGCTTGTCGAGCCAGAGCAGCCGCCGAGAAACGTCGCGACGAATGCACAGGTAACGGCGAACGATCCCCACCCGTTGTAGTCGCTGCTGGCGAAGCCGGTCGTCGACACGATCGACGTTATGTTGAACGCCGCATGCGTGAGCGCCGAGAAGAATGGCTCGTCGGCGGCAACGCGCTGGTAGACGGTCACGGCCAGCACGATCGCGACCAGGTAGGTGACGAAGATCTTGATCTGCGGGTCCGCGAGCGCGTCGAGCCTGCCGCGCGCGATGAACAGGATCAGCACCGCGAAGGGCAGGGCGCCGAGGAACATGAACGCCACGCCGATCCAGAGGATGGCGAAATTGTCGGCGTAGTGGCCGAAGGACGAGTCGTGGTTGGCGAAGCCGCCCGTGGCAACGGTCGACATCGCATGCGCGATTGAATCCAGCCCTGCCATGCCGGCGGCCGCGTAGAGGATCATGCAGGTGACTGTCAGCGCCGCGTAAATCGCGATCATGCTCAACGTGTAGGTCGAGAAGCGCGCGAACGGCCGATCGTCGATGCTGGACGATTCGATGTTGAAGTAGGACACGCCGCCGATATTGAGGAACGGCAGGACGAAGATGCCGAGCGCGATCACCCCGAGTCCGCCCATCCAGTGCAGCAGCGCCCGCCACATCAAGATCCCGGGCGGCATGCCGTCCAGGCCGACCAGGACGGTCGCGCCGGTGGTGGTTATACCCGAGACCGATTCGAAGAGCGCATCGGTGTAGCTGATGTCGAGCGACGAGGCGGCGAAGGGCACCGAAGCGACCGCGCAGGTCGTCAGCCACAGGAAGTTGACGACGAGGAAGCCGAATCGGGGCGACAGCACAGGCGGGCGGCCTTGCGTAGCCATGGCCACTGCGAGCCCCAGTCCGCCGGTGAACAGTGCCGAGAAGGCGAAGACCTGCCAGTCGTGGTGGCCGTAGTAGAGATCGATGGCCGCTGGGACGAGCATCGCCATCGACAGATAGATCGAGAATACTGCAGACACGTGTATCGCAGCCCGGATCGCAAGATAGTTCAACGTCGAGGTCCCGATTGGCGCGCTGCGGTGGTCGAGCCGCGGTGCTTATGCCATATCCCTGCGGACGAACGAACGGAAGCCGGAGAGCTCGATGACCGTCTTTATCGTGTTGTTCCGCGGCGTAGGAGGTGCGACGCAGCTTCCGGTCAAGCCGCTGCGCGAAAAGCTGACCGAGGCCGGTTTCGAAAACGTCGCGACCTACATCAACAGCGGCAATGCCATCGTGAAGACGGCCCTGTCGGCCACAGCCGCGACCGCAAAGATCGCAGAGCTCTGCAAGCGCGAATTCGGCTTCGACAAGCACATCATGCTTTCAACGCTGGCGGCGTGGTCGAAGGCGATCGCTCGGAATCCGTTCGCCGCGGAAGCCGCGGAGAAAGGCAACACGGTCCATCTTTTTGCTCTTTCCGGACCGCCGAAGGCCGAGGCCGTGGAGGCGCTGGTCGCCCGCAAGCACGATACGGAGGAACTCAAGGTCGACGGCAAGTTCATGTACTTTCACGCGCCCGATGGTTTCGGTCCGTCGAAGACCCCGCCGATCATCGACAGGACGCTCGGCGTGGTTTCGACGGCGCGAAACTGGAACACCGTTCTGAAGCTCGAGGCATTGGCCAAGGCTGCCTCCTGAATCGGCGGTGTTCCAACAATCGCTTGCATTCTTCCGCGAATGCCACCATATCCGCGCCACGAGGCGCATGGGCCGGCTAGTCCGGCTTTTCCCAGGTGGAACCGGTTGCGTCTGTTTCGTCGGTGTCGGCAATGCCGAACGGCGAACAAGCCCGCCCGCATAACGCGGTCGGCCGACAGCGCAGCCCGGCGGCGAAAGCCCCCAGCCTCGTCGTTCCCACACATCAGACGCGCGGGTTGCGCCCCGCAGCGCCCCTATATGCGCACCGCAGACGCGGCGCGTGATGAAAGAAGTTTGAATTGTCCAACGAATTGAATACCATCCAGCCGGAAGCTAACGTCGACGGCTTTGCCGCGCTCGGAATTGCCGGCGTGCTTCTGAAGGCTACGGAAACCGCGGGTCTGACCGAGCCGAAGCCGATCCAAGTCATGGCGATCCCTCAGCATCTCGCGGGCCGAGACATCCTCGGCGTGGCCCAGACGGGTTCGGGCAAGACCGCTGCGTTCGCGCTGCCGATCCTCTCCAAGATCATCGCGCTGGGCACTCGCCGCAAGCCGCGCACCGCGCGTGCCGTCGTGCTGGCGCCGACCCGCGAGCTTGCCGTTCAGATCGAGGAGACCTTCCGGTTGCTCGCCAAGGGCGCGCACGTTTCGACGGCGCTCGTTCTGGGCGGCGTTTCGCGCAGTTCGCAGGTGCGCAAGATGCAGCCCGGCGTCGACATCCTCGTCGCCACGCCCGGCCGATTGACCGACCTCGTTCGCGAGCGCGAGGTCGATCTGTCCGAGACCACCTGGCTCGTGCTCGACGAAGCCGACCGCATGCTCGACATGGGCTTCATCAACGACGTCAAGCGCATCGCCAAGGGCACGCACCCGGCGCGTCAGACCGCGCTTTTCTCGGCGACGATGCCGCCGGAGATCGAGGAACTGGCCAACGGCCTGCTGCGCAACCCGGCGCGTGTCGCGGTCGCCGTCCAGGGCACGACCGTGGCGGAGATATCTCAGAGTGTCGTCATGGCGCGCACCAAGCAGAAGCGGAAGCTTCTGTCCGACATGCTATCCGACGCGGCGATGGCGCGCGTCATCGTCTTCGCACGCACCAAGCACGGGGCCGACCGCGTCACCCGCGATCTCGGTCGTGACGGTTTCGAGGCGGCGGTCATCCACGGCAACAAGTCGCAGAATGCGCGCCAGAACGCCCTCAACGGGTTTCGCGACGGCAAAGTGCGCATCCTGGTGGCGACCGACATCGCGGCCCGCGGCATCGATGTCCCCGGCGTCACGCACGTCGTCAATTTCGACCTGCCTGACGAGGCCGAGAGCTATGTGCACCGCATCGGCCGCACCGGCAGGAACGGCGCATCCGGCGTCGCGGTGACGCTGGTCGACCCTTCCGAGAATGCCAAGCTGCGCCAGGTCGAGCGGGTGATCCGCATGAAGCTGCCGGTTGCGGCTGACCACCTCGGTGAGCCGGATCCCGTCCGCTCTCCGGCAGATCGCGAGATTGCCGCGAACGACGACAAGCGCGATGCCGAGCACGCGAAGCGCAGCGGCCGCGGTCGCGGGCATCCCGGCCAGAGGCCGCATGGTGCCAAACCGGCCGGCAGTAAGCCGGGCAATGGTCGGCCATTCGGCGACAAGCGCTTCGCCGACAAGGTATTCGGCTCGGACGGCACCGGCGGCAAGCCGGCGTCACGTCCTGAAGGTACTGGTGCGAAGCCGGGCGGCACCGGCGACGACCGCAAGCGCTTTCGTCCGAAGCGCCGTGGGTTTGGCGGCGGTCAGCGCGCGGCCTGACGTCCTGACATTCATCTGAACCAATCAACGGCCCGCTTGCGGGCCGTTGGCACGATTGCGTCCAGGCGCGCGAACGGTTAGTCGCGGTTCGCGCCGCTCGCGCCCGACGAAGAACAAGAACAGGACCGCACCGCATGGCCGGCATCGTGGCTCTCGCGCTCGCCTACGTAATGAGCCAGTTTTACAGGTCGTTCCTAGCGGTGCTCACTCCGGCGCTGACGACAGAAATCGGTATTTCCAAGGCCGGTCTGTCGTGGGCCTCCGGCATCTGGTTCATCGCCTTCGCACTGGCGCAGTTCGCCATCGGCGTCTCCCTCGATCGCTATGGACCGCGCCGTACCGCGTCGCTTCTCCTCGCGCTGGGTGGAGCAGGTGGAGCGGCACTGTTCGCTTCCGCCACCGCGCCGTGGATGCTGATCGCGGCGATGGCGCTGATCGGAATTGGTTGCGCTCCGGTTCTGATGGCATCGGTATTCATCTTCGCGCGCTCCTATTCGCCCGCGCGCCTTGCGATGCTGACGTCGTGGATCGTCGCATTCGGCACCGCAGGCAATGTCATCGGCGCATCGCCATTGGCGAACGCTGCCGAAGCCTTCGGCTGGCGAAGCGTCATGCTCGGCCTCGGCGTGATCACGCTGGCGATCGCTGCTGCCGTGTACATCCTCGTTCGCGACCCGCAGCGGACCGAGAGTGGCGGCAATGGCGGATTTGCTGGCTATCTCGAGCTTTTCCGCATCCGGCAGTTGTGGATCATCATGCCGCTAGTCGCTCTCAATTATGCGCCGGCAGCGGGCATCCGCGGCCTGTGGTCCGGCCCTTTCCTCGCCGACGTCTATGGGCTCGATGCGCTGGCTATCGGCCGCATCACACTCTTCATGGCGCTGTCCATGGTCGCTGGCTCTTTCCTCTACGGTCCGCTCGACAACGTCTTCGGAACGCGCAAATGGGTGGCCGTCGCAGGCAACGTGCTGGCTGTGGTGACGCTCGGTTTGCTCGCGGCCGACCCCGCGCCCGATCTCACGACCCTGACCCTGTTGCTAGTGGCGATCGGAGTTTTCGGCGGAAGCTATGGGCTGCTGATGGCGCATGGCCGGGCATTCCTGCCGCCGCATCTGACAGGGCGCGGTGTGACGCTGCTCAATTTCTTCTCGATCGGTGGCGTAGGCGTGGCGCAGTTCGCGACCGGAGCCGTGTACTCGTCCTATGCCGATGCGGCGGATCCGGCCGCCGGGTACCACGCGCTGTGGATTTTCTATGCGGTGACACTGGCGATTTCGGTCGCGGTCTATCTGTTCGCCCGCGATGCGCGACCCGAGAAGTCGCCTGCGCCGATCGTCACTGCAGCGCGCTGAGCCACTCGACGATCTTCTTGACCGCGGGTCCCGTGCCGCCCGGCGACAGCGCGTCGCCGGCGATGACGTGCTGGCCAGGATCTTCGGCCGTCGTCACGACGAAGAGCTCGTGAGGACCGCCCCAGCGCGCGGCGATCGAGCGCGTCATCTCTGGTCGGACCGTCCGGTCTCTATCGGAAATGAAGAAGATGGCCGGAAGCTTGATGTCCTCGACTCGCGTCGCTACCGCTTCTTCGGTCACCACGGCCATTGCGAGCGTCGCGGAGGTCGGATAGCGCTCCGTCCAATAGCGCGCGACGGTTTCATTGGGCGGTGTGAACCCGCGCTGGCCGCCGGTGAACAGGTCCGACAGTTGCCGACCCCAGGGCCCGGTCAGCATGCCGGATCCGAAGGCTTTGGGTCCGAAGTTCGGCGACAGGAAGATCAGCGCCTTCACGCCCTGCATGAGCTCAGGGCGCGATGCTGCGATAGTGGTGATTCCGCCCCCCGTCGACGTCGCGATCACTACGACCTCGTCGCCGATCAGCCGGCCAATGGCAACGGCCTCTGCGAAGTCGTTCATCCACGCTTTCGGCGTTGCGCGGGCCATGCTCTCGGGTGCCGCGCCATGGCCCTCCAGCCGCGTGTAGAACAGGTTGGCGCGGAACGCGCCGGCGACCAGATCGGGGAGGGGCCGCACTTCACCTTTCGATGCGGAGAATCCGTGGATGTAGATGAAGGCAAGCGGCGTCTTCGCCTTGGTCCTGGGGTCCGCCCAGACGATCTCCTTGGCGAGTTCGGGGATGACGTCCGGCTCCTTCGCCTCCTCCGCTGCAAGGTATGCCTCCGGTTCGCCAGCTATCGCGGCCCCGTCGAACGTGACAGAAGTGTCGCGATCCGCTCGCGGCCCTACTGCCCATAGGGCAGCAAGCAGGACAACAACGCCTGCGAGCACCTGCAACGTTCTGCGCACGATATATCCCCGAGCCGACCTGTCACATGGTGCTGCATTGTCCGCGCGGCGACAATGTGGGAAGGCAGAAACGGCAGCAATCGGCGCATAAATTGGCAGGCGTAGTGATCGACAAGAGGACTTTGCTCGCATACGCGCTGCCGGCGCTGCCGCTCGCGGCACTGACGCTCCCGCTCTACATCATCGTTCCGACCTACTATTCCGAGACGCTGGGACTGCCGTTGGCGACCGTCGCGACCGTGCTGGCAGCCGTGCGCGTGTTCGATGCGGCGCACGATCCCGTCATCGGCTGGCTTTCGGATCGCTACCGGCCGTCCTTCGGTCGAAGGCGCCTGTTCTTCCTCAGCTCGCTGCCGCTCACCGCGGTTGCGGCGGTAATGCTGTTCTGGCCGCCTGCAGGGGCCGGCGCGGCGTGGCTCGCCGCGTGGAGCGCGCTGCTGTCGATCGGCTATGCGGCGACACTCATGCCCTACTATGCGTGGGGCGCGGAGCTGGCAGGCGATTACCGGCAGCGTGCCCGCGTCACCGCCTATCGCGAGGTCATGACGCTGATCGGTACTCTGGTCGCGATCGCGCTTCCTTTCTCGTTCGGTATCTCGGCAGAAGGCAGCGGCCTCGCGGTGCTCGGGCTTGCGATTGCCGCATCCCTACTCGTCTTCGGCACCTTCACGGTCGCCACCGTGCCTGAGCCGAGGGAGTTCACCGTCGCGCGGATCGGCTTTGGCGAAAGTTTGAAGCGCATGGCATCGAACGCGCCTTTCGTGCGCCTCGTTGCCGCCTTCCTAGTCAACGGTTTCTCGAATTCGATACCGGCGACACTTTTCCTTTATTTCGTATCGGATCGTCTCGGCGCGCCCGATTTGCGCGGTCCCATGCTGTTCCTGTTCTTCGCCTGCGGCGTGGCCGGCGTGCCGGTCGCGCTCTGGGCTGCCGGCAGGTTCGGGAAGCACCGAGCGTGGTGCTACGCGATGCTCGGCTCCTGTTTCGTCTTCCTGTTTCCGCCGTTCGTTGGCAGTGGCGACGTAACCGCCTTCGCAGTGATCTGCGCGCTGACCGGCATCGGGGTGGGCTTCGACCTCGCATTGCCGGCGGCGATCCAGGCCGACGTCATCGATGTCGACACGGCCTCGTCGGGAGAACAGCGTTCGGGAATCTATTTCGCGGCCTGGAGTCTCACCAACAAGCTGGCGCTTGCGCTCGGGGTGGCGACGACGTTTCCGCTGCTGGCGTGGTTCGGATTCGTGCCCGGCGGCAGCAACGAGGAGCCGGCATTGTTCGCGCTCGCCGCCGTCTATGCCTGGCTGCCGGTCGTTCTGAAGTTGCTGGCGATCGGCTTGATGTGGAACTTTCCGATCGACGAAGTGTCGTCGATGCGTTTGCGCTCGGCGATCGAGGCCAGAACAGTCTGACACCAACGAAAACCCCGGCGCGCGGGCCGGGGCTCAGTTCGTGCTCGCTGCGTCGACCATCACGATGCCTTGTGCTGCTCGGCAATCGCATCGTCGTGGTACCACCCGTCCATCGGTGCAATCCGTGCCGCTGCGCGTTTCGCAGCCAGTTCGCGCGACATCCGCACCTGTTCGGCAAAGCGGGTCTCGACTGCGCGCCGCTTTACTGGGAATACATAGATCTTTGCAGTAGAACCTGACGTTTTTTCCATGGCGTTCACTCTTCTTCTTCCGAGGGGCCGCATATCGCGACCACGTTTGAGCCGTAGATAGCGCGTGCCCACGAAAATTGCAATATGTCTACATTCCCTGTCGCATATGTGCACAAAGGATAGGCAGAGTTATACTTTGAGTTTTAGTCTGCCAACTTTTTCGACGCGCACCCGGATGCAAATCTCCCGGGCAGCTTGGAAAAACTGCTCAGAAAATGTGCTGCCAATCGCGCCACACGGTTATTAAGCGACGGGCCGAGTTATCGGTTCCGCGTGGTGACGTAGCGTCCGCAAGGCGAAAGCGAATTGGCACGATGGTTGCATCACAGTTAAAAGGAATCCGGCCCGCAGAGGCCGGGCGTGCTCACGCGCTCCTGACGAACTGGTTTAGAGAGGCCGGAATGACGAAGTACAAGCTGGAATACATTTGGCTCGACGGCTACACGCCCGTCCCTAACCTGCGCGGCAAGACGCAGGTCAAGGAGTTCGCCGAGTTCCCGAAGCTCGAACAGCTGCCGCTGTGGGGTTTCGACGGCTCGTCGACCATGCAGGCTGAAGGCCATTCGTCCGACTGCGTGCTGAAGCCGGTCGCGCTGTTCCCGGATCCCGCCCGCACCAACGGTGTGCTCGTCATGTGCGAAGTCATGATGCCTGACGGCGTCACGCCGCACGCCTCCAACAAGCGTGCCACCATCCTCGACGACGAGGACGCCTGGTTCGGCTTCGAGCAGGAATACTTCTTCTACAAGGACGGCCGCCCGCTCGGCTTCCCGACCACCGGATATCCCGCGCCGCAGGGCCCGTACTACACCGGCGTCGGCTACAAGAACGTCGGCGACATCGCCCGCCAGCTCGTTGAGGAGCATCTCGACCTTTGCCTGGCCGCTGGCATCAACCACGAAGGCATCAATGCCGAGGTGGTTAAGGGCCAATGGGAATTCCAGATCTTCGGCAAGGGCTCCCGCAAGGCGGCCGACCAGATCTGGATGGCGCGCTACCTGCTCCTGCGGCTGTGCGAGAAGTATGGCATCGACATCGAGTTCCACTGCAAGCCGCTCGGCGACACCGACTGGAACGGCTCGGGAATGCATTGCAACTTCTCGACGAAGTTCATGCGCGAGATCGGCGGCAAGGCCTATTTCGAGGCGCTCATGGCCGCTTTCGACAAGAACCTAATGGACCACATTACCGTCTACGGTCCGGACAACGACAAGCGCCTGACCGGAAAGCACGAAACCGCGCCGTGGAACAAGTTCTCCTACGGCGTCGCCGACCGCGGCGCGTCGATCCGCGTTCCGCACTCTTTCATCAATAACGGCTACAAGGGTTATCTCGAGGATCGCCGTCCGAACTCGCAGGGCGACCCGTACCAGATCGCGTCCGTGGTGCTGAAGACGATCGCAGAAGTCTCGACCGAGGCTTACGCCAAGGCTGCGGCCTGAACTCTCCCTGCCTCCCAAGGCGCATGAAGAAGGCCCGGTGGGAAACTGCCGGGCCTCTCCTTTTTGGCTTAGGCCCGAACGAAAACCCGGCCGAAGGCGGTGGTACGTGACCGCCGCGCTAGTCGGGCGACTTCCACTGCGGATGGTGGCTGGCCTTGTAACCTAGCGCTCTGGCGAGTCGTGCCAGGCCGCCGAACAGGGCCTTCTGTGTCCCCTTTGGGAGACCGGGAAGGAAGGTCGGATCGAGCAAGCTTTCGTGGAAGGTAAGCGCGAGCTGGAGCGGGTCCCTGATGTCGCCGTTTCGCCGGACCCTGTTCTGCTGGGAAAGCGCCATCAGCGTCTCGAAGAAGCTCTCAAGCCGTAGCAACACGTCCGGACGCGGTGGATCGAATTCGGCGGACTGCCTGACGTGGAGTTCGCCGTCGCCCGTGTTCGCGGGATGAATGTGGACGGCGCCGAACGGAATATCGATTACCGTCGGTGCGCGCACGTCCAACCGACGTCCGTTGACGGTGCAGCTCGCAGTGCCCGTGATGATCTCGAAACGTTCCGCAATCTCGCCGGCGGGGCCGGCATGATAGTGCGGACGGCCCGGTAGCATCTCGCCCGGAGGCACGAACCAGTCGACCGCGATGGCGCGGCCGCCATTCTCGCTTGGTGCAGCGACGAATACGACGCGCGTCCGCGTCACCGGATTGAAGAGTTCGCTCCCGTTCGATGCCATGATGACAACCCCGTCCACCTCCGATACCGGACGATTGTGCCAAAACAAAACCCCGGCGCCGTCGGGGTTTGATTTTTCGCACGGCTGCTGAGGGAGCCGGCCTCAGACCGAGTAGTACATGTCGAATTCGACCGGGTGCGGCGTCATCTCGAAGCGCATGACCTCGGCCATCTTTAGTTCGATGTAGGCATCGATCTGGTCGTCGTCAAAGACGCCGCCGGCTTTCAGGAAGCCGCGATCCTTGTCGAGGCTCATCAGCGCCTCGCGCAGCGATCCGCACACGGTCGGGATCTTCTTCAGCTCCTTCGGCGGCAGGTCGTAGAGATCCTTGTCCATCGGCTGGCCGGGGTGGATCTTGTTCTTGATGCCGTCGATGCCGGCCATCAGCAGCGCGGCGAAGGCGAGATAGGGGTTCGCGCCCGGATCCGGGAAACGAACCTCGACGCGCTTCGACTTCGGCGACGATCCGAACGGGATGCGGCACGAGGCCGAGCGGTTTCGCGCCGAGTAGGCGAGAAGCACCGGCGCCTCATAGCCAGGCACCAGCCGCTTGTACGAATTGGTCAGCGGATTGGTGAAGGCGTTCACCGCCTTCGCGTGCTTGATCACGCCGCCGATGAAGAACAGGCAGTTCTCAGACAGGCCGGCATACTCGTTGCCGGCGAAGGTCGGCTTGCCGCCCTTCCAGATCGACATGTGCACGTGCATGCCAGAGCCGTTATCGCCGAAGATCGGCTTCGGCATGAAGGTCGCTGTCTTGCCGTAGGCGTTGGCGACCTGATGCACCACGTACTTGTAGATTTGCATCTTGTCCGCGTTGCGGACGAGCGTGTCGAACTTGATGCCGAGCTCGTGCTGCGCGGCCGCCACCTCGTGGTGATGCTTTTCCACGCGCACGCCCATTTCGCCGAGTACCGTCAGCATCTCGGAGCGCATGTCCTGGAGGCTGTCGATCGGCGGGACCGGGAAATAACCGCCCTTGACGCGCGGCCGGTGGCCGAGATTGCCCGTCTCGTAGTCGCTGTCGTCGTTCGAGGGCAGCTCTGAGGAGTCGAGCTTGAAGCCCGTGTTGTAGGGGTCCGCCTTGTATTTCACGTCGTCGAACACGAAGAACTCGGCTTCGGGGCCGACGTTGACCGCGTCACCGATGCCCTCGGCCTTCATGTAGGCCTCGGCTTTCTTGGCCGTTCCGCGCGGATCGCGGTTGTAGGACTCGCCGGAGACCGGGTCGAGGATGTCGCACATCACCACCATCGTCGACTGGGCGAAGAACGGGTCCATATGGACCGTCTCAGGGTCCGGCATGAGTACCATGTCGGACTCGTTGATCGCCTTCCAGCCTCCGATCGACGAGCCGTCGAACATCACGCCGTCGGTGAACATGTCCTCGTCGACTTCGGCGACGTCCATGGTAACGTGCTGCAGCTTGCCCCGCGGATCGCTGAAGCGCAGATCGACGAATTTCACGTCGTTATCCTTGATGCGCTTCAAGATGTCATTGGTTGTCGTCATGCGTTCCATCCCTTGTGAAGACGTCTTCTCGTTCCAGTGTCTGTCAGATCGCGTCGATGCCGGTCTCGCCGGTACGGATGCGCACGACTTCCTCGATGTTCGAGACGAAGATCTTGCCGTCGCCGATGCGGCCGGTCTGCGCCGCCTTGCGGATCGCGTCCACCGCTGCGTCCACGGCGTCGTCGCCGAGCACCACTTCGATCTTCACCTTGGGCAAGAAGTCCACAACGTACTCGGCGCCGCGATAGAGTTCGGTGTGGCCTTTCTGGCGACCGAAGCCTTTTGCCTCAGTGACCGTTATGCCCTGGAGGCCGACTTCCTGCAGCGCTTCCTTGACCTCATCGAGCTTGAACGGCTTGATGATCGCTTCGATCTTCTTCATTCGGGGTCGCCTCCGGCCTTTATGTCTCGGGCAAAGCCCGTCGCCCGGGCCGATGCACGAAGTGTGCCAGACATCGGGCTGTTTTCTGGCACTAGGTAAAGCGGCGCGGGCACCGCACGCAATGGTGCAAGTTGGCAAATTGCGCCGTCGAGCGGCTATGCCACATCGCCGGGTAACCAGCTTCCAACTTGCGGAGAGAATGGCTGCGCAATGCACAGGCATCCTGCACACAAAGTGTGCAGGCGGAGAGGATTGCGACTGGCATGTCAAAGCGCATAATCCTTGGCAATGCACACGGAGCTTCTGACGCCGGACGAAATGGCGAAGGCTGATCGCATGGCGATCGAACGCGGGCCATTCGACGGTACCGCCTTGATGGAGAATGCCGGCCGCGCTGTCTTCCGCGAGATTTTGGCGCGCTATCCCGCAGCCCGGAGCTATTTTGTGCTCTGCGGGCCGGGTAACAACGGCGGCGATGGCTACGTGGTGGCGCGGCTGCTGCACGAGACTGGCTTGCACGTGGAGGTTTATCGGGAGGGCGAGCCGCGGCGTGGCTCGGACGCTGAAAAGTCGGCCGCGCGTTGTCCCGTGACGGCGCGGGAACTCGCCGATTTTGCACCTGGCCCTGGTTGTCTCGTGGTCGACGCTCTCTACGGAGCCGGGCTTTCAAGGCCGTTCTCGGTGGATGTCTGCCGCGCCTCGCGAGCCGCCCGTGATATCGGTTCGTCGGTCGTCGCCGTCGATGTTCCGAGCGGTCTCGATGGGGCATCAGGCCGCCATGATCCCGGGGGCTTTTCGGCCGATCTCACAGTCACGTTCGCGCGGTTGAAGCCAGGTCATCTCCTGGAACCGGGCCGGAGCGCCTGTGGCGAAGTCGTCATTGCCGATATCGGGATCTCGGAGCGGGTGGTTCAGGCAGTCGGCTGCCGTGCGTTCGTCAACGCGCCTCAGCTGTGGAGAGGCAAGCTCCTTCCGCCGGCAACCGACACGCACAAGTACCGGCGTGGGCACTGCGCTGTGTTCTCGGGTGGTCCGGATGCCACGGGCGCGTCGCGACTGGCAGCAGCCGCCGCTGCGCGCGCGGGGGCAGGGGCGGTGACTGTGCTGGCACCGGTAGACGCGATAGCTGCGCAAGCCGCGCACTTGACGTCGGTCATGCTGCGCGAGGCCTGCGGAATCGACGATGTCCTGGACTTCTTGGCGCAGCGAAAGGTCGCTTCGCTGGTGTACGGTCCCGGGCTCGGTCGCCGCCCCGAAATTGCGACCTTCCTGCTCGACCTGCTGGTGCAGGCCGATGCCGCGATCTCGTTCGTAATCGACGCGGACGGCATCTCGGGACTGGAAGGCCGCCAGCCGGAATTTATGGCTGCTGCAGGGGCAGGTGGCCCTCGCGAACTGGTGTTGACGCCCCACGAAGGCGAGTTCTCTCGGCTGTTCCCTGACATAGCCGGGAACCCGCGAATTTCGAAACTCGATAAGGCACGGCTGGCGGCGGCGCGCGCTGGCGCCGTGATCGTCTACAAGGGACCTGACACGGTCATCGCCGCGCCGGACGGTCGCGCCGCGATCAATGCAAACGGGACATCGTGGCTGGCCACTGCTGGCTCGGGAGACGTGCTCTCCGGTATCGTTGCCGGGCTTCTGTCGCAGCGCATGCCAGCCTGGGAGGCTGCGTGTGCCGCAGTGTGGCTTCACGCCGATGCTGCAGGACGCATGGGGGCGGGGTTGATCGCGGAGGATCTGCCCGAAATGCTCCCCGCAGCGCTCGCCGCGCTCCTCGCCTAGCCGACACGCTCCTGCAGCGCCATCGCTCCCTGTGGCGCGCGAACCTTGCCTTCATGAATGATGTAGAGGAACACGTCGCGCGGCTTCTTCGCAGGCTTGGTGTCGGGGGCCGAGAGCGGCAGGTCTCCAGGCGAGCCGCCATTGGCCCAGATCTTGGCACGTTCCGCCCAGCGATCGAGCTCCGCTGGCTTGTAGGCGGTGGGAACGTCGTCGGAACCGCGCTGGAGCCGGCCGTAGATGAAATCCGCGGTTACGTCGGCAATTTCAGGATAGTCAGTATGATGTGCGTAGCAGATCGCCACTCCATGCTTGCGCGCGAGCTCCGGAAAGGCGGGTTCGGTAAAGCTGGCGTGACGGACTTCCACGACGTGGCGAAGCGGCCGATCCTTCAGCTTGGACGGCAGCAGTCCTAGAAAACCGGCAAAATCGTCGGGCTCGAACTTCTTGGTCGGAGCGAACTGCCACACGATCGGCCCAAGTTTCTCGCCAAGCTCCTCGATTCCCTGGGCAAAGAAGCGTGCCATCGACTCGCCCGCATCGGCGAGGACTTTGCGGTTGGTGACGAACCGATTGCCCTTTACCGAAAAGACGAAGTCGTCCGGTGTCTCGGCGGCCCACTTCGCCCACGTGTCGGGCTTGAACCCCGAGTAGTACGTGCCGTTGATCTCGATCGTCCGCAGCTTGCTGCTTGCATACTCCAGCTGCCGTTTCTTGGGCAGATCGTCCGGGTAGAACGTGCCTTCCCATGGCTCGAACGTCCAGCCTCCAATTCCTGTTCGGATCGCTCCGCTCTTCGACATGTCGCGCACTCCGTTTCAAACGACTTCCGACACGACAGGCAGGGAAAGTCGACCCGTTTCGCCGACATTCCTGCCATTTTGACTGGTGAGGGCAACTCGGCGTTAAAGGCGGACGGCTAGCCTCCCGGCATGAACCTTTCGCATCTGCCGCGGATGTCCCGCCGCCGCTTTGTCGCGGGAGCCGGCGCGGCATTGTCGACGCCCGCAATATGGCGCGCTCGCGCGGACGAGCTTCCGAGGTTGCGTGATCTCGGTGCGGCGAAGGGTATCGAGGTCGGCAGCGCATTCTCGCTCGATCCGGATCCGAAGTACCGGGCAGTCATCGCCGACCACTGCGCCGTGATTACACCTGAGTGGCAGATGAAACCGCCGCAGATCAAATCCAATGCGGCGTCGCCCTACGATTTCACGATCGTCGATCGGTTCTTCGACTTCGCGGCGCGGCATGGCCAGAAGGTGCACGGCCACACACTCTACTGGTCATATGTGCCGATAGACTGGGCGGTCGGTGCGACCTTCGAGGAGACCACGAAGCTCTACGGCGATTTCATTCGCACCGTCGCTCGGCGTTACCCGCAGGTCGAAACCTGGGACGTCATGAACGAGCTCGTCGACGACGAGAGCTGGAAACTCAAGACGGATTATCTCGTCGGCCAATACGGCTACGACTTCATCGACTTCTGTCTGCGCACCGCGCGCGAAGCAGCACCCCAGGCCAGGCTTGCGATCAACGATTATTGGATCGAGTGCGCGACTGAACTCTGCGAAGGCAAGCGCGGCGGCGTGATGGACATGCTCAAGCGCCTGAAGTCGATGGGTTCGCCGCTCGATGCGCTCGGACTGCAGAGCCATCTTTACACCCGCATGCCCGTCGATCCTGGCGCCACCTACGATCTTATCAACGACGGGGCGGGTCTCGGCCTGGAAAGCTGGGTCAGCGAGCTGGACGTCAACGATTCGACCCTGCCGGCCGACATTGTCGAGCGCGACGGCCTCGTCGCCGACATCTATGAACGCTATCTCACCGGCGTGTTGCGGCATCCGGCGGTGAAGCGGGTCATTTTCTGGGGCATTTCCGACTATTACAACTGGATCGTCTACGACAAGAAGCACTGGGATCAGCGGCCTCCGGAGATGGGCGAGGCGCGGCCGGCTCTCTTCGACACGAACAACGACCCGAAGCCAGCCTTCCACGCGGTGGCGCGGGCGCTCCGACAGGCGCCGCCTCGCATGTCCTGATCGCGCTGCGAGTTGAATTCGCTTGCTTGCGGAGCCAAACTTCCGCGGCTGCGTTACGATGCGGCAGCGCGCCGGCAACAAGCTCCGCGCATCGGGCAGGTGTCATGCAGGACGTGAACGCGGAGCTAGAACGGCGTGAGGAGCCGCCGGTCGGCGCCTTCCGCATATCGGTCGTCGGCATATTCCTCATCCTCATCGTCTACACGCTCTTCGTCGGACGGGACTTCTTCGTTCCTGTCGTCCTCTCATTCCTCTTCGCGCTGACTCTTTCGCCGATCGTTCGCTTCCTCACCAAGCGCGGGATGCCGTCGCCGATTTCCGCCACGCTGCTCGTGGTCGTCTCCGGCGGCGCGATTGCGCTGGGCGGATATCTGCTGAGCGGGCCGGTCATGCAGCTTATCGACGAGGCGCCGGGAATCGGCAGCAAGCTGACCGAGCGCGTGCAGCAGCTGCGCGGTCCCTTGGAACTGCTGATGCAGATCTCGAGCCAGATCGACAGCGTCACCGATACGGTCAGCGAGGCCGGCGTGGTGAAGGTCGCCGTGCAGCAGCCCGGCATCCTCTCGCAGGCGGCCGGTACCTTGCTGTCCTTCGCAACGACGACTGCGATCGTCTTCGTGCTGTCGCTGTTCCTGCTCGCCTCCGGGACCATGTTCTACGAGAAGATCGTCCAGTCGTTCTCGCGGCTTACCGACAAGAAACGCGCGCTGCGCGTCGTCTACGACGTCGAGCGCGAGATCTCCCGCTACCTGCTGACGGTGAGCCTGATCAACGTCGGATTGGGCACAGTTATCGGCATCGGCCTGTGGTTTATCGGCATGCCGACGCCCTTCTTGTGGGGCGTCATGGCGGCGCTTCTGAACTTCCTGCCGTACATCGGGGCGCTGGCGACCGTCGTGGTCGTCGCCGTCATTTCGATCGTGACGTTCGACACACTCGGCTACGCGCTGATCGCGCCCGCCTTCGTGGTCACCTGCAACGCGCTCGAGGGTCAGATCGTCACGCCGCTGATCGTCGGTCGCAGGCTCGAGCTCAACGCCGTGGCGATCTTCATCGCCGTCGCCTTCTGGTCGTGGCTATGGGGCTTCATCGGCGCGCTGATCGCCGTGCCGCTGCTCGTCGTGATGAAGGTGTTCTGCGATCATTTCGAGCGGCTGCAGCCGCTGGGCAACTTCCTCGCCGCCCAGCAGGTCGCCCCTCCGGCCGAAGAGTGAGAGCTCAGGCGACCTTCAGCACCGCCTTCGGCTCCGCCATCTCGTAGCCGAGAGCCTCGGCCACGGCGCGGTTGGTCACCTTGCCGCGATGTACGTTCAGGCCGTTGCGCAGATGCGCGTCGTCGAGGATCGCCTTCAGTCCGCGGTCCGCAAGCGCGAGCCCGTAGTGAAGCGTCGCGTTGTTCAGGGCATGCGCGGAGGTGACCGGCACGGCGCCAGGCATGTTGGCGACGCAATAGTGAATGATCCCGTCGACCTCGTAGGTCGGCTCGGCATGCGTCGTCGCATGCGATGTCTCGAAGCAGCCGCCCTGGTCGATCGCGACATCGACCATGACGGCACCCTTCTTCATGCCGGACAGCATCTCGCGGCTGACCAGCTTGGGCGCGGCCGCACCGGGAATGAGCACCGCGCCGACGATCACGTCGGCGGAGAAACATTCGTCCTCGATTGCCTCGACTGTGGAATAGCGCGTGTGCACGCGGCCGTTGAAGATGTCGTCGAGCTGGCGCAGGCGCGGAATCGACCTGTCGATGATGGTCACGTCGGCGCCGAGGCCGACCGCCATCTTGGCGGCGTTCAGCCCCACCACGCCTCCACCGAGGACGGCGACCTTCGCGGGCAGCACGCCGGGCACGCCTCCGAGGAGCACGCCGCGTCCGCCATTCGCCTTCTGCAATGCGGTGGCGCCGGCCTGGATGGCGAGCCGTCCCGCAACTTCAGACATCGGCGCGAGAAGTGGAAGTCCTCCACGCTCGTCGGTCACGGTCTCGTAGGCGACGGCGGTGACGCCGGATGCCAGCAGGCCTCTGGTCTGTTCCGGATCCGGCGCGAGATGGAGGTATGTGTAGAGGATCTGGCCTTCCCGCAGCTGCGCCCACTCGCCCGGCTGCGGCTCCTTCACCTTCACCACCATGTCCGACTTCTCGAATACGTCGGCGGCAGTCTTGGCGATCTTCGCGCCGGCGGCGCGGTAGGCATTGTCGTCCGCCCCAATACCGGCACCCGCGCCGGTCTCGATCAGCACCTCGTGGCCATGGGCCACATATTCACGCGTCGAGCCCGGTGTCAGCCCGACGCGATATTCATGGTTCTTGATTTCTCTCGGGCAGCCGACGCGCATTGAGGAGTCTCCTTCGACCAACTAACGCAGCGTAACAAAGCTGGTTTCGCATGGGCTTGCGAAGATGTTTGTGCACGCCTGTCCGGCGCGCTATTCCTTGTGAACTGCGGCGCTTTCTTCGTAGGATCTTGCGCGGATGCATCTGGACAAGATCGATATCGCCATCCTCGACACGCTTCAGCGCGAGGGCAGGATTTCGAACGCGACACTGGCGGACAGAGTAGGGCTGTCGCAGTCGGCCTGCTCGCGGCGGCTCGACGCGCTTGAGAAGTCGAACGTCATCGAGGGCTATCATGCTCGATTGTCCAGCGCGGCGTTGGGTCATCGCATGACCGCGATCGTGCATATTTCGTTGTCGGGCCAGTTCGAGAAGACCCTTTCCGACTTCGAGGCGGCGGTGAAACGCTGCCCGAACGTCCTTTCGTGCCACCTGATGTCCGGCGAGTACGACTATATCTTGCGCATAGCGGCCAGGGATCTGCAGGATTACGAGCGCATCCACCGCGACTGGCTGACCGCGATGCCGCACGTTACCAAGATCAACTCCTCCTTTGCTTTGCGCGAAGTCATCGACCGCACGGCGACCGGTATCGCACCCGAAATGGCGTGACAGCCTCGGCATTGCTTAGCCGACGTAAAGTCACACGCATGTAACCGGAAATTGCTGGACTGCATCCTGCGGCAGGATCAGACTTTGAGGTCCGAGGGCCGCTCGAAGCCCCGATCCAGAGGAGAACTCGATGAACGCCGTTCCTCACTCGCTGTCGCGCCGCTCGTTTCTGGCCGGTTCGGCCGCCGTCGGCGCGTTGGTAGTACTGCATCCTTTCTCGGCCCGCGCGCAGGCCAACCAGGCACATCTGCGCATCATGGAGACAACCGACCTCCACGTGCACGTGTTCCCGTATGATTATTATGGCGACAAGCCGAACGACACGATGGGACTTGCCCGGACCGCTTCGATCATCGACGCGATCCGTGCCGAAGCGACGAATTCGATCCTCGTCGACAATGGCGACTTCCTGCAGGGCAATCCGATGGGCGATTATATCGCCTACGAGCGCGGCATGAAGGACGGGGACGTTCATCCGATCGTCAAGGCGATGAACGTTCTCGGTTACGATGCCGGAACCCTCGGCAATCACGAATTCAACTACGGCCTCGACTTCATGATGAAGACGCTCGCCGGCGCGGAATTCCCGATCGTCAACGCCAACCTCACCAAAGGCCAGCTCGCTTCCGATCCCACCAAGGACGAGCTATTCCTGAAGCCCTACGTGATCGTCGACAAGAAGATCAAGGACGGCGCCGGCAACGAGCATCCGATCCGCCTGGGCCTGATCGGCTTCGTTCCGCCGCAGGTCATGGTGTGGGATTCCAAGCACCTGGCCGGCAAGGCGATGACCCGCGACATCGTCAAGACGGCAGAGGCCTGGGTGCCGCGCATGAAGGAAGACGGTGCCGAGATCATCATCGCGCTCTCGCATTCCGGCATGGGCGACCCGAACTGGGTCGAGAACGCGGAAAACGCCTCCATCGCGCTTGCTGCAGTCGACGGCATCGACGCCATCGTCACCGGCCACAGCCACCTCGATTTCCCGAGCGCCAAATTCCAGGCGAACGGCATAGACATGCCCGGCCTCGACACGAAGAAGGGCCTCATCTCGGGCAAGCCGGGAGTCATGGGTGGCTTCTGGGGTTCGCACCTCGGCCTCGTCGACCTGATGCTGCAGCGCGACGGGAATGCGTGGAAGGTCGTTGGCTCGACCAGCGAAGCGCGGCCGATCTCGAAGCGCGTCGACAACAAGACCGTCGCCACGGTGGAGAGCAAGAAGGAGGTCGAGGAGGCCGCCAAGCAGGAGCACGAGGCGACGCTAGCCTACGTGCGCACACCGGTCGGCAAGACCGCCGCACCGCTGCAATCCTACTTCGCGCTGGTTGCCGACGATCCGTCCGTCCAGATCGTGAGCCAGGCGCAGATCTGGTACATGAAGGACATGCTCAAGGATACCGAGCACAAGGACGTACCGATCCTCTCGGCTGCGGCGCCGTTCAAGGCGGGCGGCCGCGGCGGGCCTGAGTACTACACCGACGTTCCGGCCGGCGCCGTGGCGATCAAGAACGTCGCCGACCTCTACCTCTATCCCAACACCGTGCAGGCCGTTCTCATCAACGGTGCGCAGGTGAAGGAGTGGCTGGAGATGTCGGCTGGCATGTTCCTGCAGGTCGAGCCCGGCAAGGCGGACCAGCCGCTCGTGAACCCGGACTTCCCGTCGTACAACTTCGACGTCATCGACGGCGTGACCTACAAGATCGACCTGTCGCAACCGGCAAAGTACGGCGCCAAGGGCGAGGTGGTGAACGCCAGCGCCAACCGCATCGTCGACCTGATGTATGATGGCAAGCCGATCGATCCGGCGGCGAAGTTCGTGGTCGCGTCGAACAACTACCGCGCTGGCGGCGGCGGAAACTTCCCGGAGATCAATGCCTCGAAGGTCATCTTCGTGGCGCCGGACACCAACCGGGACGTCATCGTGCGCTATATCGTCGATCAGGGCACGATCAACCCGTCCGCGGACGCCAACTGGAACTTCGTGCCGATGCCCGGCACGTCGGTCGTATTCGACACCGGACCGAAGGCCAAGGACTTCATGGCCGACGTGAAGGGCGTGAAGATCGAGGCCGCCGGCGACGGCGAGAACGGCTTCGCGCGGTACCGGATCACGCTGTAGGTCCAGGTGCACTCATCCTTCTCCCCTCAATTCGGGGAGGAGGATGAGCAGACCTTCGCCGGAAGCCTGTCCCGAGTTGACCGGGCGAGCTCTAGGCCTTGTAGACGACCTGCCTGACGTCGATGTACTCGGCGCGGAAACCCGCCTCGCAATAAAAGAGGTAGAACTCCCACAGCCGCTTGAAGCGCTCGTCGAAGCCGAGCGGCATCAGGCGCGGCCACGCCGCCCAGAAGCGCTCGCGCCACTCCGCCAGCGTGCGCGCATAATCCTGCGGAAAGACCCGCTCTCGCAGGAATGAAAGACCCTGATCCGCCCCCAGAGAACGCAGCAGGGCAGGGGTAGGGAGCATGCCGCCCGGAAAGACGTAGCGCTGGATGAAGTCCGGTTTCTTACGGTACTGCGCGAACGAACCTTCGTTGATGGTGATGATCTGCATGCCGGCCGTGCCGCCGGGCTTCAGAACCTCCTTCACCTTGCCGAAGAACACGGGCCAGTATTTTTCTCCCACGGCCTCGAACATCTCGATTGATGCGATGCGGTCGTAGCGGCCGGTTTCGTCGCGGTAGTCCTGGAACTTGATGTCGACCTTGTCGGCCAGTCCCGCCTTGTGGATACGCTGCCGTGCGAAATCGAACTGCTCCCGGCTGATCGTAAGTCCGGTGACCTTGCACCCGATCTCGCGCGCCGCGAATTCGGCGAACCCACCCCAGCCGCAACCGATCTCGAGCACGTGGTCGCCGGGTCCGATGCCGGTGTCGCGCGCCAGGGCCCGATATTTCTCCGCCTGCGCACTTTCGAGGTCGTTGGCGCCGGTCTGGTACAGCGCCGAGGAGTAGGTCATCGAGGGATCGAGCCACTCGCGGTAGAAGGCGTTGCCGAGGTCGTAATGCGCCGAAATGTTCTTTTTGGCCTGGCTGCGCGTATTGGCGTTCAGCCAGTGGCGGACCCGTTGAATCATGCCGACAAGCCAGTTGCTGCCGATCGAAAGGCGGTCACCCTGTTCGGCGTTGACCACGAACAGTTCGAGGAAGCTGGTGACGTCCGGACTGTCCCAGTCGCCGTCCATGTAGGACTCGGCGATGCCGATGGTCGAACCGGAGAAGGCGCGCCCGGGCAGCTTCCAGTTGTTGAGGCGAAGTTCGGCGTCCGGTCCAGGCAGGCTGCCACCGGCCACGAGCTTGCGGCCGTCCGGCAGGACAATCCGCAGAGTACCACGCGGAATGGACGCTATGATACTCAGCGCAAGCCGCGCGCCGGTTGGCAGGCCGCGAGCAATTTGTGCCGCATTTTCAGTGGTCAGACGGGAAAACTCACCCGCCGCATCGATGCTGGCGCTTGCCGCCATATCCGGTCCCCGCAACTGTGCCCCCGATACAGCCGAGGCGGTGCCAGTTCGCGCAAATCATGCACAGTCGTCAAGCGTACCCAGCTATTCGCCGGGCTCCAGACTTGCGGCGTCGCGGAAGCTTGCTGTTGAGGGTGCGGGCGGGGTGGTGTGGAAACGCGCGCCTTTCAGCCAGAGCTTCAGGGCTTCCCAGTGGATGCCCGCCACGATCTTGAATGTCATCAGCGGAAAGCGTGCCAGGCACAAGGCTAGCGTTGACGTATCGAGGGGCCGGTGGTCGCCTGCGAACGTCGCCGAAAGGAGCGGCTTGCCTTCCTCGGTCTCGTGGATCCGAAGTCGTACGGTCCTGCCGGGCGGCATGATGCGGAAGTGATAGCGCGCATCCATGCCGATGAAGGGGGATACGTGAAAAACCTTGCGCCGCGTCTGCCGGACGCCGGCATCGGTGAACTCGCCGCCCCTGATCGGCGCGACATAGGTGTGACGCCCGCCGAAGGTGTTGCGAACGGCGTAGATCATCGCCGTCAGTTCGCCGCTGTGGTTGTAGCAGAAATATACCGACAACGGATTGAAGACATAGCCGAGAATGCGCGGGTAGCTCAGCAGCAGAATGCGCGCGGGCCTTTCCAGAAGGCCCGATTCGGCCAGCAGGCGATCGGCATACTGCCGCACCGTTTCGCCGGGACGCTCGCTTTGGTCCGACTCGTGAAACGATGCGAGGTTCGCTCGATTCACCGAAAAGAGCCGCGACATGCGGCCGGCCTCGGCAAGCCGGTCGACGTCGATCAGAATGGAGAATACGCGATAGACGAAGCGGTGCCCGAACGGGTTCAGCCTCGCATGCATGACCGCGCCAGGGTAAACGGCCGCCGCCGCGGCTGGCGGCGGGCCGTTCTCGGCAACGGTCGAAATGCGCAGAGCTTGGCCCATGATCGATCCTACTCCGCGGCGAGCGGCAGTGCATCCGCGCTGCTCTCGCTGCGCCGCCACGGCACGCGTCCGCCTAGCGCCTGGGCTGCATCGAGACCGGAACGCAGCCCGTCCTCGTGAAAGCCATTGCCGGTCCAGGCGCCGGCGAAATGTGTGCGCCGCACGCCCTGGATGTCGTCGAGCCTGCCCTGCGCCGACAGGGCACGCGCGTCGAACTGGGGATGATCGAAGCTCCACTCGCCGAATACCAGTTCCTCGCGTGGCTCGATTGCGGGATTGAGCGATACGAACAGGGGATATTGCTCGTCGATGCCCTGCAGCCGGTTCATCCAGTAGGTGACGCAGACCTCCTGCTCTCCGCCGCCCGACCGCAGGTAGTTCCAGGCCGACCAGACGGCGCGCCGTTTCGGCATCAGACGCGGGTCGCGGTGCAGTACGACGCGATTGGGACGATACGGCACGGCCGACAGCACCGAGTGCTCGGCCGCTGAAGCGTCTCCGAGCAGGGCCAGCGCCTGGTCGCTGTGCGTGGCGATGACGATCTCGTCGAAACGCTCCGGTTCGCGGTCCGCGGCCCACACCGTCACGCCGAATGCGTCGCGGATGACGGTCTTCACCGGCGCCGAAACGCGCAGTCTATCGCCCAGCGGCGCCAGCAGCTTGTCGAGATACGTCTTGGCGCCGCCGGTGACCGTACGCCATATCGGCCGCTCGTCATGAACAAGACGATGGTTCTCGAAGAACGAAATGAACGTCGCCGCCGGATAGTCGAGCATCTTTGCACGAGGCGTCGACCATATCGCGGCGGCCATCGGGATCAGGTAGTCGTCCCGGAAGCCGTCGGTGAAGCCGCGATGTTCGAGGTACTCTCCGATCGTGCGTGCCGCGACGGTGCCGTCATCGCGGTCCGAGACGCAGATCGCGTTGAAGCGGTATATATCGCGGATCATTCGCCAGAAGCGCGGCGAAACGACATTGCGCGGTTGCGCGAAAACTGAGGAATAACTCTGCCCGCTCCATTCCATCCGCCCTCCGTCGAGCGAAAGCGAGAAGCCCATAGTGCTTTCATGCGTGGCAACGCTGAGGAGTTGGAAAAGCGCCGTGAGTTCTGGATAGTTGCGCGGATTGAACACGATGAATCCCGTGTCGACCGGGATTTCGACACCGTCATAGTCGACCGTCACTGTCGCAGTGTGGCCACCGGCACGCGCATCTTGCTCGAACAAGGTAACTTCAGCGGTGCTCGACAACGCCCAGGCGGCGGACGCGCCTGATATGCCGGAGCCAACGACGGCGATCTTCCGGCGCCCTTCAGACGCGCGACCGAACGGTACGATGTTCATGATGCCCCTCGCATGGATTTATAGGCGGTAAGCGCGCGCTCGCGCGCGACGGAATGTTCAACAACAGCTACGGGATAATCCCGGGCGAGTTTCAGGCCGGCGGCCTCAAGCGCGTGCTTGTCCCTCGCCGGTTCGTGGATGGCGTCGGCGGGCAACCCGGCGAGTACTGGGACGTAACGGCGCACGTATTCGCCCTCAGGATCGAACTTCTCGCCCTGCAGCGTAGGGTTGAATACGCGGTAGTAGGGTGACGGGTCGACGCCAGAGCCGGCCACCCACTGCCAGTTGAACGGATTGTTGGCAGGATCCGCGTCGACGAGCGTATCCCAGAACCACTGCTCGCCCTCGCGCCAGTCGATGAGCAGATGCTTTGTAAGAAAAGACGCTACCACCATGCGGATGCGGTTGTGCATCCAGCCCGTTTGCCAAAGCTGGCGCATTCCGGCATCGACGATGGGATAGCCCGTTTCCCCGCGTTGCCACGCCTTCAAGGCACCCGGCGCGGGCCTCCATTCCAGCCGCTCGAAACCGGGTTGGTAGTTCTTGGTCGCCAGATCGGGGAAATGAGAGAGCTGATGCCAGGCGAATTCGCGCCACGCGAGCTCCGCCCTGAACTTGTCTGCATCGAGCGGCGGGATTCTTGCACCTTGCAGCGCGTGCAGAATCTGATGAGGCGTGATCTCGCCGTTTGCGAGATGGGGGGACAAGCGCGATGTGGATGCGTCGGCCGGAAAGTCCCGGCGCTTCGCATAGCCATCAACATCTTCAAGAAATGCCGCCAGCGCAGCATGTGCGCCGCTTTCGCCCGGCTCCCATGCCGCTCGCAAGCCAGCAGACCAGTCGGGCTTCAACGGCAGTAGTTTCAAATCGCCGAGCGCAACGCCTTTCGGCATGCGGTCGAAGGCGCGCAGTTTGTGCGGCTCGGCTACCGGATCGCGGGGTTCGCCGCGCTGCTGTAAGGCCCGCAAGAACGGCGTGAACACCTTGTAGTGGCCACCATTGCCGCTCTTGAACGTGGACGGTTCGTGAAGCAACTGGCCGTCGAAATCGTCGGCAGCAGTCTCGGTCGTTGCAAGCCAAGCTTTCAGCGCCCGATCGGTCTCCACCGCTGCAGGCTCGTAGCGCCGGTTCCACAGGACGAGATCCGCCCCCGTAGCGTCGAGTAGCTCGCTAACGACCTTCGCAGTAGGGCCTTGCCGCAGCAGCAGACCTGCACCGGCACCCTCAAGCTTCAGGGAAAGCGCCTTCAGAGAGTGGTGCAGCCACCAGCGGCGCGCAGCGCCTGGCGCGCGGCTCGCATGATGATCGAGGATGTAGACCGGCACGACCGGCTTGCCCGTATCCGCCGCCGTGCGCAACGCGCGGTTGTCCGCCATGCGAAGATCGTGACGAAAGAGCACCAGGACAGGCTTGTCCGGGTCAAGTTTGCTCTGAAGGTTGTGGCGTAAGGACAAGCAGCAACTTCGGCATGTGATGTTTCGCTGTCGATACGTGGGTTCGTGTGCACCGGATCAACCCAGAGCTCGATTGGCCGTTTCGGCCCGAGTGCCGCTTGACGATTCTAGGTTTGTGTTCCTATTTCGTTCCATGCCGATGCGACGCGCGCGAGACCGGGATGTCTACTATGTCAGCAACGCCCATCACGCTGGGGCCCTGATCCGGGTCAGCTGCGGTGGATGCTCGTCGCCTCGGCACTACGTACCTGCGGATTTGCTGAAGTTGTTCGAGGACGTTCCGCTGATCGACCTCGAGGATCGCATGAGCTGCGAGAATTGCGGTGGCGCACTGCGGGTGAGGGCGGTGCATCCGACGGCCGTCGAGCGCCATCGTCTTGTTGTCCGGCGGCTTGCGGAGGTCCGGATGGTGCGAAGGGTGCGCTGGCGCGAGGAGATCTTGTAGGAATGGCTCCCCGGGCCGGATTCGAACCAGCGACCAACCGGTTAACAGCCGGTTGCTCTACCACTGAGCTACCGGGGAACAGCGGCTCGTAAGTGGCGGTGCCTATAGCAAACAGTTTTTCGCTTTGCAAAGCCGCCGCCGCGACAAAAATGTCCGACTTCTCGCAGCGCCGCGCTTCGGCCATCATATTCAGGCAACACGCCGCCGCTGACGAACCGAGGCCGCAACTGCGATAATGACCCAGGCAAACCCGAGAAACCCAGCTTTCGGCGCGGCGCAGGGCAGGATGCGCGCATTCGGCCGCGACTTCGAACTGCCGCGCTCGCGCCCCATGCGAATCGCCATCGGCTTACTGCTCGTGCTTTTCGGATGCTTCGGGTTTCTCCCGATTCTCGGTTTCTGGATGATCCCGCTCGGCCTGCTCATCCTGTCGTACGAGGTCGCGCGGGTCCGGCGCTGGCGCCGGCGCACGACGGTCTGGTGGGCGCGGCGTCGAACCGGCGCCGCCACTTAGCCGCTGCCGCAGCGGAACCTTTCGGCAAGACCGTAGTTTGCAGGGAAACCGGCGCGCATAGCGCTCCGGTAGCTTTCCGAATTCTGCCCGCGGCCACCATGGTACGCGGGCATTTTCTTGATAGCGCCGAAGCCCTGCCGGCTCGGCTTGACGGCAACCGACGCCACACCTATTGAACCGCCATTGCGCCGGCGCGAGGCCTCGTGGCGGAGTGGTTACGCAGAGGACTGCAAATCCTTGCACCCCGGTTCGATTCCGGGCGAGGCCTCCAAGCCGATCCACGGCGCATGGCAGAGTGCCGGCTCGCGGCGCCTGTCTCAGGTCAATTCGTGTCGGACAGCCGGGGCATCATGACGTCCGAATACTCAGCGCGCCGCATCAAGATGGTCGACGGTCAGTTGCGCACGACCGACGTCAACGACGCGGGTCTCCTCGATGCGATGCTAAGCATCCCGCGCGAGGAGTTCGTTCCCCGATCGAAGCGCGAGCTGGCCTATATCGACGAGGACATAGAGGTAGCCGCCGGGCGGTATCTCATGGAGCCATCGCCATTCGGCAAGCTGGTCAAGCTTGCCGAGATCGGCAGCGGCGACGTGGTGCTCGATGTGGGCTGCGCTACCGGCTACTCGTCTGCCGTGCTGTCGCGTCTGGCCGGGTCCGTAGTCGCCCTCGAATGCGACTCGGTGCTGGCCCAGGGCGCGACGGAGACGCTATCGCGTCTCGGTTTCGACAATGTCGCCGTTGTCGAGGGACCGCTCGAGGCCGGCTGGCCGCAGGAAGCGCCATATGACGTGATTATCATCGGAGGCGCGGTCGATGACGTCCCGGAATCGCTGCTCAACCAGCTCCGCGAGGGCGGGCGGCTTGTCGCCGTCGTCGGAGAGGGAAATGCCGGCGTAGCGAGGCTTTATCTGAAGGCAGGCAGCGGTGCCGGTGGCCGCAATGCGTTCAACGCGGCGGTTCGAGCACTTCCTGGATTTCGCAAGGCCCCCGCTTTCGCCTTCTAGGCGGCGCACCGCTTATCTGCGCAATGCTGCGGCAATGTTTGGTGCCTAGCGATCGCGTGCCTGCGGCACTGGCGCAACAGTTAAGCGAGGGTTAGGCTGTGGAAAGCCGCCGAGGGACGAATGTTCCTTGCGTGGTCTCCGGTGCCTGTGTAGCCATCCATGCAGGAGGGGTTCGGCACGGTCCAGCTAGGGCCGCGGCGTGCATTTCTGGCGTGATGCGTCCCGATTTCGTGCGGAAGATTATGAGGTGGGTGGTGTTCCCAGTCCGTAAGGGTTTAGCCGGGATTTTGGCGCTAGCCGTGGCGTGCTCGTACTCCGCACCGGCCTTCGCGGCCGAGACGATCAGCGGAGCTCTGGCCAAGGCCTATTCCAACAATTCGAGCCTGAATTCTTCGCGGGCCGGCGTACGCGTCACCGACGAGGGCGTCGCGATCGCCAAATCCGGCTACCGGCCGATCATTCGGGGAACATCGCAGCTTGGCGTTGCGCGAAACTGGAACAGCGTTGTCGGAACCACGATAACCAGCGGTTCCTTCGGCATCGAGCTCAGCCAGACGCTGTTCGACGGGTTCCAGACCAAGAACAACGTGCGTGCAGCCGAGGCGCAGGTCCGCGCGGCGAACGAAGGGTTGCGCAATACCGAACAAAACACGTTGTTCGATGCTGCGGCCGCCTACATGGACGTCATTCGCGATCGTCAGATTGCCCAGCTGCGCGCTGGAAACCTCGAATTCCTGTCCGAACAGGTTCGAGCCGCCAACTCGCGGTTCGAAGTCGGCGAGGGAACGCGCACCGACGTTGCCCAGGCAGAGGCGGGACGACAGGGTGCGCTCGCCCAGCTGAGCGGCGCGCGTGCGCAGGTGCTGGCAAGCTCGGCCCAGTATCGGCAGGTGATTGGCGAAGATCCTGGTCAGTTGTCGGGTGCGGCACCCCTAAGCAAGCTGCTTCCGCGCAGCATCGAGGAGGCCTTCAATATCGCGCTTCGCGACCATCCGGCGATCAAGGCTTCCGAGCATCTTATCGATGCGCAGGGATTTGGGGTGAAGGCGGCGGAAGGCGCTCTTTTGCCGGGCGTGTCGCTCGGCGCCGGACTGTCGCACAGCTTCCGCAACTCCGATCCGGCGGGCGTTCAGGACGGCTCGTCCAATTCGGCGAACGTCGGCATCTCGCTCAACGTGCCGATCTATCAGGGCGGCCGCGCGTCGGCGACCGTGCGGCGTTCCAAGGAATCGCTAGGCCAGGCGCGTATCGATGCCGACGTCAACCGCGACCGCGTCCGTCAGGCAGTTGCCGGCGCCTGGGCGCAGTACGTGGCCTCGCAGGAGGCTGTGGCGGCAAACCGCGAATTGCTCAACGCGGCTCGTCTCGCCCTTAACGGTGTCATCGAGGAGCGGAACGTGGGGCAGCGCACGACGCTCGACGTGCTCAACGCCCAGTCGGACGTGACTGACGCACAGATCGGCCTGATGAGCGCCGAGCGCGACGTCGTCGTGGCAAGCTACGCGATCCTGTCCGCAATCGGACGCCTGACCGCCAAGCAACTGGCGCTCAACGTCCGGCTCCACGACCCGAAGGAGCACTATGACGCGGTCAAGGACAAGTGGTTCGGACTGCGCACGCCTGACGGGCGCTAACGCGCGATCTCGGCGCGCGACTGCCGTCGCTTAATCTGTGAGCAAGCGAAACGACGCAAGCGCAGGGGATTCATTCACCTGCAGCCATCGGTTACGCTCGATTTGATTCGAGACACCCGCGGCGGGGTGGACGAGCAAGGGGACCTGAACTCGATGGCACAGCCGGCTGAAGCACGGGCGACGAACGGAGCAGCGGCAGGGCAGTCCGCCCGTGAGCCCTCCATGGAAGAGATCCTGGCGTCCATCAAGCGCATCATCGAAGACAGCGATGGGGTGCGGCGAGCCGGTCCCGATTCTGCCCCGTCCGATACGCTCGAGGTTCCGAGCGCTGCGAACGACGCAGACGCAGGAGAGGTGTCCGCGTTCAGCGACGAAATCGGTGGGCTGGCGAAGCTCGCGGCTCCGGTCGGCGAGGCGTTCGGCCCATACGTGGCTCCAGCTGCGGCGCCGTTCCGTTCCGAGCCTGCCGAAGTTGCCCCCGCTCGTCCCCAGGCTCCTGCACCGGCGCGGGCTGAAGCACCCGCGGCAGCACCCAAAACCCGCGAGCCTTCTTCTGTGATCGCCCCATTCAAGCCGACGCCGGCGCCGGAACCGCAGGCGGCGCGCAGTACCATCCTGTCCGACAAGGCCGGGCGCCAGGTGGCAGCAGCATTCGGCGAACTCAGCGATGCGTTCGCCGCCAGCCGCAAGCGCAGCTTCGACGAAATCGCCGAAGAGATGATGCGCCCGATGCTCCAGGATTGGCTCGACAACAATCTGCCTATGCTGGTCGAGCGCCTCGTTCGCGAAGAGATCGAGCGCGTCGCCCGCGGCGCTGCGCGCTAGGCAATCATGATCTGACAGACACGGCGCCGCCTGCGGGCGGCGTCTTGCGCTGAAACGGGCCGCACGTTGACTTGATCCGGCCCTTCCGGTTTACAGCGCCATCCCCAAAGCTGTTTCCGGACAAGCGCCCATGCTCGACAAGACCTATGATTCCGCCGCCGTCGAACCGCGGATTGCCAAGGTCTGGGAAGACGCCGACGCGTTCGCTGCAGGCGCCGGCTCGAAGCCGGGCGCCGAAGCCTTCACGATCGTCATCCCGCCGCCGAACGTCACCGGTTCGCTGCATATGGGCCACGCGCTCAACAACACGCTCCAGGACGTGTTGGTCCGCTTCGAACGCATGCGGGGCAAGAACGTGCTGTGGCAGCCTGGCATGGATCATGCGGGCATCGCCACGCAGATGGTGGTGGAGCGCCAACTCGGCGAAGCCGGCGTCAAACGCCGCGAACTCGGCCGCGAAGACTTCGTGCGACGGGTCTGGTCCTGGAAAGAGCAGTCCGGGGGCGCAATCATCAATCAGCTCAAGCGCCTCGGTGCCTCCGCCGACTGGTCGCGCGAGCGCTTCACCATGGACGAGGGCCTGTCCGAGGCCGTCCTCGAAGTGTTCGTCCGGCTTTATCGCGAAGGCCTGATCTATCGCGGCAAGCGACTGGTCAACTGGGACCCTACGTTCGAGACAGCCATTTCCGACCTCGAGGTGGAGAACAAGGAAGCTGCCGGCCACATGTGGCACTTCAAGTACCCGTTGGCCGGCGGCGAGACCTACACCTACGTCGAGAAGGACGCCGATGGGAAAGTCCTATTCCAGGAAGAGCGGAACTACATCTCGATCGCCACGACGCGCCCCGAGACCATGCTCGGCGACGGCGCGGTTGCCGTCCATCCGTCCGACGAGCGCTATGCGCCGATCGTCGGCAAACTCTGCGAAATCCCGGTCGGGCCGAAGCAGCACCGCCGGCTGATCCCGATCATCACCGACGAATATCCGGATCCGACATTCGGCTCCGGAGCGGTCAAGATCACCGGTGCGCACGACTTCAACGACTATCAGGTGGCGCGGCGCAACAATATCCCGCTCTACCGGCTCATGGATGGGCGCGCCGCCTTGCGCGACGACGGCGAACCCTATGCCGTCTATGCGCAAAGGGCTCTCGAGATCGCCCGCTCCGGCGAGCTTCCCTCCGAGGCCGAGGTCGACGGCATCAATCTGGTGCCTGACGAGTATCGCGGTCTCGACCGCTACGAGGCACGCCGCCGCATCGTCGACGCGATCAACGCCGAGGGCCTTGCGGTGACCGTAAAGGATGCCGAGGGCAACGAGACGCCATTCGTCGAATCGAAAAAGATCATGCAGCCGTTCGGTGACCGTTCCGGCGTGGTGATCGAGCCGATGCTGACCGACCAGTGGTTCGCCGACGCCAAGACGCTTGCGGCGCCGGCAATCGCCTCGGTTCGCGAGGGGCGCACCAACTTCGTGCCGAAGAACTGGGAGAAGACCTACTTCGACTGGATGGAGAACATCGAGCCGTGGTGCATCTCGCGCCAGCTCTGGTGGGGACACCAGATCCCGGCGTGGTATGGCCCCGACGGCCAGGTCTTCGTCGCCAAGTCGGAGAAGGAAGCGCTCGACGACGCCGTGGAATACTATCTGGCGCTCGAAGGCCCGTGGAAGGCGTTCGTCCAGGAGAAGCTGGAGAATTTCGAGCCGGAGAAGATCCTGACGCGCGACGAGGACGTGCTCGACACGTGGTTCTCGTCGGCGCTCTGGCCGTTCTCGACGCTCGGCTGGCCGCACGACACGCCGGCGCTGCGCACCTACTACCAGACCGACGTGCTGGTCACCGGCTTCGACATCATCTTCTTCTGGGTCGCCCGCATGATGATGATGGGCCTCCACTTCATGGAGGAGGAGCCGTTCCACACGGTCTACGTCCACGCCCTGGTTCGCGACAAGAACGGGCAGAAGATGTCGAAGTCGAAGGGCAACGTCATCGACCCGCTCGACCTGATCGCCGAATACGGCGCCGACGCGCTGCGCTTCACGCTGGCGATCATGGCGGCGCAGGGCAGGGACGTTAAGCTCGATCCGGCGCGCATCGCAGGCTACCGCAACTTCGGCACCAAGCTTTGGAACGCCGCGCGTTTCGCCGAGATGAACGGCGCCGCGCGTATCGACGATTTCCGGCCTGGTGACGCCAAGCTCACCGTCAACCGGTGGATTCTCACCGAACTCACCCGCACAGCCGGCGCGGTGACCGACGGGATCGCTGGCTACCGCTTCAACGAGGCGGCCGGCGCGGCATACCGCTTCGTCTGGAACCTGTTCTGCGACTGGTACGTCGAACTCCTGAAGCCGGTGTTCATGGGCACGGACGAGGCAGCCAAGGTCGAGAGCCGCGCCACCATGGCCTATGTGCTCGACGAGATCTTCAAGTTGCTCCACCCATTCATGCCGTTCATGACGGAGGAGCTGTGGTGGCAGACGGCGGGCTCGCCGCGCGCGACCCTGCTATGCCATGCCGACTGGCCGACGCCGACCTTCGAGGACGCCGAGGCCGCGGCCGAGCTCAATTGGCTGGTGGAACTCGTATCCGGCATCCGCTCTGTGCGCTCGGAGATGAATGTGCCGCCGACGGCGATCGCTCCGCTGGTGCTCGTCGGCGCCAGTGATGGCTCGCGCGCGCGGGCGGATCGTCACAATGCCGCGCTGAAGCGCCTTGCCCGCATCGGCGACGTTTCCTTCGCCGACCAGGCGCCGCGCGGCTCGGCGCAGCTCGTGCTCGGCGAGATCACCGTTTCGCTGCCGCTTGGCGACCTGGTCGATCTGAGCGCCGAGGACGCCCGGCTGTCGAAGGAGCTCGCGAAAAACGCCGACGAGATCGGGCGCATCGACAAGAAGCTCGGCAATCCGCAATTCGTCGCCAAGGCGGCACCGGAAATCGTCGACGCCGAACGCGAGAAGCGCGACGAACTGGCCGAAGCCAGGGCTCGCCTGGAGGTCGCGCTGGCGCGGGTCCGAGAGGCAGCGCGCTAGCCGCTCCACGTCTCAAGCGTCCGCGAATCACCTTTCCGCAGCGACACTGTTGTGCCGCTGCAGCTTTGTGCTGTTTCGGCAACACTCTTTCAACGGTCGGCGCGCTATAGAAGCCGGCGTCGGGCAGGTGCCAATTTCTGCCATAAACAGAGGGCACCTCGAGGGACAGGTAGCAGGCCCCGGTCGGGGCAACGAGGATCGCGCGCAAGCGCTCATGGCGACATGGTTGCGTCGAGTTCGGGCGGGGTTCGTGGACGGAGCACGCGGTGCGGCCGTTCGGACCACGGAGGGATTCTGCGTGCCCTGTTTTTGGAAGCGGACGCCGCGGCGAGAGATTTGTAGACTGATGCGTTTAGATTGGTCGTTCAGGGCTGGATTGATGGGGGCGGCGCTCGTGCTGACGCTTGCCGCCGGCCCCGCAGCCGCGCTCGACGAGAAGACCGTCACAACCAAGCCCGAGCGCAGCCCGTGGGCGGTGTTCCGCTTTGGCTTCTCCGCCTACAAGCAGGGTCACAAGGACCAGGCGGTCGAGGCCTACCGCTACGCGGCCGAGAACGGCCAGATCGGGGCGAGCTGGAAGCTGGCGCGCATGTATGCCGAAGGCGACGGTGTCGCCCGCAACGACTACGAGGCGTTCAAGTTCTTCAGCGAGATCGCCCGCCAGGATGTCGAGCCCGGCAGCCCGGAAGAAAGCTACATGTCCGATGCACTGGTGGCGCTGGCGGGATACATGCGCACGGGAATTCCTGGCACGCCGGTCAAGTCGAACCCCACAGCGGCGCAGGAATACTACATGCGCGCCGCGGCGACCTACCGCAATCCGGAGGCGCAGTACGAGGTTGGCCTGATGTTCCTTGCCGGCGAAGGCGTGAAGAAGAGCACGCAGCAGGCCGGCCGCTGGTTCCAGCTTGCCGCCGAAAAGGGCCACGCCCCGGCGCAGGCGACGCTCGGCGAAATGCTTTTCCGCAGCGGTAAGCACGTGCCTGGCCTAGCCTGGATGACGGTGGCGCTAGAGCGCGCGCCGGCTGCAGACGCTGCATGGATCCGCGACAAGCAGGAAGAGGCTTTCGCCTACGCCAACGAGGCTGACCGGCGTACCGCAGTTGCGCTCGCCGCCGACATGCTCGCCAAGGTCGGCCACTAGGGCCGCAGCGACACCTAGGCGGTGAAGGCGAGGTGGGCGATGGCCGGGACGTGGTCCGACGGCTTCTCCCACGCACGCACGTGCTTCTCCACGGTCGCGGCGGTCAGGCGGTTGGCCGCCTCCGGCGACAGCATCAAATGGTCGATGCGAATGCCGTTGTTCTTCTGCCAGGCGCCGGCCTGATAGTCCCAGAAGGTGTAGATGCCGGGCGAGTCGTCGACCGCGCGGTGCGCATCGGTGAAGCCGAGCGCCCGCAGGCGCCGATGCGCTGCGCGGCTCTCCGGCTGGAACAGTGCGTCGCTGGTCCAATTCTCGGGATAGCGCGCGTCGATCGGCGTCGGGATCACGTTGTAGTCGCCGGCGAGCACCAGCGGCTCTTCCAGGGTCAGGCGCTCTTGCGCCCAGCGTTCGAGCCGGGCCATCCAGGCGAGCTTGTAAGTGAACTTTTCGGTGCCGATCGGATTGCCGTTCGGCAGATAGAGCGAGACGACACGGAGCGCCTTGCGGCCTGCCTTCGGGTCCTGGACTGAGAAAACGCCCTCGATGAAGCGGGAATGTTCGTCGGAATCGTCGCCGGCAAGCCGGCGGTTGACCTCGTCGAACGGCAGCTTCGACAACAGGGCAACGCCGTTGAAGCCTTTTTGCCCGTGAGTCTCGACGTTGTAGCCGAGCGCCTCGATCTCGGCGCGCGGAAACGCTTCGTCCACCGTCTTGATCTCCTGAAGGCAGACGATGTCGGGCTGGCTCTCCTTCAGCCAGGCCACCAAATTCTCGATGCGTGCACGCACGCCGTTGATATTCCAGGTGGCGATCTTCACTGCGGTGCCGTCAGATCGAGAAGCTTGTGCCGCATCCGCACGAGGCGACCGCGTTTGGGTTCCTGATCTGGAACGACTGCCCCATCAA
The DNA here is from genome assembly GCA_023457435.1 of Pseudomonadota bacterium. Taxonomy (GTDB): domain Bacteria; phylum Pseudomonadota; class Alphaproteobacteria; order Rhizobiales; family Rhizobiaceae; genus RCIO01. Next base: position 141,452 of record JAEWLS010000045.1, read on the forward strand.
ATCTTCGACGAAGTCGATCACGGAGCCGCCCATGTACACGAGGGACAGATCGTCGATCAGGACCATGGCACCGTTCTTCTCGATGGCGACGTCGTCGTCGTTTCGCTCGCCCGTCAGATCGAACTTGTAGGAAAAACCGGAGCAGCCGCCGCCTTCGACCGAAACGCGCAGCGCGTTGGCGCCCGGCTCCCTGGCAACGATGGCCGAGATGCGCTTTGCCGCAGCGTCGCTCAGTTCTACCGATTTCATCGAGGTCTTGGCGTCCGCGCCCATGGCTTCACCTTGCCTTCGCAGTTGCACCATAGGTATGAAGCGCAAAAAGCCAAGTCAACCGGCGGGGCGGGACCGTAAGGCGGGATGGACCAGCACGGCGAGCTTACTGGCATCGGTTTCGGATACCGCCCGCGCGCTGCCTACGCTACCGACCCCGCGAAGACCCGCGGCCGCTTTTACGCCGAGCCCGAAAGCCCGACGCGAACGCCGTTCCAGCGTGACCGCGATCGTATCATCCACTCCACTGCTTTCCGACGGCTGAAGCACAAGACGCAAGTCTTCATCGCCCACGAAGGCGACCACTACAGAACGCGGCTCACACACTCGATCGAGGTGGCGCAGATCGCCCGTGCCCTGGCACGTGCTCTGTCCGGAGACGAAGACCTCGCCGAAGCCGTCGCTCTCGTCCACGATTTCGGACACACGCCGTTCGGCCACACAGGCGAGGACGTACTCGATGCCTGCATGGCCGAGTATGGCGGATTCGACCACAACGCCCAGGCGCTGCGTGTCGTGACACGCCTTGAACGTCGTTATGCCGAGTTTGACGGCTTGAATCTTAGCTGGGAGACGCTCGAGGGCCTGGTCAAGCATAATGGCCCGTTGACCGACCGTGAGGGGCGGGGGCTGAAAGGGACGCTCCCCCGAACCGTTGTGATGTACAATGAACTACACGATCTGGAGCTGTGGCGGCATGCCGGGATCGAGGCCCAATGCGCTGCCATTGCCGACGACATCGCCTACGACGCGCATGATATCGACGACGGCCTGCGCGCCGGACTACTCACCCTGGACATGCTTGACGAGGTGCCGATCGGAGCGCGCATCCTGCGGGCCGTCAGGGAGAAATACCCCGGCCTTGACCACGTCAGGACCGTCCACGAACTCGTCCGACGGCAGATCACCGCAATGGTCGAGGATGTCATCGCCCATTCCAGAAGCCTTCTGGCGGCCCTTGCGCCGCAGGACGTCGATACGATCCGCGATGCCGGTTTCCCGATCGTCGCGTTTTCTCCGGCCATGGCTGCGGACGAGAAGCAACTCAAGGCGTTCCTATACCGGAACCTCTATCGCAACCCGCAGGTGATGGAGGTGCGTGCCAAAGCCGACGCGGTGGTCCGCGATCTCTTCGGAGTCTACATGGATGACCCGAGCAGGATGCCGGAAGGCTGGCGCGAGCTTCTCGGCAGGGCCGAACCTGCTGTTCGAGCGCGCCATGTCGCGGATTTCATGGCTGGCATGACCGACACCTACGCGCTGAAGCAGCACCGGCGCTGGTTTGACCATACTCCGGATTTGGGCTAGGTGCCGCGCGCCGATACCGCGGGAGACGCCGCGGTAGCGCCAGCCTCAGGAATTCGCATGAACATCTTCGCCGATTTCAACAATCGGATAAAAAAAGCTATCGAAGTGCTTGATCTCAAAGCACTCGATGGGGGTCCGCTGGACTTGATGCGGATCACGGTCGAGCCGCCGCGCGACCCGAGCCACGGCGATATGGCGACGAACGCCGCGATGGTTCTCGCCAAGCCCGTCGGCTCGAACCCGCGCAATCTTGCGGAACGTCTCGCAGAACAGCTGCGCCTGGACGGCGATGTCGCCTCGGCGGAAGTCGCGGGCCCAGGCTTCGTCAACCTGCGCCTGGCGCCGCGTTTCTGGCATGGGGTACTAAGTTCGGTGCTCCACATGGGCGCGGACTTCGGCCGCTCGACACTCGGTGGCGGCACCAAGGTCAACGTCGAGTACGTGTCGGCAAACCCGACAGGACCGATGCATGTCGGCCACTGCCGCGGCGCGGTCGTCGGCGACGCGCTCGCCAACCTGATGGCGTTCGCCGGGTGGGAGGTGACAAAGGAGTACTACATCAACGACGCGGGCTCGCAGATCGACGTTCTCGCACGCTCGGTTATGCTGCGCTATCGCGAGGCGCTGGGTGAAGCGATTGGCGAGATTCCCGCCGGCCTCTATCCCGGCGACTATCTCGTGCCGGTCGGCAAAGCGCTGGCCGACGAATTCGGCATCCGGCTTCGCGACATGGCCGACGACGAGGCGATGCCGATCGTCAAGGCGCGTACCATCGACGCCATGATGGCGATGATCCGCGACGATCTCGCGGCGCTCAACGTACGGCATGAGGTGTTCTTTTCCGAACGCGCCCTGCATGCCGAGAACGCTTCTGCGATCAGAAGTGCAATCAACGATTTGACGCTCAAGGGCTTCATCTATCACGGTAAATTGCCGCCGCCGAAAGGACAGCTGCCCGAGGACTGGGAGGATCGCGAGCAGACACTTTTCCGCTCTACCGACGTCGGCGACGACATAGACCGGCCGCTCGTCAAGTCCGACGGCTCCTACACCTACTTCGCCGCCGACGTCGCCTACCTCAAGGACAAGTGGCGCCGCGGCTTCCGGGAGATGATCTTCATCCTCGGAGCCGACCATGGCGGCTACGTCAAGCGCATGGAAGCGCTGGCGAAGGCGATGACCGGCGGCGAGGCGAAGCTCACGGTGCTGCTGTGCCAGCTGGTCAAGCTGTTCAGAAACGGCGAGCCCGTACGCATGTCGAAGCGCTCGGGCGATTTCGTCACGCTGCGCGAAGTCGTCGACGAGGTCGGCCGAGACGCGATCCGATTCATGATGCTCTACCGCAAGAGCGATGCGCCGCTCGATTTCGACTTCGCCAAGGTGACGGAGCAGTCGAAGGACAATCCGGTCTTCTACGTCCAGTACGCATCGGCACGCGCCCACTCCGTGTTCAGGCAGGCGCGCGAGCAGCTGGGCACAGACGGCGAGCGCGGGAGGCTCACGGAGTGGGTCCATCTTCTTCAGGATGACGGAGAGCTGGCGCTCATACGCAAGCTGGCCGAGTTTCCCCGGCTGATCGAGCAGGCGGCGGCAGCACACGAGCCGCATCGGCTGGCGTTCTACCTCTACGAGCTCGCGAGCGCCTTCCACGGGCAGTGGAACCGCGGCAACGACGTCCCGGACTTACGCTTTGTTAAGGTTAAGGAACCAGAGTTGACCCATGCCAGACTCGGGCTGGTGCAGGCTGTTTCGGACGTGCTGACGTCCGGCCTGGCGATCGTGGGAGCGGATGCTCCCAAGGAGATGCGCTAGGCCCCGTCAGACAGACTGTCACCTTTTGCCCACAATGCGCTGGTACGGGCCGGAAATTCCGACCCAGGTGCAACGCGACGTCGCCGACGTCCCTCGAGTGCGAGTGCGGGAATAGGCATGGCAGAAAACCTCACGAGCCGCAGTGCTGAGCCGCGGTATCCGAACGGCGACCCTTTCGCCGAGCTTTCACGGATCATGGGCAAGGCGCCGCAGCCGGCGGTAGACCAGGTTGAAGACGATTTCGACCTCGACCTCGAGCGCGAACTGATGGGCGAGGCGCCTGTCGAGATGCGTGACGACCAGCGCCATGAATCGTACGAGCGCCATTCCTACGCCGAGCGTCCCGTTACCGACGAGAGCTTTGCGGGTCGCGACGAGGACCTGCTCGCCGATGAGTTTGCCGACGCCATTTCGGCGGAATTCAAGGCTGGGCCTTCAGCGTGGGCCGCAGCGCCTGCCGAGCAGAGCTGGGAGCGCGAGCCGGTTTTTGCCGAAGAGCCTGCGCAGCTCGCCCCCGAGCAGGCGCTTGCCGATGTCGACATGGACTTCGGCGACCTCGACCTCACCGACGACATGCCTGCGATCGAGGAACCCGTCGATGAGCCGCAGCCGCTCTACGCCGCCGCGCCGCGCGAGCGCAGCCTCGAGGAGGAGCTCGGAGAACTCCTGGCTTCCGACGACGAGTATACCGCGCCTGCGAACCTGCCAGTCGCCGCGGCCGCGAGCTATGCAGATCGCGAGCCTGCCTATGCACCGGTTCCGGTGGATTCCGTCGCCGCGGCCGAGGAGCCGTTCGACGAGGATGCATGGACGCGCGAGCTGAATTCCGAGCCCGAGGCGACCGAGGAGTATTTTGCGGAGCCGGCCGTCGGACAGGAACCGGAACCGGTTGCTCATGAAGCGCCGCGCGCTGCCGACCCCTTCTCGGTGCTTGCGAGCCTTGCCCCAATCGCGCCTGCGTTCGCCGCGACGAGCCGCATCCGTGCTCCGGAGCCGCAGCTGACGCAACCCTTCGACGATGCCGACGATTTCGGCACGGTCGAGGTTGCCGAAGCCGCCGTGCCGGCGCAGGACGATCTCGACATCCCGGACGTCCAGTATGCCGAGTCCGAGGAGCCGGCCGTGCCGGACTTCGATCCCGATCTCGAACTCGAGGAAGCTCTGGCTCCGGTCGCAGCGTCGGCCGTGCACCCCGCACCCGCCCAGGGCGGCTCGACCTTTGACGACGATTTTGCCTACGACCTGACTCGCGAGGCGCACGACTATCAGTACCCGACCGACCAGGACTTCGACCAGCCGATCGCCGCTGGCGAAGTCGCGGCCGATGAATACCAGCCCCAGCCCTACGCTGATGCCGAGCCGCAAGCGCCAGCGCAGCGGCGCGGCAACGGCATGCTCATCGCCGCCCTGGTCGCCGGCGTGGCGGTAATCGGTGGCGTCGGGGCGTTCGCGCTCTCGTTTGGTAGCGGCGGCAACACCGCCGGCACTCCGACCCTCGTGCGCGCCGACAGCGAGCCGCTCAAGGTCAAGCCGGAGAATCCGGGCGGCACCGCCGTGCCGAACCAGGAGAGCCAGGCCTATCAGCGCGTGGCAGGCAACGAAGGCGCCAAGGCGCCGACGCAGGAGAAGCTCGTCACCACGACCGAGGAGCCGATCGACCTTGTCGCCCGTGCCGAGGAAGGCAACGGCCTGCCTGGTGTAGATGAAGACCTCCCGGAACTCGACTCGGCGCCCGCACCGGCGGCGAAGTCGGAAGAGCGCGTCGAGATCGCTCCGGAAACACCGGGCGTAGGCGTCGATCAGGACCTGCTCGCCGTACAGCCGCGTCGTGTCCGCACCATGATCGTGAAGCCGGACGGCACGCTCGTCGCTCGCGAAGAGGTTCCGGTCCCTGCAGAACCTGCTCTTGGTCCTGCGCGCAATGCGGCGAGTCCGGCCATTCAGGTCGCGGCTCCGGCCGCTCAGGCGGTTCGCGAGGTCGCCACGGCTGCCGCGCAGACGGAACGCCCCGGCGGGATGCCCGCGCCGCGCGCCGTGGAGACGGTTCGCATCACTCCGCAAACGAGTGCGGCTGCCGAGCCTCAGGCCGCGCCGACCGCGAGCAGTCCCGCTGTCCCGCAAGCCGCCGCGCCACAGGCGTCTACGCCTGCTCCCAAACCAGCCGAAGCTCCGCGCGCGGCCGAGGCGCCTAAGCCGGCACCGCAGCCCGCGGCGCAGCCGCAGGCCCAGCGCGAGACGCAGGTCGCTCAGGCCGCTGCACCTGCCCGCACACAGCCAGCCGCTCCGGCGCCGGCGGCTGCCGCCGGCGACTGGTCGATGCAGATCGCCTCGCAGCCGACCGCGGAAGGCGCGCAGTCGACCTATCAGGATCTCGCTCGCCGTTACGGCAGCGTTCTCGGCGGCAAGGGCGTTAACATCGTCCGGGCCGACATCCCGGGGAAGGGCACTTATTATCGGGTCCGCATACCGTCGAACACGCGCAACGACGCGATCGCGTTGTGCGAGCGCTACAAGGCCGCCGGCGGCAGTTGCTTCGTGTCGAAATAGTCCCGACAGACCATCGATAGAAGGCCGGCTCGCTGCCGGCCTTTTTCTTTTCGGTGCCGGGAATTTCCACTCACCTCTGCAACGGACTAGATTCGCGGGATGACCGAATCAAAAGCAATGATCCTTGGCGTGGCCGGCCAGTCTCTCAGCGAGGCGGAGCGGAGCTTCATCGCGGCAGAGCGGCCGTGGGGCTTCATCCTGTTTGCCCGCAACATTGCGGAGGCCGAGCAGGTTCGCGACCTTATCGCGGCCCTTCGCGACGCCGTCGGGCGGCCGGACGCGCCGGCCTTCATCGACCAGGAGGGCGGAAGGGTGCAAAGGCTGCGCCCGCCACTTGCGCCGAATTATCCGCCGGCGTCGCAGCTCGGCGCACTTTACCGTTCCGACCGCGAGGCGGGCCTGCGGGCGGCATGGCTGATGTCCCGGCTGCACGCTTTCGATCTTGCGTCGCTCGGCTTCACCGCGGACTGCCTCCCGGTTCTCGACGTGCCGATCGAGGGCGCAAACGACGTCATCGGCAACCGGGCATATGGCAAACAGCCGGCGATGGTCACCGAACTCGGGCGCGCCGCGGCTGAAGGTCTTCTCGCAGGGGGTGTGCTGCCCGTCGTGAAGCACATCCCTGGACACGGGCGCGCCTTGGCCGACAGCCATCTGGCGCTGCCGCTGGTCGACACCCCGCTCGACGAACTGCGAGAATGGGACTTCGCGCCGTTCAAAGCCCTGTCCGACATGCCGATGGCGATGACCGCCCACGTCGTCTACACAGCGCTCGATCCGCAGTATCCGGCAACGACTTCGCGCAAGGTGATCTACGAGATCGTGCGCGGCGAGATCGGCTTCGATGGCCTTCTGATGAGCGACGACGTCTCGATGAAGGCACTTTCTGGGGATTTCCCGGATCGTACCGCAGCTATTTTCGCCGCGGGATGCGATGTCGTGCTTCATTGCAACGGCGAGATGGACGAAATGAGCGCTGTGGCCGGGCGCACGCCGGTCCTTGCCGGCGAGGCATTGCGGCGCGCCGATGCGGCACTGGCGCTTCTATCGCGCCGGCAGACCGCCGACGAAGGCGCGACGCGAGCCGAATTCGCAGCATTGATGGACCGCACGGCGGTCGCCTGAACGGAGCGGAGTTGAGCGAGACCTCGGAACAGAAGCCTGCCCGCGCGGTGCCCATGGAGGCGCTGTGGGAGGATGCTGCCGACCGTGCGACCGGCGATCCGGCGCTGGTGGTCGATGTCGCCGGCTTCGAAGGGCCGCTTGACCTGCTCTTGCACCTCGCCCGGAACCAGAAGGTCGACCTTGCGAGGATCTCGGTGCTCGCACTTGCCGAGCAGTATCTCGAATTCGTCGAGCAGGCGCGCTCGATCCGGCTCGAGCTGGCCGCCGATTATCTGGTCATGGCGGCCTGGCTGGCCTTCCTGAAATCGAAACTGCTGATTCCCAAGCAGCCCGGCGACCAGGGAGAGAGCGGCGAAGAGCTGGCCGCGGTGCTGCAGTTCAGGCTGAAGCGGCTTGAGGCCATGCGCGAAGCAGCGTCGCGTCTGGTCAACCGCAACCGGCTCGGACGCGACGTGTTCGCGCGCGGCGAGCCGGAGCTGGTGATCGTGGAGAAGCGCAACGAATACTCTGGGACGCTGTACGACCTGCTGACCGCCTATGCGTCGCTGCGCCAGCGCCAGGCAATCACCAATGTGCGCATCGCCAAACGCGGTGTGTGGTCGCTCAAAGAGGCCCGCGACATTCTGACCCGCATGATCGGCTCGTTCAGCGACTGGACCGCGCTCGACCGCTTCCTGCTCGATTATCTCGCGCTGCCAGGCGAACGCGCTACGGCGATCGCAAGCTCGTTCGCGGCCACCCTCGAACTCGTGCGCGAAGGGTACCTCGAGGTGAAGCAGATGGAGGCTTTCGCCCCGCTCTATATGCGCAGCCGCGTCCGCCCCGAGCCGATTGCAGAGGCTGTATCATGACGGAGGGTGCGAACCTGGCGATCCGTCACGACGACGAGTTCGACGACTTCGACGAAAACCCCGCGGCCCGGCTGGCGTTGTCGCAAGCGGTGCGCATGGCCGAAGCGGTGGTATTCGCCTCGGCCGAGCCGGTTACCGAAAAGCAGATCGCCGCGCGTCTGCCCGAAGGCGTAGACATCGCAACGGTGATGGGGGAACTTCGCACTGCCTACGCAAATCGCGGGGTAAACCTCGTGCGCGTCGGCGACGCCTGGGCGTTCCGGACCGCGGGCGACCTGGCATTCCTGATGAGCCGCGACGCCGTGCAGCAGAAGAAGCTGTCGCGTGCCGCGCTCGAGGTGCTGGCGATCATCGCCTACCACCAGCCGGTCACACGCGCCGAGGTCGAGGAGATCCGCGGCGTCGAAACCTCGAAGGGGACGCTCGACACGCTGCTGGAATCGGGCTGGGTGCGCATGCGTGGCCGCCGGCGTACGCCGGGCCGTCCGGTGACCTACGGAACCACGGATGGTTTCCTCGATCATTTCGGGCTGGAGGAACTCCGGGACCTGCCGGGCATGGAGGAGCTTAAGGGGGCCGGCCTGCTGTCGCCGCGCATGCCTGCGAATTTCATGGTTCCGCAGCCGCCGGTCGATGGCGACGCGTTGGCGGAGGACGAAGACGAGCTCACCGACATCGACCTCGAGGAGCTGGGCCTGTTGACACCCAGGGTCGAGGATGATTGACCGCGACTGAGGCCGGCGGGCGGACCGCACGCGCCGCGGGATGTCGCCATTGCCGCTCCGACAGGACCAGACCGGATTTGCCCCCGCGGGGACCGCAGCCGGCGTAACCTTCGCTGCGCGGCTGACCTTCGAAGATATCCATCATCGCTTCTCTGAGAACGCGGTGACGCTGCGCGGCGTCAGCCTCACGGCAGAACCCGGCGAGGTATTGTGCCTTCTCGGTCCGTCCGGCTCCGGCAAGACGACCTTGCTGCGCATAGCCGCGGGCATCGAAACGCAAACCGCGGGAAGGGTGCTGATCAACGAGCGCGAGGTGGCGGGTCCGGACGCCTTCATACCCGCGGAGCAGCGATCGGTGGGGCTGATGTTCCAGGACTTCGCGCTATTTCCGCATATGACCATTGTCGACAACGTGCGGTTCGGCCTGACCGCCATGTCACGCGACGAGGCGAAGCGTGAAGCGATGAACGCGCTTTCCCGCGTCGGCCTCGAGCGCTACGCCGACGCCTATCCGCACGTGCTCTCAGGCGGCGAGCAGCAGCGTGTCGCACTGGCGCGTGCCATGGCGCCGCGACCTGCCGTCATGCTCATGGACGAACCGTTCTCGGGATTGGATTCACGACTGAAGGACAGCGTCCGCGCCGAAACGCTCAATATTCTTCGGCAGAGTCGAGCAACGGCCGTCGTCGTCACGCACGACGCCGAGGAAGCGATGCGCATGGGCGACCGCATCGCGTTGCTGAAGGACGGCAAGCTGGTGCAGGTCGGCACCGCTGAGGAGATATACAACGAGCCCAAGAGCCTGTTTTCCGCAGGGTTCTTCTCGGAACTCAACGTTTTCGAAGCACGTGCCGCCGACAGAGCGGTCGATACTCCGGTAGGTACGTTCGCTGCCCCAGATTTCCAGGATGGAACGCCGTTGTCGGTTGCCGTGCGGCTTTCCGGTTTCGACCTCGACCCCAACTCCGGCGATATGCCCGCGCGCATCCTGTCGCGGCGCTTCCTTGGTGTCGTCGAATTGATCGAGTTCGCCGTCCAGGGTCACGAAACACCCATACGCGCGCGGCTACGCTGCGGCGCTTTGCCCACCGGAACGCGCGATATTTGGCTTACGGTGCGGCAGACCGACGTGCTTGTGTTTGAAACCGAAGACGAAACCACATAAATCAGCACCCGAGGGAATGACCCGACGGGACACGAAGCGAAAGAGAATGGACAATGGGTAGCTTCTCAATCTGGCACTGGCTCATCGTGCTGGTCGTCGTGCTACTGCTTTTCGGCCGCGGCAAGATCCCCGAGCTGATGGGCGACATGGCCAAGGGCATCCGCAATTTCCGCAAGGGGATGGGCGAGGAAGAGGCCGAGACCGAAGCCAACCGCACCGTCGAGCACCGTGCCGACGAGCCGGTTGTGAAGGCTACGCCGAAAGCCAAGGCAAAGTCCTGAGTGCGGAGCGGCGGCGAAGCGCCGTCGCGGAAGTCGGAAGCCTGACAGATGTTTGAGATCGGCTGGACCGAGATGCTGGTGATCGCGATCGTCATGATCGTGGTCGTCGGTCCTAAAGACCTGCCGAAGATGCTGCGCACCTTCGGGAGAACGACGCAGAAGCTGCGCTCCATGGCAGGCGACTTCCGCAAGCAGTTCGACGAAGCCTTGAAGGAAGCCGAACTCGACGACGTAAAAGGCCTCGTAGACGACGTCCGCAAGCTTAACCCTGCGAACGAGATCCGCCAGGCGATGAGCCCGATGCAGAAGGCGGCCGCCGACGTTCGTGCCGGTCTGGATTCCGCCCTCAATCCTGCAAAGAGCGCGACTGCCGCGACGGCCGCAGCGGCGACGCCGGCTCTGACGCCGATGGCCGATCCGACACCGGCGAGGGCCGAGGACGCCGCGAAGCCGATGGACGACCCGAAGCCAGCGGCCGAGGTCGCGGTTCCGCTGGCGCAGCCGCTGCCCTCGACGCCACCGGTGTTCGAGGCGGTCGCGAAGGAGCCGCGACGCGCAGCCCCGCGCAAGGCCGCTGCGGCCAAGGCAAACGGTGCGGCCAAGCCGCCTGCGCCGAGAGCGAAGCCGTCTGCAAAGGCAGTGGCGGAGGGAACGCGTCGTCAGCCTTCGAAGGGCGCGAAGTCGTGAGCAAGATCGTCCCCAAGGTCGATGAAGAGGCCGAACTCGAGAAGTCGGCCGCGCCGCTGATGGAGCATCTGATCGAGCTGCGCACGCGGCTGATCTGGGCGGTCGGTGGCTTCTTCGTCGCCTTTCTCGTCTGCTTCTTCTTCGCCAAGCACCTGTTCAATCTGCTGGTCATCCCGTTTCAGTGGGCCACGGCCTGGGCTGGCCTAGACCCACACAAAGTGGATTTGATCTACACGGCGCCGCAGGAATTCTTCTTCACGCAGATCAAGCTCGGCGCTTTCGGTGGCATGGTCCTCGCCTTTCCGCTGATCGCAACGCAGATCTACAAGTTCATCGCGCCTGGCCTCTACCGGAACGAGCGCAACGCCTTCCTGCCGTTCCTGTTCGCGTCGCCGCTGCTGTTCCTCCTCGGCGCGGCGCTGGTCTACTTCTTCTTCACGCCCATGGTGATGTGGTTCTTCCTGTCGATGCAGCAGGTCGGCCCGGACACGGAAGTGCAGATCTCGCTACTGCCGCGCGTCTCCGAGTATCTGGGGCTGATCATGACGCTGATCTTCTCCTTCGGCCTCGTGTTTCAGCTGCCAGTGGTCACATCTCTCATGGCGCGCGTTGGTTTGCTGTCGGCACAGAGCCTCGCCGACAAGCGCAAATGGGCGATCGTCATCGCCTTCGTCGTTGCGGCCGTTCTGACGCCGCCCGACCCCGTGAGCCAGATCGGTCTCGCGCTGCCCACGATCCTTCTTTATGAGGTGTCGATCTGGCTCGCGCGCCGCATCGAGAAGCGTCGTGCAGAGGACGAGGCTGCCCGCGAGGCGGAAGCCGCAGCGGCCGAATAGAGCTTGAAGCTTGCGACTCTGACGCAGCCGGTCTAGGCCCGTTGCCGGCTCTGCCTGGGAACCTCAGACATGCTCGACATCAAGTGGATTCGCGAGAACCCGAACGCTCTCGTTGCGGCGCTGAAAAAGCGCCCGTCCTATGCGGCCTCGGCGCAGGCGACTGTCGACGCCATCGTGGCTCGCGACGAGGCGCGCCGGGCCCACATGACCGAGCTGCAGCAGAAGCAGGAGCGTCGTAACGCCGCGTCAAAGGAGATCGGCAACGCGATGCGTTCCGGTGACGCCGACAAGGCCGAGGCGCTCAAAGCCGAAGTAAACGACATCAAGGCCTTCATCCAAAGTGGCGAGGCGAGAGAGCGCGAACTCAACGCGGCGCTCAACGACGCGCTGGCGGTTCTGCCCAACATACCGCTCGACGACGTACCACTAGGCAAGGACGAGCATGACAACGTCGAGGTGCGCCGCTTCGGCGAGCCGCGCCGCATCGCGGCCCCGAAAGAGCATTTCGAGCTCGGAGAGGCGCTCGGGCTCATGGATTTCGAGCGCGCAGCAAGACTGTCGGGCGCCCGATTTACCGTGCTGAAGGGACAGCTGGCGCGCCTGGAGCGCGCCCTCGGCCAGTTCATGCTCGACCTGCACACCAGCGAGCACGGATACACCGAGGTGATCCCGCCTCTGCTGGTTCGCGACGAGGCCCTTTTCGGCACCAACCAGCTGCCCAAGTTCGAGGAGGACCTGTTCTTCACGCCGCATGGCGAGGCGAGGCTAGGGTTGATCCCCACCTCCGAGGTTCCGCTGACTAACCTCGTCCGGGAGGAGATCACCGCCAGCGAAAGGCTGCCGCTGCGTTTCACGGCGCTGACGCCGTGCTTTCGCTCGGAAGCAGGCTCGGCAGGACGCGACACGCGCGGCATGCTGCGCCAGCACCAGTTTTACAAGGTGGAGATGGTGTCGATCACCGATCAGGAGACATCGATCGTCGAGCACGAGCGCATGACCGCATGCGCCGAGGAGGTGCTTAAGCGCCTAGGGCTGCCGTTTCGCACGGTGGTGCTCTGCACAGGCGACATGGGGTTCGGGGCGCGCAAGACCTACGACGTCGAGGTCTGGCTGCCCGGACAGAACGCCTATCGCGAGATCTCGTCCTGCTCCGTGTGCGGCGATTTTCAGGCGCGCCGCATGGATGCGCGCTATCGCGCGGCCGACGAAAAGCAGACGAAGTTCGTGCACACGCTGAACGGCTCCGGCGTCGCGGTCGGCCGCGCCCTGATCGCGGTGATGGAAAACTACCAGAACGACGACGGCACGATCGGCGTGCCTGACGTGCTGCGCCCCTATATGGGCGGATTGGAAAAGATCGGCTGATGCGCATCCTGCTCACCAACGACGACGGGATCCATGCCGAAGGGCTGGCGGTGCTCGAGCGCATCGCGAGGCAGCTCAGCGACGACATATGGGTGGTGGCGCCGGAAGCCGATCAATCCGGGCTGGCGCACTCGCTGACGCTGTCGGAGCCGCTGCGGCTGCGCAAGATCGACGACCGGCACTTCGCGTTACGCGGCACGCCGACCGACTGCGTGATCATGGGCGTGCGCAGCCTGATGCCGGAGAAGCCGGACATCATCCTTTCGGGCGTCAACGGCGGCTCCAACGTCGCCGACGACGTTACCTACTCAGGCACTGTCGCCGGCGCGATGGAAGGCACTCTCCTCGGCATCCGCTCGATCGCGCTGAGCCAAGCCTATGTCATGCAGGACGGCGTGCGGATCATGCCATGGGATGTGGCCGAGGCGCACGGGCCGGCGCTTCTCCGACGCCTCATCGACACCGAACTGCCGCCAGGCATCCTGATCAACGTCAACTTCCCGCGTTGCAAGGTTAACGAGGTCGACGGCATCGAGGTGACCAGCCAGGGCAAGCTGATGCACAACCTGGCGATCGAGGAGCGGCGCGACGGCCGCGGCTTTCCGTACTTCTGGCTGATGTTCGGCCGCGAGCAGACCGACTCCGTGGCGGGAACCGACTTCTCGGCGATCCGCGAGAACCGCATCTCGGTGACCCCGTTGCACCTCGACCTGACTGCCTTCGAGATGAAGGACCGGCTCAGGAAGGCGCTCGCATGACAGGCGGCGGCGACGACCGCGAGGGCTTCGCCGCATTCCTGCTGCGCATGCGCGCGCGAAACCTGGCCGATCCGGGGCTGGTAAGCGCCATCGAGTCGGTGCCGCGCCGCAGCTTCGTTCCGCCGCAGTGGCACGACGCGGTCTGGCTCGACCGCATGCTGCCCATCGCATGCGGCGAGGCTATCGAAGGCATCGACCGCCAGGCGACGATCCTCTCCGCCCTGTCGCTGCAGGAAGGCTGCAGGGTGCTCGAGATCGGTACCGGGAGCGGCTTCGCCACGGCAGTCATGGCACGTATGGTCGGGACGGGCAGGGTGCTTTCGATCGAACGCTACAAGACGCTGTCTCGCGATGCCGGGCAACGTCTCGCCCACCTCGGCATAGGTAACGCGATCCTCAGACAGGCGGACGGGACGGCCGGTGCGGCGGGAGACGGGCCGTTCGACCGAATCGTCGTCTGGGCGGCGTTTGAGGGGCTGCCGCGTCATTTCGTTGAGCAGCTGGCCTCGAACGGCATCATGGTCTGCGCCATCGGTCCTGGTGACGGCCCGCAGAAGCTGGCTCGCCTGACCAAGCTCGGGAGTCGCTTCGACCGCGAGGATATAGGCGAGATCCGCCTGCAGCCGCTGGCGCAGGGCGTCGCCGCCTACCTGTGACGCTGCGGGAACTTTTCGCGCTATCTGGGCCGCAGAGCAGTTGGGCTTAACCGGCCAGTAACATTAACGCGGTGTAATAGCCCCGTGTTCAGTTACGGGTGCGGGTAGAGTCATGGTGTTCCGGGTCGTGTCGCGCAATGCGCGAAACCTGAGACGTGGTGCGGCCGTCCTTCTCGTCGTCGGGGCGGCTTCGGGGTGTTCTTCGGGCGCGATGCGCTTCACGGACGGCATGCCGACGGCATCGTCCGCGCCGCAGCGACCGGCGCCAACACAGCAGGCCTATCCCGGCGGAAGCGCGCTGGCTCCGGCAAACGTCGATGGCACCTACACCGGCTCGATCAATCGCGGCGCCGTCGAGCCCGCGGCGCCGCAGAAGCAGCGCTTCTGGCAGCGCGCGTTCCGTGCGCCGGTCCCGAATGCCGACATCGGCGCGGGCGGCAATGGCGGTGGCCGTAACCTCATGCCGCAGTCGGCCGCGCCAGCCGCAGCGCAGCCTTTCCCGGTTTCCAGCCAGCCCGCCCAGCCATTCCCCGGCCAATCCTCCGGGGCGGTGGCGCGCGCGCCAATGCCGGAGCCGACCGCGCAGCCGTTCCCGCAGAGCAGCGCTTCGCTGGCGCCAGCCAACCTCGACCAGACCCAGACCGGCTCAATCGCCCCCGTCGCGCCGACGCCGGTTGCAGTCGGCGGCGGCACGCAGGTCACCGCCCGAGCCGGCGACACGGTCAAGAAGCTGTCCGACCGCTATGGCGTACCGGCCGACCGGATCGCCAAGGCCAACGGCATCGCCGCGAACGCCACGCTTGCGGCCGGGCAGTCCGTTCTCATCCCGGCTTTCGGGGCTCCCGCCGAACCGCAGAAACAGGCATCCGCGCCCCAGCAGCCGGCGCCGGCGAAAGCGCCGACTCCGACCAAGGCTCCGAACGAACGCGTCGCCGTCCTGCCCCAGCAGAACCGCACGACCGAGAAGCAGCCCGCAGCCGGCAACGCGCCGTCTACAGGGTCGGTCTACACGGTCAAATCGGGCGACACGATCAATGCCATCGCCAAGAAGCTCGGCGTCACGGCCGCAGCGCTCAAGCAGGCAAACGGCATGGAAAGCGGCGTGATCCGTGTTGGCCAGCGCCTTGTCGTACCCGGTGCCGGCACTGCACCGGCGCCGAACAAGGTCGCGAGCTTGCCGGCAGGCGTCGACCCGATCACGACCGGTTCGGTCAAGAAGGACGCACCTGTCGCGGGCTACACGCCGCCGAAGAAGGAAGTCGCCGTCGAGGAAGCCTCGCGCCAGGAGGCGGCGGCACCGGCGTCCACTGGCGTCGGCCGCATGCGCTGGCCGGTCGTCGGCAAGGTCGTTTCCGACTTCGGCAGCACCCGCGGCCCGAAGAGGAATGACGGCATCGACATCGCCGTGCCGGAGGGTACCTCGGTGAAGGCGGCCGAGAACGGCGTCGTGATCTACGCCGGCGACGGACTGAAGGACTTCGGCAATACGGTCCTGGTGCGCCACGAGAACGGTCTCGTCACGGTCTATGGCCACGCCAGCGAGATCAAGGTCTCGCGCGGCGAAACGGTACGGCGGGGACAGGAACTCGCGCGCTCCGGCGTCAGCGGCAACGCCGGCTCGCCGAAACTTCATTTCGAAGTGCGCAAGGATTCGACGCCGGTCGACCCGGCCGGCTTCCTCGAATAGCCGGAAGAACAAGGAACACGGCCTCTGGACCTCCAGTCGGGGCCGCCAATTCCCGCCCGAAAGGGCGGGTTCTTTTTTGCGCGCTAGAGTCTCTTCCCGAGCCGGCCCGCGAGGTCCTGCACGAACTGCCACGCGACGCGGCCCGAGCGGCTGCCGCGGGTTGTCGCCCATTCCAGCGCCTCGGCACGCAGCGCCGTGGGCTCGTAGTCGAGCCCGTAGTGGCGAACATAGCCGTCGATCATCTCGAGATACTCGTCCTGCGAGCACTTGTGAAAGCCCAGCCACAGGCCGAAACGATCCGACAGCGAAACTTTCTCTTCGACCGCTTCGGACGGATTGATGGCGGTCGAGCGCTCGTTCTCAATCATGTCGCGCGGTAGCAGATGGCGGCGGTTGGACGTCGCGTAGAACACCACATTGTCCGGCCGACCCTCGACGCCGCCCTCGAGCGCGGCCTTAAGCGATTTGTAGGACGTGTCGTCGTGGTCGAACGACAGGTCGTCGCAGAACAGGATGAAGCGGTGCGGCGTGGACTTCAGGATCGTCAGCAGCGCAGGCAGGCTGTCGATGTCCTCGCGGTGGATCTCGACCAGCTTCAGCGAGGCGGCAGAACCGGCCGCGACGAGCGCATGAGCCGCCTTGACCAGCGATGACTTGCCCATGCCTCGCGCGCCCCACAAAAGCACGTTGTTGGCTGGCAGCCCGTCAGCGAAGCGCTGCGTGTTCTCGACCAGGATGTTGCGCACCCGGTCGACGCCGCGGATCAGCCCGATATCGACGCGATTGACCTTTCGGACCGGCTCGAGAACACGCCGCTCCGGCGCCCACACAAAACACTCGGCCGCATCGAGGTCGATCGCCGGTTCCGGCTGCGGGCCGAGCCTTTCCAGCGCCGCGATGATGCGGTCCAGCCTGGCAGCGATGTCGGTTTCGGTGCGCTCGTTCACGCGGTCCCTCGCATGGCGTCTAGGGGAAGGGCGGGCGGCATAACACGCGCGCCGTGCCGCGGCAAAGCGCGCCGGCGCTTCGGTTGCAATGGTCGCGCCAATGTCTATATTCGCGCCGATTTCGCGGCCGGTCGTGCACTAGCGGCTACCGCGCCTTTCCTTTCAGGAGATATGCATGCTCGTTACACCGGCATTCGCCCAGACGGGCGCAGGCGGCGCACCCGATATTCTGGTCAGCATCCTGCCCTTCGTACTGATCTTCGTGGTCATGTATTTCCTGATCATCCGTCCGCAGCGGACGCAGATGAAGAAGCGCAGCGAGATGCTGGCGGCCGTTCGGCGCGGCGATACGGTGGTGACTGGCGGCGGTCTCATCGGCAAGGTGACCAAGGTGATGGACGACAACGAGCTCGAAATCGATCTCGGCGGCATGAAGGTTACGGCGCTGCGCGCAACGATCGCCGACGTACGCGTCAAGGGCGAGCCGGTCGCGAATCAGAACGCCAAGAAATAGCCCCATTATGAGCGGAGCCCGACGGGCTTCGCGACGCTGCCGGGCACGATCGGACTGCTTACATGCTTTATTTCTCGCGGTGGAAGACGATCTCGATCTGGGCGGCAGTGCTGCTCGGCCTGTTGCTCGCGGCACCGAACCTGTTCTCGACCGCCACGCTCGACCGTCTGCCTGACTGGTTGCCGAAGCGTCAGATGACGCTCGGTCTCGACCTCCAGGGCGGCTCGCATATCCTGCTCCAGGTCGATCAGCAGGATTTGATCGACGACAGGCTCGAGGTCGTCCGCGACGACATCCGCACGATGCTGCGCGATGCGCGCGTAGGCTATACCGGACTGACCGGCAGCGGCCAGACCGTGCAGGTGCGAATCCGCGACGCCGCGCAGGTCGAAGCTGCGCGCACCGCGCTCGCGCCGCTCGTGCAGCCCGTCTCCTCCGGCGTATTTGGCAGCGGCTCGGTCGTCGAACTGTCGTTCAGCGAGCCTGAGCCCGGCCTGTTCCGCTACCAGCTGACGCCCGAGGGCATCACCTACCGCACGAATTCGGCACTGACGCAGTCGATCGAAGTCGTCTCGCGCCGCGTCAACGAACTCGGCACCACCGAGCCGATCATCCAGCGCCAGGGGTCCGACCGCATCGTTGTCCAGGTGCCCGGCCTTCAGGACCCGCAGCGTCTGAAGGACATTCTCGGCCAGACGGCGAAGCTGACCTTCCAGATGGTCGACCAGTCGATGCCGGTGCAGGAGGCGATCGCCAACCGCCCGCCGGCCGGCACGGCGATCATGTACTCGACCGACGATCCGCCGGTTCCCTACCTCATCGAGAACCGGGTCATCGTTTCCGGCGAGAATCTCGTCGACGCGCAGACGAGCTTCGACCAGCGCACCAACGAGCCAGTCGTCTCGTTCCGCTTCGACAATCAGGGCGCGACGCGTTTCGGCCAGGCGACGCAGCAGAACGTCGGCCGCCTTTTCGCGATCATTCTCGACGACGAGGTGATCTCGGCGCCGCGTATCAATGAGCCGATCCTTGGCGGTTCGGGCCAGATTTCGGGCAACTTCACCGTTCAGAGTGCCAACGATCTCGCCGTCCTGCTGCGCGCCGGTGCGCTGCCGGCCGACCTGACGATCGTCGAAGAACGCACGGTCGGCCCAAGCCTTGGTGCCGATTCGATCGAGGCCGGTAAGATCGCCTCGATCCTGGCGTGCCTGATCGTTCTCGTGTTCCTGCTCTCGGCATATGGCACCCTCGGCGCCATTGCCGCGATCGGCATCTCCGCCAACGTGGCGATGATGGTTGCGATCCTGTCGCTCCTTGGCGCGACGCTGACCTTGCCCGGCATCGCCGGCATCGTGCTGACGATCGGTATGGCGGTCGACTCGAACGTCATCATCTATGAGCGCGTGCGCGAAGAGCGGCGGCAGGGGCGCTCGATCGTGCAGTCGCTCGATTCGGGCTTCAGGCAGGCCACCTCGACCATCGTCGACGCCAACCTGACGACCCTCATTGCCGCTGTGATCCTGTTCTATCTGGGCTCCGGTCCGGTGCGCGGCTTTGCCGTGACGCTGGCGATCGGCCTGGTCACGACCGTGTTCACGGCCTTCACGTTCACGCGCTGGATGATAGCTATCTGGCTGCGCCGCTCCCGCCCGACCGAGATGCCGCGCGGGCTGGTGAACTACATCCCGTTCGACACGAAGATTTCCTTCATGTCGTTCCGCAAGATCGCATTCGCTTTCTCGGCGCTGGCCTCCGTGGCCACCGTGGTCCTGTTCCTGGTCGTGCCGATGAACCTCGGCATCGACTTCCGCGGCGGCTCGCTGATCGAGGTGCAGGCGAAGGGTTCCGATGCCGATGCGGGCGACGTTCGCGCGCGACTGGAGCAGCTGAACCTCGGCGAGATCCAGGTGCAGGAGTTCGGCGACCGCGAATTGATGATCCGTATCGGCTCGCAGCAGGGCGGCGACAGCGCTGAGCAGTCGGTGGTCAACCTTGTCCGGGGCGAGCTCGAAGCCGACTACGAGTTCCGGCGCACCGAAGTCGTCGGACCCACCGTGTCTGCGGAGCTCGCGCGCAACGGCATCATCGGCATTACCGCCGCCATGCTGGCGATGATGGTCTACATCTGGTTCCGCTTCGAATGGCAGTTCGCCGTGGGCGCGATCATCTCGACGCTGCACGACGTCATCATGATGATGGGCCTGTACGTGCTGACCGGCCTGGAGTTCAACCTGACGAGCATCGCGGCAGTGCTCACGATCGTCGGCTACTCGATCAACGACACGGTCGTCGTCTACGACCGAATGCGCGAGAACCTTCGAAAATACAAGAAGATGAGCATTTTTGAGCTGATCGACATGTCGCTCAACCAGACGCTCTCGCGCACGATCCTCACCGGTCTGACGACGCTCGCGGCACTGGTCGTGCTGTACCTGTTCGGCGGCGAGGTCATCTCCTCGTTCACGGTGGCGATGCTGTTCGGTATCCTGATCGGCACGTACTCGTCGCTCTTCGTGGCCGCGCCGCTGCTCATTCTCTTCCGCCTGCGGCCGGACACGTTCGAGGCCGAGAAGGCCAAGAGTTCGGCCAAGGACGTGCCGGCAGCGCCGTCGCGGGCCTGATCGGCGGCGCATGGCAGCCGGCCTCGAGATCAGAAAGGCGCACTTCCCGGGACGTGCGCCGATTGACGCGTACGGCAATGGCGGCTTTCGCTTCGCCGACATGTCGCATCGCGGCTCGATCCTGTGCCTGCCGTCCGGCATCCACGGTTGGGATCCGGCCGATCCGTTGCAGCTGACGCAAGCCGACTTCGTCAAGGTGATCGCCGAGACGTCGGGTATCCAGATTCTTCTCGTCGGCACCGGCCGCGACCTGCGGCCGCTTGGCCCCGGCCTTCGCGCGGCGCTGCGCGAAGCCGGCATCTCCGCGGATCCGATGTCGACCGGCGCCGCAGTGCGCACCTACAACGTGCTTCTGGCCGAGGATCGCGCGGTCGGTGCGGCGCTCGTCGCGGTCGATTGATGGATACGGCGGCCCACGTCGCCGGGCTGGTGCGCGAGGCCGATCCGGCGCGGTACCTTTCCGCACTCTACGCACCGGAGACGTCGCGGCGCGCGCTTCTCGCCCTCTACGCCTTCAATGCCGAGATCGCTGCGGTGCGCGACCGGATCCGGGAGCCGGCCGCAGGCGAGATTCGGCTGCAATGGTGGAACGACGCCATCGCCGCCGCAGAGCCGACCGGGAATCCGGTGGCGGACGAACTCATCGCGGCAAAGCAGCGGCATGCGCTGCCGGCGGCGTCGTTCCAGTCGCTGCTCGATGCGCGCATTTTCGATCTGTATCAGGATCCGATGCCCGATCGAGGCACGCTTGAAGGATATCTGGGCGAGACCCGCTCGGCGCTGATCCAGCTCGCGGCGCTGGTCCTCGATCCGGTCGCCGCCCCGGGCGTTGCCGACGCCGCGGGGCACGCCGGATGCGCGCTCGGCATCGCCGAGATACTGCGCGATCTGCCGGCTCAGCGGCACCGTCAGCAATGCCTCGTTCCCGGCGACATCCTCGCTGCGGCGGGGCTGGATGCGGCAGGCTTCCTGGCCGGTGAAACGGGTGCGGAAAGGGGCGTCGCCGCGATGGGCGCGCTGGGCGCCGAACATCTCAGGGCGTTCAGGGGGCTTGCAGCCGCGCTGCCCGCGTCGCTCCGGCCTGCGTTCCTGCCGGTCGCGACCGCTGCGCCGACCTTTGCTGCCGCGGAGAGGCTCGGCCGCCGTGCACTCGACGAGCGGCCGGCCGTGTCGCCCCTGCGAATCCAGTGGCGGATGTTCGCGGCAGCCCGCGGCCGCTGGTGACTATTCGGCGGCGATTGCGGGCGCCGGGAGGCCGAGCCAGGCGCGGCAGTCGGCCAGCGCACGAGCGGTGATCGCCTGACGCTTGGCTATCGTCTTGTCCTTGCCGCGCACGCGCCGGCCCTCGAACTTCGGCGCCTCGACGGGCGGGAACAGCCCGAAATTGACGTTCATAGGCTGGAACGAGCGCTTGCCTGGCTCGTCGTCGGAGACGACGTGCCCGCCGGTGATGTGGTTGAGGAGCGCGCCGAAGGCCGTCGTCGCTGGCGGCAGGGCAGGGGCCTGGCCGAGGCGCTCGGCGGCGGCGAAACGTCCGGCGAGCAGGCCGATGGCGGCGCTTTCGACATAACCCTCGCATCCGGTGATCTGTCCGGCGAAACGCAGGCCGGGCCGTCCTTTCAATTGGAGCGACCCGTCGAGCAGTGTCGGCGAATTGATGTAGGTGTTGCGGTGCAGTCCGCCGAGTCGGGCGAACTCGGCGTTCTCGAGTCCCGGGATCATCCGGAAAATACGCGTCTGCTCGCCGTGCTTCAGCTTCGTCTGGAAGCCGACCATGTTGTAGAGCGTGCCCAGCGCATTATCCATCCGCAGCTGGACGACGGCATACGCCTTGACCGTCGGGTTATGGGCGTTCGTCAGGCCGATCGGCTTCATCGGCCCATGGCGCAAGGTCTCGACACCGCGCTCCGCCATGACCTCGATCGGCAGGCATCCATCGAAATAGGGCGTGCCCTCCCATTCCTTGAACTCGGTCTTGGCGCCGGCGATCAGCGCCGCGACGAAGGCCTCGTACTGCTCCTTGTCCATGGGGCAGTTCAGGTAGTCCTTGCCGGTGCCGCCGGGTCCCGCTTTGTCGTAGCGCGACTGAAACCAGGCCTTGTCGAGGTCGATACTGTCGAAATGCACGATCGGCGCGATTGCGTCGAAGAATGCGAGCGCGTCTGCGCCAGTTGCGGCGCGGATGGCTTCGGCCAGCGACGGTGCCGTCAGCGGGCCGGTGGCGATGATCGCCTGGTCCCAGTCTGCCGGGGGCAGCCCGGTGACCTCCTCGCGCGCGATGGAAATGAGCGGATGCGACTCGATCTTCCGCGTCACGGCTGCCGAGAAGCCCTCGCGGTCGACAGCGAGAGCTCCGCCGGCCGGAACCTGGTTGGCGTCTCCCGACGCCATGACGATCGAGTTCGCCAGCCGCAGTTCTGCATGAAGCAGGCCAACCGCGTTGTTCTCCGCGTCGTCGGAGCGGAAGGAATTGGAGCACACGAGCTCGGCAAGGCTGTCGGTCTTGTGTGCATCGGTACCGCGGACCGGCCGCATTTCATGCAAAATCACCGGTACGCCGGCGTTGGCTATCTGCCACGCAGCTTCAGAACCGGCGAGGCCGCCACCGATGACATGGATTGGTCTAGTGCTCATGCAGGGGGAATAGGCTCGCGACCTGCTCAAATCAACCGCCCGGCGATGCGCCATGCGCCTTACGGCGTCCAGCAGTGTTGCCCAAATGCAATTGTGCGCCGTAAGGTCAGTGGCTAGCGTCGCGCCATGTTCGTCGCACACTTCCGCCGCTTCGGCGTAGCATTGCTTGCACTCGCGGGCACCTCGCTGGGCGGGTGCGCCACTGGCGCGGTTTCGGATCACGGCTACTCGGGGCCGATCCAGACGAAGTTCGTTGCCTGCTACGGCTATGGCTGTCGCATCGAGAAGCGCTATCCGATCACACAGACGGCTGCCGATCGGCTGGCCGCCATCATGGAGGAGGGGAAGGCGTCGCCCGAAGCCGAGCGCGAGGCGATCCGCAAGGCGGTGGCCTATGTCGAAGAGCTGTCGGCCGCAGCGATCGGTGCGCGCGACCAGGCGAAATCGCCGGTGCTTGCGACCAACGACAAGGGTCAGATGGACTGCATCGACGAGTCGACCAACACGCGGCACGTCATGCTTTATCTCGCCTCACGCGGCCTGATGTCATACCACACCGTGCAGGACAGCGTGACCCGCGGAGCCCTCATAGACGGTCGCTATCCTCACTGGACGGCCGTCGTGAAGGACCAGGCCGGCAAGAAGTGGGCCGTCGATAGCTGGTACGAACCGGCCGGTGGACTGCCCGACGTCATGGAGCTCGCATACTGGCGAAGCCGCGGCGTCTGGGGCGAACGCTAGACACAATCCAAGCTCGGAAAAGACAGGAGCGCGGCGCGCCCTTTTTCGTTTCTGCGCGTGACCAACGCCAAAAAAAACAACACCCGCCGGGGGAGGAGATCCGGCGGGTGTCGTTTGGGCGACCGGCTTCTCGGGAGGAGGAGAAAGAGCCGGTCCTATTCGCCGTCACCTGGGAGGAGGTAGGCTTCGACGAAATCTCTGAATTCGTTAGACCGACTTGCGGGCGACGAAGTGAATGTCGCCGCGGGCGATGCCCAGGTCGGAGAGTTCGCGGTTGGACAGGCGGTTCAGCTCGCTCACGGTCTCGCGGTAGCGGCGCCAGTTGCGGTAATTGCGGATCAGGTTCATCTCGTTCACGTCTTTCGTCTTCAATCGTCTGCGTGTTTGTGACCCCTACATAGTCAGTGTCCCTGGCTGGCGGAAGCGCGCATGTTGCATAGCACCATTGCGTTTTGTGCAATGCAAAAAACACGGGATTTGCCGGGTTGCGGTAACCGAACTTTAACGAAATGAAGGCGGCTAGGCGGAAGCTCTCCGAAGCGCTATGAGGAGGCGGGACGGGGCTCGAACATGGCCGGATATGTCGCCACGCTGAAGAAGGACATCGCCCGCTGGGAAGCCTCGGGGTTTGTCGACGGTGCGACTGCCAATGTCCTGCGCCGGGACGCCGAAACCTTTCCACGCGGAGGGGTCAGCTTCGGCCAGATCCTCTCGGTGCTCGCCGCGGCCCTGATCGGTGCCGCGATTCTGCTCATCATAGCCGCGAACTGGGAAGCCTTCCCGCGCATCGCGCGCGTTGTCATGATTTTCCTGCTGATCCTTGGCGGCTATGTTGGCGGCGCAATGCTCAAGGCGCGCGGCAATATCGGCTTCGGGGAGGCGTTGTGGCTTCTGGCTGCGATTTCGTTCGGAGCGGGAATAGCCCTCGTCGCGCAGATGTACCATGTCTCGGGCGACGAGACGCAGGCGATCCTGACCTGGTGCGCCGGCACTGCTTTGGCAGCCCTCGTGCTTCGCTCAGGGCCGCTTACCGCTGGCTCGGTGCTGCTTGCCGGCGGGTGGATGATGTTCATTACGTCGGAGGCTACCTGGCTAGGCTATCCGCCGACTCTTTTCCTGGCGATCGTCGCCGTCATCTGGGCAATCTCGCTTTGGACCGAGAGCGTCGCGGCGCGTCACCTGATCCTGCTTTCGCTGATGCTCTACGCCGGGCTTCACTACCTGGCCAGCCAGACGCTGCTGGCACCAACGACGGTGACCGTGCTGTCGATCCTGCTCTTCGCTGCGTGGGCCTTCATGGGCGATGAAGTTGAGCGTTTCGCCAAATTGGGCGAGGGCGGGGTGCCTGTGCAGGCGCTGCTCGGCTTCAATGCGGGGATGTCGCCGATCCAGTTCGAGTACCAGGACTCGCCGCAGTTCATCTTCATTGCCATCGTCATTTTCGCCGGCGTCGTCGGCGCCCTGGTGATCGGCGGACGTGAGAGCCGCATGCTCCGCTGGCTTGCCTACGCCGCGTTCAGCTTCGAGCTGATTTACGTGTACGTCGTGCTGCTCGTGTCGATGATCGGTACGGCCGGCTTCTTCCTGACTGCGGGGCTGGTGGTCGGCCTGCTGGCCTGGTTCATCAGCCGCGTCGAAAAGCGCCTCGCGGCTCCTCCGCCGAGCGCGGCGGCCGGGCAGGGGGCTGCCGCATGATTGCGATGCACTCACGTTACCTCTGGGCCGCAGCGGTCGTCGTCGCCCTGGCGCAGATCGCGGTGCTCGGCTCGATGATCTGGGGTCGCGCCGCGATCCTGCGCAGCGGCCGCGAGGTGACGCTTCAAGTGGAGCCGGTGGATCCGCGCGATCTGCTGCGCGGGGACTATGTCATCGTCAACTACAACGTCTCGCGCTTTCCTCAGGCGCTGGTCACGGGGCCGAAGAAGGACGCCAACTCGAGCTTTCACACCATCTTCGTCCGGCTGAAGCCGGCGGCGGACGGAATCTGGCAGCCGGTCTCGGCGAATTTCGACGTGCCAGCGCCGGGCGCGGCTCCCGATGAAGTCGACATCCGCGGCGTGGTGGACTGGATTCCGCCGCAGGACTCGGACCTCGGCGTTACCTACGGCATCGAGCGATTCTATCTGCCGGAAGGCGAGGGGCTTGCGATCGAAGAGGGCATCGGGGTCCGCCCGTTCCGCATGAAGGTCGCCGTGGCGAGCGACGGCGCGCCCCAGATCAAGGCCTTCTACGACGGCGACAAGATGATCTACGCCGAGCCCCTCTACTGAGTCGCGGCGACGAAATAAGCGCGGCGCACCGGGCAAATTCCCTTTGAACCCTCGGGGGCTGATGATATAGAACGCCGCGCTTCGACGGGCCTTGCGGTTCGTCAGGCGGGTGTGGTGGAACTGGTAGACACGCAGGATTTAGGTTCCTGTGGCGCAAGCCGTGGGGGTTCAAGTCCCTCCACCCGCACCAGAATCGCTCCCGGCACTCATTCCCGGCAGTATGGACGCTCACCCGCCGCGATCCTCGCGGCGGTCAGGAAAACGAAGGTTTGACGATGCAGGTCACGGAAACGCTCAACACCGGCCTCAAGCGCGAGATCAAGATCACCGTCCCGAAGGACGATATGGAAGCGCGGCTGATGAAGCGTCTGGATGACGCCAAGGATCGCGCGCAGATCCGCGGCTTCCGCCCGGGCAAGGTGCCGGTCAACCACCTGCGCAAGATCTACGGCAAGTCGTTCATGGCCGAGGTCGTCAACGAGATCCTCAACGAGTCGACCAGGACGGTGCTGTCGGACCGCGGCGAGAAGGCCGCGATGCAGCCCGAGGTCAAGATGACCGAGGACGAGAAGGAAGCCGAGAAGATCCTCGCCGGCGGCGCCGATTTCGAGTTCTCGATGTCCTACGAGGTCATTCCCGCGATCGAACTCAAGGACTATTCCGGCATCAAGGTCACCCGGCCGGTCTATGACGTGCCCGCCGAAGAGGTCGAGAAGCAGGTGGCTGTGGTCGCCGACTCCGCCCGCACCTACGAGCCCAAGAAGGGCAAGGCGGAGCAGGGCGACAAGGTCACCATCGACTATCTCGGCAAGCTCGACGGCGAGCCCTTCGAGGGCGGTGCGGCGGAAGACGCCGACCTGGTGATCGGCTCCAACCAGTTCATCCCCGGCTTCGAAGAGCAGCTCATCGGCTTCAAGGAAGGCGACGAGAAGACGATAGAGGTCACGTTCCCCGAGCAGTATCCCGCCCAGCACCTTGCCGGCCGCATGGCCACGTTCGACATCAAGGTCAAGCAGGTGCAGAAGCCGGGCGAGCTTGTCGTCAACGACGATGTCGCGAAGACGCTCGGCATGGAGTCCGCCGAGAAGCTGCGCGAGGTCGTGAAGAGCCAGATCGAGAGCCAGTACGGCGCGGTCACCCGCCAGAAGGTCAAGCGCCAGATCCTCGACGCGCTGGACGAGCAGTACAAGTTCGACGCGCCATCGAAGCTGGTCGAGACCGAGTTCGAGAACATCTGGGGCCAGGTCAACCGCGACCTGCAGCAGGCCGGCAAGACGTTTGCCGACGAAGACACCACCGAGGAAGAGGCTAAGGCGGAGTACCAGCGTCTTGCCGAGCGCCGCGTGCGCCTCGGACTGGTGCTCGCCGAAATCGGCGAGAAGGCCGGGGTGCAGGTTTCAGACGATGAGCTGCAGCGGGGGCTCTACGAGCAGATCCGCCGCTTCCCGGCGAGCCAGCAGCAGGAAGCCTTCAACTTCTATCGCGAGAACCCGTCTGCTTTGGCGAGCATTCGCGCGCCTCTCTATGAGGAGAAGGTGATCGATCACCTGATGGCGCAGATCGACGTAACCGACAAGCCGGTCGGCCGCGATGAGCTGCTCGCCGAAGACGGCGAGGAGACGGCGACCGACGAGGCCAAGCCGGCCAAGAAGAAGGCCGCGCCGAAAAAGAAGGCCAAGGCAGAAGGCGACACCGAGGAATAAGGGCTCGCCCGCCATGAAGCGTAAGGTGCTGGTCATCGGCATCGGCGCGGGCAATCCGAACCATCTGACATTGCAAGGCGTCGAGGCGTTGAATCGTCTCGACGCCGTTTTCATTCCGGACAAGGGCTCGGAAAGGAAGACGCTCGCAGACCAGCGCCACCTGATCTGCGACCGGCACATACGCGGCGGGGCGAGGCGGGTCGGCTATGCCGTGCCAAGCCGTCGCGCGGCGGGCGACGACTACGGTGGCGCCGTTGACGACTGGCACGATCGCCTGACCTACGTGTTCGAACGGCTGCTGACGGATGAGCTGGCCGGCGGCGAAACGGGAGGCTTTCTGGTCTGGGGCGACCCGTCGCTCTATGACAGCACCCTCCGCATTCTCGAGCGGGTGCGCGCCCGCGGTCAGGTCGACCCGGAATTGGAGGTTGTCCCCGGCATCACCGCGATCCAGGCACTGACGGCCGCGCACGCGGCAACGCTGAACGCCATCGGACAGCCGGTGACGATCACCACTGGCAGGCGGCTTGCCGAAGACATGGCGAAGGCCGACTCGACGGTGGTCATGCTCGACGGCCAGAAAGCCTTTCGCGACGCCGATCCGGAGCTTGAGATCCTATGGGGCGCGTACCTCGGCACGCCCGACGAGATGCTCGTCGCCGGCCGGCTGGGCGAGGTGGCGGACACCATCGCCGAAAGGCGCGACGCGGCGCGCGCGCAGCACGGCTGGATCATGGACACTTACCTTCTGAAGCGGCGGGAGCGCGACTGAGATGACAACCACACTCTACGGCTTCGCAAGCTGCGATATGGTTCGCAACGCTCGCAAGTGGCTCGACGCGCACGGCGTCCAGCATGGCTTTTTCGACTACCGCAAGAATCCGCTCGATCCGAAGGTGCTCGACGGTTGGTTCGCGCGGGCAGGGTGGGAGACCGTCTTCAACCGCAACTCCACCGCCTTCAAGGAACTGCCGGAGGAGCGCAAGACCGGCATCGATGAGGCGAAGGCACGCGCGATGATCCTGGAGAACACCAACCTCATCAAGCGGCCCGTCCTCGACACGGGCGATGATCTGCTGTTCGGCTTCAAGGCGGACGGCTACGCCAAGGCCACAGGCAAATAGTCAGGGGCAGGTCGTCACCTGGTTGGAGCATGTGTCGTCGGTCCAACCGCGATAGCGCTGATTCTGGAAGCTGCCTTCGACCTCGGCCCAGCGGCCTTGGCAGGACAGTATTCTTTCCGTAGCGAAAAAGTCGCTCCCGCCGCCTGAGTAGAGATCTACGACCGGAGCAGCATCGCTGGACGGCGCGCTGCGCAGAAAGTTGCCTTCGACCGAGAAGGTGAATAGCCGAGCAGAGACCCAGCCTTCGCCATCAAAGGCGACGGTGGTCGTGCCGGCCACGTAATCCTCCATGACGCCCTTGTCGATCCGCAGCCAGCCGTCTGCCGAACCCGTGATCGAGATCTCCGCGCCGAACGCGTAACCCTCGGTCTTGAGCTGCGGCGGCAGCCGCCCGATGATCCCGTGATTGGTTCCCGGGCCTGCACGAACGTTCGTCCCGGCAGGATCGGTATCGATGGACCAGGCTCCAAGCTCGCAGCTGTTGATCGCGCCGTCGTCGGCGCGCAGCGTCGATGTCGTCACAAAAAGGGGCAGCAGGACCAGGAAGATGGGGCTTCGGATCATGTTCAGCAGGCTAGTCCGATGCCGATAAATCACAAGCGGAAGCGCGCATACCGATAAGTCGCATAAGATATATTATGGAACTCGCGCCCACACGGAAATAGCGACGCTGGCAGCCGAAATACCTTCCTTCTCAATACGTTAGCGCGCGATGTTGAGCGAAAGCTATTCGCTCGCGATGTCCGCGATGGCCGCCCCGGCTGCGGCGATCAATGCGCCAGGCTCAGCCGCGAACACGGCATCATGCGCGCCTGCAGCAGCCCATACGACGTCGAACCCGAGCAATGTACGGTCGGCGAAGGCAGGCAGCGGAAGGTCGTAGCCGATGGGTGAAACGCCGCCTATGGCGAACCCGGTTTCGTCGCGGATGCGTCGCGGATCTGCACGGTCCAGTGGCTGACCTGCGACCGCCGCCGCGCGTTCCAGGTCGAGCCGGCGGCTACCGGACACGAGGAACAGGTAGAGCCGCTTGTCGATGCGGCCTTCGAATATCAGCGATTTGACGATCTGGTCGACGCCGCAGCCGCACTCACGCGCTGCTTCCTCCGCCGTCCTTGTAGAAGCGCCCATGCGCTTCACCTCGATGGTCAGCCCGGCGCGCTCGGCGGCACGGGCTACACGCTCGACGCTTCCGGCCATCGCTGTGCCTCAGATTGGCGTTTCAAAAACGAAGCCATCGTAACCGGGCTCGACGTTGTCCGGCGTCTCTCGTGTCACGGTGTCGTAGTCGAGCGGCGTGTGCATGTGCGTCAGGACGGCGCGCGCTGGCTGCAGCTCGGCAATTTGGTTGAGCGCCTGCTGCAGCGAGAAATGCGAGGGGTGGGTATTGTACTGGAGCGCGTCGATGATCAGGAGATCGACGTTCTTGAGCCTTGCCGCAGTCTCTGTCGGAAATCCGCTGACGTCGGAGCAATAGGCGATCCCGCCGACGCGAAAGCCGAGAGAGACGATGTCGCCGTGCCGCTGCAACAGCGGCTCGAAGGTGAGGGCACCCCCCTTCCCTTCGATTGCAAACGGTTTGAACGCCTCGATCTCGTACGGCTCGACGATCGGCGGGTACGAGCTCCCAGGTGGGGTCCGGAAGCAATAGTCGAAGCCCTCGCGCATGCGCTCGAGCGTTTTCACGTCGGCATAGATGTCGATGCGGCGGCGCTGCATCAGGAAATAGGTGCGCAGGTCGTCGATGCCGTGGATGTGGTCGGCATGGGCGTGTGTGAACACCACCGCGTCGAGATGGCTGGCGCCCGCCGAAATCATCTGCGTGCGAAAATCCGGCCCGGTGTCGATGGCGACGCGTGTGATTCCGCCGGGACCGATGCGTTCGAACATGGCGGCGGCGCGGGTGCGCCGGTTCTTCGGATTGGACGGGTCGCAGGCTCCCCAATCGCCGTTGATGCGAGGCACGCCGGGCGACGAGCCGCACCCGAGCAGGGTGAACCGAAGCGTGTCCCTCATGCGGCGAGCGCCGGCATTTTCGTGAACAGACGCAGCGCGTTGCACGTGGTGATCTCGGCGACTTCCTCGCGCGATACGCCGATCGTGTCGGCGAGTACCGTGGCCGTGTGCGCGACATAGGCCGGCTCGTTGCGCTTGCCGCGGAACGGCTGGGGCGCGAGGTACGGAGCGTCGGTCTCGACCAGCAGCCGGTCACGCGGAACATTGCGGGCGATGGCGCGAAGCTCGTCGGACTTCTTGAAGGTCAGGATGCCGGAGAAAGAGACGTATCCGCCGAGCTGAACACCGATCTGGGCGACCCCTGCGCCCGACGAGAAGCAGTGCAAGACGAAGGGGAAGGCGCCCTTCCCCGTTTCTTCTTCCAGGATCGACGCCATGTCGGCGTCGGCGTCGCGCGAATGGATGACCAGCGGCAGGCCGGTCTCGCGCGAAGCTGCGATATGGGTCCGTAGGCCCCTCGCCTGCGCCTCGCGCGGAGACTTGTCGTAGAAATAGTCGAGCCCTGCTTCACCGATGGCGACGCAGCGCGGATGCCGCGAAAGTGCGACGAGTTCGGCAGCCGTGACGTCGAGTTCCTCGGCTGCGTTATGAGGATGGGTCCCTACCGAACACCACACCTCGTCATGCGTCTCGGCGATGGCGCGGACCTGGTCGAAGCGGCGCACCCGCGTCGAGATCGTCACCATGCGCCCCACACCGGCCGCCTTGGCCCGGGCGATGACCAGGTCGCGCCCGTCGGAGAAGTCAGGGAAGTCCAGATGGCAGTGGCTGTCGATCAGCATCACGCCTTCTCGTCTTCCTTCTCGACATAGCGGGGGAAGACGCCCTGCGGCTCGGGCAGCTGCGCTCCGGCTTTCAGCGAATGCGCATCGCCCACATGCGCGAACTGTCGTTTTTCTGCGGGAACAGCCAGCAGGTCGAGCAGCTTCGCTGCCGAGCCGGGGATGAACGGCTGCACCATGATGGCGATGCGCCGCACCGCCTCGACCGTCGTCCAAAGCACCGTCTCGAAGCGGGACGGGTCGGTCTTGCGCAGCGTCCACGGAGCCTCGCCGGCGAAATAGCGATTTGCTTCCGCGACGACCGCGAAAATCCCCGCCAATGCGGTGTGGATTGCCTGGCCGGCCATCGCCTCGCGCGCAGAGACCAGCGCCGCGTCGGCCTGCGCCAGCAGGGCCTTGTCGGCCTCGCCCAGCACGCCGGGCGTCGGCACCTTGCCGCCGAGGTTTTTAGCGATCATCGACAGCGAGCGCTGTGCAAGATTTCCCAGGTCGTTGGCGAGATCGGCATTGGTGCGGTTGACGATCGCTTCGTGACTGTAGCTGCCGTCCTGGCCGAAGGGCACCTCGCGCAGGAAGAAGTAGCGCACCGGGTCGAGGCCGTAGTGCTCGATCATCGAGAACGGATCGACCACGTTTCCGACCGACTTCGACATCTTCTCCCCGCGATTGAACAGGAAGCCATGCGCATAGACGCGCTTAGGCAGCGGAATGCCGGCCGACATCAGGAAGGCGGGCCAGTAGACCGCGTGAAAGCGCACGATATCCTTGCCGATAATGTGCGTCGCCGGCCACCAATTCCAGGAATCGGCCAACGTATCCGGATAGCCGGCGGCGGTGATGTAATTGGTGAGGGCGTCCACCCACACATACATCACATGCTTCTCGTCGCCCGGCACTGGCACGCCCCAGTTGAAGGTGGAGCGCGAGATCGACAGGTCGCGCAGGCCGGATTTCACGAAGCTGATGACCTCGTTGCGCCGCTCCGACGGGCCGACGAAGTCGGGTTGCTTCTCGTAGAGCTCCAGAAGGCGGTCCTGATAGGCGGAGAGGCGGAAGAAATAGGTCTCTTCCTCGTTCCACTCGACCGGCGAACCGAGCGGCTCGCGCCGCACGCCGTCGTCGCCTACGGTTGTCTCGCTCTCGTCGAAATAGGCTTCCTGGCGCACCGAGTACCAGCCAGAGTAGCGGTCGAGGAAGATGTCGCCGTTCTCGGCCATCCGCTTCCAGATCGCCTGGCTGGCACGCTTGTGCCGGTCTTCGGTGGTGCGGATAAACTGGTCGTTGGAAGCGCCGACCGCCTCGATCATGCTACGGAAAACAGCCGAGTTGCGATCCGCAAGCGCCAGAGGCGTCACCCCCTCCTTCTCGGCCGTTTGCTGCATTTTCAGACCATGCTCGTCCGTACCGGTCAGGAAGAACACATCCTTGCCATCATGGCGCTGGAATCGCGCCAGGGCGTCGGTCGCGATCACCGTGTAGGCGTGGCCGATATGCGGCTTGCCGTTCGGATAGAAGATCGGCGTTGTGATGTAGAATTTGTCGGCGGCCATGATCGCTCTGTCTCGGAAAGCGGGTCAGATAGCGCATCGTGGCTACGATGGCCAATGCTGGAATCGATCAGGCAGTCCGCAAGGCCTGATGAGCCCGCATCAACGCCGAAAGCACGTACTGGCGCTTGTCGAGATTGTAGGTTTCCGTGTCGCGGTTGACCCGCCCGAATTCCGACCACGCCTCTGCCAGCCGCTCCGCCGCTATTGCCTCGCCCTGCTCGGCGCGGCGCACCGAGGCGCCGGCGAGCGCGCCGCTCAGATGGGCATTGAACTGATCGAATTGCTGCGCGCGGTCGCGGCCCGCGACGGCGTCGGCGATGCGCGCGGCGGCGGGAAGCAGGAACTTCTCCCCTGCAAGCAGCTCGTCGATCGCTGCACCGATTTCAAGCCCGCCATACTCGGTCAGCATGATCGCGTCCCGCACGCTGCCGCCCGCCCTTGTAAGGAGGGTCGTCCGGTGTTCTTGCGGCAACGACAGGCCAAGGCTGGCAATGACCTGCGCCACTTCTCCGTCGCCGAGCGCGGCGAGCCGATGCACCTGGCAGCGCGATCGGATGGTCGGCAACAGCCGGCCCGGCTGATGCGCGACGAGTACGAAGACCGTGCGCGGCGGCGGCTCCTCCAGACTCTTCAGGAGCGCATTCGCGGCCGCGGTATTCAGGTCGTCGGCCGGGTCGACGATGACCACCCGCCAGCCCCCGTCATGGGCGGTGCGGGAAAGGAGCTTCGAGACGCGACGGACTTCGTCGACCGCAAGGACGGTCTTGAATTTCTTTGTCTTCTCGTCCCACGGCCGGGTAAGATGAAGAAGCGATGGATGCGCGTCCTGGGCGATCAGGCGAAAGGTCTGCGACGCCGGATCGGGTAGCCGCAGCACGGTCGGCGCGGTCGCGTGATCCGGATGTGACAGGAGATGATGAGCCAGCCGGAAAGCCAGCGTTGCCTTTCCGATGCCAGAGGGTCCTGTGAACATCAGCGCATGATGCAGGCGCCCGGCGCGGAACGCCTCCGACAGACGCAAGGCGATATCCTCGTGTCCGACCAGCAGCGTGTGCTCGGACGGCTCGGGCACGCCATCGAGCGAGTCGTGCTGCTCCGGCGCTGTCCTGACGAAGCTCACGCCGGAACCGATTGAGCCGGAAGCACGGTACGGACTGCGCCGATCACGCTTGCAGCAACTTCGTCCTCCGGTCGCCCGGCATCGATCACGACGCACCGCACCGGCTCGGCCTTGGCGATTGCCAGGAACGCTTCGCGCCGTCGGCGATGGACGGCGACCTGCTCCTTCTCGAAGCGATCGGCCCCCTCGCCTTCGCTTCGGCGGCTGGAGGCGCGCGCCAGCCCTGCGCTGGGATCGACGTCGAGAATGATCGTCAGGTCGGGAATCATCCCGTTGACGGTGACGCGCTCCAGCGCACCCATGAATTTTGGATCGAGGTTGCCGGTCACGCCCTGATAGACGCGCGACGAATCCATGAAGCGGTCGCACAAGACGATCTTGCCGGCTTCAACCGCCGGACGGATCACCTGCTCGACATGGTCGGATCGCGCGGCGGCGAAGAGCACTGCCTCCATGCGCGGGCCCATTGATTCCGCAGCTCCGGAGAGCAAGACGTGACGCACGGCTTCGGCACCAGGCGACCCGCCCGGTTCTCTCGTAACGATGACATCTCGACCTTCGGCGCGCAGTGTCTCTGCCAGTCGGCGAGCCTGTGTCGACTTGCCGCCGCCCTCACCGCCTTCAAAAGTTATGAAAAGTCCCCGCGCCACCACTCACCTCGGCTACCGCGCCTATCTACGGTGCGCGCGCCGCGCATCCAAGAGCTTCAGCGCATCCAGCCGACAAGCAGTTCCTCGACGGCACCGAGCGCCCTTGACGACAGGCTGCCGAGCCCGACGGCTTCGGCCGCGAAAAGCGGGGTCTCCTGGACGACATGATCGCCGTTCCAGACCTTGAGCGCCCCTACACGCTGCCCGTCCTCGATGGGAGCGACCACCGGGCCTTGGTACACGATGCGCGCAACCAGGCGATCCTTGTTCTCGACCGGCACCATCACTGCAATCGGCCCCTGTGCCTTCAGCTGTACCCCGCTCTTGGCGCCGCCGAACACCTTGGCCTCGCCGACGACCTCACCGCCCGTGAAGATGTCTTTCTTCTGGAATGCGCGCATTCCCCATTCCAGAAGCTTCTTGGCCTCGTCGGCGCGCTCTGCGTCGGTCGCCATGCCGCTCATGGCCGCGAATAGCCGCCGGTCATCGCGGGCCACAGAGCCCACGATGGCGTAGCCGGATGCATCGGTGAAGCCGGTTTTGAGCCCATCCGCGCCGATGTTCATGGCGAGCAACGGATTGCGGTTGCGTTGCAGTATCCCGTTCCAGGTGAATTCGCGCTGACTGTAGAATTTGTAGAACTCTGGATAGGTGCGCCACAGATGCTCGCCCAGCATCGCGAGTTCGCGCATCGTCACCAGCTGACCCTCTTCAGGCAGCCCATGCGGGTTCTTGAATATGGATCTCGTCAAGCCGATCTCGCGCGCCCGCTTGTTCATGCGTTCGGCGAACTTGGCTTCCGATCCCTCCATGCCTTCGGCGATGATGATGCAGCCGTCGTTGGCCGACTGGACGATGACGCCCTGGATCAGGTCCTCAAGTCGGATCGTCGAATTGAGGGCGGCGAACATGGTCGAAGTGCCCGATGGCGCCCCACCCTTTCGCCACGCGTGCTCGCTCACCTTATAGGTCGTATCGAGTGTGACTTCGCCTCTGCGGATCGCGTCGAACACGACCTCCATGGTCATCATCTTGGCGAGCGATGCAGGCGGGATCAGCTTGTCCGGGTCCTTGGAGAAAAGAACTGTTCCCGTCTCGGCCTCAACGAGGAAGGCCTGCCCGGCTTTCGTGGTGAATTCCTGCGCGACTGCGCCCGAAGTGACTGCAAGAAGCAGGGTCGCTACGCGAAGAGCGTGGCGCAACGATCTGACAGAAAACATCAATTTGCCTTTGAGGCCGGAGCTTGGCCGACAAGGTAGCAATCGCGGAGGCGAGTACGCAACTCGCCGGCCGATCACTCAGTCGCGAACGAGGAACGCGTCCGGCGCACCGCTCTGTCTTGCAAGCTCGGCCAACATGTCCGCCGGTTGCGAACCGTTGGCGCGCAGCTCGACCGAGTAGGCGTCCCCATCCGCCACCACAGAGGTGCTTCCGAGGAATGCCAGGCGCCGCGACAGCGCCTCTGCCTCGGCGCGCACGACGAACGAACCGGCAGCGACGAACTCTCCGCCACCTGCTGGCAGCGGAGCGTTGAAACCGTGCATGCGCCTCCACGACGCCCGGACATCATCGGCGGCGAAACCGGTGACAACCTTGTCCAGCGCCGCGGCGGCACCCGCGACCCGATGGTCGGCATACGACATTGCTGCGACCTTGATCGTGCCGAGGGTGCCGGCAGGTGGTGCGCCGAAGCCGTCATAGGGCCGTTCGGGAACCGCCGGCCCGAATTGCGGCAGGATCGGATCGGAAGCGAGGATGACGCCCGTGGCCGGCGCTTCTCCGACCGAAAACGGCGACGGCAAAGGAGCTTTGGTGACCCCGCCCGTGACGGCTGCCAGGCCCGCCACCCCTGCGAGCGCCACCGGGGCTGCGACCGGCACCGGCAGTGGAGCGGCCACCTGGGGGGTTGGCTGCTGCTTGGCGAAAATGGGCTCCTGCTGGCGTCGCGTCGGCGTATCCCCTGCCATCGCGATCATGACGCCGGCCGGCAGACCGTCATCGACCCGCGGGAGTTTGCCTGGCAGCCCGCTCTTGCCCGGACGATAGGATGCAAGGAGATAGTTGTCGTCGCGACCGTGCAGCGGCGCGCGACCGACATACTCGACCTTCACCTTGGCGACGCCGGCATGCTGATAGTCGAGGAGTTCGGCGGCGCGTTTCGAGAGGTCGATCACGCGACCGTGGGCGTAAGGTCCGCGGTCGTTGACGCGCACGACGATCGACGCGCCGTTCTTGGTGTTCGTGACGCGGGCATAGGACGGCAGTGGCATTGTCGGATGCGCTGCGGTCAGATGCGTCATGTCGTAGATTTCGCCGTTGGCCGTCAACCGGCCATGGAACGCGTCGCCATACCAGGACGCGGCGCCGACCTTCGTATAGCCCGGCTCCTCCTTCGGCTTGTACCACTTGCCCTTGACCTTATAGGGCTTGCCGACCATGTCGCGGCCGCCGCCGCGCGGCAGGCGCGTGCGCAGGTTTGAAACGCGCGGGCTCGCCTTCACGCCATATTCGCTCTCGGCAAAGTATTCCTTGCTGCGGCCAGCCTTAGACGTCGTGGGGGTTGGCGCCGAAGTGCATCCGGCTAGAGCCAGAGCGAAGGTTGCGACTATCGCGGAAGATCGGGCAATCGGAAGCCGCGCGCGTTTCGCCATTGCCACCTTGTCCCCACGTACCCTCATAGACGCACCGCTGCCTGCGGAACACCAGTCGGAGAGCATCCCCTGCTCCCCGAAATGAATTCATGCGCAGGAATATCTTAGCGGCTTGTTAAGACAATAAGGCGTGAAGCGGGCTGATTTGTGGCAGGCTGCGGGGCTGATTTAGCCACTCCTTAACACGCCGATGCGACGGTCCGGCGATGGACAACAGCTCCGCGATCGCCCGCGAAACCTTGCCTTCTCCGCTGTGGTCGTCGCTCTCGCGCCGACTGCGACATAGGCTGTCGTTCGGGCTGATCTCGCGGTCGATTCACATAGGGCACAAGCGCCAGTTGCGCGACGTGCCGATACCGCCTGCGGACATCCCGATCTCCGTGCGCCCTCTGCGGGACGCCGATCTCGAAACGCTACTTCCACCCGACACGTCGGGGCTCGACGAAGCCGAGCGCAACGAGATCGAGACGCGGCGAAGTTTCGCCCGCCGTGTGCCTGTCGGCGGCTGGGTCGCGGTCGACCTGCGCAACGGGCAGCCATGCTTCATGATGTGGATCATCGATCACGCGAACAGCAACGGCGTCGCGCAGCTCGAAGGAACGCCCCGGCTGAGACCGCACCAGATCGCGACCGAAAACGTCTATGTCGCGCCTGGCTATCGTGGAAAGCGTATCTCCACGCCGGCCTCGCTGGCCGCGATCGAGATGGCGCGCGGCGACGCCACCGAGGTCATCGCGTTTATCGGCGAAACCAATCTCGTCTCGCGACAGGGCGCAGCACGATCAGGCTTAACGCCCTACATCCGGCACGTCAGATGGCACCTGCTCTTCGGCTTGGTGCATATCGACCTGTTCGATCGCAAGCTGCCGTCGCCGCTCACCGCGACTGCTCCGATCGCGGCGAAAGCATAAGCGGCTTCCTGGCGGAGGGAGTGTCTGTCACAACATCACGTCGAAGTGCTTGAAATCACCTGCTGTGGCGGATGTCTGGCGCAACGAAATACCCCGACAACTACCCTGCCCGGAGCGGGGTAAGACGCGGTGACTAGCGGTAAGCGGGCGGCCGAAATCTTGACATTTCGTGCGAAAACGCTTATATATGCAGTATACCGGTAGCCTCAACAATACCGGCAATTAGCGGTTAACCCGCAAACCCCGCCCTGCCCCTTTCTGGACTCCAGAAATGCTATCCGAAACTGTAGCCGGCGATCTTTTGATCGGCCGGAAGGCTATTGCGGCGCACCTCGGCGCCACATCGCGGCGTACCGATCGACTGATCTACGACAACGTCATTCCGACCTTCAAATTGGGCGGTAGCGTCGCGGCTCGACGCTCTGCGATCGATGCCAAGATTGCTGAGATCGAGGCCGCGACCGCGAGGTCGTAGACCTGCCCCGCGCCTTGGCGGCTACCAAAAACGACCGCGGCGAACGCGGTTAAACCCCTCCCCTTCACCGGGACAATCCTCTTGAAAATCACATTCATTCGCCCCGTTACACACACGGGCGGCGGGCGCATACGCGACGTCGGCGAGTTCGACGTCGAGGTCGCCGAGGGTCTGACGCTTCAATGCCTCCGTCTGGCCATCTCTCCTGAGGGCAAGCGCTTTGTGTTCGGCCCGTCGAAGAACGGCGTCAAGTTCGCGCGCTTCTCTGGCGATTTCGCGCCGAAGCTGGCCGAAGCCGCATTCGCGGAACTCCAGAAAAAGGGCCATGTCGCCGATGACGCACGCGCAGCCTGAGACGCCCGATTCGAATGTTCGGTTCCCGGTCGGTGCGCGAGTCCTGCACCCGAGCAAGTATGGGCTCGGTATAATTGAGAACGTAGTCGGCAGCGTCACCCGCGTAGTGCGGTTCGATGACGATCGCTACGCAACCGTAAACATGGATTGGCTGCAACCATCCGACGCCCCGCGTGCGCTGCAGGCACCGCGTGAGGCGATGAACGACAACGAACCTTCGCGCCCGCGGAGGCCCTCTCCTGAGGCCACAGAGCCTGTCGACGTTTGGGAGACCGCGGCGCACCCGCCACTCCCGCCGGACGTGCTGCCCGATGTCATCGCGGACTTCGCGACAATCCTCGCCGATACCATGGGCGCGGACCCGGCCGGGCTGGCAATGGCCGCGCTGGCGGTATGTGGCGCCGCGATACCCGACGCCATCGCAATCCAGCCGAAGGAACACGATCGAAGCTGGCTCGAATCCGGCCGGCTGTGGGTCGGCCTAGTCGGCCTGCCGTCGACAATGAAGTCGCCGATGCTTTCCGCGGCCGTACGACCATTGCGTCGAATCGACACCGAAATGCTCCGCGCCTACCACGAGGCGAAAGCGCAGTATGAAGCACTCGACAAGGATCAACGGAAAGCCGCCAAGTCGCCGGTACACGAGCGATTGATCCTCGATGACGTGACAATTGAGGCGGCGCAAGAGGTGCTTAAGGACTCGCCGGACGGAATCCTGCTCGTGCAAGACGAATTGTCGGGCTGGTTCGGCAGTATGGACCGCTACAGCGGCAGCGGCCGGGGCGCCATGAAGGACCGCGCCTTCTGGCTTCAGGCATTTAACGGCGGTCCATACAGCGTAACGCGAGTCGGCCGCGGCGCGTCATTGGTCCCGAACCTGTCCGCGTCGCTGATCGGCGGCATTCAGCCGGAGCCTATCCGCGCGATTGCCCTTGATAGTCATGACGACGGTCTGCTGCAGCGACTCCTGCCCGTCTGCCTTCGAGCGGGCCGCCTTGGGAAGGATGTACCGCAGCCCGATGTCGCGGCCACTTACGGCGCGCTGATCGAACGACTGACCCGCCTGCGCAAGCCGATGCGCGGCGGGATGGTTGAGGTGCCGTTGCGCTTCTCGCTGGCCGCGCAAGCGGTGTGGCAGGAAACGGCCCGACGCATCCACGACCTGGCGAAGTCATGGGAAACCGTGAACGTCAAGCTGGCCGCGCACATCGGCAAGTACCCTGGCCTATTCGCGCGACTATGCCTCATCTGGCACTGCATCGAGTCGAGCGGCGAGCGGCCGGCGTCGCAGGTGCCCGAAGAGGTTGCGGCCCGCGTCCGCGACTTCATGTTCCAGTTCCTCTATCCGCACGCCCTGGCGTTTTACACCGACGTTGTCGGCCTGTCGGACAGGCAGGAAAAGGTGCAGGCCGTTGCCGGCTGGATACTCACCCGCCGACCACATAGCGTTACCGTCCGCGCCGTCCGTCGCGGCGACCGCATCATGCGCGGCATGGACAACGAGGAAGCCGAGGCGGTGCTGCACCAACTTGACGCGTTCGGCTGGCTGGACCCGGTTCCGACCATCCGCCGCGACTCGAAGGTATGGAATGTAGCCCCGCGCGTGTACGGCTTGTTCGCGGAGAAAGCGGAAGAAGAATCCGAGCGCCGAGCTGCTGTACGTGAGATCATCGCTCGCACGTCCCGGTTGCAAGCCGCTTAGAATACAAGTGTCACCAACTGTCCCTTGCGTACGCGATTTATAGATTGAAAAAGGGCTTTCCTTCTTCTTCAGGTCGACGGTTCGCCGCGCAATTTGTGCCGCGTGTACAAGGGCCAGTTGGTGCCACTTCACCAAACACATCATAACGCCGCGCCGCGGCATGCAACGCAGGAGTCACAATGTCGTACGTCCTCGCACGCGAGCATCGGCCGGTTGGAGTAATCACATGCTCGCAATACCTGCATATAGCGCCGACTATCAGGCGTTCACCATGAAAGACGGGAATATGACCAGCGCCTGGCACCCGTGCCGCGTGATCGGCATCACCAATGACGCTGACGGCGATCCCGCCTATCTCGTCGAGTTCGCAAGCGCCGGCGGCGTGATGCATCTCGCCGTCGAGCCCTACGTGCGGCCGCGCCCTTCCGTATCGCACTAGCCACGAGGCCTGCATGCCGACGCCGTCCGAAGCCTGCTTGCCGCTCATCGCCACTCGCGCCGGCCGGACGATCGGCGGCGTGACTGTGCGCATCCTGCCGTGGCCGCAGTTCTGGGTCGAACGGCCGGACAGGCGACCCGACAACGATAACCGGCCTGCCGACGCCCGCGTTTTGAAAGAAGCAGCATGATGATCCACGCCAACTCCTTCCCCACCCTCGCCGATCGCCGCGCCTGGCTCGCGGCGCTTGCCGAGGAGGAGCG
Organism: Pseudomonadota bacterium; assembly: GCA_023457435.1. Taxonomy (GTDB): domain Bacteria; phylum Pseudomonadota; class Alphaproteobacteria; order Rhizobiales; family Rhizobiaceae; genus RCIO01. The sequence continues at coordinate 182,992 of JAEWLS010000045.1, forward strand.
CTCTCGCATCACCACGACGCCGACGCGCAAACGACTGAAGGCGGCCAACGACAACCGCAAAGTAGCGGCGCTCGACGCCTTCGAGGCAATCGAAGAACCGCATAGCGGTGCGATCGTGGCCGACACGAAGTCGGAGCCTATGGACCCCGCCGCTTCCGGCAAAGGGTGGCGGTTTCGTCCGTCGGTTGGCGAGATCTCTGCCGCGATGGCGACCGGACGGGTAGCCTATCGAACGGCGCCAGGGCGCACCCATGCCGAGCGTATGGCGGGCGGCACGTATCACGTCGGGCCGCTGGTTTTTACAAAGGCGAGGCGCACCGAGCCCGCGCCAGTCCTGTCGTTTGGCGAAGTCGTGACGGGCGATATCGTGGTGCCAGCTGGCGCCATGATCGCCCGCGGCATCAGCCGGCGTGGCAAACCACTGAAGCCCACCGAATATCGAACGTATCAACGCACGGACAAGGCTGCGAAGCGGCGGGCCGCACTCGAAGGGAAACGCGCTGTCGAGTCTTACATCGCATTGCGCGGGACATGGGCCGGCTTTGTGTCGTGGGCTGACCGCGTCGGTGGCGATGCTCGCCTACTCGAGCGCCCCGACGCAGCTCGGATCCTAGCTGACGCCATCGCCAATACGCCGTCAATGCCGTGCGTGAAGCTGTGTCCGCCAGCCATACTCGCGGACGGACACTGGCTCGGCGGGGTATCGCGGCCGAGTGGCGTGGCAAGCGGGCATGACGGATACGCGAAGTCGATCGCCGACGAAGCCAACAGAGTACGCGTACAGACCTGGCTTCAGGAACGGATAGCGCCTGAGGACATGGTACTGCTGCGGCATGCCACGTCCCGCGCAACCGCTGACGAGATCGCAGCCGAACTTGGCATCACGCGTCAGACGGCGGTGAAGCGCATGGATGCGTCTCTCGATCGGCTATCCTTATTTCTGAAAGAATTTCCGCTCGCCGCTTAACACAACGCGCCACTCGCGCGGTCTTTAGGCAGCGGATCAACAAGCCCGGCGCAACGCCGGGCTTTCTTCGTTGGCCGATTGGCCTTCACACCAAGGAACTTCGATGACTACCACCGCACAGCCGGCAAACATGCTCGGCGTGAAAATGACACCTGCCGTTCGCCGCGCGCTTCTGATTGCGCAGCTACAGCTTGAACAAGAACTTGGCCGCGATCTGCGGCCCAATGAACATGATATGCTTATCGCGCTTTTCCTCGCGACAGTGCACAAGGCTAGGCCGGACCTGATTGCATGACGGGCCGCAGCGCGGAGGCGCAGGTCTACCGAAAGCTCTATGACACGGCGCGATGGAAGCGGACGAGGGAGCGGCAACTCGCCGACCAACCTCTCTGCGAAAGCTGCCTGGCGATGGAAAATCGTCGAGCCGGCCAAAGTCGTCCACCACGCCGACGGCGGCCACCGTGGCGACATAGAGCGCTTCTGGAACGGCCCTTTCCGCTCCCTCTGCAAACCCCGCCATGATCGCGAGGGAAAGCCTGAGGACCACGGAAAGACCGTCGTCAGATTTGGCAACGACGGTTGGCCCATCTGACCAGCATCCGGGGGCGTACCCGAGGAATGCTGGCAGCCTACCCTTAACTGCCGTCGTCAGGCTTTCGCGTTAAATCCCGCAGGTTTTCATTTCAGGTTCCAAGGCCCTGCGTCGACACCCGGGGCGGGCTATCCGGAAATACTGACGGGTTGAAACCGCGGGCCGTAGCGAAGCGAACGCGCGCAGTTCCACACTTCAGGATATGGGGGGCTAGCGATGCCAGCGCACCGTAAACCGCTCGCTCTTGCGCACTTGACCGGCGCTGTCGCCAAGAATCCGCAGCGCTACCGGGCGCGTCATGAGCCGATCGATGATCGTCCATTGGGCGAGCCCTTCTCATGGCTCAAGCCGGAAGCGCAGGCCGCCTGGCGCGAGTTGGCGCCGACGCTTCCGTGGCTCCGACACTGTCACCGCGGAATCGTCGGCATCACTGCCATGCTGGCGGGCAAGCTTCGCCGCGGCGAGCTCGGCATCGCCGGCCAACGGCTACTTATGTCGTGCCTTGGCAGTCTCGGCGCGACGCCGGCATCGGCTGCGAAAATCGGTTGGGTACCGCCGGAACCGGAAGATCCGGCCGACGATTCCTTCCGGTGACCCACGGGGCCGGGCGGTCCAGAATCCTGCCGCCTTCTAGGGCGTATCGGTTGGTTCCCGCACTTCAATGGCAATTACAGATTTTTCCTCACGCGCGTGCGCAACGCGCGCCCGCGCACGCGAGGAACCGCATGACAGATGCCCTTCAGCGCGCCCGAGAGATCCTCGCGCGCCCGATGCCTGCAACCTGGCGTCACCGTGTTGCCGACGTTACTCGCGAGCGAGCAACCGAACTGTGTCGCGAGGCGTGGTCGGCGCCTTATGACGAAACTGCGACGGATGCCGTGCCGCTTATCGATGGCGCATGCGCTGCTAAAGCGCATTGGCTCCAGCAAAGGCTCGGCGGCGCGGTGTTCAGCGCGGACATGCCAGGCGGCAGCTATCACGCCGCCCTTCTGTTCGTGTGCGACGGCCAACTGCTGGTCGCGGACGCCGGCCAGATCACCCCCATCGCGGAGTACGCATGTCACTTCGTCGGCTTCTACGAAAAATCCTGAGGACGTTCCGCATGACGGAAATCAAACTGCCACCCAAGCCCGCCGAGCTCGTCGCCGCCGAGGCCGAACTTGCCACAGCGCAGGCGCACGGCCGCGAGGCGATGGACCATCTGGCCAACCTGCGACACCGCGCATCGTTCGCGCACGTTGGCTTCGACGCGCTCGGCGAGGCTGAAGCCGCCGCTGAAGCCACGCGCGCGCCGGCGGATGCCGCTAGTCGGCGAGTTGTCGAGCTGCGCCGCCAGCATGCCGTTCAGGCTGCTGAAGCCGCGAAGCCCGCAATCGCCGCCGCATGCGCAGAGGTGAAACGGCACGCAGCCGCGATCGCTGAGATCGCCGACACGTTCGCCGAATCCGACAGGAAGGCGCGCGGATACGGCTTCGCGCTCGCCGGCCTACCGAGCGCGGGGACGCTATCGAGTTTGGCCCGGCAGGTCGAACGCGCGGTTGGAGGACGGTGATGCCTATTGGAACCATCCGCCGATGGGACGGCGCGCACGGCGCGATTAGCGATGATCAGAACCCACGCGCCAACTGGATATTCGCGCATAAGAGCGAGTTCGAATTAGGCGCGGATCCACAAGTTGGCGAAGTATTTGACTACGAAGTTGGCGCGGACCGGCAGGGCCGACCGCGGGCGCTGAAGTTGAGGGCGGTGAATGCCTGATCAGACGCGATACGACGAGTTGCGCAAGCGATGGCTGCATGAGCCTGATCTGCCCGACGCCGAATATTTCGAATTTCAACGGCTGCACGCCGAGAGAGAGGCGCTGAAGGACGCGCCGAAAGCCGTAGCGGCGCCGCCCACGGCTGCTCGGCCAGTGAAGGCCGAACCAGAAGAAACGCCCAAAGAAAAGGCCGAGCGCGAGGAGCAAGAGGCTCGCGACACATTGCGTTTCCACGAAATCGGACGGCGCTTACGAGCGCTCGAGATTGTATCGATCGACGACGCGGAATTTCGCTTCGACCGTGAAGCGCTGAAGGCCTTCGAACAAATATACGCTGACTTACGCAAAGGTCTGACTGTTGGCTCTGTGGCGGAAGCTATCGCTTCCGTGCTCGGTATGATGGCGGGAGTGCGGATCGCAGCATATGAACGATCCGCGCATATTACCGGCCGGCTTGCCGCCATAGAGGCCGCGCTACCGAAGCCGCGTGCGCGAGTGAAGGCGCCTTCGCGGCCAGCGGGGGCGGTTGTGGAATCGCGGGCCGACTAGTTCCGCTCACCGCGTCCCTCACCACGCTCAACTAAAATTCCGATCTTTGATTTTTTCGGCGCGCACCGACTGCGCCGAAAGCCGCTGGCTGTGCACGGATGCACTGCAGGCCAGCGGCACCCTTTTCGCGCAACTCTGAGGTATTAAAATGGGTGTATATTACATCAACCCGTATGCGTTTGTTAATCCGAAGAGAAACATCCTGCAGATGCTGCAGGCACTCGGCTATTCGAGCCAGATCAAATGCGCCCTCGACGCCGTTGATCTTGCAACGTGGCCCGGCAGCGGTCAGACTTTGACTGACCTGACGGGCAACAACAACAACTTCATTCGCGGAGCCACTACGGGTTCCGAGTCATCCGATCCGTCCATCAACGGGACTGCCGGCGAACTAGGCGCCTCGAACTATGTCGCCTTTGACGGCGGCGATTATCTTCTTGAATCTGCCGCGCACACGTTTGCGGAGACTTGGCACAATAACAACGCGCTCTTCACAATGATTTTTGTGATGAGAATTGCTTCTCTTGCCAATCAGTTCATTTTCGACAACTCGGACAGCCAGACCGGCATCAATCTCGTCGCAAGTTCGACGGGGGCGATTGGCGTCAACGTGTGGCGCGGGGGCGATGCTATTGAGGGCTTCCAGTTGACGTCGGCATACTCGGCCGGGGCGGACGTTCTCATCGGCTTGTCGATAAATGAAGCCTCGAGTGCGGGCTTGATGTACGCGAACGGCGCGACGGCGGTGTCGGCGACGGCAAGCTACTTCAACCCCGGCACTTCAGACGCAAGCACGTATGCGTACCGCATAGGCGCTTCAGCCTTCGGCTCGGGTTCCAACCTGTTAACCAGTGGCTCCCGTCTCTACGCCGCGGCGTTTCTTGACGGCGTTGCACTCGACGCCACCGCCTTCGACGCGATCCGCGCCGACTTCCAGGCTCGCGGCATAAGCTGACCAGCCTACCCCAAGGACAACCGATGACGCGAGGATGGCCGATAAGGCCCTACTCGCGGCTTTCGTGGAGTATTCTAAATATGCCTGCATTCAAAGGCCTTCGAGGCCTGTCGCGATTAAGCGATCAATACAAGACCACGGCATCGGGTGCGGCGATGGATACATATCTGTCCGTCGCATTTACTGCCTCACCATACCTTGCTCTTTGGGACTGGAATGCCGGCGCACCAACACAGTTGGCTGATCCGTCCGACATGCCCGCGCTCAGTGGGTTCGGTACGTCGTGGTCGCGAGATGGGCGTTTTATGGCGGTCGCCATCAATGCGACACCATACATATATGTTTATGATTGGAACTCCGGGGTTCCAGTAAAATTATCGAACCCTGCCACGTTGCCCGCCGGGTCCGCGTGGCATCCGTCGTGGTCGCCGAACGGTCGCTTTCTCGCCGTCCCGCACTCTGGCTCGCCGTACATAACGATTTACGACTTCGCGACAGGCTCTCCGGTCAAGATTACGAACCCCGGAACGCTGCCAACCGGCAATGCGAGGGGGTCCGCATGGTCCCCTAGTGGTCGGCATCTGGCGGTAGTGCATAGCACGTCGCCCTATGTCACGTTTTACGATTTTGCGACCGGCTCTCCTGTTAAGGTCACCAATCCCGGGACGCTTCCGACAGGCACCGGCAACCAGGTGGCGTGGTCTCCCGATGGGCGGTACTCGGCTGTGGTGCACAGCACGTCGCCGTTCCTCACGATCTACGACTGGAACACCGGCTCCCCGGTCAAAATCAGCAATCCCGCAACGTTGCCTGGCATTTCCGGTACGTCGTGCGCGTGGTCGCCCGGCGGACGATATCTGGCGGTCGGCCAAGGCGGCTCGCCTTACATCGGAATTTACGACTGGTCGACAGGGTCGCCTGTTAGAATGTCCGATCCGGCCGACGTGCCAACCTCGAGCGTTGATGGCATGGCCTGGTCGCCTAGCGGGCGATATCTGGCGATTGATCGATCCGGAACAGATCTGCTGGTTTACGATTGGGAGACAGGGACGCCGGTCAAGGCGGCTGTGTCGATAACGCAGGGGAACGTCAACGCGGTAGCCTGGCGGCCCTACGTCCCGATCGCCTGACCAACCTACCGCTCAGCGTCCAACGCCTTCTCGACCAGCATTCGAATGGCATCCGACCGGTTCGGAATCGGTCGCTGTTTGCTGCGCCACTCGTCGACGCGCTCGGCCCACCGGGCCGGCGCGACCAGCTGCAAGCGTAGCGAAGGACTGTCCTCATCGAGTTTGGGAGGCATAGCAGGCGGCTCTTTGACTTAGAGCCGCACGCTTACCGCCCGCTCGCGCCTTGCGCCATGCACTGTATGATGTGTATGATACGTATCATAACCATCATCATGGAGAGTGGCATGGCCACCTTAAACGTAGCTTTTTCCCAAGCGACGATCACCTGGGCCGTTAGTCCGGCCGCAGCATTCCTAGCCGGCACGATCAACCGAGCGTTGGCGGTGTGGGATGATTGGATTCGGCCGAACTTCGCGCCCACAGCCGACTTTGCATCCGCGGACATCCAAATCGACTTCACGACAATAGATGGCGTCGGCGGTCTTGGCGGTTACACGTATACGTGGTGGGACGACGGAAGTCGCATCACGCATTCTACCGTCGATATCGACAGCGCGGACCCGAGCCAGCCGTTCTTCGCGACGCTCGTGCACGAGTTCGGCCACGCGATCGGGCTCGACCATGACGCTTCGCCCGGTTCGATTATGAACCCGATCGTCGGCAACACGACGTTGAACCAGACCAACATCGCCGACATCGCGACGCTCTACGCGCCTGATGCCGGTGACAACCGCCTGCTTGGCTCTGGATTGGCCGACACGATCCGTAGCGGCGACGGTGACGACACCGTCTACGCCGGAGGCGGCAACGACATCGTCACATCCGGCAATGGGAACGACGAGATTGGCGGCGGCAACGGGAACGACGAAATGGCGGCCGGCGCAGGCGACGATCTGATCTTCGGCGGGGCCGGCCAGGATACGGTGTATTCGGCGGGCGGCCGGGACACGCTTTACGGCGGCGCCGGGAATGACCTGATCTATCTCGGCGCCAACGACGGCCAGCGCGACATCATGGCGTTTGAGGCTAGCGCCGGGAACGACACCGTCTACGGATTTGAGCTCGGCGTCGATCAGTTGCTCCTCGTCGGCGGAACGCCAACCGTGTCGGCCGCAACGAGCGGGGCGCTCGTAACCCTCGGCGGGACTTCGGTTTTGTTGGTCGGAATTAGCGCGGCAAATCTGCTGGCGACGGATTGGGTTGCATAGTAGGCGCGCGCCGCTCGGCGGAGGTGAGGCAGGAGTGTCCAATGGCGACCCCTGCCTCGCGACATTAGACGGCAATCAATTCGTGGGCTCCCCGCCAAGCCCGCCTGTTATTGCTCAACAGGTACATTTGCGCACCCCATTCTGTGCGCCCAATGACAGTGTCAAGCTCACCGGTCGCAATCAGCCTAACAGGCTTGCCGAGGCCGATCTGCGGCTCAATTAGCATCTCCACAGGCTGCGCGTGACTCGCACCTGCAGCCGCTGCGGCGACAGTGGCGATGCCGACCGTGAAGGCGCGGCGTGTTACTACGGCCGGTGCGGCCGTGTTCATTTCCGGTAGTTCCCCCATGGGATTTCAGCTTTCTCGTGCAAGACGGCTTTCTAGGGCCGCGGCGCTGCGCGCCAAATGCCAGCGCTCGTCGCGGGCTCCGGGGAGCTAGAAACACATCCACGAGAATGCGCGCCGCCGCCTTTACCCTCTCGGGCTGTTGTATCGCGTCAGCAGTTTCCCGTTGACGTGCGTCGGCCTCCCCGGCACAGTGCGCCGAGTTGACCGCGAGCGGTCGATCTTCGGAAGCAAGTGCCCGGCAAGGCGAATGCTTCCTATCGTGGGTGTAGCGGATCCCCGGCAAGGGATGCGCGTCGAGGTTTCCAGGCCCCGCCCGCACGCTGATCCAAAAATCGAGTCGTTGCAATATTCCCCGCAAGGGGAAGGCAACTTTATTTGCCTACGGCTAACTTCTTTTGCGAAAACGCAAAGTATAACTAAGCGAAAACGCCTAGCTCATCTCATAATTGATCTTTTTGCCGCAGTACGCGATCATCAGGTATGGACCTTGAACGCATCTATACCGCTGACGAAGCCGCCGATTATCTCAAATTGACACGAAGAGCCGTCATTACGGCTGGAAAGCGATATAGCTTGTGCTTCGTCCGGGGTCGCGACGTGCGCTTCACTGCATCGCACCTGGCAGAGCTGCCGAGGGCGATGGCGTACAAGTCGACGACGACGCACGCCGCCGATCTATCAGGTTCCGACGCTTTCGACCGCGTGCTGGCGAAGATGCGCGCCGAGAATGCGGCAAGGAAGTTATCGATCGATGCGCGTAAAGCCGAACGCCGACGGGAGGCGGAGCAGCGGGCGCGCGAGAAAGAAGAGCAGCGGGCGGCAAAGCGTACTGCACGCAAGCTTGCGTCGCCAAAGTGACCGACAACGATAACCAACCCCTCCGCTTCGTCGCGCTCGACAGCCTGCCGCTCTTCGCGACCGACAAGGAGATCGCTGTCGCGATCGTCGGGCGCACCGGTGCGGCGCACTGGCTGCGCTCTGTCCTGCCTACGCTCGAGCACCGCGGCTTTCCTGCGGTGGATCCGCTGCACCTCGGTCGCGCCGTGCCATTGGTGCGGAAGTTCTACCAGGACTATTTCGGAATCACGGCCGGCTTTGTGATGGAAAAGCCCGGCGGGGAGAAGAAGGCTTGGGAGCCAAAACGAAAGCGGGCAGAGCGTCCGAGCGCCGAGGTCAGGCAGTTGCGCAGTTAGGACGATGGTGCGATCGCGCCAGTTCTCACGGCCGCGGCGCCGTCGTTGAATGATCCGATTGGGGCTCAATCGAGCGGGACGGTCGCAGCTCCCCGCGTGCCCCTGCGGTAGCGCGACCGTCCTCCCAGTCCTCCGGAACGAATCACCCCGCCGCCGATTGAGTCGCGTCTTTCGGAGTCGAGTATGCGTGCCAGGGCGAGTACCGGCCGGGCTGAGCCCGTGCCGTTCATGCCGTTCATGTTCCCGTCGTTGGTCGCAGAGCCGCCCGCCGGGAACGACTGGATTCACGAGATCAAGTACGACGGCTACCGCACGCAGATTGTCGTCGATCGCGGCGACGTCCGGATCTTCACCCGCAATGCCTTTGACTGGACCGAGCGGTACTGGCCGTTCGTGCCCGCGGCTAAGAAGCTCGGCGCGACCACGGCCATCATCGACGGCGAAATCATCGCGACCGACGCCCAAGGCAAGCCCGACTTCCGCAACCTGAAGGAGACGATCCGGCGCGATCCCGAGGCACTAACATTTGTTGCCTTCGATCTGCTGTATTGGAACGGCCGCGACCTTCGCGGCCAGCCACTCACCTATCGCCGGCAGCAGCTCTGGCGCCTCGTCGAGCCCGCCACGGGCCGCATCCAGTTCAGCGCGTCTCACGAAGACGATGGCGCCGCGTTCTTCACGGCCGTCGATCGCATGGGCCTCGAGGGCATCGTCTCGAAGCGGTCCGACAGCGTCTACTGGCCTGGCGTGTCGAAGAGCGACTGGCGGAAGACGAAGTGCGTCGAGGTCAGCACCTTCGAGATCATCGGTGTCGAGCACGAACCGGGCAAGCCGGCCGTGGCGCTGATGGCCGAACCGGGGACGCGAAAGTACGTCGGCAGCGCCATCGTCGGTCTCACCGCGCCGATGCGCGAGCGGCTGTGGTCGCGCGTACAGGAGGGCACGCAGGTCAAGGGAGCGAACAAGCCTAAGGCGCTCGCCGTCCGTCGCGGCCTGGTCGGCCGGGTGCGTCATCTGAAAGGGGAAGAGAAACTGCGGCACGCCGTGCTGCAGGCGATCGAAACCACGAAGGAGACGTCCGATGGATGAACCGTCACGCATCATCGCCTGCAAACGTTGCGGCGTGCGCGCCGGGCTTCGCGTCGACCACGGCGAGCTTGTCGTGGTGCTCGGCTATCCTCAGTTCATGGCCGACTGCCAATGCGATCCGGCCATCGGCAAAGAATGTCCCGAACTGCAGAAGGCCGTGAGCGCGGCGACAGCGCCGACGCCGGCCGAAGCGGCGGAGTGATCCTCCTGGCTATGCCGCCAGCTTCGTCGGCGCAGGTACCCTTACGAGAGCCCCGTCCGCCAGCGGGCGCTGCAGCAGCTTCGCCTCCGACCACGGAGCGGTCATCCAAAGCTCGTTCTCGGCCGGCTCTTTGAGCAGCGCCGGCATCGCCTTCATATGCACCGACGCGACCTCTGCATTCGGCTCGGTGGCCAGGAAGCCGTAGAGGTCAAGCGTCTCCAACCCGTCGCGCACCTTGCGCACCGACGTCCACTGCGAGACCCAGATGCCCGCGAAGCACATCAGGGGTGTCGTCTCGTCTCGCGCGAACCACGCGTTCGGCACGTTACCGCCTTCCGGCTTCGATGCCGGATCCGGCTCCGCGAACTGCGTCACCGGCACGAGGCAGCGGTTCTCGACGCCGAGCCAGCGCTTCCAATGCGAGCTGGCCGTATTGCGCACATTCGTCGTGCCGCGGTCCGGCTCCATTTTCAGGAGCTCGGCGAAGACGGCGTTGTCGACCTCCTTGCCCTTCGCCCGCAGCTTGTCGGCGCGCTTCGACGCGGCGTCGAGTTGCGCCTTCTGGCTCGAGGGCAGACCCCAGCGCATCCGCACCAGCTCGCGAACGCCGTCCAGGCCGTTGCGCACGACCGGGCCGAACCGGTCGGGATAGACGTCGATCGACGGCTCATTGAAACCTGATAGGTCGCGCAGCGCCCGCGTGAAGTCGATGATCGCCTGGCGGTTCGTGGTAGCGTTGTAGAGGTTGCACATTTGCGAACTCTGCCTGCGTCAGCGTCGCGCGGCAATCACCAACTTGACGACGATGCGGAATTTGTTCCTATCTTGTTCTCATGCCAATGCGACGAGAACGAGCCAGGGACCGCGACACGTTCTACCTGTCGAACGCGCACCAAGCCGGGTCACTGGTACGCGTGACCTGCGGCGGGTGCTCGCCGGCGCGAGTGTATGTGCCAGAAGACCTGATCAAGCTGTTTGGCGATCTCGCCGTCATCGACCTCGACGACAAGATGCGCTGCGAAGGTTGTGGCAACCCACCCAGTGTTCGCATCTATCACCCGCCGGCCGCCGAGCGGATAGGGCTGATCGTACGCCGGCTGAGGGCGATCAAGATGGTCCGCAAGGCTGTGTGGCGCGAGGAGCGGCTGTAGGGCGCCAAAGCGCGGTTGGTCAGCGCTTTGCGGTCTTCCCGCCCGCGGCCTTCTTCGGCGCCGTCTTCCGGCCCCTCTTGCGGCCGAGACCCATGGTCTTTGCCAACGCCGATCGTGCCGCGGAGTAGTTCGGCGCCACCATCGGATAATCCCTCGGAAGACCCCATTTCTCGCGGTACTCCTCCGGCGTTAGACCTCGGATGCCGAGGTGTCGCTTCAGCGACTTGTACTTCTTGCCGTCTTCCAGGCTGACCAGGAAATCGTCACTGATGGTCTTCTTAATGGGCATCAGAGGCGTCAGCTTCTCGGGCGCCGGAGCTACGGGCGTAGAGAGTCCCGACAAGGCGTTAGCGACACTCGCAATGACTGCCGGCAAATCCATCCGCGCCACGCCGTTCTTCGAGACATAGGCGCTGACGATGTGCGCGGTGAGTTCGTGAAGGTCGGATTGCATGCCGTCTCCTCTTCTGCTGCGAAAAGAGGCGAGAACAGCGCCTTCGTCAAGGCGCTGAGGGCGTCAGATCTTCTCTGACTCCCACGCCCGCGGTGTCCGCATCCAGGCGGGCGGCGCGCCGGTGACCTCGGCGATCGCCTTGCATACATGGGTGTTTAGGTCGGTGAGCACCCGGCCCTGCGTCGTACCGCTGCGTAGGATCGGACGACAGCACGCGCGGTGAAGTTCAGTCGCCGCGGCGACGAAGGCTTCGAGCTCGGCGGCAGTCAGTTCGGCGGAGCCCCTGTTACGGCCGGCCATTAGTGCGGCTCCGCTGATGATAGCCGCGGGTAAAGCCGTAGCTGTTAGTGGCCTGGGCGACGTGCAACTCGTGCTCGAGCAGCTGGCGCGTGATCAGCAGCTCACGTACCGCGGCGCGGGCACTGCCGCAGACTGCAATCGCCTCTTCGACGTCGGCGCTGGTCACAGCTTCGCCGTCCGCGGCCGGTTGGGGCTCGGTCATTAGAATCTCCTTTCGGTGGATGGCAGGAGGATGCCGACGCTGGGCTAGCGCGTCAAGGAATTTGTTCCTAGTTTGTTCGCGGAGTCCGACCAGCGTATGGGCAGGCGACCCGAACAGAGATTCCTGTGCACGCGAGTAACACTAACCTTTGCAGCGCGAGACTTGAAGGCATATCGTCGGGAGGTTTCAAAGGGCTGCCTGGATGCCGTACCTTCACAACTATCGGCTCTTTATTAGCCACGCCTGGCGCTACAGCGACGGGTATGAGCGTGCCGTTCGTTTCTTAAATGAAGCCAACAACTTCTCTTGGACAAACTATTCAGTACCTGAGTCTAGGGCATTTGAAGGCCTTACCGGGGCCCAGCTCGGCGACCAACTGAAGGCTCAAATTCGTCCCGTCCAGTGCACGATTATCCTCGCCGGCATGTACGTTGCCCATAGTGGTTGGATCCAGTACGAGATCGACTTCGCGAAGCAACTGGGCAAACCAATATTAGGCATAGTGCCGTGGGGCGCCGAGCGTACCCCCAAGGCCGTGTCTGATGCCGCATCCATGATGGTGGCCTGGAACTCCGCCGCTATCGTTGCCGGGATTAGAGCGATCACGCCATGACTCGCGTTCAGTTCGAGTTTCCCGCTTTATTTGCAACGGCGAGTGGAATGTCCGCCAACGCCCAAAGCGAATATTTGCGCTTGATACGGCTTGAGTATCTGCTGCTCATCGTGTCATCCGTGCTTGCGTTAAATCTCGCGGTCACGCGAACTTACTATGTGGCTGCGGCAGTCGCCATTCTGGCGTCGCTCTCAGTACTAATTCTGAGAAACGCCAGAAAACCTGAACAAAGCTGGTACCGCGGCCGCGCTCTTGCAGAATCAATTAAGACATCGTGCTGGAAATATTGTATGGGCGCCGAGCCCTTTGGCCGCAATGACTCACCTGCGGTCACCCGCGCCGAGTTCAGAAATTATCTAACCGCTATTCTCGAGGCCAACAGGTTTGTTGGATACGAAATGCCGCCGGACGCTGCTGCGGACGAGCAGATCACGCCCTCGATGGAGCAAATTCGGAGCTCTGATTTAGGCGTCCGAAAGACGTATTACGAAGAGTTGCGGATCAAGAACCAGCGTGTTTGGTACGCTAAGAAGGCAGCCGTCAACCGGAACGCAAGCAGATGGTGGTTTCGTGCCGCCGTAGGCGCTTATGGTGCAGCGATCATTATGGCATTGGCTCGGATTGCCGAGCCAGCAGCCGTTATTTGGCCAATCGAGCCGTTCCTTGTAGTCGCCTCATCGCTGATTGGATGGATGCAGGTCAAGAAGTTCAACGAACTCGCTTCGTCATATACGCTGACGGCACATGAGATCGGGATACTGCAGGGGAAAATCGCTGAGGTTGACAGTGAGGAGTCTTGGTCGGCGTTCGTCGTTGATGCAGAGCAGGCGTTTTCCCGAGAGCACACACAGTGGGTCGCGCGACAACAGTATGCGTAGCGTGAATCTACCGTCTCCGCCCCTCGATCAGTTCAGCTGCCGGCGGCGCACTCTCCAAAATGAGATCGGCCCAAGCCTGAGCGAGCTCGCGCCTGCGCGCCAGGTGCTCGGCCCGGTTGTATGCGGCTTCGACCTTGTTCTGCGGTACGTGAGCTAGCATGAGGTCGATAACGTGCCGGTCAGCCGGGTAAAGTTCATTCATCACCGAGGAAAAGGTTGATCGCCAGCCGTGCGGTACGTGCTTTCCGTGATAGCCGGCGCGATTCAGGTAATAGCCAAGGGCATTCTCAGACATCGGCTTGTGCGCGTGGCGCTCATTCGGGAATGCCAGTGGACCGCGTCCGGTGATCTGCCACAGCGCCTCGATGGCCTCGATTGTCTGAGCGGCGAGCGGTACGAAGTGGTCGCGGGCCTCGTCGTCCTTGTGCTGCAGGCGCAGTTTCATTCTTTCGGCGGGGACTTGCCAAAGCCCCTGACCTAGATCGCGCCACTCAGTCCATGGCGTAGCGCTAAGCGTGCCTGGCCGCACCACAGTCAGGGCGAGTATGCGCATCGCAAGCTTGGTCACCGGCCGCGCCGGCGTGTCCTCTGCGGCGAGCAGCATCTCTCGGGCCTTGGCCAGATCCGTGATCGCCGGCTGGCGGCCCTTCTTGATCGGCGCCATTGCCTTCTGCACGACGGCTGCAGGGTCTGCCTTTCCGCGGCCGACCGAGATGGCGTAAACGAAGATAGCGGACATGCGCTGGCGCACTCGGCGGGCAGTCTCTACGGCGCCCCTGCCCTCGATCGTCCGCAGCAGCGCAATGACGTCTACCGGAGTGATGTCGTCCACAAGTGATCGTCCAAGGACGGGGAAGACCTCCTTCTGGAGGCTCTCAATGACGTCGTTTGAGTGCCGCTTCACCCAATGTGATGCGTTCAGCGCATGCCACTCGCGTGCTAGGGCCTCGAACGTGTTCTCACCGGTGATGGCCCCTGCTTTGCGTAGGCGCTTGAGCGCTGAAGGATCCTTGCCTTGGCGCAGAATGTCCTTCGCGTCGTCGCGTTGTGCTCGTGCCTCGGCGAGGCTCAGCGCAGGGTACGGTCCAAAGGAGAGAAGCTTCTCCTTCCCGGCGTACGAGTAGCGCATGCGCCACAGCTTGCCGCCAGCCGGCGTGACCACAACGTGCAAGCCGCCCGAATCGAACAGCTTGTAGGGTTTTTCGCGCGACACGGCCTTTCGGACCGCGATGTCAGTGAGCATTCGTGAGCCTCGGCGTCACCATTCTGCTACCGAATGAATGCGAGAATACCCCAATCGTCAACTACTAGTACCCCACATCATACCCTGCGTTTCGCAGGGTATGGCAGGCAACTAGCGGCGAGTTTCGGCTAGTTATGGTAAGCCTGATAGACTGCAAGTTACTGATATTGCGGCACAATCAGTGACGTTCGGTGCCATACGGGAAGACGTCCTGGCGGAGGGAGTGGGATTCGAACCCACGGTGGAGTCGCCCCCACGCCGGTTTTCAAGACCGGTGCCTTAAACCGCTCGGCCATCCCTCCTGAAAGGCCGGCTTTAGCGTCCGGCTGCGCGTTGCGCAACTGGAGCCGCCGCCGCGCCCTGCTTGCGGCGCCGCCGCCAGTCCATCACGTATGGCCGCAACGGCCGATAGCCGACGAGCAATACCGCCAATGTGGCGTAGATCGCGGGCTCGAGCGTGATCACCTTGACCGACATGGCAAAATGCAACGCGCCGGCGAGCACAATGAGGTAGGCGAGCTTATGAAGCTTGTTCCAGCGCGAACCGAGCCTTCGGATCGACCAGGAGTTCGACGTCAGCGCCAGGGGAATCAGCATCAGCAGAGCCGCCATGCCGATCGTGATGAATGGCCGGCGTGCGATGTCGGTAAGAATAGCCGATCCATTCAGCGCCTGGTCGAGCACCATGTAGGTCAGAAAGTGCATGGCCACGTACCAGAAGGCGAGCAATCCCAGCGCGCGTCGATATCGCACCAGATTGAGCCCGGCGAGGTCGCGCAGCGGCGTCACAGCGAGCGTCGCCAGCAGAAACCGCAATGCCCAGATGCCGAGCAGATGCTCGAATTCCTTGATCGCGTTGCCGGGAATGCGGCCCGTGGCCCCAAGCCAGAAGTACCAGGCCGCGGGGACGAAACCGACGGCATAGAGCAGCCAGATACTGGCGGGTCGCCACCAGCGCGGCAAGACAAGCGCTCTCAGTAGTTCGCCCTCAGATCCATGCCGGCATAGAGACCGGCGACCTGTTCGCCATAGCCATTGAAGGGCAGCGTCGGCCGACGCGCGGCATTGAAGAACCCGCCCTCGCCGACGCGCGTTTCGTTGGCCTGGCTCCAGCGCGGATGATCGACTTCGGGATTGACGTTGGCGTAAAAGCCATACTCGTTCGAGGCCATTTGCGACCAGGTCGTCGGTGGCTGCTGCTCCACCAGCGTCATCTTGACGATCGACTTCACGCCCTTGAACCCGTACTTCCACGGCACGACGAGGCGTACAGGCGCGCCGTTCTGGTTGGGCAACGGCTCTCCGTACAGGCCGACCGCCAGGATGGCGAGCGGATGGCGTGCCTCATCGAGCCGCAATCCCTCGACATACGGCCACTCGAGCGGCTGGAAGAAGCCGCCCTGCCCCGGCATCTCGTCCGGCCGCACCACGGTCTCGAACGCGACGTACTTGGCGCTGCCGAGGGGCTCGACGCGATCGAGCAGCGCACTGAGCGGAAATCCGATCCATGGGATGACCATCGACCACGCCTCGACGCAGCGCATCCGGTAGACGCGCTCTTCGAGCGGCATTTTCAGAAGGTCGTCGTGATCGAGCGTCACCGGCTTGGCGACCATTCCACCGATCTCAAGTTTCCATGGCGTCGGCTTGAATTTTCCGGAGTTCGCGGCGGGATCGCCCTTGCCCGTGCCGAACTCGTAGAAGTTGTTGTAGGTGGTTACGTCCTTGAGACTGGTCTGCTTCTCGTCGGTGACGATGGCGCCAGGCTTGTAGGAAAGGGTCTGCGCCCATGCCGGAACGGCGCCAAGGGCAGCCGCAGCCGCGGCCCCGCCGAGGAACGCCCTTCGTCCGAAATAGACGCTCTGTGGCGTTATCTCGCTCGCTGGCAATGCCGGTATCCGATTGCTGGCCATATCCGCTCTCCCGTTCGTGCAGATGCGCATGCGCACAGTTACGCGTCCGGAATGCGCTTAGTTGAGCCTGCGTCGCACAAGACTTCGTGATCGCTCAGGCCCTCTCGACCGAGATGCGGTAGCGCGTCGACCAGATCTCGCCGGCCCTGAAACTGCGCCCACCGTCGATCGCCCCGACGCCGTCGCGGGCTACGAAGCGCGCATCCAGAGGCTCCACCCCCAGCCCCTTGAATTGCCCATTCCAAGGTCTCTGCTTTCGTCCCCCGCCGGAAAGCCAGAACAGACATGTCGGGAACGCGACCGGATCCCACTCGAGCCGCACCGCGTAGCCGGCGAGCGGGTAGACGAGACGCAAGGTGCCGTCGACGCCGAACAGCTGAAACGCCTCCTCCGTCCCCGCTTGGCAAAGCTCCGACAGCGACGATGTGCCGCCATCTGCAAGGGGCAGGCTGGAAATGTCGGTGACCCGCAATCCAGCCGCAAGACGCGAGACGCCGGGTTCGAAGACTGCCGGAAAGGTAAGCACGTGGCTGTAGGCGCCCTCCACCCGCAACTCCTTTCCGGCGTCCGGCAGACGCAGGATCGGATGCAGGCCGATCGCCAACTGACAGTCGCGGCGCGCCGTGACGGTCAAGTCGAGATTCACCGCGGGATGCCCGTGTATCCCCGACACCTCGCGCCGCAGACGCTCCACCGGCCGGTCAGCGGGGTAGATCACCTCCCATGTCGAGCTTGACGCCTCGGCACGCAGGAGGCGCCACAAATTGTCGGTGCCGTAGCCATGGACAATGGGGTCTGCGGCGCTCTTTCCGAAGGGAACGCACGGCCATTCGCCGCCAAGATGCCTCAAATGCGCCGGTATCGAGCGGTCGGCGGTAATGCCGGAGTCTTCATGCCACGGCGCCTCGGCCAGCGGGCGGATCACGCGGCTGTCGAGGTTGAGTTGAAGATGATGCAGCGCGGCGCCGAGCGGCCAGACCTCGCCCCTGCCATGGCTCCATTCGAGCGGATGGGGTTTTCCGGGAAGGTCGCTTGCGCTCATGTCTGGAACCAATGCGGGAACAGGCAGTTGGCTATTCGAAGCGGCCCGTGTCAACCGGGCGCGACGGCAAGGCAAACGGATCGATTTTCCCGGTTTCCCGGTCCGGCCAACGAATTGGCAGACGAGTGTCTACCCCCGTCCGGGCCGCTTCCCTCAGGCCACCCGACCCGACACTGCATCAGCAGCGCTTCTGATCGCCGAGATATTGCCGCGATATGCGCCCTCGCCGCCCTTGAAGGCGGCCGCGCCGGCGACCAGCACATTTGCTCCGGCGGAGACGACTTTCGGAGCCGTCTCCGCGGTAATGCCGCCGTCGACCTCGATCAGGATCTCTCGCCCGGCGATCATCTGTTTCACGCGACGAACCTTCTCCACCATGGCGGGGATGAAGGCTTGGCCGCCGAAACCCGGATTGACCGTCATAATCAGCACGAGGTCGACGCGGTCGAGGACGAACTCGATGGCGGTCTCCGGTGTCGACGGGTTGAGCGCCACGCCGGCCTTTTTGCCCAGAGACCGAATAGCCTGCAGCGAGCGGTCGAGATGCGGCCCCGCTTCGGCATGCACTGTGATGACGTCTGCGCCAGCCTCCGCGAAGGCCGCGAGATAGGCGTCGGTCGGCGAGATCATCAGGTGGCAGTCAAAAACCTTATTCGTCCGGCTGCGGATTGCCTTGATGACCGGCGCGCCGAACGTGATGTTCGGCACGAAATGCCCGTCCATGACGTCAAGATGGATCCAGTCGCCACCGGCATCGGCGATCGCTTCGACTTCCGCGCCGAGCCTGGAAAAATCCGCCGACAGGACGGAAGGGGCAATGATCGTGCGGGACATGGCGGTTCTCGCTGCAGTTGCCGTGCGCATAGCGGCTCCCGTCGTCACTGTCGATGCCATTACACCGCCACGAAAAACGTGCTATGGCGCCGCCCTTCCCGCACCGGAACACAGTATGACCGCCGCCGCGCCACGCATTTCCTTTGTCAGCCTGGGATGCCCGAAGGCACTCGTCGATTCCGAGCGCATTCTGACGCGCCTCCGTGCCGAAGGGTACGAGATTGCGCGCAAGCACGAGGGTGCCGACCTCGTGGTCGTGAACACCTGCGGCTTTCTCGACTCCGCGCGCGACGAGTCGCTCGGCGCCATCGGCACAGCGCTCAGGGAAAACGGCAAGGTCATCGTTACCGGATGCATGGGCGCGACACCGGAACTCATCCGGGAAAAGCATCCGAACGTGCTCGCGATAACGGGGCCGCAGGCCTACGAAAGCGTCATGGCCGCAGTCCACGAGGCGGCACCGCCCGCGCACGAGCCGTTCCTCGATCTGATCCCGCCGCAGGGCGTGAAGCTCACGCCGCGCCATTATGCCTATCTGAAGATCTCCGAAGGCTGCAACAATCGCTGTACCTTCTGCATCATACCCGCACTGCGCGGCGATCTGGCGTCGCGTCCGGCGGGCGACGTCCTGCGCGAGGCAGAGCGCCTCGTGAAGGCCGGCGTGAAGGAGCTTCTGGTCGTCTCGCAAGACACATCCGCCTATGGCGTCGACGTGAAGTACGCGCCGAGCATGTGGCAGGATCGCGAGGTGCGCACACGCTTCTACGATCTGTCGCGCGAACTTGGCGAGCTCGGCGCGTGGATACGCCTCCACTACGTCTACCCCTATCCGCATGTCGACGAAGTCATACCGCTGATGGCGGACGGAAAGGTGTTGCCGTATCTGGACATTCCGTTCCAGCACGCTTCGCACGCGGTGCTGAAATCGATGCGCCGCCCGGGACACCAGGAGAAGACGCTCGAGCGGATCCGCAAGTGGCGCGAGTCCTGTCCGGACCTCGCCATCCGCTCGACGTTCATCGTCGGCTTTCCCGGCGAGACGGAGGAAGATTTCGAAACCCTCCTTTCTTTCGTCGATGACGCGAAGATCGATCGCGCCGGCTGCTTCAAGTACGAGCCGGTGAAGGGCGCGCGGTCGGAGGAGATGGGCCTGCCGCAGGTGCCCCAGGAGGTTAAGGAAAGCCGCTGGCATCGTTTCATGCAGCGACAGCAGAAAGTCTCCGAGCAGTTGCAGCGGAAGAAGGTCGGCAAACGGCTTCAGGTCATCGTCGACGAGGCAAATGGGACCGTCGGCAAGGGACGAACGAAGTATGACGCACCGGAGATCGACGGTGGCGTTCACATCCAGTCGCGCCGTCCGCTGCGCGCGGGAGAATTCGTCACGGTAAAGGTTGACCGAGCCGACGCGTACGATCTCTACGGTACTGCCGTCTGATCAGGCGGCGAAACCGTTCAGCAATTCCTCTCGGCCGATACGGCCGAGGATCAGCGAACGCTTCCACAGGCGCAGGTCCTGCGCGTCGTCCTCGCCATCGACGGTGAAGCGGTCGAGTTCCATCCACCCCCGGTCGGTCTCCGCGAACACGCCGCCGCCGCCGGCGCTGACCAGCGCGACGCCGCCTGCAACATCCCACAGATTCGGGGCTTCGAAGCGGGCGGCTTCAAGCAACCCCGCAGCGACGAATGCGCATTCGATGGCCGCGGAACCGGTCTTGCGCGTTTCCCAGCCAAGCTTTGCGCCGGCAAGCGCGCTTGGCACTCCTGCAAGACGACGACGAACGTCCGGATTGGTTCGCGGCGTCACCTTGTCGGCGTCGAACCAGAGCGCGCCGCCTTCCGCGGCGTGATAGACGCCGGCGCGTAGAGCGTGGCTCGTGGAACACCAGACCGCCCCCGCTATCGCTCTGCCGCGATAAAGAACCCCGATTGTTGCCGCGCAAAGAGGAAAGCCGTTGACGAAATTGGTCGTGCCATCGATTGGGTCTACTGCCCATATGAAATCGCTTCCGAGCGCAGGACGCTCCGAGAACTCTTCGCCGATGATGTCGTGATCGGGAAACTTCTCGGCCAGGCGCTGCCGGATAAGCTCCTCGACGCGACCGTCAACCTCTGAGACGGGATCGCGCCAGAGTTCCTTGCGGTCGTCGGGACCCTTGTATTTGACCGACATGAGGCCGCCGAGCGCCGAGGTAATCTCGGCGCCAGCGAGTGTCGCGAGGCTGACGGCCTCGCGCTCGATGTCGTCCAGGAGTTCGGGGTCGACACTCATACCTCTGCCCTCGTTGCTCGCGGGTCGCCGCCTTTCGGAATCAGCACCTCGATGGCACTCTCGCCAGCCGAGAGCGACAGCTTGCGGCGCTTCTTGGGCTTATCCTGGAAGGCGTCATCCACTCGCAGCGGCGGGTCGCCGTCCCAGGTGAACGTCAGGCATTCGCATGAGACCCGCTCGATCGGAGCCGCGCCCTTCTCGGGCTCGTGTAGCCACGACGCGAAGTCGAGGCGGCGCTCTTCATGTACAAGCACGAGTTCGAAGCGCCCGTCGGTGATGTCGGCCTCCGGGACCATCGGCAGGCGCGGTCCGCAATAGCCGTGCAGCAATGCCTCAACCGCAAGGAACCGGCCTTCGACCTGTTTGCCGTCGGCTTCGAGTTGCAAGTCGAATGCCTCGAATTCTTCGACCGCCTTCTTGAGCTTGCGTCGGGCTTTGGCGACCCGCGCGTCGCCGATGAGGTCGGCAGCGGTAGTGTCGAGCGTGAGCGAGGCTATGACGCCGAGACCCACCGCCTCGACAAATCGTACCGGCCTGTCCTCGAGCCCCTCTATTATGCCGATCTCCATGCGGCAGCGGTGCGCGCCCGACAGGGCCCGCGCGAAAGCCTCGGCGTCGAACGCCGTGTCGAGTGAGTGGGCAATGTTATTGGAGGTGCCGAGCGGAAGCACCGCGAGCGGCACGTCGGTATCGAGGAGCTGTAGCGCCAGGTTGGCCACCGTGCCGTCGCCGCCGCCCGACATGGCAACATCCGCGCGGTCGAGATGATCGCGCAGCTTATGCTGCTTCGAGTTCAGATAGATCACCTCATGACCCGCATCGGTAAGTGTTCCGATGAGGTTCAGGCGGTCGTGATCGCCTATGCCGGCGGTGGGATTATGGAATAGGAGGACGCGCATCGCCCTGCAACGCGCGTCCGCCGAATTGGCTCCGGTCAACCGTCCTGAGGCGCCGTGCCAGGATGCGCGTTCTGGAAATAAGGGGTCTTCATTGCCAGGTCGTAGTCGATCTTCTGCGCCCGCGCATAGGCCGGCCGGTTCATCACCCGTTCCAGATACGCTTCGAAGGGTGGCAGCTTCGGCAGAACGTTCAGCACCGTCATCGTGAAATGCACCGCCGAGGCGAGCTGCGTATCCGCCGCCGTGAAGCGTTTGCCGGCGGCAAAGTCGTGCGCGCTGAGATGACGCTCGACATTGGCAACCAGGTCTTCGAACAAGCCAAAGGAATAGTCGTTGCTCTTGTAGACGAGTCCCTGCGCCCTGGCCGAAATCGCCGGGTCGAATACCGAGTCCGTGTACACGCTCCAGGTCAGAAAACGCGCGCGGTCGGGATCGCCGGGCGCCACGTTGAGACCGGCCTGCGGGAACGTTTCTGCGAGGTACAGGGTGATCGCAGCGCGCTCCGTAACGACCGTGCCGTCATGCTCGATCGCTGGCACCTTCTTGTTCGGTTGGATCTTGCGATAGGCATACGGAGCACCGCCTTTTCCACGGATGTCTTCATGCACTAGCACGTAATCCGTTCCGAGCTCTTCGAGCAGCCAGACAACGCCTGAACCGCGCGACCATGGTGCATGGTGGAACCTGAGCATCGCTTCGTCTCCTTCTCGAAAGCTCGACCATGAGACACTAGCACTTGCCTCCTGACACCGGCGTGTCATCAGCAATTGTCAGCAGATGCGCGCTGAAACCTAGGCGTACAAACGAAAAGGGCGCCCCAAGGCGCCCTCCTCTGTCAGTATGGCCAGGCCTCAGTTCGGCAACTTGTCGTCGACGCCTGCGACATAGAAGTTGAGGCCGAGCAGCGTGCCATTGTCGGCGACCTCGCCGGCCTTCAGCCACTCCGAGCCATCCTGCTTCTTGATCGGACCCGTGAACGGCTCGAAGCCACCCTTGATCTTGGCCTCGGTCTCCTCGGCAAGCTTCTTCACGTCGTCGGGCATGTTGGTGTAAGGCGCCATGACCACATGGCCTTCCTTCATGCCGCCCCAGACGTCCTGCTGCTTCCAGGTACCATCGGCGACAGCCTTGACGCGCTCGACGTAGTACGGACCCCAATTGTCGATGATCGAGGTCAGCTGCGTGTCCTTGGCGAAGGCGATCATGTCCGACGCCTGGCCGAAGGCCTTGATGCCGCGCTCGGCGGCGACCTGGATGGCCGCGGTCGAATCGGTGTGCTGGGTGATGATGTCGACGCCCTGGTCGATCAGCGCCTTGGCGGCGTCCGCTTCCTTGCCCGGGTCGAACCAGGTGTTCGCCCACACCACCTTGACCTTGAAGTCCGGGTTGACGGTCTGCGCGCCGAGAACGAACGCGTTGATACCCATAACGACTTCCGGGATCGGGAACGAGGCGATGTAGCCGGCGACGCCCGCCTTGGACATCTTCGCTGCGATCACGCCCTGCACGTAGCGGCCTTCATGGAACTTCGAGTTGTAGGTCGAGACGTTCGGATGGTCGCGCTTGTAGCCGGTCGCATGCTCGAACTTCACGTCCGGGAAATTGCCGGCAACCTTGTTGGTCGGGTCCATGTAGCCGAACGAGGTTGTGAAGATGATCTTGCAGCCTGACCGCGCAAGGCGCTCGAGAGAGCGCTCCGCGTCGGCGCTTTCCGGGACGCTTTCGAGGAACACGGTCTCGACCTTGTCGCCGAGCTCGGCCTCGACCTGCTTGCGGCCCTGGTCGTGCTGATACGACCAGCCGAAGTCGCCTGTCGGCCCGATATAGATCCAGCACGCCTTCGTCTTATCCTGCGCGCTTGCGCCGCCCGCGACGAGCATGGCGCCCGTGGCTGCAAGCGCGAAAAGCAGTTTCTTCATCGTGTTCGTCCTCTGAACAGTTTCACAAATTGACGTCGATCGCCGGGGCGACATCCCATCTTGTTGGTTTTCTAGCGATCCGGAACAAACGGCTGCCCCAGCGAGGCCGGTGTGTTCATCATCGTCAGTCGCCTGTTCCGCGAGATTAGAACGAGGACGAGGATCGTCGCCAGATAGGGAAGCGAAGAAAGTAGCTGCGACGGTATGCCGAAGCCGAGCGCCTGGGCATGCAGCTGGCCGATCGTCACGCCGCCGAACAGGTAGGCGCCGGCGAGAACGCGCCACGGCCGCCACGACGCGAACACGACCAGCGCCAGCGCGATCCAGCCACGTCCGGCTGTCATGTTCTCGACCCACTGCGGCACGTAGACCAGCGACAGATAGCCACCGGCGAGCCCGGCGCAGGCGCCGCCGAACAGCACGGCGAGGTAGCGTATGCGGATGACCTTGATACCAAGCGCGTGGGCACTCTTGTGGCTGTCGCCGACCGAACGCAGGGTCAGGCCGGCCCGGGTTCTGAACAGGAACCACGAGACGCCGACGACGAGAAAGATCGAGATGTAGAAGATCGGATCCTGTCCGAAGATCAGCCGCCCGACGAGCGGAAGGTCGCTCAGGTAGGGTATCTGCAACACCTGCATCTTGACGCCCGGCAGGCCGACGAAACCTTCGCCCAGCATGCCCGAAAGCCCGAGCCCGAGCAGCGTCAGGGCGAGGCCCGTCGCCACCTGGTTTGTCACCAGCGTCAGTGTCAGGAAGCCGAACAGCAGCGAAAAGACGGCGCCGGTGAGGATCGAAGCGAGCACGCCGAGCCATGCGGAGCCCGTGAGGTAGGCAATGGCGAATCCCGCGACGGCGCCCATGACCATCATGCCCTCGACGCCGAGATTGAGCACGCCGGAACGCTCGACGACCAGTTCGCCCATGGCCGCGATCAGCAGCGGCGTTGCGGCGGTCGCGATCGTCAGCAGGATTGCTTCAACCATGCCCACGGGCGACCTCCCCGGCCGGAGCCGCAGCTGCGGGCCGCACGAGGCGGATCCGGTAGTGGATGAGCATGTCGCAGGCGAGCACGAAGAACAGGATCATGCCCTGGAAGGCGCGCACCACCTTGTCGGAGACGCCGATCGAAATCTGCGCCGCTTCGCCGCCGAGATAGGTGAGCGCCAGGATAAGGCCGGCCGCGACTATGCCGAGCGGGTTCAAGCGCCCGAGAAACGCGACGATGATGGCGGTGAAGCCGTAGCCAGTCGTGAACGACGGCCGCAGCTGCCCGACGGCCCCGGAGATCTCCGAGATTCCGGCAAGTCCGGCAAGCCCGCCAGATACCAGAAACGCGAAGAAGACCATCTTGGCGCGCGAGAAGCCGGCGAAGCGCCCGGCTCGCGGGCTTTGCCCGAGAACCTTGACCTCGAACCCCTTCAGCGTCCGCGACAGCATGAACCAGACCACGACCGCGGCGACGATCGCGAAGATGAAGCCCCAGTGCGCGCGGCCGGAATCGGGCCAGATCTCCGGGAGCTCGGCCCAGGCGTGGAAACTGCGCGTTTCAGGGAAGTTGAAGCCCTGCGGGTTGCGCCACGGGCCGCGGATCAGCCAGTCGAGGAAAAGCTGCGCGACGTAGACCAGCATCAGGCTGGTAAGGATTTCGTTGGTGTTGAAGCGGACTTTCAGCCAGGCCGGAATGGCGCCGTATGCCGCCCCGCCGGCGATCCCCATCAGCAGCATCAGCGGCAGGACAAGGAAGTTCTGGAAGGTCGGGAACATGACCGGCAGGATCGAGCCGGTAATCGCGCCGATGATGAATTGGCCCTCGGCGCCGATATTCCAGTTGTTGGAGAGGTAGCAGACCGACAGACCGACGGCGATGAGGATGAGCGGCGCGGCCTTCACCGCGAGTTCGTGCAGCGACCACACTTCGCGCAGCGGATCGATGAAGTAGTAGTACAGCGCCGTCGCCGGGTTCTTGCCGAGGAAGACGAACAGGATCGCGCCCGCGACCAGCGTCAGCGCCAGAGCGATGAACGGCGACAGCAGACTGAACACCGTCGATGTCTGCGCGCGCCGGACGAGTTCGATGCGCATCAGACGTGCTCCGCTGCGTGCTGGTGTGCGGCATGGCCAGGTTCCGCGCCACCCATGAGCAGGCCGATCTTTTCGTAGGTCGCCTCGCCGATCGGCAGCGGCGCGGACATCTGCCCGTTGTGCATGACCGAGATGGAATCGGAGAGCTCGAAAAGCTCGTCGAGATCCTGGCTGATGACGAGCACCGCCGAGCCGCTGCGCGCCAGATCGATCAGTGCCTGGCGGATCCGGGCGGCCGCACCGGCGTCGACGCCCCAGGTCGGCTGGTTGACGATCATGACTGCCGGCTTGCGGTCGAGTTCGCGGCCGATAATGAACTTCTGAAGATTGCCGCCGGAAAGTGCCGCGGCCTCGGGATCTTCGGCACTCTTGCGTACGTCCATGTCGGCCACGATGCGCTTGGAGGCCAGCGAAATGGCGTTGTTTAGGACGATGCCGACCGACGCCACGAAAGCGGACGCGTCTGTTCGGAACCGCGAGAGAAGCAGGTTCTCCGAAAGTCGCATCGCCGGTGCGGCGCCGTGCCCGAGGCGCTCCTCAGGCACGAAGGCGGCACCGAGCAGACGACGCTCGGTAATGCCCAGCTTGCCTGCATCCTTGCCGCGAAAGCGCACCGCATCGGCGCGCTCCTGCAGGACTTCTCCCGAGATCGCCTCGAAGAATTCGCCCTGCCCGTTGCCCGCTACGCCGGCGATCCCCAGCACTTCTCCGGCATGCACCGTCAGCGTTATGCCGCGCAGCGGGATCGAGAACGGACCGGCAGGCTTTCGGTCGAGGTTCCGGATTTCAATGAGCGGCTGGGCGGTGGCGGCCCGCGGCGCCGCGGTGCGCGTGACCTGGGTGACCTCATTCCCGACCATCATGCGCGCCAGCGAGGCGGCGGTCTCGTTGTGCGGGTCGCAATGACCAACCACCTTGCCGTGACGCAACACGGTGGCGCGGTCGCAGAGCCGCTTCACCTCTTCCAGCCGATGGGAGATGTATAGGATCGACTTGCCTTCCGATCGCAGCCGCTCGAGCGTTACGAATAGCTTGTCGGCCTCCTGCGGCGTCAGCACCGATGTCGGCTCGTCGAGGATGATGAGTTGCGGTTCCTGCAACAGGCAGCGGATGATCTCGATGCGCTGGCGCTCGCCGACCGAGAGATCGCCCACCATGGCATAGGGATCGAGCGGAAGACCGTAGGATTTCGACAGGGTCCTGGCGCGCTCCGCAATCTCCGGGATCGGCGTTTCCTTGTCCAGGGAGAGTGCAATGTTCTCGGCGGCTGTCAGCGCCTCGAACAGCGAAAAATGTTGGAAGACCATGCCGATGCCGAGCGCGCGCGCCTGTGCCGGACTGGCGATGCGCACCGCGTTTCCGTTCCAGCGGATCTCCCCCGATGCCGGCTCGAGCGAACCGAACAGCATCTTCACCAGCGTCGACTTGCCCGCGCCGTTCTCCCCGAGGAGTGCGTGAATTTCCCCCTTGCCGATCGTCAGATCGACGCTGTCGCAGGCGCGCAGCGTTCCGAACACCTTGGTCAGGCCGCGGACTTCGAGAAGGTTCGACTGCGAGTGGATATCGCCCACTGCACCCCCAATGGTCATTCTTGTTCCCCGCCCACATCGTAGGCAATCGCAGTCGGCGTCAGGAAGCAAGACGCTTCTGAAAGAGCTTCAACAGATTCAGGGGGAAATGCGCCCGATTATCTATGGGATCAGAATGGTCGCGCCGCTCGTCCGCCGCGATTCGAGGTCGGAATGCGCCCGCGCCGCATCCTGTAGCGCGTAGCGCTGGTTTATCTCGACCTTCACGATCCCGTTGGCGACAACATCGAACAAGGCTGTTGCAGACGCCTCGAGTTCGGCGCGCGTTGCGACGTACCCGAACAACGTCGGCCGTGTCGCGTAGAGCGAACCCTTCTGCGCCAGCAGCGGCAGCGAGAATGGCGGCACCGGCCCCGACGAATTGCCGAAGCTGACGAATAGCCCGCGCGGCTTAAGACAGTCGAGCGAGCCCGGAAACGTGTCGGCGCCGACCGAATCGTAGACGACGTCGCACTTCTTGCCGCCGGTGATCTCCTTCACTGCGGCGACGAAATCCTCGGCGCGGTAGTCGATGACGTGATCGCATCCGTTGGCCTTCGCCAGCGCGACCTTCTCGGCTCCCCCCGCGGTACCGATGACGGTGGCACCGAGGTGTTTGGCCCATTGGCACGCGATCTGCCCGACCCCGCCGGCCGCGGCGTGAAAGAGGATTGTGTCCCCCGGCTTCACTTCGAATGTCCGGCGCAGGAGATATTCGGCGGTCATGCCTTTCAGCATGATCGCGGCCGCCTGATCGTCGGATACGCCGGCCGGTACCTTCACAAGCTCGTTTGCCGGCGCGGCCCGCCGCTGGGCGTAAGCGCCGAAGACCGTTGCGTAGGCTACGCGGTCGCCGGCCTTAAGATGGGTCACGCCCGGCCCGACGTCCTCGACGATGCCTGCAGCTTCGTGGCCCGGCGTAAGGGGCAGGCCGTTCGGCGCAGGATAGAGGCCGGTGCGGTAGTAGCAGTCGAGGAAGTTGAGCCCGATTGCGGTCTGGCGCAGCAGGACCTCGCCGGCGCCGGGCTTCGCGACTTCGACATCTTCCCACGAAAGGACTTCCGGCCCGCCGTGGGCATGGATGCGGATTGCTTTGGTCATTTCGGAGTATCCATGCCGGTGCGGGCGCCGAGCCGCGGGAAAAGCTGCATGATCCCGCCGATAAAGAAGAGGTAGATGCCGCTGACGGCAATGCCGATGCGGACCCACTGCTCCGCCTGCATGTCGCGCAACAGCGCGTAGGCGCCAAGAGCGCTCCAGACCAGCGTCATCGTCAGGTTTATCGGCCGCAGCCGCACAACACGCACGGGATGTAGGAAGTTCACCGGGAGGAAGGTCATCAATCCTGCAAACACGACCGCCGCGAACGAAACATACTCCTCAGGCTCGATGACGAAGAGCGTGAAAACCACCATGTTCCAGACGACCGGAAAGCCCTTGAAGAAATTCTCCTTCGTCTTCATCCCCGTGTCCGCGTAGTAGATCGCGGACGACACCACGATGATGGCAGCGGAAAGGAACGATAGCCCCTCGCCCATGAAGCCACGCTGATAGAGCGCAAAGGCCGGGATCAAAACGTAGGTCACGTAGTCGATAACGTTGTCGAGCAATTCGCCCGACCAGGTCGGGAGGATTTCCTTCACCTCGAGCTTGCGCGCGATCGGCCCGTCGATACCGTCAACCAGCAGAGCAAGTCCGAGCCACCAGAACATCGCCGTCCAGCGCTGTTCGCTGGCCGCGACCAGCGACAGGAAAGCCAGAAACGAGCCCGACGCGGTGAGGAGATGTACGGAGAAGGCGCGCGCCTGAGGCCACGTCACCTTCTTTGTCGGCTTCGGGATGCGCGCGGAGAGCTTCTTGCGCTTCTCGTTGGTTGCCAAGTTCCGCTCTCTCCCAGCCGCGCGCCTAAGGCCGCCAACTTTAGGCGTAGCCGCGCCCCCTCCACAAGCCGCGGGCTGCGGCCTTTTCGCCGCGTTGCCGCATCCGGCGTAGTGGTCCATATCTCAATCCATGCAGGACGATAAGCTCGGAATCGTTGTCGCAGGTGCTGGCCCGGCCGGCCTTATCGCTGCACTCGCCCTCGCCGCGAGCGGACGCGACGTCACGCTGCTCGGAACCGGTCCGGCGCCGGCCGCCCGGCGCACGACGGCA
>JAEWLS010000046.1 GCA_023457435.1 Pseudomonadota bacterium
CCCTTCTCCCCTTGTGGGAGAAGGTGCCCCGAAGGGGCGGATGAGGGGTGTTGCGAGGGTCGGGGCGTTCCACAACTGAAGGCTGATCGGCGCTTGATTCTTCACCCTCTCACTCCGTCCAGCACCCCTCATCCGACCTCGCTGCGCTCGGCCACCTTCTCCCACAAGGGGAGAAGGAAAGGTGCCCGTTTTACCCCGTTGGCGCGCTGCGCGAGTTGCGAGGAGGGCTTGGCTTCACGGCGAAGTGCCGGTCATCGCCCGATCCTTCAGCCTCGCGCTCCGTCCAGCACCCCTCATCCGACCTCGCTCTGCTCGGCCACCTTCTCCCACAAGGGGTGAAGGGGAGACGTAGCCTTCGCCCAAGCGCCTCAGAATATGCCGCGTCAACA
This sequence comes from Pseudomonadota bacterium, assembly GCA_023457435.1. GTDB lineage: Bacteria > Pseudomonadota > Alphaproteobacteria > Rhizobiales > Rhizobiaceae > RCIO01. The sequence goes on from JAEWLS010000046.1 coordinate 390, forward strand.
GCAAAGCCGCAGCGATCATTATGGCGAACACGCCTCCGGCCTTCCTTCTCCACTCGTGGGAGGTGCCCGGAGCGGCGGATGAGATGTGTTGCCGGGGGCAATGCGGTGGCAAATAGCGCTCTATCCTGCACGCGCTCACTCCGTAGCGCTAGCGAAGCGTTGGGGTAACTGCGAGATTGTCGAGTTCTGTCGGCTTCGGAACGCGCCCGATCTCGACGGATCTGCGAAGTAGGTCCATGAGTATGCGACTTGCGGTGTTGTAACCGTCATGTAGCTGCTTGGGTGACGGCCTCCCGCCATGTACCGCCCGTGAACGTACGCCGTATGCCTTTTTGACTGATCGAAATACGCCTGCTTCTCGGCAGCGGAACCGTCAAAAATGATTGCGGCATAGAGCGCCAGACGCCGGTTCAGTTCCCCGTCCACGGAAAGTAGGCCTCGATCCCTGACCACAGGAGCATAATCCGCACGTCCAAATCCGGCAGGTAATGCGCATTGCCGTAGCAACGGATTGCCGATGCGAACTCCGGCAGAGCCACCATGTCCTCAAACGTGTCTGCATGCGTCTTCGCCCATTCGATTTGCGCAGGTGTCAGGTCGACAAGAGATGGCAGCGCCTGGGTGAAGATACTACGATTTGTCGAGGTGTAGGCAGGCTTCTGATCATCGGTGACCGCATAGAGCGGAAAACACCGTGTCCGACATGCAAGGCTGAGCAGGTAGAAGGTCCAAAGGCTGTTCCAAGCCCGCATGACCAGTTCGCATCCACCCGCTACCTCAGTGACTTCAACGGCAAATGACCCAATGTCGCTGCCTTGGATAGCGGGGCATAGTCCCCGAAGTACTTCGATCCGTCTGCGGCGAAGTTTAAGTTGATCTTTGGAACGTCGGGCGTGATGACGATGCCCGGTGCAAGCTCAATTCGTTGAGCGACCGAAAGGCCGTGGCCAATAATCGAGACCTTTTGACTATCTTCCGTGACTTCTATGCTCACCATGCGTCATGGTCTAATGCACTTGGCTTCAGCAGGGCAATGCCTCCGATCGGTTCCGGCCTATCGGCGGCCGCATTCCGTAATCGCTTCGCCTCTACTCCGCCGCCTCGCGCCGCTTCCCGCCCGGCCGTCTCTCCAGCAGTTCCTTCAAGAACTGCCCCGTATAGCTCCGCTTCTCCGCCACGATCTGCTCGGGCGTGCCTGAGGCGACGAGTTCGCCGCCGCCGTCGCCGCCTTCGGGGCCGAGGTCGAGGATCCAGTCGGCGGTCTTGATGACTTCCAGATTGTGCTCGATGACGACGACCGTGTTGCCCTGGTCGACCAGTTCGTGGAGGACTTCGAGCAGCTTTGCCACGTCGTGGAAATGCAGGCCGGTGGTGGGCTCGTCGAGGATGTAGAGCGTCTTGCCAGTGGCCTTCCGCGACAGTTCCTTGGCGAGCTTTATCCGCTGCGCCTCGCCGCCGGACAGCGTCGTCGCCTGCTGGCCGATCTTGATGTAGCCGAGACCGACCTGCTTCAGCGTTTCCAGCTTGTCGCGCACCGCGGGGACGGCGGAGAAGAAGTCGACGCCTTCCTCCACCGTCATGTCGAGCACGTCGGCGATCGACTTGCCCTTGAAGTGCACGTCCAGCGTCTCGCGGTTGTAGCGCTTGCCGTGGCAGACGTCGCAGGTGACGTAGACGTCGGGCAAAAAATGCATCTCGATCTTGATGACGCCGTCGCCCTGGCAGGCCTCGCAGCGGCCGCCCTTGACGTTGAAGGAGAAGCGCCCCGGCTGGTAGCCGCGGGCCTTGGCCTCGGGCAGGCCGGCGAACCAGTCGCGGATCGGCGTGAAGGCGCCGGTATAGGTCGCCGGGTTGGAGCGCGGCGTGCGGCCGATCGGGCTCTGGTCGATGTCGATGACCTTGTCGAGGAACTCCAGCCCCTCGATGCGCTCGTGTTCGGCCGGATGCTCGCGCGATCCCATGATGCGGCGCGAGGCGGCCTTGAAAAGCGTCTCGATCAGAAACGTCGACTTGCCGCCGCCCGACACGCCGGTGACGCAGGCGAAGGTGCCGAGCGGGATCTCCGCCGTCACGTCCTTCAGATTGTTGCCGCGCGCGCCGACCACCTTCAGGCGCCGGCCCTTCTTCGGCTTGCGGCGCTCCGACGGGGTGGCCACCTCCAGCTCGCCCGACAGGTACTTGCCGGTGATGGACTCCGGATGCGCCATGATCTCGTTGGGTGTGCCCTGGGCGATGACGCGGCCGCCGTGGATGCCGGCTGCCGGGCCGATGTCGACGACATAGTCGGCCTGCAGGATGGCGTCCTCGTCGTGCTCGACCACGATGACGGTGTTGCCGATGTCTCGCAGGTGCTTCAGCGTGTTGAGC
>JAEWLS010000047.1 GCA_023457435.1 Pseudomonadota bacterium
TGCCTCCCGTAGGAGTCTGGGCCGTGTCTCAGTCCCAGTGTGGCTGATCATCCTCTCAGACCAGCTATGGATCGTCGCCTTGGTAGGCCATTACCCCACCAACTAGCTAATCCAACGCGGGCTCATCCATCACCGATAAATCTTTCTCCTTACGGACGTATACGGTATTAGCTCCAGTTTCCCGGAGTTGTTCCGTAGTGATGGGTAGATTCCCACGCGTTACTCACCCGTCTGCCACTCCCCTTGCGGGGCGTTCGACTTGCATGTGTTAAGCCTGCCGCCAGCGTTCGTTCTGAGCCAGGATCAAACTCTCAAGTTGAGAAGACTGATTTGGCTATTTGGTCACGCATGAATCGACGAGAACATTCACACCCTCGATGCGACCAGGCGAACCTGATTGCAAAGAGTGTAACTTTTCTCTCGAAACGTGAACCGCCAAAGTCTCTGTAAGGAGCTGTCGGACCCGAAGGCTCTAGGCTCCGCGAGCACTCTGCCGCCCACGTTTCTCTTTCTTCAATATTCAGTTTTCAAAGAACGGACACCACACGGACGCGGTGTCATGGACCTGTCAGCTCTTGGCTTAGGGCCCGGTCGAGTGTCGCTCACGCGGCTCTCTTGATTTCTTACCAGCGAAACGCGAATTTCAGAAGCGAACTTCTTCGTCGCCAGCAGCGTCGCCGCCGTCGTTGGTGAGGCGTATATAGTCGGCGACCCTTCGAAGTGTCAACAACGATTTCCAGATTTTTTGAAGTTTTTGCGACAGCGGCGCGAAGCCCCTCAAACCCACGCCTTTGTCGGCAGTATCCGGGCGTCTCGCCGTACCCCTGGGTTATCGATCGGGCGTGGAACCGATCTGTGGCGGCCGAAATCGAGGCGGGCTCCGGCGCAAGAATCTGCCCGCGACAGGCCCGCGCAAGGCCTCGCGCGTATGTACGCGCGTATGAAGTAGCCGAGGGATGCGCTGTGGCGCGGGCCTTGCCCACTCCTGCGGATGGTCTGCCCAGACATATTGAGGCCGGATTTGCCGCCATGACTGCGCGCCACGAAGCAGGGCGAGAGGGGTCCCTCGGCTGCGTTCGTTGACTCGCTGTGCCGCGGCAGGCAATTGTCCGGCACTGAACGAAAAGAACAGAAGCCGGGGCACGCGCGAGAGGGAATGCACGACACGTCGCAAGCCATAGCCGCGCTCGGCAACGAGCCGCCGCTGGTCGGTGACGGCCGCAGCGGCCCGCCCGACCGCCGCGAGGTGTCGGCACGCTGGCTCTCCGGCACCTTTCTCACCGGCATCACCTCGAGCGTCCTGCTCGGCTTCGCCTTGTTCGCAGCGCTCGACGGCCGCGAGCAGCTGGCTACCCCGCCCGAGATCGCCAACTTCCAGCCGAGCGCGCGGCCCGGCGAGGTCGCCAAGGCGGGACGCGTCGTTGCCCCGCGTGCCATCGCCAAGGCCAAGGACCGCCGGCGCATGGAGGTTTCCACCGTTCAGCGCAGCGGCGACCGCGACGTCGTACGCACCTTGCCATTCGTGTTCGTCAACATGGCTCTTGCCGCCGGGCACACGACGACGCGGCCTTACCCTGCTTTCAGCCCGCTGGACGTCTTCGCCGAGGATGGCGCCGCGGCGAGCCGGCCCGCCGCCAGCCCGGGCCTGATTTACGGCGCCAAGGTCGAAAGTGAAGTAAGCCTGCGCACCGTCGACTTCGACACAGGCAGCGCCGCCTTCGACGAGACGAGCGAACTATCGGCCGACGAGGTCGAGGAGGTCGTGCGCGATACCGCCAACATCCTCACCGATGGTGCGGTCCAGGTCGCTTCGCTTCACTACGTCGATCCGGAGCGTTTCGGGACGAGCCTGGCCACACAGACGCTCAACGCCTCCTACGGCGTACGCATCGTTCAGGAAAACGTGTCCGTTTCCAATCGCCAGTTCGGCGTGCAGAACGAAGGCGAGTTTGCCGAGGATGTGCTGCCCTTCCCCGTCGATGCAGGGATAGCCGAGAAGTTCGCCGAATCTGGTTATGCTCCTGCCGACACGGCCGGCATGGTCGAGGCACTGACCACCATCATGGGCGCGCCGATCCTGCGCGCCGGCAGCGTGCTTCGCGTCAGCATGCAGATCCGCGACGAGGCGAGCCGCATCGTCCGCTGCAGCGTCTACCAGGACGGCCAGCACCTGCGCACTGTGGCCCTCAACGACCGAAATCAGTTCGTTCCCGGCGATGCTCCGGAGCCGAACCCCGCGGTGCTCACGGCTTTCGACGAAACCCCGACGATCCACGTCCGCGGCGATCTGCCGAGCGTGTACGACGGTATCTATCGTGCGGCCTATTCCTACGGACTAGACCGTCGTCTGACCCGCCAGCTGGTCAAGCTTCTGGCCTCCGACGTCGACTTCCAGTCGCGCCTCAACCCGACCGACCGCCTCCAGGTGTTCTTCTCGAACCCGAATGAGGATGACAGCGTCTCCGATCAGTCCGAACTGCTCTTCGTCAGCGCCAGCTTCGGCGGCGCCGCACGCGAATTCTATCGCTTCCAGATGGATGACGGCACGATCGACTACTTCGATAAGGACGGCCGCAGCGCGCGCCAGTTCCTGTTGCGCAGTCCAGTGCCGACCGGTCAGTTTCGCTCGGGCTTCGGCATGCGCCGCCACCCGATCCTCGGCTATTCGCGCATGCACACCGGCGTCGACTGGTCTGCGCCGCGGGGCACGCCGATCATCGCCGCCGGCAATGGCGTCGTCGAGAAGGCCGGATGGGCGAGCGGCTACGGCAAGCAGACGATGGTCCGCCACGCCAACGGCTACGTCACATCCTACAATCACCAGAGCGCCATCGCCGACGGCGTCGTCGAAGGCGCGCGCATCCGCCAGGGCCAGGTCATCGGCTATGTCGGCTCGACCGGCCAATCGACCGGTGACCACCTGCACTACGAGCTGCTGGTCAATGGCACCAAGGTCGATCCGATGCGCGTGCGGCTGCCGGTCGGCCGCGCCTTGAAGGAAGCTGATCTTCAGCGCTTCCAGAACGAGCGCGCCCGCATCGACGAGCTGCTCAAGGACGACGACGACGGCGGCCTGAAGCTCGCCGGCGTCCTGCGCTGAGGCGTCTCAGGGTCTAGACCCTACTCCAGGAATTCGACCGTCACACCCTTCGAGACGAGCTTGGCCAGTTCGGCCGCGTCCCAATTCGTTAGGCGCACGCAACCATGCGAGTTCGTCTTGCCTATGCGGGACGGCTCAGGCGTGCCGTGAATGCCGTAGGTCGGCTTCGAAAGCGCGATCCAGACCGTGCCCACCGGCCCGTTCGGGCCTGGCGGGATGCGCAGGACCTTGTCGTTGGCGCCCTGCTGGAAGTTGATCTTCGGGTTGTAGGTGTACTCCGGGTCGAGCGCGATGCGTTCGACGTTGACTGTCCCGGACGGCGAAGGCGTATCGGTCGAGCCGATGGTCGCCGGGTAGGCCACTACGAGCTTCCCCGCCTCGTCGTAGCCGCGCACCTGCTTGCGGCCCTTGTCGGCGATGATGCGCGCCACCTTGGCGGAGACGTTCTGGCCGATGTTGGCAACCCTGATGATCGTACCCGGCCGGTTGAAGTTCGCTTCGGGATTCAGCGCCTTCAGGTAGTTTTCGTCCATGTGGAAGCGCTCGGCGAGCATCTCCGCAACCGACGTGTAGCCGAGGCGGTCGAGCTTGGCCTTCTCGCCGTAATCCTCGGGAACCGAGGCGACGAACGGTCCTGCCGCGTCGACCGGCGTGATCTCGTAGTCGACGAAGGCCGGCCCGCCGGTCTCGGCGAGTGCTGCCTCGATCGCCACTTCGTCATAGGTGCGCAGGGCGATGCCGGTCATGTCGCGCCAGGCGGAGATGCCCTTGTTGACGTTGTCGCCCATGTGGCCGTCGATCACCCCCGGCGACGCGCCGTAGCGGTCGAGGAGAACCTGGATTTTGGCCACCTGCTCGGTGGCGGCCTTCGGCGCCGGCGGCGCGGCGATGATCGGCTCCTCCGGTGCAGGCGGTATCTCGACGGTCTCGGGCGCAGGCGGAAACGACGGCGCTTCCGGCCGGTACCCGGGGTCCGGCTGAGGCAGCGGCTCGCGCTCGACGAAGCCGCGGTCGCCTTCCCATCCGTCCACCGGATACCCGTCGCGAGGATAGCGCTGGCGCTGCCAGCGGCGATATTCCGGCGTCTCGACGATGCCGTCTGGCGGCTCGCGAAGTCCAAGGCGCGTTTCGAGCTCGCGGTCGAGCCGTTCTCCGAGCAGCTCTTCGCGACCGAATTCGCGGCCCAGTTCGCGTGCGCGCGCACGTCGCCGCTCGAACGGTTCGGCCTGCTCCGGAGCAGGCCGGCGGATCGCCAGGATCTCGCCGGTGCGCGCGTCGACCACGAGTTCGCGGCCGTAATCGTCGCGGTGGATTTCGACTTCGCGCATCTGCGCGAGCTGGATCTCTGCCTCACGTGCGACGCGTGGGGCTGGGCTTTCCATACCGTCGAAACGGGCCGCTGATGCTTCGCTCGCGCCGAGCGCGGCAGCGACGGCTGCGAGGGTGAGTGACGAATATCTCATAGGGCCGGTCCCCTGGTCCTTGCGCGGCAGGATTGCTGCCGTCTTCCCCCTCATGATCGACGCTGAAGGATGAACGGGGCATGAAAAAGGCCGCCCGGCGCATACCGGGCGGCCTCATTTTTCGGTTTGCAGGCTGCTTTGCGCCTCCGTCAGCGGTCAGGCGGCCTTGCTCTTCCGGATCTCGGTCGGCGTCGGGCGGAAGATCAGCCGGTCCGAGCCAGCGGTGATTCGCACCATCGACCCGTCGAGGATGTCGCCGCCGAGGATCTTCTCGGCGAGTGGATCCTGCAGCTCCTTCTGGATGACGCGCTTGAGCGGCCGTGCCCCGTAGGCAGGGTCGTAGCCCTTGTCGGCGATCCAGTTGACGGCGGCATCGTCGAGCTCCAGCACGATCTTGCGATCGCTAAGCAGCTTCTCCAGCCGCTTCAGCTGTATCGACACGATCTGGCCCATGTCGTTGCGGCGCAGCCTGTGGAACAGGATGACCTCGTCGATGCGGTTCAGGAACTCGGGCCTGAACGACGCCTTGACGATGTTCATCACCTGGTCGCGAACCGCGTCGACATCCTCGTTCTCGTTGAGGTTTACGAGATACTCGGCGCCGAGGTTCGACGTCATGATGATCATCGTGTTCCGGAAGTCGACCGTGCGGCCCTGCCCGTCGGTCAGACGTCCGTCGTCGAGAACCTGCAACAGAACGTTGAAAACGTCCGGATGCGCCTTCTCGATCTCGTCGAACAGCACGACCTGGTAGGGCCGGCGCCTGACGGCTTCGGTCAGCGCTCCGCCTTCCTCATAGCCGACGTAGCCCGGAGGCGCGCCGATAAGGCGTGCGACGGAGTGCTTCTCCATGAACTCGCTCATGTCGATGCGCACCATGGCGCCCTCGTCGTCGAAAAGGAACGACGCGAGTGCCTTGGTCAGCTCGGTCTTGCCGACACCGGTGGGCCCAAGGAACATGAACGAGCCAAGCGGCCGGTTCGGATCCTGCAAGCCGGCGCGGGCGCGGCGAACGGCCTTGGAGACCGCCTGCACCGCCTCGCCCTGGCCGACGACGCGCTTGGCGATCTCGTCTTCCATGCGCAGCAGCTTCTCGCGCTCGCCTTCCAGCATCTTGTCGACCGGAATTCCGGTCCAGCGCGACACGACATGCGCGACATGGTCCGGCGTCACGGTCTCCTCGACCATCGAGGCCTTGCCGTCTTGGGCCTCGGCGTCGCGGAGCTTCTTCTCGAGCTCCGGGATGCGGCCATAAGCCAGTTCGCCGGCGCGCTGGAATTCGCCCTTGCGCTGCGCGATTGCGAGCTCGTTGCGGAGTTCGTCGAGCTGACCCTTCAGCTCGGCTGCCATGCCGAGCTTCTGCTTCTCGGCCTGCCACTTGGCCGTCAGCGTCGCGGAATCCTCCTCGAGCCCGGTCAGTTCAACCTCGAGCCTGTCGAGCCTGTCCTTCGAGGCGTCGTCCTTCTCGACCTTCAGCGCCTCCCGCTCGATCTTCAGCTGCATGATGCGCCGGTCGATCTCGTCGAGTGCCTCGGGCTTCGAATCGACCTGCATGCGCAGCCGCGACGCGGCCTCGTCGACAAGGTCGATTGCCTTGTCCGGCAGGAATCGATCGGCGATGTAGCGGTTCGACAGCGTTGCCGCGGACACCAGCGCCGAGTCCGAGATGCGCACCTTGTGGTGCTGCTCGTACTTTTCCTTGAGCCCGCGCAGGATCGAGACCGTGTCCTCCACGGTCGGCTCGCTGACGAACACCGGCTGGAAGCGCCGCGCCAGCGCCGCGTCCTTTTCGACGTGCTTGCGATACTCGTCGAGGGTCGTCGCGCCGACGCAGTGCAGTTCGCCGCGTGCCAATGCAGGCTTGAGCAGGTTCGACGCGTCCATCGCGCCATCCGCCTTGCCCGCGCCGACAAGCGTGTGCATCTCGTCGATGAACAGTATGATCCCCCCATCGGCCGAGGTCACTTCCGACAGGACCGCCTTCAGGCGCTCCTCGAACTCGCCGCGATACTTCGCGCCGGCAATCAAGGCGCCCATGTCGAGCGCCATCAATTGCTTGTCCTTGAGCGACTCCGGCACGTCGCCATTGACGATGCGCAGCGCCAGTCCTTCCGCGATGGCCGTCTTGCCGACGCCGGGCTCGCCGATCAGCACCGGATTGTTCTTGGTACGCCGGCTCAGCACCTGGATCGTGCGGCGGATTTCGTCGTCGCGGCCGATCACCGGGTCGAGCTTGCCCTCGCGCGCATCCTTAGTCAGGTCGCGCGCATACTTCTTCAGCGCATCGTAGCCCTGCTCGGCCGAGGCCGAGTCGGCCGTGCGGCCTTTGCGGACGTCGTTAATCGCCGCGTTCAGCGCCTGCGCCGTCACGCCGGCCTTGGCCATAATGTCCGCAGTCTTGGCCGACTTCTCGACGGCCAGCGCCGTGAGCAGCCGCTCGACCGTGACGAAACTGTCTCCCGCCTTCTTGGCGAGATCCTCCGCCGTGGAAAAGACCTTGGCCGTAGGCTGCGCCATGTAGAGCTGGCCGTTGCCGCCTTCGACCTTGGGCATCGCCGCGAGCGCCGTCTCGACGCCGGTGCGCACGTCGCGCGGCCGTCCCCCGGCGCGCTCGATGAGCGAGGCGGCGAGGCCCTCCTCGTCGTCGACCAGAACCTTGAGCATGTGTTCCGGAGTGAACTGCTGATGGCCGCGTGACAGGGCCATGGTCTGGGCCGACTGGATGAATCCGCGGACCCGCTCCGAGTATTTTTCGATATTCATTCGCTGTCTCCGTTCCGTCACCGGCCCGCTCTGCGGCACCGGATCAGTCTATGGTGACGGACCCCCGCTTGCTTTGATCCGGCGCAATGACCTTTTCAAAACGTCCGGCAGGTCCTCTCCGGCGTGATATGGGAAAGCGTTCCTGTGCGCTCAAGTATCGCTGCAAACGAAAACGGCGGAGCTTGCGCCCCGCCGTCTAACTCGGACAACCTGCAGACCGATCAGACCGGCTCGCCCTCAGGCTGCTCGGCTGCTTCGGCACTGGCGCCCTCTTCGCCGGGCACGCCGTCGAAACGCTGGCGCATCGGCCGGCGCCGGCGGCCGCGGCGGCCGCCTTCCTCGCCGTTGGGGCGCGGTCCGCCGTGCGGCTGGCCGTTCATGCCGCTGTTGGCATCGCCGTTCATGCCGCCTTCGGCATGGGCCACTTCGGCCGGCACGCCGTCGATCTCCGGCTGAGGTCCGCTGCCGGGCAGCTCTGGCTGCTGCTGCTGTGCCGGCTGGAACTGCTGGCTCGGCTGCTGATAGTGCTGCTGCGGCTGCTGCTGGCCGAAATTGCCCTGCTGGGAATCGTTCGAGTCGTCGTCGTCGCCGTCGAACTCGTCCTGCTGCTCACGCGGCATCTGCTGCTGCATGGCCTGCTGCTGGGCGAGCGCAGTCGCGATGATGCGATTATAGTGCTCGGCGTGCTGCAGGTAGTTTTCAGCCATGACGCGGTCGCCGGAACTCTGGGCATCGCGTGCAAGCGTCGTGTATTTCTCCGCCACCTGCTGCGCCGTTCCGCGAATCTTCACGTCCGGCCCGTTGCTTTCGTAGCTGCGGGTCAGCGGGTTGGGCCCGCGCCGGTTGTTATTGTTATTATTATTGTTGTTATTGTTATTTCCACGGCCGCGCATGCGCCGGTTCTGCTGTTGTGGCCTCATCCGATTCACTTTGCTGAGACGGTTGAAATTAGGAGCAGGTCGGGCTCTGCCAGCGACCTTGCTGTGGCTTGTCGGCGCAGCTGCGCAACGCGCGCGCACCATGGATCATCAAATTCCGGTCCAAGTCGATCGCCGGATATTCCCCGCGCGAAGCAGCGGCGTTCTCAACGCTGAAAGGCAGCTCGTTCTACGGAAACCGAATCGATACAGCACTGCCTGCTTCGTCTCATCCGGTGCTTGAACCCTAGCTGTATTCGCGGACGCTGCCAAGCGCTTTTTCGCACCTGCGTCAGTCTGTTCGGACCTGCCTATCCGACGGATTCGGCACGAATATCAGTGCCCGGTCGCGGCCTCCGAGGTCGCAGGCCGCGCCTGCGAGACTGTAGCCGCACCCCGCGAAGATGGCGACGACCGCCGCCTTCTGCAAGTGGCCGATCTCAAGTGCGACCGCCCCTGTCGGGACGAGATGGAACGCGGCTCCCTTGGCGATTGCGCGATAGGCGTCGAGGCCGTCCTCGCCGCCGTCGAGGGCGGCATGCGGGTCGTGGTCGCGCACTTCGGGATCGAGGCCGGCAATGGCGGCCGTCTCGATATAGGGCGGGTTCGAGACGATCAGGTCGAATTGCCCGCGCACCGCTTCGAACCAGTTCGATCGCAGCGTCGAAAACCTGGCGGCAAGCCCATGCCGGACCGCGTTTGCGACTGCCGTATCCAGCGCGCCCTGCAAGATGTCCGTCGCGGTCGCGAATGCCGCCGGCACCTCGCTTATCAACGCCAGCGCGATCGCGCCGGTGCCTGTGCCGAGGTCGAGGATCTTGACCGCGCCGCGGGCAGCCGCGGCCTGCCGAAGATGCGGCAAGGCGAGGTCGACGAGGGTCTCGGTATCCGGCCTCGGCTCCAGCGTTTCCCGCGTGACCGCCAGTTTCAGGCCGTGGAACGCGCGGCGTCCTATGATCCGGAACACCGGTTCGCCTGCGAGCCGCCGGCGGATGGCAATCGCGACTGCTTCCGCCGCGACGGCGGGAACGGCGCGCTCCGGATCTGCGACCGCATCGGTGCGCGACGTTCCGGTCAGCGCCTCGACGAGGATGCGCGCGTCGAGCGCCGCTTCGGCGAGACCCGCTGCTGCCAGCGTGCGGCGCGCCGCCGAATGCAGCCGCGCGAGCGTTGTGTCAGCCATCGGCGCCGGCTTCAGCCAGCAGCTTGGCCTGGTGGTCGCCGATCAGCGCGTCGACCACCTCGTCGAGCTCGCCCTCGATGATGCGGTCGAGCTTGTAAAGTGTGAGGTTGATGCGGTGGTCGGTCAGCCGCCCCTGCGGGAAGTTATAGGTGCGGATACGCTCCGAGCGGTCGCCTGAGCCCACCTGCGACTTGCGCGATTCTGAGCGCTCGTCGGCAAGTCGCGTCCGCTCGATGTCATAGAGTCGTGCGCGCAGGATCTGCATGGCGCGCGCCCGGTTCTGGTGCTGCGACTTCTCCGCCTGCACGACGATGATGCCGGTCGGGATGTGCAGGATCCGCACCGCCGTCTCGGTGGTGTTCGCATGCTGCCCGCCCGAGCTCGAGGCACGCGTGGTGTCGATGCGGATGTCCTCGGGCTTGATCTCGATGTCGACTTCCTGCGCCTCGGGAAGCACGGCGACCGTGGCGGCGGAGGTGTGAATCCGCCCGCTGCCCTCCGTATCCGGAACGCGCTGAACCCGATGAACGCCCGACTCGAACTTCAGCTTGGCGAACACCCCCTTGCCGGTCACCGACGCGATGATTTCCTTGTAGCCGCCGACTTCGCCTTCGCTCGCCGACACGACTTCGACCTTCCAGCCCTGCCGCGCCGCGAAGCGTTCGTACATGCGGAACAGATCGCCGGCGAACAGCGCCGCTTCGTCGCCGCCTGTTCCAGCCCGGATTTCAAGGATCGCGCTGCGCTCGTCGGCCGCGTCGCGCGGCAAGAGCAGGATCTGGATGTGCCGCCGCAGGCCCTCGATCCGCTCGGCAACCGTGTCGCGGTCGGCCTCCGCGAGCTCGCGCATGTCGGAGTCGGTCGATTTGTCGGCGAGCATCGCCTCGAGGTCCGCCGCCTCCTTTTCCGCCGCCTGCAGCTCCCTTATCGCCTTGGCGATCTCCTCCAGCTCCGCATACTCGGACGCCAGCTTGACGTATTCCTCCGGGCTGGGACCCGCCGCCATGCGCGCTTCCGTCATATCGAAGCGCTTGAGGAGCTGGTCCATCCGCTCTGCGGGGAGTTCGATCACGGGCGGATGCTCAAAGTGGGATGTCGTTTTCGGCGGCGAATGCCGTAAGCAGCGCGCGTGTGTCGGTTTCCGCGCCGTTGCCGTTGAGGGCCTGGTCGAGTCTCTGTCGGAGCGCGCCGGCGTCGAGCTCCAGAAGCATCGCCTTCACCGGACCGATCGCCGCCGCCGCCATCGAGATCGAGCGATAGCCGAGCGCGATCAGCGCCATCGCTGATATCGGGCGCCCCGCGAGTTCGCCGCACAACGTCACCGACGTGTGGTTGCGCCCGCCTGCATCGGCGATCTGCTTCAAAACCCGCAGGAACGGAACCGACAGTGGGTCGAACCTGCCAGACAGCAGCGAGTGCCCGCGGTCGGAAGCGGTTATGAACTGGAACAGGTCGTTCGAGCCGACCGACACGAAGTCGACGGCGTTCATCAACTCGTCGAGCTGCCACAGCAACGCAGGCACTTCGATCATCGCGCCGAGCTTCAGACTTGTCGGCAGCAGATGCGCAAACCGTGACAGGTGCCGCACCTCGCGGTCGATGATCGCGCGCGCCTGGCGGACTTCCGAAATCTCGGTGACCATCGGCAGCATGACGCGCAGTTCGCGGCCGCCGGCCGCCCGCAGCAATGCGCGAATCTGGGTCCTGAGCAGCGCCGGACGGTCGAGCGTGAGGCGGATGGCGCGCCAGCCCAGCGCCGGGTTCTCCTCGTGCACGCTCCCCTTGAAGTAGGGCAGCACCTTGTCTCCGCCGATGTCGACGGTGCGGAAGGTGACCGGCTTGCCGGCCGCAACCTGGATCACCTCGCGGTACAGCCGCTCCTGCTCGTCGGCGCGCGGGAACTGCTCGGCGACCATGAACTGCAGCTCGGTGCGGAACAGGCCTATCCCCCCCGCTCCCGCTTCCGCGATTTGCGGCAGGTCGACCGACAGGCCCGCATTCATCATCAGGTCGATCTTGATGCCGTCCTTCGTCACCGAGGGGCGTTCGCGCAACTCCCGATACAGCTGCTGCCGCCGGGCGCGGAAACGCACCTTTTCGGCATATGCGCTCTCCAGGTCGGGCTGCGGGCGCAGATGCACCTTCCCCTCTTCGCCGTCGACGATGATCGCGTCGCCGTTCTCCGACATCGACACGGCGCCCTTCATCTGCGCCACGACCGGGAGGCTCATCGCACGGGCCACGATGACCACGTGGCTCGTCGCCGCTCCGTCCTCGAGCACCAGACCGCGTAGCCTGTCGCGCGGATAGTCGAGCAGTTCCGCCGCACCCATCGACCGGGCGACCAGGATTGCGTCCTTCGGCAGCGTTTCCGCCAGCTGCTCCGGGCCGCGGCCCATGAGCTGCCGCAACAGGCGGTTGCCCAGATCGTCGAAGTCGCTCATGCGCTCGCGCATATACGGGTCGGTCATGTGCATCATGCGGGCGCGCATGTCGCTCTGCACCTTCTCGACCGCCGCTTCGGCCGTCAGCCCATTGCGCACCGCTTCCGTCAGGCGCCGCACCCAGCCGCGGTCGTTCGCGAACATGCGGTAGGCCTCGAGCACCGCCCTGTGCTCGCCTTCGTCCGCGACGTCCCGGCGGGACAGCATGTCGTCGATCGACAGGCGCAGCGATCCCAGCGACCGCTCCAGGCGTTCCTGCTCGGCCTCGATGTCCTCGCTGACCAGGTTCGTGACGACGACACGCGGCTCGTGCAGCACGACGTGGCCGAGACCGACGCCCTCGTTGAGGCCGAGCCCGCTGAAGGTCGCCGGCCGCCGAAGGTCGAGCTCCATTCCGGGACGCGAGAGCCGGGCCAGATCGCCGGTCGCGATCATCTCGGCGATGACCATGGCGATGGTTTCGAGCGCTTCCACCTCGTCTTCGCCATATTGCCGCATCGCGCGATTCTGCACGACCAGCACGCCGAGCGTTCGGCCGGCGCGCAGCACCGGTACGCCGAGGAACGAGTGATAGATCTCTTCGCCGGTCTCGGGCAGGTAGGCGAAGGCCGGGTGCTGCTGCGCGTTGGTCAGGTTGAGCGCCCGCGCCGATGCGGCGATGGTGCCGACGAGGCCCTGCCCGAGCCGCAGCTGCGCGTGGTGGACGGAGCTCGGGTTGAGGCCTTCCGTAGCGTACAGCTCGAGCACGCTGTCGGCACGCAGCACATAGAGCGAGCACACCTCGGCGACCATGTTCGCCGCGATCTCGCGCACGATTCGGTCCAGCCGCTCCTGCGGCTCGAGCACCGCGGCCAGCAGTTCGCGCAGCCGCTTGAGCAGCACGCGCGGTCCTCCTGCTGTCACGTTTCGCGTCATTCCGCGACTCCGATGCCCGCTCCAATGGCTCCGGGGCGGCCACCCGCTGGTGCCGCCCTCGTTACGCATCACTGGCAGTTCGCTACTGCTTATCCAGACCGTAGACCGAATGCAAAGTCCGCACAGCCAACTCGGCATACGGCCCGTCGATCAGGATGGAAATCTTGATCTCGGAAGTGGTGATGGCACGGATATTTATGCCCTTCTCGGCCAACGCCTTGAAGGCGGTGGCCGCAACACCCGCATGGCTGCGCATGCCGATGCCGATCACCGACACCTTGACCATGCCGCTCTCGTGCTGGACGACGTCGAAGCCCAGCTTTTCCTTGTTGGTGTTGAGCACGTGCAGCGCCTTGTCGACGTCGCCCGACGGCACCGTGAAGGTCATGTCGGTGCGCGACCCATCCTCGGATATGTTCTGGACGATCATGTCGACATTGATGTTGGCCTCGGCCAGCGGGCCGAAGATGCCGGCGGCCACGCCGGGGCGATCGGCTACGCGCCGCAGCGATATCTGCGCCTCGTCCTTGGCGTAGGCGATGCCGGTGACGACTTCCTGTTCCACGATCTCTTCCTCGTCGCAAATCAGCGTGCCGGGCGGATTGTCGAAGTCGCCCATGCCCGGTGCATTGGGATCCTCGAATGACGAGCGCACGAAGGTGCGCACCTTGTGGACCATGGCGAGTTCGACCGAGCGCACCTGCAGCACCTTCGAGCCGAGAGAGGCCATCTCCAGCATTTCCTCAAAGGATACGCGGTCAAGGCGCCTTGCCTTCGGTTCGATGCGGGGATCGGTCGTGTAGACGCCATCGACGTCGGTATAGATATCGCAGCGATCCGCCTTGACCGCTGCGGCGATCGCGACTGCCGACGTGTCGGAGCCGCCGCGGCCGAGCGTGGTGATGCGGTTGTCGGCGGCGATGCCCTGGAAGCCAGCGACGACCGCGACCTGTCCCTGCTTCATCCGCTCGACCAGCGCGCCGCCGCCGATGTCCATGATCCGGGCGGCGCCGTGCGCAGTGTCCGTCCTCAAAGGTATCTGCCAGCCCTGCCACGAACGCGCATTGATACCGATCGACTGCAGCGCGACGGCAAGCAGGCCGCTTGTCACCTGCTCGCCCGAGGCCACGATCGCGTCGTACTCGCGTGCGTCGTAGAACGGCGACTCGGCACCCGCCACCTTCGGCATGTTCTGCACCCACGCCACCAGCTCGTTGGTCTTGCCGGACATGGCCGAGACGACCACCGCCACCTCGTGGCCGGCGTCGACCTCGCGTTTCACGTGGCGTGCGACATTGTGGATGCGGTCGAGATCGGCGACGGAAGTGCCGCCGAATTTCATCACGATGCGGGCCATGTGGCGGAAGCGCCCCGAATTCCGGGTCTCTTGGAACCGATGTCGTTGTGGATTGGTGGGACGGTGCCCGTCCTGCCGGATGCGCCGGCTGCATAATCAATTCGTCCGCGCGAGGCAAGAACTGCGGTTTCAGCGCTTGGCGCGGCACCGTCGTTTCGACTAGCATCGGCGCGGGCAGAAGACCGCGACGGCGGCGGGCCGCAGGGAGGGACCATGCGCAAGCTCCAGAGCCAGGGCGTGCATCACATCACGCTCGTCGGCGCCGACCGGCAGACCTCGATCGATTTCTGGGAGGGCGTGCTTGGCATGCCCTTCGTCTTCGAGCAGCCGAATCTCGATCGCGCCACGGAGAGCCACCTGTACTTCGATCCCGGCGATGGCCGCCTGATCACCATATTCACCAACGAGGAGCGCAAGCCCGATCCGCGCCGCACGCCAACCGAGCCCGGTTGCGTACACCACATCGCCTTCTCCGTTTCGCGCGTGACCTTCCTTCAGGCGGTCGAGCGCCTCAAGGAACGCGGCATCGCCAATACCGGTCCGAAGGACCGCGGCTTCATGGATTCGATCTATTTCAACGATCCGCTTGGCTTGACCATCGAGCTGGCTTCCTACCGTTTCGATCCGCCGGCCGGCTTCAGCCACGCCGACGTGCTGTTCGAGGCCCACAAGATCCGCAGCGCCCGTGGCGACTACGCCATCGCCGAAATCCATCTCGCCGACGCCATCGAACAGATGACCGAGCGTTCGACCGAAAGCCTGTCGGCCGACCGCGCGCCGAAGAATCCGTACTGACGAGAATTCCTGGGGAGGAGGAATACCATGGCAAAAACCACGACGAAGAAACCCGCTGCAACAGCGCCCGGAAAGACGAAGCCGGCCGCAAGGACGCCTGCCAAGGCATCCGCGAAGACGACGCCGTCCGCCAAGGCGTCTGCGAAACCCGCCGCCAAGGCACCTGCGAAATCGCCGGCAAAGGCGTCCGCGAAGGCGGCGTCCGCGAAGGCGCCCGAAAAGGCGTCGGCGAAGCCAAAGGCCGCAAAGAAGCCCTCGCTGACGCTCTCGGTGCTGAAACCGAGCGTCAACAACCTCGCGGTTCGCATATTCACGCGCGCCGCCGGTCTGGCGGCAGAGGAGGTCGACGTCTACGGTTCGACGCGCTCGCCCGATTTCCTCAAGCGCAACCCCGCGCACATGACGCCGATGATGGAGGAGAAGGGCCTGCCGAAGGGTGTGCTTTGGGAGAGCTGCGCCATCATGTCGTACCTCGCCAACAAGCACGGGCTCGAGCGCTTCTATCCGAAGAACCCGGCGAAACGCGCGATGATCGACAGCGCCATGTTCTATCTCATCGGCACGCTCTACCCGCTGCTCGCCCGCGCCACCTACGGCCGCCTCGGTTTCGGCCTCTACCCGGGCGAGGTCGGCTCCTCCGATCTCGGCGACGACCACAAGTCGAAGGCGCAGAAGGCCGCACAGGAGGCGCTTGCCGAGCCGCTCGAGGTGTTCCGCAACTTCTACATGGACGGGCAGCCCTTCATCGGCGGCAGGAACCCCTCCATCGCCGACATCCGCCTGGCCGCGACGCTCGAGTTTCTCGATGTCGTCGACTATCCGATCCCGCAGTGGACGAAGGACTACATGGCGGCGATGGAGAAGAAGCTCGGCAAGGCCTACTCCGAGCCTGCAGCCGACGTCCGCGGCTACGTCTCCTACGTGAAGTCCAAGGCGGCCTGACCGCCCGACATTGGCGGCCCTGCTGCGAGGCGGGGCCGCCATCGCACGTCTTGACATCGCGCCGTCCGCGCCCGACTTGTCTGCCTCCCGAGGAGACCCGACATGGCCCAGGCCGCCCGCAAGCAAGCCGCGACCACGATCGATGCTGCCGAGGTCGAGCGCTTTTCAAGGCTCGCCGCAGAATGGTGGAACCCGAACGGCAAGTTCCGTCCGCTGCACAAGTTCAATCCGGTCCGTCTCGCCTATATCCGCGACACGGTGGCCGAGCACTATGGGCGCGATCCCCGCGCTGCCAAGCCTTTCGACAGGCTTCGTTTTCTCGACATCGGCTGTGGGGGCGGGCTTCTTTCTGAGCCGATGGCCCGCCTCGGCGCCAGCGTCGTCGGTGCGGATGCCTCGGAAACCAACATCGAGGTTGCCAAACTGCATGCCGCCGAGAGCGGCGTGAAGATCGACTATCGTGCCGAAACCGCCGAGCAGCTCGCCGAGGCGGGCGAGAAGTTCGACGTGATCCTGAATATGGAAGTCGTCGAGCACGTCGCGGACGTGGACCTGTTCATCGCCAAGTGCGGCGAGATGCTCAAGCCCGGCGGCATCATGTTCGTCGCCACCATAAACCGGACATTGAAGGCGTTGGCGCTCGCGATCGTCGGGGCGGAGTATGTGCTGCGCTGGCTGCCGCGCGGTACGCACCAGTTCGGCAAGCTGGTTCGGCCGGAAGAGCTCGAGGCGGCGTTGAACGCCGCCGGACTGACGGTCTCGGAGCGCACCGGCGTCACCTACAACCCGATCGCCGACCGCTGGCAGCGCTCGCGTGACATAGATGTGAACTACATGGTGCTGGCGAAGAAGGCGGCGGACTAGACGCCGTCAGTTTCTTTCCTCGGGCAGCGGCGGCAGCGGCAGCACCTCGACGCCGTCCTCGATCAGGCCCTTGACCTCGTCGGCTGACGCTTCGCCGTAGATGCCGCGGGCCTCGGTCTCGCCGAAGTGGATCTTGCGGGCTTCCTCGGCGAACTTGTCGCCGACATTTTCCGCGCTCTCGCGCAGCTTGCGGCCGAGCTCCTGAAATTGCGCGAGCATCTTCCTCTGCTCCTCGCCGACGGCCAGCGCGATCGTTTCCTTCTTGCGCGCGGTCGAGACGGCCGGCGCCATCAGAGCCTTGTCCACCTTCCCGCTGTTGCAGACCGGGCATGAGACGAACCCGCGCTTCTTCTGCAGGTCGTAGTCGTCGGAGTTGCGGAACCACCCGTCGAACTCGTGGCTCCGCTCGCATACCAGGGAGAAGCGCATCATCCGGCCAGGCGCTCCGGCCGTGACGTCGCCTGCCGCATGCCGAACTCGCGAGCGTTGTTGAGGTTGGGGATTTTTGCCCGTGCGGCCGCCGATGCGGCAATGTCGATCTCGGCCACCACGACCCCCGGCTCGTCATGGTCGGCTTCCGCGACGATCTTGCCCCACGGGCCGACGATCATCGAATGCCCATAGGTCTCGCGCCCGTCCTCATGCCTGCCGCCCTGCGCCGCGGCGATGACGAAGGCGCCGTTCTCGATCGCGCGTGCACGCAACAGCACGTGCCAGTGCGCCTCGCCCGTCTGCCGGGTGAACGCCGCTGGGACCGTCAGCACCTCGGCACCCGCCATGGCCTCGGCACGGAACAGCTGCGGGAATCGCAGATCGTAGCACACGGCAAAGCCCAGTCGCCCGAATGGCAGGTCCGCCACTGCGGCTTCGCGGCCCGGCTCGTAGGTCGCGGACTCGCGCCAGCTCTCGCCCTTGTCGAGATCGACGTCGAACATGTGGATCTTGTCGTAGGTCGAGATCAGCGCTCCGTCCGGCCCGAACAGGAAAGCCCGATTTGCGACCTTGCCGCCGGGCAGCGCGATTGCCGTGGAGCCGACATGGACATGGATTCCCAGTTCTCTGGCGAGCTGCGACGCCTTCGCCGCGACGGGATCGCTGTCCTGATCCTTGAGCGCAGCCCGCAGCGCGGCCTTGTCTCGCATCAGCGCGCCGGTCATCTCCGGCGACTGCGCGTAGGTCGCGCCCATGCCAGCGGCCTCGCGCACAAGCGCCTCGAAATCGGCCACGTTGCGCCCGACATCGGTGCCGGATCGCATCTGCAGCGCCGCAACCTTCACCATCAGTGTGCGTCCGCGAGCATGGCGTCGAGTTTGCCGGCGCGCTCCAGCGCATGAAGGTCGTCCGAGCCGCCGACATGGGTCTCGCCGATGAAGATCTGCGGGAAGGTCGAGCGGCCGTTGGCGCGCTGGATCATCTCCTGTCTCAGTTCCTGCGAAAAGCTGGCGTCATGCTCGGTGTAGTCGACACCCTTTCGCTCGAGCAGGCTCTTCGCCGCCGCGCAGTAGCCGCAAGCCATGCGCGTATAGATCGTGACTGGTTTCATCGGACTTCCCGTGCTTTCGCGACCTATATAGGCGGCTGCTCTTCGGGCTGGAAGTCCCCGAGGGCGCGGGCGAAGGTCAGCACATCGACCCGCCCCGCCCCCGCGCGCACCAGCGCGCGCGCCGCCGCCCTTACCGTGGCACCGGTGGTATAGACGTCGTCTACCAACAGGACGTTCTTGCCCGCGAGGCCTGCCTTGAATGCAGGCGGCACGTGGAACGCGCCGCGCATGTTCTCCTCGCGCGCCCGCTGGTGCAGGCCGACCTGCTGTCGCGTCAGCTTCACCCGCTCGACGAGCTCCGGCGCGAAGCGCAGTCCGGTGTCGCGCGCGACGTGCCGCCCGAGCTCGGCGGACTGGTTGAAGCGCCGCCACAGGAAGCGGCTTCGATGCAGCGGCACGGGGACGATGAAGTCGGCGTCCCCGAGCAGCTCGCTCCCCGCGCGCACCATCCAGCGCGCCATCCACGGAGCGAGGTCGGTCCGGTCGTGATATTTCAGGTTGTGCACCATGTCGCGCACTACGCCGCCGAACGCGACCGCGGCTCGTGCGCGCGAGAAGGGCGGGGGATCGGCCATAGCGGCGGGCGACACTGCGCCCTCGCCCATGTCGTGCGAGAACGGGGTGCCCAGAACCTCGCACCATGGGCGCTCGAGGAAACGCAGTTTCGGCCAGCACGCGGGACACAGCGTGCCGGGCTCCGCAACGATGCGTCGGCAGCCCGCGCAGATTGGCGGGAACAGCAGGCGCGAAAGCGTCGATGCCGCTGCGGCTGGTATGGCGCGAGCGCTGCTGCGCCAGTCGGAAGTCGCTTCCGTCACCCGTCGCCCACTGGAATGTCCGTCCCGCTCTACAATATGACAGCATCAGTCGCGGCCGCTCAAGTGCCGCTGGAGATGTCGTGGAACCGATCTTCGATCCGGCCTTGGTTACGATGCGGCGCCTGCGCGCCTCGCGGCAGCCGCATGCCGGTGCCGATTTCCTCATGCGCCGCACCTGCGAGGATCTCGCCGACCGCCTCGCGGCCGTTCAGCGCCGGTTTCCGGCGGCAGCAGACCTCTTTTCAGCCAGTACCCTCCCCGCCCAGACGCTGGCCCACAGCGGCAAGGTCGATGCTGTCATTCGCATCGAGACGGATCGAGCCCTGCTGGGCGATGCACTGGGGCTGGTTGCGCCGCCCGAGACGCTGCCGCTGGAGCCCGCTTCGCTCGATCTCGCCGTCACGGTGCTCGCGCTCCAGGAGATGAACGACGTACCCGGCCTGCTGGCCCAGGCTCGCCGCGCCTTGCGGCCGGACGGTCTTTTCCTTGCAGCCTTCGCCGGGCAGGGTACGCTTTCCGAGCTTCGCGAAAGCCTGCTGGTCGCCGAGAGCGAACTGTGCGGCGGCGTAAATGCGCGCGTGGCGCCCTTCCCCGACGTGCGCGACGCGGGCGCACTGCTTCAGCGCGCTGGATTCGCCCTGCCCGTCGCCGACTTCGATACGGTCGTCGTGCGCTACGACGATATGTTCGGACTGCTCCGCGACCTGCGCGGCATGGGCGCTACGAGCACACTTGCGGACCGCCCCCCAAGACGGGCCACGCGCGCCCTGTTTGCCCGGGCGGCAGAAGTGTACGCCGAACGCTTCTCGGATCGCGACGGACGGGTGCGGGCGACGTTCTCGATCGTTTGGATGTCGGGATGGGCGCCGGACGCGTCGCAGCAGAAGCCGCTCAAGCCGGGAAGCGCCAAGGCACGGCTCGCCGATGCACTACGCGATGCGGGCGGCTAGTTGCCGGACTGGTCGACGATCGTCGCCTGGTCGGTGAAGAGGGCGACGAGCGCGTTTCCGGTGAGGCTGAAGCCGCCGAGCATGGCAAGCGAGATCACGCAAACGATCAGGCCGTACTCGACGGCCGTGACCCCGCGTCTGTCTCCCGCGAATCGTTTTAGCATGACGGCCTGTGCTCCTTGCGGCTGCATGTTGCACGTCGAGCGTTAAGAAAGCTTGCCGAAGCTCAGCAATCGCCGGTGCGCATCCCGTTGGCGCGTATGACGCAGACGGAATTGGGCGTGGGCTGAAGAACGCTGCGCCGGATCGTGTAGGCGCCGGAATTGCCCCGGTTGCCGATCGAGCCGGTCGACATCGTATCGAGCCCGCCCGTGCCCGCGGCAAGACTGCGCGTGGTGCGATCCGCCAGCGGCGCTGCGATCAATGCGATGGCAATGGCACCGGCGCCGAATAGCAATGCAATGCGAAGCGACCCGAGATTGCCGATCGTGGCCACCTCGTTGTCGACATTCCTGTTCCACTCGGGTTCCGAAGCCATCGGCGCTCTCCGCGCCGGGCCTGAGCGCGGCGTCTGCGATTCGATCCAATCTTACATTTTCTGCTGAACGATCGGTTAAGTCGCCCCGCTGGCGTCAGAGCAGATCGATGAGGTGGGCGACGAGGGGTTCGTCGGCCGGCGGCATCGGGTAGTTACGCATGTCCTTCGGCCGTACCCACTTCAGCGCCTTGTGCTCGCGCGCCACGGGAGTGCCCCAGTAGCGCCGGCACACGAAAAGCGGCATCAGCAGGTGAAATGTCTCGTAGCTGTGGCTCGCGAAGGTCAGCGGCGCCAGGCACGCCACCTTGGTTTCGATGCCGAGTTCCTCGGCCAGTTCGCGGACCAGCGTCTCTTCGGGTGTCTCCCCCGGCTCGATCTTCCCCCCTGGAAATTCCCACAGCCCGGCCAGTTGCTTTCCGTCGGGCCGCTGGCCGATCAGGACCCGCCCATCCGCATCGACCAGGGCGCAGGCCGCCACCAGCAAGAGATTCCGCGGTTTGTCGCTCATGCGTCCGGCAGGCTTCGGTAGTGGTACCGATAGCACTCCTCGAAGCCGAGCGAACGGTAGAGCGCGATCGCCGGCGCGTTGTCGGCCTCGACCTGCAGCCAGCCGTAGACCGCGCCACGCCCGCGTGCCCATCGCAGCGCCGACAACACGAGCTGCCGCGCATGTCCGCGCCCGCGTGCGGCGGGGTCGGTGGCGATCTCGAACAGTCCCGCCAATTCGCCGTCGTGAACGCAGATGCCTGTCGCGACCGCGCTGCCTGCGCTCTCATGCACGAACAATCCAGCCTCGGGCTCGATTGCACCGATCACTTCGGTGAGCCCCGCGCGTGTGGACGGCTCCGCACCGCGAATGCGGAGCGCCGCCGTGACGTAGCGGCCGACATCGCGCAACGGAATCTGGTCCATGACCGGGGCGACGAGTTCATCGCTCAGCCGCACGGCCATGACCAGCGATTCGGAGTAGCGGGTCCATCCCAGACCGTCGAGATGCGCCGAAAGACGCTCCCCGCCCAGCGGCGTCATTCGAAACACCAGCGGCCGGCCGTACGCGTCGAAACGGCGCATCGCGCGACCGATCCGGTCCTCGATGTTGGAAACGTCTCCCGGGTCGAGCGGATTTACGGAGTTCAGACGCTTCGCCGCGAGGCCGGCAGTCAGCCTGATGACCCATGTGCCATCGTAGTGGACGGAGGCTGCCGGCCAGGCCCGGAAGCCGGCGGCCTCGAGCCGGCGCACCATCGCCAGTTCCGACGTCTCGAACGGGTTGTGGCGGGTATCGGCCAGGGCCGGATCAGGAACGATAGTCGCCATTGATCGCGACGTACTCCTTCGTCAGGTCGCAAGTGTAGACCGTGGCCTTGCCGCGACCGAGACCTATGTCGACGCCGATCTTGATATGATCGCGCTTCATGTATGTCGACGTCGCCTCTTCCGAGTAACCGGCGTCGCGCTCGCCCTGGTGCGCCAGCCGGTTTTCACCGAACCAGATCGACAGGAGGTCGCGGTCTGCCGGTTCGCCGGCCTTACCCACGGCCATGACGACGCGGCCCCAATTGGCGTCCTCGCCGGCAATTGCCGTTTTCACCAGCGGAGAATTGGCGATCGACAGCGCGATCTTCTTGGCGGAGCGGCCAGATTTCGCGCCCCGAACCTCCACTTCGACGAACTTGCGCGCGCCTTCGCCGTCCTTCACGACCTGCAGAGCGAGGTTCTTCAGGACCTTGTTCAGCGCCCGCTTGAAACCAACAAGACGATGGTCCTCCGCATCCGAAATCGTCGCCCCCCCGCGCTTGGCAGCAGCTCCCGTCGCGAACAACATGAGCGTGTCGCTGGTCGAGGTATCGCTGTCGACCGTGACCGCATTGAAGGTCTTGCCGACACTCCTCGACAGTAGCGACTGCAGCACGGGCGCTGCGATCGCAGCGTCGGTGGCCACGAAGGACAGCATGGTCGCCATGTCCGGCGCTATCATCCCCGCGCCCTTGGCAATGCCGTTCAGTGTCACGATGACGCCGCCGATCTCTGCCGTCGCGGTGGCGTACTTCGGGTACGTATCCGTGGTCATGATGGCGCGGCCGGCATCGGACCATCGTCTAGTTGCGGCCTCTCTGGCCATGCCGCCGAGCAGGTGCGTGAATTTGCCCGGATCGAGCGGCTCGCCGATGACACCGGTCGAAGCGAGGAACACCTCGTCCTCACGGCAGCCTGCGGCCTTCGCCGCCGCCTTGGCGGTCATCGCCGTCGTTTCGCGACCCTTCTTGCCGGTGAAGGCGTTGGCGTTGCCCGAATTGACGACCAGTACCCGCGCCGTGCCCCCCGGCAGGTTCTGCCGGCAGAAGTCGACCGCCGCCGACGGGCATTTCGAGCGCGTGAAGACGCCGGCCACCCTCGTTCCCTCGGCAAAGCGCATCAGCATCACGTCGGTGCGGTTCTTGTACTTGATGCCGGCTTGCGCCGTGGCGATCTCGACGCCGTCGATCGCCGGCATCTCGGGGAATTTCTTGGGCGCGAGCGGGGAAACGATGTCGGACATGGCGCTGAGAGTAAGGTGGGCACGAAAGGGTTTGGGCCGGCAACGAGACCGGCCCGGTCGGGATTACTGCTGCTCGAGGGCGGCTTTCAGCGTCGGATCGGTGATCTCGACGGCCGCCGCGCCGCGAATTTTCTCGACCTCCGCGAGATACTTCTCCCGCATCAGCAGCGAGCGAAGCTGGCCGGCGACCTGCTCGAATGCCGGCGGAGTCTGCGGCCGCTTGTCGGTGACCTTGATGATGTGCCAGCCGAACTGCGATTTCACCGGCTCCTTGGTGTACTGGCCAACTTCGAGCGCCATCGCCGCCTGTTCGAACTCGGCAACCATGCGGCCGGGACCGAAATAGCCCAGATCGCCGCCTTCGGCCGCCGATCCATCCGACGAATTCGCCTTGGCGAGTTCGGCGAAATCCTTGCCAGCGTCGAGTTCGGCGATGAGTGACTTCGCCTTCTCCTCGCTGTCGACGAGGATATGCGATGCCCGCACTTCGTTCACCGGCGGACGCGCAGCGATTTCCTGGTCGTAGCGTGCGCGGACCTCCTCGTCGGTGATCGCCTTGGCGACCCTGTCCTCGACGAATGCAATGTGCAGCGCGCGCTCGCGCAGGAACGCCATGCGCTTCACAAACTCGGGGGTGTCGGCGACGCCGGCCTTTTCCGACTCTGCGGCGAGCAGGCGGATTTCGATCAGCGCCGTCAGCGCTGCGGCGCGCTTCTGCTCATCCGGCAGCTGCGCGAATTGCTGGTCGAGTTCGCTGATCGCCAGCTGCAGATCGGACTCGGTAACCGGCTGTCCGGCCACAGTCGCCACCACCGGATCTTCCTGTGCAGTCGCCGATGCGAGAGTGATACTGACCGCCACGAGGGCCGCGCCGGCCGCAGTCGCGAGCCGCCGGATGGAAACGATCATCGGAGTTCTCCGGTTGGTTCGTCGGGGCGCTTCGTGATCGGCCCGAATATGGCGGATTTGTGCGGCTCCGGGCCACATCCCGCCAAGTTGACATCGATGGGTGCCCCTCTTATCTGTCCTTCGTCTTCGCGTCCACAAGCCATTTCCGGGCGCGTTTCTGACGTGCGGAACCGCAAGGAGTTTCCGTTTCCGGTTCCCCTTCGCCCTGCCTTCGGTACTGAAAGGACCATTTGATGGTCAGCCTCGGCGCAATCGCCCGCAAAGTTTTCGGCTCCTCGAACGATCGCCGCGTCAAGGGCCTGCGGCCTCGTGCGGAAAGCATCACCGCCCTGGAGGCCGGCCTGAAGGCATTGAGCGACGACGGACTTAAGGCGCGTACCGACCACTTCCGCGCCGAGCTGGCAGCCGGAAAAAGCCTCGACGACCTGCTGGTTCCCGCCTTTGCAACGGTACGCGAGGCTTCCCGCCGGGTGCTCGGGATGCGTCCTTTCGACGTTCAGCTGATAGGCGGCATGGTTCTTAACGGCGGCGGCATTGCCGAAATGCGCACCGGCGAAGGCAAGACGCTGGTTGCTACCTTGCCGGTCTATCTCAACGCTCTCGAGGGCAAGGGCGTCCACGTCGTTACGGTCAACGACTACCTCGCAACGCGCGACTCCGAGTGGATGGGCCGCGTTTACAAGTTCCTGGGGTTGACCGTCGGGGTCATCGTTCACGGCTTGTCGGATGAGGAGCGCAAGGCGGCCTACGCCTGCGACGTCACCTACGCGACCAACAACGAACTCGGATTCGACTACCTGCGCGACAACATGAAGTACGATCGCGCGCAGATGGTTCAGCGCGGTCACAACTACGCGATCGTCGACGAGGTTGACTCGATCCTGATCGACGAGGCGCGCACGCCGCTCATCATCTCGGGCCCGGTCGACGACAAGTCGGAGATGTATAACAAGATCGACGCACTGATCGAGATGCTCGGTCCCGACGACTTCGAGGTGGACGAGAAGCAGCGCACGGCGATCTTCACCGAGGCAGGCACCGAAAAGCTGGAAAACCTGCTGCTCGAGCGCGACCTCATGAAGGGCGAGTCGCTCTACGACGTCGAGAACGTCGCCATCGTCCACCACGTCAACAATGCGCTCAAGGCGCATCGGCTCTTCACCCGTGACAAGGACTACATCGTCCGCAACGGCGAGATCGTCATCATCGACGAATTCACCGGCCGCATGATGCCCGGACGCCGCTACTCCGAAGGCCTGCATCAGGCGCTTGAAGCCAAGGAGCACGTGGCGATTCAGCCGGAGAACCAGACGCTCGCTTCGATCACCTTCCAGAACTATTTCCGCATGTACAAGAAGCTCGCCGGCATGACCGGAACCGCTTCGACGGAAGCCGAGGAGTTCGGCAACATCTACGGTCTCGATGTCACCGAGATACCGACCAACCTGCCGGTCAAGCGTATCGACGAGGACGACGAGGTCTACCGAACGGTCGAGGAAAAGTACCGCGCCATCATCCGCGAAATTCGCGCCGCACATGAGAAGGGGCAGCCGATCCTCGTCGGCACGACGTCGATCGAGAAGTCCGAATACCTCGCCGACCGCCTGCGCAAGGAAGGCGTGACCGATTTCCAGGTACTCAACGCCCGCCACCACGAGCAGGAAGCGCAGATCGTTGCGCAGGCCGGCGTGCCCGGCGCCGTCACCATCGCCACCAACATGGCCGGCCGTGGCACCGACATCCAGCTCGGCGGCAACGCGGACATGCGCATCGCACACGAACTCGCCGGCGTACCGGAGGGCGACGAGCGCCAGCAACGCGAGAAGGCCATCCGCGAGGACATCCAGCGCCTCAAGGAGAAGGCCCTCGCCGCCGGCGGTCTCTACGTCCTCGCGACCGAGCGACACGAGTCGCGTCGTATCGACAATCAGCTTCGCGGCCGCTCGGGCCGCCAGGGCGATCCTGGCCGCTCGAAATTCTACCTGTCCATACAGGACGATCTGATGCGAATCTTCGGATCGGACCGCATGGACGGCATGCTTCAGAAGCTTGGCCTCAAGGAAGACGAGGCCATCATCCACCCGTGGATCAACAAGGCTCTCGAGAAGGCGCAGATGAAGGTCGAGGCGCGCAACTTCGACATTCGCAAGAACCTGCTGAAGTACGACGACGTGATGAACGACCAGCGCAAGGTCGTCTTCGAGCAGCGCAAGGAGCTGATGGACGGCACGAATCTCGGCGAGACCGTCGCCGAGATGCGGCGCGAAGTCATCGACGATCTGGTCGCGCGGCATATCCCGCAGAACGCGTATGCCGAGCAGTGGGACGCCGACGGCCTGACCGAGGCGGTTCGCAACGGCCTGAATCTCGATTTGCCGATCAAGGACTGGGTCGCCGAGGAAGGCATCGACGACGAGGACATCCGCGCCCGTCTCAACGAGGCCGCCGACAAGGCTGCGGCCGAGCGGGCCGAGCGTTTCGGCCCCGAGATCATGGCCTATGTCGAGCGCACGGTTCTGCTCCAGACACTGGACCATCTCTGGCGCGAGCATATCGTCAACCTCGACCATCTACGCTCGGTCATCGGCTTCCGCGGCTACGCGCAGCGCGATCCGCTGAACGAGTACAAGGGCGAGGCGTTCGAGCTGTTCCAGACCATGCTCGGCAACCTGCGTGAGGCTGTAACCTCGCAGCTCATGCGGGTCGAACTCGTGCGCCAGGCAGCCGAGGCGCCGCCGCCGCTGGTTCCGGATGGCGAGGGCATCCACATCGACGCTACCACCGGCGAGAACGATTTCGGCGAGGGCAACGACGGCGAGACGATGATGCTGACCCGCTATCAGGCCGTCGCCGCCGAGGACCGCGATCCGAACCGCCCCGAGACCTGGGGCAAGGTCGGACGCAACGAGATATGTCCCTGCGGCTCGGGCAAGAAGTACAAGCACTGCCATGGCGCCTTCGCGTAAGGGCGCCTTCAGACGAGCAGGACGGGGCCTTCGTAGCGGCCGAGAATCCTGTCGGCGGTCACCAGCGTGAGTCCTTCGTGGACCGCCTGCGCAAGCAGCATCCTGTCGAAGGGGTCGCCGTGCCGCGCTTCCTGTGTCTTCAGGGCAACCGACTGTGCCGCGGTTACGGGGAGTTCAACGTAGTCGTGAGGATCGGCTGCCGATGAAACCTGGCAGGATCGACTACGAAGTCGCCACGGTTGAGACTCGCCTTGATCGCGACCTCCCACATGGTCGCGGCGCTGAAATAGAGGGTATGCTCCTGTGAGCCCAGCAGGCTCTGAGCAGCCAACGAAAGCCGCTCCGGCTCTTCACCCCCCAGAGCAGCAACTGGGTATCGATAAGATACCTCACTTGCCGTAAAACATGCGCTCGATTTCTTCCGATCCCATCGTGTCGAAGTCATCAGGAATCTTGATCTCTCCCCGCATGAAGCCCAGCCGCTGAGGTTTCGGCTTCTCCTCCGCCTCCAGCGGCACCACCTTCACCAGCGGCTTGCCAGCCTTGGCGATGATGAAAGCTTCGCCCTTTGCGGCCTTGTCGACGAGGCGCGAAAGATGCGTCTTGGCTTGATGTATGTTGACGGTTTCCACAGCGGCACCAAGTGGACTAAGTCCACATAGTCTAGTCCACCCCACCGGGTTTGCGAGCCCTCAGATCCCCGAGCCGAACAGCTCGCCCGGATCCTCGCCCTGCCAGGGCGCCGGCGTCGTCGCAGGTCGGATGCCGGCTTGCGGCAGCGGCATCCAGCACATTAGCTCGCTGTCGGCGTAGGAGAATATCTGGCCGGGATGCGACTCGGAAGCGCGCCAGCCCTCGATGCCGAGATGGTCCGCTGACGCCCAGTACGCGACGTCGACCTCCGCTGGCCCCTGCTCGCTCGCCTTGATCGTGACCAGCACGCGCGTGCCGTCTCGCGGCGCCTCGCGCATCGGATACCAGCGGTCCGCTGCCATGGGCTCAGCCCTTCTTGAACGTGTCGTCGGTCGAGTGGCGCATGATGAGCGGCATCTGCGCGATCGTGAAGATCACCGTGATCGGCATGATTCCCCATACCTTGAACGCGACCCAGAAATCCGTGGAGAAGCCGCGCCACACGATCTCGTTGGCGATGGCGAGAACGACGAAAAAGACGCCCCAGCGCAACGTCAGCTTGCGCCATCCTTCTGCGTCCAGCTTGAACGCGCTGTCGAAGACGTAGCCGAGCAGCGATTTCTCGAACATCAGGCCGCCGAGCAGCACGGCTGCGAACAGTCCGTTGACGATGGTCGGCTTCATCTTGATGAAGACCTCGTCCTGCAGCCAGAGCGTCAGCGCCCCGAAGACGAGCACCACGGCCCCGGAAACCAGCGGCATGATCGGCAACCGCTTGGTCAGCGCGTACGATACGACAAGCGCGATCGCCACGGCGACCATGAACAGCGCGGTCGCGACGAACAGCGGACCGCCGAGGTTTGCGAGCGCCGGCACGCGCTCGACCAGCCATTCGCCGCGCGCGTTGGCGAAGAAGAAGACGAGCAGCGGACCGAGTTCAAGCGCCAGCTTGAGGAGCGGGTTCAGCTCCCGGTGCGGCGTGTTCGGTCCTGGCTCGATGATGGACTTCTCGCTCATGTGCTTGTCCCGGGACTGCTGTTCGATCATGCCACGCCCGCGATCGCGCGCGCGAAGTCGCCTGCGCTGAACGGCTCCAGATCGTCGATCTGCTCGCCGACGCCGATGAAATAGACCGGCAGTTTGTGCTTTGCCGCGATCCCGACGAGTATGCCGCCGCGCGCGGTGCCGTCGAGCTTGGTCATGACGAGACCGTTGACGCCGGCAACATTGCGGAAGATCTCCACCTGGTTCATCGCGTTCTGCCCGGTCGTCGCGTCGACCGTCTGCAACACCGTGTGCGGAGCGTCGAGATCGTGCTTGCCGAGGACGCGCACGATCTTTTCGAGCTCGGCCATCAGCTCGGTCTTGTTCTGAAGGCGCCCTGCGGTGTCGATGATCAGCACGTCCGACCCGTTCGCCTTCGCCTTCTCGTAAGCTTCGAAGGCGAGGCTCGCGGCGTCCGCGCCAAGTCGCGAGGAAACCACCTCGGCGCCGGTGCGCTCGCCCCAGATCTTGAGCTGTTCGATTGCCGCGGCGCGGAACGTATCGCCCGCCGCGAGCGTGACCTTGAGCCCGCCGCGCGTGAGTTTCGCCGCGAGCTTGCCGATCGTCGTCGTCTTGCCGGTTCCGTTGACCCCGACCACGAGGACGACGTGCGGCTTGTGTGCCAGGTCGAGCTCGAGCGGCCGGGCCACCGGGATCAGCACCTTCTCCACCTCGTCCGCCATCACCTGGCGCACTTCCGCGTCGGAGACGTCTCGGCCGAAACGTCCGGCTGAAAGCGCGCCGGTGACGCGCATCGCCGTTTCGACGCCGAGGTCGGCGCGGATCAGCACCTCCTCGAGTTCCTCCAGCGTCTCGTCGTCCAGCTTGCGCTTGGTGAACACGCCGGCGATGCCGGAGGACAGTTCGCGCGACGAACGCGAGAGACCGTCGCGCAGCCGCTGCACCCAGCTCTTGCGCGGCGCTTCGACAGCAGGCGGCAGAACCTCGGCGACTCGCTCGACGTCCCGCGCAACCGTCATGCGCGTCGGCGCCGCCGGCAGTTCGGGCACGGTCTGCAGCGGTATTTCGAGCGGCGAAGGCTGTACCGGCACTTCCTGGGGCGCGGCAGGGAGCTCTGTCGGCGGCACTTCCAGCGGCGGATCGTGCGGCACGTCGGGGTGCGCATCGGGCACGGGGCCAGGCTCTGGCTGGGCCGGAATTTCCGGCGGCGCCGGCTCGATCGGCTGCGGTGCCGGAGGCACCTCCTGCGGCGCCGGCTGCGGTGCGGGGGACGGCAGCGGCGGAGCCAACGGCGTCGGCTGCGGCTCCGCCGGCTTAGGCTCTTCCGCCTTGCCGCCGAACGAGAACACCTTCTTGAAGAAGTTCAGGGCCATCGCGTCAGGCCGCCTTTGCGGCGTGGACTGCCGTCGCAGTCAGCCGCGCGCGGTCATGTCCGCCAATCACTGCTTCGACGATCTCCCCCGGCACGCCGCTATCGATTGCGGCGAGCGCGAAGCCTTCCGTCCGGCCCAATCCCTCGCGCTCGACGAGGATGCGCTGGACGCTCCCGACCATCGCCGAGAGATGCCGCGCATGCGCGGCATCGCCTGCCGCCCGCAGCCGCGCCGCGCGCGCCTTGACCACGCGCCGGTCGACCTGCGGCATCCGTGCCGCCGGGGTGCCCTGGCGCGGTGAGTAGGGAAAAACGTGCAGATGTGTCAGCCCGGCTTCCTCGACGATTCTCAGCGAGTTTTCGAACATGGCGTCGGTTTCGGTCGGGAAACCGGCGATGATGTCCGCACCAAAAACGACGTCAGGTCGTATCCGCCGCACTTCTTCCGTGAAGCGGATCGTGTGCTCGCGCAGATGGCGGCGTTTCATCCGCTTCAGGATCATGTCGTCGCCCGACTGCAGTGAAAGGTGCAGGTGCGGCATCAACCGGATTTCGGTCGCCAGCGCTTCGACAAGATCGGGGTCGGCCTCGATGCTGTCGATGGACGAGAGCCGAAGCCGACGCAGATCCGGCACCTGCTTCAGGATCGTGCGCACCAGTTTCCCGAGCCTGGGCGTTCCCGGCAGGTCGGCGCCGTAGCTTGTAAGGTCGACGCCCGACAGCACCACCTCGGCGTAGCCATTGCCGGAAAGCCGCTTGACCTGCTCGACGACAGCACCCATCGGCACCGAACGCGAGTTGCCGCGCCCATATGGGATGATGCAGAAGGTGCAGCGGTGGTCGCAGCCGTTCTGCACCTGGACGAACGCCCGTGCCCTGCCTTCGATCGCGTCCACCATGTGCGACGCTGTCTCCCGCACCGACATGATGTCGTTCACACGTGCCTTCTCGAACTGGTTCACGCCGAAGTCGGGCAGCGCCCTGTAGTTGTGCGCCCTGAGCTTCTCTTCGTTGCCCAGCACGAGATCCACCTCGTCCATATCGGAGAAGGTCTGCGCTTCCGTCTGCGCCGCGCAGCCGGTCACCACGATACGCGCCTGCGGATTGTCGCGCCGCGCCTTGCGTATCGCCTGCTTCGCCTGGCGGACCGCTTCCGACGTCACCGCGCACGTGTTGAAAACGACCGCTCCGCCTGCCAGTTCACCGATGCCGGACGCACTGGCCTGGCGCCGTATCACCTCGGATTCATAGGTGTTGAGCCGGCAGCCGAAGGTGACGATTTCGACGGCCATCAGGCCACCGCCTCGCGGTCGCGCTCCCAGGCGCCCGTCGCCGGATCGAGCATTCCGGAGAATTCCCATTGCGCCGGTCCCGTCAGCACCACATGGTCATCGGCGCGCCACTCGACCCCGAGTTCTGCCCCGCTGGGCGCCACGATCGACACCTTTCGGCCGGTGCGCCGCGTCCGCGCCGCCGAAACGCCGGCTGCGCACGCCGCCGAGCCGCAGGCGAGCGTGAGGCCCGCCCCGCGCTCCCACGTGCGGATGACGATCCTCTCCGGCGAAAGCACCTGCGCGATGGTTATGTTCGCCCGCTCGGGAAATATCGGGTGGTTCTCCAGCAGCGGCCCGAACTTCTCGAGTTCGTAGGACCACACGTCGTGGTCGACCCAGAAGATCGCGTGCGGATTGCCCATCGACATCACCGACGGCGAGTGCAGCACGGGCTCATCGATCGGCCCGATCTGCAGCTCGATCATGCGCGTGTTGCGGAATTCTTCCGCAAGCGGCACGTCCTTCCAGTCGAAGCGCGGCGTCCCCATGTCGACAGAGATCAGGCCGCTGTCATGCTCTACGGCGTTCAGGATCCCGGCGCGGGTTTCGAAGGTGAAGCTCTTCTTGCCTGTCTCTGCAGCCAGAGCCTGGACCACGCAGCGCGTGCCGTTCCCGCAGGCCTGCGCCGATGAGCCGTCCGCATTCAGGATGTCGATGTAATTGTCGGTGCCCTGCGTGCGCGCGTCATGGACAGCCATGATCTGGTCGAACTTCAGCGCCGGGTCCGCGGCGACCGCGATCGCCGCCGCCGGTGTGACGCGCTGGGCGATGCCGCGCATGTCGGCGACGATGATCGCGTTGCCGGCGCCGTTCATCTTGGCGAAGGGGATGCGGGCGTTCATGCGGCGGTATATGGCCCAAGCCGCCGTTGATTGCCAGTGTGCCGACCTACACCGGAAACTGACTGTCCGGGACGTTCCAGACCTCGCCGGGAAGCATCGGGCGGAAACGGTCGGGCGCGACGCCGTGTGCGGCGAGCGCTTCGGCCAGCTTCTGGCGCGGTTCCTCCAGAGGCTCGTCGGTGAGCTGGAAAGTCGCCCAGTGATGGCCCGCGACGTAGGCCACGTTGGCGAGCTTCATGCCTTGCACCGCCTCGTCTGGATTCTGGTGCTGGCCCTTCATGAACCAGCGCGGCTCGTAGGCGCCGAATGGCAGGATTGCCAGACGAAACGCCCCGTACTTCTCGGCCGCCTTCCGATAGTTGATGCCGTTGTGAAAGCCCGTGTCCCCGACGTGGTAGATGCGGCCCGCCGGCGTATCCAGCACAAAGGCAGCCCATAGCGCATGGCGCCGGTCGTTGCTGCCGCGGGCTGACCAGTGATGAACGGGTTCCAGGGTGATGTCGAACTGCCCGTATTTTGGGCCGTCGCCCCAGTCGTGGGCGCTGATGCGCATCTCGGGTATCGCGGCCTTGACGATCGCGTCGTTTCCGAGAGGCGTGAACACCAGCGGATCGTGAGCGTCCTTGAGGCGCTTGAGCGTCGCCAGATCGAGGTGATCGTAGTGATTGTGCGACGACAGGACGACGTCGATGGGCGGGAGATCCTCGAACGCGATGCCCGGCCTGTTCACCCGCCGGGGTCCCGCGAAGGACACCGGTGAGACACGCTCCGACCACACCGGATCGGTGAGGATGTTCGTCCCCGCGACCTGGATCAGCATTGTCGCATGCCCGACCATAGTCACGCGGATATCAGGGCCCGAGACATGCTGCTCGGGCTTCGCCTGCGGAAAAGGGCTATCGAACGCCACGGGCCACTTGGCCCGCTTGCCGCCGAACTGCCACCGCAGAAGATCCATGAAACCACCCGGCGGCGTACCCCCGGGGTTGAAGAAGGTCGTTCCGTCGAAGTGGTCGCTGACAGGCCCGTTGTAGTAGCGATTTCCAGCCAATGCGCTCGCTCCGAAAAACCCGCCTGCGGCAAGCGCCGCGCCGCCGCCCAACCATGCAATCAGACGCCGGCGATTCATGCCGCAAACCCGGCAATTCTGCCCCTTCCGAGGCCACGGGGACGCGCCGCCCAACCGTTTCTTAATGAGTCTTCCATAAGGCTTTCGGTCGGTCCCGGAACGGAGAGTAGTGCGTGCGTTTTTCGGCGGCAATGACGGCTGAGCGACTGCTTCCGCAGCGCATGGCCGCGTATGCCCGCCCGTTGCTCGGCCGCATAGACACCCTGCTCCATAGCGGAGCGGGGCATGGCGACGCAGGCCGCGTCTCGGTCATCGCCTTCGCCATCCGCATCGTCAATGCCGCCATTGCCTTCATCAGTCAGGTTCTGCTGGCGCGCTGGATGGGCTCGTTCGAGTACGGCATCTTCGTACTCGTCTGGACGACGATGATCATCGTCGGAAACCTCTCCTGCTTCGGCATCCACACCACCGTCATTCGCTTCATTCCGCAGTATCGCGAGGCCGGCGAACTCGCGATGTTGCGCGGAGTCCTGTTCGGAAGCCGAGTTGGCGTGCTGGTCGCCTCAAGCGTGCTGGCGACACTGGGCGCGCTGGGCATCTGGCTGCTGGAGCCGTCCATCGATCACTATTACGTGCTGCCGTTCTATCTCGGCGTCATCTGCCTGCCGATGATAGCGCTGTCGGACGTGCTGCAGGGGATAGCGCGCGCCAATTCGTGGGCGGTGTCGGCGCTTGCCTCCACCTACATCGTTCGCCCGGTACTGATCCTCGCCTTCATGCTTGGCGCAGTCTGGCTCGACTATCCTGCCGACGCCGTCACGGCGATCTGGTGCGCCATCCTGGCGACGTATGTCACCACCATTTGGCAGTTGATCAACGTCACGCAGCGGATCGACATCCGGGTTCCTGAAGGTCCCCGCAGCTATGATCTGCACCTTTGGATGAAGGTGTCGCTGCCGATCTTCCTGGTCGAGAGCTTCTTCTTCCTGCTCACGAATGCCGACGTGCTGATGGTCGGCGCCTACCTGGATCCACATGACGTCGCGGTCTATTTCGCGACAGTGAAGACCCTGGCGCTGGTGCACTTCGTCTACTTCTCGGTCAAAGCCGGCGTGGCGCAGCGCTATGCGCAGCTCGCGCAGCAGGACGGCGGCCTGCGCCTCGCCGAGTTCGCGCGGACTACCTCGGCCTGGACCTTCTGGCCTTCGCTGGCGATGGGCATCGCCGTGCTGGCGCTTGGCAAGCCCATGCTGCTGCTTTTCGGCCCCGGCTTCGATGCCGGCTATCCGCTGCTCTTCGTGCTCGTGCTCGGCGTGGTAACCCGCGCCGCAATCGGCCCGGCCGAGAGCCTTCTTACGATGACCGGCAATCAGAACGTCTGCGCGCTGGTCTACGGCATGGCGCTGGCACTGAATGTCGGTCTCAACGTCTGGCTGATCCCCCAGCTTGGCCTGTGGGGCGCGGCGATCGCCATGCTCGGCGCCATTGTGTTCGAGGCCGCCACCATCGCGCTTCTGGTCTGGTACCGCCTCGGCATCCCGATGGCCGTTTTTCTGCCCGCACGGGGAGCTTCTCGCTGATGGCCGCAATACCGATTCTCGAGGAAGTGAGCGGCGGCCCCTCCGGCTCCATGCTTTCCAGCCTAGCGGACTTTCGCGATGCAGGCGCCGATCCCTCCGACACGGAAGCCATGCCGTCCGGCGGCCGCACCCGCTCTCTGGCGGTCTACCCGGCCTCCGCCGGCTTCGACCTCGTCGAGGAGCTTGAGCACCTCTGCGCCCGGTCCGTCGAGCCAAACGTCTTCTTCAATCCGCGCTTTCTCGCCCCCGCAATGCCACGGCTGGAGGACAGGGAAATCCGCCTCGCCGTCATCCGCGATGCCGATGAACAGCGCAGCCGCCTGCGCCTGCTGGTTCCCTTTTCCGTGGAACGTCCGCCTGTGCCCTTCGGCGTTCCAGTCATGCGAACCTGGTCGAACCCGTTTGGCCCGCTCGGCACCCCGCTTGTCGACCACGATGACCCCGAAGGCGTCATCGCCGATTTCTTTTCGCTGCTGGCGCGGCCCCGGCTGAAGCTTCCGCGCGTCTTCGTGCTGCCGGAGACCCGCCTCGATGGCCCCTTCGCAGCGATTCTCGGCCAGTTCGCCGCCAGCCGGAACCTCACGGTCGTCACAACCAACAAGGCCGAGCGGCCGTATCTGCAGAGCAGCCTCGAAGGTGACGATTATCTCCGCCGATCCCTGAGTTCGCATCACTATCGCGGCTTCGGGCGCCTGCGCCGCCGCCTCGGTGAACTCGGCAAGGTGGAGCACGTCGTCGCGCGCAATCCCGCGGAAATCCGCCTCGGGATCGAAACTTTCCTGACCCTCGAGGCTTCGGGCTGGAAGGGCCGCTCCGGAAGCGCCATGGCGATCGACCGCTACCGGGCCGCATTCGCCCGCGAGGCCGTCGACCGTCTCTCGGAGCGCGATTTGTGCCGGATCCACATGCTGACGCTAGACGATCATCCGATCGCCTGCGTCGTTGTCTTCATCGAGTCCGGCATCGCCTACACTTGGAAGACCGCCTTCGACGAGACGTACCAGCAGTATTCGCCGGGCACGTTGCTCATGCTCGACGTGACGCGCAGCCACCTCGACGATCCCAACATTCTCGGTACGGATTCCTGCGCGGTGCCCGACCACCCTGTGATGAGCAGGTTGTGGAGCGAGCGTCGCCCGGTCGGCACGCTGGTCGTCGGCCTGTCGCCGGATGCCGACCGCCTGGCGCGCCAGGCCGCATCGCAGCTTCATCTCTACAGCGAGACCCGCAACTTCGTCCGCATCTGGCGCGAGCGGCTGTACCGGGCCATCGGCCGCGGCTGAAGAGCCGCGGCTCCGCGGCCCTGAGCGACGGCCGCTAGGCGCGCCGCGCCTCTTCCGCCTGCCCCATCCACGCGCTGACCTTGTCGAGCAGCGCCTTCGGGCTGATCGGCTTCGACAGGTAGTCGTCCATGCCGGCGTTGATGCAGCGTTCGCGATCGCCCTTCAGCGCATGCGCGGTAACGCCGACGATAGGCGTGTGGCGTCCGGTTTCCGCTTCCCTCTCGCGGATCGCGCCAGTCGCCTCGAGCCCGCTCATCTCCGGCATCGACACGTCCATCAGGATCATCGCCGGCTTCATCTCTTCCCAGGCGGCGAGCGCGAGCTTCCCGTTGCCGACGATCTGGAACGTCAGTCCGGTCTCGGCCAGGATCTGCGTGAACACCAGCTGATTGACCTCGTTGTCCTCGGCGACAAGGATATCGACGCGGCTTTCCCCAGGCATCGGCGCCGCTTTCGGCCTGGCTACCGGTGCCTGCGTGACGGGACGGCTCTCCGCCGTTGCTTCCGTGCCGCGGATCGGGATCGACGGCTCGGTCGACCCGCTGCGCCGCATGTGGCCGCGCTGGATGGAGGCTACGAGCGTTTCCAGCAAGAGCGACGAGCGCACCGGCTTGATCAGCTGCGCGTCAAGCGCGAGGTCTCGATGGGCCGCATTGTTGAGCGACTGGTCGACGGAGGTCAGCATGACGATCGGCACGTCCGCAATCGCCGGATTCTGGCGCACGAGCCGCGCCATCTCCGCGCCGGTCATGCCCGGCATCTGGAAGTCGAGCACCACGCAGTCGACCGCGAGGCCGAGCCGGGCGGTGGCCTTGAGCACCTCGATGCCGGTCGGCCCGTCTTCGGCGGCGCAGGAATCGAAGCCCCACGACGCCATCTGCTCGGTCAGGATCGCGCGGTTGATGGCATTGTCGTCGACGATCAGCACGCGCGCGCCGCTCACGTCGATGGGCGTCAGCCGCTCGACATTGGGTCGCCCCGTCTTCGGCAGCGTCAGCGTCACCCAGAACGTCGAACCTTGGCCCTCGACGCTTTCGACGCCGATCTGACCTCCCATCATGTCGACCAGCCGTGACGTGATCGCCAGGCCGAGGCCCGTGCCCTCGTGCCGCCGGGTCGAGGATGCGTCCACCTGGCTGAATTTCTCGAAGATCATGTTGAGCTTGTCGGACGGGATGCCGATGCCGGTGTCGGTGACCGACATGCGCAGATGCGCAACGTCGCCGTCTTCCTCGCCGGTGACGTCGATCAGCACGTGACCCTTGTCGGTGAACTTGACGGCATTGCCCATCAGGTTGGTGATGATCTGACGGATGCGGCCGACGTCGCCGACGAAAGTATGATGAAGCCCCGGCTGCACGCGCGCGATCAGCTCGAGATCCTTCTCCTTGGCGCGCGTCGAGACAAGCGTCGCCACGTCCTCGATCGCCTCGGTCAGGTTGAACGGGGCGGGGTCGAGCACCAGCTGGCCGGCGTCGATCTTCGAGAAGTCGAGAATGTCGTTGATGATCGTGAGCAGCGCATTCCCCGACTTCACGATGATGTCGGTAAAGGTGCGCTGCTTGGAATCGAGTTCAGTCTTCGCCATCAGCTCGGCCATGCCCAGCACGCCGTTCATCGGCGTCCGGATCTCGTGGCTCATGTTGGCGAGGAACTCCGATTTGGCGCGGTCGGCCAGAATGGCGCTCTTGCGCGCCTCTTCCAGCTCGGCCTCGCGCTGCTTCAGCTCGGTGATGTCGGTCGTCGAGCCGATCAGGTAGAGCGTGCCGTCATTGGCAATCATCGCGCTCTTGCGCGATATCTGGTGCCGCGTCGACCCGTCCGGATGCGTGACGACCTCCTCGGTCACGACTGTCTCGCGGTCGCGCAACACCTTGAGGTCAGCGTCGCGGAATGCCTCGCCCTCGACACCGAAGACTTCGACGTCGGTCTTGCCGATCGCATGTTCCTGGTCGAAGCCGGTGAGCTCGCACCAGCCCTTGTTGACATACATCAGCTTGAGGTCGTCGCGTTTCGCGTAGATCGACACCGGCACGTTGTCGATCAGCGACTTGAATACCTCGTTCTCGCGCATCGCCTCGCCAAGCGACGCTTCCCGCTCCTTGAGCTCGGTTATGTCGACACGGACGCCGACGAAAAATCCGTCGGCCGTGCGGATGTCGTAGACCTGCTGCCAGCGCCCGTCCGCGTTCCTTCGCTCGTAGACGGCCTGCGGCTTGTCGTAATTCTTGAGATAGGCCTCGATCCACGCCTCGCGGTCGCGGTCGTAGAGTTCGTCCACCTCGGCATCGCCGCTCCAGCGGAAGTAGCCGGCGGCATGCGCGGCCACGACCGCGTCGCGCAGGGACCGGCCCGGAATCATGGCGCCCGCGAGCGCGGGAAGCGTCTCGTAGATGCCCCGGTTGGCGTAGACGAAACGGTCTTCACGGTCGTAGATGATGACCGCTGCCGGCAGGGATTCCAGCACGGTCTCGAGCTGCATGCGCGCGTCCCGTGCTTCTGTCTCGCGCTGCTTCTGGTCGGTGATGTCGTAGTACGACACGAGGCGCTTACCGCCCGACAGCGCCGTGACGCTATAGATCATCGTGCGCCCGTCGGCGCGGACGAATTCGCGCGGCGCCACGTCGCCGGCCGCGATTTCCGCGACGCGCGACGCGACGTAGTCTTCCCAGCGCTCGTCGCCGATGTCGTAAATGCCCGTCATGCGGTTGACGTCCATCAGCGCCCGGAAATGACTGCCGATCGCGACCGCGCCAGGCTCCAGCCGCCAGATGTCGAAGAAGGCGCGGTTGATGATCTCGGCGGTCAGGTCGGCGGCGAGCACCACCACACCCATGCGCATGACGTCGATGCTGCGCGCCAGGTCGGAAAGCGCATTGTCGCTGACCGCCTTCGCCCGCTCGAGCTCGGCCTCGCGAAGCTTGATCTGGGTGATGTCGGTGCACACGCCGATCGTTCCGCCATCCTCGCTGCGGATTTCGCGATGCATGACGTAGCGGCCATCGGCAAAGGCGATGATCTGCTCCCAGTGGCCGCCGGCGCGACGGTTCGCCAGCATGGTGGCCAGCCATGCCTCGGCGTCCGCCTCGCCGGTCAAAAGGATGCCGCGCTCGACTCCGCAGCGGATCAGCGCCTCGAAGTCGACTCCCGGACGGATCACGTCCTCGAGCCCGGCATACATGTCCACCATGGTGTCGTTGTAGAGGACCAGCCGGTCGCTGGAATCATAGTAGCAGAACGCGTCGTGCATCGCGTTCAGCGCCCTCATCAGCCGTTCGGCGTGGCTGCGCCCGAGTTCGGTATCGTGAACCAGTCGCGCGCGGCTCTCGCGCAGAGACAGCGCGCGGCGCGCCTCCCGCAATTCGCCGAGTGCCTCCATCGTCTGGGTGACGTTGCGCCCCGTACCGACATAGCCCGCAAAATTGCCTGCCGCGTCGAAGCGCGGCGCGCCCGATACCGATATGTACCGGCACCTGTCCGTCGCCTTCGACACCTCGTAGACGAACTCGCGGAAAGGCCGGTGTGCGGCGAGGTCGTCGCGGTGTCGCTGGAATGCGCCGTTGTCGCGCGCATTGTCGGCAAAGAAGTCGAACCAGACCTTGCCGAGCGCCCGGCTTGGCCGCAGTCCGGTCGCGGCGGCGACGCCGCTGGAGAAATGGGTGAAGCGGTGCTCGGAGTCCGTCTGCCAGACCCAATCCGTGCTGATCTCGACAAGCCGTTCGAAGTCGCTGGCGCTGAGCTCGGCGCCGTACCCCTCTTGCATGATGTCGAACGCCCCCGTTTCCCGGTAAAACGTTCTCCGCACCGCCGCCGACGGTCCTCCCGGAGAATCGTCAGGAAGGATGCCGTATATCGATTAACGAACGGCTAAGCTTAACGGGCGGCGTAATTTGCGTGCCTGACTGGATTTCAAGCCCTGCTGCACGCGGCGGTTGCACTTGCTGGCAGTGTCGACCGAAGATCTGGGGTGGCTGGTGAGTGTCGGCTTGGCGATCTATTTTGCCTGCTGTCAAATCGCAGCGCGCATTTGCTTCCGATCCAGGGGGATACTGGAAGGATAGCGCCCTTGGCGGCGTGACTTTCGTCAACCCGCACTTCGGGCGTTGGCTTCGGTGCAGATTGCGCTAGGCGACACTCCATATGAAGTCGGATGCGTCGATGTCCGCACTGCTGACGCCAACCAGGAGCAGCGAGCCGCCGCTCGGCAGTGTTATGAGGACGTCGTTGGCGCCGCTCGGGCTGCGCAATATCTCGCTGAGGTTCAAGGCGCTGATGTCGATTCTATCCGTGCCGTTCTCGAACGCGTAGATGGTATCGGCTCCATTGTTCGCGACAGCCTTGAAGACATCAGCAGCGCCGTCGTTGAGGCCTAGGTAGATGACGTCGTTGCCGGTCCCGCCGGTAACGAAGTCTGCCCCTGGACCGGCGCCGATCGTGTCGTTGCCTGAGCCGCCATCTACCCGATCGGCGCCTTGGCCCGCGTAAATCACATCGTTTCCGGCCCCGCCACTAATGAAATCGGCGAACACGCCGCCGCCGCCGTAGATAGCGTCGTCGCCGTCGTCTCCGGCAAGGGTATCGGACCCGGTTCCGCCACCGACGATATCGTTTCCGATGCCGCCGGAAACATTGTCGTTGCCGTCCCCCGCGTAGATCTGGTCCGCACCGTCACCCCCGCTGAGCGAGTCGTTGAAGGCGCCTTGGCCACCAAAGATGACGTCGTTTCCCGCCATCCCATAGACAGTGTCGTGTCCTTCGCCGGCATAGATGGTGTCAGCGCCTGCGGTGCCGTTGATCACCTCGCTGGCGCTGGTTCCCATGATGCCGGGGATCTGGCCTCCGATCGGGTCCGGGCCGTAGAGCGCGACGATTCCCGCGATGTCGTCTGCGGTGAGGGCTGTCTGACCCCAGTTGGCGCTGAACATCATGTCGGCCTGGTCCGGCGAGTGACTCAGACCAAGCGCATGGCCAATTTCGTGCGCTACCGTGCCGTAGAACCGATCGTTGGCGTACGCATCCGTATCGAGGCGTATCCAGCTCTCGATTAGGGTTGATCCGCTATACACCGTATGTGCGAGCCCGAGAACGCTCCCGCCGCCATCGATGTAGTCGTTCCCGATGCGGATATCCGAATCCAGCGAGTCCAGCGCTTCGACGAACTTGATTCCGGAGACTTTGTCCCAGGCCGCGAAGGCCTGCCGAACGAGATTGCGAAACCCTTCGCCGATCGCACTGTCCCAGACAGGATAGCCGGACCGATGTGCGGGAAAGTTGAAGTCGGCGAAGCTCCAGGTGAGGACGACTTCCTGTCCGCCCGAACTTGGCCACTTCTGGCCCGAAAGCACGTAGCCCATTCCCAAGCCCTCT
Organism: Pseudomonadota bacterium; assembly: GCA_023457435.1. Lineage (GTDB taxonomy): Bacteria > Pseudomonadota > Alphaproteobacteria > Rhizobiales > Rhizobiaceae > RCIO01. Next base: position 41,492 of record JAEWLS010000047.1, read on the forward strand.
TTCGTGTTCAACGAAGACTAGCAGCGTTTGTTGGGAGATCAAAACACCGGCGCAAAGCCTCCGCTTCTGTTGCTCGCTTGACCATTCGACGCTGCTGAACGCCGGCGGGGTGGAAAACGCAGCCGATAGCTGTGGTTTTCCGTTCCTGCCCTTTGTGGTTGAGACTGGGGAGCGCCTCGCCGTCGCGCGCGAGCGTGAGATTAGCCAGTAGGTCCGCGTGGCGAATGGCATCCCGCCTGCCGGCAGAAACCGTCCAACAGCACCGACTATTTGCGCTACGATCTGGAAACGCTGGTACGCCCAAGGGGAATCGAACCCCTGTTTGCGCCGTGAGAGGGCGCCGTCCTGACCGCTAGACGATGGGCGCAGACCAGTGATCGCCGATATAGAAAAGATCGCCGCCGATTGCAACCGCGGGCTTAGCCCTGCCGACGATGCTCGATGAGGTCCCACAGATTGCCGTAGAGGTCGGCGAAGACCGCAACGGTGCCGTAGTCCTCGTGTCGCGGCGGCTCACGGAACGCCACGCCGGCGGCGAGCATTGCCGCATGGTCTCGGTCGAAATCGTCGGTCGCGAGAAAGAAGCCGACGCGACCGCCGGCCTGGTTGCCGATCGCCGCTGCCTGATCCGCCCCGACGGCTTTCGCCAGCAGCAGCCGCGCCCCGCCCGCTGGGGACGGCGCGATGACGATCCAGCGCTTGCCGCCGCCGAGATCGCTGTCCTCGACGACTTTGAAGCCGGCTCTGTCGCGGTACCACGCAAGCGCCTCGTCATAGTCGGCGACGACGAGTGTCACCAGGCCGAGCGTGCGTCCGCTCATGGCGAAACTGTCACGTCGTAGCGCGCCACGATGCGTGCAAGCCTCGTATCGTAGAGGAAGATAGTACGCGCCCCGCCGGGGAGTTCGACGTCGAGCGACAGTCGCTCGCCCGACAGCGACTGCGTCACTACGCGCGAACCCGCGGGCAGCGCGATGGTGCCGACCAGCATCCCGTCGCCGAGCGGCGGCGCTGGCTCCGCCGCCACCGGCGGGTTCGCGTTGCGCCCGATGTAGCGGTAGACAAGCACGCCCACCACGATAAACAGGACGCCGAACACCACGACGAGGTTGATTGCCATGAAGCGCACCAGCCGCTGGCGCAGCCTCTCGGAAGCGGGGTCGAGCGGCTTGACTTCATCTTCGTCGCGGATGCCAGCCATGGGAAAGCCCTTTCGATGAGCGGGTCTGATAACGAAGCCAGCCGTTCAAGGAAAGAGCTTCGGGCCGACGCCGGCGCCGCCGGCCAGCGCCTCGACCAGTGGCTGGCGGCAGTGCTCGCTCGCGACCTGTCGCGTAGCCGGGTGCAGGCTCTCATCCGTGACGGCCACGTCATCGTCGAGGGTGTGGTCGTGACCGACCAGAAGCGCAGACTGGCCGAGGGGTCGCACGTCGTGATCGACGTGCCCGAACCGGACGATGCGGCGCCAGGCGGCGAGGCGATCCCGTTGTCCGTCCTTTACGAGGACAATGCGCTGATCGTCATCGACAAGCCTGCCGGTCTCGTTGTCCATCCCGGCGCGGGCAACCCGTCTGGAACGCTGGTCAACGCACTGATCCATCACTGCGGCGCGTCGCTTTCCGGCATCGGCGGCGTCCGGCGGCCGGGCATCGTCCACCGCCTCGACAAGGATACGAGCGGTGTGATGGTCGTCGCCAAGACGGACAAGGCTCACCGGGCGCTTGCCGACGCCTTCGCCGATCATGGTCGCTCCGGAAACCTGGAACGCGCCTATTCGGCACTGGTCTGGGGCGCGCCGCCGCGGCCGGCAGGGACCGTGGACGCACCGCTCGGCCGCGCGTCTGCGGACCGCACGTTGCGTGCCGTCGTTCGGTCCGACCATCCGGACGCGCGCCATGCTGTGACCCACTACACGGTGCTTGAGCGTTTTGGCGTCGGCAAGGACGGCGCGGTCGCGTCGCTCGTGGACTGCCGGCTGGAGACTGGTCGCACGCACCAGATTCGCGTCCACATGGCCCATCTCGGCCATCCGCTGATCGGTGACATCGGTTACGGTCGCGCTTTTCGTACCAAGGCGAACGTCTTGCCTCCGGCGCTTGCCGCACTGGTTCGCGCGTTCCCGCGTCAGGCGCTGCACGCTCGCCTTCTCGCTTTCGACCACCCGGACACCGGTGTGCACATGCGCTTCGAAACTGTCCTGCCGGCGGACATGACCTCGCTTGTCGAAGCATTTCGCGGGCGAGGATAAGTTTCCGCATTCGACTAACAAAAGTTAATCTCGGTGCCGATTACCGAGGACGCAACTTTCGTCAATCGCTCGTTGCAAGATTCTTGGTGACAAGTTGTTTTTGATGTGATTGCTTAATAGAAGCTTACCGCGGGGGCGTGAAGGCGGTCTGCCAGTTGTTGTATCAGTATAGCTGGGGACTATGTACAAAGAGTCGCTTCAAGTCTCGGCTTCGGCCGAGCATCTCGCCTCTGCGCGTTCGCATGTAGCCAAGTACAGCGGCGAGCAGGTGCCCTCGCGGTACGCTGCCGACACCGTGGCAGGCCGCAGAAGTCCGATGCCCACGGGACTATACCGGAGGCTCGTGGTCAAGCGGCTTGTCGACATTGCCGCAAGTCTCGCTGGTCTGCTCGCTCTGTCGCCGTTGTTCGTCGTCGTGGGTGTTGCAGTGGCGGCCACCTCGCCCGGTCCGGTCTTCTTTGCGCAATTGCGCGAGGGGCGGGGCGGCAGGCCGATCCGCGTCATCAAGTTCCGCACGATGTATGCTCGGTCATGCGACCCCTCCGGGATCGCACAGGCCGTGGCCGACGATCCGCGCGTAACGCCAGTCGGACGCTTTCTGCGGCGCCGCAGCCTCGATGAGTTGCCGCAGCTCCTCAACGTGCTTCGGGGCGACATGTCACTTGTCGGCCCGCGGCCGCATCCCTTCGGCATGATGGCGGGTGGCCGTCGCTACGAGGAACTGGTACCGCGCTATCACGAGCGTCTGGCGATCATGCGGCCGGGGATGACCGGCCTCGCCCAGGCGTGCGGTCTGCGTGGCCCGACCGGCGATGCGCAAAGTGCCATTGCCCGCATAGAGCATGATCTTGCCTACGCACGCGACTTCTCGCTGAGGCTCGACCTTGCCATCATCGTACGCACGCTACTGCGTGAAATCCTGCGTGGGAGCGGCCTGTGACCGCCGCCTCGCAAACGCCGATGAACGTTGCCGTAATCGGGGCGGGCTACGTCGGCCTGGTCAGCGCCGCTTGCTTCTCCGCCGCGGGCCATAACGTCACCTGCGTGGACGCCGACGCGGATCGAGTGGCTTTGCTCCTGTCCGGAGAGATGCCCATCTTCGAGCCAGGCCTTGCCGAGCTCGTCGCTGCCGGTATGCGTTCCGCGCGGCTCTCGTTCTCAGGCGATATAGCGGCATGCGTCGCCGATGCCGCGATTGCCATCATCGCCGTCGGCACGCCGCAGGGGCCGGACGGAGACGCCGATCTGAGCCATATTTTCGAGGCGGCCGACGCGGTCGGCCGCGCGCTGCGGCGCCGCACAGTCATAGCGATCAAGTCGACGGTGCCGGTGGGGACGGGCGACGCGGTCGAAGCGATCGTGGCGCGCGCCGCAACGGGCTGCGACTTCGCGGTCGTCTCGAACCCCGAATTCCTCCGCGAGGGTGACGCGATCCGCGATTTCACGCGGCCCGACCGCATCGTTATCGGTGCGGCCCAGCTTTGGGCGCAGGCCGAGATGACGGCGCTCTACCGCGCCGCTGTCCCTGCCGACGTGCCGATCTGCATCGTCTCGCGCGCCGCGGCCGAGCTCGCGAAATACGCCGCCAACACGTTCCTTGCGGCCAAGGTCGTCTTCGTCAACGAGATTGCCGATCTTTGCGAGGCAACGGGTGCCGACATCGCGGGAGTAGCGCGATGCATGGGGCTCGACCCGCGCATCGGCGCCAGCTTCCTCGAAGCTGGCCCTGGCTTCGGCGGCTCATGCTTTCCGAAGGATCTCGCCGCACTCCGCCATACCGCCGGCCGGCGCAAGGTGGCGTTGACGCTTGTCGAAGCTACCCTCGCATCCAACGAGGCGCGGCGCGCACGGATGGCGCACAAGATCGTCGAAGCGTGCGGCGGCAGCGTCCGTGGAGCGCGCATCGCGGTCTTGGGCCTGACCTTCAAGGCCGGGACCGACGACATGCGCGAGGCGCCGTCGATCGGCATCATCCGGGCACTTCGGGAGTCCGGCGCAAATATCTGCGCCTACGATCCGCATGGAATGCCGGCCGCCGCGCGGATCCTCTCGGAGGTCGAGTTCTGCCGCGATCCCTACGCGGCCTGCGCCGGGGCGGACGCCGCGGTCATCCTGACGGAATGGCCTCAGTTCCGCGCAATCGACCTCGGCCGGCTGCGCGAAACCATGCGTCGCCGCGTTCTAGTCGATCTGCGCAACCTTCTGAATCCTGCATACGCCGCAAGCCACGGCTTTGCGTATGTCTCGATCGGTCGGCGCGATGTCGCCCCGGCCGCGCCTCTCCTCCAGGCCGCGGAGTAGGCCAATGCGCGGCATGCGAATTCTCGTCACTGGCGGCGCAGGCTTCATCGGCTCGAACCTGTGCGAGCGCCTGCTCGATGGCGGTGCGACCGTCGTCTGCCTCGACAATTTCGTCACCGGCAGCGTGGCGAACGTCGCACATCTGCGGGGGCGCCCCCGCTTCAGCCTCGTCCGTCAGGACGTCACCGAGCCGATCGATTGTCCGGCCGATGCCATCTACAACCTCGCCTGTCCCGCCTCGCCGGTCCACTACCAGGCCGACCCCGTGGCAACGGTGCGCGCCAGCGTCCTCGGCGCGATCAATGTGCTCGACCTCGCGACGCGGCTGAACGTTCCGGTGCTGCAGGCTTCGACGTCGGAAGTTTACGGCGATCCGGCAGTGCACCCGCAGCCGGAAACCTATTGCGGCAACGTCAACCCGATCGGTCCGCGCGCCTGTTACGACGAAGGCAAGCGCTGCGCCGAGACGCTATTCTTCGATTACCGCCGCCGGCACGGGCTCGCCGTGAAGGTCGTGCGCATCTTCAATACCTACGGCCCGCGCATGAGCGCCGAGGACGGCAGAGTGGTGTCGAACTTCATCGTGCAGGCCCTGCGCGGCGAGGACATCACCCTCTACGGCGACGGCAGCCAGACGCGCTCCTTCTGCTACGTCGACGACATGGTCGATGCGCTCATGCGCATGATGGCGACAACCCACGAAGTGACCGGTCCGATCAATCTAGGCAATCCGCACGAGATCACCGTGCGCGAACTCGCCGAACTCGTTTTGAGGATGACCGGCTCGCGCTCGAGGCTGGTGTTCCGGGAGTTGCCTGCAGACGATCCCAGGCAGCGCCGGCCCGACATCCGCCGCGCCGGCGAGATCCTCGGCTGGAGTCCGACCACTGGCCTGAGCGCGGGCCTCGCCCGCACCATCGAGCATTTTCGGGATGTGCTGTCGGCGCGTCCGCTGCAGGCGGCGGAGTAGACAAATGGGGGTGGCGATCGTTACCGGCGCTGGTGGCCTGATCGGCTCCGAAGCCGCGGCCTTCCTGATGAGCCAAGGCGTCGACGTCGTCGGCATCGACAACGACATGCGCGCCTACTTCTTTGGCGAGGAAGCATCGACCGCCTGGCGCGTCGCCGAACTTCGAAGCCGCGTGCGCTATCGCCATCGCGCTGTCGACATTCGCGACTTCGAGGCGCTGTCGCGCATCTTCGCCGATGTGGGGCGCGAGCTCCTTCTCGTCGTTCACGCAGCCGCACAGCCGTCGCACGACTGGGCGGCGCGAGAGCCGTTCACCGACTTCGGGGTCAACGCGCAGGGCACGCTCAACCTGCTTGAGGCGGTGCGTCGCCACGCGCCGCAGGCGGCGTTCGTCTTCATGTCGACCAACAAGGTCTACGGCGACACGCCGAACGCCCTGCCGCTCGTCGAACTCGGCACGCGCTGGGAACTCGATCGCACGCACGCTTACTTCGCCCGCGGCATTGACGAGACGATGAGCGTCGACCGCTCGACCCATTCGCTGTTCGGCGCTTCTAAGCTCGCTGCGGACGTCATGGTTCAGGAATACGGCCGCTACTTCGGCATGAACACGGCGTGCTTCCGTGGCGGCTGTCTCACCGGTGGCGGCCATTCCGGCACCGAGTTGCACGGCTTCCTTGCCTATCTCATGAAGTGCACGGCGACCAGCCGGCCCTACACCGTGTTCGGCTACAAGGGGAAGCAGGTTCGCGACAACATCCATTCCAGCGACCTCGTCACGGCGCTGTGGACCTTCGCGCGGAACCCGAAGCCCGCACGCGTCTACAACATCGGCGGCGGCCGCTTCGCGAACTGCTCGATGCTGGAGGCGATCGAGCTTTGCGAGCAGGTGTCCGGCCGCGCGCTCGACTGGAGCTACGAGCCGGCCAACCGGACCGGCGACCATATGTGGTGGATCAGCGACACATCGGCGTTCGAGGCCGACTATCCAGACTACCGCCTGAGCTACGACATCGAAGCGACGCTTGAGGAAATCTTCGAGTCGGGCGCCAGACGCTGGATGGCCGATGCATGATCGACCGCGGCAAGCGCTCCGTCCTCGGCGTCGGCGTCGATGTGGTCGACTATGAAGGTGCACTCGCACGCATCATCGCCGCCGCCCGCGCGCGTCTGCCGCTCGGCGTTTCCGCCCTGGCGGTGCATGGCGTCATGACCGGCGCGCTCGATCCGCAGCAGAAGTTCAGGCTGAACCGTCTCGCGATGGTGACGCCGGACGGGCAACCGGTCCGGTGGGCCTTGCGCCTTCTCCACGGCGAGAGGCTCGACGATCGGGTCTACGGGCCGGAGCTGACCGCGCGCCTCTGCGCCTCTGCCGCCAGGCATGGCCTCTCGATCTATCTTTACGGCAGCAGGACCGAGGTGCTCGATGCATGGATCGACCGCCTGCGCGGGCAATTCCCGACGCTGCGCATCGCCGGCGCGGAGCCGTCGCGCTTCCGCACGCTGACGCCTGAGGAGCATGAAGCGCTGGATGCGCGCATCGTCGCCTCGGGTGCCGATATCGTCTTCGTCGGCCTCGGCTGCCCGCGCCAGGAGGTATTCGTCTTCGAGCATGCCGACGCATTGTCGCGGCCGGTGCTCGCCGTCGGCGCAGCGTTCGACTTCAATGCCGGGCGGGTGGCGCAGGCGCCGCGCTGGATGCAGGACCATGGTCTCGAGTGGCTGTTCCGCCTCGCCACCGAACCGCGCCGGTTGTGGCGGCGATACCTGTTTCTCAACCCGCTCTATTGCCTGATGATCGCTGCGCAGGGGATCGGGCTGCGCAAGGCGGCGATGGCGCGCGAGGTCGAGCCCGTGCAAGTGCGGTACGGATGATGCGCGGCGCCGCGAGGTTGCTGCTGCTGCGCCCGTTCGTCTGGGGAGTCTCGGCGCAGATGGTCGCCAGCCTTTCCAGCTTCGCGACCACCGCAATCGTGCTGCATGCATCCGGCGTCGGGACCTTCGGTCGCTTCACCGTCTGCCTGCTGCTGGTTCTTGCGGTCCGCAACGTGCTCGGCGACGTCCTGCTGACGCCGATGTCGACCCTTGCGCCCAAGCTGCGCGGCGCGACGTTGCCCGCCTACCGCGGCTTCCTTCTCGCCGCATCGATCGTCTTCGCCCTCGGCACCTCCGCCCTGCTCGGTTTCGGAGCGATGCTGGTCGGCGCGGGGGCCGGGCTTCCGTGGCTCGCCGCGGCGGCCGTCCCCATCGCATTGGCCACGGCCGCATCCGTACTTGCCGACGCGGTGCGGCGCTGGCTCATCGTCAGCGACCGGGCGGCATTTTCGTTTGCGGTCGAGGTCGTGCGTTATGCCGTGCAGCTGGCGCTGCTGGTGGTCCTTGCAGAGGGCATCGAGACGGCGCTGCTTGCCGTCGCGCTCGGCGGGTTCGTAGGCGCAGCCCTGGGCGCCATCGCCATGGGCAGGCCGCGATGGTCACCGCGCTTGTGCCGTTCCATATGGCCGCGCCACGAGGCCTTCCTGCGCTGGATGGCACCGGGTGCCGTGCTCGACGCCGTCCAGGCGAATGCGCCCTACCTGATAGGCGCGGCCTTTCTCGGCGAGCAGGCGCTCGGCGTCGCGCGAGCCGTCCAGCAACTGGCCAACGCGCTGAACCTGCCGGTCAACGCCCTGGCGCAACTGGCCCCTGCCGTCGCAGCCCGCCGCCTTGTCGAGCGCGGCGATCCCGGCCTGGATCAATTCCTGCGCGGCTTGGCCGTCGCCGCTCCAGTCGGCGCCGTCGCGCTCTACCTCGCCGCCGTACCGATGCTCGATCTCGCCTTCGCCTCGATCCTATCCATGCCGGCCGAGCCGCTGCTGTTCACGTTGTTCGCGGCACTTAACCTGCTGCTGGCGCTGCGGCTCGCCCCGATGGTCCTTCACCAGGTCCACGAGCGGCCCGACATCCTGTTCCGCGCCAACCTTCATGGCGGCTTGGTCGCTGTCGCCGCGCCGGCGGTTCTTGCACCGCTTGGCGCCGCCGCCATTCCGCTTGCCTTCATCGCCGCGACAGGCGGGACGACGGTCGTCCTTCTGTTCGCCAGGCAGCGTCTCCAGCCAGTGGGGGCACCCGCATGATTCGGCGTGACGCCGGCCTCGAATGTGCGTTGCTGGCGCTCTGCCTTCTCGTCTTCGCCGGGACGCGCCCGTTCGAAGCGGGAGACATCCAGGCCGTCTCGTCCGACAGTCGCGGCGCTCTGTTCGAGGCGCTTCTCTACCTCGCCACCACCGGCTCCTGCATATTGCTTGCGGTTCCGCGGCTGCGGCCCGCCCTGCCCGGTCCTGCTCTCGTCGGGGTCATCCTCCTCGTCGTCAGCTGCTGCGTCTCGCTGGGCTGGTCCGACGCGGTGGCTCAGGCGTTGCCGCGCTGCGCCCAGTTCGTGGCGGTCACCGGCGCCGTCTTCTGTGCCTGCGCCGTCCTGCCGCCGCGTCGCGTGCTGGCGCTCGTCGCGGCTGCGCTGGCCGTCACTATCCTCGCCGATCTCGCCGCAATTGCGCTGGTCGACGCCGCCACTCACCAGCAGATCGACCTGACGGAAGATCTGACCGGGGCCTGGAAGGGTCTGCACATCCACAAGAACTATGCCGGCGCAGTCGCGGGTCTGGGTGTTCTGGTGTTTGCCATACGCTCGACACGCGGATTTGGCGCCGTCGATCTCGTTCTCGCTCTGCTCTCGCTCCTGCTGCTCGTCGGGTCCGCATCGAAGACCGCCATGCTGGTCACGGCGCTGACCTTCCTCGCTTTGACCGTCGTGAAGTCGCTTGCCTCTCTGCTCGGGCCGTCGCCCGTGCGCTGGATTGCCGCGTACGGGCTCATTGCCGCGGCGCTGCTGTCGCCATTCGTGGCCGAACCGGCGGCCGCCTTCCTCGCCGACGGCCGGGCCCTCACCGGCCGCGTCGAGCTCTGGAACGTGATGCTCGCCTACGCCGCGGAGCACCCGCTGAGCGGAGCCGGATTTGCCTCGTTCTGGCGCGTCGGCGAAGCGAGCCCGATCCTTGCGCTTACGCGGGGCTGGGGCATCCGCGCCGGTCAGGGCCATAACGGTTATCTCGACCTGCTGGTCACGGTCGGGATCCCCGGACTCGCGCTTGCCGCGACCGTCTTCGTCGTCGCACCGCTTGTCCAACTCGCCGTCAAACTCCGCGACCGCAGTCTCGACTACGACCTTTGCTTCTGCCTCGTCGTGTTTTCCCTGCTTCACAATCTGACCGAGTCGTCGCTGCTCTCCGGAAACCACCCCGTCTATGTCGCGCTCGTAGTGGGCGTGGCTGTCCTTCGACAACTCGGTTCCGCACGCGCCGTCTCGGCTGCCAGCCGCCTTGTGGGCCGCCTACAAGCGCCCTTGCCGCGGCGGGGGTATGCATGATGCGCATCCTGATGCTGCACAACCGCTACAAGATCCGTGGCGGTGAGGACGAGGTCGCGGAGGCGGAGGCCGCGCTCCTTCGTTCGGCCGGGCACGACGTCGAATTTCTCGCGGCGCGGAACGACGAGATCGAGGGGCCGGCATCGTCCGTCTCCGCTGCCGTGTCCTCCCTCTGGAGCCGGGCCTGGCATCGTCGCGTAACCGCGGCGCTCGCCGCCCGACGCTACGACATCGTCCACGTCCACAACTTCTTCCCGCTGATCTCTCCGTCTGTCCACGTGGCCGCTCGAAGCGCCGGCGTGCCGGTGGTGCAGACGCTCCACAACTATCGCCTGGTGTGTCCCTCGGCCAACCTGATGCGGAACGGCGCAGCGTGCACGGAGTGCGTCGCCCGGTCTATGAAATGGCCGGCGATCCGCCACGGCTGCTATCGCGGCAGCCGGCCGGCCAGTTCCGCGGTCGCCGCGATGCTTGCCGTCCACCGTGCGGCCGGAACCTGGCGCGGCGTCTCGCGCTATGTCGCCGTTTCCGATTACGTCGCGGCGCGCATACGCGAAGGCGCCATTCCTGCCGAGCGAATCTCGGTGAAGCCGAATTTCGTGAGCTTGCCCACAGAGCGTCCGATCGTCCCGGCGGACCAACGCAGGCACGTCCTGTTCGTCGGACGCCTCGCGCCCGAAAAGGGGCTCGACCTGCTGCTCGAAGCTTGGTCGAGGACCGCCTCGCCGATGCCGCTGAAGGTCGTCGGCGAAGGTGCCTTCCCGGCAGGCGCTGTACCGGCCGGCATCTCGTTTCTCGGCCGACGCGCGCTGGCGGAAGTCTACGAGCTCATGCGCGAGGCGGCGTGCGTGGTGATGCCCGGACGTTGGCCCGAGCCGTTCGGCCGCGCGGCGATCGAAGCCTTCGCCCATGGGACGCCGGTCGTGACGTCCGATCTCGGCGGCGCTGCGGAGATCGTCGAACACGGGCGCACCGGCTTCCTGTTCCGCAGCGGGGATGCCGGCCATCTGGGGGATCGGATCGGCGCCCTGCTCGCGGACGAGCGCGGGCGGCAGTCCATGAGTGCCGCCGCCCGCGCGGTCTACGAGGCGCGCTACACGCCGCAGCGGAACCTGCGCATGCTTGAGGAAATCTACGCTCTCGCCGCGCGCCCCGAACTGCGCGCTCAGACCGCGACCGCCCAGATGGCAGCCACCCAATGCTGAGCAAGCGCCTCCGGGTCGACGAGCAGTACTCCCTCGTGGCCGACCGCCAGCTGCGCCTCGGTGCCGTCGCCGTAGCGTATGTGCCAGTCGAAGCTGCCTTCGCCCGCATCGAGCGCGAGCCCGTCCGCCGCCCGCACCGCCGCCTCTCCGGACGTCACGATCGGCGAACTCGGTGCAGTTCTGTCCGGCTCGAGTTGCGGCGCGACGATGCGGATGGTTCGGTGCAGCCTGAGGCCGCCATAGACCTGGGCCTGGAACCTGAAGCGTACATTGGCGACGCTTTCGTCGTCGGCGTCGTTGCTGGTGGCGACCGTCTGGATCGGCCCGGCGGCATCAGGCAGCGCACCATAGGCAGCGGCGATGCCCTCGATCGCCTCCGTATACGTCTCCACCACCTGGAAGCTCGTCGTCACCGTGTCCGACGGGTCCCTGGCGATCACGCGGAAGCCGAAGCTGCCGCAAAGCGGCACGTTCGGCTCGGCCGGGACGACGGCGGGGCTCGGCGCAAACGCGATCTGGGGGAATCCGCTCTCCGCCGCTGTCCGGTCCTGCACGATCTCCAGGTCGATGAAGGGCAGGCCGTCCGCGCCCGTGCCGAAGTCGACGACAGTCACCGCGTCGAAGACGCTCGGTATCGACCAGTCGTCGGGCAAGGCGCCGCCGGCGCCGACCTCGCCGAGCGCAGCACCCGCCATCGCGCTGTTCGGAACCTTGTTCGCCGACGCGGATTCGAGCAGCACGCCGTGCCCCGCCACGATGCGCGGTCGATCCGCTTCGAACATGGCATGGACACCGTCGAGCCGCGGCGCCCATGCCACCGAGGCGCGCTCGAAGGTATAGGCGTCCGTCGTCGGAACAGGCGAGCCGTCCCGCATGGCGCGCTGGGAGGCGAAATCGACCGCGAAGGCCGCGCCCTGCGGCCACCACGTACCGCGCGCGAGCCCCGCGGCGGCAATGCCGATGCCCATCATCATACCAGCCCCACCAGCGCGCCGGCGGTGGTCGCCGTCGCGAGCACGCGCGTGGCGCGAACGGGAAGGACGGTTCCGGCGGGAATTCCAGCGAGCGTCACGGTCGCGCCGGAAACCAGTATGGCCGAGACCGCGCCGGCAGCTCCGACGAAGATTGCGCGCGTCGCTTCGGGAAGGTCGGCGTCATCGTCGGGGGTGATGGCAAAGCCGTGCGTGGCTGGCGATTCAAGCCCGGAATTGTGGTTGGCATATCGGTCGGACATCGGTGCACTCCTGCTGCGATTGCAATGGCCGGACTCTAGGTGCGGCGCGCCGGGCGTGGAAAAGATCGCGGGTTGCGCGATCGGGGCGCATGCCGGTCGCTTCCGGTTCAAACAGTGGGATCATGCCCTTCGGCGCCACCTGCCGGCGGATCTCCATGTCGCGGGAAGGAATTGCCGCAGATGAATGTGCACGTTCTCGGTCCACGCGACGCTGCCTACGATCATCGGGACGCCGCTCCGCAGCAGCCGGCTGAGGCGGCTGCGCAGTTCGGTCTCCGCGAAGCCCTCGAACTCCTGCGGCGGCGGGCGAAGCTGATCCTGGCCGTGTTCGCGACAGTCGTCGGGCTGACTCTCGCCGCATCGCTGGCCCTGCCGCCGAGCTACAGCGCAACCGCCCTTCTGCTCGTCGATCCGAGCCGCAAGGATCTGCTCGACCCGGCCCTGCAAGGACTTGCCTCGTCGTCCGAGGCCGCACGCGTCGACAGCGAAGTCGAGATCGTGAGGTCGGACCGCGTGCTCCTGCAGGCCATCGACGCCGCGCGCCTGATCGAGGACGAGGAGTTCGGCCCGCATCCGGATATCGTCCGCCTTGCGGCCGAGAGGGTCGGCCTCGCCGGTCCGCAAAGTCTCACCGCCGCGCAGGCTCAGGGTCTCACGCTGCGGCGACTGAAACGCGCCCTCGCCGTCCAGCGGCGGGGGCTGACGTTCGTGATCGCCATCACCGTTCGCTCGGGCGATCCAAGCAAGGCGGCGGCGCTCGCCAACACGATCGCCGCGACCTACATCGACAGCCAGATCGCCGCCAAGGTCGGCGCGACGCTTGCGGCGCGCGATACGGTGCGCGTGCAGGTCGCGGACGCGCGCGCCTCCGTCGTCGACGCCGAGGCGGCGTTTGCCGGCTACGCGTCGACCAAGCTCGGGCGCACGGTGCAGACCGCCGGCGCCTTCGACATGGTGCGCATCCGCGCCGAGATCGACACGCAGGCCGGCGACCTGCCGCCGGACGTGCTCACCCATCTCTACGGTTTGCAGCAGGTGGCGAGGAACGCCACCGCCAAGTACCAGACGATGCTGGCGCGCCTGCAGGACCTCGAGACCGAATCGTCGATGCAGGTCGCCGACAGCCGCGTCGTCTCCGAAGCGATCGAGCCGGTGCGGCCAAGCGCGCCGAACGTGCCGCTGGTCGTCGCGGTCGCCGGCCTGCTCGCCCTCGGCTGCGGCGTCGGGCTCGCCTTCGCGGCCGACGCCTTGTCCGGCGGCTTCGTGTCCGCGACGCAGGTCGAACTGGCACTGCGTCGCCGCGTCGGCACGTCGCTGCCGTGGGTCGAACGCGAGATCGACTCGGCCTCCGTCGCCGACATCGTGGCGGAGGCGCCGCTGGCACCCTATTCGGAAGCGATCCGCCGGCTGCGGGTGATGCTCGACCTTGCCCATCCGCGCCGCGAGGCGGGCACGGGCGCAACGTTCATCGTGGCGTCCGCGCTGCCGGGCGAGGGCAAGTCCAGCGTCGCCCTGGCGCTGGCGCGCAGCTATGCGCTTGCCGGCCGGCGCGTCGTGATCGTCGACTGCGATCTGCGCACGCCGAGCATAGGCCGGCTACTCGGTGTCGAGGGGACGATCGGCATAGCCGACCTGATCGGCGGCCTGGTGCCCGAGGCCAGCCTGCCGCGCCTGCTCGTCGCCGACCCGCTGACCTCGCTGGTGGCCATCGTCGGCATCAGGGACGACACCGCACCGACCGAACGGCTGTTCACCAGCCGCGCCTTCGACGAGCTGCTGCTGAAGCTTCGCCGCAGCTTCGACTACGTCGTCATCGACACGCCGCCGCTCGAGCCGGTGGTCGACGGGCTCTACCTGTCGCGCCGGGCCGACGCGGCGGTGTTCGTGGTGCAGGCGGAGCGCGCGCCGCAGCGAAGCGCGAAAGCCGCGCTCGAGCGCCTCGCGGCGACCATGGACCCGGCGGCGGAAGTCCTGGTCGCGCTCAACTGCGAACCGGACCCAGGCCGCGCCTATCGGGCCCAACACAGGCGCTGAGCGGGACGCCCGGGGGCAGCCCGAACTCAGTGCCGGCTGCGCCCTGCCGAAAGTGCCCGCGTTGCCAGCAGCGCCGCGATCACCGTCGGCACCACCGCCCAGTACGAGTAGCGGATGCCGAAATGTTCGGCGACGAAGCCGAGCAGCGGCGGGCCGGCGAAGAACACGACGAAGGTCATCTGCCCGAGCGCGGCGACGTTGATCGACGCCGGCCTGTCGGTGCGCTGCGCCGCCGCCGAGACGGCGAGCGGATAGACCGACGAGCAGCCAACCCCGGCGAGACCGAAGCCGACCAGCGCAACGGCGGGATGCGGCGCCATCGCCACCATGGCGAGGCCGGCGCCGCACAGCGACAGCAGGGCGACCGCGACGGGGCGCGGGCTGAACCGGTCGACGACCGGATCCATGAACAGCCGGCCTATGGCGATGGCGAGCGAGAAGATGGTGATCGAGAGCCCGCCGACGAACGGCTCGACCGCGAAGACGTCGCGCATGTAGATCGCCGACCAGTCGACCCCCGCGCCCTCGGCAAACAGCGGCGCCGCGCCGACCAGGCAGAGCGGCAGCATGCCGAGCGTCGGGAAGGCGACGAGCGGCGTATCGCCGCCATGGCTTCCGGTGCGCGGCGGCGCGTTCTCCACCTTGGAGAAGACGATCCATCCGAGCGCCAGCACCACGGCCAGCACGACCAGCATGTGCAGCTCGATAGAGATGCCGGCCTGGCGGACCCCGGCGCCGACCAGCGCCGTCACGAAGAAGCCGAGGCTCCACATGCCGTGGGCGCGGCTCATGATGCGGTAGCCGAGCACGGCCTCGTGCCGGTCCGCCTCGAGGTTCACGTTGATCTCGATCGCGCCCATCAGCAGGCCGGAGACGAAGAAGAACGGCGCGGCCGCCGTCGCCGACGGCATCCACGGGATCAGCGCATAGAGCGCCGAGGCGCCGAAGATCGTGATCATCGCCGTCAGCCGCGCGCCGAGCCGGTCGACCAGCTTGCCGGTGAAGGTCATGCCGACGAGCACGCCCGACGACATCGAGATCAGCAGCAGGCCGAGCTGGCCCTCGCGCAGGCCGAACTCGACCTGCAGGTCGGGCAGCCGCGACAGGAGCCCGCCGAGGGAGAGCGCCAGGACGAACTGCATGACGTAGACGCGCTGGTGCGGCAGGAGAGCGGGCATGGTGTCGGGCGATCCGGGGCGCTTGAGCACGGGGGCCCCGTGTTTCGGAGGTTTTGCCGCCAAAGGGAAGAGAGGTTTCGCCGGCGATACCCGATATCGCAAAGGTGCCGCCTTGCCGCAGCGCGCCGCCGCACCTAGCTCTGGCGCTCCATCGATGGCATCGGGCTCGAGCGCAATGACGGTAACCCTGCTGGACGAGACGAACCGGCCGAAGGCGCCGCCCATTCCCGGCGCCACCGCCGAGCACCGGGCACGCGGCCGCCATCTCGCGGCGATCCACCGCATGCACCTCCAGCACATGGCCGACGTGCGGCGCACCATGGCGGCGGTGGCCAGGGGGCTCGCCGCGCCGTCGGAACTCGGCGCGGCCGTCGGCGCCATGCAGATGATGCAGAACTATCGCGCCTTCGGCGGCATGTGCGGACAGCAGTGCCAGTTTCTCACCGGCCATCACACGATCGAGGACACCAGCATGTTTCCGCCGCTGCGCGCGGCTGGAGGCGAAGGGCTGCGAAAGGTCGTCGACAAGCTGGCCGCCGAGCACCTGGTCGTCCACGCGCTGCTGGACGAACTCGGCGACGATGCCGAAAAGCTCGTCGCGACGCCGTGCGAGCCCGCCTTCCGCAAGCTCGCGGACACGTTCGAGCGCCTTGAGGCGGTGGTCCGCTCGCATTTCGGCTACGAGGAGAGCGAACTCGAGGAAGCGCTCGGCTTCTACGGCCTGGTCTAGGGAGCGCGGCTACTTGAGCTGCATCACCACCGGCCCCGACACAGGGTCGGTCAGGCCGATGCCGTTGCCGAAATCCTCGAGCGTCGGGCGGAAGCCGTTCAGCGTCTCGATCATGGCGTCGCGGGCCGCGGCCAGCGTCCCGACGTCGGGCCACTCGCCGATGATGCAGTAGCGCCCCTCGCCGGTCTTGATGATGTTGGCGCGCAGCAGGCCGGGCCAGTTCGCGACGTTCCTGTGCGCGTCGAGGAACGCCTGGTCCATCCCCGCCTTGACGCGAAAGCGCACTGCATTGAACGCAGTCATTGCCGCTCCTCCGCTAGGTTCAGGCGCGCGCCGTCTCAGGCGGCGTGCCGTGCCTGATCAGTCCGCGAAGTCCGGCGCGAAGCTCCGGCGAGTCCGTGTGTCTGTGCACCGCGACCGCGTGTTGGGCGGCGGCGGCAAGCAACTCGTCGTCGCTGTCGGCGATGATGGTGACGGTGCAGTTGGACTCACTTGGAATTTCGCGGCAGTCGATGAACCGACGTGTCATCGCACTCTCCTGCAAGCCAGGGCGCATCGTGCCACTGACGCAAGGGAAGGTCAAGCGCGCGCCATGGTCGATAGGGTTGCGGGCGCCACGCCCCGAAAAATCCGGTCTGGCCATTGAGAAAGATCGCCCCACGCGAAGTGGGAGGACGGGCGGCCGTTCGGTCGCTCGTAAGTTTAGTGTGTATGCGGCCTCGCGGCCGCCCGTCCGGTGGTCTGCCCTGCGGCACGCCCCGGCAAGCCGGGCAGCGTGTTTTGTCCGAAAGGCCCGGACGTCAGGGCTCAAGGCCCAGCCGCGCTACCGATTGCGCAGCCCATCCGGCACCGGCCTCCGCCCGAATGTTCGGTGCGCACCCGTCTCCCGTGCGAAGGCGGGGAGGATGATGCGCGCGCTGGATGCTGGGTGGACAAAAAGATTGCCCCTCACTTGCGATTTCTAAGGTTTAGCCTCCCGACGCCCTGCGGGCTGCTCGGCTAAAGCCTTGAAATCGCTTTCTCTCCCGCAAGGGGAGAGATAGGGCGCTGCACATTGTTCATCGCAAACCTTCCACGTCGCGCCTTGCAATGAGATTGCAAATTCCGCGGTGGGATCGCGGCCGGCGTTATCTCTCCCCTTGCGGGGTGACGAGCGGCCCCGCAGGGGACAAAAAGCCAACCATTTGGCTTTTTGAGCGAGGAACGCCCGGAGCCAGAGCGGAGGGCAGGAAAGGAATTTCAGCATCTTAGCCGAGCAGGCCGCAGGCCGTCCGCGAGGCTAAGTGCTAGAAATTCCAAGTGAGGGGCATTCTTGCGCCCCCTCCACCACTACGTGGTCCTTCGGGGCGAGCCACTTGTCTCGCCCGTCCTTCGGACCCCCCGCTTCGCAGGGGAGGGGCTTGATCCTCGCCTACAAGTGTCTCTCCCTGAAGGACCATGCGAAGCATGGTGGAGGGGCAGAAGAAGCGGGCGGGCCTACGCCTCCGCGATCATCGCTATCGAGACTTTCATATCGGCGATGCGGACGGGCATCTTCGCGCCTTGCCTGGCAGGCGGGTCATGCGGAAACCACTTCAGCCATTCCTCGTTCGCGCCGGCGAAGTCCTCCTCATCGGCGACAATGAGGGTTGCGCTGACCGCCTTTTCCAGGCTGCTGCCCGCAGCGGCAAGAATGGCGGAAATGTTGCGAAGGCATTGTGCGACCTGAGCCTGCACCGGCCCCTTCACGAGCTGCCCCGTCGCCGGGTCGATCGGCGCCGTTCCGGACACGAAGACAAGTCCTGCAGCCTTCACGGCCTGACTGTAGGAAGGCGGCGTTGCCGGAGCACCTTGCGTGGCGATGATCGTGCGCGACATCGGCTCTCCCAGGATCCGATCGAGATGGCACAAGGCTCGACCGCCCGCCGGAGATGTCAAGCAGAATCCGACCTCCCGGGCAGTTTACGCCTGGCACCCCCGCCTCCTCCATAACTCCGTGGTTCTCTTCCGCGGCGAACCACTTATCTCCCCCCTGAAGGACCATCCGAAGCATGGTGGAAGGGGGCGGGCGTTCCTCGCTCAAAAAGCCAAATCGTTGGCTCTTTTGTCCCCTCCGGGTCCGCTCGTCACCCCGCAAGGGGAGAGATAGAGCGCTACATCGGCATCGTGCCCGGCAGACCCCCCGTGAACGGGAAGGATAAAGGTCGCGGCCGGTGCCGCCTGAAAAAAGGAAAACCCCGGCGTCTCCGCCGGGGTTTGTCGTTCCAGTCCGCGCCCGGGGCCGTCAGGCCGCGAGATCGCGCAGCACGTATTGCAGGATGCCGCCGTTCTTGAAGTAGTCGAGCTCGTCGAGCGTATCGATGCGGCACAGAATCGGCACCTCGCGGAACTTGCCGTCGCCGTAGCCGATGCGCGCCGTCATCTTCTGGCGCGGGCGGATGTTCTCCAGCCCCTCGATGGTCACGGTCTCGTCGCCGGTGAGCTCGAGCTTGGCCCAGTTGAGGTCGTCGAGGAAGACGAACGGGATGACGCCCATGCCGACCAGGTTGGAGCGATGGATGCGCTCGAAGCTCTCGGCGATGACCGCCTTGACGCCGAGCAGGTTGGTGCCCTTGGCCGCCCAGTCGCGCGACGAGCCGTTGCCGTATTCGACGCCGGCGAAGACGACCAGCGGCACGTCCTCCTGCCTGTAGCGCATCGCCGCGTCGTAGATCGACATCTCCTCCTTCGACGGATAGTGGATCGTGAAGCCGCCCTCCTTGCCGTTGTCGCCGAGCATGAAGTTGCGGATGCGGATGTTGGCGAAGGTGCCGCGCATCATCACCTCATGGTTGCCGCGCCGCGTGCCGTACTGGTTGAAGTCGGCGACGGCGACGCCGTGCTCGGTCAGGTACTTGCCGGCCGGGGACGCCGCCTTGATCGAGCCGGCGGGCGAGATGTGGTCGGTGGTGATCTTGTCGCCGAACAGCGCCAGGATGCGCGCGCCCTCGATCTTGCCGATGCCGCCGGCCTTGCGGCCCATGCCGGCGAAATAGGGCGGGTTCTGCACGTAGGTCGAGGAATCCTCCCAGGCGTAGGTCTGGCCCTGCGGCGCCTGCACCTTCTGCCAGAACGCGTCGCCCTTGAAGACGTCGGCATATTTGCGCGCGAACAGGTCGCGGGTGACGTATTTGGAGATGAACTCGTCGATCTCGTGCGAGGTCGGCCAGATATCCTTCAGGTAGACCGGCTTGCCGTCGGCGCCCTCGCCGAGTGGCTCCGTGGTCAGGTCCTTCGTCACCGTGCCGGCGAGCGCGTAGGCGACGACCAGCGGCGGCGAGGCGAGGTAGTTCGCCTGCACGTCGGGCGACACGCGGCCCTCGAAGTTGCGGTTGCCGGAGAGAACGGCGGCGCCGATCAGCTCCTTCTCGTTGATGGTCTTCGAGATTGGCCCCGGCAGCGGCCCGGAATTGCCGATGCAGGTGGTGCAGCCGAAGCCGACGAGGTTGAAGCCGACCTGGTCGAGCTCCTTCTGCAGGCCGGACTTCTCGAGATACTCGGCGACGACCTGGCTGCCCGGCGCCAGCGAGGTCTTGACCCACGGCTTCTGCTTGAGGCCGAGCCGGTTGGCGTTGCGCGCCAGCAGGCCGGCGCCGATCAGCACCGACGGGTTGGAGGTGTTTGTGCACGAGGTGATCGCCGCGATCACCACGTCGCCGTGGCCGATCGCGTAATCGGCGCCTTCGACCGGATAGCGGCGGTCGGTATCGGCCGTCTTCTTGTAGTCCTTGGCGAGCGCCGCGGCGAAGCCCGAGGCGATGTCCTCGAGCGGCAGGCGGCCTTCGGGGCGCTTCGGCCCGGCCATCGACGGCACGACGGTGGCGAGGTCGAGCTCGAGGAGGTCGGTGAATACCGGATCCTCGGACGTGGTCTCGCGCCACATGCCCTGCGCCTTGGAATAGGCCTCGACCAGCGCGATGCGGTCCTGCGCGCGGCCCGACGTGGTGAGATAGCGCACGGTCTCGGCATCGACCGGGAAGAAGCCGCAGGTCGCGCCATATTCGGGCGCCATGTTGCCGATCGTGGCGCGGTCGGCGAGCGTCATGTTGGAGAGGCCGGGTCCGAAGAACTCGACGAACTTGCCGACGACGCCCTTCTTGCGCAGCATCTGCGTCACGGTCAGCACCAGGTCGGTGGCGGTGACGCCTTCCTTCAGCTTGCCGGTGAGCTTGAAGCCGATCACCTCGGGCAGCAGCATCGACACCGGCTGGCCGAGCATCGCGGCTTCCGCCTCGATGCCGCCGACGCCCCAGCCGAGCACGCCGAGGCCGTTGATCATCGTGGTGTGCGAATCGGTGCCGACGCAGGTGTCCGGATAGGCGGTCGTCTCGCCGTCCTCGTCCTTCGTCCACACCACCTGGCCGAGATATTCGAGGTTGACCTGGTGGCAGATGCCGGTGCCGGGCGGCACGACGCGGAAGTTGCGGAACGCCTGCTGGCCCCACTTCAGGAACTTGTAGCGCTCCTCGTTGCGCTCGTATTCGAGCTCGACGTTGCGGGCGAATGCGCGCGGCGTGCCGAACTCGTCGACGATGACCGAATGGTCGATGACGAGGTCGACCGGGACCAGCGGGTTGATCTTCTCGGGATCGCCGCCGAGCGCCGCGATGCCGTCGCGCATGGCCGCGAGGTCGACGACCGCCGGAACGCCGGTGAAGTCCTGCATCAGCACGCGCGCCGGGCGGTAGGCGATCTCGACGCCGGCCGCACCCTTGTCCTTCAGCCAGGCGGCGACGGCCTTGATGGACTCCTTGGTGACCGAGCGCCCGTCCTCGTTGCGGAGCAGGTTCTCGAGCAGCACCTTCATCGAGTAGGGCAGCTTCGAGATGCCCTCGAGGCCGTTCTTCTCGGCCTCCCGGAGGTCGTAATAGACGTACTCGGCGCTGCCCACCTTGAGGGTGCGGCGGCAATTGAAGCTGTCGGTGGAGGTGGTCACGTGCGATCCCTACTGTCTGTTGCCGAAGTGGAACGGACGGCCAGTCGTGAGGGCATCACGCGCAAAGCTGCGGGTACGGTCATTTCCGCTATCCGTTCCTCGCTGTCGTCCCCGCAGGAAGCCCCCCGGGGAACGGCGCGCTGGGTTCGGCGCAATTGGCTGACGTGCCGACCGCTGGCACGTTGTCCTGCACATAGAGAATTTCGTAGGACGTGAAAAGGGTGGCGCCGGCGATTTTGCTGCGCTGCGGAACCGAGTTTGGGCAAAGACGCGATGCGGCTGGTGGTCGAAGGCCTTGCGGGCGAGCGTGGCGGCGAAACCGTCTTCGCCGGCGTGTCGTTCTCGCTCGGCCCGGGCGAGGCGCTGACCGTCACCGGCCCGAACGGCGCCGGCAAGTCGACCCTGCTGCGTATTGTCGCCGGGCTGCTGCCGGCGGCGTCCGGGACCGCCCGCCTCGAAGGCGCGGGAGAGGCGTATCCGGACGTGCAGTCGGCATCGCACCTGCTCGGCCACGGCAATGCGATGAAGCCGGCGCTGTCGGTCGACGAGAATCTCCGTTTCTGGCGCGGTTTCCTCGGCGAGCCGCATCTCTCCGTCGACGAAGCGCTGGAGACGGTCGGGCTGGCCGAGATCGGGCATCTGCCGTTCGGCTACCTGTCGACCGGACAGCGCCGGCGCATCGGCATCGCCCGCATGCTGATTTCCTATCGGCCGATCTGGCTGCTCGACGAGCCGACGGCTGGGCTGGACACGGCGTCGGAGGCGCAGTTTGCGGCGCTGATGCAGGCGCATCTGGAGGATGGCGGGATGATCGTGGCGGCGACGCACCTGCCGCTCGGGCTCGCGGGTGGCACTTTGGACATGAAGGTGCGGCATGGTTGAGGGTTTGTGCTCCGTGCCGCCCCCTCCACCACGCTTCGCGTGGTCCCCCTCCCCCGCTTCGCTGGGGAGGATCAGCGGTGGCACCGCTTGCGCGACCTGGAACCTCCCCCGTTTACGGGGGAGGGGGACCGCCGTAGGCGGTGGAGGGGGCGGGCTGGGGACGGTGCCGTCATGCTAGCCCTCTTCCTGCGCGATTTTCGTCTCGGGCTGCGCGCCGGCGGCGGCGCGGTGACCGGCGTCGTGTTTTTCCTCGCGGTCATCGCGGTCGTGCCCTTCGCCATCGGCCCCGACCTCAACCTCCTGTCGCGCATCGGCCCGGCGATCCTGTGGATCGGCGCCCTGCTCGCCTCGCTGCTTGGCCTCGACCGCCTGTTCCAGGGCGATCGCGAGGACGGCTCGCTCGACGCCATTATGATGGCCGGCGCCGTGCAGCTGCCGGCGCTGACCGTGCTCGTCAAGGCGCTGGCGCACTGGACGGCCAACGTCCTGCCGCTCGTCGCCGCCGCGCCCGTCCTGTCGCTGCTGATGAACGTCGACCCGGTCGCGGCCGGCGCGACGACGCTCACCCTCCTCGTCGGCACCCCCGCCCTCGCCTTCATCGGCGCCGCGGGTGCCGCGGTCGCCGTGGCGCTGCCGCGCGGCGGGCTGCTCGTCTCCGTGCTGGTGCTGCCGCTCGCCATTCCGGTGCTGATCTTCGGCGTCTCGGCGGCCTACGCCGCGGTCAGCGAGCCGGCGCCGTTCCTGCCGCCGCTCATGATCCTGTGCGCGCTGACGCTGTTTTCCGCCGTGGTCGGGCCGCTGGCGGCGGCCGCGGCGCTCAAATGGGCGGGCGACTGAACAGTCCGTCGCCGCCTCGGTCCATTGATTTTCCGCCCGTGACGCCGCACCTGTGGCCGATGAAAAAGATCGGATTCCTGTCCTTCGGCCACTGGTCGCCCTCGCCGCAGTCGGGCACGCGCTCGGCTGCCGACGCGCTCCTGCAATCGATCGACCTTGCGGTCGCGGCCGAGGAGCTCGGCGCCGACGGCGCCTATTTCCGCGTCCACCACTTCGCGCGCCAGCTCGCCTCGCCGTTCCCGCTGCTGGCGGCGGCGGGCGCCAAGACGACGAAGATCGAGCTCGGCACCGCCGTCATCGACATGCGCTACGAGAACCCGCTCTACATGGCCGAGGACGCCGGCGCGGCCGACCTCATCGCGGGCGGACGCCTGCAGCTCGGCATCAGCCGCGGCTCTCCCGAGCAGGTCGTCGATGGCTGGCGCTACTTCGGCTACGTGCCGGACGAGGGCAAGACCGATGCCGACATGGCGCGCCAGCACACCGAGGTGTTCCTCGAAGTGCTGAAGGGCAAGGGGTTTGCCCAGCCCAATCCGCGCCCGATGTTTCCGAACCCTCCCGGCGCGCTGCGGCTCGAGCCGCATTCCGAGGGC
This sequence comes from Pseudomonadota bacterium, assembly GCA_023457435.1. Lineage (GTDB taxonomy): Bacteria > Pseudomonadota > Alphaproteobacteria > Rhizobiales > Rhizobiaceae > RCIO01. Next base: position 65,063 of record JAEWLS010000047.1, read on the forward strand.
CTGCGCGAGCGCATCTGGTGGGGCGCCGCGACCGACGCGACGGCCGTCTGGGCGGCGAAGCTCGGCATGAACCTGCAGTCCTCGACGCTGAAGTTCGACGAGAGCGGCGAACCATTCCATGTCCAGCAGGCGAAGCAGATCCGCGCCTTCCGGGCCGCGTGGAAGGAAGCAGGCCATGCCCGCGAGCCGCGCGTTTCCGTCAGCCGCTCGATCTTCGCGCTCGTCAACGACAAGGACCGCATGTATTTCGGCCGCGACGGACAGAGCCAGGACCATTTCGGCTATATCGAGCCGGAGAAGATGGCCGTGTTCGGCCGCTCCTACGCGGCCGAGCCCGACGTGCTGGTCAGGCAGCTCAAAGACGACGAGGCGATCGCCGAGGCCGACACGCTGCTGCTGACGGTGCCGAACCAGCTCGGCGTCGACTACAACGCCCACGTCATCGGGAGCATCCTCAAGCACGTCGCTCCGGGTCTCGGCTGGCGGTAGGCTTAGGCCGGCGGCATGCGCTCGAATACCGGGAGCGCTGCGTCCATGACATCCCAAGGCGGCGCGCCGACGCCATAGGTCACCGCCTGCGGCTGAAACAGCTCCGGCCTGTCGAGGGCTCCTGCATGGATCGCGATCAGATCCGGCATGGCCTCGAAGGTGAGGAAGACCGGCGCGCCGCAATCCGGACAGAACGCATGTACCTTGCCGTTGCCGCTTTCGCCGGCGACGCGCCAACCTTTGGCTTCGCCGTCGATTGCGATTTCGGCCCTGCCGGCGAATGTCAGGTAGGAACTGTGGCCCGTGCCGCTTCTCTTGCGGCATTCCCGGCAGTGGCAATGATTCTGGAAGACGGGCTGGCTGCGCGCTTCGAAGCGGAGCTTCCCGCAGGCGCATCCGCCCGCGAAGGAGACGGTCATGTCACGCCGCCTTCGGCTTGGCGAAGATGTCGAGGGGTCTGCCGGTTTCCAGGTAGGACTTGAGGCTGGAGAGCACCAGCGGCCAGCCCCTGCTGACGCCGTTGGCCATGCCGCTGCCCGCCACGAGGTCGTCGTGGGTTACGGTGAGCCGCACCATGCCCTCATATTCGACGATGTCGAAGGTCACGCGGCTGTAGGCGGTGGGGTCGGCCTTCTGCGAGTCGTTCGCCCAGCTGAGCACCAGCCGCGACGGCGGAGCCGCCTCCACGACCTTGCCGACGAGGTTGACCGAATGCTCCGCATCGTCGCGGACGTGCTGCCAGTCGGACCCCACCTTCCAGTCGGAAACGTTCTCATGGCCCCAGTAGCGGCGGGAGATCTCCGGCCGGGTTATCGCCTCGAACACCTTGTGCGGCGTAGAGGCGATGTAGGTCACGTAGACAAGGCTGATCGTTCCGGCAGTCATCGTCACTCTCCTTCGAGCTCTTTCTTCAGGTCGTGCAGCAGGGTCAGCCGCTGCATCTCGAACTTGCGTACCCACCGCTCGTAGATGTCGTGGAGCGGCACGGGATTGATGAAGTGCAGCTTTTCGCGGCCGCGCTTCACGGTACTGACGAGGTTGGCGTCCTCCAGGACTCCGAGATGCTGGGTCGCCGACTGGCGCGCCATGTCGAGGTGTTCGCAGAGCTGCCCGAGCGTCTGACCGTTCTTCTCGTAGAGAAGGTCGAGCAGCTTCCTGCGGGTCGGATCGCCCAGCGCCTTGAAGACCTTGTCGGAGTCCATCGCCTTCCTTCTTCGTCGCTCACCAATATGCAGGCATTTACCTGCATGTCAAGCGTAGGTCTCTCCTCGGGGCGCGACCTTTCCCCTCACGCGGCTTTGATCGCCGTCAATTGCCTGCCTTCATTGGCCGGTCTATCTGTCGGGCATGACCGACACCGCCGCGACGATGGGCTTCTGGAACGGGCTGGCGAACCCTACGCGCTTCGTCGCACTGGTCGACCGCGTCCTGCCGTGGCTCGCCGCGCTTGCGGCGGTCGTGATTGCCGCCGGCCTATGGCTGGCGTTCTCCGCGCCCGAAGACTACCAGCAGGGCATAACCGTGCGGATCATGTACATCCACGTGCCGTTCGCGTGGCTGTCGATGATGTGCTACGGCGTCATGGCCGTGGCGGCGCTCGGAACGCTGGTCTGGCGCCACCCGCTGGCCGACGTCGCGCTCAAGGCCGCAGCCCCGATCGGCGCCGTGTTCACCGCGCTCGCGCTCGCCACCGGGTCGATCTGGGGCAAGCCGATGTGGGGCACCTGGTGGGTGTGGGACGCGCGGCTCACTTCCGTCTTCGTTCTGTTCATCATGTATCTCGGGCTCATCGCGCTGACCCGTGCGCTCGACGATCCGTCGCGTTCGGCGCGCGCTGCCGCAATCATCACGCTCGTCGGCGCGGTGAACCTGCCGATCATCAAGTTCTCGGTCGACTGGTGGAACACCCTGCACCAGCCGGCATCGGTCTTCCGCCTCGACGGGCCGACCATCCATCCGAGCCTGCTGACGCCGCTGATGGTCTGCGCGCTCGGCTTCACGCTGCTGTTCTTCACGCTGCACTTCGCCGCCATCCGCACCGAGATCTTCCGCCGCCGCGTCGCCGCCTTGCGCCGCATCGCCGCCCGCAGCGCCGACCGCGGGGTGCCGGCGTGACGCACACGCTCTATGTCGCGGCCGCCTTCGGCGTCTCAGCCCTCGCACTCGCCGGCCTGATCGGCTGGATCGTCGCCGACCATCTCGGCCGCAAACGCGACCTCGCCGACCTCGAGCGCCGCGGCGTTCGCCGCCGCTCGGCGGAAACGGCATGAGCGAGACCGTCGAAGAGGCGAGACCGCGCCGGCGCTGGCTGGCGCTGCTGCCGCTCGCCGTCTTCGCCGCGCTCGCCGCAGTGTTCCTGCTTCAGCTCCTGTCGGGCCGCGACGCGGGCACGATTCCATCGGCGCTGATCGGCGCCCCGGCGCCGAAGACCGATCTGCCGCAGCTGGAGGGCATGGGCCTGCCCGGCATTCGCGACGCCGCCTTCGCCGGCAAGGTCACGCTGGTCAACGTCTGGGCGTCGTGGTGCGCGCCGTGCCGCGAGGAGCACCCGATCCTGCTCGCCCTGTCGCGCGATCCGCGCATCGTCCTCGCCGGGCTGAATTACAAGGACAAGCCGGAGAACGCCCGCCGCTTCCTTGGCGACCTCGGCAACCCCTACGACGCCATCGGCACGGATGCGGCCGGCCGCACGGCGATCGACTGGGGCGTCTACGGCGTACCGGAGACCTTCCTCGTCGGCCGCGACGGCACGATCCTGTGGAAGCATGTCGGCCCGTTCGACGAGCGTTCGGCCGCCGAGGAACTTCTGCCGCAGATCGAGAAGGCGCTGGCCGCAAGCTAGCCGCGGCGCATGAGCCTGTTGCCGGTCCGCAACAAATCGCCGGCTCGAAACCTCGTATTAACCGTGCTGGGCTGTTATTCTTCAAAAGATCGCCATGTTTCACGGCAATCGCTCAGTCAGCCGGGGCGCGATGGATGCTCCGACGGAGGAAAGTATGACGATTTCACGCGTGAGCCTTGTCGCCGTTGCGGTGGCGGTCACCGCCCTGGCGGGCTGCAGCAGTTCGCGCATGACCAGCATCAACACGCGGCAGCCGAGCCCGAGCTCGGTCGCGCAGCCGCTTGAGCCGGCGCCCGCCGGCACGGTCACCGCCGGCAGCCAGCTGCCGCCCCCGGGTGCGCCCGGGGCCACGCCGCCTGCCGATCAGGCTGCCTTCCCCAC
>JAEWLS010000048.1 GCA_023457435.1 Pseudomonadota bacterium
GGGCCTTTCGGAACCACACGCTGCCCGGCTTGCCGGGGCGTGCCGCGGGGCAGACCACCGGACGGGCGGCCGCAAGGCCGCATACACACTAATCTACGAGCGACCGACCGGCCGCCCGTCCTCCCACCTCTTCGTGGGCGATCTTTCTCAATGGCCAGACCGGATTTTTCGGGGCGTGGCAACGGATCAGGCCGCGAGCCCGGCGACCTCGCGACGCCGACGGAGCGCTTCCGCCGCATGCACGGCCTAAAACCCAACCTGCCATAGTTTGTCGACCGAACCCCTCGCTGTCGGCGCCGAGACAGGCTATGGACTGTGCAGGTGCCTTCAAGCCTCCCGGACGGACCGCGTTCGCGACGCATGGCAGCCTGGCCCCGCCTAGCCGTCGCAGGCGTTCGCGGGCGCCCACAGGAAAGCGAGATCGAGCGATCATGAACGAGCGCGCAGACGCCCCCAGCGCGGCGGCCGGGAAGCCGGCTGTCCGGAAGCAGCGAAAGACGAAAAGGTCCCCGGTCGAGGAGCTTTCGGCGGAGGACATGCAGTCGCTTCGCCTCGACGAGGGCGCGCGCGCCGACTTCGACGCGCTCGTGGCGCGCTTCGGCGAAAGCCGGCTGGCGGTGCAGGCGTTCGAGAGCGAGGACGTCGCGTCGATGGACGATGGGCGGTTCGACGCAATGACGGGTGCCGAAGGCAAGCACGCCGCCAACGCCACGGCCATCGTCCACTTCCTGGCGCCGCGCATCCTCAAGATGCGCGACAGCGCCGCAAAGCGAAAGTGGCGCTCGTTCGTGACAAAGTTCCGCAAGGACGAAAAGCTCAGATAATCCTGGCGGCGGGCGCGGAAAATAAACATGGCCGCGCAGGTTGCGGCCGAGCCCGTTCGTCTGTATCTATTCAGCACGTTGATTTGGCCGAATGGCCCTCGCGGTGTCAGAGACTTCGGCCCGCCTTTCCATCCGAACCATCGCTGGCGGCGTTTCGCGCACTGGGCGCGTCTGCCGTGTCGTCCTTCGATCGACCTTTGCGCTGACCACGGATGTACTGGCAGCGCGGAGGTCGTGACCGGACCAACCCGCGCGAGGCCGCACCAGATGTTCCCGGTCGATCCGGCGGATATCGATGCCGCACTTCAGAAGGATCAGCACCGATGACCTCCATCATTCACTATCGCACGCGAAGGGCAGCTCCGGCTCGTCCCGCGGCGGAAGTCCATCTCTACGCGATCGGCCAGTCGGTCCGCTTCGCCAACGCATTCCGCGGCGCGGCCGATGCCGGCGCCAAGATCTACGAGATCACCGGCACCTTGCCGGCGCGCAACGACGGCCTCCAGTACCGGATACGGGGACGCGACGAAGTGCACGAGCGCGTCACGACGCAGGCGGCCCTCGAGCCGGTCGCTGCAGCCAGCGCCAGCGCGATGAGCCTGATGGAAGCGACGTTCGCGCCGCGGATCGCGCCGCGGCCCTGACCCGGTTTGCCCAACCCGTGCGCTTCGCGGCCGACATCGGGCTGTGGCTGCTCATTCTCGCGGCCGGCGGGGTGATCGGCGGCATGGCGGCCTACCTCTGGACGGCGGGGAGCATTTGACGATGCGAAAATCCGGCTCTAAGCCGCAATCGGCAAAGAAGGCCGGCGCGGCGCGGCCACGGGCGCTTGCCCGCTACGACGCGCGCAGGGAACGCGACGGCACCTGGACGGTGTTCAACGTGTTTTCCCACGAGCCGCCCGACATCGGACAAGCCGAGCCGGTCGGCATGCGCAAGGGCGACGCGAAGGAACTGGTGGAGCGGCTCAACCGGCTGCACCCCTGGAACGACGGTGGCACCATCCACTAGCTGCCGTCGAAACCTGTCGCCAGTCGGCAGGATCATTCATCGAGCCGCGATGGAAGCGGACAGCAAGGAGAAGCAATGCAGGTTCTGGTTCGTGACAACAATGTCGATCAAGCGCTGCGCGTCTTGAAGAAGAAGTTGCAGCGCGAAGGTGTCTTCCGCGAGATGAAGGCCCGGCGCGCTTACGAGAAGCCGTCCGAGAAGCGCGCTCGCGAACATGCCGATGCCATTCGCAGGTCGCGCAAGGCGGCGAGGAAACTCGCCCAGCGCGAAGGCCTGATCCCGGGTCCGAAGAAGCGGGAAATGCCTGCCCGTCCCGCGCGCACTGCCTGAGCGCCGCGCGTAATCGGCTGAAGCTGCCCGGCGCAGCTTCAGCGACGGCCCATACGGTCACGCGCCTCCGATGGCGTCCCCCCGGCCTCTCCGAACGGACGGCCGAAGCGGGCTTCTACAACAGCCTCCCCTCCTCCGCCTTTTTCTTCCGGGGCTTCGGCGTTTTGGCCTTCGTCTCCGCGGCAGGAGCTTCCTCCGCAGCGCGCTTCGGCTCTTCCTTCTTCGGCGCCGGAGGCGTCGCCGGCTTTGGCGTGAATCGGATCATGGTCGTCCTGTCTGCGTGAGATCTGTCGAATGATTCTTGCGGCCGTGCCGGCCTGCCGGCGCGGCGTCCGGCATATCGTGCGCCAGCCTTAGCCCTGTTCGCGCCAGCAGCATAGCGCGCACCCTCCCCGGTTTTATCCACGCGTGCCCTGGCACGCGTCATAATGCCAAGCGCTGACCCAATTGCCACGCTCTGGGGCCGGTGACATTCTCGCAAGCGGATCCTGGGGGACGTTAGATGGAACTCTACACCGCAAGCATCCTCGGCATTCTGGCGCTGTGCCTATTAACGGTGCTGCTCGCGGTCCTTTCCGGTTCCTCGAAGGGACGGATGGGCGGCATGGCCGGGCCGGTCGTGCCGGCCGACGACGCCAATCCGCTCTACCGCATCGACCGCGTGCACATGAACGCGGTCGAGTCACTTGCGGCCTTCACCGTGCCGGCCGTCATTGCGATGCTGGTCGGCGTCGGTCCGACGACGCTTGCCGTCCTGGTCTGGCTGTTCGTCGCCATTCGCCTCGTCCACCTCGTCGTGTACCTGCGAGGCGGCGCTCCCGCGCGGGGCGGAAGCCTTCGCACGGTCCTCTACGTTGCGGGCGCGCTCGTCTGCCTGGCGCTGATCGTCGTCACCGCCTGGACTGCGATCGTCTAGTACGTTGCCCGACGAAACTTAGCCGATCGGCGAAGTTTTCGCTTGCGCGAACTTCGGTGTAGCGATACTTAGTCATATGGCTAAGCATGACGCCGATCTCTCCCTGCTCTTCCATGCCCTCGCCGACGCCACGCGGCGCTCGATCCTCAGCCGCCTGGCCGAGGGGTCGGCGCGGGTGACGGATCTAGCCGGGCCGACGGGGCTGAAGCTGCCGACGGTGATGCGGCATCTCGAGGTTCTGGAGGAGGCCGGCCTGATCGCGACATCGAAGGACGGGCGCATACGCACCTGCGCCATCAGGCCGGAGGCGATGGAGCCGGCGCGCAATTGGATCGACGAGCAACGCAGCATCTGGGAAGCCCGGCTCGACCGGCTGGATGCCTTCGTGATGAATGTGATAAAGGAGCGCAAGCAATGAACAGCAATCCGCAGCCGGCGGCGACACAAGCCCCGACACATCGCGGCGGCGGCCGCACCGCCACGCTGACCTTCGAACGCGAGGTCGACGCGCCGGTGTCGGCGCTGTGGCAGGGCTGGACCGCGCCGGCGGCTCGCGCCGTCTGGGCCGCGCCCTCCCCGGAAGTCACGGTCGAGTTTTTGGAGGCCGACACGCGGGTCGGCGGGCGCGAGGTCTCGCTGTGCAAGGTCGACGGCGAGCCCGACATCCGCTGCGAATGCGGCTGGCTGCATCTCGATCCGCTCGTGCGCAGCGTCAACTACGAGGTCATCTCGGCCGAGGGCGCAGACCAGTCGGCATCGCTGATCACCGCCGAGTTCACCGACCTCGGCGAGCGCAGCCGGATGGTCGCGACGATCCAGCTGTCGTCGCTCGCGGCCGACATGGAGGAAGGCTACCGCCAGGGTTTTAGCGCAGGACTGGAGAATCTGGTCGGCGTGGCGGAGAGGACCATGGTGCTTCAGCGCGTCATCAAGGCCCCCCGCGCCGTGGTCTGGAGCGCCTGGATGAATGCCGAGACCCTGCCGCAGTGGTGGGGGCCCGGCGGCTTCTCGTGCCGGACGAAGCGCATCGACCTGCGCGACGGCGGCGAGTGGGTGTTCGACATGATCGGCCCAGACGGCACGGTCTATCCGAACCACCATCTCTATGGCGACACGGTGCCGGAGCGGCGGCTCGCCTACACGCTGCTGTGGGGCGAGAACGGACCCAAGCACGCCGACGCGTGGGCCTCGTTCGAGGATGTCGACGGCGGCACGATGGTGACGCTCGGCATGGTGATGAGCACCGCCAAGGAATATCGCGAGGCCAAGGGTTTCGGGGCGATCGAGCTCGGCTTGCAGACGCTCGGCAAGCTCGCGCGCTTCGTCGGCGCGGACTGAGGTTTCGCCTCAGCCTATTGCGGCTCGGGCGGCGGCATCCTGGCGCGCGTCCACCACGCCGACAGCGTGACGACGATGCCCGACACGCCGACCATGATCATGCCGCCGATGCTGAGCAGGTCGGGCACGTGGCCGAATACCAGCCATGACAGGCCGCCGGCCCAGAACAGATGGAGGTAGTTGACCGGCGCCAGCATGGACGCCGGCGCCTCCCGGTAGGCGGAGGTGAAGAGGAAGTGCCCGGCGGTCATCAGCGCCCCGAGCACGGCGATCATGCCGACGTCGGCCAGCGTCATCGCCAGGCCGTCGAGCGAGAAGATCGCGAGCGCGCAGAACACGACGCTGCCGACCAGCGCCGTGTGATAGAGCATGGCGATCGTCGTCTCGGTGCGCGTCAGCACCCGCGTCAGCAGGAAGTAGGCGCAGGACACCGCAGCGTTGATGAGCGCGAAGACCACGCCGAGCGGATCGAGGCCGCCGCCCGGCTGCGCGATCAGCAGCACGCCGAGGAAGCCGAGCGCCGCGCCGGCCCAGCCCGCCGGTCCTACGCGTTCGCCGAGCAAGGGAATGGCGAGAAGCATGACCGCGACCGGCGCGATGTAGGAAATCGCCGCCGCCTCGCCCACGGGCATCAGCCTAAGTGCCATGGCCATGCTGAGCGATGCCACCGCGAGCGACAGGGCGCGTGCGAACACCAGGCCGCTGCGCTGGGTTCGCCACAGGCCTGCGCCGACGCGCGGGCCGAGGAAGACCGTAAGCAGCGCGAGGTTGACCAGATAGCGGATCGCCATGACCACGTTCACCGGGTGGCGCATCGCCTGATCCTTGGTGATGGTGTCGGCGGCGGCGAAAGCCAGCGTCGCCAGCATAACGAGCAGCACGCCCCTCAGCGGACGCGGGCGCGCCGGCATCGTCTCGACAGTCATGGCGGGCGCTTTCGGTCTGCGGGATGGCTGCGCCTCCGATAGGCCCGGCGGCGCTAATCGGCAATGGCTGCCGCTGCTGACGCCGGTGTCAGCATCCGGACTCGCGACCGTACGCGCCGCTGTGGCAGAATGTGTGCACTAGGAGACCTCCATGATCCTCATCGGACAGTACGACTCATCCTTCGTGCGACGCGTCGGAATAGCCCTGACGCTCTATGGCATCCCGTTCGAACATCGTCCGTGGTCCGTGTTCGGGGATGCCGAGCGGATCGCCGAGCTCAACCCGCTCACCCGCGTGCCGACCATGGTCCTCGATGACGGTACCGTTCTGGTCGACAGCTTCTCGATGATCGACCACATCGACGGGCTGGTGCCGGCCGAAGCGCGCATGTTCGCTCCCGACGGACCCGAGCGTATGCGTCAGATGCGGCTGGCAGCTCTGGCCTGCGGACTTGCCGACAAGGGCGTGGCGCTGTTCTACGAGCAGCGGCTGCATGCGCAGGTGTCGGAGAGCTGGGTTCAACGCTGCCGCGGTCAGATCGCCCGGACGCTGGCGGCTCTGGAAGCGGAGCGCGCCGCCGCGACTTCGCTTTATCTGTTCGGCGAAGCGATCGGTCATGCGGACATTGCGCTCGCCTGTGCGCTGCGCCACGTCGGCGAATCGCATCCCGACCTGATCGACTGGCAGCGCCATGCCGCGCTCGGGGCGCACTGCGCCCGCCTCGAAGCCCTTTCGGTCTTCCGCGACGTCTCGCAGCCGTTCATCCCGCCGGCGTGACGCCCGACGATTCTCCTGCCCGCCGGGCAGAAGACGCTGACGGTGCCTGGCTGGCGATCAGTGGGTGGTCATCCACTCGCGGGCGGAGCGCAGCGCCTGGGCGATCTCGGCCTTCGACATGGTCGAGGCGAGTTCGGTGCGCAGCGCGGCAGCGCGCTCCGAACCCTTGATCGCGGCGATGTTGAACCACTTGTGGGCAGCGACGACGTCGGCATCGCAGTCGCGGCCGGTCGCATACATCAGCCCCAGCTCGAACAGAATGTCGGCCTGGGCGGTCGAGCCGATACCGGCTTCAAGCATCTCGAAACGTGCCATGTTCAGTCCCCTGTCTAACTCCCGAGCGGCCGGCGTTTTCGCTGTGTCCGTCTCGTCATCCGATGGGTGGAGATTGCCGCGAGGCCTTGAACATGCGGTGAAAGAGCGTGCTTAACTCACGGAAAACAAAGCTCAAATTTTCGGTAAATGCTGGAATTCGTTAAGCATCGGAGTCCGCGGGAATCCGGGAGAATGCGCATTCGTTCGCTAAAATGCGCGCCTCTCGCATCAAGAATGCCTTCACCACGAATCACGCGGGAGCCTGCTTGAGACGCAGAACTGTCGCCCTCCGTCGTCGGCACGGAACGATGAAGCTTAACTTTCGTTAAGGCGCACCACGCGCGCAGGACCGGATGAACAACCACCTCTTCAACATCGCCGACTTCCTGTCCCGCCCGCCCGGCTTCTACGTCGTCATGGTCTTGATGGCGATCGGCACGCTCCTGGTCCCCTTCGGGCTGACCGATATCGTCACCTATATCCTTTCCGTCCTGGCCATCGTGATCACCGGGGTAGTCCTCATCCAGGGGTACCGCGACACAGCGGCGATCCATGCCAAGCTGGACGAGATCATCGTGGCGCTCCGCGACACCCGCAACGACGTCGTCGGCCTCGAACACGAGGATCCGGAGGACATAAAGAGGACCGTCGAGCGGATCGAGAAGGAGGCCGAGGAGCTCGACCAGACCGAGAAGCGGCTGAGCCAGGATGTGGATCGCGTGGAACAGCAAGGCACGCATCGCGATTCCGCCTGAAATCGCTGGCATCCGGTCATAATCGGCGCTATCGGAGCGCCGCAAATTCTTTTACGCTTACGTACGCGTAAGAATTGGCCGGCCCGACGGCCGGCGATACTCGAACGGGAGGAAACCCATGATACGCACTATCGCCCTGGCGCTCGGCGCCGGAATGCTGTTCGCAGGCACGGCAATCGCCGCCGAGCCGATCGAAGGTACCTGGAAGCGTCCGAACGGCACGATCATCCGCTATGCCGGCTCGGCCGGCAAGTTCTGCGGCACCGTGATGACCGGCGAATACAAGGGCAAGTCGATCGGCTGCATGGAAGGCAAGGGCGCCAACTATACCGGCAGCGTGAACAAGCTCGACGAGGGCAAGACCTACAAAGGCAAGGCGACCGTCAACGGCAACGCACTCGCCCTCGCCGGCTGCGTCATGGGCGGCCTGATCTGCAAGACCGAGAACCTGACCCGCAACTAGTACCTCGAGCCGTACCACGCGGACGGCAGCGACGCCGTCCGCCGTTGCTTTTCGGCCTCTGTTGCGCGGCTGTAACTGTTAGGGATTTGACATCGGCGGCGCGTTGCATTCTCTACGCGCGGACGTAAAAATCTATCTTTAGCGGCCTTGCGGTGGCCGACTGCTGGAGCCGATCCGACAATGCTAAAGCCAGGCATTTTGCTGCTCGGGATCGGTCTTGTCGTCGCGGGGCCAGCCGCGGCCTCCGACGAAAACGTTGCCATCCCGACTGCGCGCCCGGTTCAACAGGCGATGGCCGCGGCGGCAACCGAGCCGATCGTCGGCCTCTGGCGTCGTCCGGACGGCATGGTCATCCGCTCCGAGCTTACGGACGAGGGATATTGCGGCACCGTGATATCCGGTAAGTACACCGGCCGCAGCATCGGCTGCGTCAAGGGCACCGGCGGCTCCTATACCGGCCAGGTACGCCGGCTGAACGACGGCCAGACCTATCAGGGCCACGCTACCGTTCGCGGCAACGTGCTCGCGGTCAGCGGCTGCATCCTGCTGGTGTTGTGCCAAACGGAAAAGCTCGTCCGCCACGGCGACTGAGCACCGCGCCCAGGCGATCAACGACCTTGGACCGCCGCTGAGGGCGGTTCCCGGATCGCCCTGCCCGGCATGGGCCATCGGGTTCCAGCGGCGCTGACATCGCTTTGCGGCAGGGTCATCCCGGCTTTCCGCTCGACAGCCAGGCTCAAAAGCGGCATCTGGCTGGCATCTCGCAACCGGCCCGACGTTTCTCTATATTCAGCCATGGAAAAGCGAATCTACCCCACGGCCATCGAATCAATCGCCTATCCGGAGCCCTATGCCCGGAAGAGTTTCACCGACGCGCGGGAAGCAGTCCGCGAGCTGCAGAAGCTCTACGAACGCAACACGGCGTTCCTGCGCGACAGCTTCAACGCGCTCGGTACCGGTTCGCAGGAAACCCGGCGCTACCGTGCCTACTACCCGGAAATCGGCGTCCAGATCGCGTCGTATTCGCAGGTCGACTCGCGGCTTGCCTACGGGCACGTCTCCGTGCCCGGCTATTATTCGACGACCATCACGCGGCCGGACCTGTTTGAAAGCTACCTCGTCGATCAGCTGCGCGTGATCATGCGCAACCACGGCGTGCCGGTGACCGTCGGCGAAAGCGAGACGCCGATCCCGGTGCACTTCGCCTTCCTCGAAGGCACCTACGTCGACGCCGCGGTGGCCGAGCGCATACAGCGGCCGCTGCGCGACTTGTTCGACGTTCCGGACCTGTCTTCCACCGACGACCGGATCGCCAACGGAATCTTCGAGCCTAATCCGGGCGAGCCGCAGCCGCTGGCTCCTTTCACCGCGCAACGCATAGATTACTCGCTGCACCGGCTGGCGCACTACACTGCCACGAGCCCGTCGCACTTCCAGAACTTCGTGCTGTTCACGAATTACCAGTTCTACATCGACGAGTTCGTCGTCCATGCGCGCGAGCTGATGGCCAAGGGCGGCGGCGGGTATGACGCGTTCGTCGAGCCCGGAAACGTCGTGACCCTCCCTGGGGCTGTCGAGGCCGACGTCAACACGGCGCCGACGCGCCTGCCGCAGATGCCGGCCTACCACCTCGTCAAGAAGGGCCATGCCGGGATCACGATGGTCAACATCGGTGTCGGGCCGTCCAACGCCAAGACCATCACCGACCATGTCGCGGTGCTTCGGCCGCATGCGTGGCTGATGCTCGGGCACTGCGCGGGCCTGCGCAACAGCCAGGCGCTTGGCGACTACGTGCTGGCCCACGCCTACGTTCGCGAGGACCATGTGCTCGACGACGACCTGCCTGTCTGGGTGCCGATCCCGGCGCTGGCCGAGGTCCAGGTGGCGCTGCAGGAGGCGGTGGCCGAGGTCACCGGCCTCGAGGGCTACGACCTCAAGCGCATCATGCGAACCGGAACCGTGGCGACGATCGACAACCGCAACTGGGAGCTGCGCGACCAGCGCGGCCCGGTCCAGCGCCTGTCGCAGAGCCGCGCCATCGCGCTCGACATGGAATCGGCGACCATCGCAGCCAACGGCTTTCGCTTCCGCGTTCCCTACGGCACGCTGCTCTGCGTTTCGGACAAGCCGCTGCACGGGGAGCTCAAGCTTCCCGGGATGGCGACCGAATTCTACAAGCGGCAGGTTCTGCAGCACCTGAAGATCGGTCTGCTCACCGTCGAAAAGCTGGCGCGCATGCCGTCCGAGCGGCTGCATTCGCGCAAGCTGCGTAGCTTTTCCGAAACCGCCTTCCAGTAGTCCGATTTCCCGATCAGGGGGCGGATATGCACTATGCTGGCGCAAGGCTGGTGACGATCGCGCTGGCGCTGCTGGCGGTGGCGCTGCTGTCGCTGGGCATCATGCTGGGCTTCTTCGGGCGCCAGGCCGCGCCGCTGGACACGCTGGCGCATTTCCGCCTCCACCTCGCAGCGCTCATTGCAGCTCCGGCGATCCTGCTCGTCGTCGTCGCACGAGGCCGCGAGCGCCGCGTCGGCCTGCTGGCTTTGCTGTTCGGTGCAGCTGCGACGGTGGCCACCGTCGGAACGCCGCTCGGCAATGCGGTGACGCAGTCCGCGGCAATAGCCGGCGATCTGCCGCGCTACCGGCTTCTCCAGGCGAATCTCCGGTACGACAACGAGGACGGCGAAGCGCTGTTTTCTTTGATCGACCGCGAACGGCCCGACATCGTCACGCTGGAGGAGGTCTCGCCGCTGTGGGCCGAGCGGCTGTCGGCGCGCGCAGCCGACTATCCGTACAGCATCGTCTGCCGCCGCGGCATCCGCATCGGCGGCGCGGCGATCCTGTCGCGGCATCCCTTCGTCGGCGAGCCGCCGCGCTGCGCCGACCGCGGCTCAATGGCGCGCGCCACCGTCGACCTCGACGGCGCGATCGTCGAGATCGCGGCCCTGCACATGGGCTGGCCGTGGCCCTACGAGGACCGGCGGCAGCTGCCGGCGCTAATGCCCGAACTCGCGACGCTCGGCCAGCGTGCCATCCTCGCCGGCGACTTCAACGCCGCGTGGTGGAGCGCACGCGTGCGGTCTGTTGCCGATGCGGCCGGAATTGCGCTTGCCGGGCGCGCCGGGCCGACCTGGCTGCACCGGCGCGCGCCGGACTGGCTGCGACCGCTCGCCGGGCTGCCGATCGACCATGTCCTGATCAAGGGGGACATCGCGCCGGTCGTGCTTCGGCGCGGCGGCAACATCGGCTCGGACCACCTGCCGGTGATCCTGGATTTCGCGATCGAGCCAGACGGCGCCGGCGGCGTGGTGAGCGCCGCGCTGGCCGGCTGAACCGAAAACTACATGTTGGCGTAGACCGGTCCCTCGCCGCCCTGCGGCGGCACCCAGTTGATGTTCTGGTTCGGGTCCTTGATGTCGCACGTCTTGCAGTGCACGCAGTTCTGCGCGTTGATGACGTAGCGCACGTCCTTGGCGTCCGGATCGGCGGCGGCGTTGCCGTCCTTGTCGACCCACTCGTAGACGCCCGCCGGGCAGTACCGCGTCGACGGGCCGGCAAAGACGTCGTGCTCGGACCGCTTCTGCAGCTCCATGTCCTTGACCTGCAGGTGGACCGGCTGGTCCTCCTCGTGGTTGGTCGAGGACAGGAACACCGACGAGAGCCGGTCGAAGGTGAGGACGCCGTCCGCCTTGGGATAGACGATCCTGCTGTGCTGGGCTGCCGGGTCGAGCGACCTGGCGTCGCTCTTGCCGTGCTTCATCGTGCCGAAAGGCGAAACGCCGAACAGCGTGTTCAGCCACATGTCGAGGCCGCCGATGGCGACGCCGAACAGGCCGAGCTTCGACCACAGCGGCTTGACGTTGCGCACGCGCTTGAGATCGCGGCCGATCGCCGAGCCGCGCCACGCATCCTCGTAGGCCACCAGCTCGTCGTTCATGCGGCCCGCGGCGAGCGCCTCGGCAGCGTGCTCGGCGGCCATCATGCCGGACAGCACGGCGTTGTGCGAACCCTTGATGCGCGGCACGTTGACGAAGCCGGCCGAGCAGCCGATCAGCGCCCCGCCCGGGAACGACAGCTTCGGCACCGACTGCCAGCCTCCTTCGGTGATGGCGCGCGCGCCGTATCCGACGCGCTTGGCGCCCTCGAACGTGTCGCGGATGCGCGGGTGCGTCTTGAAGCGCTGGAACTCCTCGAAGGGCGAGAGATAGGGGTTCTTGTAGTTCAGGTGAACGACGAAGCCGACGGCGACGAGGTTGTCTTCCAGATGATAGAGGAACGAACCGCCGCCGGTGGTCATGCCGAGCGGCCAGCCGAACGAGTGCTGGACGAGGCCTGCCTTGTGGTTCTCCGGCCTCACCTGCCAGAGTTCCTTGAGACCGATGCCGAATTTCTGCGGCTCGCGGCCCTCGTCAAGCGCGAACTTCGCAATCAGCTTCTTGGCGAGCGAACCGCGTACGCCCTCGCCGATGAGGGTGTACTTGCCCAGCAGTGCCATGCCTGGAGCGTAGTTAGGGCCCCTCGTGCCGTCGCGCTCGACGCCCATGTCGCCGGTGACGACGCCGATGACCGCGCCCTCATCGTTGTAGAGCACGTCCACTGCCGCGAAGCCCGGATAGATCTCGACACCGAGCGCTTCGGCCCGGGTCGCCAGCCAGCGGCATACATTGCCGAGCGAGACGATGTAGTTGCCGTGATTGTTCATCAGCGGCGGCATGAGCAGATTCGGAATGCGCGCCGAGCCCGCCGGACCGAGGATGAGGAATTGATCGTCGGTGACCGGCGTCTTGAACGGATGGTCCGGGTCGTCGCGCCAGTCCGGCAGCAGGCTGTTGATGCCGGCCGGATCGACCACGGCGCCCGAAAGGATGTGCGCGCCGACTTCGCCGCCCTTCTCGAGCACGACGACGGAGAGCTCTGGATTGACCTGCTTGAGGCGGATCGCTGCGGCCAGACCGGCCGGTCCGGCGCCGACGATCACAACGTCGAATTCCATGCTCTCGCGTTCGACTTCGCTCATCCATTCCTCCTGCTGGCCGCTGACCCGGCTGGCTGATTTCAAGGCGCTGCCGCGCTCTTAGACCATAGTCTGGTGCCGGGAAACGGGCATTCGTTCCGTTCGCCGATACAACGCATATGCAGCACGGAAGGCTAGGTAACGTTGACGTAAACGTCAATAAGCGCGGCGTGGCGACGCCTTGTAATCACGCGACTGTACGACGATTGTGCAGCCGATGACCGCCCTTCCCGCCGATGCGTTTGCCATGGAGGAGCTGCTCCGCTTCTACGCGGATGCCGGCTACGACGAGGCGCTCGAGGACGCTCCGGTCGACCGCTTCGCGGAGGCGCCGCGCCGCGCCGCGCCGGAAGTGCCGGCGCCGCGTCAGTCTCCACCGGCCCCGTCCGCCGCCATTGTCCGTCCCGCTACAACTGCGGTCGTGCCGGATGCGGAGCAGGTGCAGCGGGCGCACGGCCTGGCCCGGGAAGCGAGGACGCTCGACGAGTTGCGCGAGATCGTCGCTGCGTTCGACGGCTGCAACCTGAAGTTCACGGCGAAGAACACGGTGTTTTCGGATGGCAACCCTGAAGCGTCGCTGATGCTGGTCGGCGAGGCGCCGGGGCGCGACGAGGACATCGAAGGCCGACCGTTCGTCGGCAAGTCGGGACAGCTGCTCGACCGGATCCTGGCGGCGATCGGGCGTGACCGCACCAACTGCTACATCGCGAACATCGTGTGCTGGCGCCCCCCGGGAAACCGCGACCCCTCGCCGCTCGAGACGGAGATCTGCCGGCCGTTCATCGAGCGGCAGATAGAGCTCGCCGCGCCGAAGGTGATGGTCACGCTGGGCAACCCGTCGACCAAGCTGCTGCTCAAGGCGCAGACCGGCATCATGCGCATGCGCGGCAATTGGACGACCTACGTGACGCCGGGCGGCGCAGAGATCGCCGCGATGCCGACGCTGCATCCCGCCTATCTGCTGCGCAATCCGGCCCACAAGAAGCTCGCCTGGCGCGACTTCCTGGAAGTGAAGGTCAGGCTCGCCGAACTCACTGCGGCGGAGTGACCTTTCGTGCCGCAGCACGGGGCAGCCCGAGCTGGTGCTCGCGCCAGATGATGAAGATGCCGGCGCCGACCACGATCGAACCGCCGATGACCATGTTCAGCGTCGGAACGTCGCCGAACAGAAAATAGCCCGCGATCGAGGCGAAGATGATCGACGTGTAGTCGAACGGCGCCGCGGTGGAGACGTCGGCATGCCGGTAGGTCTCGGTCATCAGGATCTGGGCGACGCCGCCGCACAGGCCCGAGGCGATAAGGTAGGTCGCCTGCAGGGTCGTCAGCTCTGCCCAGCCGAACGGGTAGCTGATCAGTCCGCCAAGCGCGCAGGTCAGTGAAAACCACATGACGATGGTCGCCGAGGGCTCGGTCAGCACCAGACGGCGTACGAGCAACGTCGCGACCGCCCCGACGGTCGCTCCGGCAAAGGCGGAAAGGACGCCGATGGCCTGCGAATAGTCCATCGACTGCGCGCCGGTGAACAGCGTCAGCTTCGGCCACGCGAGAATCACGACGCCGACGAGACCGACGACCACGGCCGACCATCGGTAAAGCCGCACCACCTCTCCGATGAAGATCGCGCTGAAAACGACGACGAGCAGGGGCTGGGCATAGCCGAGCGTCGTGTTTTCGGGGAGCGGCAGGCGGATCAGCGCGAAGAAGCCGAAATACATGCCGGCGACGCCGACCAGCCCGCGCACGAAGTGGCTTAGCGGCTTGGTGGTGTAGATCGCGTGATGCAGCTGGCGCCGCCAAGCCAGGTACACGAGCACCGGCACGACGGCGAAGAACGACCTGAAGAACACGACCTGGCCGGAAGGCAGCGTCCCGGCAAGCTTGATGAAGCTGCCCATGCCGACGAAGATCATGACCGACGAGACCTTGAGGACGATCCCGAGCAGCGGCCTCGGCTGGAATTCCTCGGGCTTCGGCGCCGCGTCGACCGGCGATCCCATCAGTATGCCGGCGGCCGCGTCGCTGTCATAAGGCCCGGGCCGCCTGCAGGGTCTCCCAGATGCGCAGCGGCGTTGCCGGCATCTCGATGTGGCGGATGCCGTGCGCCCGGTAGAGCGCGTCGGTGACCGCGCTGATGACGGCCGGGGTCGCGCCGATGGTGCCGGCCTCGCCGGCGCCCTTCATGCCCATCGCATTTGTGGTCGAGGGCACGTTGCGCGTGTCGAAATCGAAGCTCGGCATATCGATGGCGCGCGGTATCGCGTAGTCCATGAACGTCGCGGCGATCAGCTGGCCGTCCTCGCTATAGACCGTGTCCTCCAGAAGAGCCTGGCCGACGCCCTGCGCCGCGCCTCCGTGCACCTGGCCTTCGAGCAGCAGCGGATTCACCGTGGCGCCGAAATCGTCGACGATGACGTAGTTGAGGAAGTCGACGGCCCCGGTGTCCGGGTCGATCTCGAGCTCGCAGATGTGCGTGCCGTTGGGGTAGGTATTCTCGTCCTGAACGTAGTTGCCGTCGGCCTTGACGTCGTCGGGCGTCTTCGCAGCACGGTGCAGCGACGCGAAATCGATCTCGCGGTCGGTACCCACGATGCGCGCGACGCCGTCGGCGAGTTCGATGTCGTCGGGCGAAGCTTCGAGCTCGTCGGCCGCGATCTTCTTCAGCTTGACCGCAAGTGCCTCGCCGGCGCGCGATGCCGAAATGCCGCCAAGCGGCACGGAGCGCGAGCCGCCGGTGCCGCCGCCGCTCGACAGCTGGTCCGTGTCGCCCTGCGCGAGGCGGATCTTTGCCGGCTCGACATTGAGCTTCTCGGCAACGAACTGCGCGTAGGCCGTCCAGTGCCCCTGCCCGTTCGACTGCGTGCCGATTTTCAGGGTCACGGTGCCGTCGGAGTTGAGCTCCAGGTAGGCGGGCTCGGAGCCTGCGAAGGCGCAGGCCTCGATATAGGTGGCGATGCCGATGCCGCGCAGCTTGCCGCGGCGCTTGCTCTCCTCGACCCGCGCCGGAAAGCCCTTCCAGTCCGCCTTGTCGAGCGCCGCATCCATGTGCAGCGCGAAGTCGCCGACGTCGTACATGCGTCCGCCGGGCGTGTGGTACGGGAACTGCTGCGGCTTGATGAAATTGCGGCGGCGGATCTCGTGCGGCGCGAGGCCGAGGTCGCGCGCACACGCATCGGCGAGCTTTTCGATCATGAACGCCGCTTCCGGACGGCCGGCGCCGCGGTAGGCGTCGGTCGGCGTGGTGTTCGTGTAGACGCCGTCGATATGCACGTCCATGACCGGGATGTCGTAGACGCCGGTCGACATCGTTGCGCCGCCATGCGGGATGTAGCCGCCGAACTGGTGGATGTAGGCGCCCATGTTGGCGATGGTGCGCAGACGCAGGGCGAGGAAGCGCCCGTTTTCGTCCATCGCCATCTCGGCGGTCATGTGATTGTCGCGGCCGTGCGCATCGGCGAGAAAATGCTCGGTGCGATCGCCGGTCCACTTCACCGGCCGCCCGAGCCGCTTCGCGGCCTCGAGCACCAGCGGATACTCGCGGTAGACGAATACCTTGGGGCCGAAGCCGCCGCCGACGTCGGGCGTGATGACGCGCAGCCTGTCCTTGCCGACGCCGAGAACGCCGGAGATGATGTCCTGCATCGAGTGAACGCCCTGCGAGCCGCTGGTCAGCTGATAGCGGCCCTCCGCCGCGATCCATTCGCCGAGCGCGGCGCGCGGTTCCATGTAGTTCGAGACCAGGCGCGTGTTGCGGAACTCGATTCTCGTTACGTGTGCGGCTTTGGCGAAGGCCTGGTCCGCCTCTTCGCGGCTGCCGAACTGGTATTCCAGCGCCCGGTTTGTCCCGAGTTCGGGCCACACGAGCGGCGTCCCCTCGTCGAGCGCCGTCGCGGTCACCGCGGCCGCGTCTTCCTGATCGTAGTCGACCTCGATCAGTTCGGCGGCATCCTGCGCCAGCGCGCGCGTATCGGCGACGACGAAGGCGACGGCGTCGCCGACGTGGTTGACGCGGTCTCGGCACAGAATCGGCACGTCGCGCGACGGCGCCTTCCTGCCGTCCGGTCCCTTCTGGATCGAGCCGGACTTCAACGGCTTCAAATGCGCGATGTCGGCCGCGGTGAGCACGAGATGCACGCCGGGGGCAGCCTTCGCGGCCTCCGTCGAGACGATGCGAAACGATCCCTTGGCGACAGGCGAGCGCAGTACGAAAGCATGCAGCATGCCTTCGCGGGAGATGTCGTCGGTATAGCGGCCGCGACCTGCGACGAAGGTATCGTCTTCGAGGCGACGCAACGGCGCGCCCATGCCGAATTTGGGGGTCATCGCGTTCATGGGATGCCTTTGGAGACTGTTGCGCCCTTGGTCAGGCGGTTCGACGCTGCGCGAGTTTTGTCGAGTGCAAGTTTTCATGTAAAGGCCTGCTCGTCGATTTCCAGCCCGTCCAGGCGGAATCGGCAGGGCCACGAGCAGCAGGTGCAGCATGGTGACGGACAGCGGACAGGTATTCCGACTAGAGGACTATCGTCCGACCGACTATCTCGTCCCTGCGACAAAGCTTACCTTCCGTCTCTCTCCCGAACGCACGCGGGTGATTTCCGAGCTTACAGTGACGCGCCGCCACGGCGCGCCGGTCGACGCACCGCTTCATCTCGACGGCGACGGTCTCGAACTGACCGCGCTCGAGATCGACGGCGTGCGCACCAACCTCGACGATGTCGAGGTCGGGCCGGACCGCCTGGTGCTGAAGAACCCGCCGGCGAAGGACAGCTTCACGCTGCGCATCGAGACGGCGGTCGATCCGGACAAGAACCTCGCCTTCAGCGGCCTGTACCGGTCCAGCGGCAATTACTGCACGCAGTGCGAGGCCGAAGGCTTCCGCCGCATCTCCTATTTCCTCGACCGGCCCGATGTCCTGTCGACCTACACGGTGCGGATCGAGGGCGGAGAGGACACGCCACTGCTGCTGTCGAACGGCAACCTGGTCGAACGCGGCGAGACGGAGGACGGGAAGCCGTTCGCGGTGTGGCATGACCCGCATCCCAAGCCGTCCTACCTGTTCGCATTGGTCGCAGGCGACCTTGGCGTCGTGAAGGACGAGTTCACGACGATGTCCGGCCGAAAGGTCGAGCTCGGCATTTATGTCGAGCACGGCAAGGAAGCGCGCGCCACCTACGCGATGGACGCGCTGAAGCGATCGATGAAGTGGGACGAGGAGGTATTCGGGCGCGAGTACGATCTCGACGTCTTCAACATCGTCGCGGTGTCGGACTTCAACATGGGCGCCATGGAGAACAAGGGACTCAACGTCTTCAACGACAAGTACGTGCTCGCCGACGAGACCACCGCAACCGACGCCGACTACGCCAACATCGAGGCGATCATCGCGCACGAGTACTTTCACAACTGGACCGGCAACAGGATCACGTGCCGTGACTGGTTCCAGCTCTGCCTGAAGGAAGGTCTGACGGTCTTCCGCGACCACGAGTTTTCCGCCGACATGCGCTCGCGCGCCGTCAAGCGCATCGCCGAGGTCCGCACGTTGCGCGCGCTGCAGTTTCCCGAGGACCAGGGCCCGCTGGCCCATCCCGTACGGCCGCGCCGCTATCGCGAGATCAACAATTTCTACACGGCGACTGTCTACGAGAAAGGCTCGGAGGTGGTGCGCATGATCCGCACCGTCGTCGGCCGCGAAGCATTCCGCCAAGGCATGGATCTCTACTTCGACCGGCACGACGGACAGGCCGTCACGATCGAGGATTTCGTGAAGTGCTTCGCCGAGACCTCGGATGAGGACCTTTCGCAGCTGGCGCTCTGGTATCACCAGGCCGGTACGCCAAACGTAGCGGTCACGACGGCCTGGGACGCGGAGAAGAAGGTCTTTTCCGTAGAATTCGAACAGTCCGTGCCGCCGACGCCCTCGGAGAGCCGCAAGCGGCTGATGCACATCCCCCTCGCCTTCGGGCTGATCGGGCCGGACGGCAAGGACATGCCAACCGAGGAAGGCGGGATCATCCACCTGCGCAAGCGCAAGCAGACGGTGAACTTCTCATCGCTGCCGGCGCGCCCCGTTCTGTCGATAAACCGCGGCTTCTCTGCCCCGATCACGCTCGGCCTCGAACAGAGCGCGGCGGACCGCATGTTCCTGGCGCGCCACGACAGCGACCCATTCTCCCGCTGGGAAGCGCTCAACACGCTGTTCACGCGGGCGCTCATCGCGGCGGTCGGCGACATGCGCGGCAACAAGACGCCAGCCTTCGACCCCGATCTGCTGGCGCTCGCCGGCGAGCTGGCACTCTCGGATACGCTCGAGCCGGCCTTCAGGGCGCTCATGCTGTCACTGCCGAGCGAAGCCGACATCGCCCGCGACATCGGCGCCAACATCGATCCCGACGCAATCCATGCGGCGCGCGAGGCGCTGACCGTCGCGATCGCGCGCACCAACGCCGCCGCCTTCGCCAAGGTGCGCGACGCCAACGCCGTCGCCGGACCGTTCAGGCCGGATGCGTCAGGTGCCGGCAAGCGGGCTCTTCGCAACGTGCTGCTCGATTACCTGTCTGCCGCGGACGGCCGGCCCGCGATGGCATCCGAGGCGTTCGGCCATGCCGCCAACATGACCGACCGCGCCGCCGCGATGACGATCCTGGCGCACCGCTTCGCCGGTAGCGAGGAGGCGAAGCTCGCGCTGGCGGCATTCGAGAAGCAGTTCGGGGATGACGCGCTGGTGATGGACAAGTGGTTCCAGATCCAGGCGACGGTGCCCGGATCGGCCACGGTGGCGCGTGTCGAAGCGCTGATGAAGCATCCGAGCTTCGCGATCACCAACCCGAACCGCGTCCGCTCGCTCGTCGGTACCTTCGCCAGCGCCAACCAGACAGCGTTCCACAGACGTGACGGCAGCGGCTACCGGCTGCATGCCAAGGTGATCCTTGAGCTCGAAAAGCGCAATCCGCAGGTCGCGGCAAGGCTGGCCACCGCCTTCCGCTCGTGGCGGTCGCTTGAACCGGAGCGCCGCGAAGCCGCGCGGGAAGCGCTTGCGGGCATCGCGAGACACGAAGGTCTGTCGCGCGATCTCGCCGACATCGTCCAGCGCACGCTCGGGTAGATTTGCCGACAGAAGTGAGTCCGAAAGGCCACACTTCTCAACAAACGGTAAACAAACGGGTGGACAGCCCGAATCGCGTCTGATTCCTTGAGGGCGCTTCGGGCGTGCGGCGCTCGAATCAGTCGGCGGACGGGGACATTTCAGGAGCCGTAAATGGCGAATACGGACGCGTTCGGCGCGGCCGAAGGCATGCGCATGCCGTGGAAGCGGAACACGCGCAAGCCGGAAGCGAGGCTCATCGGCAATGCGCGCATGATCGCGCAACCGCCGTACAAGCGCCTCCTCGCGGCAGAGCCCTATTTGCGGCGGTCGATCCCCGCCCTGATCGTCGTCTTCCTTGTCGTCGTCGCAGCCTCCCGGCTGCTCTCGCTCATGAACCAGCGCGACGAGATCGAGCGCGACGCGCGCGCGCTCGTCGCCATGAGCGCCGGCCGCCTGGCGACGTCGCTCGACCTTTCCGCCACGGACGGCGCAACGCTGGCCGACCGTGCGGCCAGTGCCGTCGACGAGATGTCGCGCAAGATTTTCGACCGCGGCCAGGTCATCGCCGTCGCCGACGGGCAGCTCTCGATCGTCGCCGCCAACGCGGACGGGAAATCGTGGGTCGGAAAGTCGCTCGACGCGGTGTTCACCGGCGGACAGCCGCTGATGATGTTCGGCGAGCGCGCCGGCGTGCTCGAGGTATTGGCCGGCGGACGCGACTGGTTCGCAGCGATGGATCGCTCTGACACCGGGGCCGCTGCAGTCGTCATGGTGCCGCAGGACGCCGTGTTTGCCGAGTGGCGGCGCGATGTGTCGCTCAACGTGACGCTCTACGTGCTGACGGCGTCCGTGCTGCTCGTCATTCTCTACGCCTACTTTACGCAGGCGTCGCGCGCGCAATCGGCCGATCGGCTCTACCTGGAAGCCCACCAGCGCGTCGATCTCGCGCTGGTGCGCGGCCGCTGCGGGCTATGGGACTGGGATCTAGCGCGTGGGCGGATGTACTGGTCGCGGTCGATGTTCGAGATGCTGGGCTACGAACCGTGCGACGCCATGCTGTCGTTCGGCGAGGTCGCCAAGATCATCCACGAGGACGACGACGACCTCTTCCAGCTGGCCAACCGCATCGTGGCGCGCGAGACCGACCACATCGACCACGTCTTCCGCATGCGCCACGCCGATGGCCAATGGATCTGGATGCGGGCACGCGCGCAGGCGGTCGACGCCGATGCGCCGGAAATCCACCTGATCGGCATCGCCGTCGACATCTCCGAGCAGCGCCATCTGGCGCAGCGGTCCGAGGCCGCCGACATGCGCCTTCGCACCGCCATCGAGAGCATCGGCGAATCGTTCGTGCTGTGGGACGCCAACGGCCGGCTGGTGATGTGCAACACCAAGTTCCAGCAGGACACGGGCCTTCCGGCGAGCGAGGTGACGCCGGGAGCAGAGCGGCGCCGCGTCGAGGCCCGGATGAAGCCGTTCGTCACCGACAGGCGCCAGCCGAACGCCTCGGCGCAACAGGGAGCGGCGAGCTACGAACGACAGCTCGGCGACGGGCGCTGGCTACAGGTCAACGAATTGACCACGCGCGACGGCAGCACCGTCTCGGTCGGCACAGACATCACCCAGATCAAGCTCCACCAGGAGAAGCTGCTCGACAGCGAGAAGCGGCTGATGGCGACGATCCACGACCTGAGTGTCGCGCGCAAATCCGAAGAGGAACGCGCCGCGCAGCTGTTCGAGCTCAACCGGAAGTATATGCGCGAGACCGAGCGGGCCGAGGCGGCGAACCGCGCGAAGTCGGAGTTCCTCGCCAACATGAGCCATGAGCTGCGCACGCCGCTCAACGCCATCATCGGGTTCTCCGAACTCATGCAGCAGGGGCTGTTCGGGCCGCTCGGCTCGGACAAGTACAGCGAGTACACCCGCGACATCCATTCGAGCGGTAACTACCTGCTCAACGTCATCAACGACATCCTCGACATGTCGAAGATCGAGGCGGGCCAGTTCTCGATCGATCGCGAGCAGATCGACCTCAATCCGTTGATCAAGGAAACGGTGCGCGTCGTCGCGCTTCAGGCGGCGGAAAAGTCGATCCGCCTCGAAACCGAAGTCGCCGACGCGCTGGCGCTCGACGCCGACCGCCGCGCGGTGAAGCAGATCGTCATCAACCTCCTGTCGAACGCGGTGAAGTTCACCGGCGAAGGCGGCCGCATTCAGCTTCGGGCGCGCAAGGTCGCGGGGGCGGTCACGATCAGCATCGAGGACAATGGCTGCGGCATCCCGAAGGACGCGCTCGGCAAGCTCGGCCGCCCGTTCGAGCAGGTGCAGAACCAGTTCTCGAAGAGTCACACGGGCTCAGGTCTCGGGCTGGCGATCTCACGCTCGCTGGCCGAGCTGCATGGCGGCGCCCTGAAGATACGCTCGACCGAAGGAGTTGGGACCATCGTCTCGGTCCGCATCCCCATCCGGAAGGCGCGCCAGCGCAGGGCGAAGGCCGCCTGAGCGCCTGCCCGGGCTCATCCCGGGCAGGCGCAAGGCGCGACTTAGCGCATCTGCCTGTGGTGGCGCCCGCCGCGGCCTTCGCGGCCGCCGCGGCGCATCTCGTCGCGCTCGAGCGCGCCGCTGTCGTCACGGTCGGCCAGGGCGAAGACCTTGCGCTGGCGCGATTCGATCTCCGCCGTCGTGAGCTTGCCGTCGCCATTGGTGTCGAAGCGGCGGATCATGCGCTCGGCCTGCCGGCGGAAGTGCTCTTTCTGCAGCTGTGCGGCGATCTCCTCGACGGTCAGCGTGCCATCGGTGTCAGCGTCGGCGCCGCTTATGCGGGTGCCCATCGCGGCCGCGAACTCCTCGAACGAGATCGCACCGTTGCTGTCGGCATCGAGCCGCTCGAAGCGCTGACCTTGAGCGCGCGGGGCGGCGTTGCCAGCGCCCGGTGCGGCCGGCGCCTGCTGCGCGCCGGCGGAGGTCGAAGCGGCCGCGCCGGCAAAAGCGAGGAAGGCGGCGGCGAGAGAGGTCTTCATCTTCATTGTCAAAGCTCCTTGCATCGAAACCCCCGATGCAGTTTGGAAGATGGGGACGAGCGTCCCACCGCTCAACCCTTCTTCCCCCGAAGCAGAAGGTCGAAGCCGCGCCTCACCTTCTGCGCCGTCTCAGCGACATGGGCGGAAAGCACCGCCATGTCCGGCAAGTCCGTGGCGCCCAGCATCAGGTCGGCCAGCCCCGGCGGAATGTCGTCGGGGTCTAGCGGCCCGGTCAGGCACAGCCGCACGATCTGCGTCAGCGTCTGGTAGAGCCGGTGGGCTTCGACCAGATCGTCGCGCAGCGACGGCGAGGCATAGTCGGGCGCGAGCCCCGACAGCGCAAGTGAACTTCCTGTAACCCTTTCCAGCGTCTCGACTTTCCGCGTCAGCACCGCCACCTGCGCGATGAACTCGAGGTCTATGAGCCCGCCCGGAATCAGCTTCAGGTCCCAGGCGTTTGCCGGCGGCTTCTCCTGCGCGATCAGAGCGCGCATCTCGGCGGCGTCCTTGCGCACCTTGGCGGCGTCGCGCGGCTGGCTGACGATTCCCGCGATCTCGCGTTCGACGTCTGCGGCGAGTTCCGCGTCGCCGCCAATGACGCGCGCGCGGGTCAGCGCCATGTGCTCCCAGGTCCAGGCCTGCTCGTGCTGGTATTTCGAGAAGGATTCGAAATGGGTCGCCACCGGACCCTTGTTGCCCGAGGGGCGAAGCCGCAGGTCGAGCTCGTAGAGAACGCCTTCTGCCGTGGGCGCCGAGACTGCCGCTATCAGGCGCTGCGTCAGCCGGGCGAAGTAGTGCGCCGGCGCCAGCGGCTTCTCGCCGTCCGACCACTCGGCGTTGGCGTCGTGGTCGTAGAGCAGGATGAGGTCGACATCCGACCCGGCGGTGAGTTCGCGGCTGCCGAGCTTGCCCATGCCTAGGATGACGATGCGCCCGCCCGCAACGCTGCCGTGGCGCAGGGCGAACTCGGAGGTCACCGCGTCGAGCGCGGATCCGATTGTCAGGTCGGCGAGGTCGGAGAACGCCTTGCCGGCGCGCTCGCCGTCGATGGCGCCGGTCAGCAGGCGGATGCCGATGAGGAATTTCTGCTCCGCCGCGAAGATGCGCAGCCGGTCGAGAATGTCCTCTTGCAGCGTCAGGCCGTGGAGAAAGGCCGCAAGGCGACCCGCGAGGTACGCCTTGCTCGGCAGCTCCGACATCAGCAGCGGGTCGAGCAGTCCGTCGAAGACATGCGGGCGCCGCGTGATGATGCCGGCAAGGCGCGGCGCCGCACCCATGATGGTCGCCAGCAGGCGCAGCAGCCCGTGGTTCGACTGCAGCAGCGAGAACAGCTGAACCCCGGCCGGAAGGCCGGCGAGGAACTCGTCGAAGCGCACCAGCGCCTCGTCGGCGCGGCGTGTGCGGCCGAACGCCTCGAGGAGCGCGGGCGTCAGCTCGGTCAGCCGCTCGCGCGCCTCTGCCGAGCGCGTGACGCGGTAGCGGCCATAGTGCCAGGTGCGGATGATGCGGCAGATGTCGCTCGGCCGCTCGAAGCCGAGCACGCGCAGCGTCTCGATCGTTCCGGGATCGTCGACGTCTCCGGTGAAAACGAGATTGCCGCGTCCGGTCGACAATTCCGGCGCGGTCTCGAAAAGCGCGGCGTAATGGCTTTCGACCAGCTTCAGCGCCTCGCGAAAGGTCCTGGAGAACGCTCCGGCGTCGGCGAAGCCGCGCATCAGCGCGATGCGCGCCAGCCCCTCCTCGTCGTCGGGCAGCATGTGCGTCTGCTCGTCGGCGACCATTTGGATCGCGTGCTCGACGTCGCGCAGGAACCAGTACTGGGTTCGCATGGCTTCCGCGGCGGCGGGGGTGATCCAGCGATGCCGCGCAAGCGCTGCCAGCATCGACACGGTCTCGCGCCCGCGCAGTTCCGGAAACCGCCCGCCGGCGATCAGCTGCTGCGTCTGGACGAAGAACTCGACCTCGCGGATGCCGCCGCGGCCGAGCTTCACGTTGTGGCCGAGCACGGCGATGTCGCTGTGGCCCTTGTGCGCGTGGATCTGGCGCTTGATCGAATGGATGTCGGCGATCGCCGCGTAGTCGAGGTACTTTCGCCAGACGTACGGCTGCAGTTCCTTGAGGAACGCGGCGCCGGCGGCGAGATCGCCGGCGACGGGCCGCGCCTTGATCATCGCCGCGCGCTCCCAATTCTGTCCGCGCGCCTCGTAGTAGTTGAGCGCGGCCTCGACCGGAATCGCGAGCGGCGTCGAGCCGGGATCAGGTCGCAGTCTGAGGTCGGTGCGGAAAACGTAGCCGTGCTCGGTGCGGTCCTGCAGAATGCGCAGCAGGCGTCGGGTCATGCGCGCGAACAGGTCGCCGGCACCGTCGCGGTCGACGATCGCGGGCGCCTCCGGGTCGAAGAACACGATGAGGTCGATGTCGGACGAGAAGTTGAGTTCGCGGGCGCCGAGCTTGCCCATGCCGATGACGATCCAGCCGGAACCGGAGCCGGGATGCGCGGGATCGGGCAGCGCGATCTTGCCGTCGCGATGGGCCTGCAAGGTCAGCCAGTCGATCGCGGCGCAGACAGCGGCTTCCGCAAGGTCGGACATCCGCGCCACGCTTGCCGCCGCGTCGAAGCTGCGAGCCAGGTCGGCGAGCGCGATCAGCACATGCGCCTCGCGCTTCAGCAGGCGCAGGCGTCGCATCAGCTCCGCTTCGGTCAGCCCGGCGTCGCCCGCCAGGCTGCGTATCTCCGCGACGAGGGCGTCGAGCCGGGCCGGGACCGGAGCCTCGA
This sequence comes from Pseudomonadota bacterium, assembly GCA_023457435.1. Classification (GTDB taxonomy): domain Bacteria; phylum Pseudomonadota; class Alphaproteobacteria; order Rhizobiales; family Rhizobiaceae; genus RCIO01. The sequence goes on from JAEWLS010000048.1 coordinate 25,551, forward strand.
ACAGACGTTCGAGCATCTGTGGGTCGAGGCGGATCGTCTCGCGCAAAAAGGTCGACAGGTCGAGCGCGGAAGCCAGGAAGCCAGCGAGCGGTGCCGTGGATTCGCATAGCGTCGCAAGGCGCTGCGCATCGGCTTGCCGCGCCTCGTCGGCGAGATCGGCGAGATGGCGCACGGCGGCCTCGGGGTCTAGCGGCACGAGCGCCGCAGCGCCGGCACCGAACCATTGCGTGCCGTCGTCGCCGTCTCCACTCATGGCTTCCTCCCGCCTGCCGGGAACACCATTCGCACGAGAAGCCCGGGTTTCGCATCGGCAAGCTCGAGCCGCCCCCCGTGGAAGGTCATCACGGCCTTCGCAAGGCTGAGCCCAAGCCCGGAGCCTGGCATGGTGCGGCTCCGCTCGAGGCGCACGAAGCGCTCCGTTACCTGCTCGCGCTTATCCTCGGGCACGCCTGGGCCGTTGTCCTGCACCGAAAGCACCACCTCGTCCCCGCGCCGCGCCAGACCGAGCTTGACGCTCGGGTTCTCCGCAACGGCCGAGTACTTGATCGCGTTGTCGACGATGTTGGCAAGCGCCTGGCCGATCAGTTCGCGATTGCCAGCGAGCTTTACTGGTCCTGGCGCGTCGGCGGCGAGTTCGACGGCCTTCTCTTCGGCGAGGGGTTCGTACAGCTCTACGACGTCGCGAACAGAGTCCGCCAGGTCCACCTCGGTGGTCGCCTCCGCCGAATTGCCCGCTTCGAGCCGCGAGATCATCAGGATCGCTGCGAATGTGCGGATGAGCTGGTCCGATTCGGCGATCGTGCCTTCGAGCGCTTCGCGGTACTCGCGCGCCGTATGCTCGCCCGACAGGGCAGCCTCGGCGCGGTTGCGCAGCCGCGTCAGCGGGGTCTTCAGATCGTGGGCAATGTTGTCCGAGACCTGCTTCAGCCCCTCATTTAGGCCGGCGATACGCGCGAGCATCGAATTGAGGTTCTCCGACAGCCGGTCGAACTCGTCGCCAGACCCGGTGACGGGCAGCCGCCCGGAGAGATCGCCGCCCATGATCCGGGCGCTTGCGTCGGAGAGCGCGTCGATGCGCTTCAGCGCCCGGCGTCCGACGAAGAACCAGATGGCGAGCGCGCCAAGCCCCATCATCGAGAAGGCAACGAAGGTCGAACTGCGGACCACGTCGCGAAAGCGCTGCGGCTCGCCCAAGTCGCGGCCGACGAGCACGATCATCCGGTTGGGCAACCTGAAGATCAGCGCCATTGCGGTGTGATCGGAGCGCGCCTCGACCTCGGCAGCCTCGCGGCGGGTATCGTTCTCGCCGAAGCGTGCGTAGGTGAAGGGCCGGCTGGTCCAGCCGTCGCTGTCGAGAACGCCGGCCTCAAGACTCTCGACGTTGCCGGCAAGGATGCGGCCATTGGCGTCGGCGATGAGATAGAGGTTGGCGCTTGGCTGCCGCGACCGCTGTTCGATGACGCGCACCAGCACAGGCAGGCCGCCGCGCTGATAGGCGCGCGCCAGGCCGAGCACTTCCTCGTTGATCGTTTCCTGCGTCTGCTGCTGCAGCAGGCGCTCCGACAATGAGGTCATGTAGAAGACCAGCACAGCGGCGCAGATTGCAAAGAGGATCAGGTAGAGCGCGGAGAGGCGCGCGGCAGTGGTGTTGAGCGCTGCCCAGATGCGGGCCATCAGCCGGCCTTCAGCATGTATCCGGCACCGCGAACCGTGTGGAGGACCGGTGTGCCGAAATCCTTCTCGATCTTAGCCCGTAGACGCGAGACGTGGACGTCGATGACGTTGGTCTGCGGATCGAAATGGTAGTCCCAGACATTCTCGAGCAGCATGGTGCGCGTCACCACCTGCCCGGCGTGCCGCATCAGATACTCGAGCAGGCGGAACTCGCGCGGCTGCAGCACGATGTCCTTGCCGGCGCGCCGGACGGTGTGGGAAAGCCGGTCGAGCTCGAGGTCGCCGACGCGGTAGACGGTCTCGACCTCCTTGGTCTGGCCGCGGCGGTCGAGCGCCTCGACGCGGGCGAGCAGTTCGGTGAAGGCATAGGGCTTCGTCAGGTAGTCGTCGCCGCCGGCGCGAAGGCCGGTGACACGGTCGTCGACCTCGCCCAGCGCCGATAGAATCAGGACCGGCGTTTTCACCCCGCGCTGGCGCAGTTCGGCGATTACCGAGAGCCCGTCGCGGCGCGGCAGCATGCGGTCGACGACCATAACGTCGTAGTCGCCGTCGACGGCCACGGCGAAACCGGTCTCGCCGTCCGAAGCGACATGCGCGTTGTGGCCGGCCTCGTCGAAGGCCTTCTGGATGTAATCCGCTGCCTCGCGGTCGTCTTCGATGACGAGAATCTTCATGGTCGCTTGTTACACGATGCTGCGTCTTCGGACGCAATACGCGGCAGCGGGCGATGGGATCCCGCTGCCGCCGGAACCGACGGAAAACTCACTCTATCCAGCGGCTCCGACATGGGTCCGGGCGGCGGCTCGGGGGTCTTTGCGCCGCCGGCCCGGTCCACGTAGAGCGGTGAGCGGGCGATCAGCCCTGCTGCACCGGGAGCGCGACGAAGCGGCTCGCATCGTCGCGACGCACCTGGAGGAGCACGGCCTTGCGGCCCGCCCCGGTGGCCTCGCTCACGGCCTTCTCCAGGTCGGCGGTCGACTTCACTTCCTTGGCGTTGACGGCAAGGATGACGTCGCCGGCCTGGACGCCGCGCTCGGCGGCATCGCCGTCGGGATCGACGGCGGTGACCACCAGGCCGACGCCGTCATCGGCAGGAGCCACGGTCAGGCCGAAGCTTTTCAGCGACTCCGGCCCGGCCGGCGCCTTTTCGGGCGTGGCCGCGGCCTGCTGCTGAGCACCCGGCAGCTCGCCGAGCGTCACCGAGATGTTCTCGGACTTGCCGTTGCGCCAGACCGTAACCTCGGTCTTGGTGCCCGGCTCCATGTTGCCGACCATGCGGGCCAGCTCGCGCGGTGAGGCGACGTCCTTACCGGCGACGGCGGTGACGATGTCGCCGGCCTTGAGCCCGGCCTTGGCGGCAGGACCGTCGGCCTGCGGATCCGAGATCAGCGCGCCCTTGGTGCCCTTCAACCCAAGCGAATCCGCGATGTCCGCGGTCACCGGCTGGATCTGCACGCCAAGCCAGCCGCGCTCGACGGTGCCGCTCTCCATGAGCCGCGCGACCACGTCCTTCGCGGTCGAGGCGGGAATCGCGAAGGCGATGCCGACATTGCCGCCCGACGGCGAGAAGATCGCGGTGTTGACGCCGACGACCTCGCCGTTGAGGTTGAAGGCGGGGCCGCCCGAGTTGCCGCGGTTTACGGCGGCGTCGATCTGGATGAAGTCGTCGTAGGGGCCGGCGCCGATGTCGCGGCCGCGGGCCGAGACGATGCCGGCCGTGACCGTGCCGCCGAGGCCGAAGGGATTGCCGACGGCAACGACCCAGTCGCCGACGCGGACCTTGCCGTCGTCGGCAAAGGCCACGTAGGTGAACTTGCGCTGCTCCTCCACCTTCAGAACGGCGAGGTCGGTGCGCTCGTCGGTGCCGACCAGCGTGGCGCTGAGCTCGGTGCCGTCATCCATGACGACGGTGAACTCGGCGCCGCCATCGACCACGTGGTTGTTGGTGACCAGATAGCCGTCCTCGGAAATGAAGAAGCCGGAACCCTGCGAGGTCGGGCGGGCGCGCTCGGGACGGTTGTTGCGGTTGCCGAACCGGCGCTGGCCGTCCTCGCGGCCACCGCCGCGGAAGTCGCGGAAGAAGCGGTTCAGCGGGTGGTCGCGCGGCAGGTCCTCGAGCCCCGGAATGTCGAAGCTGAAGCCGTTGCGGTCGGAAGCCGGAGCGATCTTGGCCGAAACGCGGACGCTGACGACGGCCGGCGAGACCCGCTCGACGACGTCGCCGAAGCCGGTCGCCTGCTGCGGCGCCTCGACGCGCACGGCGTCGGCGAGCACAGGGACGGTACCACCGGTGACAGCGCCTAAACCGACGGCGCCGGCGATTGCGAGCGATGCTGCAGCGGCGAGCAGCCGGGTACGGCCGCGTGAAACAGGCTTGTTGGAGCTATCCATCTCTCAATCCTCTTGTCTGCGGCGCGGAGGGCGCCGGTTGGGTCGAGAGATAGGGGGAGCTACATTACGGTGCCATTTCCGCAGGATGAAATCTTGGTAATGTTCGGGTCAGCCGTCGCGCATGATCTCGCGCAGGCGGGCCTCTTCGGCCTCGGACAGGTTGCCCGACGTCGAAGCCGCAGCCCGGCGCCGCATAAGGAGGAACCCAGAGCCTGCCAGCAGGATCAGCGCCGGCGTGGCCCACAAAAGCGCGTTGCGTACGCTAAAGGTGGGCTTGAGCAGCACGAATTCGCCGTATCTCGCGACGACGTAGGCGAACACCTCCTCGTCCGTGTCGCCGGCCACGAGGCGCTCTCGCACCAAAATGCGCAGGTCGCGTGCAAGCTGCGCGTCGGAGTCGTCGATCGACTGGTTCTGGCAGACCATGCAGCGCAACTCGGCCGAGATCTTTCGCGCGCGTGCCTCTAGCGCGGCGTCCGCGAGCACTTCGTCGGGCTGGACGGCGTGGGCCGAGATGACGGGCGCCAGCGCGAGAAGGATGGCGACGAGCAGGCGAATCATGCCGCCACCGCCGCCCGCGCCTTGCGCGCCGCGGGTGCGCCTACGCGCAGGCGCCGGTCGAGCAGGGACAGCGTGCCGCCCGCCATCATGAACAGCGCGCCGATCCAGATCAGCGTCACCAGCGGTTTCCACCATGCGCGGACCACGATCCCGCCGTCGGCGGTCGCGTCGCCCAGCGAGACGTAGAGCTGGCCGAGCCCGAAGGTGCGGATGCCGGCCTCGGTGGTGGGCATCTGTCGCGTCGTGTAGACGCGCTTGGCCGAGACGATCTCACCGGCTGGCTTGCCGTTACGCGTCGCAACGAAGCGGCCGCGCTCCTCGACGAAGTTCGGGCCACGGAACGGCTCCAGCCCGTCGAAGCGCAGCGTAAAGCCGGCGAGCCGCGCCGTATCGCCCGGCTTCATCGTCTGGAAGTGCTCGACCTCGAGCGTCGTTACCGCGACGATGCCAAGCACCGTCAGCCCGAGACCGGCATGCGCCAGCGCCGTTCCGAAGACAGAGCGCGGCAGCCCGCCCAGTCTGCGCAGCGCGATGCCCAGCGAAACGCCGGGAAGGCCGGACTTGAGCACGAGATCCGTCGCCGCGCCGAACACCAGCCAGGCGGCTAGGCCGGCGCCGAGTGCCGCGAAGACGCCGGCGCGGTCGACGAACAGGTAGGTCGTCAGCGTCGCGACGAGCGCCAGGCCGAAGGCTGCGAACAGTCGCTGCGACACGGCGGCGATGTCGCCGCGCTTCCACGCCAGCAACGGCCCGAACGGCACGGCGAGCAGCAGCGGCACGACCAGAGGGCCGAAGGTCAGGTTGAAGAACGGCGCGCCGACCGAGATTTTGTCGCCGGTCACGGCTTCGAGCAGCAGCGGATAGAGCGTGCCGATCAGCACCGTCGCGGTCGCCGTGGACAGGAACAGATTGTTCAGCACCAGCGCTCCCTCGCGCGATACCGGATGGAACAGGCCGCCCTGCGTCAAGCTGCCCGCACGCAGCGCAAACAGCGACAGCGCGCCGCCGATGAACAGCATGAGGATGATCAGGATGAACACGCCGCGCGCCGGGTCGGTGGCGAAGGCGTGCACCGAGGTGAGCACGCCCGAGCGGACGAGGAACGTGCCGAGCAGCGACAGCGAGAAGGTCAGGATGGCGAGCAGCACGGTCCAGATCTTGAGGGCCGAGCGCCGCTCCATGACGATCGCCGAATGCAGCAGCGCCGTGCCGGCGAGCCACGGCAGAAACGACGCGTTCTCGACCGGATCCCAGAACCAGAACCCACCCCAGCCGAGCTCGTAGTAGGCCCAGTACGAGCCCATCGCGATGCCGCCGGTCAGGAACACCCAGGCGACCAGCGTCCATGGCCGCACCCAGCGCGCCCAGGCGGCGTCGATGCGGCCCTCGATCAGCGCGGCGACGGCGAAGGCGAAGCTCACCGAAAAGCCGACATAGCCGAGGTAGAGCAGCGGCGGATGGATAGCGAGCCCGATGTCCTGCAGCACGGGATTGAGGTCCCTGCCCTCGATCGGCGCCGGATCGAGCCGCGCGAACGGGTTCGACGTCGTCAGGATGAACAGAAGGAAGGCGAAGGCGATTATCCCCTGCACCGCCAGCACGTTGGCGCGCAGCGCCGGCGGCAGGTTGCGCCCGGCGACGGCGACGAGCGCGCCGAAGAAGGCCAGGATCAGCACCCACAGGAGCATCGAGCCCTCGTGGTTGCCCCAGCTTCCCGTCACCTTGTAGAGCAGCGGCTTCAGCGAGTGCGAATTGTCCCAGACATTGGCCACGGAAAAGTCGGACGCAACGTAGGCCGAGACCAGGGCGGCGAAGGCGAGGCCGGTGAGCGCGAAACCGGCGATCGCCGTCGGCTCGGCCATCGCCATCAGGTGCCGGTTGCCGATGCGGGCGCCGACAAGCGGGGCGAACGCCTGCGCGAAGGCGAGCGCCAGCGCCAGCACCAGTGCGAAGTGGCCGGCCTCGACCGTCACGCGCTCAGTTCTCCTGCCATACGCCCTTTTCCTTCAGGCTGTCGGCGACTTCCTTCGGCATGTAGGTCTCGTCGTGCTTGGCGAGCACGCTGTCGGCGACGAACACGCCGTCACCTGCGAAGCTGCCCTCCGTCACAACCCCCTGCTCCTCGCGGAAGAGGTCGGGGAGGATGCCCGAATAGCGCACCTTGACCGTATTGGTCGTGTCGGTGACGGCAAAGCCGACCTCGGTGCCCTGCCCGCGCAGGATCGAACCCTTCTCCACCAGGCCGCCGAGACGGATGCGCTCGCCCGGCGCGACGGACGCCGTCGCCAGGTCCCCGGGCATGTAGAAGTACGACGTCTTCTGGCCGAGCGCATAGAATGTCAGTCCGGCCGCAACGGCGAGAAAGGCGGCGCCGCCGGCGATCACCGATAGGCGCTTCTGTTTTCGCGTCATCGCGTTTCGCTCCGCTCGATGCCGATCGAAGCGGCGAGCCTCTCAAGTTCTGTCGCGGCTTCCGTTCCGGCGCCGAGCGCGGCGATGCCGCGCGCCAGCGCGTCGCGCGCCGCATCGGCGTTGCCGAGCACCTGGTAGGAACGGACGAGTCGCTGCCAGCCTTCCGCGTCGGCGGGATTGTCGCGGAGCCGCGCGTCGAGGCTCGCCACCATGCCCTCGATCATCGCCTGCCGGTCTTGCGCCGGCATTCCCTGCGCGGCGGCGACGTCCTGCGCGGTCGGACCTTCGCGTTGCGCGAGCTGCTGGCGGGTGCCTTCGATCGCCCGCGCAAGCACCGCCTGCCATGGCGAATCCGCCGGCAACGTGTCGGCGAACTCGGTCCACGCTGCCAGTGCCTCTTCCGGACGGCCCTCCTGCGCCTTCGCCAGCGCGGTGAAGTAGCGCGCGCGCGGTTCCAGCGGGTCGAGCTTCAGCGCCCGCTCGAAGGCATCCTCGGCCTCTACCGTCACCATGCCCGCGGCCGCCGCGGCGATCGCCTCGCCAAGGCCTGCCTCGCGCGGCGCCGACGCGCCGTTCAGCCTTATCGCATTGCGCCACGCCAGGACCGCATCCGCGGTGCGGCCGGTCCGCTGGTAGATCGGCGCCAGCACCTCCCAGCCGCGGCCGTCGCTGGGGTTCTCGCGCAGGTGCAATTCGGCGCGCGCGATCAGTTCTTCGACCGAGGCATCGGCGGGATTGCGCGTCATCCGTTCGGCGAGCCGCTGGTCGGCCATGCCCGGCGAGCCGGTAACCGCGTAAACGCCCCAGGCGACCAGCGGCACCGCCAGCACGGTCGCTGTTGCGGCAACGCGCGCCCACGAGTCGCGCGAGCCGCGGGTAGCCGCAGTGCGGTCGGCAGATTTCAGGATGCGCCGGCCGATCTCGGCGCGCGCCTCGTTCGCTTCGGCCTCGCCGATCATGCCGCGCTTGGCATCGCGTTCGAGTTCGCGCAACTGGTCGCGGTAGACTTCGAGGTCGTGCGCGCCTTCGGCTGCCTCGTCACGGTTTCCGCGGCGCAGGAATGGCCACAGCACGGCGGCGCAGGCGCCGAGCGTCATCACTACTGCTGCGAACCAGAAGGACATGCTGCTCCAGATAGCGAGGGCTGCCGATGATGCCAATGCAGGCGCCTTGCGGCGAATTGGCGACCTAAGCTCTAAAGCACGTCAGCCCGTGCCCCGCTTTGCGGCAGATCAAGCATCAGACGAGTGGCGTCCAGCTGCCGTCGCCGTTGCGGCAGGCCGAGCCGCGCACGCTGCGCGACTGTCCGGCGACGACGACCGTATGCGCGTACTGCCTGCAGTCCTGCGAGCCGACGCGATAGGGCTGATAGGCAATGACCTGGCCGCTCGAACCCGCATCGCCGGCCCATGGAATCGCCTGGCCGGCCTGGCCGTACTCGAGAGCCTGGTATTCCGCCTCGAGCGCCCTGCGCCTGTCGCCGGAATCGAGCCCGTTGCCGGCCTGTCCGCCGATCAGGCCGCCGCCCATGGCGGCGACGAATGACGATGCGGTGTTTCCGCCGCGTTCGCTTGCCGCGAAGCCGCCGACGAGCGACGAGCCGGAGTTCATTGCGGTGCCGCTGGAGGCGCAGCCGTGGATCGCCGTCGCCGCGACGAGCAGCAGCGCGACACTGAAACGGCTCCGCACCCCCAACATCCTTGCACCACCCCTCATCGTTTCTATTGGCTGTTATATCCGATCTTTGACCGAATTTGGCCCGTGACTGCTACAAAACCTCGTGTGCTCGTCATTCCGGCGCGCGGCGCAGTCGCACCGCCGCGCTCAGGCCGCCGAGGGCCGAGCGTTCGAGCGAGAGTGTGCCGCCGTATTCGGAAACAAGTTCTGACACGATGGCGAGCCCCAGCCCGGTGCCGGGCTTGGTTTCGTCGAGCCGCCGACCGCGTTTCGTCGCTTCGCGCGCCTTGTCTTCCGGTATGCCGGGTCCGTCGTCTTCGACCGTCAGCGTGAATCCCGGCTCGCCCGCGGCGAGCGCGACCCGCACGCGCGAACGGGACCACTTCATCGCATTCTCGATCAGGTTGCCCGCGATCTCCTCGATATCCTCGCGCTCCCCGGAAAAGATGATCTCCTCGCCGGGAAGGACGAGATCCACGCGCTTCTCCGGCGACAGCTTCTTGACGACCCTGACGAGCCGCTCGAGCGAAGGCCCGACCGGCGTGCGGAACACGACGGTCTCGCGCTGCGCCGCGATCCGCGCCCGCTGCAGGTAGTGGTCGAGCTGCTTCTGCATCGCCGCCGACTGCTCGACGAAGATCTGGCCTTTCCCGGTCGGCAGAGCGCGGGCCTCGTTGACCATGACGGCAAGCGGCGTCTTCAGCGAATGGGCGAGGTTGCCGACCTGCGTGCGCGCCCGCTCGACGATTCGGCGGTTGCTCTCGATCAGCGCGTTGGTCTCGCCGGCGAGCGGCGCGATCTCGGTCGGGAACGTTCCGTCAAGCTTGCTCGCGCTGCCGCGGCGGATGTCGGCCAGCGCGCGGCTGACGCGGCGCAGCGGCTGCAGCCCGAGCAGGATCGCCGCGACGTTGATGGCGATCATGCCCGCGCCGAACAGGCCGAGATAGGCGTAGAGCCGCTGCGAGAAGGCTCCGATGTCGCGCTCCAGCTCCGAGCGGTTGCCCATGACGCGGAAGCGCGCCACGGCGTCGCGCGCCCCCAGCTCGATCTCGCTTTCGAGAATGTCGAGGGTTTCGCCTGCGGGCCCGGTCGTCCGGTAACGCCGCTGGAAGGTCGCGTCGAACGGCACCTCTTCGGCCGCCGGCGACTCGATGTCGCCGAGCAGCGACAGCGAACGCAGGCCGCCATTGACGCCGGACGAGGCCGGGATGACGTTCCAGTACCAGCCGGAGTTGCGTTCGATGAAGCGCAGGTCGCCGAGATTCGGAAGCCCGGTCAGGGTGCCCGCCTCCGTCAGCCGCACCGAGCTGATCAGGTTGAAGAGATGCGCCGAAAGCAGGCTGTCGAATCCGCGCTCGCTCGCCTGCCGAAACAGCCCGTTGATGAAGGAGGCGATGACGAACAGCGCGACGATCGCCCACAGCGACGAAAAGGCGATAACGCGGAATGCAAGCGAGCGCACCAGGATGCCCATGCGGCCCACCGGGCGCCCCTCAGGCCTCGGGCTGGCGCATGCGGTATCCCATGCCGCGCACGGTCTCGATCATGTCGATACCCATCTTCTTGCGCAGCCGTCCGACGAAGACCTCGATCGTGTTCGAGTCGCGGTCGAAGTCCTGGTCGTAGAGGTGCTCGACCAGCTCGGTGCGCGACACCACCTCGCCCATGTGATGCATCAGGTAGGCGAGCAGCCGGAACTCGTGCGAGGTCAGCTTGAGCGGCCGGCCGTCGATATCGGCGCGCGACGCCTTGGTGTCGAGGCGCAGCGGCCCGCAGGTCAGTTCCGACGAGGCATGTCCGGCGGCGCGGCGGATCAGCGCCCGCACCCGGGCCAGCACCTCCTCGATGTGGAAAGGCTTCGTCACGTAGTCGTCGGCGCCCGCGTCGATGCCGGAGACCTTGTCGCTCCAGCGGTCGCGCGCGGTGAGAATGAGCACCGGCGTCTTGCGCCCGTCGCGGCGCCAGCGCTCGATCACGCTGATCCCGTCCATCTGCGGCAGGCCGATGTCGAGCACGATCGCGTCGTAGGGCTCGGTGTCGCCGAGAAAGTGCCCTTCTTCGCCGTCATAGGCTCGGTCGACGACGTAGCCGGCTTCGGCCAGCGCATCGGCGAGCTGGCGGTTCAGGTCTTTGTCGTCCTCGACAACCAGAATGCGCATGACGGTTCCCGGCGAGGCTACATCGGCACGGAGAACGGGATCTGCCGCCCGCGCTCGCCGTCGCGCGCCGGCACCACGACCACGCCGACGCAGACGTTCTGGCCGTTGCGGTTCTCGACATGGGCGTCGGCCAGCGTACCGCCGTTCTGGTCGGCGATCTGCTGGCCGATGGCGCGGCAGTCCGCCTGCACCGGCACGATCAATGCCGGCACCGGCGGCAGGGTCGCTATCGGCGCCGCGCCCACTGCATGGGCGGACGGCGCCAGACCGAGCATGGCTGCGGCAATTGCGGCGGCGATCTTGTTCATGACGGCATGTTTAGCGCAGCCGCGCTGAACACGAAATGAACAATCGCCGCCTTCCGGACACCGCTTCAGGCGATGCGCGTGGTGGCGTTGAGACGGCCGAGGATCGCGACGATGCCGGCGACCGCCGTCACTGTCTGGATCACCGCCTCGGTCAGCGCGCCGCCGTCGACCTGCGCGATCGGCAGGCCGAAGAACCCGCCGACGGCGAGAAGCACCGTTACCGCGGACGCCCAGATTGTCCGCGACGTATACCAGGGTTTGATCACGCTCATGCTAGTCTCCTTCGTTGGTTATACGGATGCGCGCAGCCCGCCCGCGAGCGTTGCGCTTGTGAAAGCCGAGCTCGACATGTCGTAGCCGAACGGCCCGATGCGCCAGTTGAGTTCGAGTCCGATCTCCGGCTGCAGCAGTCCTGCCGGCACGACGGCGTGGTCGGCGAGGACGAAATACGCACCCGCGCCGGCGCCCGCGGCCGCTTCGGTTTCGGTACCGAACCTGCCGCGCTGCAGTGCGCCGAGCTGCCATCGGCCGGGCGCGATCTCCTCGGCTTCGCCGAACTGCAGCAGCTCCCATTCGCCGTTGGCGGCGCGCAGGGCCGCCAGATTCTCGCCGCTGAGCAGCCGCGCATCTTCGACGCCGGCGAGCTCGCCGTCGTAGAGATCGACCGTGACCGTCTCGGAGCCCTCTTCGGCGTCGGCGGCGAGCACGCCGATGATCGCCGGCGCCGGCACCATTGCGCGCCGCGAGAAGCCGCTTTCCGCCGCCGAGGCGTAGACCGCGTGCGGAAGCCACGGCCGCGCCCGCACCGCGATGCGCAGCTGGTTCTCGGCCCCCGCGACGCCCGGCATCATCGGCAGGTCGAGGAAGATCGCCAGCGGCGGCCCCTCGCGCGTCGCCCGCTGTGGACGCGGTGCCGGCGCGACGCTGCGCCAGGGCGAAGGCCCGCCATTCGCGAGGCGGCGCGCGGCGACCGCGCGGGACGCGCCGCTCTCGACGTCGGTCACCAGATAGGTGCCGGTCGCCGCGGCCTCGTCGAGCCGCACCAGCGTTCCGGGTTCGATGTCGATCCGCGTCTGATCGAGCGCGAAGCGCACCTGCTCGCGCGCCGCCGCCTTGCGCTTCAGCCAGTCGGCAGCCAGCGCCTCGCCCAGTCCGGTGTCCATCACACCCGGAAAGGCGATGCGATGCTGCCCGCGCGCGCCGTCCTCCAGCGCCAGCGCCCGCGCCGTCGCGGTCTGGTATTCGCGCAGCGGGTCCTGGAACATGAGCACCAGTTCCGCCGGCAGCTCGATCTCGGCGCTGCGTATGCGCGTGAGCGTCGCCTCGTTTTCCGGAACGACGTATTCATCGACGAACTGCGGCGGCGTCGCTGCGGCGCCCTCCTGCGCGAAGACGAGGCTGTCGCCGCGCGTGCCGACCCTCAGGCCGAACAGGTCGACGAGCGGCGAAAGCGCCCCGCGTGCGGTCGAGGGGTCGGCCAGGAGGTAGCCGGTGACCATCCCGGCAGCCGCGCCGACGCCCGCGTTCGGCATGCCGTGATCGGCCAGGATCGCATTGATCAGGTCGCCGAGCGCCGCGCCGTCGATGCGCCCGTTGAGCCAGTGGCCGCGCAGCCAGTTCGCGCCGTCGCCCCATACGTCGCTGCGGCTCGGGAAGGCCGGGAACGGCCGCGCGTCCCATGCCCAGAGATAGGCGCGGTCGCTGTCGACCATCCGCCCGCCATAGACACCGGAAAGCGGATTCCTGGCCATATCGCTCCAGTGGTCGAGCTGCGCCGAGATGTAGGCGAAGGGCGCAATGTCCGAGCGCGCGCCGGTGGAATGATGCGGTATCGCTGCCTCGGACGACTTTGCATCCGGAAACACGTTCGGCTGGTTCGGTCCCTTGTCGACCGCCGGGCAGCCGAGTTCGGTAAACCAGATCGGCTTTGCCCCCGGCGTCCAGGCCGTGGGCGTGCCGGCCTCGACGCCGCCGACCCGGTCGTAGTGAAGGTTCGACCACCAGCCGGAAAAATCCTTGTACCGGTAGATCCAGGGTTTGCTGTAGGCGCCGTCGGTGATCGGGCTGCGCACGCGCGCCTCCCGGTCGGCATCGCTGGCATAGTACCAGTCGTAGCCTTCGCCGCTGCCGACGGCCTCGCGCATCGTGCCGATGTCGTACGCGCCGGTTGCGCCGTCGGGTCCGAGGCCGAATGCGTCGCCGTCCTGCCAGTCGCCCAGCGGCACGTAGTTGTCGATGCCCACCGCGTCGATGTCGCCATGCGCCCATAGCGGATCGAGGTGGAAGAACGCGTCGCCGCTGCCGTCCGGCGGCTGGTGGCCGAAATACTCGCTCCAGTCGGCGCCGTACGTGATCTTCGTTCCCGAGCCGAGAACGGATCGCACATCGGTGGCGAGATCGCAGAGCTGCTCGACGAACGGAAACGCGTTCGATGCGTCGCGCATCGTCGTCAGCTCGCGCAGCTCCGAGCCGATCAGGAACGCGTCGACGCCGCCTGCCGCGGCGGCGAGGTGCGCGTAGTGCAGCACCATCCGCCGATAGCCGAAATCGTCCGGATCGCCGGCGAAGGCGATCGTATCGTGCTCGGCCGCGAAGTCGGACGTCTCCGCGCTGCCGCAGAAGGTCTCGATCTGCGTCCGCGCCGCGCCCGTCTTGTCGTCGGCCGGCGCGCAGCCGATGCGTCCGCGCCAGGGATAAGGTGGCTGGCTCGATGCGCCGCTGTGCGGGTCGGTCAGCGCGTTGTCCGCCGGCACATCCATCATGATGAATGGGTAGAGCGTCACCGACAGCCCGCGCGCCTTGATCTCGGCGATCGCGTTGATGACGCTGCGGTCGCTCGGCGTGCCGCCATAGGCCGCGCGCCCGTCATGGCTCGACACCACCGCCGCGTCGGCGCGCCCGATGCCGGAAACCAGCCACGGCTGCGACAGGTTCTGGTCGGCATTGCCGGTAACCTTGGGGCGGACCGTGCAATGTCCCGCCCGCAGATCGTCGCCGAACCAGGTCACGACGACCGCGACATGCTCCAGCGCCGGGCACAGCGCCTGCAGCTCGTCCAGCGACGCGACGACGTCCGAAGCGCCGTGCAGCACGTGGCGGTTCTCGGCGATGATCTCGCCCGGCGTCGGCTCGCGCGTCACGACGCCCGGCGACAGCCCGTACTCGGTCGAGCCCGGCAGCAGCGCCACCGCGCGGATGCGTCCGTTGAGGCTGCCGACCGGGCGCATCGCCTCGAACTGGAACTGCGGGATGCGGTTGCCGAAGTCGCCGAGCGGAAACCGCTCGAACACGACATAGGCGGTGCCGCGATAGGCCGGCGTGTTGCCTGCGCCCTGCCGCGCCTCGATCAGCGGATCGGCGCCCATCGCCTCGCCGCCGTTGTGGACGCGCATCTCGATATTGTTCAGGTCGAGTTCGCGGCCGTCCGCCCAGACGCGGCGCACGCCCGCCACCGGCCCTTCGCACAGCGCGAAGGCGACGTTGGCATAGTAGCTGTAGTCCTTAGTGCGCGGCCCGCCCTTGCCGCCCTGCCGCCCGGTGCGCAAATCCTCCTCGAAGCGCGTCGCCCAGAGCATGATGCCGCCGAGCCGTGCGGTGCCGTAGAGACGCGGCAGCGCCGTCCCCTCCTCGGCCGAGAACGGCCGCGGGCCGGAGAGCCGCGGCCCCTCGATCTCGCGCGTGCTGTCGATCAGCGCGCGGTCGATCGCGTAGCCGAGCAGCGCGCCCGCGGCCGAGCCGATCGCCGAGCCGATCGGGCCAAGCAGGCCGCCGACCACGGCGCCGGCTGTCTGGAGAACGATGGTTGCCATCAGCTCACCCGGATGTCTGGGAAACGGAAAACGCCGGCGATGCGCCGGCGCCACTGCGGCACCAGCGTCGAGACGGTGACGCTGGCACCTTCGTAGGCATGGATGAAGCGGTCGCCGCCGGCCGCGATGCCGGCGTGCTTGGCCGCCATGTGCGGACGCCAGCGGAACAGGATCACGTCGCCCGCCTCCGGCTCGGCTGCGCCGCGGTCGATGAGATGCCGCCGCGCCGCCTGCATCAGCCGGTCGGCGCCCGCCTCGGCCCAGTCGGGCGCGTAGCGTCCCGGCGCCTCGGGCTCGGCGCCGTTCAGCCCGCGCCACACGCCGCGGATCAGGCCGAGGCAGTCGCAGCCGACGCCCCGCGTCGAGCCCTGGTGGCGGTACGGCGTGCCCAGCCACGTCGCGGCCTCGGCGACCACCCTCTGTCCGGCGATAGGCTCCATCACGGCACCAGCGGCGCGCCGTCGAAGACGCCGTCGGCGCTGACATAGGCATAGGCGGCATCGTTGCCTGGAATGTGCGGGAAGCCGCGGAAGTTCAGCGCGTTGGCGAACTTCGCCTTGCACGTCGCGAAGCTCTTGTCGCAGCCAGCGACGATGTCGAATGTGTCTCCGATCCCCGGCGGCGTGGCTGTCGACGCCCAGAACGAGATGCGCGTCGTCCCGCCCTGGTTTCGCGTATCGCCGACGCGCTCGCTGCGCCCGGCCTTCGCGCCGCTGGTCCAGACGATGCGGCCGCCGGCGAACCACCCGTCGGCGTAGGTCCCGATACCGCTGGCGCGCACCGCGCCTGCCCCGTCCAGGGCGGTCACCACGCCGCTGCCGGTGAACTCAGGCCCGGATAGCGCCACTCCGCAGCGCGCGTCGCCGAGGCTGGCGTCGCAATGGCGCGAGACTGTGCGGCCGTAGACCTGGTCGAGCCCCCTCGCCAGGCTTTCGAGCTCCGCCACGAAGCGGCCGTCGGCGCGCGTCACCTTGGCGATCGTCGCCCGCGCGATCTCGGCGAACTGCGTCGCATCGGCCCAGTTGACGAGCAGCGTCGCAACGCTCGCGCCGTCGTAGCGGCCGTCCATGATGTCGGCCTCGGTGATCGCCTCCGACGACAGCGCGCCGGCCACCTCCATCGTCGAGACGCCGAGCCCTTCCGCGGCCCGCGCCTCGCTGGCCGACAGGCCCGACTGCGGCGCGAACGCCGTACCGTCGACGGTCAGCGCCCGGTCATGGTCGGTGAAACCGAGCACGGTCGCGTCTGCGAGCGTCACGCGCCAGCAGTGGCAGAGCGTCGTCGCGCTTCCGTCGAGATGGGTTTGCAATGTCGTCATGGCGCTATCTCCACCAGCGGTATCGTCGGGATGTGGCCGGCGGCGAAGGCCGAGACGCTGACAGCGAGCTGGTCGATGTCGAAGCGGACCGGCACATCGAACTCGAACCCGGCCTGCACCAGCTTCGACGCGGCCGGCACGTTGCCGGGCGTGAAGGTCACGGTGCCGGTCGTGGCGTCGACGGTGAAATGCGTGCCGGCGCTGCGCTCGACGCCGTCGACCGCGACGCGCACAGTGCCCGCCACCGGCTTGTCGATGCGGCGCACATAGGCGTCGTCGCCCTCGCCGTAGGTCTTCACCAGCTGGAACGCCGCGGCCGTGCCGTCGCCGGTGCCAATCGCCTGGTCGAAGGCGGTGACTGGCTGCCCCGGCTTGAGCGAGTTCATGTCGAACGGGTCGCGGAAGCGGAAGCCGTGCAGGCTGCCGCGCCGGGCCTCGAAGAAAGCGACGATGTCGTACAGATCCGACAGCGAGCGCACGCCGGTGCCGGCGTCGTAGCGCCGCCGCGAGCCGGAAAAGCGCTGGTTGCGCTTCTCGCGGCCCGAGGTCAGCAACACGATCTCGTTGCGCCGCTCCGGGCCGCCGGTCGCCCCGAACGACACGTCGGTCGGGAACCGCACCTCATGGAAGGCTGATGGCATGGCGACCTCACAATGTCCTGGCGCCGCGGCGCACGGCGCGCGCCAGCATGCCGGTGATCTGCGCCTCGGATTTGCGGAACGACGCCGCGTCGGGCGTCGAGACGTTGAACACGACGCTGACCGGAGACCCGCCTCCCGGCGCGCCGATGCCGAGCCTCCCGTCCGGCCCGCGCGCCAGCGGCACGATCGCCTCGGGCCCGGCCTCGCCCATCAGGCCGGTGCCGCCGCGCATCGGGAAATAGGTCGGCGCCGAAACGACGCCGCCGCCGGCAAACGGCACGACGCCGCCCTTGGCGAAGCCGGTGATGCCGCCCACCAGCCCCGAGAACAGCCCGTTGAGCAGCCCGCTCAGCGGCTTCAGCCCCTGCCCGAGCGCCATAGAGGCGAGGTTGAGCGCCAGCCGCCGCAACACGTCGTCGAGCGACCTGCCGCTCACCGCCGCGCCGCGCATGGCCGACGTCAGCTGCGTTCCGAACCCTTCGGCCAGGGATCGCAGATTCTGCAGCGAATTCTCCAGCGCCGTCGTGTCGGCCCTGATCTCGAAGGTGGCCGGCTCGGCCATGTTCATCCTCCACGGTCGGGAAATCGCATCATCAGTCCGGCGAGCGACGCGCGGTCGGGCGGCGGCGCGTATCCGCCGCCGTGCGCCTTCCACGCCGCGGCCAGTTCGGCCGGCGTCATCGTCCAGAAGTGCTCGGGCGGAAGCCGCAGCACGCCGAGGCCGAACGCCATCGCCGCTTCCCAGGGAAACGGCGGCGCTTGGCCGGCGGCTGCGGCTCTCAAGAGTTTTGCGGCTGCTCCGGTCCGCCGCCGAACGTGGCGGTGAGGAGTTCGGCGACGATCGCCGCGAAGCCGGCGACCCCGTCCTCATGGTGCATGGCGAGCACCTCGGTGTCGGACGCCGTCGCGCCGGCGCCGCGCAGCCCGGCACCGATCACCCTGGCGATGTCGCCGGCCGAGAGCCTGCCCGAGCCGAAGCGCTCGACCAGCGCGCCGAGATCCTGTGCGGCGAACGCCGCCTCGAGCTCGGCCAGCGCGCCGAGCGTCAGCCGGAGCCGATGCTCGCGGCCGTCGAGCATCGCGACGATCTCGCCGCGTCTGCGGTTCGGCTGCATCACGCCGCCTCGAACGAAATCTGGCCGGCCGATTCCAGCGCGATCTCGAAGGCGACCTCGCCGTCGTGGCTGCCGGAATATTCCAGCGCGGTCACCTGGAACGGCCCCTCGACCACGCCGAAGTCGGGGATCGCCAGCTGCCAGCCGGTGATCGCACCATCGAAGAAGTTCTGGCGGATCAGCCCGTCCGACGCCGCGTCCTTGAAGATGCCGCTGCCCGACAGGGCGGCGCGGCGCACGCCGCTGCCGGCCAGCAGCTCGCGCCAGCGCCCGGCCGAATCGGCGTCGGTGATGTCGACCGTCTCGCTGTTGAAGGCGAGCTTCTTCGTCCTCAGCCCAGCCACGGTGGTGAAGCTGCCAAGCCCGTCGGAATCGAGCTTGAGCAGCAGGTCCTTGCCTTCTGCGCAACCATTCTGATTTCCTGTGATTCTAGAGGGGACCGCGACTAGGCGGTTCGGCTCGCCACTTGCAGGCGATCCTCATGGAGTTGCGGGTTCGGTCACCGCGCGGAAACGCAGCATCCCGTGATGCACGTCGAGATCTTCGTCGAAGATCACGTCCAAGAACTCGAGCCGCAGGTTGACGAGCCTGTGCTCCTCGAGGTCGAGCCCGGAATCGTGGATGCGCGCGGCGATCGCCTCGACCAGCTCGTGCGTCTCCTTCTTGCCGCGCCCCTTCGACCAGACATGCAGAGTGATCAGCTGCTCGGTGCCGCTTTCCGTGCCGGTGCCCCAGTCGTAGACGCTGGTGCGGCCGAAGGTGACATACGGAAACGGCACGTTCGGCGGCGTATGGTCGTAGACGCGCACGCCGCCGAGGAGGCCTGTCAGCCCGGCGTCGCCGGCGAGCGCGGCGTGGATCGCCGTCTGCAGCTCAGCCACCGCGCTGCTCATCACGCCCCTCCTCCGTCTGCCGGGTCTCCGGGCGGCGCTTGTCCGCCGCACGCTCGCGCTTCTTGCGAGTCACGAGAGCCCTGTCCGCCTCATTGTGCGCGCGCCAGCGCAGCGCCTGCAACAGGCCGTCGAGGGTCAGGCGCATGGAAACGTTCATCGGCCTGTCTCCTTCGTCGTGCAGACGAGGTAGCGCCCCGTCTCGTCGGGGTCGATCGCCGTCAGTATGGCGAAGGCGCGCTCGCCGCGGACGAAGCGCATGCCGCTCCTGAGCCCGGCGCGACTGCGCAGGGTCATGCGGTGCGTCGCCTCCTCGAGCGTCTGGCTCGCGCCGAAGCCGGCCCTGGCGGACAGCGGCTCGACGCGCGCGAAGACCACGCCGATCTCCTCCCATGCCTGCATGTGCCCGCCCATCCCGTCTGCCGTCAGTTCGGCCTGCTGCAGCGACAGTTCGGTGCGGAACCTGCCGGGATCGATGAACTCGGTCCTCATGCCAGCCTCCGCGGCGTGTAGGCCCGGATCAGCCGGCGATAGGTGTCGGGCAGCGACACGGGCTGGGCGTCGGCGCCGTAGCTGGCGCGGAACTCGAACCAGTGCGCCACCAGCGTCAGCACCGCGCGCTTCAGGAGGTCGGGGACGTCGGTGCCCGCCTCGCCGTGGCCGGCGACGAAGTCGACCTCGATGCCGTTCATCGTGCGCATGCGCTCTGGCCGCACGTTGAAGTGCAGCCGCGCCGGCGTCGAGACGAGATCCGCCTCGTAGTCCTCCGGCGGCACCAGCGAAGCCTCGCCGTCGGCGCCGTAGATCGTCACCGACGCGATCTCCTTCACCGGCCCGCGGCGAAGCAGCAGCGTGCCGGAAGGGGGCAGTGCGTCGACCGCGAGCCGCCAGCCCTGGTCGATCATCGCCACGCCGGTGGTCGCCTCGACCTCCTCGCTCGCGGCGCGGATCAGCCCGGCGATCAAATCGTCCTCGCTGTCATGGTCGAGGCGCAGGTTTGCCTTGGCCTCGGCCAGGGTCACCGGCTCCGCCCCGGGCGGAATCGTTCTGAAGAGCGTCATTGAACCTCGCATGTCTGGAAAGAGGGTGGCGGCATCGGGCGGAGGAGGCTCCCGATGCCGCCTGGCGCGGCGCGCGAGGGGTACGCGCGCCACGATTTCTACGGCGCTTAGCAGCAAGCGGGTCCGTCGCCGGATTTCTCAGTTGCCGAAACTCAGCAGCTTGATCGCGTCGAAATCCTGCACACCGCCGCCCACGCGCTTGGTCGTGTAGAAGAGGACGAACGGCTTGGCGGAATACGGATCTCGCATCACGCGAACGCCGGTGCGGTCGACGACGAGGTAGCCGCGCTGGAAATCGCCGAAGGCGATAGCCATCGCGTCCGCGGCGATGTCCGGCATGTCCTCGGCCTCGACGACCGGGAAGCCGGCAAGCATGGCGCGCGCGCCGGGGGCGGCAGGCGGCATCCACAGATAGTTGCCGTCACCGTCCTTGAGCTTGCGCACCGCGGCCTGGGTCTTGCGGTTCATGACGAAGCTGGCGTTCTGCCGGTAGCCGGCCTTCAGCGCGTAGATCAGGTCGATAAGCACATCCGACGGGTTGGATGCCGGGAAGGCGGCGTCGACGCCGGTCTTGATGAAGCCGATCTTGTCCCAGGCCCAGGAGCCTTCGGCCACCTGGTCGTAGTCGAGGAAGCCGCGCGGCTTGTTGGTGCCGTTCCCGCTGACGAAGGCCGCGCCCTCCTGCTCGGCGAACGCGGTCTCGATCTCGGCCGCGATCCAGGAATCGAGGTCGACGACCGAATCCTCCAGCAGTGACGGCGTCGCCGCCGGCATGGCGTAGAGTTCGGCCGTCGGGAAGGCGAGCTCGTCGAGCGTCGGCGTGTTCGTCTTCGGCCGGCTCGCCGTCTCGCCGACCCAGCCGACGGCAAAGCCGCTGACCGCGAACGGCTTCTTCAGCACGGCGGTCGAGACCTGCCGGACCGTCGCGATCGAGCGGATCGGCGAGATCGCCGCGAGACGCCGGCCGATTTCGTGCTCGATCTCGTCCGGAACCAGATAGCCGCCGTCGGCTGGCGTGCCGAAGCTCATGTCCTTCGCTTCGAGTGCACGAAGTGCGCGCTCGTCGCCCTGGCGCATGTAGGCGTGGAACGCGTGCTTGTGCTCGCTGGCGATGCCCTCGCGTTCGTCGCGGTCGAGTGCCGGCCGCGCCTTCTTGAGGACCAGCCGGTCCATCGCCCTCTTCTGCTCGTCGAGCGCCTTGCCGATGCGCTCGACCTTCTCGACGGTCAGCACGTCGGCGCCCATCTTGCCTTCGATTTCGGCGAGACGTTCGTCGTTCGCCTCGCGGAAGGCCGCGAAGCTTCCCATGAACTCCTCGAAGGCGCCTTTCAGCTCGTCGGCGCCCTTCGTCTCCGGCGCTGCCGGCAATGTCTCGTCGTTCGACGCGATGTCGTTCAAAGCGATGTCGTTCATCGTATGCGGTTCCTTTCGTTGATCATCTTGGTTGCGCGGCGCATGGCTGTGAGTAGCGCGCGGCCGTTCGGCGCGGTCTTCACGCCGCTGACGCGCGCCTCGGGGAGCATCGGGAAGGTGACGACCGAGATCTCCCAAAGGTCGATTTCGGCGATGCGCCGTACGCCGGTCTTGGCGTCGGTCTTCGCCCGCACCGTGCGGAAGCCGATCGACAGCCCGTCCAGCGCCCCGTCCCGCATCAGCGCGTGCACCTCGCGGCCGCGCGCTGCGCCCAGCGACAGCCGGCCCTTCACGCGCAAACCGCGGGCGTCCTCGGCGACCTCGGCCCAGGTGCCGATGGGCTCGGCCGGGTCGTGCTGGAAGAGCATGCGGATGCTGCTTGCCCCGCGCTTGCCCAGCGACTTCGCGAATGCTCCGCGCTCGACCAGGTCGCGGCCGAGATCGACCTTGCCGAATAGGCTGGCATAGCCGTGAAAGGTCCCGTCCTCGCCCACCTCGGCGAGTTCGACACGCGCGAACTTGCGTTCGTCCGGGCCCAGAAGGCGCGTCCGCTTCATCGTCGTCTCCATGATCGAAAAATGCCCCGGAGGGCGGACATTCAGGCCCTCGCGGGGACCGGAGGCGCAGCGCCCTGCCGTCTGCGGGCCGGCCTCATCCGAACGGCCGGCTCCGTTCAATCGCTCTCAGCGCGAAGCCGATCGCCCACCAGGCGGAGAGGCTCGCCGCAGCCGAACCCATCAGCATCAGTTCCGCTCCGCTCATCGCCTGCGCGATGCCGAGTTCCTTGGCGATCTTCAGGCCGACCGTGCCGCCGAACACCAGGCCGCAGGCGGCACCGACGGCGAAGCGGATCGCCGCCTCGCGGCGTCCCGAAGGCAGCAGGTAGGCGAGCGAGATCGCCGAGCCGGCGATGGCGCCCGCGCCCTTGGCCAGCCACAGCCAGGCGGTTTCGTTGTCGGTCATGGGGCTACTCCACGTTGCGCGGCGCATAGCCGACCGCTTCGCGCTTCTCGTCCTCGCTGAGGAAGCTCGCGCTTTCGACCCGCGACCAGATCAGGTTGCGTTCGAAGGCCAGGCCCTCGATCTGGTCCGTATCGAAGTCGAGCCTGAGGTCCTCGCCGAAGACCGGTCCCAGCCAGCCGGAGAGTTCGCCGGCAATGCGGGCCACCAGCGGCAGCACGGTGAGGCGGTAGAAGGCGCGGTTGGCCTCCTGGTAGTTCGAATAGGTGTTGTCGCCCTGGATGCCGAGCATCATCGGCGGCACGCCGCAGGCGAGCGCGATGTCGCGGGAGGCGGCGTTGCGCGCCTCGACGAAGTCCATGTCCTTCGGCGTCAGTCCCATCGCCTTCCAGTCGAGCCCGCCTTCGAGCAGCATCGGCCGCCCGGCGCGCGTGGCGCCGGTGTAGCCCTCCTCCAGCTCGCTCTTCAGCCGCTGGAACTGGTCGTCGGTGAGGTTGGCGCCGTCCTTCGGCGCGTAGACCAGCGCGCCCGACGGCCGCGCCGAATTGTCGAGCAGCGCCTTGTTCCACCGCGCCGCCGCGTGGTGCAGGTCGAGCGCCGTCAGCGCCGCTTCGAGCGGCGGAAACCCGTAATGGTCGTCGAGCGGGTGGAACATGCGCAGGTGCAGCGCGCCGGTCGCGTCCTCGCCGCGCAGCGGCACGCGCCGCTTGGTCCGCCCGGTGCCGTAGTCGAGCGCCACCGGCCAGCCGGCCGCGTCGGCGACGACGCTCACCCTGTCCGGCCGCAGCAGATGCAGCTCGCGCATGTCCGGCCCGGCCTCGACCAGCTCGACATAGGCGTTGCCGGACATCAGCATGTAGCCGTACAGCGCCTCCATGAAGGCATTGCCCGGCTGCCGCTGGTTCGGCGTCGCGAGCAGGTCGAGCAGCGGATGCTCGTGCAGTTCGTCCTCGCCCTGCCGCAGCGTCCATTTCATCCCGGCCGCCGCCTCGCAGACCAGGCGGACCGAGCGATGCGCCACCGGGTTGCGCATGTACCCGGCGCGCGCCAGCGCCGGGAAGTCGCGCCGCGTCCAGCTCGCCTCGCCCTGCGCGTGCAGCGCGACGAAGCCGGGGCTCGCATCCTTGCGTTCGGGCACGGCGATGCGTCCCCTGCGTGCGAAGGGCCAGTTCCAAGCCATGTGAATATCCTTCAGGAGAAGTCGCGGATCCGCGGGCTCGCCGCCCGCTTCAGCATCAGTTCGGTCAGCGCCCAGACGAGCGCGTCGACGCGGTCCGGCGACCGGCCGCCCGACAACCCGTCGGCGCCGAAGTCGCACATCTCGTCCTCGAGTGCTGCCATGCGCGCTGCGTGGCGCACCCGGCCCTGCTCGTAGAGTGCGGCGACCGGCTCGGCGCGCAGCCACTTGCCGCGCGTCGCCCGCACCGCCCTCACCGGCACCAGCGGGTCGACGGTGCGGATCACCGCCGACACCATGTCGCCGCCCTGGTTGACCTCGGCGACCAGGCAGTCGGCCTCCCACCGGTGGTAGAGGCCGATCGCCTTAGCCGCCCAGGCCGCCGGGGCGGCGCCCGATACCGTGCCGTCCTCGAGCACCACGCCGGCGCCGTCGCGCGTCAGCCCGGCGACGACGATGCCGCAGGAAGCCGAGCGCGCGCCGCCGCTCGCCGGCGGGTCGACCGCCACGACGATCCGCGCCAGCGCCTCGCGCGCCACCGGCGCCGAAGTCTCCAGCATGGCGCGCTTCCACAGCGCGTCGGCGCGGTCCTCGATCAGCTCGCCGTCGAGTTCCTGCCGGCCGAGCCGCGTCCCGCCATAGCGTTCCTCCACCGCCGCCATGAAGCCCGGCGCGAGGTTCCTCGCGTTGTCCCTGGTCTTCATCCGCGTGCGGTGGACGGCCTTGTCGGCCAGCAGGCGCTTCAGCAGCGGCACCGGCCGCGGCGTCGTCGTCACCAGAAGTTGCGGCCGTGGCCCGAGCCGCAGGCCGAACTCCAGCATGTCCCAGGTCGCGTCGAGGTTCTTCCACTTGGCGAGCTCGTCGCACCAGGCGGCGTCGAACTGCGGCCCGCGCAGGCTTTCCGGGTCCTCCGAGGAGAACATCTGCGCCACCGCGCCGCTCGCCTCCCAGACGAGCCGGCGCCGCGACGGCTCGAAGCGCGGCCGCGCCCGCCGCGCCACGGTGAGGATGCCGCTCGGCCCCTCGATCATCACCTCGCGTATGTCGGCGAGCGTCTCGCCGACCAGCGCGATGGCGCCGTAGCGGCCGACGCCTTGCGGGCAGAACGGCGGCAGGCCGCGCGCCAGCGCGTTGACCCATTCGGCACCGAGCCGCGTCTTGCCGGCGCCGCGCCCGCCGATCACCAGCCAGCGGTCGGGCGCGCCCTTCTCGCCCTTCCACAGCGGATATTGCGAGAGCCGCGCCCGGCCGAACCATTCCTCACTGGTCGCGACCGCGATCTCCCTCGCGACCACGCGCCCCGACCATCCGTTCTGCCTCCTCCCGAGCCAGCGTGAGGATGCGTCGGTCGATCTTGCGGAGCGCTTCGGCGATTCGGTCATCCCGGTCGTTCTCCTCATGCGTGGCCTGCGCCTTGGCGTGCGCTTCCCAGCGGTCCATCATCCGCGCCAGCGCGGTCAGATTGTCGATCTCGTACTTGCTGATCGCGCCGCCGCGCTCGGCGGCCCGCATCAGCCGCAGCAGCCGCCGCGACAGGAAGCGCGCGCCGCGCGACAGCATGGCGCGCGGGTCGTCGGCCTCGGGAGCCTCGGCCGCATCGCTCGCATCGGCCGGACGGGACGGCGCATCCGCAGCAACCGGAACATCCGGCGCTTCCGTCTTGCCCGCCTCTTCGCCTTCCTCGGGCCAGATCTCGGCGGGGTCGAAGGCGCTCGGCCCCTCGCGCGCCGTGCCGCGCATCTCCGCCGTCTCGTTGGCAATGTCCATGAAGGCGGCCCAGGCGTTCATCATCGTCGGGCCGCGGAAATCGACGAGCCGCCAACCTTCCGCCGCGGCGCGCGCATGCAGCGCGCTGACGTGGCAGCCGAGCACGCCTGCAACCGTGGTGCGCAGCGGCGGCCCGCCCTCCGAAAGCTTGCGCGCAGCCAGCCACTGCGCATCGGTAATCGGCCGCCGCGGCGACGCGTCGCTATCCAGTCCGGTCATGTGATGGGTTCCTCGGCGCCGCACGGCAAAGCGGGCGGCAAACCCTGCCGCCGCCGTCAGGCGCAATTTTTCGACGATATCGAAAAGCTACCGGACCTGCGTCACGGTGTCAAGGACTATTTTCCTATGCCTCGCTCTGAGCAGCGCTGGGCGCGGCGAGCATGCCGCCGGCGCGCGACTCCTGCCGAGGCTTGTCGACGATCCGCTCGACCAGGCGTTTCAGGTCGGCCGGCGTCGTCTGGCCGGCGATCACTTCGTGATAGCCGATGCCGGCGCGACGCAGCGCTTCCTTCTTCACCGCGTCGCGCGCCGCCGCAGTGCCCTGATGGTGTCCCGCGCCCTGATACTCGATGGCGTGCCTCGGCCTGCATTCCTCGTCCACCAGGAGGAGGTCGACGCGCTTGGAGTTGATGGAGCGGTAGGCTTCGGCATCCTGGCAGCGGAGCACTTCGCCAAGCGAGACCTGCGCCATCACCTGCCAGTCCGGGTTGCAGCCGAGCACGAGCCGATCCAACTCCTTGAAGACCCTCGCTTCACTCCTGTTGAGGAGCGGCTGCAATGTGAATGTGGCAGCCATGACCAGCCGCAGCTGCGCGGCGGCGTCGGTGGGGCGGAACTCCGCTGGCACGACGGTGCCCGTCCCTTGGGCAGGCCGATAAGGCGCCGTCCAGTCCCGCCGGTGCCAGCCGTTCCGCTTGCGCCAGGCCCGGCGTCTGATCGCCTCAAGTGCTCGGGCGACCGTGATACCGACGATCGCGCCTACGCCAAGAACGACAGCCAGTTGGAGCAAATCGGGCTGCATCGGAATCTCCCGCGATACGGCGGAAGAATATCTCGCCCCGGTGCAGGAACCGCTTATGTGTTCGGACGCATTTTAGCATTCTCCGCGGCTCCTGCCGCTGCTGCTAGGCGCGATTTTACATGATAGCGAGAAGCTACAGGACCAGCGTCAAGCTTGTTAAGGTGCTCAGTCGCGCGTCCGCTTACGACCCCATTGAGGTCATTCTCGCGGATACGATCGCTGTCCGAAACCTGCCGTTCGTTTGGCTCCGTCCGATAGCAAAGTCGGCCATGCTCTCAGACCGTCAGGTTTTGGACGCGGAAGGTCGAACAAGCTAGGGTAGTTCGCCCATGTTATTCGCATCCTGCGCAGCGGCTGCGTCAAGCTGGGCAATCTTCTCAGTTATGCCCCAACGTTGCACCTTGTAGCGTCTAAATTCGCTCCCCTCGCCGATGCGCGTCAGCGCTTCGCCCGTTTTTCGGATGATGTTCTGTATCGCAGGTGTGGGGTTGGAAAGCTGATTGTACTGGGTAAGAGCCCTGCGAACGATGCCCAGCTTTTCGCCGGTCGTCGTGTCCAGAACTCGGACGTAATCTTCAACGGGAACCTGTGACAGTTGCTGCGTGATGTCGCGGTCATAGCCGTCGTCAGCGAGTAGCAAGAAAAGCTCGTCTGATGGATATACCGGCTTGGCGTCTTTCTCAAAGCCCCGAATCTTTTCCGCTACATCCGCGTCTATCTTGTTTCCAAACAGACCGCTGTCGGTGAGGCTGTAGGCATCCCTAATGCCTTTGCGCATTGGAAGGTAGGCATCCAATAATTTGTCACCCTCGTCTTTCCGATTCAGATCACGGAACATGTTGATGATTGGAATGACGTTGTGAAGTTCGTAGAATCGGCCGTTTAAGCGAATGCAGTCGCTAAACTCTGCCAAGCTTTTGTCGGCATCCGCCGAGAAGTCGTCGTACATATTCCGCCAGGCCTGGCGTAGCCGGAGAGCTGCCTCATCAGCCTCAGCCCGCTGATGCAGCTCGGTGGCGTGTTGCTTGACGATGTCTGGATTGAAGTAGCCGTCCTCTATTCCGTTTAGGAGAGCAATGTCGAAATCGTCAGTGTGCGTGTAGCCGTAGTTTCGGACGAGCTGCATCCACTCGATCTCCTTGGCGGAGTATTTGCCGTCCCGATTGCCCACCATGTCGGCATAGAAATTCTGCTTTGTCGTCAGGAACAGCTTCGGTGGTGCGAACTTGGGCTGCAGGTGAGCCCAGCCCATCAAAACGATGGTCGAGACCACGCTGTTGAGCACGGCTGGCTTGTAGCCTTTCAGCAGCGGTTCGATTTCTCGCGCGTACCGAAGAAGCTTCCAGACAACCCTAATGTTGTCGATGCCAAGACGAATACAGCGGTCCCGGATCATCGCTTTCAGTTCCGGGCTACCCTCGGCGCCTTCGAGAGCGATATCCACTGTCTGTGTTGGCGTTGGTGCGAACTTGAGGCTTAAGTCGACCACCTTCTCCAGATAGTCGCTGAACTCGGACAGATCGGCATCGTGGAGGGCTTCTTCGTTCAGGAGGATGACGACCTTGCACTTGCGCTCCAACGCCAAGAAGTTGACGTAGCCGAGAAAGTCTCCGGTACGCAGATCGGGGCCTTTTCTCTCCAGGTCGTCGAAGCAGATAATCTGCTTGCTGACCATGACGGACAGGCCAGAAACCACAGCTTCAAACATGCTGTCGCCAGCTAGTCCAACCATACCCAGAAAGCCACGTTTTACACTGCTTTCGAGGGAATTGAGCTTGCTCCTCAATGTATCGCTGGTGACTAATTCACCGATCTGCGCCCTCGGCAGCGTGTTCTGGAGAATCTGCGAGCGGAGTTGATTGATGGAATTGACGCCGAACAGCGACACGTAGGCATACTGGTCGAGGGCGACCTTATCCTTGCCTTCTCGCAAAGCCTTGGCGGCGGTCTGCCAAACGTAGGTTTTCCCGGTACCCCAATGGCCACGAATACACAGAACTTCCGGATCGGGTGATTTGAGGAACCTATCTATCTGCGACTTGACCTGTTCGACTGACATTGCGTCCCTCAAACCGCGCCCGGTGGTATGAAGTCTTTTCGAAGAGTTATCTATGGAGGCTTCGGGCAGGACCCAGCGCACTACGTTCTGTTTGCCTTGTTCGCCTATGGTCGCCGATTACTGCGAATACCGTCAAGGACGCGGCCCAGCGGGGGCTTGCTAGTTTGTCCGCGTTCGGGCGCATGCAAGTTCGATCCTAAGTCGTTGTGGGCGCGTGTTGCAGTCGAATCGCGGCGGCCACCTGGAAGCCGCTTTACCTACTCCGCCGCCGATAAGCCGTCGTTCCGCTTCCCACCCCATACCAGACACAAGCGTCGACTGAACCGTCCCAAGCTCAGCAACTGACGGCGCGGCGATGACCTCCCTCCACCACCGCGCCTCGCTATTACGCCTCCCATCACGCCGCGTGCGCGTTTGACCGGCCCGCGGCGGCGCCGAGCCGTGCGGCAGCGGCCAGCCCGGCGCGCAGATTGTCGGCGGCCAGCGGGCGCAGCGCCTCCATGGCCGGCGTGACCTCGGCCAGCGTGAGTTCGACCTCGACGGAGGCGAGGTCGAGCCCCCACTGGTCCCTCAAAATGCGCTCGAGATAGGGCGTCGAGTGGTCCCAGCCGTGGCGCGGCGTGCCGGGGCCGTAACCGCCGCCGCGCGCGGTCATCAGATAGGCGGGACGGCCTTCGAGCGGCCGCCTGGCTCCCGGCGCGAACCTCGGGTCGGCGAGCACCAGGTCGATCCACGCCTTGGCCTGCTGGGCGACGCCGAAATTGTAGAGCGGTATGGCGAACACGAAGGCGTCCGCCGCCATCAGTTCGTCGGCGAGCGTGCCGACGAGCGCTGTCGCCTCGCGCTGCCCGGCGTCGCGGCTCTCCGCCGGGGTCCATAGGGCGGCGATGGCGTCTCGCCACGCGTTAGCGGCAAGCGGCGCGGCGCCGACATCGCGGCTGATCGTTTCGGCGAAGGCCGTTCCGGCGGCGGCAACGAAGGCGTCGGCAAGGCTGCGGGTGACGGACCCGTCGGCGCGTATGGACGCGTCAAGGCGATAAAGTGCTGGCATCGGAGGGGCTTCCTGTTGCGGATGGTAGTTACCGTGAGTAACTGAGGCCCTATATGTTCCTGGCCGAAAGGCCCCTCAAGACGGCACTTTTTCGCTACCGAGGTATCCAGAATGCAACCAGGGTCCGAGCCGCAGGGCGTCACCTGCGAGACGATGCGGGACATCTTCCCGGCGATCTCGTCCAAGTGGGCGATGCCGGTCGTGGCGCGTCTCGTCGAGCGCCCGCAGCGCTTTTCCGATCTCAAGCGCGCGCTGTCGGGGGTCACGCAGAAATCGCTGACGGCGGCGCTGCGCGACCTCGAGCGGGACGGGCTGGTGACGCGGATCGTCACGCCGACGATCCCGCCGCGCGTCGATTACGAGCTGACCGGCCTCGGCCGTTCGATGCTCGAACCGGCGCATGCGCTGACGCGCTGGGCGCTTGCCCACCGGCACGACATCGACGCCGCCCGCGCGCGCTTCGCGGCGGGTGCGGCCGCCACCGCCCTCCCCTGAATTCACCATCTCCGCCTGTTGATCGCCGCGCCCCTTGCCCGGCGGGCCAAAAGGGTAAAAAATCAATGACGGTGGCCGCTTGCGGCTGCCTCAAAAAGGCCGGCAAGCATCTTCAACGATCGGCGGTCAGGCGGCGGGCGCGGTCATGGAAAATCCCTTCGAGAAGCGGAAGTCGAGAGGCCCGCGCGCGACGCGGCTGCTCGAGCTCGACGCGTGGATCGATTCGACCCTCTACGAGGCCGGCTTCAAGGCGTCCGAGACCTGGGAGCGCATCACCGTCTTCTTCCGCCGCTTCCACGTGTCGGGCTGGCGTCGCGCCTTCTTCGAACTCGCCAGCGAGGGCTTCACCCTCGGCACGGTCGGCGTCATCCTCCTGTTCGCGCTGGCCATGCCGGCCTTCGAGGAGACCGCCGGAGACTGGCGCAGCCAGGGCGAGTTCGCCGTCACCTTCCTCGACCGCTACGGCAACGAGATCGGCCAGCGCGGCATCATCCAGCGCGACCCGATCCCCGTCGACGAGCTGCCAGAGCATGTCGTCAACGCCGTGCTCGCCACCGAGGACCGGCGCTTCTTCGAGCATATCGGCATCGACTTCATCGGCCTGGCGCGCGCGCTCGGCGAGAACGTGCGGGCGCAGGGCGTCGTGCAGGGCGGCTCGACGCTGACGCAGCAGCTTGCGAAAAACATCTTCCTGTCGAACGAGCGGACGGTCGAGCGCAAGATCAAGGAGGCGTTCCTGGCGCTGTGGCTGGAGATGAACCTCACCAAGAAGGAAATCCTGCAGCTCTACCTCGACCGCGCCTACATGGGCGGCGGCACGTTCGGCATCGCCGCGGCGGCGGAGTTCTATTTCGGCAAGAGCGTCAAGGACGTGTCGGTGGCGGAAGCCGCGATGCTCGCCGGCCTGTTCAAGGCGCCGGCGCGCTACGCCCCGCACATCAACCTGCCGGCAGCGCGCGAGCGCGCCAACACGGTGCTCAGCGCCATGGTCGAGGGCGGCTACATGACCGAGGGCCAGGTGCTCGCGGCGCGCATCCGGCCGGCGACGGCGATCGACCGCGGCACGCTCGACAGTCCCGACTATTTCCTCGACTGGGCGTTCGACGAGGTCAAGAAGGTGGCGGCGCAGCAGAAGCTCGCGACGCACAAGTTCGTGGCGCGCACGACCATCGACATGGGCATCCAGAAGGCGGCGGAGGAATCGCTCGAGTTCCACCTGCGCCAGCACGGGGCGAGCTACGGCGTCACCGAGGGCGCCATCGTGGTGCTCGACAACAATGGCGCGGTGCGCGCCGTCGTCGGCGGGCGCGACTACGGCGCCAGCCAGTTCAACCGCGCCACCAAGGCGCTGCGGCAGACCGGCTCGTCGTTCAAGACCTATGTCTACACGGCGGCGATGGAGGCCGGGCTGAAGCCGAGCTCGGTGGTGTCGGACGGTCCGGTCAACTGGGGCGGGTGGGCGCCGAAGAACTACGGGCGGTCCTATTCGGGCCGGGTGACGCTGGCCGACGCGCTGGCGAAGTCGATCAACACGGTGCCGGTGCGGCTCGCCAAGGATTTCCTGACGACCAAGCCGATCGCCGACATCGCCCATGCGATGGGCGTCGAGTCCGACATCATCCTGCACAAGACGATGGTGCTGGGTACTTCAGGGATGACGGTTCTCGATCAGGCGACGGGGTACAATACTCTTGCCAACGGCGGCCTGGCGGGAACGCGTCACGGGCTGACGCAGCTGTCGAACTATTCCGGCCAGGTGCTCTACGATTACGATCGCGACGCTCCTCCCGGCAGGAAGGTGCTGAAGGACTCGACCGTCGCCGACATGAACTCCATGCTGGTGCGCATTCCCGAGATGGGCACGGCGCGGCGCGCCGCCCTCCCCGGCCTGCGCTCCGCCGGCAAGACCGGCACTGGCCAGTCCTATCGCGACGCCTGGTATGTCGGCTTCACCGGCAACTACACGGCCGCGGTCTGGCTGGGCAACGACGACTTCACGCCGACGCGCAACATGACTGGCGGCTCGCTGCCGGCGATGGTGTGGCAGCGCTTCATGGCCTACGCGCACCAGAACATCGAGCTCAAGCCGATACCGGGCATCGAAAATCCGCTGCCGGATCCGGCAGCGCTTGCCGCCGCCCGCAAGGCTGCCAAGGAAGCCGAGCGCGCCGCTTCCGAGCGTCCTCCAGCGTTGTCCACCGCGACGACCAGGCTTCTGCGCGAGATGGGCGAACTGTTCCGCAAGACGCCTCCCATGGAGGCGCCGGCGAAGCCCGAGACGCTGTCATCGCTGTGAAAGCCTCGACGGCCTTGCAGCCGCGGCGCGCTGTGCTCTAAACCGCAAGCAGTCCGCGGCCGGTCGAATGCTTCGAACCATCTTCCTCACCATCGTCGTGCTCGTCCTTGCCGTAGGCGGCGGAGCCGGCAGCGTGTGGCTTGCGCTCAATGCCGGCGGAGGCATTGGCGACGTGCAGATCGGCGACTGGACGGCCTTCCCCGACGTCGGGACACCCGACGCCGACACCTATTCGAAAGCGCGCTTCGCGCGCGAGGGCGGCCTCTCGCTCGGTCGCGCCGAAGGCATCGTGTTCGTGGCGCGGCGCGACAGCGCCGGCGGCCAGCTGCGCCGCGACTGTACCTATACGATCGAAGGCACCATCCCGGCATCGCGCTTCTGGACGCTTTACGCCGCGGACGACCAGCGGGTCGTCCTGCCTCCGACCGTACGCCGGGTCCCGGCGCTCCACTCGCTTGAGATGCTGCGCACGACCGACGGCGCAATCCGCATAACCATCAGCCCGAACCCCTCTCCCGGCAACTGGTTGGGCCTCTCGGGCCAAGGCGTCATGCAGCTGGTGCTGACGCTCTACGACACGCCGGCTGCCACCGCAGCGCGCGTGTTCGAGATCCAGCTGCCGCAGGTGCTGAGGACATCCTGCGATGGGTAGGCTCCTCCACGCCCTGATCCTCGGCGTGCTTGGCGCGGGCATCGTCCATATCGCGGTGCTGTTCCTGCTGCCTTTCTACACCGACCGGGATGCGTGGTCGCAGCTGTCGGAGGTTGCGGACTTCTACACGGTCACCCCGCTCGGCGACACGCCAGCGACGACGCCTCTGGTCCGTTCGGTCGATCCGCTGTTTGCCGCCGTCGCCTGCCGTTTCGACCTCAGCGACGGCGTCGTGCACGTTCAGGCTCCCGGCCGTGCGCCGTTCTGGTCGATGTCGGTCTATGACCGCAACGGGCAGAACATCTTCTCGTTCAACGATCGCACGGCGCCCGACGGCAAGGTGGACTTCGTCGTGCTCACGGCGGTCCAGACTATCGAAGTTCGCAAGGCACTGCCCGAGCGCTTCATCAACGCGGTATTCGTGGAAGCGGATATCGACGAGGGAATCGTGCTCATCCGCGCGTTCATGCCGGACCGCACCTGGCTCCAGGCGGTGGAGACGTTCCTCGGCGACGTGGACTGCACGTCGATCTGAGCGATCTAATGCGCGCCGCGTCGCGGGCGTCTTCGCCGTATGACTTGCGCACCTTCGCCCGCATCGCCATCCGGTGA
The DNA here is from genome assembly GCA_023457435.1 of Pseudomonadota bacterium. GTDB lineage: Bacteria > Pseudomonadota > Alphaproteobacteria > Rhizobiales > Rhizobiaceae > RCIO01. The sequence goes on from JAEWLS010000048.1 coordinate 59,070, forward strand.
GGGGTCGTCGCGACGCTCGTAGCGAATACCCGGAAAGATGATAATTGTCGCCGGCTGATCGGGACGCGTCTGCGCCCTGTCGCGCCTGAGCGCATTGGTCAGTTCGATGATGTCGGCCATATTCGCGTTACCCCGTTCCACTACGCAGCAAACGCAACGCCAAGACGCGGCAAACAAGCGCGATAGAGCCAGCATGTGGTTAATAGTTTGCAAACCCATCTGTTCCATATTGACGGACGCGTGGCCCTGCTCGTTGTGCCATGGCGTCAAGCTAGTGTTTGGGTGTGTGTCTTGCGTACAAGCGTTGCCGGCCGCCTCGCGGCCGATGATAACCTTCCGAAATCCGACCGTCTGTTCCGCGCCGCTGTTTCGGCATTCTGTGCGCTGACCCACGCTTCGCGGCATGATGCGGTTCGTCTCGATCAACTCGCGATGCCGCTATTGCCGCTGGTCACCGATGACAGCCGTCGTCTGGCCGCCGCATCGCTGTCGCATTGCTTTCCAGGTCCGCATGGGCTGGTACGCCGCCTCGCCGAGGAAGACGTTTCGATCTCCGCACCTTTGCTGGTGGCGTCGTCGGTGCTCACCGACATCGATCTCATAGGCCTGATAGGCCGTCATGGCCTCGCACATGCGGGAGCGATAGCGCGCAGGCGCAACCTCAACCCAAACATCGTCGCGCTCATTCGCGCACTCGGCGTCGGCGAATTCGGCACAGAGATCGCGACGACGCTTGCGATCGAGCCGCCCGCCAACGGCACAGTTGCCGAGGCCGAAGCGCGCCCGCGTGCGCATGTGGGCGCCGGCGCGGCATCGGAGCCAGTTGCCGATGCGTTCGATACGTACATGGCAGCCGCTCCAGGCGCCGCCGAGGAAGCGGCGCGGGATGCGCTGCGTGCAATGATGCAGCCGGCGGGTGACCGCACGCCATCCCGTGCGCACGCGCCCGCGGCTCGGCACCGCGATTGGGCGCAGGCACGCGCGGCTACCGCGCGCGTCGTCGACACGGGCCTCACCGGCCGCGCCGCGCTGTTCCACACCGCAATTGCCGATGCGTTCGATCTCGATTTTCCGACGGCGGTCGATATCGCCGAGGACAGCAACACGCGGCGCCTGGCAGTGGCGCTGAAGGCCGTCGAGCTACCGCGCGCCGACGCGTACCTGATCGCGGCACTCGCGTTCCCGCCCTGCTTCGCCACGACTTCGTCGATACGCAACTTCATCGAACTCTATGCTGCACTGGACGTCGACGCGTCGCGCCAGGAAGTCATCGGGTGGCGCAACGACAGCGAGGACCTGGCGATGCAGGCGCCTGCGAACTCCGACCGCTATAGTCCAGTTCCCGACCGCGCCAGGCTCACTGCCTAGCGACCGGAACGACATCCTGCAGCGTCGACGCGTCAGCCTCGATCTCGACGAGCCACAAGTCGGGATCGAAGCGCGTCTCGCGCTCGATGCGCCCGTCAATGGAATTCGGGTCGTCCGAGGCCATCAGTGCCGTGAACATGCGATCGGCGGGCCGGGCTTCGTCGTAGCTCGCTTGCGCCGCCGGCCCGAAAAGCGTCGTGACGCCGAGGCGGGAGCGGCAGACGATGAAGATCGCTCCTGCATCGCCGGCGCCCCTGCGTATGACGGCGGCGAAACCGCCAGCGGAGAACACGCGGCGCAGAAGTGCGGAAACCCAGAGTTCAGAAGTGACGCGCATGGTTTGGCCGCCTTTGCGGCGACCAAGCACCTGGGAAATCAGTCGGTCAAGCCGACCTCGCGCATCTTGGCATAAAGCCCGTCGTCCGGTTCGCCGGTCTCCGGCAACCCGAAGAGCGACTGGAATTCCTTTATCGCCGCACGCGTGCGCGCGCCGACGACGCCGTCGAGTTCGATCCCATCGTGACCGAAGGCGCGCAGTCCGGCCTGGATGCGCACGATCTTCGGATCGGAAGCCTGGACAACGGCCTGCTGCACCAGTGGCTTTGCCGGTTGCGCGGCGGCCGGACGCGGCGCCGGAACAGCAACGGCTTCGTTCGATGCGAGCGCGGGAAGCGAATCGGACCCTGCGCCGAGCTGCTGCATCAGTTTCGCGTCGATGCGACCGTTCGGCTCGAGGCCGACGATCTTCTGGTACCGCTCGACCGCCTTTGCGGTCTGGGGGCCTGTCAGCCCGTCCACCGGTCCGGCGTAGAGATCGAGCGTCTTCAGCACTTCCTGGACAAGTCGAACGTCGTCGTCGCCGCGATTGACGGACGCCGTCGTCGGCTCCTGTTCGGCCATCGAACCGAGGTCGTCAGGCTTCCCCGGGGCCGGCTTCGGCCTCTGGAGAGGAACGGGCGTCGGATCGGTAAAACGTTCCGGCGCCGGCGGCGGCGCGATCGTCACGCGTGTCGCGAAGTATGCGGCGGGGTGCGCATAGGGCTGATACCACAATGCGTTGGCCGAGACGTAGGCAAGCGTCACGATGAAGGCCGTCGTGCCGCCTACGGCAAGCGGGTTGCGCATCAGCGCGCCGCCGGTGATGGCGAACCCCTCTCGCATCAGCCCGCCGACGCCCGACGGCTCCTTACGCGATCTTGCGGAACGCTTCATGCGCGCCTCCGTTCGCAGCCTCTCTTTCGACATTCTCCACGCTGCGGCGAGGCCCGTTCACCGGCAACGCGATGGTTACCAGCGTGCCCTCGCCCGGCGCGCTCTCGATGGTCATTTCACCGTCGTGCAGCCGTACCAGGCCCTTGACCAGCGACAGGCCCAGGCCGGTGCCCTCGTACTCGCGCGTCAGATCGTTGCGTACCTGAACGAAGGGCTGGCCGATGCGCCCGAGATCGCTTTCCGACATGCCGATGCCGGTGTCGGAAACGACCAGCCGCAACCAGTTGCCCGAGCGAATTGCCTCCACGGACACCTTGCCGCCGCAGGGCGTGAACTTGATAGCGTTGGCGGCGAGATTGATGATCATCTGCTGAACCGCACGACGATCTCCGACGATCTCACCCGCATCCGAACGCGCGCGAAACAGGAACGTCAGTCCCTTTTCTTCCGCCTGCGGACAGAGCATGGCGTGGCAGAGATCTATCGCCTCCTTCACCGCGAACGGCTCGGGTTGAATGCTGTACGCACCCGACTCGATCTTCGACACGTCCAGTATCGCGTTCACCACCGACAGCAGGTGTCCCCCGGACTGGCGGATCAGGCCGACGTACTCCTCCTGTCGACGGTCGCGCAGTTCCCCCGCCAGGCCGTGGAGCAGCATATCCGAGAACCCGATGATCGAGTTCAGAGGCGTGCGCAACTCATGGCTCACGGCGGCGAGGAAGCGCCCCTTTGCGATCTCCGTGGCGTCGGCGCGCGCCCGGGCGGCATCCAGTTCCTCGCGCAGATGCGTCTCGCCCTCGGCCTCGCGCAACAAGAGGATGGCGCCGTCTGCGCCATCTGCCGCAACCTCGACGCTGAAGCTGTGAAAGCGTTCGCCGGGACGATCCGCCATCGCCACGCGCAGGCGAAGCTGCAGAGACAACCGCTGGCGCATCCCGATGTCCGCCAGGCCCGTGAGGAACGCGACGCGGTCGCCGACATGCACGCGCTCGACGAGCGGTCGGCCGACCAGCGCTTCGACGCCTATGCCGAGAGCAGCCGCAGCGCCGCGCGATGCGGAAACTGTCTCGCCGCTGTCGGTCAGCCTGATCGTTGCGAGATCAAACCGCTCCACGAGTTCGATCGTATCGGCTTCCTGAGAGTCGCGCGTTTCACCCGGGTTCACTATCCCATGGAGCCTGCCGAGCGCCGAGGTCAGCAGAAGCACAGGTGCGAGCCAGAGCCAGATCGTCGTGCCGGCGCCGGCAACGTCGCCTCCCAGATAGCTGAAGAATTCGGCCGCCGGAAAGCATGCGAGAGCGGCCGCAACGCCGACGCCTGCCGCGTGGCGCGTCTGGGCGATCCAGAATGCCTCGAACCCGATGCTCGCGGAGAGCAGCAACACCGCCATGCCGCCAGCCGGAGTTGCGGCGGCGACGGCGAACAGACCTGCGGCAAGAGCTACGGCTTCGGCAACGCGGCTCTTGCCGCTGATCGACACGGTGAGGGTCAGTGCCCAGCAGATGGCAATCGCGGCGCACAGGATCGCAAGCGCGCCGCCGACGCCGGAACTCGGCAGCGTCACTGCCAGCGTGGGGCCGGCGATGAAAGGGGCGGTCAGCATGGCGCCGATGAAGCGGCGCTGCCTATCGCGCTCGACGGTCTCTTCCACCTGTGGGTGGACCAGCCGGTCGAAGCCGGCGAACATCCCCGCGGGAATGTCGCTCAATCTGGCTATCGCTGCACTCAACTCGGTACTCTTTCGCGGCGACCGGACCGGCCGCTAGGTGGTAGCGCGACCCTCGCATCCAGCGTTTAAGGAAAGGAAAATTTCGGGCCTGTCGCTGCGTCCCGCATTTCGATTTTCGGTCGTTCGATCCGCAACTAGGCGCATGGTAAACAGACGGTAAGGCCGCAGGGCATTGGCCATCCGAGACGCGAATATCGTATAGCGTTTGGAATGCCCTGCAGTTTCAACGACTTACACAGTTAACACCGGCCTTTTGGGAAACGGGGTCTTTGAGACAATTCCAGCCAATGCCGGTCGCTAAGATTCGAATCAAATCTGCTTCAAAACACGCGGCGACGGGCAAGCGGCTTTTCGGCGTTCCGCGATAGCGTGGCGTATCGGGAAGTGGATCGGCAAAGCCGGTTCGAGAGGGACGTCATGGGTTTCATCATCCGTTCGGCATTCTGGCTTTCGCTCGTGCTGCTGCTCATTCCGTTCGGCAATGGCGACGACGGCAAAAGCGTCAGCCCTGTTCAGGCGATGTTCGCCGCAAAGGGCGCAATTGAAGATCTGTCCGGCATGTGCGAGCGGAAGCCCGACGTCTGCGCAGTCGGCAGTGCGGCGTTCCACACGATTGGTGTTCGGGCCCGCGAGGGTGCGCGCATGGCATATACCGCGCTCGGCGGCGATCAGCCTGCCGCGGCGACCGATGCGGTCGCCGATCAGATCGCGCGCGCGGAAGCAGAGCGGATCCTAGCAACGGGCAGCGTCAGTCCGCTCAACAGGTGACGCCGTCCGGCAGCGCTCCTATATGCTTGGGCGATGACCGACCGCATCGACGCAATCAAGCAGGATTTTGCCTTCCTTGACGAGTGGGAAGAGCGCTACCGCTACATCATCGATCTCGGGAATGCGCTTCCGCCTTTCCCCGAGCGCCTGCGGGATGACGCTCACAAGGTCCCTGGATGCGTCAGTCAGGTATGGCTTGAAGTCGAGGGTTCGGGCGGCCGGGATCCCGTACTGAGCTTCATGGGCGACTCCGACGCCCACATCGTCCGCGGGCTTGTGGCCATCGTGCTTGCTATTTACTCGGGCCGACGGGCCAGCGAGGTGCTTGCCGTCGACGCCGAGGCAGACCTTCGGGATCTCGGGCTGGACGAGCATCTCACCCCGCAGCGGGCAAATGGGGTACGCGCCATGATCAGGCGGATACGCCAATCTGCCGATGCGGCCCTTGCTGCAGCCTAGAGAACCGGCCGGTATCCTTCCGCGCCCCAATGAACGATGCCGCGATTGCGTTGGGCTGGTTCATAGTGCCGCGCCAGCGCCGACAGCGCCGACCGCAGCATGAGCTTGGCTGAGCGCGCTGGCCAACCGCGCTCGCTTTCCACGGTTTCCACGCCCTTCAGGTAACAGCAAACGTCCAGCAGCACACCGGCCAGCTCCGGGCCTACCGATTCGATGGCGCGTTCGACCCTGAAACGCGCTGCCATTGCGGCCTCTGTCAGTTCCGCTCCCCCGCCCTGTCCGCCGGCGCGGTTTCCAGAGGCGACTGCCGAACTCCAGTTCACGCCCAGCCGTGGCATCAGCATGCCGCGCGTATAATCGCTCCGCAGTCGCTCCCCCGCTGCCACTTCGCGGGCGGACAGCAAAGGCCGACCCTGCGCATCCTTTCGGCGCGCCAGTGACGACAGCGGCGACTCGTCGAGGTTCATCGTGACCGTAATCGGGCCATTCGCCTCCCGGATCATCGCTTTCTCGAGCGTGCGGTGCTGTGCCCCAAACGCATCCTCGCCGCCGGCCTCGCGCGTCAGCCGCGAGCGGCCGAGATCGGTGATCTCAAGCTGTGCGCCTACCCGCTTCGCCAATCCATCGCTCACGAGGACGCGCGCCGCGTTGGCGGAGATCGCAATGCGACCGCGTTCGCCGGCTTCGAGCAGCAGTTTCTCGCCGTTCGCCAACCCGCAGACGCGCGCCTTCCCCGCGCCGAGGAGCTTCAGCGCGCGCGAAATGTCTCGATCGGTCATGTTTTCCTCGTGCTAGCCTGGAAATCCGTCACGGCCGCGGAACGCCGCCGCGACTAGCTGCTCGATGCGCAGCAGAATTGCCTCGAACTCGCGATCGTCGCGCAAATCCTCGATGATGTGGCAGGCATGGATAACCGTCGTCCGGTCGCGTCCGAAACCCTTGCCGACGTCCGCCATCGACATGCCGAGGACGGTATGAGCGCAGTACATCGCGATCTGGCGAACGCGCGAAACATCGTCGCTGCATCTACCGGGGCGGCGTAGCTCTCGAGCCGGCACGTTGAAGAATGCGGCGGCTATGTCGAGAAGACAGTCGCACGCAAGGTAGGCGCGCTCGGAGCGCCGAACCTCCATCCGCGCACGCGATTCATGAACGTGAGCAGACGTCTCCGCAAAACGTTGGCCGCTTTCGTCTGAAATCTGCGCCGTTACGCGCGCCGCACCCGCCATCGCTTCCTCCGATATAGGAATTTCTTCTTATATCGATTCAGCTGCGCGATGTGAACATTTGCGGAACGCCGCTTCCGGAGACGGTCGCCTAGGTCCCTGTTTAAGCAGCGTAAATCGCTCTACGCCCGGATTCTCCCGTCCCACTTTGTCCACGGCTTGGCGCCCGGCAGCGATAGTCCGGCACCATCGCGGACGGCAGGCGTGACAGTGATCGAGAACGAGGCTCTGGAATTTCAAATGAAACTGAAGACGCGCGCAGCGCACGCACGGCAGCGCGCCGCTATGCGGTTGGCGTGCGGCATCGACTTCGACAGTGCAATTGCGGCGCAGGAGCCTGAGCGCGCGCGTTTGTGCGGTCTCGTCGAGAGGCGCCTGAAACGTGAGAGGTTAAAGGGTCTCAATCGCCACTGGAGCTACGATCTGAACAGGCACATTGCCCTCAAGCAGGTCCTAGACGCTCTAAGGGCACCCGCGTCAGAAATGAAAAAGGCGGCCGAAGCCGCCCTCATCAAGTAGCAAGACGAGCCGCACTCAGCGTGCCTTGCCCTTCGGCTTGCGGCCTAGGCCCATCGTTTTTGCGAGCTGGGAACGAGCCGCAGCGTAGTTTGGCGCGACCATCGGATAGCTCGCATCGAGACCCCACTTCTCGCGGTAGTCATCGGGCGTGAGACCATAGTGTGTCATGAGGTGCCGCTTCAGCGACTTGAACTTCTTCCCGTCCTCCAGGCAGATGATGTAGTCGTCGAAAACTGACTTCTTGGGATTCACTGCCGGCTTCGGCTTCTCGGCCGGCGCGGGCTCTGCGGCACCGCCGACGCGCGTCAAGGCAGCATGCACGTCGACGATCAACGCCGGCAGATCACCGATCTGAACCGGGTTATTGCTCACATAGGCCGCGACCACATCGGCAGTGAGTTCGATAAGCGAATCGTCACGTTGTGCGGGAAGTGCGTCGTCCATATTTGTCATGCCCCAGATTTGAGAGAGAGTTTAAATCGGTTTGTTTTTACGCCGCCGGTTTCATCGATGAGCACACCGGAACGTTTGGCTTTGCGCCTGTGCACGTAATGTAATGTTTCGGTGTAAAAGTCAAAGGCCGGGGCGCCATTTGGCTCTTCAAAATGCACATCTGCACGCGGCGTGGACAAGTATTCTATTAGTGCGTAGTTAAGTGAGCTAATACTCACATGCGCACGTTGCGGGTCGGATATTCTACTATTCCGCTGGTTGTATGTAGCGGCCATACACCCAGCCTGTGACGAACACGCCGTTGCGGGCTGGATCGTGCCAGACCTGGCACCAGCGATGACGCACGACTTGAGCCTGGTCGCGCTTCGGCCAACTGCCGATATCCAGCAGGTTGATGCCGGCTGTGCATGGCCCGGTCATCTGCAAGATCGTCTTGTTCGGGTAGGCGGCCTGTTTCTGTGAGCCGCTGGAGGGAAACTTCCGGACGTTGAGCGTATCGCCGAAGGCGACGCCGTGAACCTGCCAGGCCGCGAATGTTGTCGCGCGCGCTGCGCCGGCATAGGCGCCGATTATCGCGAAGATGGCCATCGCAGCGATTGCGCGCCCGAGAAAGCGTGTGGTTTGCGTCATGTGCGATCCTCCTTCGTGCAGAAAGACCACGCTGACGTTTCAGAGCGATGGCAACCCACCGGCGTGCCTGAAACAATAGCCGCAAAAGCTGGGGACGGAGGGACTGCAACACGCACTGTGCGAAGCGGGCGGGCTACAAGCAGGCGCACTGCTGAGGTTCCGATGCTCCTCGTTCCCGTCTATCTCGATCGCTCACCGCTTGAGGGCATCGGCCTGTTCGCAAAACAGCCGATCGCAAAAGGAGCGCTGATCTGGCGGCTCGACGAGCACTTCGACAGAGTTTTCTCGCAAGAGCTCTACGAGGCCCAGCCCGAACTCGTGCGCGACTATCTCGACCGTTACAGCTACCCGAGCAAATGGCTACCGGGTCACTATGTGTTCGAAGCTGACGACGCCAAGTACATGAACCATTCCGATGAGCCGAATTGCGATTTCTCGGACGGCAAGCTCGCATACGCTTTGCGCGACATCGCAGCGCGCGAGGAGATGACCTGCAACTACGGCGGCCTGTTCGACGGCAAGCCGTTCGCATTTCTCGGGGAAAGATAGGCGCTACTCGACAGGCGGCACGGCCTTCAAGTACGCGGCGATCGCTTCGCGGTCGCTTGCCGGCAATGCGGCCGTGTTCTTCACGACGTCGGCCATCGCGCCACCAACCGAGTCGAACTCAGGCGTGAAGCCTGTCTCGAGCAAGTTGACGATGTCGCCCTCCGTCCAGGCGGCGAAATCGCCCGAGGGTGTAATATTTGGCACCCTTCCCTCGCCCTCGGGCATCGGCGCGCCGCCGAGCCACCGGCTCTTGTCGATGCCACCCACGAGGTTGCGCGGGGTGTGGCATTCGCCGCAGTGTGCAGGACCTTCCACGAGATACTGACCGCGCGTGACCTGATCCGACGGGTTGGGAGGGGCGACGACCGTGTCGTCGCTGAGGAACACGAGTTTCCATATCCCCATTGCGCGACGGATGTTGAACGGGAAGCTCAGCCGGTGAGGCGGGGCAGCGCCCTCCACCGCCGGAAGCGTCATCATGAAAGCGTGCAGGTCGGCGATGTCGGCCACGTCCATGCGGGCATATGAGGTGTACGGAAAAGCCGGATAGTAGTGACTGCCGCCAGGCGACACGCCGCGCTTCATGGCATTGGCGAGATCAACTGCCGACCATGCGCCGATTCCATGCTCCTTATGCGGCGAGATGTTCGGCGCGACGAATACGCCGAACGGCGTGTCAAGCTCCACGCCCCCTGCAAGCTCAAGCCGCGCGGCATCCGCGGCGCCCGGCCTGGCATGACAGGAGGCACAGCCTCCTGCGAAGAACACCTGCTCGCCGCGAACGGCATCGCCTGCCGGTATTCCGGCAAGCTCCGCCTGCCCAAGCGGGCGCGGCGCGCTGACAAACCAGGCAGCCACCGCGCCGATGATGCCCAGCACCACCAGCGCGACCAGGATCTTCTTGAGCAAATGCGCCTCCGCCCGTGTTCGGGCAGCCTACATGCGGTAAGCCTGGTGGCAAGCGCCGCAGTTTCCGGCGACCGGTCCAAAGACCGCCTGGAATGCGGCGAGATCCGCTGGTTTCGCGGAAACGGCGGCCTCGGTATCGGCCGCGAACTTGGCGTGCGCCGCCTTGAACCCAGCCATGTCCTGCCAGATCTTTGGCGAAGACTTGGTGTCGCCCTTGTCCGACCCGGCAGGCCACAATGCGTCCACGTCGACCTTGCTCAGGTCATTGAGCTTCTGCAGTGCAGCCTGGACCGCGGCAGCATCGAACGGGTTCTTGCCCTGCGCGATCGGTGCGAGCACCTGCATCTGGGCACCGCGCGCCTTCATGTTGGCCTTGCGGTCCGCGATGGGATCTGCGCCGGCGGTAGCGACGAGGGATGTGAGGATCATTGCGGCAGACGCTGCAATGGCAAGAATTCTCATGGATAGTCTCCGGAGCACCGAACAACCGCCCTGTGGCGGCGCGCTAGATCAGCATCGAACCGGCTTGCCGGATAGTCACTTCCGCTTAAGAACCTTTCACGCTTCGGTTATCGGGCCGACAGCGCGACCAGCTTTGCCAGGCAAACGAAAAAGCCCCGCATAGCGGGGCTTCGTCGGTCTCGATATCGCGGTAATTCAGGCCTTCTCGTACATCTCCAGGACGTAGTCCCAGTTGATGAGGCTGTCGACAAACGCCTCGAGGTACTTCGGACGCGCGTTGCGGTAGTCGATGTAATACGAGTGCTCCCATACGTCGACGCCGAGGATCGGCTTGCCGCCGTGAACGAGTGGGTTCTCACCGTTCGGCGTCTTGGAGATCGCGAGCTTGCCGTCCTTGACGGCCACCCACGCCCAACCGGAGCCGAACTGCGTCGTGCCCGCGGCGACGAAGTCCGCCTTGAACTTGTCGTATCCGCCGAGATCGCTGTCGAACGCCTTCTGGAGCTTGCCCGGCAGCTTGTTGCCGCCGCCGCCCTTCTTCATCCACTTCCAGAAATGGACGTGGTTGTAATGCTGGGCCGCGTTGTTGAAGAGGCCGGCGTTCTTGCCAAAGCTCTGCTTGACCACTTCCTCCAGCGAAAGCTGGTCCATGCCGGCTTCGGCGGCAAGCTTGTTGCCGTTGTCGACGTAGGCCTTGTGATGCTTGTCGTGGTGGTACTCGAGGGTTTCCTTCGACATGAAGGGCTGCAGAGCCTCGTAGTCATAAGGCAGCGGGGGCAATTCGAAAGCCATTGGGCGGTCTCCCTCGGAATAGTCTGAACAATGGGCGGCACGGGTATTCCCGCGTTGCCGCGGGGTCAACTCACCCGGCTTATATAGGGCGCGACAGCCGCGACTCAACGCGCCGGAGTTGCATGCGCGAAGTCCCAATAGAGGGAACGCAGCTTCTTGGCGATTGGCCCGGGCTGCAGGTCGCGGCTTTCGATGCGGGTTACCGGAACGACCTTGGAATGATTTCCGGTCGAGAAGATTTCGTCGGCGTCCATGAAATCGGCGACCGAAAGGGTCTTTTCGACAATTTCGATGCCGGCGTTCCTGAGCAGATCGATCGAACGCGCACGGGTGATGCCGGACAGGAAGGTCCCGTTGGGCGCCGGGGTAAACACGCTCCCGTCCTTTGCCATGAAGATGTTGGACGAGCCGGTTTCGGCGACGTTGCCGAGCATATCCAGCACCAAGGCGTTGTCGAACCCGCGCTTTTTCGCATCGAGGATGGCGCGACCGTTGTTCGGATACAGACAACCGGCCTTGGCATTGGTTGGCATTGTTTCCAGCGAAGGCCGGCGGAACGGCGACACGGTGACCGAGAAGCCGGTCGGCTCCATCATCGGCGATTCGTAGAGGCACAGGCAGAAGCGCGTAGTCTCCGGGTCGGCCGGCACGCCCATATAGCCGCCGCCCTCCGCCCAGTACATCGGACGGATGTAGACCGCAGTGCTGCCATCGAACCTTTTCAGTCCGTCCCAGGTCAGTCCCTCGATCACTTCGGGATCCATGGTGGGTTCGAGGCCAAGCGCGCGGGCCGATCGGTTCACGCGCTGGCAATGCTGATCTAGATCCGGGGCGACATTCTCGAACCAGCGCGCGCCGTCGAATACAGACGAGCCAAGCCACATGACGTGGCTTCGCGGACCGACCAATGCGGGGTTGCCTTCATGCCAGTCGCCATCGACGTAGGTCCAGGTCTTCGACGGGGCTGGCGGCGTCAGTGACATATCGGCTTCCTTCTTTCGCGGCGCATCGAAAGGCGCTTTGCCGCTGCCAGTCAACCGCCCCAAACCGGAATCGATCGGTCCAGTGGCAGCCACGCTCTTCACCCGACTTCGCAACCGCGATAAACCCACGCAGTTGCACGGATTTTCAAGATGCGCCACGCCGCCTACGTCTTCGATGCCTACGGGACGCTGTTCGACGTGCATGCAGCGGTGCGCCGCCATGCCGCCGCGATCGGGCCCGAAGGTCAGGCGCTTTCCGAACTGTGGCGCGCCAAGCAGCTCGAGTATTCGTGGGTGCGCAGCCTGATGGATGCATATCAGGATTTCTGGCAGCTCACGGAACAGGCGCTCGACTTCGCGCTGGCCCGATACCCGGCAGTCGACCGTACAATTCGGCAGAAGCTGCTCGATGCCTATTGGAGCCTCGACTGCTATCCGGAAGTTCCGTCGGTATTGAAGGCTCTAAAACAGGAGGGCGTGAGGATCGCCATCCTCTCCAACGGATCGCCACAGATGCTCGCCTCGGCGGTCAAATCAGCAGCGATCGAACCTCTGCTCGACGCGGTGTTCTCGGTGGACGAGGTGAAACGCTTCAAGACGCATCCCACGGTCTACGAGCTGTTGACGACTGCATGGCGGGTCTATCCGTCGAAAATCTCCTTTCAGTCGTCGAACCGGTGGGACATCGCGGGCGCCGGACGCTTCGGCTTCGAGACGGTCTGGATCAACCGGACCGCACTGCCCGACGAATATGCCGACCATCCGCCGACGCTCGTGCTTCCTAACCTCACGGGACTGCTCACCGCGGGCTGATCTTAGGATTTCATTCACCATAAGGGCGGCAAGGTGTGGTTATCGTGCCGGCAGTCGCAACGAGGCTGGCGCGAGCGATTGCCGCGTGGGATGCGCGGCGCAACCGGCGGAATGACATGAACGCGACAGTCCTCGACGGCGCTGCGATCTCGCGGCGTTCTTTCCTCTCATTGGCGGCGGCAAGCGCGGCTACCGCCATGGCCGGCTGCGCGACAACGCCGCGACGCGACCCGGATCCCGTGGCGCCCAAGGTCTCACTGAAGGAGATGTATGGGCAGCGGGTCGACAACGGCTTTACGATTCCAGCGGTTCCAGTCGAGAAAGTCGAGGAGCGGCTGTTCCGCCAGATCGTGCGGGATCCGACGGGCGAAAAGCCGGGGACTGTCGTCGTCGATACGAAGAACCATTACCTCTACTGGACGCTGCCGGGCGGTGACGCGATGCGCTACGGCGTCGGCCTCGGCAAGCAGGGGTTCGAGTGGTCGGGCAGAGCGCTCATTCAGTGGAAACAGCCGTGGCCGACCTGGACGCCGCCGGACGAGATGATCGCGCGACGCCCGGACCTGAAGAAATACAGTTCCGAGAACGGCGGCATGAAGCCCGGCCTCGACAATCCGCTCGGTGCGCGCGCGCTCTATCTGTTCCAGGATGGCAAGGATACGCTCTATCGCCTGCACGGTACTCCGGAGTGGTGGTCGATCGGAAAATCCGTGTCGTCCGGCTGCGTCCGGCTGATCAACCAGGACATCATCGATTTATACGACCGCGTGCCGTCCGGAACGACCGTGGTCGTCGTGTGATCAGAATCCGCGCTTGAGACTGCCGAGGATGCCGCGCACCAAGGCACGGCCAAGCGACGAACCCATAGAACGTACGACCGATTTCACCGCCGCCTCCCCAACGCTCTGACGGTTGGAGGGGCGCGGCCGCGGCGTGCGGCTTGTGTTTCGCCGTCGGCGATACTCGTCCTCGAAATCGTCTTCGCGACGGTCCAGGCGCTCGTTCTCCCGCGGCGCCGGCTGGCGCGAGTCGCCGTCGAAGTCGGGCAGGGTCCAGGGCGAGCGGCGTTGCGGTCTGCCGCCCGCGTCGTCCTCGCGCTGCTGCCTCGCCTCTGCCTCAGCCGCCTGGCCAGCCCGCTTCTTGAGCACCTCGAAGGCCGATTCGCGATCGACGGGCTGGTCGTATTGGCCGGAGACCGGGCTTACAGCCATGATCCCACGACGCTCCTGGTCAGTGATCGGTCCCATGCGTGCCGATGGCGGCCGGATAAGAGTGCGCTGCACGACCGATGGCACGCCCTTGTTTTCAAGCAGGGACACCAGGGCCTCCCCGGTGCCGAGCTGAGTGATGGCGGCGGCGGTGTTGAAATCGGGGTTCGGGCGAAAAGTATCGGCTGCCGTGCGAACCGCCTTCTGCTCGCGCGGGGTGTAGGCGCGCAAAGCGTGCTGGATTCGGTTGCCCATCTGCGCGAGGACCGTCTCTGGAACGTCGAGCGGGTTCTGGGTGACGAAGTAGACGCCGACGCCTTTTGACCGGATCAGGCGGGTAACCTGCTCGACGCGGTCGATCAACGCCTTCGGCGCCTCGTCGAACAGGAGGTGAGCCTCGTCGAAGAAGAAGACGAGCTTGGGCTTCTCCGGATCGCCGACCTCCGGCATCTGCTCGAACAGCTCCGACAGCAGCCACAGCAGGAAGGTCGCGTAGAGACGCGGATTCATCATCAGCTTGTCGGCGGCAAGGACGCTTATCGCGCCGCGGCCATCGGGCGTCGTCCGCATGATGTCGGCGATGCGCAGCGCGGGTTCGCCGAAGAAGTAGTTGCCGCCCTGCTGCTCGAGGATGAGCAGGGAGCGCTGGATGGCCCCGACCGACATCTTCGAAACGTTGCCGTAGCGCGCGCCGATCTCGTCGGCGCGTTCGGCGAGGTTTGCGAGGAGCGCCTGCAAATCCTTCATGTCGAGCAGCAGGAGGCCCTCCTCGTCGGCGATCCGGAAGGCGATGTTCATCACGCCTTCCTGCGCCTCGGTGAGGTTCATCAGACGCGACAGAAGCAGCGGACCCATTTCCGACACGGTGGCGCGGATCGGGTGCCCCTTCTCGCCGAACAAATCCCAGAAGATGACCGGAAAGTCGGTATGCTCGTATGGGTCGAGATGGATCTGATTGGCGCGGGCCGTCAGGAAGTCCTTGGCATCTCCGGCGAGCGCGATGCCGGAAAGGTCGCCCTTTATGTCGGCGCAGAACACGGGCACCCCGGCGTTCGAAAATCCTTCGGCGAGGATCTGCAACGTGACGGTTTTCCCGGTGCCGGTCGCACCGGTGACGATGCCGTGCCGGTTGCCGTACTTCAGCAGCAACTCCTCGGCCTTTTGGAAGCTGTCGTCCGGCCTGCGGCTGCCGCCAACGAAAATGCTCGGGTTTTCGGCCATCATCCGCTCCGCTCGCGATCCTTAAGGACCGTATAGTTGCCGGAGGCGCGCCTAACAATGCCGTCGATCTTCGTCTATGTGGCGACAAATCCACTCCCGTCAGCAATTGTTGGTCGAACGCGAAAAACCCGTTGCTGCCGCAGTAACGCGACCTTACGATGTGTAATGGCGGTCAAGGGCGCATAGCGCTTCCGTCAGCTCAGGTATCAGGTGTTGCCAGGTTGGGGGCCGGCGCCTTTGGGCGGGCGATTGCCGTTCGAGGAGGCATTATGAGTCCTTCGGTGACCAATGAGGGTGTCCCTCCTCGCGCGGGGGTCGTGACGCTCGCGCCTCACCCCGTCCACGGGGCTGCAACGCTGGCTCGCGATCCGCTCGGTGCCATACATGCGCCGGTGCAATCAGCGACACCTGCTCGTTCGGCACAGCCGGCGCAACGGGCATGCCGGATGCTGCAACGGATCGACGACGCGTCACCGGAGCGCGCCAATCGGCAGGCGATCGAGGATCTGGCGAACGGCGCCGAAGGTTTGGCGATCGTTTTCCAAGGCGCGCCAAACGCCTTCGGACGTGGCCTGCCAGCTTCGCAGGAAGCGTTGTCCAGAGCACTTCGAGACGTGCCGCTTGCACGAACCCCCTTGCGGCTCGATCTCCACCCGGCAAGCCGTCAGTCCGTGGACTGGCTGGTCAGGATACTCGCCGAACGCAAGGCTAACCCCGAAAAGCTGGACATATCTTTCGGCATCGATCCGGCAGCCCTGTTTGCCGGGACGGGCATGTTGCGCATGTCGATCGAGGCGCTTCGTGCTTTCATGCCGCAGTCGCTGGCGCACTACTTCGTACTCGGGGTTCCCGGCATCTTGCTGGAGGCCGACGGGCGTGTCTTTCATAATGCGGGGGCGAGCGATGCCCAGGAACTGGGCATCATGCTCGCCTCGGCTATCGGCTACCTGCGCATGTTCGAAGAGGCGCGGCAGCCTGCGATCTATGCGGCGGCCCATATCGGCTTTTCCATGAGCGTCGAGCAGGACAGACTCCGGACGCGAGCCAAGTTCGCCGCACTACGCACTTTGTGGGGGCGCATTCTCGAAAGCTATAGTGCACCGGCAGCGCCTGTCGCCGTTCATGCAGAGACCTCCTACCGAATGGTCAATGCCGCGCACAGCGAAGCCAACCTCATCCGCAACACGCTCGCCGCACTTGGTGCCGTCGAAGCGGGCGCCAGCACACTCGCGTCGCTGCCGTACGACGTTGCATTGC
Organism: Pseudomonadota bacterium; assembly: GCA_023457435.1. Taxonomy (GTDB): domain Bacteria; phylum Pseudomonadota; class Alphaproteobacteria; order Rhizobiales; family Rhizobiaceae; genus RCIO01. The sequence goes on from JAEWLS010000048.1 coordinate 75,631, forward strand.
GGCTGCCCGAAGACACGGCACGCAGGCGTACACGGGAGGCACTCGCGATCCTGTTCTCTGAAGGCGGCGCTTCGGTGCACGACGGAGCCACCGACGATGCGCTCACGGCAAGCACCGATGGACTTTGTGACGCGGCGTGGGACGAGTTCACGCGGATCGAGCGCGAAGGCGGCATACTGCGCAGCATTCAGGCCGGCCACGTCCAGCAGCGCGTGATCGCGGCACGGGACGCGCGTGTGGCACAGCTTGCCGGCAGCGAGGTTCGAGTCTTGCCCGTCTCCCATGCGGCGCGCAACGACCCGGAGGGCGTGGCGTTCTGCCAGCGACTCGATCCCGTGCGCTGGGAAGAGCTTCTGGCGGAGGCGGCGTAGGGGCCTAGGTTTCGACGAGGACCATCGTCTTGTTGCGGCCGGCGACGGTGACGGTATCGCCGACGCGCTTGCCGAAAAGCGCGCGCGCCATCGGCGAGACGTGGGAGATCGAGCCACGCGCCGCGTCGGCCTCGTCCTCGCCGACAATGCGCCAGGTGCGGCGCGTGCCGTCCTCGTCCTCCACCGTCACGCGCATTCCGAAGCGAACGGCCTCCTCGGCCGGATCGGGGATCGACACCTCGGCGGTCTCGCGGCGCACGCTCCAGTAGCGGAGATCGCGCGACGCGAGCGCGATCCTGGCACGGTCGGCGGCGCGCTCGGCGGCAGCAAGGTCGCCGCGCAAGCGCTCGATTTCCGCCTCGATGGCGGCAAGGCCTTCCGGCGTCACGAGGTTGCGGTGCGGGCTGACCGGCCGCTCGCCAAGGTCTAAAAGGGCCGCTTCGTTCTGCTCTTCGCTGGTGAACGCTCTGCTCATCCTTTTGATCTAGGGTGGCAGCCCTTGCGTCTCAACCGCAGCGAGGAGGACGGCGATGACGACATGGACGCGGCGAGGCGCCCTCACGCTGCTCGGCAGCGCCGCCGCTACGCCGCTCCTGGCCCAGCCGATGCTGCTCGAAGGGATCCGCGGCTCGCTCGACGCCGCGACGGAAGGCGTGCGGCCGGACGCCGGTGACGATCAGAGCCGAGCCTTTCGGCGCCTGCTGGCGAAGGCGTCGGACGCCAACGTCCCGATCTTCCTGCCGCCAGGCACGTATGTGTTCGCCCAGATCGAGCTTCCGGCCCGCACGCGGCTGCATGGCGTCGCCGGCGCCACGCGCATCGTCCTCGGCGGCGAGTGGCTGTTCCGCTCAGCCGGGGCAGAGCGGACCGAACTGCGCGGCCTCGCGCTCGACGGGCTTGCGCGCCCACTGGGCGCCGGCCAGCGCGGTCTCGTCGAAATCGTCGGCGGTTCGGTTGCGATCGTGGAATGCGCCTTCACTGAGAGCGGAGCGTACGGCGTCGTTCTCGACGGCGTTTCAGGGCGCTTCGCCGACAATACGGTCACCGGCGCGGCAGAGGCGGCCATTTATGCCGTCCAGTCGCGCGGACTGACGATCGGCGGCAACCAGATCGCGGATTGCGGCAATGGCGGCATCCTCGTCCACCGCCGCGAAGCCGGTGAAGACAGCACCATCGTGTCCGGCAATCGCGTCGAGCGCATGCGCGCCGACCACGGTGGGACGGGGCAGTTCGGAAACGGCATCAACGTCTACCGCGCAGGCAACGTGGTCATTTCGGGCAACGTCGTCACAGACAGCGCGTTCTCCGCCATCCGGTCGAACGGCGGGTCCAACGTCCAGATCACCGGCAATACCTGCCTGCGCTCGGGCGAGACGGCCGTCTACTCCGAGTTCATGTTCGAAGGCGCGCTGATTTCGTCCAACATCGTCGATGGCGCCGCAAACGGAATATCCGTCGTAAACTTCAACGAGGGCGGGCGGATGGGCGTCGTCTCGGGCAACATCGTCCGCAACATGTCGACGGTCGGCCCCTACCCTGCCGACGCCCCGGGCTTCGGGGTGGGCATCACTGTCGAAGCCGATACAGCCGTCACCGGCAACGTGGTCGAGAATGCGCCGAACTACGGCTTGCATCTCGGCTGGGGTCCATTCCTGCGGAACATCGTCGCGACCGGCAACGTGATCCGCAAGGCAGGGGAAGGCATCGCCGTCTCCGTGGTCGAGGGAAGCGGGTCGGTCCTGATCGCGGACAACGTGATCGACGGCGCGGAGCGCGGAGCAGTCGTGGGCCACAGGTGGAAACAGGCAGTGACCGGCGATCTCGCATCCGGCAGCGACGCTTCAGTTTTTCCGCACCTGACCGTCGGACGCAACAAGGTGAGCTGAACCGTCTGGCGGCCTGCCTGCGCCGGTTTAGACCGCTTTATGGCTAGGCAAGGGCTCCAGCGGGGCGCAGCCCACCGACGCGGATGCCGTTCCAGTTCGTCATCGTGGGGCGCGCAAAGTCGGCGAAGGCGGCGCCAAGCGGGTCGCGCGCCAGCTGGTCGGCAATGACCTTCGCGACCATGACTTCGGCGGCGCGCGTGGTTCCGTCGTCGCATTTCAGTGCGATGCCGAGGCCGAGTTCCGGTATCGCGGCGCAAAAGACGCCCTCGGCGCCGGTCTTCGTGAAGACGCGGCCGTTAGCGGCCTCCATGAAGCGCGTGTCGGCACGGCCCGTGCCGGCGACCTCGAAAGGCGAAGCCATGCAAGCATCGAGAATGCGTCGGGCAGCCTCCGCCCGTTTCGGCGGCAAGCCGCTGCCCGTCACCATGCGGGCGAATGAGCGTGCAAGGCTGATCAGCGGGACGGCGTAGGTCGGGATCGAACAGCCGTCGATGCCGCAAACGTCCTCACCATGCGCGGCGCCGGTGACACTCTCCATCGCATCGCGCACCCATTCCTGCGACTGGTGGCTGCGTTCGACGTAGCCCTTCGTTTCTACGCCCTCATGCACGCAGGTGCAGAGGAACCCGGAATGCTTGCCAGAGCAGTTGTTGTGGAGCGCGCTTGGCTCGCCGCCCTGGCGGGCCAGCTGGTGCGCCGCGTCGGCAAAGCTCGGCCAGTGCGTGCCGCACTCGAGCGCCGAGCGATCGAGCCCGGCGCGCGCAAGAATCGCCTGCGCACGCGCCGTATGGCGAGGCTCGCCGGAGTGCGAAGCACAGGCAAGCGCAAGATCGGCCTGGCTGAAACCGTACGCGTCGGACGCGCCGCTCTCGACCAGCGGAAGCGCCTGAATCGCCTTCACGGCAGAGCGCGGAAACACCGGCCTCTCCACCTCGCCGATGGACAGCAAGACCCGGCCGTCGCCATCGACGACCGCAACCGACCCGCGGTGGCGGCTTTCGATCACATCGCCGCGAGTTACCTCGACCAGTACGGGATTTGCCATCGCGCCACCGCAATTGCTGTTGAACGGCTACCGGTATTCGCTCGCCGGGGATTGGGCAATTCCGCTGAAACGTCTCGTCATGTGGTCCATCGCGCTCGTCGCCGTCCTGTTCGTGTTGCCGGCGCTGGCGACAGTCGCGTGGTGGACGTTCGTCGACCGTCCCGCAAGCTGGAGCGCGGCCGACTGGTCGTCGGCCGGCGTGCTGCCCCCGGTGGACGCCGACCGCGACGCGGCCGTCTACGTGCTGGCGGCGCGGACCGGCGGCCTGAAGGGCGCACTTTCGGTCATAGCTGGATCGTGCTGAAGAAGCCGGGGGCCGCGGCCTACGAGCGCTGGGACAAGGTGGCCTGGGGTTCCCCGATCCGCCGCAACTCGCGCGCAGCTGACGGGTACTGGTATTCGAACGCGCCGATCGTGGTCGGTGCCGTGCGCGGCGAGCAGGCGGAAACCCTTATCCCGCGCTTCGAGGCTGCGATCGCGTCCTACCCGTTCGCGCATGCGGGCGGCTATCGCATCTGGCCGGGCCCGAACTCCAACAGCTTCGTGGCGCACGTGCTTCGCGAGGTGCCGGAGTTCGGTGCCGTGCTGCCACCGCATGCGGTGGGACGCGACTATCAGCCCGGCTTCTTCGCCTTCGACCACACTTCCGACTGGACCGACTTTCACCTGACGCTGGGAGGCCTGCTGGGCGTCGCTGCCGGCAGATTGTCGGGACTGGAACTGCATTTCGCCGGGCTCGTCGCCGGCATCGATTTCTTACGCCCGGCGCTGAAGATCCCGGGTGTCGGCACCGTGCCGCTCTGGCCGCGCGGCTAGTCGTCGATCAGCACTCCACGGGCGATCAGGCGCACGAAAGCAGCCACCTCCTCCTCGTCATCCCAGTCCGCCTGCGGCATGAAGATCGTCGAGGTGATGAAGTAGCCGGCGAAGAGCGAGGCAATCCAGCGCGCGATTCGGGCCGGAGGTTCGTTACGCATCCTTCCCGCGGCAATCTCGCGCTGCATGAGCTGCATGGGCCCGCCAAGGCCGGCGGGAATTTGCGCGAACAGCACCTTCTGCAACTGCGGCCGGAACGGAAGCTCCTGGATCAGGATGCGCAGCAGAGGCGCGAAGCGGCGGATGTAGCGCAGCCGCTCCGTCAGCACCACGCGCAACACATCCTCGACCCGACCATCATGCTCTGCCGCGACCCTTTCGAACTGCCCCTGCGCCGCCGGCACGACGATGCGCGACAGAACCGGCTGGACGAGGCGCAGCAGCATCTCCTCCTTGGTCACGAAGTGGCGGAAGATCGTCGCCTCGGCGACACCGGCGTGCTGCGCGATCTCGCGCGTGGACGTCGCGTCGAACCCGCGTTCAGCAAACAGCCGCACCGCGGAAGCGACGATGGCCCGCTTCTTCGGCGGAAGCGGGCCTTCGAGATCGGCAATCGCATGAACGATCGCGTCGATCGCCTCGTCTACGACGGGCGAGGGTTCAGGCATGCGCGGTGGCGGGAAGCGGCCGAATCATCGACCAAGCGTAGGTTCCCGCCCATACCAAAACCAGACCGGCGATAGCCGCCGACGCGGCGACCACCAGAAATCCGTGATCAGGCCCGCCGATGAGCACAGACCGGAACGCCGCGGGGACGACATGGAAGGGGGCAGCCTCGCCGACCGCGCGCAGCCAGTCTGCAGCGCCGGCGACCGGCATCTGCGCGCCGGAGAGAACCGGCTGCCAGAAGGCCAGCGGCAGCACGACGAGTATCGCCCAGAAGCCGATGACCGAGAACAGGCCGAGCGACAGGAGGGTGATCGCGTAGGCGGCGAGCCAGCCTATGCCCCACAGCGTCAAGACGCTGGACCATGCGCCCGCAATGCCGGCCACGGTGAGCGCGAGCAGAAGGCTTGCCGCACCCGTCGACGCGATCGGAAGGACGCTGCGCAACGCGGCTATCGGGCCGGCAGGCGACGGCGCCCGCCGTGTGGCCAGGTAGAGCATCAGCGAGCCGACGAACCCTGCGAGCCAAATGGCGCTGGTGGCCGCGATCGGGGCGGCCGAAGCTGCGCCACTGGGTGAGGCGTGCAGCACCTCCGTGGCGGCCGAAACCGTCGGGGCGCCCTGGATGCCGAAGGCCTTGGCGATCATGCCCAGCGCAGTGTTGATACCCAGCTGGATCTGCGCCGGCACGGCGGCTCCAAGCTGCGCCTCCATGGCGGAAAGATGCTGGCTGGTGACGATCCTGATCGGCACGGGGATTGCGCCGCGTTGCGCCACCGCCTTGGTGAACTCCGGAGGAAGGATGAGCAGCGCGGAGACCTCGCCGGCATCGAGCGCCGCCTTGCCTTCTTCCTCGGTGGCAAGAGCCCGGGTCGAGAACGGGGCGTTCGCGGTCAGTCCCGTGACGAGCTGGTCGCCGACCTTGATCGGCAGCATCGGGGCACCCTCGTCGAGATTGACGATGCCGAGTGTGACCGCCCTGGCAACGCGGGACGGATCGGGCGCCGCGCTCAGACCGAAGAACGAGATGAACATGATCGCGATCGGGGCGACGAGCGCGCCACGAAAGAATGGCGATTGCCGCAGGCTGCTGACCAGGGTGTGCATGGAAGTTCTCCAACGATGGGCACGATTGTAAGTGAGTGATCACTCACAAGTCAAGGTCCGTCGATTGGTGACCGGGGGCGGCGCCGATCGTCAGCTCTCGGGGATGCGTTCGAAGAGATGCTGGTAGACGAGAACCAGGCCGAGCTCGTCGACAAGGAGGTCGGCCTCGAAGCCTTTCGCGGCGCCGAGGTCGACGTAGCGGACAGAACGCGCGCCGCGCCGGACGTAACGCTGACATGAGCGCTCGACGGTCATCGCTGCGCCGTCGATGTAGGCCGTGTCCAGCGTGAGCACCGAATCGTCAGCGAGCGGAAGGCGGCGGATCGGAAAGGTGTTGCACAGCGGCGTTACCGACAGGTCGGGCTCCTCCGCACCGTCGAGATCCGGACGGCGAGTCCCATCCACCGCCCAGCCATCGCCATCACGCTCGAGCAAAAGCTTGCGCAGGCCGTCGCGGTTCCACCGCTCGACCTCGATGCGCAACGCCGTCCAGCTGGGAGAGAGCGTCCAGCGGTGATCGAGCCGAAACCCGCCCATGCCGGCGCACAATACGGTCGCCGTCACGTCTATGCGGTCGGTTCCGATGCGCAGCTCGGCGCGCTCGAAGCCCTCGACGTCGACGCGCCGCCAATAAAGGACCAAAGGCTCCGCGCTCATCCGGCCCTGCTACTTGATCCGTTCGAGGATCGAGACGTAGTTCGCGACAGCGGCGCCGCCCATGTTGAAGATGCCGCCGAGGGTAGCGCCGGGCACCTGGATGCCACCGGCCTCGCCGGCGAGCTGCATCGACGTCAGCACGTGCATCGAAACGCCGGTAGCGCCGATCGGATGGCCCTTCGACTTCAGGCCGCCCGACGGGTTCACCGGCAGACGCCCGGTCTTCTCGGTCTGGCCTTCGAGCGCGATCGCCGCCCCCTGCCCAGGCTTGGCCAGCCCCATCGCCTCGTATTCGATGAGCTCGGCGATGGTGAAGCAGTCGTGGGTCTCGACAAGAGACAGATCGTCGAGGGTCAGCCCACCGGATGCAAGCGCCTTGTTCCACGCGGCCTCGCAGCCTTCGAAGGCGAGGATGTCGCGCTTCGACATCGGCAGGAAGTCCTGCACATGCTCGTTGGCGCGGAAGGCGATCGCGCGGCGCATGCGCAGGGCGGTCTGCGTGTCGGCAAGCACCAGCGCCGCAGCGCCATCGGAAACGAGCGAGCAGTCGGTGCGCTTCAAGGGGCCGGCGACGAACGGGTTCCTGTCGCTCTCGGTCCTGCAGAACTCGAAGCCGAGATCCTTGCGCATCTGGGCGTAGGGATTGTCGACGCCGTTGCGGTGGTTCTTCGCGGCAATGCTGGCCAGAGCGTCGGACTGGTCGCCGTAGCGCTGGAAGTAGGCGGCGGCGATCTTGCCGAAGACGCCGGCGAACCCGGCCGGGGTGTCGCCATCCTCCGGCAGATACGAGGCGCGCAGCAGATTGCGCCCGACCTCCGGACCCGGCGTCGCCGTCATCTGCTCGGCGCCGACGACCAGAACGATACGCGCGGCTCCGGCATCGATGGCGCGGATGCCCTGGCGCACCGCGGCCGAGCCGGTCGCGCACGCGTTCTCGACGCGCGTCGCGGGCTTGAAGCGCAGTCGATCGTCGGCCTGCAGCACGAGGCTCGCGGTGAAATCCTGCGGCGAGAAGCCGGCGTTGAAATGCCCGAGCACGATCTCGTCGACATCGTCGGGCCCGATGCCGGCATGATCGAGCGCATCGCGCGTCACCGCGACGATCAGGTCCTCGAGCGACTTGCCGTCGGCCCTGCCGAAGCGGGAATGGGCCCAGCCAACAACGCATGCGGTCATGAAGCTTCTCCGTGCGCGGCGTATTGTTCAAGTATGAACTACCGGCCGGATTTGTAAATCCGAAAGCAAGGCAGCTTTCGGTTGATTGACGCGTCAATCAAAACTACGCTTGGCCATGCCTCGCCTGGGAATGGAGCCATTGCGCCGCCGCGCGCTGATCGACGCGACGCTGACCGCCGTCGGCGAGCGCGGCTCGCTCGACGTCACCATGGCCGACATCGCCGCCCGGGCCGGGGTCTCGTCGGCGCTGGCCCACCACTATTTCGGCGCCAAGGACGACCTTCTGTTCGCCACCATGCGGCATCTGCTGGTCGAGTTGCGCGGCGAGCTTGTGAAGGCACTGGCGCAAGCGACGACGCCGCGGGAACGCATCGACGCCGTCGTCGCCGTGAACTTCTCGCCGGAGCAGTTCCGGGCAGAGACGGTGGGAGCCTGGCTCGCCTTCTACGTGTCGGCGCAGCATTCGCCGCCGATGCGCCGCCTGCTTCGCATCTACGCCAGACGTTTGCATGCCAATCTGATGGCGGGCCTGGTCGGCGTCATGCCGCGGCCGCGGGCCGAGCGGGTGGCCGAGGCCGCCGCCGCCATGATCGACGGGCTCTACATCCGGCGCGCCTTGAAGCAGGGCGAGCCAGACCCGGTCTCGGCGCAGGCGCTGGTCCGCGACTTTCTCGACATGAAGCTGGGGGATTCACAATGATCACAATCTGGGGACGCGCGTCGTCCGGCAACGTGCAGATCGCCATGTTCGCCATCGGCGAACTCGGTCTCGAGCATCAGCGGCTCGACGTCGGCGGAAAGTTCGGGGGCACCGACACGCCGGACTACGTGGCGCTGAACCCCAACAAGCTGGTGCCGACCATGAAGGACGGCGAGCTTGTGCTGTGGGAAAGCGCGGCGATCGTCCGCTACCTCGGGGCCACCTATGGCGACGAAGCGTTCTGGCCGACATCGCCGGCGACCCGCGCGCGCATCGACCAATGGGCGGAGTGGACCAAGACCACCTTCCAGCCGATGTTCGTCAACGTGTTCGTGCCGATGGTCTTCCGGCCCTCGTCGGAACGCGACCCGGCGGCGATAGCGGCGGCCGCGCAGAAGGTGCAGCCGCTCGCCAGGATGCTCGACGAGCGCCTGGCGCGCAGCCCGTATCTCGGCGGCGGCGAGCTGTCGTTCGGCGACTGCGTGCTCGGGCCGGTGCTTTACCGCTACTTCACTCTCGACGGGTTCGAACGCGCCAACACGCCGCACCTGCGCGGCTACTACGACCGCCTGACCGAGCGGCCTGCGTTCCGCGAACACGGCATGATCGAGTTCGAAAGCATGAGGGCGCAGTGATCCCGTCGCGCGAGCATATCGAGCGCGCATACGCGACCACGCGCACGGCGACGCAGTACACGCCGCTGATCGAGAGCACGGCGCTTGCCGCGCAAGTCGGGGCGGGCCGCGTTTTCGTCAAGCCGGAATCGCTGCAGTGGGCAGGCTCGTTCAAGGCGCGCGGCGCCTATTGGCGGCTGACGCTGCTGACGCCCGAGGAGCGCAGGCGCGGCGTTGTCGCCTACTCGTCGGGCAATTTCGCGCAGGGGCTCGCCGCCGCCGGGCAGTCGCTTGGCATACCGGTGACCATCGTGATGCCGGTGGACGTGCCGGCGGCCAAGCAGGGCGCAACGCGCGGCTACGGCGCGACGGTCGTGCTGACCGAGCACGGCGACCGCGCCCGCGAGGAGGTGGCCTCGGCGAAAGCCAGGGAGATCGCTCGCGAACAGGATCTCGCGCTGCTGCATCCATTCGACGATCCGGAGATCGTCGCCGGTCAGGCGGGGTGCGGGCTGGAGACGCTCGATCAGCTCGGCAGGATCGGCGCGAGCCCGCAGCTCGTCCTGTGTCCGGTGGGCGGCGGCGGACTGATCGGCGGCATCGCGCTTGCCTTCCATTATCGTTCACCCGCCGCGAAGGTCGTAGCCGTCGAGCCGGAAGGCTTCGACGGAATGGGACGGTCGCTGGCGGCGGGCGCCATCGAGACCGTGCCACTTGGCGCGGCTTCGATCTGCGACGGCCTGATGGCGCGGCGACCGGGCGACGCGCCGTTCGCCGCGGTGACCCACGCCGGGGTCAGCGCCACCACAGTGTCGGACGCTGCGGTGCGTCGCGCGATGAAGTTCGCTTTCGAGAGGCTGAAGCTCGTGCTCGAGCCTTCGGGAGCCGCCGCGCTCGGCGCATTGCTGGACGGAAAGGTCGACGCGGCCGGCAAGACCGTCGTCGTCATCGCCACCGGCGGGAATGTGTCCCTGTCCGACTACATGCGGCATGTCGCCGATGCCTGAGGCGGACTTCGTCATCGTCGGAGCAGGGTCCGCCGGGTGCGCACTCGCCTACCGGCTGTCGGAAGATCCGAACAACAGCGTTGTCGTCATAGAATACGGCGGATCCGATTTCGGACCGCTCATCCAGATGCCATCGGCACTTTCGATCCCGATGAACATGGCTCGCTACGACTGGGGCTTCCAGTCGGAGCCGGAGCCGCATCTCGGCGGCCGCATTCTCGCAACGCCGCGCGGCAAGGTCATCGGGGGGTCATCGTCGATCAACGGCATGGTGTATGTACGCGGCCATGCGCGCGACTTCGACCACTGGGCCGAGCAGGGTGCCGCAGGCTGGGCCTATGCGGATGTGCTGCCCTACTTCAAGCGCATGGAAAACGCACACGGCGGCGAAGCCGGCTGGCGCGGAACGGACGGTCCGCTGCACATCCAGCGCGGCGCGCGCACGAATCCGCTCTACCGTGCCTTCATCGAGGCAGGCCGACAGGCCGGCTTCGAGACGACTGAGGACTATAATGGCGCCAAGCAAGAAGGCTTCGGCGACATGGAGCAGACGATTCACCGCGGCGTACGCTGGTCCGCAGCCAACGCCTACCTGCGGCCGGCGCTGAAGCGGAAGAACGTCCGCCTGATCCGTGCGCTCGCACGCAAGGTCGTGGTCGCCGACGGCCGCGCGACGGGTGTCGAAATCGAGGATCGTTCCGGCATCTCCACGGTTTCGGCGCGGCGCGAGGTGATCCTCGCTGCATCGTCGATCAACTCCCCTCGCCTGCTCATGCTCTCCGGCATCGGCCCGGCGCAGCATCTGCGCGACAAGGGCATCGAGGTGATAGCAGATCGACCGGGCGTCGGCGCCAATCTGCAGGATCACCTCGAGCTCTACGTGCAGCAGCGGGCGACGAAGCCACTGACGTTGAATTCTCAGCTCGGTCTGTTGTCAAAGGCGCGGATCGGCGCGCGCTGGCTGATGTTCGGCACCGGACTTGGCGCGACCAATCATTTCGAGGCCGCCGCGTTCGTCCGCTCGGCGGCAGGCGTCGAGTACCCGGACATACAATATCACTTCCTGCCGGCCGCGATCCGCTACGACGGAAAGACCGCGTTCAAGGGTCACGGCTTCCAGGCGCATGTCGGCCCGATGCGCTCGAAGTCGCGCGGCTCGGTTACGCTGCGCTCACCGGACCCGGCCGACAAGCCGGTGATACGCTTCAATTACATGTCGCACGAAGACGACTTCCGCGACTTCCGGCACTGCATCCGCCTGACGCGCGAGATTTTCGGCCAGCAGGCGTTCGACGACTACCGCGGCGACGAGATCGCCCCAGGCAGCAACGTGCAGACCGACGCGGAACTCGACGATTATCTGCGCCAGCATGTCGAAAGCGCCTATCACCCTTGCGGCACCTGCCGAATGGGCCGCGCCGACGATCGGACGGCAGTGGTGGATTCCGAATTGCGGGTCGTCGGGGTCGATGGCCTTCGTGTGGCCGACAGCTCGATCTTTCCGCGCGTGACCAACGGCAACCTCAACGGGCCGTCGATCATGACGGGGGAGAAGGCCTCGGATCACATCCTTGGGCGCACTCCGCTGTCGCGGTCCAATCTCGAACCCTGGATCAACCCGCGCTGGCGCGAGAGCGACCGCTAGACAGAGAACGCCATGAACGCCCAGCCGAAAGCTTCCCACTTCATCGACGGACGCCATGTCGAGGATGTCTCGGGCGAACCCATCGACGTCATCTACCCCGCGACCGGGGAGACAATTGCCCGCGTACACGCGGCGACGCCTGCGGTTGTCGACCGGGCGGTCGAAGCCGCGCGCGCCGCCCAGCCCGCGTGGGCTCAACTGAAGCCAGTCGAACGCGGGCGCATCCTGCGCAAGGCGGCGGACTTGCTGCGCGAGCGGAACGAGTCGCTGTCGCGACTGGAGACCATGGACACCGGCAAACCCATCCAGGAGACGCGGGTTGCCGACGCCGCCTCGGCAGCCGACGCGCTTGAGTTCTTCGGCGGGGCGGTCGCGGCCTTCAACGGCGAATACGTCGATCTCGGAGGCGCGTTCGGCTACACGCGGCGCGAGGCGCTGGGGGTCTGTGTCGGCATCGGCGCGTGGAACTACCCGATCCAGGTCGCGGGATGGAAGTCGGCGCCCGCGCTGGCCATGGGCAACGCCATGGTCTTCAAGCCGTCCGAAAACACGCCCCTTTCCGCACTGGCGCTGGCCGAGATCTTCATCGAGGCGGGACTACCGGCCGGCCTTTTCAACGTCGTGCAAGGAACACGCGAGGCCGGGGCGGCGCTGGTCTCGCACCCGGCGGTAGCGAAGGTTTCGCTGACCGGCTCCGTCGGCACCGGCAGGAAGGTGATGGGCCTCGCCGGATCGCTGATGAAGCATGCGACGATGGAGCTCGGCGGAAAGTCACCGCTCGTGGTCTTCGACGATGCCGACGTGGACAACGCGGTCTCCGGCGCCATGCTGGGCAATTTCTATTCAGCTGGCCAGGTTTGCTCCAACGGAACGCGCGTCTTCGTGCAGAAGGGCATCCGACAGCGCTTCCTGGAGCGGCTTGTAGAGCGCACAAAGCGAATCCGCCTGGGCGATCCACTGGACGGCGACACCCAGATGGGACCGCTTATCTCGCGCGCCCAGCACGATAAGGTTCTGGGCTACATCGCGGCCGGCAAGCAGGAAGGGGCGAGCCTGATTGTCGGCGGCGGCGTTCCGCGGCTGCAGGGGCTGGAGAGCGGGTTCTTTGTCGAGCCGACCGTGTTCGGTGACGTCACCGACGGCATGACCATCGCGCGCGAGGAGATCTTCGGGCCGGTGATGAGCGTGCTTTCGTTCGACGACGAGGAGGAGGTCATCGCGCGCGCCAACGACACGGAATTCGGCCTCGCCGCGGGCGTGTTCACCGCCGACATCGCACGCGCGCACCGGGTGATCGCCGAACTGCGGGCCGGTACGTGCTGGATCAACACGTACAATCTGACGCCGGTCGAGCTCCCGTTTGGCGGGGTCAAGGCCTCCGGCATCGGCCGCGAAAACGCCCTTGCGGCGCTATCGCATTACTCGCAGCTCAAGTCGGTCTACGTGGAGACCGGCAGCGTCCAGAGCCCTTACTGAACCCGTTGTCACGGCAGGCGACAATGCGTCCATTCGGCGCTTGCGGCTGCCCGATGCCGACGCTATAAGCCCGGCCTGTTCAGTTTCGGAGTGTAGCGCAGCCTGGTAGCGCACATCGTTCGGGACGATGGGGTCGCAGGTTCAAATCCTGCCACTCCGACCAACTGGACCCGCGCTTCTCCCGAAGGCGCTCACGAGACTTTCAGGAACAGCGAAGACAGCGCCGGCAGGCTGGCATTGCGGCCGTCCACGGTGGCGCCAAGATCGAGCGCCGGCAGCACTTCGGCCTTTCCGAGCTGCGTCGGCAGCTTCCACTTGGCGTTTTTCTCCGACAGATTGAACAGACAGAGAATGCGCTCGCTGCCGCTTGTCCGCAGCAGGGCCAGCACGTCGCGCGCCGCTTCCAGAACCTCTATGTCGCCTTCGACCAGCGCCGGGTGCGCCTTCCTGAACGCCACCATCTGGCGGTAGGCGGCGAGCACCGAATCCTTGTCGCGCTGCTGCGCCGACACGGCCATCTCCGCATGGGCGGGAGGGACCGGCAGCCACGGAGTGCCCTTGGTGAAGCCGGCGTTCTTCTTGTCCGCCTCCCATGGCATCGGGGTGCGGCATCCATCGCGCCCCTTGAAGCCGGGCCAGAAGCGGATGCCATACGGGTCGCGCAGGTCCTCGAAGGCGATGTCGGCTTCTTCCAGGCCGAGCTCGTCGCCCTGGTACATGCAGATCGAGCCGCGAAGCGAAACGAGAAGCGCGGCGGACAGCTTCGCCACCCGGTCGGTAGAACCCTGCGGGCTCGTCCAGCGCGACACATGGCGCGTCACGTCGTGATTCGAGAACGCCCAGCACACCCAGCCATCGCTGACCGCCGTCTCGAAATGCGTGATGCAGTCGGCGAAGTGCTTCGGCGAGAACTGCGGGCCGAGCAGATCGAACGTGTAGCACATGTTCAGCTTGTCGCCGCCCGACGTGTAGTCAGCCACGATCTTCAGCGAGCGTTCGCCGATGTCGCCGACCTCGCCCACGGTGCAGCGGTCGCCGTAACGGTCGAGCAGCGCGCGCAGCTTCTTCAGGAAGGCGAGATTGTCGGGCTGCGTCTTGTCGTAGAGGTGGTACTGGTACTCGTACGGATTGGCGTGCGTGAACGCCGACATGTCCTCCTGGAAGGGCGGATTGTCCTTCAGGCTGGCGTTGTGGAAGTAGAAGTTCACAGTGTCGAGGCGGAAGCCGTCGACGCCGCGCTTCAGCCAGAACTCGACGGTGTCGAGCAGCGCCTTCTGAACCTTCGGATTGTGGAAGTTGAGGTCGGGCTGCGAGGCAAGGAAGTTGTGCAGGTAATACTGGCGGCGGACGCTGTCCCACTCCCATGCCGGCCCGCCGAAGATCGACAACCAGTTGTTCGGCGGCGAGCCGTCGGGCTTCGGGTCGGCCCAGACGTACCAGTCCGCCTTCGGATTCTTGCGGCTCTTGCGGCTCTCGGCGAACCAGGGGTGCTGGTCCGACGAGTGCGACAGGACCTGGTCGATGATGACCTTGAGCCCGAGGCGATGGGCCTCGGCGATCAGCGCGTCGAAGTCCTCCAGCGTGCCGAACATCGGGTCGACGTCGCAATAGTCCGAAACGTCATACCCCATGTCGGCCATCGGCGACTTGAAGAAAGGCGATATCCAGATCGCGTCGGCGCCGATCGAAGCGATGTGCGGGAGCCGCCTGGTGATGCCGCGCAAATCGCCGCTGCCGTCACCCGTCGTGTCCTGGTAGGAGCGCGGGTAGATCTGGTAGATCACCGCGCCGCGCCACCATTCCCGCGCCGCCGGCGCCGCCTGCTTCTTCGCCATCGTCAGTTTCCGCTTTTCCCAAGAATCGTGACCGAACGCGCGGCGACAACAATTGCTCCGTCGTCGCGACGCCGCGCCGCGGCACTCGCCGCTTCCAGCGCCCAGCCGGTCCCGGCTATGGAGAACGCGCATTCGTCGCGGCCGCCGTTCATGAGCACGGCGACGGCCGCTCCCTGCCCCGCCAGCATCATGGCCAACGCCCTGCCGTCGGCTGTTTCCCAGTCGGACACCTGCATTGCGCTGCCGTCCGGCCGCAACCACGACACGCTGCTGTCGGTCAAGAAGGCCGTATCCAAAAGCACGGCGTACTCGCGCCGCATCGCGGCGAGCTGTCCGACGAAGGCCACAAGCTCGCGATCGCGGCCAGTCCAGTCGAGCCAGGTGATGGCGTTGTCCTGCGCGTAGGCATTGTTGTTACCACGCTGCGTGCGGCCGAATTCGTCTCCGGCGGTGAGCAACAGCGCGCCGCGCGAGACGAACAGCGTGGCGAGAAGCGCGCGCACGTCGCGCTGGCGCGCGGCGGCCACGGGGGTGTCGTCGCTGTCGCCCTCGGCGCCATTGTTCCATGACAGGTTGTGGTCGTGCCCGTCGCGGTTGTCTTCGCCATTGGCGTGGTTGTGCTTGCGCTCGTAGGAAACCAGGTCGCGAAGGGTCATTCCGTCATGCGCGGCCAGGAAGTTCACGCTGCGCGTCGCCGGGCCGTCGAACACGTCGGACGAACCGGCAAGCTTGGTCGCGAGCGCGCCGATCATTCCGGATTCGCCGCGCCAGAAGCGGCGAACATCATCGCGGTAGCGGTCATTCCACTCGAGATAGTGAGGCGGGAAATGCCCGAGCTGGTAGCCGCCAGGGCCGATATCCCATGGTTCGGCGATCAGCACGCGATCCGACAGGTCGGGATCTGCGGCGATTTCCGCCAACAGGCCGTCGGTGGCGAACCCTTCTGCCCCGCGCCCGAGAACCGGCGCGAGATCGAAGCGGAATCCGTCGACGCCGGCGTGGCGCACGAAATGCCGCAGCGTGTCCAATACAAGCCGACGCACCGCGGGATGCGAGCAATCCAGCGTATTGCCGGTCCCCGTGTCGTTCACCAGCGACCCGTCCGGTGCATGGCGATAGTAGGCGCGACTGTCGAGGCCGCGCAGCGACACTGTGGGGCCTTCGATGTCGCTCTCGGCAGTGTGGTTGAAGACGAGGTCGAGGATGACGCCGATATCGGCAGCATGCAGCGCCGCGACCGTGTGGCGCAGCTCCGCGATGCCGGCTGGCGCGAGGCGCGGATCGAGCGCCATGAAGGAGACCGGGTTGTATCCCCAGGCATTGCGCAGCCCCAGCGGTGGCAGATGGCGCTCGTCGAGCGTGGCGGTGATCGGCATCAGTTCGACCGCATCGACGCCGAGGCGCTGCAGATGGTCGAGCACGGACGGATAAGCGAGCGCCGCAAGGGTGCCGCGCTGCTCCTCCGGCACATCCGGGTGCAGCCGCGTGAAGGCGCGCACAGAGAGCTCGTAGATGAAGCCGCCGGACCGCCAGACTGGCGGTCTCGGCGGCACCAAGGTCAGCGCGGCCGGAACAACAGCCTTCGGCATCATCGGCGCGGTGTCGACCTGCTGCCAGCGCGGCGCCGCCATCAAGGCGTTGTAACGGTAGGGGTGGTCGATCGCGACGGCGTAGGGGTCCATCAACAGCTTGCCCGGATCGAACCAGAGGCCACGCCGAGGGTCGTAAGGACCGTCGGCGCGCAGCCCGTAGCGCACACCCGCCGCAAGCCCCGGCACGACGCCGGAGAAGACGTCGGCCTCGCCGCGCGTCAGCTCATGCCGCGCGCTTTCCCGCCAGGGCTGTTCGTCGTCGAAGACCGAAACCCAGATTCGCTCGGCCGCCGACGACCATACCGAGAACCGCACGCCGTCGGCTGCGACCTCGGCGCCAAGTTTGGGCGCGTGGCTCAGGTGATCACGCTCGGCTTGTCGCGGCCGGTTCGCTGGGCGATCCCGGCAATCTCGTCGGCGGCGCGGATGAGGTCGGCAACGGCGGCCTGCGTCTCGATGCCGTGACGGGCGGGATCAGGCTCATACCTCTCGATGTAGACGCGCAGCGTGGCGCCCGAGGTGCCTGTCCCCGAAAGGCGGAAGACGACGCGGGAGCCGCCCTGGAAAAGGACGCGGATGCCCTGGTTCCTCGATACCGATCCATCGACCGGATCGTGGTAGGCGAAGTCATCTGCCGCCTCTACTGCCATGCCGGCGAACTTCAGACCGGGAAGAACGGTGAGCTTGCTGCGAAGATCAGCCATAAGCCCGTTCGCCGCGTCGCTCTCGACTTCCTCGTAGTCGTGCCGCGTGTAGTAGTTGCGGCCGTATTCCCGCCAGTGGGCGGTGACGATGTCCTTGACGCTCTGCTTTCGCGCGGCAAGCACGTTCAGCCAGAGGAGTACAGCCCACAGACCATCCTTCTCGCGCACATGGTCGGAGCCGGTGCCGGCACTTTCCTCGCCGCAGATCGTCGCCATGCCCGCGTCGAGCAGATTGCCGAAGAACTTCCAGCCCGTCGGCGTCTCGTACATGCCGACGCCAAGCCTTTCGGCAACGCGATCGGCCGCGGCGCTCGTCGGCATGGACCGCGCAATGCCCTTCAGACCCGCGGCGTAGCCGGGCGCCAGATGCGCGTTGGCGGCGAGCATCGCCAGGGAATCGGACGGCGTAACGAAGATGCCCTTGCCGATGATGAGGTTGCGGTCGCCGTCGCCATCCGACGCCGCGCCGAAATCGGGAGCGTCGGCCGACATCATCAGGTCGTAGAGTTCCTTGGCGTGGACCAGGTTCGGGTCGGGATGATGCCCGCCGAAATCCTCGAGCGGCGTCGCGTTGCGGGCGGTTCCCGCCGGAGCGCCTAGCCTGTTCTCCAGGATTTCCCTGGCGTAGGGACCGGTCACAGCGTGCATCGCATCGAACACCATGCGGAAGCCGGCCGCGAACGTCGCCCGAATCGCGGCAAAGTCGAACAACGTCTCCATGAGCGCTGCATAGTCGGCGACCGGATCGATGACCTCGACCGCCATGCCGCCGACCTGCTGCATGCCGATGCGGTCGAGCGCGATGTCGGGCGTGTCGAGCGTCCGGTAGCGGTCGATGACCTTGGAGCGGGCAAACACCGCTTCGGTGACCTTCTCCGGCGCCGGACCGCCATTTCCGATATTGTACTTGATACCGAAATCCTCGTGCGGTCCGCCGGGATTGTGGCTAGCCGACAGAACCAGGCCGCCGAAGGCCTTGTACTTGCGGATCACGTGCGAGGCGGCGGGCGTCGAGAGAATCCCACCCTGCCCCACGATCACCTTTCCGAAGCCGTTGGCAGCGGCCATGCGGATGGCCTTCTGGATCACCTCGCGGTTGTAGAAACGGCCGTCCCCGCCGATCACCAGCGTTTCGCCGGCGAAGCCTTCCAGCGAGTCGAATACCGACTGGATGAAATTCTCGACGTAATGCGGCTGCTGGAAATGCGGCACCTTTTTGCGCAGGCCGGATGTGCCCGGCTTCTGGTCTGAAAAGGGTTTGGTGGCGACCGTCACGACCATGGGCTCATTCCACTCTCGTCAGCAGTGTCTCATAGAGCGAAGCATACTTTCTGGCGCTGCGCGCCCACGACACGTCGCAGCGCATGCCCTGCTTCTGCATTGCGGTCCAGGCGGCACGGTCGGCATGCAGCGCCGTCAGCCGTCGGCATGCCTCGACCAGAGCATCGGCGCTGTCGGGCGCGAACACGATGCCGGTCGCCACGCCCATGCCGAGCGCCGCCTCGTTGGCATCGACGACCGTGTCGGCAAGACCGCCGGTGCGGGCGACGACCGGAACGCAGCCATAGCGCAAGCCATAGAGCTGCGTGAGGCCGCAGGGTTCGAAACGGGACGGGATGAGGATCGCGTCGCAGCCCCCCTGCATCAGGTGCGACAGCTCCTCGTCATAGCCGATGACGACGCCGGCACGGCCGCGATGGCGCGCCGCGGCGGCCAGCAGCGCGCCCTCGAGCGCAGTGTCGCCCGAGCCGAGCACTGCAAGCCGCACGCCGGCGGCAATCAGCCGGTCGAAATCGGCAGCGAGGATGTCCATGCCCTTCTGCCAGGTCAGCCGGCTGACGACGCAGGCGAGCGGTCCATTCGTCTCGGCGATGCCGAAGCGCTCCTCTACCGCGCGCCGATTGGCATCGCGCGCCTTCAAAGTGCGCGCCGAGAAGCGGGCGGCGAGCGATGCGTCCGTCTCGGGGTTCCATACCTCGGTATCGATGCCGTTGAGGACGCCGTGAAGGTCGCCCGCGCGCAGGTTCAACAGGCCGTCCAGACCCATGCCGAAGGCGGGCGTGCGGATCTCCTGCGCATAGGTCGGGCTGACCGTGGTGATGGCACTGGCCGCCTGAAGCCCGGCCTTGAGGAAGCCGACGCCGCCGTAATATTCGACGCCGTCGAGGCTCATCGCCTCCGCCGGCAGGCCGAGCTC
Organism: Pseudomonadota bacterium; assembly: GCA_023457435.1. Classification (GTDB taxonomy): domain Bacteria; phylum Pseudomonadota; class Alphaproteobacteria; order Rhizobiales; family Rhizobiaceae; genus RCIO01. Next base: position 95,125 of record JAEWLS010000048.1, read on the forward strand.
CGGGAAGATCGACGCGGCGTACTGGCCCTGAAAGGCGAGGTTGTGAACGGTCATGGCGCTGGGCGTGGAGGCCGCGGGGCCGTAGCGCATATAGGCAGGAGCCATGCCGCCTTGCCAGTCGTGCGCGTGCACGATGTCCGGCTTCCAGCCGGGCAGGATGCCCGCGGCAAGCTCGGCGCCAACCTTGCCGAGTGCGGCGAAGCGGCGCCAGTTGTCGGGCCAGTCGCCGCCGCCGGAGCCGTATGGCCCGCCCGGCCGCTCGTAGAGATGCGGGGCGTCGACGGCATATAAACGAAGGCCGGCGGCCTCGAACTCGACCAGCATCGCCGGACCGCCGAACAGATCGGCGAACTCGTGAAGCTTCTTCCTGCGCTTCGACGCGGCGAGCACCGAGGGGTAGCCCGGCAGCAAGGTTCGCATCTCAACGCCAAGCGGCGCCATGGCCGAGGGCAGCGCTCCGACGACATCGGCAAGCCCGCCGGTCTTCACCAGCGGGGCTGCTTCCGAGGCGACGGAGAGAACCTTCATCTGGCGATCAGCCGCCGAGACGGTCGATCATCGACTGGGTTATCAGCACGATGCCATTGTCGCTGACGCGGAAACGTTGTGCATCGAGGGCCGGATCGAACCCAACGGAGAGGCCTTCCGGTATTTTCACTCCGCGATCGATGACGACGCGGCGCAGCGTGGCGTTTCGGCCGATATGGCAGTCGGGCAGCACGACGGCTTCCTCTAGCGACGAGAACGAGTTCACCCGAACGCCGGTGAAAAGCAGGCTCTTGCGCAACGACGCACCTGAGATGATGCAGTCGCCCGCGACAAGCGATGAAACGGCCGAGCCGCGGCGGCCCTCCTGGTCGTGCACGAACTTCGCCGGAGGCTTGATCTCGGCGTAGGTCCAGATCGGCCACTCGCGGTCGTAGATGTCGAGCTGCGGGGTGATGTCGGTAAGGTCTATGTTGGCTTCCCAATAGGCATCGACGGTGCCGACGTCGCGCCAGTATGCCTCGCCCTCGAAGGTCGAGCGAACGCAGGACTTCGAGAAGTAGTGCGCCTGGGCGTGACCGTTGGCGACGATGTAGGGGATGATGTCCTTTCCGAAGTCGCGATTCGAGCCCTGGGTCGAAGCGTCGCGGCGCAGTTGGTCCATCAGGAAGCGGGTCTGGAAGACATAAATGCCCATCGAGGCCAGCGCAGTGTCGGGCCGGCCCGGAATCGACGGCGGATCCTTGGGCTTCTCGACGAAGGCCGTGATGCGGTTGGTTTCGTCGACATGCATGACGCCGAAGCCCGTCGCCTCCATGCGCGGCACCTCGAGGCAGCCCACGGTGACATCGGCGCCGGTGTCCACGTGCTCGCGGAGCATGAGCTCGTAGTCCATCTTGTAGACGTGATCTCCGGCTAGGATGATCATGTACTCGACGCCGTAATCCTCGATGATGTCGATGTTCTGGAACACTGCGTCGGCAGTGCCTTCATACCATTGTGTCTCCGATACGCGCTGACTCGCCGGCAGGATGTCGAAGCTTTCGTTTCGCTCGGGGCGGAAGAAGTTCCAGCCGCGCTGGAGATGGCGGATCAGCGAATGCGCCTTGTACTGGGTCGCCACGCCGATGCGGCGGATGCCCGAATTCAGCGCGTTCGACAGCGCGAAGTCGATGATGCGCGTCTTGCCGCCGAAATATACCGCAGGCTTGGCGCGGCTGTCGGTCAGCTCGGCCAGCCGGCTGCCGCGGCCGCCCGCGAGCACATAGGCCATCGCGTCGCGCGAAAGCGGCTGCGTCCTGTTGAGTGCCATCTTCCCCTCCTCACCCGCCGGACGTTTCGCCGCCGTACGGGACATGCTCGAACAGAATGGTCGAAAGCGGCGGCAACGTCACGTGCGCCGCACCGTCATTGGCACGCACCTCACCACCGTTGCCCATGCCGGTACCGCCATAGACGCTGGCGTCGGTGTTGATGATCTCGCGCCAGATACCGTCGGCGGGCATGGGCAACCTGTAGTTCTGTCTCGGTACGGGCGTGAAATTCGAAACTGCCACGACCGGTTCCGCATCCGGCGCGTGCCGGGACCAGGCGAATACAGACCGTTCGGCGTCGTCGACGACCTGCCAGCGAAAGCCTTCGCCCTCGCAATCGCGCGCGTGCAACGCGGGCTTGCCACGGTACACGCCGTTCAGGTCTCGAAGCAGCGCCCGCACGCCTTCGTGGGCCGGCGCGTCGAGCAGATTCCAGTCGAGCGAGCGCGACTCGCTCCATTCGCGGCGCTGCGCGAATTCCTGGCCCATGAACAGCAGCTTCTTGCCGGGATAGGCCCACATGAACGCGTAGTAGGCGCGCAGATTGGCGAACTTCTGCCAGTCGTCGCCCGCCATCTTGGTGAGCAACGAGCCCTTCCCGTGAACGACCTCGTCATGGCTGAGCGGCAGGACGAAATTCTCGGCGAAGGCGTAGACGAGACCGAACGTAATGTCGTGATGATGGTGCTTCCGGTGGACTGGCTCACGCGCAAGATACTGCAGCGTGTCGTGCATGAAGCCCATGTTCCACTTGAAGCCGAAGCCGAGGCCGCCCTCGTGCACCGGCTGCGACACCTTCGGCCACGAGGTTGACTCCTCGGCGATGGTCACGATGCCGGGGTGGCTTCCGTAGACCGCCTTGTTCATCTGCTGGAGGAACTCGATCGCCTCCAGGTTCTCGCGGCCGCCATGCTTGTTGGGGATCCACTCGCCCTGTTTGCGCGAGTAGTCGAGGTAGAGCATCGACGCGACTGCATCCACGCGCAGGCCGTCGACATGGTACTTTTCGGCCCAGAACAGCGCGTTGTTGACCAGGAACGAAAGAACCTCGCGACGGCCAAAGTTGTAGATGGCGGTGTTCCAGTCGGGGTGGAAGCCCTTGCGCGGGTCGGCGTGCTCGTAGAGCGCCGTACCGTCGAATTTCGACAGCCCGTGCGCGTCGGTGGGAAAGTGCGCCGGCACCCAATCGAGAATGACGCCGACGCCGGCCTTGTGGGCACCGTCGACGAAGCGCGCGAAGCCCTCCGGCTCACCGAAGCGTGCCGTCGGCGCGTAAAGCCCGGTGGTCTGATATCCCCATGACGGGTCGTAGGGATGCTCGGAGACCGGCAGGAACTCGATATGCGTGAAGCCCATGTCGACGACGTAGGGGATCAGCCGATCCGCCAGCTCGTCCCATGAGAGGAAGGTGTTGTCGTCGCGGCGCTGCCAGGAGCCGGGATGAACCTCGTAGATCGAGATCGGCTGGCGACGGGCATCAGCCCTGGACCAGAAGTCGCGATGCTCGGCGTCGGCCCATCGGTGTTCGCCTAGCCTGGCGACGACCGAAGCGGTGGCGGGCCGGAACTCCGAGCGGAAAGCGAAGGGGTCCGCCTTGAGAGGCAGGAGAGCGCCGTGGACACCAATGATCTCGTATTTGTAGGCGCGGCCCTCGCCGACATCGGGGATGAAGATCTCCCAGACGCCGGTGTCCGTTCGCTTGCGCATCGGATGGCGGCGGCCGTCCCAGTCGTTGAAATCTCCCACCACGGAGACGCGGCGCGCATTCGGCGCCCAGACCGCGAAATTGACGCCCGAGGCACCTTCATGATCGATCGGATGGGCGCCGAGCTTGTCGAACAGCCGCAGGTGGGAGCCCTCGCCGATGTAATAGTCGTCGAGCGGGCCGAGCACGGGGCCGAATGAATATGGGTCCGTGACCCACCAACCGCCGCCTTCGTTGCGGGCACCATAGCGCAGCGGCTGCCGCTCCGCGATCGTTACCGGACCTTCGAAGAAGCCGTCGTCGTGCGTGCGGGCCAACTCGCCGACGACATCGCCGTCGAGGGTGTAGGCGGTGACCGAATCGGCATGGGGGATGAAGCAGCGGGCGACGAAACCCTTCGACGCCTGATGCAGACCGAGGACGGCAAAGGGATTGCCATGCCTACCGGCCACAATGGCATCGATATCGGAGCGCGAGGCCGCGCCTTTGCCCGCCCCCGCCCCCTTGCTTACGCTTCGGCCCTCACCCATACGCTCCCGTCATTCCTCCCTGCGCGCATGCCTCAGGCGGGCACTTTCCAGATGTCGCGCGCATATTCCCGGATTGTGCGATCGGAGGAGAACCACCCCATGCGGGAAGTGTTCCGAATGGCCATCGCATTCCAACGCGCCGGCTCGCGCCAGATGTCATCGACTGTGCGCTGTGCGGCGGCGTAGGCGTCGAAATCCGACGCGACCATGAACCAGTCGTGGTCGTACAGGCCGCCGACCAGTCCCTTGTAGCGATCGCGATCGTCCGGCGAGAACACGCCGGAGGCGAGCGCCGAGAGCGCCTGCGACAGCTCCGGCGACGATTCGATGATGCTGCGCGGCTGATATCCCTCCCGCCGGCGCTGCATCACCTCTTCCGCGGTGAGCCCGAAGATGATGATGTTCTCGGGCCCCACATGCTCGCGAATTTCCACGTTGGCGCCGTCGAGAGTGCCGATGGTCAGCGCACCGTTGAGCGCGAACTTCATGTTGCCGGTGCCGGACGCTTCCAGGCCAGCGGTCGAGATCTGCTCGGAAAGATCGGCGGCCGGGACCATCATCTCGGCGAGGCTGACGTTGTAGTTGGGCATGAACACGACCTTGAGCAGGCCGCGAACCGACGGGTCGGCATTGATCACCCGGCCGACATCGTTTGCGAGTTTGATGATCAGCTTGGCATTGTGGTAGGTCGGCGCCGCCTTGCCGCCGAAGAATTTCACGCGCGGCACCCAGTCCTTGTGAGGATTGGTGCGGATCTGGTCCCACAGCGCCACCGCTTCGACGATGTTGAGCAGCTGCCGCTTGTATTCGTGGATGCGCTTGACCTGGATGTCGAAGATCGCCGTCGGGTCAACGCGAAGCGACAGACGCTCCGCCACGAGGTTCGACAACCGCTCCTTGTTGGAGCGCTTCGCCGCGGCGAAACGCTCCTGAAACGCAGCGTCGTCCGCAAACCGCTCCAGCCCCTGCAGGGCATCAACATCGTCCAGGAAGCGCTCGCCGATCGCCGACGTCACCACATCGACCAGGTCCGGATTGCACTGCAGCAGCCAGCGGCGCGGCGTGACCCCGTTGGTCTTGTTGTTGATGCGATCGGGGTAGAGTTTGTGAAGATCGGCGAACACCGTCTCCTTCATCAGCTCGGTGTGCAGCGCAGAGACGCCGTTGACGGAGTGCGAGCCGGCAAAGGCGAGATTGCCCATCCGCACGCGGCGCTCGCCGCCTTCGTCGATCAGGGAGACCGCGCGGATCTGGTCGTCGTCGAACCCCCTTTCGCGCCGCGCATCGAGCAGGAGCTTGGCGTTGACGGCGTAGACGATCTGCATGTGGCGCGGCAGCAGGCTCTCGAACAGCGGCACCGACCAGCTTTCGAGCGCCTCCGGGAGAAGCGTATGGTTGGTATAGGAGAACGTACGCGAGCAGATATCCCATGCCTTTTCGAACGGCATGCCGTGCACGTCCATCAGGATGCGCATGAGCTCGGCAACCGAAACCGCCGGATGCGTGTCGTTGAGCTGGATCGATGCCTTGTCCGGAAGCGTCTCCAGCTCGTTGTACTGGTGCAGGTGGCGGTGAACGATGTCCTGCAATGAGGCAGCCGAGAAGAAGTACTCCTGCCGCAGCCGGAGCTCCTGGCCTGCCGGGGTCGTATCGGCGGGGTAGAGCACGCGCGCCAGCGCTTCCGCCTTGTTGCTCTCGCGCAGCGCGCCGACGTGGTCGCCAGCGTTGAAAGCATCGAGCAGGATCGGGTCGATCGGCATTGCCGACCAGAGGCGCAGCGTGTTGACGCGCTTACCGCGCCAGCCCGCCACCGGGGTGTCGTAGGCGACCGCCAGGACGCGCTCCTGCGGCTTCCAGACATAGCGCGGTTCGGCGCCCGGCGTGTCCTGAACCATTTCGACGTTGCCGCCGAAGCCGATTTCGATCGAGCGCTCGCGGCGCTCGAACTCCCACGGATTGCCATGGTCGAGCCAGTTCTCCGGGAGTTCGACCTGCCAGCCATCGGAAATCTGCTGGCGGAATAGACCGTGCACGTAGCGGATGCCGTAGCCATGGGCCGGGATATCGACGGTTGCCATCGACTCCATGAAACATGCCGCGAGGCGTCCGAGGCCGCCATTGCCGAGCGCGGCGTCCGGTTCCAGCGCGGCAATGAGGTCCAGTTCCACACCGAGCGTCGACAGGGCAGCGCGAACGTCGTCCATCATGCCGAGATTGCTGACGGCGTCGCGCATCAGCCGACCGATCAGAAACTCCAGCGAGAGGTAGTAGACGCGCTTGTCGCCGCGCGAGTAGGCTTTCTTCGTCGATGCGATCCAGCGATCCACCAGCCGGTCCCGGATGACCTTGATGGTGGCTGCCAGCCAGTCGTGGGGCGTCGCCACCGAAGCGTTCTTGCCGACGCGGTAGGTCAGGCTGCGCAGGATGTCATTGGCAAGCGCCACCACCGCGGCGTCGGCGCCAGCACCCATCGCCTTAGGCGCCGTGTTGTCATTCAAGTGCGTGGCCATGCCGATCGTCCCATGGTTGAGGCCGCCTCCGCCGCCCGGCCGACTCTCCACCACTACACTTGCCCGTTGGATCGGTTGAATACCAGCCAGGCCCGGTGTTGCATCGCAGCATAGCGAGGCCCGCAGAAGGCGCAACGCGATTCTGCCCGGCTTGCGGCGACGCGCCGATTGCTTAGGCTGAAGCGAGGGAGGACCAATGATCCTGTGCTGCGGAGAGGCGTTGATAGACATGCTGCCGCGGCCCGGCGCCGCGGGCGAGACGCTTTATTTGCCGGCGAGCGGCGGCGCTGTTTTCAACACGGCGATCGCGCTGGGGCGGCTCGGCGTGCCGACATCGTTCTTCACCGGCGTTTCGACGGACTTCTTCGGCGAGCAGCTCAAGGCGACACTGCTTGCCAGCGGCGTGGATCTCGCGCCGGTTCGCTTCTCCGCGAGACCGACGACGCTTGCCTTCGTCAAGCTCGATGGCGGACAGGCGAGCTATGCTTTCTTCGACGAGAATTCCGCCGGGCGCATGCTTACGCAAGCCGACCTGCCGACGTTGTCGTCAAAGGTCGCGGCGCTGCACTTTTCGTGCATCAGCCTGATACCCGAGCCGTGTGGCTCGACCTACGAAGCGCTGATGGCGCGCGAGCACCGTAACCGTGTGATCATGCTCGATCCGAACATCCGCGCTGCCTTCATCACCGACAAGGAACGGCATCTCGCTCGGATGAGGCGGATGATCGCGATTACCGACATCGTCAAGCTGTCCGACGAGGACCTTGCATGGTTTGGCGAGAGTGGCACGCATGACGAAATCGCCGCCCGCTGGTTGGCGGCAGGGCCGAAGCTCGTCGTGCTCACCGCAGGCGCCAAGGGCGCGTCCGGCTGGACTCGGGCCGGCAGGGTTTCGGTCCCGGCGACGAAGGTCGACGTGGTCGACACTGTAGGAGCCGGGGACACGTTCAATGCCGGCATTCTTGCCGCGCTTCACGATGCAGACCTGTTGACGAAGGCAGCAGTCGCCAACCTGACGCCGGATCAGGTCGAAGCGGCGCTGTCGCTCGCGGCGCGGGCCGCCGCTGTCACCGTCTCGCGTGCGGGCGCGAACCCGCCGTGGCGGGCAGAGCTATAGGCTGACCTCGGGAAGGGTGACACCCTCGCCCACAGCGATGAAGTTCGGATTCGCGTAGCACTCGGGGCCCTCGGCGCCTGGGCCGTAGCGCAACGGCGCGCCGTCGAGGGTCTGGGTCATCCCGCCCGCGGCGCGGAGCACGGCGTCCCCCGCGGCGGTGTCCCATTGCATGGTCCGCCCGAAGCGGGGGTAGATGTCGGCCTCACCCGCCGCGAGCATGCAGAACTTCAACGACGAGCCCACATGTACCAGCTCCGCCTGCTTGATCTGCGTGACGTACAGATCGGTAGCCGGGCTGCCATGCGACCGGCTGGCGACGATGGTCGGCACCGGGCCGCAGCGGCGCACGAAAATGCGCCGGCGCCCGGTCGGCTCGACATCGTCGGTCAGTTCGACGCGCTCGGCATGACCTGGGCGGCCCGAGAACAAAGTCCCCGAAACTGGCGCAAGCACGACACCCAGCACAGGCGCGCCGTCACGAACCAGCGCGATGTTGACGGTGAAATCGCCGCTGCCGCTCACAAATTCGCGCGTGCCGTCGAGCGGATCGACGAGAATGAACTCTCGTCCCGGCTTGGCGACGACGCGGCCCTCCGAGACTTCTTCCTCCGCGACGATGGGAATCCCTGGGCAAGCATCGAAAAGTCCCGCGAGGATCACCGCTTCCGCATCGCGATCCGCGGCGGTGACCGGCGAGTTGTCGGCTTTCGCCGAGACGGCGCAGCCGTCGCGAAACGCCTTCAGCACCACCTTTCCGGCCCTAAGCGCGATCGCCTCGAAATCGGCCAGCAATTTTTCGTCGCCGGTCATGTCTTCCCATAAGCCCCGCTCGAAGAACGATAGCGGCTTATGCAGCGATCGCAAGCGTGCAGGCGTCTTGCGCTCAAATGCCGCCACCGTCCTCGAAGGTGTCGGTCTCGCTGCCGGCGATGCGAGCCATCAGCGATTCGACCACACCCTCCGGCGAGCGGCCGACCGTGGGCAAGTGTATCTCGGGCTTGAGCGGTGCTTCGTATGGCGCGTCGATGCCGGTGAAATTGCGGAGTTCGCCAGCCATCGCCTTGGCGTACAGTCCCTTGGGATCGCGCCGCGCGCATTCATCGATCGGTGTATCGACGAAGACCTCGACGAACTCGCCGGGATCGAACAGGGCGCGCGCCGCGTCGCGCTCCGCGCGGTAGGGCGAGATGAACGACACGATGACCATCAGCCCGGCATCGACCATCAGCTTCGCCACCTCACCGACGCGGCGAATGTTCTCCGCGCGGTCGGTCTCCGAGAAGCCCAGATCACGGTTGAGACCATGCCGAACGTTATCGCCGTCCAGCACGTAGGTGTGACGCCCGGCGGCGTGGAGGCGCTTTTCCAACAGGTTGGCGATGGTCGACTTGCCGGAGCCCGACAGGCCGGTGAACCAGTAGGCTGCGGGCTTCTGCGCCTTCAGGGCGGCACGCGCGGCCTTGTCGATCTCGAGCGCCTGCCAGTGGATGTTGTCGGCGCGGCGCAGCGCGTCCTCGATCATGCCGGCGGCGACCGTGCGGTTGGTGACGCGGTCGATCAGGATGAACGAACCGGTGACGCGGTTTTGCGCAAAGCCATCGAAGGCCAGCGGAAACTGCGTCGAGATCTCGGCGAAACCGATCTCGTTCATGGCGAGGCTTTCGGCCGGCGCCTGGGAATAGTCGTTGACGTCGATGCGGTGCACCAGCGGCGTCACGGTCGCGCTGGTCTGGTCGGTCTCGGTGCGCAGCACGTAGGACCGGCCAACCGCGAGCGGCTCCGCGTCGAACCAGACAAGCCGGGCCGAAAGCCGGTCGGCTACCTTCGGCCTGTCGGTCGGCGGCACGAGCAGATTGCCGCGCGCCAGTTCCACCTCGCGGTCGAGCACGATGGTGACTGCCTCGCCCTCACGGGCAGAAGCGCGCTCCCCGTCCGCCGCGACGATGCGCTTGACCTTGGCCGGTAGGCCGGACTTGGCGACCATGACATCGTCGCCCACCGAGACCGTACCCGATGCGATCGTGCCGGCGAAACCGCGGAAGTCGAGGTTCGGCCGGTTCACGTACTGGACGGGGAAGCGGAACGGCAGGTCCAGCGCCTCGTTGCCGACCTCGACCGTCTCGAGGTGAGAGATCAGCGTCGGCCCGTTGTACCAGGCCATGTTCGCAGAGCGGCTGGAGACATTGTCGCCGAAGCGCGCCGATAGCGGAATCGCCATGTAACTGCGAAAGCGGAGTTCGCCTGCGATCGCGCGGAACTCGCGTTCGATCGCGACGAAGCGTTCTTCGGACCAGCCTACGAGGTCGATCTTGTTCACCGCAAGCACCAGATGGCGGATGCCAAGCAGCGAGGCGATGAAGGCGTGACGCCGCGTCTGGCGCATCACGCCTTGCCGCGCGTCGACCAGGACGACAGCGAGATCGGCGGTCGAGGCGCCGGTGGCCATGTTGCGCGTGTACTGCTCGTGGCCGGGCGTGTCGGCCACGATGAACTTGCGCTTCGGCGTCGAGAAGAAGCGGTAGGCGACGTCGATGGTAATGCCCTGCTCGCGCTCGGCCTCAAGCCCGTCGACAAGGAGCGCGAAGTCGATCTCGGCGCCATTGGTCCCGTGTTTCTTCGAGTCGCGCTCAAGTGCTGCCAGCTGGTCGTCGAAGATCAGCTGCGTGTCGTAGAGCAGGCGCCCTATCAGGGTCGACTTGCCGTCGTCGACGGACCCACAGGTCAGGAAACGCATGAACGAGCGCCGGTCGTGCTCGTCGAGCACCGCGGCGACATCGAGCCGTTCGGTCACCTTCTCGGCCGGAAGCGCCATCAGAAGTACCCCTCGCGCTTCTTCTTCTCCATGGAGCCCGACTCGTCGCGGTCGATGAGCCGTCCTTGGCGCTCGGAGGTTCTGGACGTCAGCATCTCTTCGACGATGCCGTCGAGCGTATCGGCGTCGGATTCGATGGCGCCCGTCAGCGGGTAGCAGCCGAGCGTGCGGAAGCGCACCAGCCGCTCGCGAACGACCTCGCCAGGCAGGAGGCGCATCCGCTCGTCGTCGACCATGATCAGCATGCCGTTGCGCTCGACGACCGGCCGCCGCTTGGCGAAGTAGAGTGGCACGATCGGAATCTGCTCGCGGCGGATGTATTGCCAGATGTCGAGTTCGGTCCAGTTCGACAGCGGGAAGACGCGGATCGACTCGCCCGGGGAAACGCGGGTGTTGTAGGTCTTCCACATTTCCGGACGCTGGTTCTTCGGGTCCCAGCCATGGGCGGCATCGCGGAACGAGAAAATGCGCTCCTTGGCGCGGCTTTTTTCCTCGTCGCGCCGCGCCCCGCCGAAAGCTGCGTCGAAGCGATACTTGTCGAGCGCCTGTCTCAGCGCCACCGTCTTCATCACGTGCGTATGGACGTTGGAGCCGTGATCGAACGGATTGATCCCGTCCCGGACCCCCTCCTCGTTGGTCTGGACGAGGAGCTGGAAGCCGAACTCCGCAGCCATCCGGTCGCGGAAGGCGATCATTTCACGGAACTTCCACGTCGTGTCGACGTGAAGGAACGGAAAAGGCGGCCGGGCCGGTGCGAACGCCTTGACGGCAAGGTGCATCAGCACCGCCGAATCCTTGCCGACCGAATACAGGAATACCGGATTGGAGAAGGTCGCCACCACCTCACGGAAGATGTGGATCGACTCGGCTTCGAGGCGATCGAGATGCGTGAGCTGGGCGGCCATGCTGCGAAGTCCAAACGCGAAATGCGGACGGCGCGCGATTGTGCACGTCCCGCGAGATGCACCCGACATAGCAAGTCAGCCACTGCCCACGAAGGCGCAGGGTGCCAAACCGCGCCTCGCTCGCGGCAAGGCATTGCTCAGCCGCGCCAATTTCGGGAACGCCATTCCGAAAGAAAAAAGGCCGCGCTTTCGGCGCGGCCTCTTCAGTGACTGGACCTGCAGCGATCAGCCGCGGCGAAGCGCCCACGCCGCCGGCATGATGGCTGCAGCAAGGCCGATCTTGACGAGATCCGGGACGATGAAAGGCACGACGCCGGCGGTCCAGGCGGCCTCAGCCCCGACGATTCCGGCAAGCCAGGCATATCCCATGGCAAGCATGACGACCTCGGCCACCAGCAGCACTCCGAGGAAGCGGAAGAAGGTGCGGTCGATGCCGCGGTCGGCGGCCCAGCCGACGATCGCAGCAACGGCGACGAAGCCCGCGAGATAACCACCGGTCGTGCCCATCATGTAAGCGAGGCCAAGACCACGCTCGGGCGTGCCCTGGAACACCGGCAGGCCGTACAGGCCTTCAGCCATATAGAGGAGCAGCGTCGCGATGCCGAGGCGCATGCCGAAGGTCGCTGCGATCAGCATCACGGCGAGAGTCTGCAGCGACATGTCGACCGGGCCGAGCACGACCTTCGTCTTTGCCGACAGGGTCAACAGCATGGCGCCGCCGATAACGAGCGCAGCCTGCGTGGCGAGACGCGCGATGCGATTCGCGGGCAGTGCCTGAGAAACGAACGGATAGGTGACGGCAGCTGCCATGATTCCCTCTCGGCCGGCGGGCGACGCGCCCGCGTTTCGGTTTCGGTATATGTCGTTCCATGTTAAGCGGCAACGCCCTCTCCCACCTCCGGCAACGATGACGCTCACCTTCGACATGAATTTCCTGCCTGCCTACGGCACGCCAGTCGAGGTCGCCCCCGGCGTGCGGCGGCTGACGGTCAACAATCCCAGCCCGTTCACCTTTCACGGCACCAACAGCTATATCGTCGGCAAGGATACGCTGGCGATCATCGATCCAGGGCCGGAGGACGATGCGCATCTGGCCGCGCTCCTGAAGGCAGCAGACGGGCGGCCCATCAGCCACATCTTCCTGACCCACACGCATCGCGACCATTCCCCTCTGGCGGCCCGGCTCAAGGCGGCGACGGGCGCGGTGACCGTGGCGGAAGGGCCGCAGCGCGACGCACGGCCGCTGCGCATCGGCGAACAGCCGCCGGCGCTCGATGCCGCCAACGATGTCGCGTTCCGCCCCGACATAGCGCTGGCGGATGGCGCGTCGATCGACGGCGACGGCTGGCGCCTCACGGCGATCCATACGCCCGGGCATGCGGCCAACCACCATGCCTATGCGCTGGAAGGCACGGGCGTCACTTTCGCCGGCGACCACGTCATGGCTTGGTCGACCACAATCGTGGCGCCGCCCGGCGGCGCGATGAGCGACTATATGGCTTCGCTCGACAAGCTGATCGCCCGGAACGACCGACGCCTCCTGCCAGGCCATGGCGGCCCCATCGAGGATCCTGCAGCCTTCATGCGTGGGCTGAAGGGTCACCGGAAGATGCGCGAGCGCGCAATCCTGGAGCGGCTGCGCTCAGGCGACCGCACCGTGGCCGACATCGTCAAGGCGATCTATCGAGAAACCGATCCGCGCCTGCACCCCGCCGCAGCGCTCTCAGTCCTGGCGCATCTCGAAGACCTAGTCGCCCGCGGCGCGGCTGAAGCCGAGCGCGATGTCGCCATCGACGGTATCTTTTCGGCCTAGTTCTCGACGTTGATCGGGGTGTTGCGTAGGGCGACTTCGGCATCCAGCGCCGCGAAAAAGCGGATGGCCTTGGCCGCATTGTCGCCGACGTCGTGTATGCCGTAGCGCGAGACGGATCGCATGTCGACGTAGCTCGTTTCGTCCTCTTCGGTGATGCGGATCACGACGTCCGAGACGAACCCGACGACCGGCGACAGCGCGACCACCTCCATCTCGTTCTCGATCGTCTCGGCCTGAGGCGCAATGTGATAGACGACCGTCCAGCCGAGCTGGGCGAGTACGGCGCCGATGATCTCGTCGAGCCGGTCCACCGGCTGCGTGTAGCGCCGCCCGGTGACCGCCGGATAGGCAGCAGCCTGGAGTGCCGCCTGCTGCGGCGTCATCGGCAATATGGGGTTCATGTCGGGTCGACGCACCAGCGGGGCCATCAGGAACTGCGGCTGCCGGTCGGTGTCGGTCGAGACCTGGGTGAGGCGCGGCAGCGTGTAGCCGAGAAACCCGGCATAGCCGAACGGAAGCAGCACCAGAACGGCGAGGAACGTAGCCCTCGTGGACGCGCGGCCGCCCTTGTCTCCGTTGCGCCATAGCTGCACGAAGCCGACGACAGCGAGCAGCAGCGCCAGCACGGCGAGAGCTGCGATCAATCCGAGCAGCCAGAAGAACGGGATCGTCTCGACGGCTCCGAAGCGGTGACCTGCTGTAGCCGTCAGCAGCAGCGCGGCGGAAAACGCCGCGAAGCGCCACGACCACCGCGCCGACGCCGAACTGCGCCTTTCGAAGACGATATCCATGCCAAACCGACGCGCCGCACCCTGCCCGCTTGCTCTGTAGCGGGTCGAATGCGGACGGTCAAAATCCGCTCAGGCCGTCGGTAGACGATGGTCCTTGAAGGTATCGCGCAGCGCCGATTTCTGAATCTTGCCGGTTGCAGTATGAGGGATCTCGGGCACGAAGACGACGTCGTCCGGCAACCACCACTTGGCGATCTTTCCATCCATGAAGGACAGGACGTCGTCCTTGGTCGGGTTGCAGCCGGGCTTGGCGACCGCAACCAACAGCGGCCGCTCGTCCCATTTCGGGTGGCTCACGCCGATTGCCGCCGCTTCGGCGATTTCCGGATGACCCACCGCCAAATTCTCGAGCGCTATCGTCGAGATCCACTCGCCGCCTGATTTGATGACATCCTTGGCGCGGTCGGTGATCTGCATGTAGCCATCGGCGTCGATATGGGCGACGTCCCCGGTGTCGAACCAACCGTCAGCGTCGAACTGCTCGCCCCCCGCCCCGCCGTAGTAGGCCGAGGCAACCGCCGGTCCGCGCACCTTGAGCCTGCCGAATGTCTTGCCGTCCCACGGCAGAGCCCTGTTCTCGTCGTCGGTGACCTTCATTTCGACGCCGAACGGTGCCGCGCCCTGCTTTTCCTGCACGTCAAGCTTTGCGTCGCCAGTCATCCCGGCGGTTTCCGGCTTCATCGTGCCCAGCGAACCAAGCGGGCTCATCTCGGTCATCCCCCAGGCGTGAATGACCTCGACGTCGTAGTTTTCCTGAAACTTCTTCGTCATGGCTCGCGGACATGCCGACCCGCCGATGACCACCTTCTTGAGATATGGCAGCTTCTTGCCGGTTTCCTCGAGATACTGGAGGAGCATAAGCCACACGGTCGGAACGGCTGCCGTGAAGGTTACCTTCTCGCTGTCGAGGAGTTCGTAGATCGACGGTCCGTCCATCTTGCCGCCGGGCATGACCAGCTTGGCTCCCACCATCGGGCCGCTTTGCGCCAAGCCCCACGCATTGGCGTGGAACATCGGGACGACCGGGAGGATCGTGTCGCGCGAAGAAACGCCCATGGCGTCAGGCAGCGCCGCTATCATGGCGTGCAGGACGTTGGACCGATGCGAATAAAGTACGCCCTTCGGGTCGCCAGTGGTGCCGGAGGTGTAGCACATTCCGCAGGCGTCGTTCTCGTCGACCTCGCGCCAGGCGAAATCGCCGTCTGCCTCGGCGAGCCATTCCTCGTACGATACCGCCCCTGCCGGAACATCCGCCGGCATGTGCGCGGCGTCGGTCAGCACGATCACCTTGCTTAGCGACGCAACTTGCGGCGCGATCCTCGCGACCAATGGCAGGAAAGTCAGGTCGACGAAGAGCGCCCGGTCCTCGGCGTGGTTCATGATCCAGGCGATCTGGTCCGGGAAAAGACGGGGATTGAGCGTGTGATAGACGCCGCCCATGCCCATGATGCCGTACCAGGTTTCCAGGTGCCGGGCGGAATTCCACGCCAGCGTGCCGATGCGGTCGCCCCGCTTGAAACCGTCCCGCTCGAGGCGCTGCGCGACCCGCAGCGAACGGCCGCGGACGTCCGCATAGGTGGTGCGAACGATCGGCCCTTCGACGGACCGGCTGACGATCTCGCGTCCGCCATGCTGGATAGCCGCATGGTCGATGAGCTTGTGACAGAGCAGCGGCCACTGCTGCATGAGACCTAGCATGCTTGAACCTCCCGATCTGTCCGCACTATCCGCTCTGCCGCGGGCGGAAGTCCAGAGCTTGCACCGCCGCATTTCAGCCACGCTGCCATCGAATCTAATGCGCGGGCGGGGTGCATCACGATCGAGGTGTTACATGTCCGTGCCAGCACTCAATGGCGACGAAAGTTCTCCGGTCTCGCTCGAAGCGCTCGGGCTGGAGCTGGCTCTGCAGACATCCGGATCCGCTGAAGCCGACTTCGGAACGGCGCTTGACGAGGCCGGAGCGAAGCTCCTGTTCGACATCCACGTGGCAGCCGCGGGCGGCGAGGACTACGTGGCCGCCGTCACCGTAGGGGACGGTCCCGAGCGGCAGCTGTTGATCGTGACGCGGCCATCGAGCGGCGCGGTTTCGATCGAACCGGCGGAGACATCCACATCGCCCATCGCACGGCTTGCGCCGGCGTTTGCCGATGTGATGGAACGGTGGCGAGAAGCCGCCTGATCAGACGTTGCGCTGGGCTGCGATGCCGATCGCTTCGCGGTAGACGGTGTCCATGCTCCCGAACAGCCGGTCGAGGCTGAACCGTTCGGCATGGCGCTTCCGCGCGGCACTGCGCATCTCCCCGCGCAACGCCGGTTCCGCCGCGAGCCTGCGCAATGCAGCGGCCAGCGCCTCGACATCTTCCGGCGGGACGACGAAACCCGTCTCACCGTCGACTACCTGCTCAGGCAGCCCTCCAACTCGCGTGACGACCTGCGGCACGCCCATCGCCATGGCCTCAGTGACTGCGAGACCGAAAGCCTCGACTCGCGACGGCTGTACGTAGACGTCCAGGCAGCCGAGGAAGTCGCCGACGCTGGCGGTGAAACCGATCAGCTTCACCTGGTCCGCCACGCCCAGGGCGTCGATGAGCGATCGCAGGCGCGCTTCGTGATGGCCCGAGCCCGCGATCATGAGCCGGATATGCGGCAGCTGCGGTGCGATCCCGGCGACGGCGCGGATGAGCAGGTCGAGGCCCTTCTCCTGCTCCAGACGCGAGAGAGACCCGATCACCACGTGGCGCCCCGGCTCGACGCCGAGGCGCTCGGCCATCTCGCGCGTGCCGGCTTCGGTCGCGACGGGCGTCGCGACGCCGTTGCCGAGCAGACGCAGCTTCTCTGCGTCCGTACCCCAGGACGCGAATTTGTCGAGGTCATGCTGCGATACGGTGCAGACAAGATCGGCCCACCGGTTCACGGTGCGCGAGGTCAGGAAATACTTCATCGCCTCCATGTGGACGATGCCGTGCGCCGTGTAGACGCGCGCAGCTTGCGGCAGCAGCTTTCTGGCGAACCACAGCAGCCCGGTTTCGAGATGGACATGAACGACGTCGACGCGTGCGACGGCAGCTTCGGCGGCAAGCGCTGCCCGCACCGATGACCAGCCTGTCAGCACGTCAGGCTCGAGGCGACGGAACTTCCGCCGCGGCACGCCTTGCGCGTCGAAAAGCACGTCGCCCGGTCCGTCGGGGGCGACGAGCGCAAAATCGTAGCCGTCGGACATCCCCTGGATCAGCCGGAGCACATGCTGCTCGGCGCCGCCCAGATAAAGGCAGGGCAGAAGATGCACGACGCGCGGCCTGCGCGCGCTGGTCACGCCTCGACGTCCGCAGCCGGCTGGCGGCTGTTGAGACGGCGATAGAGACCGTCACGGCGCATGAGGTCGCGATGCGTGCCCTGCTCGACGATACGCCCGCGCTCGATCACCACGATGCGGTCGGCGCTGCGGATCGTGCTCAGCCGGTGCGCGACGATGATTGCGGTGCGTCCCTCCGATGCGCGCTCCAGCGCATCGCGGACAAGTTCCTCAGATTCCGCGTCCAGCGCCGAGGTCGGCTCGTCGAGCAGCAGGATGCGCGGATTGCGAAGCAGCACGCGGGCAATGGCGATGCGCTGGCGCTGGCCCACCGACAGATTGCGGCCTCCGGGCGTCAACTCCGCGTCATAGCCGCCCGGCAGGCGCCGCACGAAGTCGTCGACATGGGCGGCCTCGGCGGCGCGAATGCAGTCTGCGCGCGTGGCTGACGGGTCGCCGAAGCGGATGTTTTCCAGAATGCTCGTGGCGAAGAGCACCGGCTGCTGGAAAACGATGCCGATCTGCCGGCGGAGCTGATCAAGGGGGAGCGTGGCGATATCGACCCCGTCCATCGTAAGGCGCCCGGTTTCCGGCTCCAGGAAACGCGGCACGAGGTCCACTATCGTCGATTTTCCGCCGCCGCTCGGTCCGACCAGGGCAATCTTCTGCCCTGCCCCGATATCGAGGTTGAAGTCCGCAAGCGCAAATGAACCAGGTTCGTAGGCAAAACCAACGTTCTCGAAGCGTATCGCCCCGCTGACGGGCCTGCCCTGCAGTCCACCCGTGCCGCCGCGCTCGACGGGCAGGTCGAGGATGCGTTTCAGCCGGTCGAGAAGCACGCCAAGCTGAATGACGCGTCCGGTCAGGTGGCTTGCTTCCTGCAGCGGGGCATACGCCATGCCGACGCAAACGAGGAAAGCGGTCAGCCGGCCGGCGTCGATGTAACCGTTCGAAAGCAGGTAGACCGCGACCATGATCATCCCGCCGACGCCTACACCCGCAGCCAACGACACGCCCACGGGGTGAAAGGCGTCGAACCCTTCGCGGCGAAGCTGGTTGGCCAGGGTCGTGCCATTCAGCTCGCGGAACTTTTCCTCAACGGTGGCTTCACGGTTGAAAGACTTGATGTCCTTCAGCCCGGTCAGCATCTCGTCGAACTGGCCGATGAGCGCAGCCAGCGAATCCTGCGTCCCGTGCGAGGCGCCGTGGAGGCGACGGCCGAAATAAGAGGTGACGAAGGCCAGCGGGCTGATCAGCACGGCGGTGCAGATGAACAATATCCAGCTATGCCATGCCATGGCGACCGAGAACACCGCGACCATGATGACCGCCGGTGCGAAGTTCACGATCACGCGCGTCAGCGCTTCCTGGAACGTCGTGAGATCGTTGGAAAAGCTCGACATGAGCTGCCCGCCGCCCGCGCCGGCGACGCGCCGCGGCTGGACGTGCAGGATGCGCTGAAACAGCTTCGTGCGCATGTCAGCCGTGATGATGAAACTCAGGCGCGTCATCAGATACATGCGGCCGAAGCCAAGGAGCGTCGCGCTGAAAAACAGCGCCAGGCCGAGCAGGATGTACGATGCGAGTCCGGCCAGATCGGCCGTTACAAACACCTCGCGGACGAGCTTCGACGCCCATAGCGGCAACAGGACGTAGAGGCCCGTCGACGCCAACGTGCACAGCAGTGCTAGCGAAAACGTCGCACGACGCGCCCAAAGCTCGCGCCACAGCCAGGTGAAGCTCCTGAGGTCCAAGAAGCTATGCCCCTGCCAGTTCGAGGCAGTCAGCGTGCGGGCGCAACGGCATGAACCACCTCCGACTGCTGCTCGAGGTAGTCGACAATCTCGCCGGCCAGCCGCCTGGCCGCGCCCGGCGCGCCCATGGTAGCGCGCAGATCCCTCTCCAGCTGCGACGTATCGGAGCGGATAAGACTGTCGAGCGCGGTTTCGAGTTCGTCGGGGGTCACCTCGCCGACGAGTTCGGGCACCAGCAGCTTGTCGGCGCGCCGGTTCGGGTGGGTGAAGAACTTGTAGCGGCTGATGGCTGCCGCGGCCGCCTTGCGCTTCAGCCACAGGCCGATCACCGGAATACGCGCCAGATGTCCGCCCAGTCCCGGCAACGGCGTTATCTCCACCGACCATGTCGGCAGGACCATGACCATCGGCACCCCGAGCGCGGCCAACTCCGCCGTATTCGTCCCTGGCAGGGTGACGACGACGTCCGAGCGCGCGGCAACCTCGCCATTATCTGTCAGCAGCATCTCGACGCCGCCGGGCGTGACCATGAACGTCGCACCGTCGCGCTCGATCATGCGAACGCCGACACCCGCCATTGCGCGCCCGTCATCGACGTTTTCCAGGCTCCTGAAGGCGTCGAGCGGCAGGAAACCGGCCTTGGCGATGACCCAGTCGAGGTTGGGCATCTGTTTCGCCAACCGGTCGACGACGATCGCGTAGAACGGCAGCAGATACTTGACCATGTAGTCGCGACTGCCGGGATAGAGCCCGATCGTCACGCGTTCCCCACGCGCCGCCCTGCGGTTCGGCGTGCGTGCTACAGCCGCATCGACGATCATCTCGCCAATGACCTTGTCGTTTGGCTTCAGCTGCTTTGAAGGGATATGGTCGAAGCCGGAGTAGAAGACCCGATCGTACATCCATTGCACCGAGATCTTCCGCTCGATGTAGGCCAGCGCCGGCAGATGCATCCGCTTGGCGAAGGTCTGCGAGAAAAACGGGTCGCCGCCGAGATGGAAGACGATGCCCGGCAGATCCTCGCGGAATCCTGCGGGCAGCTTGCCCTTCAGGCTGAAGGCCCAGGAATCCTGGACCGAGCAGACCGCATCGACCTGCGGCAGGGACTTCGCGACGGCCGTCTCGCCGCCGCTCGAAAAAACGCACGGCACCAGCGCCACCGAGACGTAGAGGTCCGGGCGCACGCGCTTCAGCTCGCCGACGAGCGGCGTCAGCCAGCTCGCCACCTCGCCGGGGCCGTTGACCGTGAATACGATCTGCTGTTCGGCACTCGCCTGCTTCAATTCAGTCCGTCCCGTCGGGAAGCTCTTTTCTTTATATTGTAGCGCGGCCGGCTTCTCACAATCCACCTGTGGATCAGCGTGCATAGTTTACGCCGCCCCATTCGACCTTCCCGTCGCGCGCCAGCCCAACCATGACCATCACGCCGATAGCGATTGTCAGCGGATCGTAAAGGAGGGCGAGCGGCCAAAGCCGGCCGCGCCCGACTCGCGCCACAGCCGCAACGGTGAAGACCGCCCCGGCTGCCCAGCGTGCGAGAAACAGCCAGGCGAAGACGCCGCCGAACAGAAGCCCGGCCACGCCCAGCGCCACGAAAAGAACCATCCAGATACCCAGCACGGCGGCTAAAAGCGAGCTTCCGCCGGCGCTGATGCGCTTGGCCCGGCGGATCAGCGCCGTCCAGGATTCGCAGGCGTCGAACTCGGCCGGTCCGGCGGCGCCGAAAACGATGCGCGCGCCGGCACGGTGCAAGGCACGGGCGTAGGCGAGGTCTTCGGTCAGCGTGAAGCCGATTTTCGGGAACCCGCCCGTACGGGCGTAGAACTCGCGGCGGAACGCGAAGTTGGTGAACAGCGCGCCCGATGCAAGGCCCAGCGCATTCAGCACCTTGCACACCATCAGGTAGAATGCCACGTCGACGCTCTGCCAGCGCCCCAACCAGCCGTTGCGATAGTGAACCGGACCTGCGACAGCATCGGCGCGGCCGGAAAGTATCGGCTCTGCCATGCTCGCCGCCCAATCCGGCGCAACGACCGCGTCGTCGTCGACGATCAGCACTGCCTCGCCGCGTGCTTCCAGGATGCCGCGCTCGAGTGCTTCCTGGCGCGTCGTCAACCCGCGGGTTCCAGCCGTCTCGATGCGGATCAGCGAGGTTTCCGGCAGACCTTCCGCAAGCGCAGCACTGGCGGTGCCGTCGGTACTGCGATCGTCGACCACGACGATCTGCATGTCTCCCGTCGCATACTCCGGCTGGGCCATGATGCCGCGCAATGTCGCGCCGATCACGCGCGCCGCGTTGTGCACGGTGATGACGACGCTGATACGCGGCGCGGTCACGCAGCTTCCCCTGCGATCATGGCGGCGATCTCGGCGGCGATGGCGCGGCTTGCTCCGGGCGGTCCCATGCGCTCGCGGCCGACCGCGCCCATGCGCGCCGCCCGTGCCGGGTCGGCCAGGATGTCGAGCGCCGCCCGCGCAATGGCGTCCGGGTCGCGGGGAACGGCCACCGCCGACTCGCCGAAGAACTGCATCTTCATGCGCACGAAGGCCGGGCCCTGAACACCGGACGACGGCGCCGTGACCAGCGGCTTGCCAAGCCCGACGGCCTGCTCGTTTGCCGTACCGGCCATGCCAACAACGACGTCGGAAATCTGCAGCACGTCGGCGAAACGGTCCTTTGCGACAAGGACCTGCGCGCCGTTTCGTGCCGTCAGCCGCATGACGACAGGTTTAGGCCGAACCGCGATGTCATGCCATTGGTCTGGAGAAACACGCGCTGCCATGGCCTGCGCGTCGAACTCCGGCCGCGCCGCGAAAACGATACGAAGCCGCTCCGGGCGCCTATGCATCCGCGTCATCGCGGCCGCCGCCTGGAGCAGGTCGAGGAAATTCGTCTCGGCATCCGAGCGGGTGCCGGCGAGCATGCCGATGACTGCGGCATCCTCCTCTACACCAAGCCGGTCGCCGGTCGGCTCGAGCCGATCCATCATCGGATTGCCGAAGTCGTGGATCTCGATGCCGCGGCCCGACAGATCTCGCGCCGTATAGCTGTCGCGCGGATACACCGCGCGGGCGCTGCGCATCAGCCGCCGCTCCAATGGGTTATAATCGTACCACCAGTTGTAGTAGGCGGTCTTGGCGCATCCGACGAACACGAAGGGCGTCTTCGACAGCACGCCCGAAAGCAGAGGCACGATATCGCCGACCGCGACCATGAAGCGGTATCGGCCGCGCAGCCGGCGGGCATGGCGGAACTGCCGCCAGTACATGCCGATCCAGCCTTCTGACAGGTCGCGCAGCAGCAGCTTCCAGCTCGCCAGCGCGAAACCTTCGGACGGGAGCAGGTTCGGCTCGCCGCCGGTCGGGATTCCGCGCGAGAGGTAGGCCGAGCCGCGACCGACCATGGGCCAGGCATCGATGGTCAATTCCGGGCGCAATGCCCGCAATTCGTCCAGGATGCGGCCAGCGATAAGGTCCTCGCCGTGCCCGTTGGAAAGGAACAGCACGTCCCTCAATCCAGCTTCGCCCGGGCGTTCGACGGTCATGGCGCGGTGATGTCCAAACCGCCGCGCCAAGTCAATGCCGGCTACCTGCCGATGGCCGCCTGTGCGGCAGCGAGCCGCGCGATTGGCACGCGAAAGGGCGAGCAGGATACATAGTCGAGCCCGACCTTCTCGCAGAAGGCGATCGAGGCGGGGTCGCCACCGTGCTCCCCGCAGATGCCGAGCTTGATGTCGGGGCGCGTCTTGCGGCCCTTGTCGCAGCCGATCTCGACGAGGGCGCCAACCCCGTCGACATCGATCGACACGAACGGGTCCTTCTCGATCAGACCCTTCTGACGATAGGTCTCGAGGAAACTCGCCGCGTCGTCGCGCGAGATGCCGAAGGTCGTCTGCGTCAGGTCGTTCGTGCCGAACGAGAAGAATTCGGCGCTCTCGGCGATCGTGTCGGCACGCAGCGCGGCACGCGGCAGTTCGATCATCGTGCCGACGAGATACTCGATCTCGACCTTCTTCTCCTTCATCACGGCCCTGGCCACCTGGTCTATCCGGGTCTTGACGAAGTCCAGCTCCTCCTTGAGGCCGACGAGCGGGATCATCACTTCGGGAACGACGGGCTTGCCAGTGCGCTGCGCCGCCTCGACCGCCGCCTCGAAGATGGCGCGGGCCTGCATCTCGGCGATCTCGGGATAGGAAACGGCAAGCCGGCAGCCGCGATGGCCGAGCATCGGGTTGAACTCGTGCAGAGCCTCTGTGCGCTGGCGCAGCTTCTCGGCAGGAACGCCCATCGCGGCGGCCACCTCGGCGATTTCGGCATCGCCATGCGGCAGGAACTCGTGCAGCGGCGGATCCAGCAGCCGGATCGTCACCGGCAGCCCGGCCATGATCTCGAAGAGCTCGGCGAAATCGGAACGCTGCATGGGCAGAAGCTTGGCGAGCGCGCTGCGGCGGCCGCCTTCATTGTCCGCGAGGATCATCTCGCGCACCGCGACGATCCGCTCCTCGTCGAAGAACATGTGTTCGGTGCGGCACAGGCCGATGCCCTCGGCGCCGAAGGAGCGCGCCATGCGCGCGTCGGCCGGGGTCTCGGCATTGGCGCGCACCTTCATCCGCCGCGCACCGTCGGCCCACCCCATGATCGCGGCGAAGTCGCCCGAAAGCTCGGGTTGCAGCATCGGAACAGAGCCGAGCAGGACCTGCCCGCTCGCCCCATCCAGCGTGATCACGTCGCCCTTCCTCAGCGTGCGCCCGGCAGCGACGAGCGTGCCCGCACGATAGTCGACCCGCACGCCGCCGGCGCCGGAGACGCAAGGCTTGCCCATGCCGCGCGCCACGACGGCGGCATGGCTCGTCATGCCGCCGCGCGTGGTCAGGATTCCTTCCGCGGCGTGCATGCCGTGGATGTCTTCCGGGCTGGTCTCGACGCGAACGAGGATGACCTTCCGGCCATGACTTTTCGCGTCCTCGGCATCCTCCGACGAGAAGACGATCTCGCCTGTGGCAGCTCCCGGGGAAGCAGGCAGGCCGGAAGCGATGATCTTGCGTTCGGCACGCGGATCGATGGTCGGATGCAGGAGCTGATCGAGCGACGCGGCATCGATGCGCGACACCGCCTCCGGCCGCGTGATCAGGCCCTCGCCAGCCAGTTCGACGGCGATCTTGAGGGCGGCGCGGGCCGTGCGCTTCCCGGAACGGGTCTGCAGCATCCAGAGCTTGCCGCGCTCAATGGTGAACTCGAGATCCTGCATGTCGCGGTAGTGGTTCTCGAGCCTGCCGGCGATATCGACGAGGTCTCGAAAGGCGTCCGGCATGGCGCTTTCGAGGGAAGGACGATCCGAACCGGCGGCGATACGGGCCGTCTCGGTGATGTTCTGCGGGGTGCGGATGCCGGCGACAACGTCCTCTCCCTGCGCATTGATCAGGAACTCGCCGTAGAGCGCCTTTTCGCCTGTCGAGGGGTTGCGCGTGAACGCAACGCCGGTGGCCGAGGTGTCGCCGAGATTGCCGAAGACCATGGCCTGGACATTGACCGCGGTGCCCCAGCTTTCCGGGATCGAATGCAGCCGGCGGTAGGTCACGGCGCGGGCGTTCATCCAGCTGGCGAACACGGCGCCGATGGCGCCCCACAGCTGCTCGTGCGGGTCCTGCGGGAACGGCCGGCCAAGCTCGTCCTCGATGCGCGCCTTGTAACGGCCGATGACCTTCTTCCAATCCGCCGCGGACAGCTCGGTGTCCAGCTCGACGCCGAGCTGCGCCTTCGCATCCTCGAGAATTTCCTCGAAGATTTCGTGATCGAGGTCGAGCACGACGTCGCAGTACATCTGGATAAAGCGGCGGTAGCTGTCGTAGGCGAAACGCTCGTCGCCCGAAGCCTGTGCCAGCGCCAGCACCGTCTCGTCGTTGAGCCCCAGGTTGAGCACCGTATCCATCATCCCGGGCATGGACGCGCGCGCTCCGGAGCGAACCGACACGAGCATCAGTTTGGCCGGGTCGCCAAATCGTCCCCCCGCGATTTCGCCGACACGCGCCAGCGCCGCGTCCACCTCGCGTCTCAGATCGGAGGGGAACTCGCGCTCGTTGGCATAGTAGGCGCTGCAGACTTCCGTAGTGATCGTGAACCCTGGCGGCACAGGAAGCCCCAGGCTGCACATCTCGGCGAGATTGGCGCCCTTGCCACCCAGCAAATTGCGATCTGAAGAACTCCCTTCGGCGCCACCGCCGCCGAAGCTGTACACCCACTTGCCCATCGGGAACCTCCTGCGCATCGCCGGCGCGGCATTTCTTCGGCGGATAGGCCGCGAAGGCGCGAAACGCAAGGCACGCCCAAAGCGATCCGCGACCTCAATCGATTGTTGTCGAGGCAGGCGCGATACGGCGTTGACTCGCACGCGAGGCAATGAGAACATAAACGGAACGATTGGGTGCGACAATGCGTGAAGACGGAAAGCTCGATTACCTCGAAATGCAGGCCGCGGGAGGCACGCTCGACAGCGTGAAGTCATTCTACAGCGCTGCGTTCAGGTGGAGTTTTACCGATTACGGGCCGAGTTACTCCGCCTTCGAGGAAGGTCTCGACGGAGGCTTTCAAAGCGATAGCCCGGCAAAGCCGCTGCCCGTCTTGTTCTCCACGGACCTCGAACGGGCGCTCAAGGCGGTTGAGGAAGCCGGCGGCAAGATCGTGCGGCCGATCTATGCGTTCCCCGGCGGTAGGCGTTTTCACTTCACAGACCCGGCCGGAAACGAGCTGGCCGTGTGGGCGGAGTAGCGGGAATGATACACAGAGGCAGCTGTCACTGCGGCAAGATCGCCTTCGAGGCCGAGCTGGACATTTCGAGCGCGCACGAGTGCAACTGCTCGCACTGCCAGCGGAAGGGCTATCTGCTCGTCTTCATCGGGCGCGATGCTTTGAAGCTGACGACGCCGGAGGCGGACCTCGCCACCTACCGGTTCAACAGGCATGTCATCGATCACCATTTCTGCCCGACCTGCGGCTGCGCGCCGTTCGGGTTCGGCACCGACCCCGCGGGCAACAGGACTGCCGCCGTCAATCTGCGGTGCATCGAGGAGATCGACCTCGGCAAGGTCGAACGCATCGCGGTCGACGGGAGGAGCTATTAGACTAGCTAGCCTCCCGCAGGCGCTCGGCTGTCTGCAGGTCTACGGAGACGAGCTGGCTAACGCCCTGCTCGGCCATGGTGACGCCGAAGAGGCGGTTCATCCGCGCCATGGTGATCGGGTTGTGCGTGATGATGACGAAGCGCGTCTCGGTCGAGCTCGCCATCTCGTCCATCAGATTGCAGAAGCGTTCGACATTATGGTCGTCGAGGGGCGCGTCGACCTCGTCGAGCACGCAAATCGGCGCCGGATTGGTCAGGAAGACCGCGAATATCAGGGCCATTGCCGTCAGCGCCTGCTCGCCGCCCGATAGCAGCGTCATCGTCTGCGGTTTCTTGCCAGGCGGGCGGGCCAGGATCTCGAGACCGGCCTCGAGCGGGTCTTCGGACTCGACCAGCTGAAGTTCGGCCGTCCCGCCGCCGAAGAGATGCGTGAACAGGCGTTTGAACTGCGCATTCACGACCTCGAAGGCGGCGACAAGCCGCTCGCGACCCTCGCGATTCAAGCTCTGGATCGCCTGCCTCAACTTGCGGATCGCGTCGATCACGTCCTCGCGCTCGGAGACGATCGTCTCCAGCCGCTCCGTGAGCTCGATCTGCTCGGCCTCGGCCCGCAGATTGACCGCGCCGAGCCTCTCGCGTTCGATCCTGAGCCGGTCCACTCGACGCTCGACCTCAAGTGGATCGGGCAGCGTCGCGCCCGGTTCGAGCCCGGTGTGACGGATCGCGAGATGGGCATCGACGTCGAGCAGCTCGCGGATGCGATGCTCCGCTTCCCTGCGGCGCTCTTCGGAGGCAGTAAGCCGCTCTTCGGCGCGGACCCGCGCTTCGCGCGACTGCGACAGCGACTGGATAGCAGCGGTCGCAGCGCGATCGAGCTCCCCCTGACGCGTCTCCGCCTCCTGCAGCCGGTCGGCCGCCTGCTTGCGCGCTTCCTCGGCCTTTGCAAGTTCCGACAGCAGCGCGCGCCGGCGCGCATCGATCTCGTCCGGCATGTCTGCAAGCGAGGCCTGTTCGCCGACGGCTTCCGCGCGGCGTCCTGCGAGCGCGGCAAGCTGGCGGTCGGCATTGGCGGCACGGCTGGTCCAGCCCTCGCGCTCGCCCGCTATCGCGGACAGCCGGCGCTGCCGCATCTCGGCCTCGCGCGACAGGCCAAGGTGCGCTGCCCGCGCGTCGGCGAGGGATGCGCGGTCGCGCGCCACTTCGGCCGCGACGCGATCGGCGGCACGGTTCAGTTCGGCAAGATCGGGTGCCGCGGCGAGCGTTCCGGCGGCCGCGTCGCGCGTCTTTCGAGCCTCGTCGCGGCTTTCCGCCAGACGGGCGCGGGATTCGGTCAACGCGGCGCGCTTCGCGACGAACTCACCGGCGGCGCGCTCGGCCTTGGCGAGTTCCTCGCGCGCCGAGCCTATGTCGCGCTGCGCCAGGCGCCAGGACTCGCGGGCGGCGCGCTCCCCTTCGGCCGCAGTGCGTACGGCGCTCTCGGCCTCGGCGAGATCGGCTTCGACGCTGCGCAGGGTGCGGGTTGCGTCGGTCGCCTCCGCCTCCAGTTCGGCAAGCCGATTCTTCTGTGCCAGCCTAAGCGCAGCGGGCGTCGGCGCTTCGGCGCTCGCGACGAACCCGTCCCAGCGCCACAGCGCGCCATCCCGGGTAACGAGCCGCTGGCCGGGCCTGAGTTCGGCCGCCAGACGCGCACCGTCCGACGGTTCGACAACGCCGATCTGCGACAGCCGCCGGGTAAGCTCGGCCGGTGCATCGACGAAATGGATGAGCGGCCGCGCGCCGGACGGCAAAGCCGCGTCGTCGGCCGCGCTTGGCGGGTCGCCCCAGTGCGCCGGTGCTTTTCGGTCGATCGGCGCGTCGAGATCCTCGCCGACCGCGGCGCCCAGCGCGGTCTCGTAGCCGCGCTCGACCTTGATGCTGTCCAGTACCGAAGGAAACAGCCCGCCGGAGCCAGCATTCAGCATCTTGGCGAGCGTGCGCGCCTCGGTGTCCACACGCTGCAGCGCTGCCCGCGCCTCCTGCACCGCGGGGCGCATGGCAGCTTCCGCCGCCCGGGCCTCGGCGACACGACGCTCGGCGGCAGCGGTGGCCTGCTCGGCAGCGGAAATCGCGACTTGCGCCTTTTCGACCACGGCGCGCTTCTCGGCCGGATCGGCAAGCTTCGAGATGCGGCTCTCGATGTCGGCGAGGTCGCGCTCCGCCGATGCCAGCTGGGCCTCCACGCGGGCGAGACGTTCATTGCCTTCACGCAGGGCGCGCTCCGCCTGGCCGCGCGCCGCGGCGGCTTCGGCGCGGGCACCCGTCGCCTGCGACAGCGCCGCCTCCGACAGGGCCAGGACGCCTTCCGCGTCGGCAAGCGCCGCCCTGGCGCGGGTCTCGGCCTCGACAGCGCCAGCGTTCGCGGCAGCCAGTTCGCGCTCTTCCGCGGCAAGACGCGCAAGGATGGCGTCGTTGTCGGCGAGCATCTGCCGCTCTCGCTCCATGTCGGCGTCCAGCTGGGCGACGCGCTTCTCGAGTTCGGCGAGCCGCGCGCCGACACGCTTCGCCTCGTCGTCGAGCTGGGTTCGCGCGATGGTCAGGCGCTGAAGCGTGGCCGCTGCAGCTGCTTCCGCGTCGCGCAGCGCGGGCAGCTTGCTGGCGCCGACGGCCTGGTCCTTCGCCGCCTCCATCTGTCGCGAGGCCTGGTCGCCGACGGCGGCGGTGGCGCGCGCCAGCTCCGATTGCGCTTCGCCCTCCGCGTCCTTTGCCTGGACCCAGCGGATGTGCAGCAGCGTGGCCTCGGCCTGGCGAATCTCTGCCGACAGGTTCTTGAAGCGTGTGGCCTGGCGCGCCTGGCGCTTCAGGCTCTCGATCTGCCCCTGTAGTTCGCCGACGACGTCGTCCAGGCGCTCGAGGTTCTGCTCGGCGGCACGCAGGCGCAGTTCCGCCTCGTGGCGGCGAGTGTGCAGCCCGGAAATCCCCGCCGCCTCCTCGAGCAGCGCCCGGCGCGCCTGCGGCTTCGCCTGGATGAGCTCGCCGATGCGCCCCTGCCCCACCATCGACGGCGAACGCGCCCCCGTCGACTGATCGGCGAACAGCAGCTGCACGTCCTTGGCCCGCGCCTCGCGGCCATTGATGCGGTAGATCGAGCCCGCCTCCCGCTCGATGCGGCGCGACACCTGCAGCTCCTCCGCCTCGTTGAAGGCGGCCGGGGCGGTGCGGTCGGTGTTGTTGAGGAAAAGCGTGACTTCCGCGGTGTTGCGCGACGGACGGGTCGCAGATCCGGAGAAGATGACGTCGTCCATGCCGGACGCGCGCATGTTCTTGTACGAGCTCTCGCCCATCACCCAGCGCAGGGCTTCGACGAGGTTCGACTTGCCGCAGCCGTTGGGGCCGACGACGCCGGTCAGGCCAGGCTCGATGACGAATTCCGCCGGATCGACGAAAGATTTGAAACCGAGGAGACGGAGCCGGTTGAACTTCATACCGGGCTACCGGAAGCCGGCGCGCAGAGGCCCGGACGCGGGCCTCCAGGCGAGGATGTCGACGCGATCAGAGCTTGCTGTCGATGATGGCCGACATCTCGTCAACCGAAAGGGCTCCCGAATACTTGGCGCCGTTGATGAAGAAGGTCGGCGTCGCCTCGACCTTGAAATCGTTCGCACCGCGCGCCCGCACAGCCCTGATGTCGTCCAGAAGCTTCTGGTTGGTCAAGCAGGCCTCGAAGGACTCCTGTGAAAAACCCGCGAGACGGGCGATCTGCAGCAACGCATCGCGCGCGTTCTCGACCGAAGCCCAGGTGCGCTGCTGCTTGAACAGCACGTCGACCATGGCGAAATAGTTCGCCTCGGAGCAGCGGGCGAGCATGAAGCCTGCCTCGGCACGCGGATCGAACGGGAATTCGCGGAAGATCAGCCGCGCCTTGCCGGTGTCGATGTACTTTTCCTTGATCGCCGGCAGGGTCGCGGCGTGGAACGTCGCGCAGTGAGGGCACGTCATCGAGGCATATTCGACGATGGTCACCGGCGCTTCGGCATTGCCGATTACTTTCTCCGGCAATGCGCCATCGGCCATCAGCTTGGCGACGTCGACAGTCCCCTGGCTCGGCGGCACGTCGACCTTCGAGGCCGGCGGCGTGGTCGGCGGCGTGCCGGGAGGCGTCTGCGGCGGCGTATCCTCGCCACAGGATGCCAGCAGTGCACCGCCGGCCGTAACGGCGAGCAGCGA
Organism: Pseudomonadota bacterium; assembly: GCA_023457435.1. Classification (GTDB taxonomy): domain Bacteria; phylum Pseudomonadota; class Alphaproteobacteria; order Rhizobiales; family Rhizobiaceae; genus RCIO01. The sequence continues at coordinate 125,473 of JAEWLS010000048.1, forward strand.
CAGGACAAGCTGGCGGCGGGGGAGCGAGATTTCCATGCAAATCACCTGGGGACGACTGGGAGCACGACTGGGTTGTGCGGCAACAGCAGGCCGCGCGGCGAGAGTTGGCGCGCAATTACGGCATCGCGCGGGCCAATCCAACAGGCGGCTCCTGCGACATAAATCACGATGCCGTTAGCCTGACGACCATTATCTGCGCGCCTTGCGGGCGACACTGGCGCCGAGACGGACCAAGGCCTCCTTCAATCCGTCATCCTCGATCGCCGCAGTTACCTTGCCGATGCGCGCTTGCTCGACCTCGGTCAGCTGGCGCGGCACGGGACGCGACTTGCGGCCGTCGCCGACCGGCTTCTGCACGATCCGGATGCGGCCGATGGCTCCGTAGCCGAGAAAGCCGTTGACGCGGCCGATCAGTTCGCTCGTCTCGTGCTGCAGGCGCAAAGCCGCCATGCCGGCGCAGGCGACCACCAGCGTCGCGGGCTGGTGCGGATCGTCCTCGGAGGCGCGGCGCGGCCACTGGATTTTCTCCGGCCGCGTCAGGCCGGCGAGTCGCGGGCCGGCGATCTCGTCCCAGGACTGAACGAGCGCGACGTTCATGCCCGCCCGCTTGCGCAGCAGCGGATCGAGAATCGCGGTGGCGAGATCGCTCACCGGCTGTGGATGGTTGATGCGGCCGCTCATGCGCTCCCTTGTCTTTGCCCGCCGGCGCGCCACAACAGCGCCATGCCGCCAGCCGCCGCGATGACAGCCAGCCGCCAGCCGATCGCGCAAGCGCTGCTCGACTGGTACGACCGCCACCACCGCGACTTGCCGTGGCGGACGCCGCCGGATCAGCGGCAGCGTGGCATCATGCCTGATCCATACCACGTCTGGCTGTCGGAAATCATGCTGCAGCAGACGACGGTCGAGGCGGTGAAGCCGTTTTTCCGCGATTTCCTCAGGCGCTGGCCGCGCGTCGGCGACCTGGCGGCGGCGCAACAGGAAGACGTGATGAAGGCCTGGGCCGGGCTGGGCTATTATTCGCGGGCCAGGAACCTGCACCTGGCCGCGCAGGCCGTGGCAAGCGCAGGCGGGTTTCCGGACAGCGCGGAGCGTCTGCGGGCGCTGCCGGGCGTGGGCGCATACACGTCGGCGGCGATCGCGGCCATCGCTTTCGATCGCGCCGAGGCGGTCGTCGACGGCAATGTCGAGCGCGTCGTCACCCGACTCTACGCGATCGAGACACCCCTTCCCGCGGCCAAACCCTTGGTACGTGACCGTGTGGCGGCGCTCGTTCCGGCCGAGCGGCCGGGTGACTTCGCCCAGGCGACGATGGACCTGGGCGCCACGATATGCACGCCGCGCCGGCCGAACTGCATGCTGTGCCCGGTGCGCGAGCACTGCCGCGCATTGGCGACCGGCGATCCCGCCCGCTTTCCGATCAAGGCCGAGAAGGCGGAGCGGCCGAAGCGCGTGGGCGCGGCGTTCGTGGCGGTGCGCGACGACGGCGCGGTGCTTTTGCGGCGTCGGGCGCCGACGGGCCTGCTCGGCGGGATGACGGAAGTGCCGGGCACGGCGTGGACTGCACGTGCCGACGGCGCCACGGGGGTCGAGGCGGCACCGTTTCCTGCCAATTGGCGCATGGCCGGCAGCGCCGCGCACGTGTTCACGCATTTCGAACTCGAGATCGCGGTGTGGCGCGCCGAAGTCGGCGCCATGGACGCACCCGACGGCCACTGGTGGTCTGCGCCAAAGGATTTACTCGACGAGGCGTTGCCTACGGTGATCAAAAAGGTCATCGAGGCGGCCATACCGGGCGCCACGCGAAAGGGACGGCCATGAGCGAAATCAGACACATCGTGTTCGACATCGGCAAGGTCCTGATCCACTACGATCCCGACATCCCCTACCGCCGCATCATCCCCGATGCGGAGCGCCGCGCATGGTTCTTCGAGAATGTGTGCACCCACGACTGGAACCTGGAGCAGGATCGCGGCCGCTCCTTCGCCGACGCCGAAGCCCTGCTGATCGGGCAATATCCGGACGAGGCGGAGAACATCCGCGCTTTCCGCCGGCACTGGCACGAGATGGTCTCGCACCCATACGACGACTCTGTTGCGATCATGCGCGACCTGATCGGGCAGGGCCGCGACGTGACGATGCTGACCAACTTCTCAGCCGAAACTTTCGTCGATGCGCGCAAGCTGTTCCCGTTCCTCAACGAACCGCGCGGCGTGACGGTGTCGGGCGAGATCGGGCTGATCAAGCCGGATCGCGCGATCTACGAGAAGCATGCGCGGGACTTCGGTCTCGAGCCTCCAGCGACGCTGTTCATCGACGACAGCCTCAAGAACGTCGAGGGGGCGCGCCAGGCGGGGTGGCAGGCCGTGCATTTCATCGATGCGCCGACTTTGCGTGCCGATCTCGCACGCCACGGCATTGAGCTCACAGATTGAATCAGCTTGCTGGCAAAGTGATTCAAGCGGCTGCGGAGGCGATTCCGCAGCCTCGTGTAAGCGATTGCCCCTAAAAGGGTATTCAGGCCCCGGCGCGGAGCATCCCGAGCCGGGCGATCCTGCGCAGCTCGTCGATCGGCATCAGGCCGCCCACGCGTTCGTAATGCCAGAAGGTCCAGCCGTTGCAGGCGTCCAGCCCCTGCACCGCCGCACCCATGCGGTGGATGGAGCCGGCCTCGCCGCCGACGTCTATGGTGCCGTCAGCGCGCACGCGCGCCGTCCAGCGCTTGCGTGCGTCATGGAGCAGCGCGCCTGGCGCGATCAGGCCGGCGTCGATGAGGCTGACGAAAGCAACGCGCGGCTCGGCACGCTTGCCGGTTATTGTCGCCAACGCGTCCTCAGTCATCGGCCGGACTGATGCGATGCGTTCGCGCGCCGCATCGATATAGACCTGCTCGCGCTCGACGCCGACGAAATGCCGGCCCAGGCGCTTGGCGACCGCGCCGGTGGTTCCGGTACCGAAGAAAGGGTCGAGCACCACGTCGCCCGGACGGGTCGACGAGAGGATGACGCGTGCCAGCAGGGACTCCGGCTTCTGCGTCGGATGCACCTTGTCGCCGTTTTCGTCCTTGAGACGCTCGGCACCGGTGCAGATCGGAAACAGCCAGTCGGAACGCATCTGCGTGTCGTCGTTGGCCGCCTTCATCGCTTCGTAGTTGAAGGTGTAGCCCTTCGCCTTCGCGTCGCGCGACGCCCAGATCATCGTCTCGTGAGCATTCTGGAAACGGCGGCCGCGGAAATTCGGCATCGGGTTGGTCTTGCGCCAGACGATGTCGTTGAGCAGCCAGAAGCCGAGGTCCTGCATCGCCGCGCCGACGCGGAAGATGTTGTGGTAGGAACCGATTACCCAGATCGTGCCGTTCGGCTTCAGAACGCGGCGGCAGGCAAGCAGCCAGGCGCGGGTAAAGGCGTCGTAGGCCGCGAAATCCTCGAACTGGTCCCAATGATCGTCGACCGCGTCGACCTTCGACTGGTCAGGCCGCAGCAGGTCGCCATTGAGCTGAAGATTGTAAGGCGGATCGGCGAAGATCGCATCCACCGACTTTTCCGGCAGGCGGTTCAGCGCCGCGACACAGTCGCCCTTGAGGATCGTGTCCCGCCATTCGGCCTGGACAGGAGTTTGGGCAAGCGAAGACTCGTCCAGGAGACGCACTGCGGACATGGATCACTCAAATACGGGGTTACGCCTTTACTGGTCGTTATGGTTACCGCTCGCCGTTAATTTACGGTGAAGCCGGCGCGGATTTGCCCGTATGCGGCTCGTGGTGTATGCCGCGCCCCTCCCCTGAAAGGTCCTGAGATGCTCGAACCGGAACTGGTTATCTTCGACTGCGACGGCGTGCTGGTGGATTCCGAGCTGCTTGCGGCTCGCGTCGACACCGAGTTGCTGGCGTCCGCAGGCGTGGAGATCGAGATCGAGGATTTCACCCGGCGCTATGCCGGCCTGACGTTCCAGGAAACGGCAATCCGCGTCGAGGAGGAATATGGAGTTCCGCTGCAGGCCTCGATCATCGACCGCTCGAAGGCGATCCTCGATGAACGGCTGGCCCGCGAGGTCCAGGCGATCGACGGCGCGCGTGCTGCCGTCATGTCGGTCAAGGGGCCGAAATGCGTCTGCTCGAACTCGACGCCCGAGCGTCTCGAGGCCATGCTCGGACGCACCGGCTTGCTGCCCCTCTTCTCCGGCAACGTCTTTTCTGCCCGCGCAGTCGCCACGATGCGGCCCAAGCCGGCGCCCGACGTCTTCCTGCATGCGGCGGAGAAGATGGGCGCGAACCCCGGTGCATGTTTCGTGCTCGAGGATTCCGTTCACGGCATCACGGGGGCGAAAGCGGCGGGCATGCGCGTCATCGGCTTCACCGGCGGCGGCCACAGCTGGACCGGGCACGCGGATGCGCTGACGGAAGCCGGCGCCGAGACGGTGATACGGCGCTGGTCGGACCTGCCCGGCGTGCTTGCCGCGCTTTCCGGCTGGTCCGAAGACCTGGGCTAGTTCCGCTTGGCGGGCGTGCCGTCGTCGTAGCCGGCGAAGATCACGACGTTGCGCGCGTCGCTCGGTACGGTGATCGAGCTGTTCGTGTAGACGAATTGCGTCGCGCCGATCGTGTCCGGTATCGCGACGGCATGCTGGAACAGTTGCGAGAACGCGACCTGGCCGTCACGCAGCATGACGATGCGGATCGGCATCGTGGCCGTACCCGCCTTGCCCTTCGGACCCGGCACGACGCGACCGGCGACCGCGACGTTCACCGTCGTCGTGGCGCCGCTGTAGGAACAGTTGCGCGTCACATCGCCGATCGACGCCTGATAGACGATGCGGTTGGCGTCGTCCTTGGCGCCGCGCTCGTAGGTGTTGAAGTAGGCGGTGCCTTCGCGCAGCATGACCGACGGGCAGTAGGCGCGCAATTCGCTCTCGCGGATCGGGGCACTCTGGCCGCCATTCGCGCCGCCGTTGCCCGCGGCGAGGTCCAGCGCATCGTCCGGATTGTCGGACTGGCAGCCGGCGATGAGACCCAGCGACAACAATGCGATTCCGGCGATCTGCGCCCGTGCCATACCCCCACGCCCCATGAAACGCACTTCCCTCACACAAAAGAGCTGTTCTATACCAACCGCGCGCGTGGAAAGCGACCGAAGGATTGCGGTTTTTGAAAGACCGCATGAGGCGCAGAGGAGCCGCGGCGGACAGGTGGCAATGCGATACATCAGCACGCGGGGAAGCGCGCCCGCCCTCGGTTTCTCCGACGCGCTCCTCGCCGGGCTCGCCCGCGACGGCGGCCTGTACCTGCCCGAAACCTGGCCGAGTCTCGGCAAGGACGAGATCCGGGCTCTGCGCGGCATGGACTACGCGCAGGCTGCCAAGCGCCTGCTGAAGCCCTTCCTCGGCGGCGAGATTTCCGATGCCGACTTCTCGCACCTCGTCGACGAGGCCTACGCCACCTTCAACCACCCGGCGGTTTGTCCGCTGGTTCAGACCGGCGCGAACGAGTTCATCCTTGAACTCTTCCATGGGCCGACGCTGGCCTTCAAGGATGTGGCGATGCAGCTCATCGCGCGGCTGATGGACCATGTGCTCGCGGCCCGCGGGCGGCGCGCCACCATCGTCGGCGCGACCTCTGGCGACACCGGCGGCGCGGCGATCGAGGCCTTCGCGGGCCGCGACCGGACCGACATCTTCATCCTGTTCCCCAAGGGTCGCGTCTCGCCGGTGCAGCAGCGCCAGATGACGACGTCGGGCGCGAACAACGTCCATGCCCTGGCGATCGAAGGGAACTTCGACGACTGCCAGGGTCTCGTGAAGGACATGTTCAACGATCACGCATTCCGCGACGGCACGGCGCTGTCGGGCGTGAACTCGATCAACTGGGCACGCATCATGGCCCAGATAGTCTACTACTTCACGTCGGCGGTGGCGCTCGGCGCCCCGGACCGGCCGGTTTCCTTCACCGTGCCCACCGGCAATTTCGGCGATATCTTCGCGGCCTACGCGGCAAAGCGGATGGGCCTGCCGATCGAGCGGCTGGTGATTGCCACCAACGCCAACGACATCCTGGCGCGAACGCTGGCGACCGGCCGCTACGAGATGCGCGGCGTGACGGCAACCACGTCGCCTTCGATGGACATCCAGATCTCGTCCAACTTCGAGCGGCTCCTGTTCGAGGCGTCGGGGCGCGATCCCGATTCCGTCAACCGCTGGATGAGCGGGCTGAAGCAGTCGGGCTCCTTCACCATCGACGCCGCGCCGCTTGCCGCGATCCGCGCCGAGTTCGACGCGGGCCGATCGGGCGAGGAGGAGGTCGCCGCAACGATCCGCACCGTCCTCGGCGAGAGCGGCTACCTGCTCGATCCGCACACGGCGACAGGGGTCGGCGTGGCGCGGCGCCAGGCGAAGTCGGCGACGCCGATGATCGTGCTCGCCACGGCCCACCCGGCGAAGTTCCCGGCGGCCGTGAAGGCCGCGTCCGGAATCGATCCTGCGTTTCCTGCATGGCTCGACGATTTCATGCAAAGGCCGGAGCGGTTCACGGTCCTTCCATCAGACCTGAAAATGGTGGAAGATCATATCGGTGCGCGCAGCCGCGCCGTGCACGCCTAAGCATCGGCGTCGCGCATTCGGGAGTGAGGACGCATATGGGTGTTGAGGTTAGCCGTCTGTCGAACGGCATGACAGTCGCCACCGAGACCCTACCGCACATCGAGACCGTCGCACTCGGCATCTGGGTCAAGTCCGGGGCCCGGAACGAGCGGCCCGACGAGCACGGCATCGCCCATCTGCTCGAGCACATGGCGTTCAAGGGCACGGAGTCGCGCAGCGCCTGGGAGATCGCCTCGCAGATCGAGGATGTCGGCGGTGAGATCAACGCCGCGACCAGCGTCGAGACGACCTCGTTCTACGCCCGCGTGCTGAGGAACGACGTACCGCTGGCGATCGACATCCTGTCGGACATCCTCACCGACTCCGTCTTCGATGCCGACGAGCTGGAGCGCGAACAGCACGTCATCCTGCAGGAGATCGGCGCGGCCCACGACACGCCGGACGACATCGTCTTCGACCGATTCACCGAAACCGCCTTCCGCGACCAGACGATCGGGCGTTCGATCCTCGGCACGCCCGAAACCGTGAAATCGTTCAGCTCGCGCCAGTTGCGCGACTTCATGGAGCGGCAATACGGCGCCGACAGGATGGTGGTCGTTGCGGCGGGCGCCGTCGATCACGACTCGTTCGTGCGCGAGGTCGAGAAGCGGCTCGGCAGCTTCCGTCCGCGCGCGGAAGCGCTGGTGCCGACGCAGGCGAACTACATCGGCGGCGATTTCCGCGAGCAGCGCGATCTCATGGACGCGCAGATCCTCGTCGGTTTCGAGGGCCGCGCCTATCACGTGCGCGACTTCTACGCGAGCCAGGTGCTTTCGATGATCCTTGGCGGGGGGATGTCCTCGCGCCTGTTTCAGGAGGTCCGAGAGAAGCGCGGCCTGTGCTACTCGGTCTACGCCTTCCATTGGGGCTTCTCCGATACCGGCCTGTTCGGCGTCCACGCGGCCACCGGCCGCTCCGACATCGCGCAGCTCGTTCCCGTCATCCTCGCCGAGCTGGAGAAGGCCGGCGACCGCATCTCCCAGCAGGAACTCGACCGCGCGCGGGCGCAATACCGCGCCGGACTGGTCATGTCGGGCGAGAGCGCGTCTAGCAGGGCCTCGCAGATCGCGCGCCAGCTGCTGCTCTTCGGGCGCCCGATCCCGATGGACGAACTTGTGGACCGCCTGTCGAAGCTCACCGTCGAGCGGCTCACGGATCTCGCGGGGCGACTGTTCTCCAGCAAGCCGACCCTGACGGCCATCGGACCTGTCGATGCTTTGCCCGCCTTCGAGGAGGTTCAGGGAATGCTGATGCGCGACAGCGGCCCGGCGCTGCGCAAGCGCGCGGTCTAAGACGCGCGAACAATGCTGGGCCTCGTCACGATCGGACAGGCCGGGCCGGTCATGGTCGGCCAAAAGATCATGCTGAGGATGCCGCGCACGCGCGACTTCGCGCAGTGGGCGAGGCTGCGCGACGAGAGCCGCAGCTTCCTCGAACCCTGGGAGCCGCGCTGGGCCAGCGACGAGCTTTCCCCGTCGGCCTGGCGTCACCGTATGCGGCGCTACAAGATCGACGTTAGCCAGGGCACCGGGCTGCCGCTCTTCATTTTCGAGAACCAGGGCGGCCGGCTGTCCGGAGGCATAACGATCAGTAACATCCGCCACGGCGTGTCGCAGTCCGCCGGCATCGGTTACTGGATGGGCGAACGATACGCCGGCAACGGCTTCATGGCCGAGGCGGTCGAGCTTGTGGCGCGTCACTGCTTCTCGACGCTTAGGTTGCACAGGCTGGAGGCAGCCTGTATCCCGAGCAACGAGCGCTCGATGCGCGTGCTTGAAAAAGCCGGATTCCGACAAGAAGGCTTGCTACGCTCCTACCTTAAGATCAACGGCATCTGGCAGGATCATATTCTCTACGCCCTGATCGCCGACGACATGACGACGAGACCCTGAGGCCCATCAGACTTGCAACGTCCACTCCGCACCGCGCTCGTCGCTTTGATGGCGGCATTGATGTCCGCCCTCTGGCTTGGGGCGGCCCTGGCGGTTGAGCCGATCAAGATCAGCAAGGAGGACGTCGCGCTCGATCTGTCCCGCGCGGTGGAGATCTACCGTAACCAGGGCGACACGTTCCAGGTCTCCACTGCCCCCGGTGCCGACGGGATCGTGCGGCGCATCGAGGTCGAGGCAAACGATCAGCGTTCGACGGGCGACTGGGCGGTCTTCGCTCTTGCCAACAACACCGACCAGCAGCTCGACAGGCTGATCGTCGCGCCGCACTTCCGGCTCGCCGGCTCGGGTCTGGTGTGGCCCGACCTCGGGTCGGATCGCATCGCGGCGATAACGCCGAGCGAGGGATTCGCCCTCGACCGCCAGGCATCGAGCGACGCCGACGTCTTCCTGGTTACGCTCGATCCCGGCTCGGTAGTGACGTTCGTCGCCGAACTGTCTTCTTCCCGCCTGCCGCAGGTCTATCTGTGGGACACCGAGGCATATAAGGATACGGTTAACTCCTACACGCTGTTCCGCGGCATCGTCATCGGCATCGCCGGCCTGCTGGCGCTGTTCCTGACCATTCTTTTTGTCGTCAAGGGCACATCGATGTTCCCGGCCACGGCGGCCCTCGCATGGGCGGTACTCGCCTACATCTCCATCGATTTCGGTTTTCTCAGCCGCATCATCGAGATGTCGCCTGGCAACGAGCAGGTCTGGCGCGCCGGCACCGAGGTGGCGCTCGCCGCAACTTTTGTCCTGTTCCTGTTCACCTACCTCAACCTCAACCGTTGGCACGGCAATTTCAGCTACGGCGCGCTGGCCTGGCTCTTGAGCCTTGTACTGCTCGCATTCGTCGCGATCGTCGATCCGCCGGTGGCCGCGGGCATAGCGCGCTTCTCGTTCGCGCTCACGGCCTTCGTCGGCATATTCCTGATCGTGTTTCTCAGCCTGCGCGGCTACGACCGCGCGATCATGCTGATCCCCAGCTGGCTGATGGTCATCGCGTGGCTCGGCGGGTCGTGGATGACCGTTCAGGGCATGCTCGACAACGATATCGTCCAGCCGGCGATGGGCGGCGGGCTCATTCTCATCATCCTGATGATCGGCTTCACGGTGATGCAGCACGCCTTTGCCGGCGGCGCGCTCCATAATGGCCTTTTCAGCGACATGGAGCGCCAGGCGCTTGCGGTCACCGGCTCCGGCGACAGCGTGTGGGATTGGGACGTGCTGCGCGACCGCGTCGTGACGCGGCCCGACGTCAGCCGCCAGCTCGGTCTGCCGGCAGGCAGCCTGCACGGCCCGGCACGCAACTGGCTGCCGGCCCTGCATTCGGATGACCGCGACCGCTTCCGTACAACGCTCGACGTGGTGCTCGAGCACCGCCGCGGCAAGATCGTGCAATCGTTCAGGCTGCGCGGCGCCGACGGGCACTATCACTGGTACCTGCTGCGCGCCCGCCCCGTCATCGGGTCCGATGGGGAGATCCTGCGCTGCGTGGGCACGCTGAACGACGTGACCGAGCAGAAGAAGTCGGAGGAGCGCCTGCTTCACGACGCCGTCCACGATAACCTCACCGGCTTGCCCAACCGGGAACTCTTCCTCAACCGGCTCGACGCGATGATCACCCTCGCCAAGGACGACGAGAAGATCCGCCCGACGGTGTTCGTCATCGACCTCGACCGCTTCAAGAACGTCAACGACAGCCTCGGAATCTCGGCCGGAGACACCATCCTGCTGACGGTGGCGCGGCGCCTGCACCGCCTGGCAAAGGCGCAGGATTCGCTGTCGCGCTTCTCTGGCGACCAGTTCGCCCTGATGCTCATGTCGGAGCAGCAGCCGGCGCGTATCGCCGCCGTCGCCGACGCGATCAAGCAGGCCATCCGTGCACCGATCACCTTCGCCAAGCGCGAGATCGTGCTGACCGCCTCGATCGGCCTGATCTCGTGGACGAATTCGCAGGCGACGGCCGACGAGATGGTGAAGGATGCCGAACTCGCCATGCATCAGGCGAAGCGCTTCGGCGGCGACCGCATCGAGCCGTTCCGGCCCGCATTCCGCTCGGTGGGCACGGATCGGCTGCAGCTCGAATCCGATCTGCGGCGCGCCATGGACCGCAACGAGCTTTACCTCGCCTACCAGCCGATCGTGAGGCTCGAGGACCAGACGATCGCCGGCTTCGAGGCGCTGATGCGCTGGGAACACCCGCGGCGCGGCACGATCCCGCCCGGCGACTTCGTGCCGGTGGCCGAGAATTGCGGCCTGATCGTCCAGCTCGGCCTGTTCGCAATGCAGCGCGCGGCTGACGACCTGGCCTCGTGGCAGAAGCAGATCGGCGACGTGCCCCTGTCTGTCTCGGTCAACCTGTCGAGCCGCCAGCTCATCCGCAGGGATCTCGTGAGCGACGTGTCTTCGGTTCTGGCGCGTTCGGGCATCAAGCCGCGCTGCTTCCGGCTTGAGCTGACCGAGTCGCTCGTCATGGATAATCCCGAACAGTCGGCGCACGTGCTGGCACGGCTGTCGGGCCTCGGGATCGGCCTGTCACTCGACGATTTCGGCACCGGGTACTCTTCCCTGAGCTACCTGACGCGATTCCCGTTCGATACGATCAAGATCGACCGCTCCTTCATCGACGACACGAGCCCGAAGCGGGACGTGCTGCTGAAGTCGATGGTGAACATGGCGCACGATCTCGGCCTGTCGGTGGTTGCCGAAGGCGTGACCGACGAGAGCGATGCGCTTCAGCTGCGTCAGATGGGCTGCGAATATGTGCAGAGCTTCACGTTCGGCCCGCCGCTGCCGGCGGAAGCCACCCTGAAGCTGCTCAAGGAACAGTATCCGCTCACGCAGGCCTAGCGCTCACGCAGGCCTAGGCATGGCCAGCGACCTGGCTGAAATGCGCCAGGTTGACGCCGATCGTGGCGAGCACGCGATCGTACTTGCCATCGATATCGGCGTCGAACAGGAGCTCGGGATCGGCGGGGCACGTCAGCCAGCCGTTTTCGGCGATCTCGTTCTCCAGTTGCCCAGCGCCCCAACCGGCGTACCCCAGCGCCATCAGCGCGCGCTCTGGACCCTTTCCGGCCGAAATGGCGCGCAGGATGTCGAGCGTGGCCGTCAGGCACACGTCCTCCGACACCGGCAGAGACGACTCCACCCGGTAGTCGTCGGAATGCAGCACGAAACCGCGGCTGCGGTCGACCGGCCCCCCGTGACGCACGATGAAGTCTCTTGTCTTCGGCGGAAACTTGCTCGCGGAATGCCGGTCGACGATGCCGAGCTGCACGAGGAGGTCGGGGAAGCGGAGGTCCTGAACCTGATTGATGATCAGGCCCATCGCGCCATCTTCGGAGTGGGCGCAAAGGTAGATCACCGAACGAGCGAAACGCTCGTCGGCCATGCCTGGCATGGCGACCAGGAACTGGTCGTCCAGGTAGCCGCCGCGTGCGGCCGAAGTCTTGCGGCGCAGCAATTCCATGTCGGATACGGTACCGGTTTTGGTGATATCGTCAAACGGTGATTAGCGGCGGCGCTTGCGTCACAGCAATATGAAGCCAGCGTGCGCTTAGTGCATTGATCGATCGTCATGGCACGCTTAGTTCAGCGGATGAGCATCCTACGTGCCGCGCTGCCCGCCCTTGTCGCGCTTCTCGCGCCAGCGCTCGCGCATGCGGCTTCGAGCGAGTGGGCAAAGGTCGAGGGCGGCGCGGTGCGCGTCGTGGTCTCCCCCGTGCCGGACAGCTCGGGCAAGCTTCGCGGCGCGTTGCAGATCAGCCTGGAGCCCGGTTGGAAAACCTACTGGCTGGACCCTGGCGATTCCGGCGTTCCCCCTTCGGTCGGCTTGCAGGCCGGCGGCAAGGCGGGTGCCGTTTCGCTGCAGCTTCCCGCGCCGCGGCGGCACCAGGACGATGGCTCCACCTGGGCCGGCTATGACCACTCCATCGATGTCGCGCTGACGCTCGATCCGCCAAAGGGCTGGAAGAACACCACGCTCGACTTCGCGGTGTTCATCGGCATCTGCGAAAACATCTGCATCCCGGTCTCGGCCGATTTCGCCGTCGACCACACGAACAATGCCGACGGGGACGCCGCGGCGGTCGACGCGGCCTTCGCGGCGCTACCCAAGGCGCCGCGCGAGGATTTCGCGGTTACGGATGCGAGGATCGAGGGGGAAACCCTCGAAGTCCTGGCTACGATGCCTGCCGGGGCGGAGCTGTTCCTGGCCTCGACCGAGAGCTTCGCCTTCGGCGAACCGGTTCCGAACGATACGGGCTTCTCGGTACCGGTGCATGCACGGCCGGACGATCCGGCGCGCGTCGAAACCGCACGGTACACGCTGGTCGGCGACGGTGAGGCCGTGTCAGGCGAAGTCGAGATTGGCGGCCGCTGAGCCATTTGCCTTTGCCGCGGGCGGCCTATATGTGCCCGAGGACAGCCAAAAATGGAGAAAATGGCATGATCGCAGTCGGCGACAAGATCCCTGACGTCACCCTGAAGCGCGCGACGCCGGAAGGCGCGATCGATACGCCGCTGCGGGAGTACTTCGCCAACAAGACGATGGTCCTCTTCGGGGTTCCCGGCGCCTTCACCCCAACCTGCAGCAACAACCACCTGCCGGGCTTCCTGGAGAACAAGGACGCGATCGCGGCGAAGGGCGTCGACGGGATCGCGGTGATGGCGGTGAACGATCATCACGTCATGGGTGCCTGGGCGCGGTTCACCGGCGGCGAAGGCAAGATCGACTTTCTTGCCGACGGCAGCGCGGTGCTGACCAAGGCGATGGGCCTCGAAATGGATGCGACCGGCGGCGGCATGGGCATCCGCTGCAAGCGGTTCTCCATGGTCATCAAAGATGGCGTGGTGGAAAGTCTCAATCTCGAGACGAAGCCGGGCCAGGCGGAAGAGAGCGGCGCGGCTCGCATTCTCGAGCTGCTCTAGCTAGCCCGCCGGCGCCGGCCCCCTACGGGGCTTGAACGGTGCCATACCCTGGCGCGCCAGTTCGTCGGCCCTCTCGTTCTCGGGATGGCCGGCGTGGCCCTTCACCCAGTGCCAGTGAACGTCGTGACGCCTGCGCGCCGCGTCCAGCTCCTGCCACAGCTCTGCATTCTTGACCGGTTTCTTGTCGGCGGTCTTCCAGCCGTTGCGCTTCCAGCCCTCGATCCACGACGAGATGCCGTTGCGGACATATTCGCTGTCCGTGTGAAGCTCCACACGCACGGGCACCTTGAGCGCTTCGAGCGCGCGGATCGCGGCCGTCAGCTCCATGCGGTTGTTGGTCGTCAACGCTTCGCCGCCGGAAAGCTCCTTCACCTTGCCGTTGTAGCGCATCAGCGCACCCCAGCCGCCTGGGCCGGGATTGCCTGAACAGGCGCCGTCGGTGAAGATCTCCACCTGCTTCACGCCGGCACCGCGGCCAGTCCGTATTCCGCCGGGGATTTCACCTGGCGATGGAAGCGCAGCTTGCGCAGGTACTCGAGCGGATCGAGCTTGGTAACGAGGCTGCCCGCCGGCGTGTTGATCCAGTCGTACAGGCGCGTCAGCATGAAGCGTAGCGCCGAGCCGCGCGCAAGTATCGGGAGCGCCTCGACCTCCTGGTCCGAAAGCGGCCGGACTGACTGATAGCCCCGCAGCATCGCGGCACCCTTGGTGAGATTGTATGAAAAGTCGCGCTCGAAGCACCAAGCGTTGAGGCAGATGGCGAGATCGTACGCCAGGAAATCGTTACAGGCGAAATAGAAGTCGATCAGGCCGGGATCGCCGTCGAGAAAGAGAACGTTGTTCGGGAACAGGTCGGCGTGGATGACCCCCTCCGGCAAACCGGACGGCCACGCGGCGGCAATCGCCGCCAGTTCGGCGTCCGTTTCCGCGGCCAGGCCAGGCTCGATGCCATTGGCGTCTGCCCGGCATTTCGGCCAAAGAGCCTGCCAGCCCGCAAGCGACAGCGCGTTGTGTCGGGTCAGGGAAAAATCCCCTCCAGCGATGTGCATGCGAGCGAGGGCCGCGCCGATAGCTGCGCAGTGATCCACCGTAGGCCGCCGCGGCCACATCCCCTCGACGAAGCTGACGATAGCCGCAGGACGTTGCGCAAGCGTGCCAGTGACTGCGCCGTCGCGCCGTGGAATAGGCAGCGGACATCGTACGCCGCGATCAGCGAGATGCCCCATGAGGCCGAGGAAAAATGGCAAGTCGGCAGGGTTTACCCGCTTTTCGTAGAGGGTGAGGAAATAAGCTCCCGACGTGGTGTGGAGCAGGAAGTTGGTGTTCTCCACGCCCTCGGCTATGCCCTTGTACGATGTGAGCCCGCCGATATCGTATTGCGTCAGGAAGCTGCCGAGATCGGCCTCGTTGATGTCGGTATAGACGGCCATCACGCAGTCCCGTTGACAAAGAACATGTCGGCGCGGGTCAGCGGTGTGTCACGAAGCTCGCGGTTGACCAGAAAGTTTTCGGTCTCCACCGCTGTTTCGGCCAGCTCGACGGTTACCTCAAAGCGCGCGCGAAACCCGTCGATTATCTCGTCGACGATGATCTCCGGAGCCGACGCGCCGGCCGACAGGCCAAGGACTCGGATGGCTCCGACCTCGTCCCAGGGAATTTCAGCAGCGCGCTGGACCAGCAGGCTTCGCCTCGCCCCGAACCGCTCAGCGACCTCCACCAGCCGCTTGGAATTCGAGGAATTCGGTGCACCGACAATCAGGAAAAGGTCGGTGCCTGGTGCCGCTTCCCGCACCGCATCCTGGCGATTTGTCGTGGCGTAGCAGATCGACTCCGCGGCCGGGGCCTGGAGCAGAGGGAAGCGACGCTCAAGCGCCTCAATGATGCCTGCGGTATCGCCCACCGAAAGCGTCGTCTGCGTCACGTAGCCCAGCGGCCGGTCGAGAGGCAGTTCCAGGCGCAGGGCGTCCTCCTCGGTCTCGACCAAGGTGACTTCGCCATCGTCTAGCTGCCCCATTGTGCCGATGACTTCGGGATGCCCGGCGTGGCCGACCAGTAGAACATGCCGTCCGAGCCGGGCATGGCGCATCGCCTGCTTATGCACCTTGGAGACCAGGGGGCACGTCGCATCGAGGTAGAACAGATTGCGGGCGACGGCGTCGGCGGGCACCGACTTAGGTACGCCATGGGCGGAGAACACGACCGGACAGTGGCGGTGTTCGGCCGGAATTTCGCTGAGTTCCTCGATGAAGACGGCGCCTTTGGCCTGCAAGCCTTCGACGACGTAGCGGTTATGCACGATCTCGTGGCGCACGTAGACCGGCGGCCCGTACTTCTTGAGCGCCAGCACGACGATCTGTATCGCGCGGTCGACACCCGCGCAGAAGCCCCGCGGTCCGCACAGGCGGATCGTGAGTGACGGCTTTGCCACTGGGCCGAGGGTTGCATCCATGCGCCGCAAATGGCGGTGGCCACCCTGCACTGTCAAGGTCGGGTACCGCGACGGGTGCGGACGAGATACAGCGCGGTTACGGCGAGGAGAGCCGCCGCGAGACCATACCAGGTCACGGCATACTGGAGGTGACTGTTGGGCAACTCGACGATGGTGCTGCCGCCCAGCGGCAGACCGCCAGGATTGGGCGAGGCGTCGGCGTCAACGAAGACCGCGAGAACCGGCATGTCCGCCGGCAATCCCGAACTCTCGCGCATCGTCCGGATGTCCTTCCAGTGGAAGACATTCTTTGCCGGATCGTTGTCCGGGACGATCACGGACGGCTTCTCCGAAAGGCCTGCTCGCGCCAACCCGGTCACAGTGACGCTGCCGCCGACCTGACCTTCGGCCCGCGTCGCCGGATCCTTGCGCTCGTAGGGCACGAAGCCGCGATTGATGAAGACGGCCTCGCCGTCGTCCATGACCAGCGGGGTGTAGATGTTGTATCCCGACTGGCCGGCTCTAGTCGTGAATACGTGCCGTTCGAAAGCGTGCTCGAAGCGGCCCGACACCGTGACCGGCACATACTCGATGTCTTCGTAGCGCGAGAGAGCGTCCTTAACCGCCATCGGCGCCTGCCCACGCCGCTCGTCGATCTTCGCGATCAGCGCTTCCTTCCAGGCCAGGCGCTGGACCTGCCAGGTACCGAGACCAATCAGGATCACGAAGACGACCGACGCGCCGACCAGCAGCGCCAGCGTGCGAACAACGGATCCCTGTCTCGGCGCTTCCGTCACAGGCGTCCCTCGGCCGCCTTGTTCCGGTACTGCAAGGTGATCAGCACACCCTTGATGAGGCGAAGGGCGGTGAGGCTCAGCATCAACGCCAGCGGTATCCAGAGCAGGAAGTGGAGCCAGAGCGGCGGGTTTAGCGTGACCTCCATCCAAAGCGCGAGCCCGACGACGACGAAGCCGATGATCAGAATGACAAACACAGCGGGACCGTCACCGGCATCGGCGAAACTATAGGCCAGCCCGCAAACGCTGCAGCGCGTGCCGACGGCGAGGAAACCGCGAAAGAGCCGCCCTTCCCCGCAGCGCGGACAGCGTCCCGCGAGGCCCGCGCGGATCGGCTCGATCGGCGGCCACAGCGCCGTGTCTTCCTCACGGTTGGGTTCGGTTGTCATCGGCATCCTCAGAAAGCGATGAGGCGGCCGCGTCGCCGCGGCCGCCTCTTTCATAGCAGATCACGCCGGTTCAGTGCCCTGCGGCAATCGTCGCGCCGAACGAGCCCCAGACGTAGATGCAGGCAAACAGGAACAGCCAGACGACGTCGACGAAGTGCCAGTACCAGGCGGCGGCCTCGAAACCGAAGTGCTGCTGCGGCGTGAAGTGACCGGCCAAGGCGCGGAACAGGCAGACGGCAAGGAAGATCGTGCCAATCAGCACGTGGAAGCCGTGGAAGCCGGTCGCCATGAAGAAGGTCGCGCCGTAGATCGATTGCTTGAAGGCGAATGGCGCGTGCACATACTCGTATGCCTGAACGAACGAGAACAGGACGCCAAGCGCCACGGTAATCGCCAAGCCCCAGATCAGGCCTTTGCGGTCGTTGTGCAACAGCGCGTGGTGCGCCCAGGTGACCGTGGTGCCGGAGAGCAGCAGGATGATCGTGTTGTAGAGCGGCAGGTGCCACGGATCGAGGACCTCGATGCCGGCAGGCGGCCAGGCGCCCCCGGTGAACTCGGCACGCGCGACCTGGGCGGCCTCGCCGGGGAACAGGCTGGCGTCGAAGAAGGCCCAGAACCACGCGACGAAGAACATCACCTCCGAGGCGATGAACATGATCATGCCGTAGCGCAGGTGCAGCGAGACAACGCGCGTATGGTGGCCTTCGTGGGCTTCCTTCACCGTGTCCGACCACCACGCGAACATCGTGTAGAGCACGATGGCGAGGCCGATGAAGAAGATCCACGGGCCGGCGATGTCGACGCCGACAAAGTGGAACTCGTTGCCCTTGATGGACTGCATCCAGGCGATACCGCCGACGGCCATGACAAGCGCGCCGAGCGAGCCCAGGACCGGCCACGGGCTTGGGTCTATGATGTGGTAGTCGTGTTGCTTGGCGTGAATGTCGGCCATGGTCATCCCCCGATCTTGGCGCCGGTCGGCTGCTCAGTCTGCGAACCCGACGCGGCGGCGGCGAGCGGTGCCGCGGCCTCGTTGGGATAGAAGGTGTACGAAAGCGTGATGGTGCGAACGTTCTTCAGTTCCGGCGTGTCAACGATCGCCGGATCGACATAGAAGACCACCGGCATGTCGATCTGCTCGCCAGGCTTCAACGTCGTGTCGGTGAAGCAGAAGCACTCGACCTTCATGAAATAGGCGCCCGCTATCTGCGGGGTGACGTTGAACGCCGCGCGGCCTGCCGTCGGCGTGCGCGCAAGGTTCTTCGCGGTGTAACCGACCTGCACGGTCTCGCCGATCGGCATCGTGATCTCGCGCTGAACCGGCTTGAATTCCCACGGCAGACCGGACGACGTGTTGGCATCGAAGCGCACTGTGACGGTGCGATCGAGGATGCGGTCCGAATACTGCTCGACCCGCTGCGTCGTACCGCCATAGCCAGTGACCTGGCAAAACAGCTCGTAAAGCGGCACAGCAGCGTAGGCGACGCCAATCATCGAAAAGAAAAACGCGCCGAGCGCGAGCGCAATCGTGCGATTGCGGCGCGCCAGATCGGGAGACTGCCCGGCCGCCGACATCACATCACCCGGTCGAGCACGGCGGGTCCCATCTTCACGACCGTGACCAGGTACATGACCACGACGAAGGCAGCGAGCGCCAGCCCAATCGCCACCGAGCGCCCGCGCCGCGCCTTGCGCTGGGCTTCCGTGATCGTGACGAGTTCGGGACGTGTTTCCTGCATCACGCCCATCCCGCAAGACCCGCGAGCGCGTGATCGGCCAACACCAGAGCAAAGATGGCGAAGAGATAGAGGAGCGAATAGCCGAACAACGCCTTGGCAGGCTTCATCGCGCGGTCCGTATCGTCCATGCGCAGCACGCCATAAGCATACCAGATGAAGCCAACACCCAGGGCCGCGGCGGAAGCGCCGTAGACGACGGTCGCGAAGCCGAGCGTCCAGGGCGCCACTCCGGCAAATGCCACGAGAAGCGCATAAGCGAAGATCTGCCGGCGTGTCGACGCCTGTCCGGCGACGTTCGGCATCATCGGTATGCCCGCGCGCTCGTATTCGCCGGACTTGAACAGCGCGAGCGCCCAGAAGTGCGGCGGCGTCCACAAGAAAATGATGGCAAAGAGGATGACGCTCTCGAGGCCGATAGTGCCTGTGGCGGCGGTCCAGCCGATCATGGGAGGAAAGGCACCGGCAGCACCGCCGATGACGATGTTCTGCGGCGTCCAGCGCTTCAGCCACATCGTGTAGACGACGGCATAGAAGAAGATCGTGAAGGCCAACATCGAGGCGGCAAGCCAGTTGGCCGCGAGCCCCAGCGTCATCACGGCGAATGCGGACAGGACCAGCCCGAATGCCAGTGCCTGCTCGCGCTTGATCTTGCCCGAGGGGATCGGGCGGGTGCGGGTACGGGTCATCACCGCATCGATGTCCGCGTCGTACCACATGTTCAGCGCGCCGGATGCGCCGGCGCCGACGGCAATGGCGGCGATCGATACGAGCGCGATGAACGGGTTGATGCCCGCCGGTGCGACCGCCATGCCAACGAAGGCGGTGAACACGACGAGCGACATGACCGACGGCTTCAGCAGAGCGAGGAAGTCGCCCGGCGTCGCCTCGGAGAGCAGCGGGTCGGCTGCCGTCATGTCCTTGTCGAGATATGCCATCGAAGCGTTACGTCCTTACGAAGCCGAAACCGCCGGGTAGGGCCGGCGGTTCCGAGACTGTGCCGTCAGCGGATGCGCGGTAGCTGTTCCCACTGATGGTACGGCGGCGGCGAAGGCAGCTGCCATTCCAGCGTAGTCGCACCCTCGCCCCACGGGTTGGCACCCGCCTCGCGCTTGCGCGCGAACGCCTCGAACACGCCGTAGAGGAAGATCAGCACGCCGATGGCCGAGAGGTACGAGCCGTACGACGAGACCATGTTCCATCCGGCGAACGCATCCGGATAGTCGATGTAGCGGCGCGGCATGCCGGCAAGGCCGAGGAAGTGCTGCGGGAAGAAGACGAGGTTGACGCCGATGAAGGTCGCCCAGAAGTGCAGCCGTGCGATGAACGGGCTGTACATGTAGCCGGTCATCTTCGGGAACCAGTAGTACCAGGCCGCAAAGATCGCGAACACGGCACCCATCGACAGCACGTAGTGGAAGTGCGCGACGACGTAGTAGGTGTCATGCATGGCGCGGTCGAGGCCGGCGTTGGCGAGCTGCACGCCTGTCACGCCGCCCAGCGTGAACAGGAAGATGAAGGCGATCGCCCACAGCATCGGCGTGCGCAGGGTAATGGAGCCGCCCCACATCGTCGCGATCCACGAGAAGATCTTCACGCCGGTCGGCACCGCGATGACCATCGTGGCGAAGACGAAGTAGCGCTGCGTGTCGAGCGACAGCCCGGTCGTGTACATGTGGTGGGCCCACACGACGAAGCCGACGGCGCCGATCGCGACCATGGCGTAGGCCATGCCGAGATAGCCGAACACCGGCTTGCGCGAGAACGTCGAGACGATGTGGCTGACGATGCCGAAGCCAGGCAGGATCAGGATGTAAACTTCCGGGTGACCGAAGAACCAGAACAGGTGCTGGAACAGGATCGGGTCGCCGCCGCCGGCCGGGTCGAAGAAGGTCGTGCCGAAGTTGCGGTCGGTCAGAAGCATGGTGATGCCGCCGGCGAGCACGGGGAGCGACAGCAGCAGCAGGAAGGCGGTGATGAGCACAGACCAGGCGAAGAGCGGCATCTTGTGCAGCGTCATGCCCGGGGCGCGCATGTTGAAGATCGTGGTGATGAAATTGATCGCACCGAGGATAGACGACGCGCCGGCTATGTGCAGCGACAGGATGGCGAAGTCCATCGCCGGCCCCGGCTGGCCGATTGTCGATAGAGGCGGATAGATCGTCCACCCGCCGCCGACGCCGTAGGCGCCTGCGGGTCCCTGGAAGAACATGGACAGCAGCAGCAGAATGAAGGCCGGCGGCAGCAACCAGAACGAAATGTTGTTCATGCGCGGGAACGCCATGTCCGGCGCGCCGATCATGATCGGCACCATCCAGTTGGCGAAGCCGCCAATGAGTGCCGGCATGACCATGAAGAAGATCATGATCAGGCCGTGGGCCGTCGTGAACACGTTGTACATGTGCTTGCCGGCATCGAGCGCGGTGTCACCGTCAACGCCGTAGACCATCGCGGCGAGGCCATGGAAGATCTGGATGCCCGGCTCCTGGAGCTCCCAGCGCATCATGACAGACAGGAGCCCGCCAATGATGCCCGCGATGATCGCGAAGATCAGGTAGAGCGTGCCGATGTCCTTGTGGTTGGTCGAATAGACCCAGCGAACCCAGCCGCGCGGTTTGTGATCGTGATGCGCGTCGTGACCGTGCGTCACGGCGCCATGCGCGTGATCGTCGTGCGGTACGGCCGTGTGGGTCGCGTGCTCGTCGTGGTGGGTAGCGCCTGCCATCTTCCGCTCCGTCGTGTCGTTGCCTGCCGCGTCGTCGAGGTCTGGCCTCAGTTGCCTGCGGCGGCGAGTTTGTTGCCGGCCTCAATCGAGGCCATCAGCGCCTTGTTGGCCCCAGTCAGGTCGCCCTGCGCGGCGGCGAACCAGGCATCATACTGCTGCTGGTTCACGACGCGGATGGCGATCGGCATGAAGGCATGATCCTTGCCGCACAGTTCGGAGCACTGGCCGTAGTACATGCCCTCGCGCTCGGCCTTGAACCACGTCTCGTTGAGGCGGCCGGGCACCGCATCGACCTTGATGCCGAACGCGGGCATCGCGAACGCGTGAAGGACGTCGTTCGCGGTCACCAGCACGCGCACCGTTGTGTTCACCGGGACCACGACCTCGTTGTCGACGGCGAGAAGGCGCGGATAGGCCGCCATGTCTTCCTTGCCCTGCGAGGCGCGGTCGCCTTCCTTCAGCATGAAAGCGGCGAAGGAAAGCGGCGTTTCGCCCTGGTACTCGTATTCCCAGTTCCACTGGACGCCGGACGCCTTGATCGTGAGCGCCGGCTCCTCTTCGGGCGTGTACTGCGCCGTCAACAACTGGAAAGAGGGGATCGCGATGAACAGCAGGATCACGACCGGAGCGACCGTCCAGATGACCTCGATCAGCGAGTTGTGGCTCGTGCGCGACGGCACCGGGTGAACACTGGCGCGGTACTTGACCAGGACCCAGGCGAGCAGCGCGAGAACCAGCAGCGTGATCGGCACGATGAACCACAATGTGTAGCGCTCGAACCAACGGATGCTTTCCATGATGCCGGTGGCGGCAGGCTGGAGGCCGAACTGCCAAGGCTCGGGCTGCGCGGCGAAGGCTGCGCTCGCGACGACCGCAAACGGCAGGACAAGCAGGATCGCCAGAAACTTCCTCATAACCCTCGCGTCTCCCCGGACTGTCCGGTCACCGCCGCCTCGCCATTACAGGCTATGCGGCCGGAATCCCGGCTCTGCTGGCGGCGTTCAAACCATACTCTCAAATCCACCGCAAGGAAGGCGTGTGAGGGTGTGTGCGGCATTTTTGCGCGCGATCAATGAGATGCAGAAAGCGCCAAGTTTTGCGCTTCCGTCCGAGCCGGAGGTGTTGAGGGCCGCATTTCCGGCCCATTCCCGCTGAATGAACGACTAAAGACAAACAGGCGCACGCCGGAGCGGAACGCTTTCGCCACCCGCAGCTAGACGCTAGATTGCCGCGAATCGACGGGGAAACGGGATGACAATGCAGACGAAGCGGACGCGTCTCGCCGCGACAGGCGCAGTGCTAGCGCTGGCGCTGTCCGTGGGTCATGCGCCTGCGCAGCAGCAGGGCGGCACGGTAAAGTCGACTCACGGTGCCTGGTCGATCATCTGCGATACTCCGCCCGGCGCGTCGGCAGAACAGTGCGCGATGATGCAGAACGTGATCGCCGAGGACAGACCCGAGGTCGGTCTCTCTGTGGTCGTATTGCGTACCGCTGACAACAAGGCGGAGATACTGCGCGTGCTCGCGCCGCTCGGCGTTCTCTTGCCAAACGGCCTTGGCCTCAACATCGACGGCAAGGACATCGGCCGCGCCTATTTCGTCCGCTGCTTTCAGGACGGCTGCTACGCGGAGGTTATCCTGGAAAAGCCGCTTGTCGAGTCGTTGACCGCAGGCAAGTCGGCCACCTTCATCGTCTTCCAGACGCCCGAAGAGGGTATCGGCATCCCAGTCGACCTCGCCGGCTTCTCCGACGGCTTCAAGGCGCTGCCTTAGCGCGACCGCCGCAGCCCAAGCGCGATTCCAAGGCCAGCGGCGGCGCCGATGCCGGCACCGGCCGCAGCATAAAGCCCGCCAAACAGAGCGCCGGATGCGGCGCCGGCCAGCACACCGGCGATCATCCACTTTCCGAACAGCCGCATCTCGGCCGAGATCCTTGTTTCCACGCGGGGTGTAACCTGCGCAGGTCGACGACTATATAGGCGCAAAGCCAGTTTCCACGGGAGCCTTCCAGTGACCGATCGCCTTCTCGACCGTTTCGACGTTTCCGAAGATACCGTGCGACGCATCGTGCGCGAGACGATCGATGGGGCGGACGACGGGGAGCTCTACCTCGAATATCGCGAGGGCGAGGCCCTGATGTTCGACAACGGCCGGCTCAAGACCGCGAACTTCACAACAGACCAGGGTTTCGGACTGCGGGCCGTCGCCGGCGAGGCGACTGGCTACGCCCATGCAAGCGAGCTGTCTGAGGCGGCGCTCAACCGCGCCTCCGACGCGGTTTCCGCCGTCAAGGCCGGCTACTCCGGAAAGCTGGCGGCGGGACCGCGCGGCACCAATCGTCATCTTTACGGCGATGCCAACCCAATCTCGGAACCGTCTTTCCATTCGAAGGCTCGGCTGCTCGAGAAGATCGACGCCTATCTTCGCAACAAGGACGAGCGGGTCCGCCAGGTGACCGCATCGCTCGCCGCATCGTGGCAGCAGGTCGAGATCGTGCGCGCCGACGGCACGTTCGCATCCGACATCCGTCCGCTGGTCAGGGTCAACGTGGCGGTCGTCGTGGGCGATGGCGACCGGCAGGAGACCGGATCCTACGGCATGGGCGGGCGCAAGTCGTTCGGCGAATTTATCGCCGAGGACTCATGGCAGTTCGCTGCAGACGAGGCGCTGCGCCAGGCGCTGGTCAATCTCGAGGCCATCCCCGCCCCTGCAGGCACCTTCGACATCGTCCTCTCGTCGGGCTGGCCGGGTGTGATGCTGCACGAGGCGGTGGGCCACGGCCTCGAGGGTGACTTCAACCGTAAGAAGACCTCGGCGTTCGCGGGGCTTCTCGGTCAGCAGGTTGCAGCGAAGGGCGTCACCGTCGTCGACGACGGTACGATCGCCGAACGTCGCGGCTCGCTCACCATCGACGACGAAGGTACCGCCACCAACCGCACCGTGCTGATCGACGACGGCAAGCTCGTCGCCTACATGCAGGACCGGCAAAACGCCCGTCTGATGGGCATGGACCCGACCGGCAACGGCCGCCGCGAGAGCTACGCGCACGAGCCGATGCCACGCATGACCAACACCTACATGACGTCAGGCGACAAGACGCCCGACGAAATCATCGCTTCGGTGAAGAACGGAATTTACGCGGTCTCGTTCGGTGGCGGCCAGGTCGACATCACGTCGGGCAAGTTCGTCTTCGGCTGTACCGAAGCCTACATGATCGAGAACGGCAAGGTGACCCAGCCGATCAAGGGAGCCATGCTGATCGGCAACGGGCCGGACGCGATGCACCGCGTGTCGATGGTCGGCAACGACATGAAGCTCGACACCGGCATCGGCATGTGCGGCAAGGCGGGACAGGGCGTGCCCGTCGGCGTCGGCCAGCCTCACCTGCGGATGGACAAGATGACGGTGGGCGGCACGCGGGCGTGAACTGCCCTACCAGGTGATCTTCACGGCGTCGGCACTTCTCTTCGCCGGCCCGTGGAAGACCGCCTCGATATTATTGCCATCCGGATCGAGCACGAACGCCGCGTAGTATCCGGGGTGGTAGTTGGCGCGTTCGCCCGGCGCTCCATTGTCCTTGCCACCGCCGGCAAGGCCCGCCGCGTAAAACGCATCGACCATTTCGCGGTCTTGCGCCTGAAAGGCGATATGGACCCTGCCGGTCAGTTTGCCGGCCGCCGCTTCACTTTCGGCTGACGACACGCAGAACTCGTCAACGTAGAAGAAGTCGTTGGTGACCTCGACAAGCGGGATTTCGAGCACCTTCATGACAGATTCGTAGAACCGCTTGCTTGCGGCATAGTCGCGAACGACGATGCCGACATGGTCGATCAAGCGGCCACGATAAAGTTCCTGCGCTTCCATGATGTGCTCCCTCGGATTTACGCCGGGAAGTTAGAGACGACGGCGCCGGGGTCAACGCGCGGCAGTCGGACTGCTGCCACCACGCTGGCGGCAGCTAGCGCCGCCGACGCGGCTTTTCCAGAAGAGCGACCGCCTCGACATGCGGGGACCAGAGGAACTGATCGATCGGGACCACCCGCGTGACCCGGTAGCCGCCGGCGACCAGGATCGACAGGTCGCGCGCCAGTGTCCCCGGATTGCAGGAGACCGCGGCCACAAATGGCACGGACGACCGCGCGAGATGCTTGCACTGATCCTCCGCCCCGGCCCGCGGCGGATCGAAGACGATACCGTCGAAGCGGTCCAGTTCGGCCGGCAGCAGCGGACGGCGGAAAAGGTCTCGCCGCTCCGTCGTGACGCGGCGCATGCGGCCGCCGCTCGAGCGAAAGGCCTTGTCCAGCGCTGCGAGAGCGGCTGCGTCGGACTCAACCGCTGCGACCTCGGCTTTCGCCGCCAGCCTTAAGGCAAAGGTGCCGCAGCCGGCGAATAGGTCCGCGACGCGCTTAGACTTCGCCAGATGCCCGAGCACAAGTCCGGCCATCGCTTCTTCTGCGGGCGCTGTTGCCTGGAGGAATGCGCCGGGCGGCGGCTCGACGGCGGCGTCGCCGAAGTTCACGCGCGGCTTGCGCGGTTCGACCAGGATCTCGCCGCCGAGCGACAGGCGCGCAAAGCCGGCACGCGCCGCGAAATCGCCAGCCGCGATTCGCTCGCGCTCGCCGATCTTCGCGGCGCCGTTTACCGCGATATCGAGCCCGCTCTCCGTCGCGGTGACGGTCATCCTCATCGGCTCGGCGCCTATGGCGAGCAGCTTGCCCAACTCGCGTAGCGGGCCGAGCTGGGACACGATGGCGGGGACAGTGATCGGATCCTCGGCGATGTCGACGATCCGGTCGGACAGCGCGGCATGGTAGCCGAGCAGCATGCCGGCTTCGATGCGGCGCAGGCTGTATGTAACGCGCCGCCTGGACGCCGGCGGGCACGGCACCAGGTCGTCAATAGGGGCGTCGATGCCACGCGTCCGCAGCGCGTCCACGACCTTGTCGCGCTTCCAGGCACCGTAGTCGGCGTCGTTCAGGTGCTGCACCGAGCAGCCGCCGCAATCGCCAAAGTGGCGGCAAGGCGGTTCGACACGCCGCGGGGAAGTCTGAAGCAGCGCGACGAGGTCGCCGCGATCCCCGCGCCAGGCAACGTTGACGCGCTCCCCTGGCAGCGCAAACGGCACATAGCGCGGTCCGCCAGAGCCATCCACCACGCCGTCGCCCTGGGCGCCGAGGCGGTCGATCGTGACGACCGGCTCAGCCATGTTCCTTCACCGCACCGAGCAGAAACTCGCGGTTGCCGTCACCGCCGTCGACGGGCGAAGCGACAAGACCCGACACCCGCCACCCCGGCTGAGCATCGAACCATGCGCGCATGTCGGCAGCCACGCGTCTTGCGGTCGCCGGATCGACGATGCCACCCTTGCCAATCGCGTTCTTGCCCGCCTCGAACTGCGGCTTCACCAGCACGACAGCAAATGCGCCGGGGTCGGCGATCTCGAGCGCAGGGGGCAGCGCCAGCGTCAGCGATATGAAGCTGACGTCGCAGACGACGGCATCGCAGCTGCGTCCGCCAAGCAAAGCCCGATCGAGGGATCGCGCGTTGACGCCCTCATGCAGGCTGACACGCGCGTCGGCGGCGAGGCCGGCGTCCATCTGCCCATGCCCGACATCGATGGCGACGACATGCGCGGCACCACGCTCCAGAAGAACCTGGGAGAAGCCGCCGGTCGATGCGCCGATGTCGAGCGCGACCAAGCCCGACGGATCGAAGCCGAAGGCATCGAGGCCGGCCAGAAGCTTCAGCGCAGCGCGCGAGACATAGCGCGACGCAGGATCGTCAACCGCGATGTCGGCATCCGCCGGCGTCGATTCGGCCGGGCGCGCTACGACTTCGCCGGAAACCCGAACGGCGCCGCGCAAAATTGCGTCCCGGGCGCGGGACCGCGAACGGAACAGGCCGCGCGCGACGAGCAGTTCGTCCAGACGCGCGCGACTTCGTGTTTGAGCTTGCATCCGCCTTCCTTGGCGAAAGGCTGCGTTCGGCGCAAGCTCAAGGGCGGCGGAGGATGATCACGCGGTCCTGGTGCTTCGGTGAAACTGCCCGGATGGCGGCGCGCGCGACGCTCGCGGTTGGGAGCGCGTCGATCGCCGGCGTGAACTTCGGCTGCTGATCGTGGCCGAAACCGCCGCGCAGATTGCCCATCTTCGCCGCGACGATGGCGGCGGCCGCCTGGTCGATGCGGCGATCGTAGACCGGCTCGGCCTGAACGGCCGCCGGAAGGGTGGCGAGCGCGAGCGCCGCAAGGATCGTTCGGGTCATTGTTATTCTCCCTGTCTGACGCCTTTCCTAGCAGGGATCCCGCCAAGAATTGGTCAAGCGACAGGGTTATCAGAAGCGCAAAAGGCAGCGTAAACAGAGCGTTACGCTGCTACGCCATGCTATCGATTCAATTTGTTCAGTTGGTGATTCAAGCTCGGGCGGCGCGCACGCCGGAGCCTAGCGCCGAGAAGACAGCGCGGACGATGCCAGCGGAATCCAAACCGGCGTCGGCGTACATCTTCTCGGGCTTCGCCTGCTCGACGAACGCGTCGGGAAGCACCAGCGGGCGCACCTTCAGGCCGCTGTCCATCAGGCCGCTCGAGGCCAGGAACTGAAGCACGTGGCTCGCGAAGCCGCCCACGGAACCCTCCTCGACCGTCACGAGGATCTCGTGATCGCGAGCCAGCCGCGTCACCAGATCGGTATCGAGCGGCTTGGCGAAGCGCGCGTCGGCGACGGTCGTCGACAGTCCGGCGGCGTCCAGTTCCTCCGCCGCCAGCAGCGCGTCGCGCAGACGCGTGCCAAACGAAAGAATGGCGACCTTGGTGCCCTCGCGAAGGATGCGACCGCGCCCGATCTCCAACTCACGCCCACGCTCCGGCATGTCGACGCCGACGCCGTCGCCGCGCGGATACCGGAACGCGATCGGGCCTTCGTCGTAGACGACAGCAGTCCGCACCATGTGACGCAGTTCGGCCTCATCGGCGGCACCCATCACGACGAAACCGGGCAGGTTGGCGAGGTAGGCCGTGTCGAAGGCACCACAGTGGGTCGGACCGTCGGCACCAACGAAGCCGGCGCGATCGATCGGGAAGCGGACCGGCAACTTCTGGATCGCGACGTCGTGGACGACCTGATCGTAGGCGCGCTGCAGAAACGTGGAATAGATCGCCGCGAACGGCTTGTAACCCTCGGTCGCCAGACCCGCGGCAAACGTCACCGCGTGCTGCTCGGCAATCCCGACGTCGAAGACCCGCTCCGGGAATGCCTCGCCGAAGAGATCGAGCCCGGTGCCGGACGGCATTGCAGCGGTGATGGCGACGATCTTTTCGTCGTCCCGCGCCTCCTGAACGAGGCTCTCGGCGAAAACCTTCGTGTAGGCCGGGGCATTGGCTGGGGCCGTGGCCTGAGCGCCTGTGATGACGTCGAACTTGTTGACGCCATGGTACTTGTCCGACGCCTTCTCGGCCGGCTCGTAGCCCTTGCCCTTCTGCGTCACGACATGGATCAGCACAGGCCCGTTGCCGTGGTCGCGAACATTGCGCAGCACCGGGATCAGATGGTCGAGCTTGTGGCCGTCGATAGGACCGATGTGGAAGAAGCCGAGTTCCTCGAACAGGGTTCCGCCGGTGACGTAACCGCGCGCATGCTCGACCGCCCGCGTTACGGCGCGGTCGATGCGCTTGCCGAGCGAGGAAGTGAGTTTCTTGCCGAACTCGCGTATGCCCTGATAGGCGCTGCCAGACGCGAGGCGCGACAGATAGGAGCTCATCGCTCCCGAAGGCGGCGCGATCGACATGTCGTTGTCGTTGAGGATGACGATCAGCCGCGCGTCCAACGCACCCGCATTGTTCATCGCTTCGTAGGCCATGCCAGCCGACATGGCGCCGTCGCCGATTACCGCGATGACGTTGTTCTTCTTGCCGGCCAGGTCGCGGCCAACGGCCATGCCGAGCGCGGCGGATATCGAGGTCGAGGAATGGGCGGCCCCGAACGGGTCGTATTCGCTCTCGGCGCGACGCGTGAAGCCGGACAGGCCGCTCTCCTGGCGCAGCGTGCGAATTCGGTCGCGCCGTCCTGTGAGGATCTTATGCGGATAGGCCTGATGGCCAACATCCCAGATGATGCGGTCGTCAGGCGTATCGAACACATAGTGCAGGGCAACCGTCAGCTCGACCACGCCCAGGCCGGCGCCGAGATGGCCTCCCGTCTGGGACACCGCATCCACAAGCTCGGCGCGTAGCTCCTCGGCAAGCTGCGGCAAATCGGCTTCGGATAGTTTTCGCAGGTCGGCCGGAACGCGCACCCTGTCCAGCAGAGGAGTAACGGGCGGCGTTTGCGGTGAAGACATGCTTTGGAAACTCGGCATTCGTCAATGGAAATAGGCGCTCGGTACGCGAAAGTAAACGCGCCCGGACCTACGGCGACTGCTGGAGCTCAGCTTTGCGGCAGGGGTATGAACTCGTCCTCGTCGCCGGGCACTATGTCGAAACGGCCGGTCCGCCACTCCTCCTTCGCCTGCTCGATGCGTTCTCGTGAAGATGACACGAAATTCCACCAGATGTAGCGGCTCGAACCAAGCGCAGCGCCGCCAAACAGCATCAAATGCGCGCCCCGTTGGCTGGCGACGACGATTTCGTCGCCGGGTCGGAAGACGAGCAGCTGGTCCTGCGCAAACCGATCGCCCGCGATCTGGACCTCCCCTGACAGAAGATACACGGCGCGTTCCTCGGCCACTGCCGGAATGCGCACCCGACCGCCGGCTGCGATCTCAATGTCGACGTAAAGCGTGTCGCTCGCCGTTCTGACAGGCGAGCGCAAGCCTTCGAAATCGCCGATGACAATTCGCCCGCTCGCGCCGTCAGCGGCAAACTGCGGCAGCGCGCCGCGCCCGATATTGTCGAACGCAGGAGCATCCTCCTCGTTGGCTTCTGGCAGCGCCAGCCAGGTCTGAAGTCCGGAGAGCGACAACGGTCCCCCGCGGAGCTCCTCGGGCGAGCGCTCCGAATGGACGATGCCGCGGCCCGCAGTCATGAGATTCAGGTCGCCTGGCTCGATCACCATCTCAGTCCCGAGCGAGTCACGATGGCGGATTTTTCCGTCGAACAGGTAAGTGACGGTAGCAAGTCCGATGTGCGGGTGCGGCCGCACGTCCATCGCTTCACCTGCCCTGAGTATGGCCGGACCCATGCGGTCGAAGAAAATGAACGGTCCGACCAGCCGGCGCCGGCTCGAAGGCAGCGCGCGGCGGACTTCGAAGCCCCCGACATCGTGCGATCGCGGAATGATCAGCGTCTGGATTGCGTCGCAGGCGAATGCATCGCCGGGAACGGGGTCCTTGCCGGGGAAAAAGCTCATCGCTGAACGCTAAGCCGTCGCCACCGACATGCAAAGGCGCGAACCGTTGAACGCTGTGTCGGCTTTCTACTCCCCATCCAGCGGCTCCACGCCGACGGCCCTGCCCTCGCGCGAAAGTCTGATTTTCTCGACCTTGGCGTCCGCGGCTTTCAGCAACGCGTCGCAATGCGCCTTCAGCGCTTCGCCACGCTCGTAGATGCGGATCGATTCCTCAAGCGGAACGTCGCCGCGTTCGAGCTGATCAACGATCTTCTCAAGCGCTTCCAGCGCCTTCTCGAAGCTCAACGTCTTGACGTCGTCGTTCGCGGTTTCTGCCATGTTCAGCCCCTCATCAGCCGCGAAACATGCGCGGCGACGGAAAACGATAGTCCCTGCAGGTCGTAGCCGCCCTCAAGCAGGCTGACGAGGCGATTGTTCGCGTAGCGACCGGCAACATCCATCAGCTCACCCGTCGCCCAGTCAAAATCTTCTTCGGTCAGGTTTAGCTCGGCGAGCGGGTCGCGGTGATGCGCATCGAAACCTGCGGAAACGATGACCAGCTCCGGGCGGAACCCCTCAAGTGCCGGCAGGATGCGCGAGCGGAACGCCTCGCGGAAATGGTCGCTGCCAGTCCGGGGAGCGAGCGGTGCGTTGAAGATGTTGCCCACCCCGGTCTCGTCCTTGGCTCCAGTGCCGGGGTAAAGCGGCATCTGGTGCGTCGAGGCGTACAGTACGGTCGGATCGTCCCAGAAGATGTCCTGCGTGCCGTTGCCATGATGAACGTCCCAGTCGACGATCGCGACGCGTTCGATCCCGTGCGCCCTCTGCGCATGGCGCGCAGCGATGGCCGCGGTGTTGAACAGGCAGAACCCCATCGCCGTGACCTTTTCCGCGTGATGGCCTGGCGGCCGCGCCGCGACGAAGACGTTGTCGGCCTTGCCGCTGAACACGTCGTCCACCGCCGCGTTGGCGCAACCGATCGCCGCAAGCGCCGCGTCGAAGCTGCGGGGACTCATCGTCGTGTCGCCGTCGACCCGCGCCCGCCCTTCCGTCGGGACGAGCGTCTTGACCTTGTCCAGATGGCTCTGAGGATGCGCGTAGAGGATGGTCGTCTTGTCGCCAGCGGGTGCACCGACACGGTCGAGTGCCTCGAAACGCTCGTCGTCCAGCACACGCTCGATCGCCCGCAGGCGGTCCGGGCGCTCGGGATGGCCGGGCGGCGTCAGGTGTTCCAGAAATATCGGATCGGTGTAGAGTCGCGTCACCATCGTGCGGATATAGGCCGCCAAGGCGGGATTGGCCACGCCGGGCCGGTTGTGGGCCTGCCTTTCAACAGGATGCGATTACCCGACA
This sequence comes from Pseudomonadota bacterium, assembly GCA_023457435.1. Taxonomy (GTDB): domain Bacteria; phylum Pseudomonadota; class Alphaproteobacteria; order Rhizobiales; family Rhizobiaceae; genus RCIO01. The sequence continues at coordinate 157,721 of JAEWLS010000048.1, forward strand.
GGCTGCGCTCCCGGCGTCGTCGCTGGACGTCCGCCGAAGCTGGTAGCCGCCTTGTCCTTGAGCTCGCGGAAGTGGCGCGACGCCTCCGTGAGGCGGCGATCCCACTCGGCATCGGGGCGCTGGCCCTCGATCGCGCGGAAGTAGACCTGCATCAAGGCTGCGACGCCAAATGGCTCCAGGATCGCCTGACGCAAAGCCCAGGCGAAGACGATGGCGACGACGAAACTCCAGCCGGCGATCTGGCCCGGCAGGAACGCGACAAAGGCCGCGGCCGGCGCGAGCAACACAATGAAGATTGCCAGCGTCAGCCCCCAGGTAATCACGGCGAGCCAGATCGCGTTCTTGACCATCGTCTTGCCGTTCTGCGCGTAGAGGATGACGCCGTCCTTCGCCGTGCCGAACGGATCGGTGCTGCGCAGCCTGATGTTGTAGGCGAGAACGATCTCGTCGACGTAAGTCAGCGACAGGCGGATCACCGTGTTGGCGAACTTCATCAGCGCATCCAGGCCCGGAATCGGGACAAACGCCGCGATGCCGCCGATGAGCCGCGTGATGACGCCGATAACGCCCTTGATGAGCTGGTCGAGGGCGAACAGCACGTTCGCCTCGAAAAACCGCGTCCGCACCTCCGCCTGCGCGTAGGAGACCTGACTCTGGCCGCCAGGTACCGGCCGGCCGTCGAGCAGGTGCACCATGACGGCGATGTGGCCGGCCTTCAGCACGTAGAGCAGATACTCGCGAATCCAGTACATGGCGACGACGGAGAGGCCGAATCCACCGATGCCGCCCCAGACCGCGAAGCTGAACGGCGCTTCGGGATCGGAGGCAATGTTGCCGATTCCCCACCCAACGCCGGCGCCCATTCCCGTCGCGACCATGAATCCGAGCGTGATGAGAAAATAGACGACGAGGCGCAACAGGATGAACGGCCAGGTCGCCGCCATCACCCCCAGCGTCCTACCGATCGAAAAATCCCACATACGGCCGACGCCCTCGCGAATCGGCGCAAGGCTAGCACCGCATTACCTTACGGCAAGCTCGCTCAGCCGATCTCGGTGGAGACGATCTCGATACCGAAGCCCTGCAGACCGACATAGTGGCGCTCACGGGAAGCGAGCAGTTTGATAGAGGAGATGCCCAGGTCGCGCAGGATCTGCGCGCCGAGGCCGACCTCGCGCCATTCACTCTCGCGCCGGCGCGCCTCGTCGTGGTCCTCGCCGTCGGCCCCGCGTGCGCGCCGCGGCTGCTGTCCGACGCCGACCGAGCCCTCGCGAAGGTAGACGATGACGCCGCGTTTCTGCTCGCCCATCCGCCGCATCATCTCGTCCAGGCGGCTACCGGTGCCGAACACGTCGACGGTGACGTCCTCCGGGTGCAGCCGCACCGGAACCTCGACACCATCGCGGATGTCTCCGAAGACGACCGCCAGATGCTGCATCGGATCCCAGGGCAGAGTGTAGGCGTAGGCTTTCGCCTTGCCCCCCGGCGTGTCCATCTCGAAGCAAGCGACGCGCTCGACCAGCGATTCCTGGCGCTGCCGATAGGCGATCAAGTCCGCGACCGACACCTGCTTCAAGCCATTGGCTTCGGCGAAGCCGCTGACCTGCGGTCCACGCATGACAGTGCCGTCGTCGTTGACCAGTTCGCAGATGACGCCGACCGGAGGCAGGTTGGCGAGCTTGCAGAGGTCCACCGCGGCTTCGGTGTGCCCAGAGCGCATCAGCACGCCGCCTTCGCGGGCCACCAGCGGAAAGATGTGCCCGGGACGCACGAAGTCGCGCGGGCCGACATTGCCGTTGGCGAGATTGCGCACCGTCAGCGTCCGGTCGTCAGCCGAGATGCCGGTCGTCGTCCCGTGACGGAAGTCCACCGACACGGTGAACGCCGTCGAGTGCGGCGCGTCGTTGTCCGCCACCATCGGCGCAAGGTTGAGCCGGCGCGCATCCTCGCGCGTCATCGGGGCGCAGACGATGCCGGACGTGTGACGAACGATGAACGCCATCTTTTCCGGCGTGCAGTGCACCGCCGCGACGATCAGGTCGCCCTCGTTCTCGCGGCCGTCGTCGTCCATGACGACGACGATCTCGCCGCGCTCGAAAGCGCGCAGGGCTTCGACGACTTTTTTCTGGTCGTAGGGCATCGGTGTTCCTAGGTGCGGCCGGTCTGGCCGCGATGCCGCAGGTAATGATCGGCGATGGCGCAGGCAACCATCGCCTCGCCGATCGGCACGGCGCGGATGCCGACGCAGGGGTCGTGGCGGCCCTTGGTGCGGATATCCACATCGTTGCCAGTAGCGTCAACGGAGCGGCGCGGCGTCAGGATCGACGATGTCGGCTTGACGGCAAAGCGCGCGACAATGGGCTGGCCGGTGGAAATCCCGCCCAGAATCCCACCGGCATGGTTCGACAGGAAATGCGGCCGGCCGTCATTGCCCATCCGCATCTCGTCGGCGTTCTCCTCGCCGGTCAGCCGCGCCGCGGCGAAGCCCTCGCCGATCTCCACGCCCTTCACGGCGTTGATCGACATCAGGTTGCCGGCAATGTCCTGGTCGAGTTTTGCATAGATCGGGGCGCCAAGGCCTGGCGGGACCCCTTCCGCGACGATCTCGATCACGGCACCCACGGACGAGCCGGCCTTGCGGATCCCGTCCAAATAGTCGGCGAAGCCCTGCACGGAGCCGCGATCCGGCGTGAAGAACGGGTTCTCCGCATCATGCACGAAATCCCAGTCCCATGCGGCCCTGTCGATATCCTTCATCCCCATGGCGACGAGGGCGCCGCGTACCACCAGCCCCGGCACGACCTTGCGCGCCAATGCGCCAGCGGCAACCCGTGCGGCCGTCTCGCGTGCCGACGAGCGGCCGCCGCCGCGGTAGTCGCGAACGCCATACTTCGCGTCGTAGGTGTAGTCGGCGTGACCGGGGCGATACTGAGTGGCGATCTCGCCGTAATCCTTCGAACGCTGGTCGACGTTCTCGATCACCATGGAAATCGGCGTGCCGGTGGTGACGAGGACGTCGCCGTCGGGGAGCACGCCCGACAGGATCTTCACCTCGTCCGGCTCGCGGCGCTGCGTAACGAAGCGCGACTGGCCAGGCTTGCGGCGGTCGAGATCCGCCTGGATGTCGCCAATCGTGAACCGGATGCCGGGAGGGCAGCCGTCAACGACACAGCCCAGGGCCGGTCCGTGACTCTCGCCCCAGGTCGTGACCCGAAAAAGATGCCCGAAGGTATTGTGCGACATGCCGCCCCGCGCGATGCTGGCCGCTTCTATTGTCGATCGAAGCGACGGTCAAACGTCAGGCCTGTCCGGGTGCCACATCGGCCGGCCTGAAGTTTTGACACAATCGGCAGGCTAAGCCTGAAGCGGACGGGTCGGGGTGCCGCGCCGTGAGGTTGCGGGAGCAGAGGAAGTCAGTAATGCGCAAACTCATCGCCTGCGTGGTCGCGCTGACCAGCACCACTTTCGCGGCTTACGCCGCCGACGCCGACGGCAAGATCAAGAAGGTCGATGCCGAGTCGATGACGATCGTTCTGGATGACGGCAATACGTACAAGCTGCCCGACGAGATGGACATCAGCGTCGTGGTCGAAGGGGCTGACGTCATCATTGCCTACGACAAGAAGAACGGCGTGAACCAGATCACGGACATGCTGATCCAGTAAGCGGCTTGCGCCTGTCCTAAAGCCAGGCGAGCTTGCCGTCGCGCATCTCGAGCACGCGGTCCTGCGGCACGGACATCGTCGCGGCCTCCGCGTCGCCAAGGCCGCCAACGAGGCGGAAGATCGAGCGGACGATCCCGCCATGGGTGACGCAAACGGTCGGCTTGGTCAGCCCGTCGAGCCAAGGCGATATTCGCCTTGCAAGCCCGGCATAGCTTTCGGCACCCGCGCCCGGTGGCAGGAAATTCCATTTGTCGGCATCGCGGCCGCGCGTCGAGCCAGGAAGCCGGCTTTCGAGTTCGGCGAAGGTGAAGCCCTGCCAATCGCCGAAATGCAACTCCATTAGCCTGGCATCGGTCTCGTAGCCGGCAGGGTCCAGGCCCATGGCGGCGCGCACGATCTCCATTGTCTCGCGAGTCCGCTTGAGCGGACTGGCAACGAAATCGAACTCACGGGCGTCCCCGATCATCTCGCGCAGGAGGAGACCATTGCGGCGCGCCTGGCCGCGGCCGATGTCGCTCAGATCGGTATCCGCCTGCCCTTGAAGACGACCCTCGGCGTTCCAGTCGGTCAGGCCGTGCCGGCAGACATAGAGAAGCGGCACGGCGGCTCCGAGAAAAGGTCAGTCGTGCTGGACGACGGAGATGTCGGGCGCGTCGACTGCCTTCATACCGACCACATGGTAGCCGGAGTCGACGTGAAGTACTTCGCCGGTGACGCCGCGAGACAATGGCGACAGCAGATAGAGCGCCGTGTCGCCGACTTCCTCGATGGTCACCGATCGCTTCAACGGTGCGTTGTACTCGTTCCACTTCAGGATGTAGCGGAAGTCGCCGATGCCTGAGGCGGCAAGCGTCTTGATCGGGCCGGCCGAGAGGGCGTTGACGCGTATGTTGGCGCCACCGAGGTCGACCGCCAGGTAGCGCACGCTCGCCTCGAGCGCCGCCTTCGCGACGCCCATGACGTTGTAGTGCGGCATGACCTTCTCGGCGCCGTAGTAGGTCAGGGTAAGAATCGATCCGCCTTCCGCCATAAGGGGCTCGGCGCGCTTGGCGACGGCGGTGAACGAATAGACCGAGACATCCATGGTGCGCAGGAAGTTGTCGCGCGTCGTCTCGACATAGCGGCCGACTAGTTCATCCTTGTCGGAGAACGCGATGGCGTGGACGAGGAAATCGATCTTTCCCCACTTCGACTTCAGCGTGTCGAAGACCTCGTCGACAGTCGCCATGTCCGTCACGTCGCAGTGTCCGACGACGATCGCGTTCAGTTCGGCCGCGAGCGGCTCGACGCGCTTCTTGAAGGCTTCGCCCTGATAGGTGAGCGCGATCTCGGCGCCCTGGTCCGCAAGTGCCTTGGCAATGCCCCAGGCGATGGAGCGGTTATTGGCGACGCCCATGATGAGGCCGCGCTTGCCGGCCATCAGGCCACCATTTGCCATCTCGATACTCCGGTCGAACGATGCCTGCCTATCGCACAGGCATTTTCGAGCATCAAGGGAAGCTGGCTTCAGACACGTCGCTTCTTCATCAGCGCCTCAAGCTCGGCATCGCCCTGCGGCAGCGCGATCTGCACTTTGGCGTAAAGATCGCCATGGCCGCCGGTTTTCAGCGGCAGTCCGCGCCCCTTGAGCCGAAGCGCGCGTCCGGAGTTGGACCACGACGGCAGCGTAACCGAGACTTTTCCGGTGGGCGTGTCGACCGCCACCTTGCCGCCCAGCACCGCATCTTCGAGTTCAACCGTAACGTCAACCAGCAGGTCACGCCCTTCGACGCGGTAAAGCGGGTGGGACGCGAAGCGGATCTTCACCAGCGCGTCGCCGCGCTCGCCGGAGAAGGGCGACAGTTCGCCCTGCCCCTTCAGCCGGATCACCTGGCCATCCTCGACATAGGCCGGCAGTTTCACGGCGAGCTTGCGCCCGTCGGGGAACTGAGCGGTCACCTTCGCCGCCGTCACCACGTCTTCGAGCGAGACCTCCATGGTCGCCTCGAGGTCGGGCGCAGGCGGCATGCCGCGCGCGGCGCCACCGGTCCGCCGCCCGCCGCCGGCCTGCTGGCCGAAAAGCTCCGAAAAGATGTCGCCGGCGTCGAATCCCTCGGAGCGAAACTCGAATCGTCCGCCCTGATTGCCGCCAAACGGGCTGCCACCGCGCTGCCGGAAGCCGGCGAAAGGATCGCCGCCTCCGCCGGGATGCCCCGCATACTCCTGAAAACGCGGCTTGCCGTCGGGGCCGATCTCGCCCCGGTCGAAGGCCTTGCGCTTAGCCTCTTCACCAAGGATCTCGTAAGCCTGGTTCGCCTCGTTGAAGCGCTCCTTGGCCTTCGGATCGTCGGGATGCTGATCCGGGTGGTACTGCTTGGCGAGCCGGCGGAAGGACGCCTTGATGTCCTTCTGCGTTGCGGTCTTCGCAAGGCCGAGCACGTCGTATGGGTCACGCATTGTCGTCAAACGTCTTGCCCAGTTAGTGAATGGGCCGGAATCGGCCCGTCGATTATGATCTCTTTCCATATCGGTTTCGATAGGAAGAAATTCCAGATGCTGACGCAGCGTTTCGGCCGCAACTGCTCCTTGTCAGACACCTGCGCTCTGACGCATGACCTCTACCACCGAGGAGGCGCGGATGACCTATGAGAATGTGCCGCAAGCGCCGGATTTCGCCAACCGAGAAGAGCCCTTCGCGCTGTTCGCCGAGTGGTACGCCGACGCGCAAAAGTCGGAGATCAACGATCCCAACGCCATGGCCCTGGCGACCGTCGACAGTGACGGGCTGCCGAATGTGCGCATGGTGCTGCTCAAGGGCTGGGACGGGCGCGGTTTCGTCTTCTACACCAACTACGAGAGCGCGAAGGGCCGCGAACTGCTTTCGGCGGGCAAGGCGGCCATCTGCTTCCACTGGAAGAGCCTGCGCCGCCAGGTAAGGGTGCGCGGGGCGGTCGAGACGGTAACGGATGCCGAGGCCGACGAATATTACGCCAGCCGCGCCCGCGGCAGCCGCATCGGCGCATGGGCATCCAGGCAGTCGCGTCCGCTCGAAAGCCGGTTCGCGCTGGAGAAGGCAGTGGCCGAGTATACGCTGAAGTTCGGGGTCGGGGAGATCCCGCGCCCGACCTATTGGTCGGGATTCAGACTGCTGCCGCAACAGTTCGAGTTCTGGCACGACCGGCCGTTCAGGCTGCACGACCGGGCGCAATTCGTGCGCGACGGCGAGGGATGGCTGCGTGCGCGGCTTTATCCGTAGAGCTATTTCTTGCGCGCCATGAAGGCCATGAAGGCCTGGCGCGCCTCATCCGACTTCAGCCGCTCGCGGAAGGCCGAGCCCTCTTCCTTGATGCGGTCGATGATTTTGTTGCGCCTGCCGAGCATGAGTTCGCGGGCAATGCGCAGCGCCTCGGGCGGCTTGGACGCGACGCGCTCGGCGCCGGCGAACACTTCGGCCTCGAGGTCGGTCTCCGACACGACCTTGTAGATCAGTCCGGCCGCCAACGCGCGGTCGGCGGAAAACCCTTCCCCGAGCGCCAGCAGGGCAAAAGCCTGCTGGCGGCCCATCAAAGCTGGCGCGAGCAGGCTCGAACCAGCCTCGGGGACCAATGCCAGATCGACGAACGGCGTGCGGAACTCGGTGCGCGGCGTCGCGAAGGTCAGATCGCAATGGAGATGGATCGTGGTGCCGATGCCGACGGCGATGCCGTCAGCACCCGATACGATCGGCTTCTTCGCCGCAGCCAGGCTCGACAAGAAGTCCCAAACCGCGGTGCCGCTGTCAGCGCCCTGCGCCACGGCAAGAAAGTCCATGAGGTCGTTGCCTGACGAGAAGGCGCCCGGCACGCCGAGGATGACGTGACAGCGGATTTCCGCGTCCTCGTCTCCTGCCTTCAGTGCGGCCGCCATCGACGCGTACATCGCGCGGGTTATGGCGTTCTTCTTGTCCGGCCGATTCATGCGGACGACGTTCAGCGCGCCGCGGCGCTCGACAATGACGTGCTCGGTCATAAGTCCCCTCAGGCGAATTCGACTGCAGCGAGGCTTGCCGCACCCTCGACCACGCGGTCCTTTAGCGCAGCCGTCTCCGAAACGAGATTTTCGGCGAAGAAGCGGCACAGCGCGACGTGGCGACCACCCTTGGCCGCCATCGCCGCGCGGGCGAGATAGGCGCCGCCGGCAGCAAGCGAGAACAGCCGCAGATAGGGCGTTGCACCCGCGAGCGCCTCCTGCGTACGGCCAGTTGCCAAGGCATCGAGCATCCAGCCGGTCGTCTCCAAGAGATCGTCGAGCGACGCACCGAGGCGATCCGCCGACTTTCCGAGCCCCGCCAGGTTCGACTCGCGCAGCGCATCGACGTCCCGGCGCAGTTCGGCGATGTAATCACGCACATGCTCGCCCCCGGAAAGAGGCAGCTTGCGCGTCACCAGGTCTATGGCCTGGATGCCGTTCGTGCCCTCGTAGATCGGGGCAATGCGCGCGTCGCGCAGCAGTGCGGCCGCACCGGTCTCCTCGATGAAGCCCATGCCGCCATGCACCTGCACGCCCAAGGACGCCACGTCGACGCCGACGTCGGTCGACCACGCCTTTGCGAGCGGCGTCAGCAGGCCGGCGCGCTCGTTCCAGTGCTTCGAACGTTCGCCGTCCGCTTTCGACATGTCTATCGCATGCGCGCAGGCATAGCTGATGGCGCGCGCCGTCCAGGTGAGGACTTCCATGGTCGACAGCATGCGCCGCACATCCGGATGCAGGACGATCAGGCTCATCTCCTTGCCGGTGTCGCCGGCGGCGCGGCCTTGCCGGCGCTCCTTGGCATAAGCAATTGCCTTCTGGGTGGCGGCTTCGGCGACCGCAACGCCCTGCATGCCGACTGCAAGCCGGGCGTTGTTCATCATCGTGAACATGCAGGCGAGGCCCTTGTTCTCCTCGCCGATCAGCCAGCCGACGGCACCCTTCTCCTCGCCAGCGACGTAACCGTCTCCGTAGACCATCGTGCAGGTTGGCGAACCATGGATGCCAAGCTTGTGTTCTATCGATGCACAGAAGACGTCGTTGCGGCGCCCGAGGGAACCGTCCGCATTCACTAGAAACTTCGGCACCAGGAACAGCGAGATTCCGCGTGTGCCTGCCGGCGCATCGGGTAGTCGCGCCAGCACCAGATGCACGATGTTGTCGGTGAAATCGTGCTCACCATAGGTAATGAATATCTTCTGGCCGTAGATGCGGTAGGTACCGTCATCGCGTCGTTCGGCGCGGGTGCGCAATGCGCCGACGTCAGAACCCGCCTGCGGCTCGGTCAGGTTCATCGTGCCCATCCACTGGCCCGATACCAGCTTGTCCACGTAGACCGCCTTGAGCGCGGCGGATGCGTGTCTCTCCAGTGCCTCGACAGCGCCCATGGTCAGCGTTGGGCCAATGGCGAACGCCATGGCGCCGGAATTCCACATCTCCAGCGCGGCTACGGACAACATCATGGGCAACCCCTGCCCGCCGTGCTCCACCGGACCAGTCAGCGCATTCCACCCGCCTTCACACCAGCGCGCATAGAGCTCCTTCCAGCCGGGCGGCGTGGTGACTGCGCCATCCTTCAGGACCGCCCCCTGTTCGTCGCCGATTCTGTAGAGCGGGGCGATCTCCTCGCTCGCGAAGCGCCCCGCCTCGGTGAGGATGGCATCCGCCAGGTCTTCCGACAGGTCGCCCAGTTGTCCTTCGTCGAGCGCCGCGCGGAGGCCCGCAACATGCTTCAACGTGAAGGCGATTTCGTCGACCGGCGCGCGATACATGGCTCCTCCAGTGGCGGCTATGCAGCTGGCCCGATTTGCTATTTGCTTTTTACGTAAACGTCAATTCGGCTCCGCGAGCTTGCCAGGGCAACAGGTGCCGGTCTAGTTCGGCGGCACGGACCGGGAGAGACTGATGCTGTCACGCGGCGAGAAATACAAGTGCATCGAGTGCGGCCTCCCGTACGCAGCAGATGGTTTCGCGCTGCACTACGGGCGTATTGAAAACGGCCCGGCCTACTGGTCCGACCGCGGTCTGCTATGCTCACCCGAGTGTTCACTCAAGCATCACAGGAAACGCGAGGCTGAAGGCACGTTGCCGGCAGCACCTTCGGCCAATCCGCTCGAGCGCTAGGCGCATTCCCTCTCGACGGCGCGCCAGCCTATGTCGCGGCGGCAGAACCCGCCCGGCCAGTCGATGAGATCGACAGCGCGGTAAGCCGCGGCCTGCGCGGCGGTGACGGTCGGGCCGATGGTAGTCACGTTCAACACGCGACCGCCAGCGGCCACGAGCGCACCGGCGTTCTCCGCCGTCCCCGCGTGGAACACGTTGGCGCCTGCTGCCTCTGCCCGCTCGATGCCAGCGATCGCCGTCCCCTTCTCCGGCGCGCCGGGATAGCCATTTGCAGCCAAGACGACTGCCAGTGCGACATCATCGCTCCAGCGCACCGTCCTCTCGGCGAGTTTGCCGCTCGTGCATGCCAGCAGGAGCGGCACCAGGTCCTCTTCGAGGCGGGTCAGCAGCACCTGGCACTCGGGGTCGCCGAAGCGGACATTGTACTCGATCAATTTCGGACCGTCCGCCGTCAGAATCAATCCGGCGAAGAGCACGCCTTTGAAGGGTGCACCAATTTCCGCCATTCCGCGCAGCGTCGGCCGGACGATCGTGCTCATGACGCGCTCCTGTAACTCGACGGTGAAGGCCGGCGCTGGCGAGTAGGCGCCCATGCCACCGGTGTTCGGTCCTGTATCTCCGTCGCCGACGCGCTTGTGGTCCTGCGCTGAACCGAAGGGCGACGCCGTCTCGCCGTCGCAAAGGCAGAAAAAGCTTACTTCTTCTCCTTCGAGGAACTCCTCGACCACGACCTCCGCACCCGCTCCGCCGAACGCTCCCTCGAAACAGGCGTCAATAGCCGCCAGCGCCTCGTCGAGCGTCATGGCGACCGTTACGCCCTTCCCCGCGGCGAGGCCGTCAGCCTTGATCACGATCGGCGCGCCCACGCGCGACGCATACATCCTGGCGGAGTCGGCGTCCTGGAAACGCCCGTAAGCGGCAGTCGGTATCGCCATTCGCGCGCAAAGGTCCTTGGTGAAGCCCTTGGACCCCTCCAGCCGCGCTGCCGCGGCTGAGGGACCGAAGACATCGATGCCAGAACGGGCCAGCGCGTCGGCGAGACCCGCGACGAGTGGCCCTTCCGGACCGACAACCACCAGATCGATGGCGGTCTCCTGCGCGAATGCGACAACGGAGGGGTGATCCCCGATATCCAGCTCAACACACTTGGCCTCCCGGGCGATACCGGGATTTCCCGGTGCGCAGAAGAGCTTCGTCACCAGCGGCGAACGGGCGATCTTCCACGCCAGCGCATGCTCGCGCCCGCCCGATCCGATGATGAGGATGTTCATATGCGCCGCGCCCCCGTTCGCGCCCCGCCTATGGGTGGGGCACCGGGAGGTCAAGGGCAATCCGAGACCGCGTCATCCGTGCAGCACCATATACCAAGCATTGATTTCAGCATCAAACGATGTCACTTTTGATGCCAAGGAGTTTCCCATGCGCACTACGATTACCCTCGACGACGACCTCCTCTCGAAAGCCAGCGAATACACGGGGATCGTGGAGAAGTCCGCACTTGTGCGCGAGGCCCTCAAGGCACTGGTCGAGCGGGAAGCAGCGCGCAGGCTTATTAGGCTCGGTGGTTCCGATCCGAACGCATCGGCCGCTCCGCGTCGTCGGTCGGCCCTGTGATCCTTGCAGACTCGTCGATCTGGATCGACCACATTCGGCACGCAGACGGACGATTGGTGTTCCTGCTTGATGCGAAGCAGATTTACATGCATCCATTTGTTGTCGGCGAGCTCGCACTAGGCAGCATCAAAAATCGCAAAGAGGTAATTGGTACACTTCTCGATATACCGCACGCATTACACGCCACCGACAGCGAAGTCATAGGTCTCATCGAGCAATCTTCCCTCTACGGAAGAGGCATCGGCTTTGCCGACGCCCACCTTCTGGCGTCTGCCTTGTTGACAGTGGAGACGCGACTTTGGACGAGAGACAAGAGGCTCGCAAAAGTCGCGACAGAACTGGGCGTTGCCTACGAGGGGTAATGCGACGCGCATAGGCCTCCGAACCTTGACGCCCTTGATGTGCCCTGCCACTCCCAGTTCCATGGATACCATCCAGTCGCGCGAGACACAGGGCCGGGTCGCCGATGCGCCCTCGGGCCACTGGGTCTATCGCGTCCTGCCGCGCGGTGCGTGGCCCTACGCGCAGCTTGCCCGCTGGGATCGGCCGATCGGATGGTGGCTTCTGCTTTGGCCATGCTGGTGGTCCGCGGCACTTGCGGCAAGTGCATTCGCCCAGCCGGGCGATCCACTGGGGCAGACCCTGCCCTCTCCGTGGACGCTGCTGCTCTTCGCGGCCGGCGCTATCGCCATGCGCGGCGCGGGCTGCACATACAACGACCTCGCCGACGTGAATTTCGACTTGCAGGTGGCAAGAACGCGATCGCGGCCGCTGCCCGCCGGAAAGGTGACGCGCAGGCAGGCGTGGGCGTTCCTCGTGGCGCAGGCGCTGGTCGGCCTCGCGGTGCTGTTGCAATTCAACTGGTTCGCAGTAGGCATCGGCGCGGCGTCGCTCGTCGTCGTCGCGATCTATCCGTTCATGAAGCGATTCACCGACTGGCCGCAGCTTTTCCTCGGCTTCGCCTTCTCATGGGGGGCCCTGATGGGCTGGGCGGCGCATTTCGGCAGCCTCTCATCGGCGCCGATTCTGCTCTATCTCGGTTCGATCCTGTGGGTGATCGGATACGACACTATCTACGCCCATCAGGACAAGGAGGACGACGCACTGGTCGGCGTGCGTTCCACGGCCCGCCTGTTCGGCGAACGGACGAAGGAAGCCCTTGTCTGGCTCTACGGCGGGGCCCTGCTGCTGTTTGCCGTCGCATTCGCCAACGCGCAGGTACCGATGCCCGCGCTAGCAGGGCTCCTTGCGGCCGGAGCGCACATGCTGCGGCAGGTCCACGCGCTCGACATCGACGATCCGGAACAGTGCCTGAGGCTGTTCAAGTCGAACAGCGTCGTCGGCTGGCTGATCTTTCTCGGCCTGCTCGGCGGGGGCGTTTGGGCGACAATCAGCCCGAATTTCTGAGCTTCAGGCCCGAGCTATTATCTCTTCACCCCCGATGACCAGGCGCAGACCGAGGTCTCCAGTCTTGCGACGCGCCAGGAAGCGCGGGCGCCGAGTCGTGGCGATCCGGCCTTTCCGGCGCTCCTTGGCAGGGCCTGCCTTTACCTGGCCGATGGACTCCTCGAGCGAGCGAGCCACGCCATCGGCCTCGACCAGCAGCATCGGCAAGCGGAAAGCATCCGCCCAGGCGCGCCAGTCGGCTGCGACATCGTCGAGATTGTCCGCGACCAGCAGCGGCACGGACAGCATCGGGTCGTTGTGCAGCAGCTCGAGCGTCACCGTTACCTCGCCGGAGCCATCCTCCATCGCGCGGGCGGCGATGCCGCGAAACGCATAGAGCGGGAGCACCACCGTCACCGGTAGCCGTGACTTCTCCAGGATGCGCACGATCTTGGCGCCGCGCTCGTCCACCTCGAAGCTGACGTCGCCATAGGCGTCGCGCGTCGCATAGCTCGCCATCTGCGGCAGGCGCATCGGGTCGAGCCGCATGTTGCAGCCCGCCCAGACTGGCTTCAGTCCGGTGCTCGTCATTTCAGCCTTCCTGTCTCTCCTGAGAGCCGGCCTTGCCGGACCTCCCGGGCGGTTTTCCCGCCTCGTTGCAGGGGACATTAGGCGCGGGCTCTTACCGCCCGGCTTAGATTTTCGGTTAAAATTGTCCGATCCCGCGGATGGTTACGAAGGCGGAATTCGGCAAGGTTCACAGAAGCTTGCCGGGGTTCATGATACCCATCGGATCGAATGCCGACTTGATCCGACGCATCAGATCGATGGCGACCGGCGACTCCGTGGCAAGCAACTCGTGACGCTTCATCTTGCCGATGCCGTGCTCGGCGCTGATCGAGCCGCCAAAGCTGCGCACGACAGCGTGGACGGCGTCGTTCATCTGCCGATAGAGCGCCAGGAAGTCTGCGGGCTTCCACCCAACCGGCTGCGAGACGTTGAAGTGAAGGTTGCCGTCGCCCATGTGGCCGAAGCAGACGAGGCGCGCGCCTCGGGCAACCCTGGCAACCTCGGCAGCCGCCGTGTCGATGAGGTCCGGAATCGCCGCCACCGGCACGGAGATGTCGTGCTTTATCGAAGCGCCTTCCGGCTTCTGAGCATCCGACATCGATTCCCGCAGCCGCCAGAACGCGTCGAACTGCGCCCTGCTCTGAGCGATCACCGCGTCGCCTATCAACCCGTCGCCGAGCGCATCAGCAAGGATCGATTCCATCATCGAGGAGGCATCCTCGGCGGACCGGCCGGAGGAAATCTCGACCAGCACATACCAGGGGTACGCGCCGGCCAGCGGCGCGACGTTGCCGGGCACGTGCCGAACAGAGAAATCGAGCGCACTGTCGATTGCCAGCTCGAATGCCGTGAGAGCACCTCCGGCAAGCGCATTGGCGCGGATGAACAACGCCAAAGCGTCGCTGGGCGTGCCGAGCCCGATCCACGCGACCTCCCTGCCCTTCGGCTTCGGAAACAGCTTGAGCACGGCAGCGGTGACGATCCCCAACGTGCCTTCGGCGCCGACGAACAGGTCCTTCAGATCGTAGCCGGTGTTGTCCTTCTTGAGCTTGCGCAGGTCGTCGAAAACCGCGCCACCGGGAAGCACGACCTCGACTCCCAAGCTCAGATCGCGTGCGGTCCCGTATGCAAGCGCGCCGGTGCCGCCTGCGTTCGAAGACAGATTCCCGCCGATCTGGCAGGAGCCCTGCGAGGCCAAAGACAGCGGGAACAGCCGGTCGGCGCCGTCCGCGGCCTCCTGCAGCGCATGCAGGACGACACCGGCTTCGGCGGTGACCGTGTTCGAGCCCAGGTCGATCTCGCGGATGCGGTTCATCCGGCTCAGGTTGACTATGACCTCGCCGCCGAACGGCATCTGACCGCCGACAAGTCCAGTGTTTCCGCCTTGTGGCACGATCGCGGTCCGCGTTTCCTCCGCTACCCTCAAGATCTCGGACACTTCCTGCGTCGAGCCAGGGCGCAGCACCAGCGACGAGTCCGCGCCATAGAGACCCCGCGGCTCGCGCTCATACGGCAGCCGATCGCCAGCCGCCGTCAGCGCGTTCGCGTCGCCCACAATGGCCGCGAACCGCCTGAGCAAAGTCTCATCCATCCTGCGCTCCCCGCGGCGCAGCGGCGCGCGCAAGCCGATCGTTGATGGCCTCGCCGAGACCCGTCATCGGGATCGGCATGACGGCAATCGTCGATGCGCCGGATGCGTCGAGTTGATGCATCATGGCGAAGAGGTTGGCCGCCGCCTCGCGAAGGTCCCCCGAGGGCGAGAGGTTGGCCGTCGCGAAGGGTCGGCCCGCGATATGCTGCCGACCGAACGCAAGCAGCGCTTCGCCTTCATCCACCGATGTGGCGTCAAGTCTGAGATGCGCGTGCGGAGCGTAGTGGGAAGCCAGCATCCCTGGGGCCTGGACGGCGCCGCCGTGCGTCCGGCGCAGGCGCCGGCCGGCGACACGCTCGATGTCGTCGGAGGCGATGCCGCCGGGACGTAACAGGATAAGCTCTCCGTCCTCGACCTTCACGATGGTCGACTCGAGACCGATGGGCGTGCGCCCGCCGTCAACCACGAGAGGAATTCGTGTTCCGAGGTCGGCAGCCACCTCGCCGGCGCTGGTCGCCGAGACGCGCCCCGACGAATTCGCGCTAGGCGCGGCGAGCGGGCGATCGAGTTCCGCGATCAACGTCTGCGCGAAGCCGCGGGGAGCGCGGAGTGCCAAAGTCGGCAGCCCCGCAGAAACAAGAGCGTGCACGCGGCTCTCCTCGCGATGCGGCACCACAAGGGTGAGAGGTCCCGGCCAGAACGCGTCGGCAAGCTTCTGCGACAAAGGGTCGAAGACACCGAACCGCTCAGCCATCGCGAGGCCCGAGACATGCGCTATCAACGGGTTGAAACGCGGCCGGCGCTTGGCTTCGAAAATGCGCGCAACGGCTGCGCCATTTGTGGCGTCGGCAGCAAGGCCGTAAACCGTCTCGGTCGGGATCGCCACAGGCTCACCGGCGCGGATTAGCTCCAGCGCGCGGCTCAGCGCCCGTTCCTGCGGCAGGATTGCGGCGTGTGTCGAGGGAACGTGCATAGCGGGTCGATAGACCGCCGATCTGCAAGCCGCAATAGAGCGGCAAGCCGACTACTGCCCCCGCGTCACCCATTTGTTAATCCTCATTCATTAGATTTCTCGGCCGAGCGACCGGACCCCGGAGCCCGCCGCAATGCTGAACCATGCGCATGAAAGGTCGGCCGCAGAACGATGAAGGTCATTGCGGCCACCATTCTGCTGTCGACAGCCGGCGCCCTGCCCGCCGCGGCGTCTTCGTTTGCGCTCCTGAAAAGGGCGGCCACCCAACCAAGTCCCTCCATCATCATGTTCGTAGAGCCCAGTGCGGGGCGCGAACCGGTCCTCCTCGGCGGCGCGGCGATGGCCTATCCTGCTCCCGCCCCCTCGATCGAAGGCAGGGACACTGGCTACAGACGAGTCTCCGCATCGGTCATCGCCATCGGAGAACCTGCCGTCGAGAAGACGCATGTCGCGGCAATCCCGGCCGAACCGAAGCCGATGCGCAATCCACACCTGCCGCCGATGGTTTTTCGCGGTGGCCTGATCGGCGACGCGTTCGTCCAGGGAAGCGGGATGCCGGCCAGCGTTGCCGCGGCCGCGCAGGGGCTCGATCCGGGTGCATCCGCGGCCGCGGGCAAGGACAACGCGCCAAATCAGAAGGCACCGGCCGGACCTGCGAAAGCCCCTCCGCCGCCGCCTCCCGCGGCCCCCCCACCTCAATTTCTGCGACCCGAGTAACGCGGCCACTTGCTCGTACGCCCCGGTCTGACACAGAATTGCCGCGAGCCGCGCCATGCCTGAAGACGGCCATTGCGGCCATCACTCGAGGCAACACAAATGAAGACTGTTCTGCTTTCCGGCGCGGCGCTCATGCTGGCGCTTGCCACCACCATGCCGGCATCGGCCGATACGCTGCTCGGCTCCTACATCGCGAGGATGGGCGACAACGACCACTACGCCAGCGATGGGTACAAACTCGACACAGCGGCACAGGTTGTCCGCCAGGATCGCGCCAACTGGCACAAGTTCGGTCGCGGCGACGCCGAGGACGACGATGACCGGTGGTTCGCCTCGACCAACGCGCGCGCGCGTTTCGAGACGATGCTCAACAAGTCCGGCGCGATGACGCAGCAAGTGCGGCGCGAGATCCTCAACGGCAATCCCGTCGTCAAGGTCACCGTCTACCAGAGCAGCGTGAAGGTGGTGATCGTAGGCTACTAGCCGGCGATCCTGCCGAAGTCCGCGACCTGCCCGGTCGCGGCCCTGATGCGGGCGAGCAGCGCCAAGCGGTTCGCCCGCACCGCCGTATCGTCGGCATTTACGAGCACTGCCTCGAAGAATGCGTCGACGGGCGCGCGCAATCTGCTTAGCGCCTGCATTGCGGCCGAGAAATCCTGCAAGGCAATCGCCTGCGCTGCTTCGCTCTCGGCCAGATTGATCGCCGAGAACAGGTCGTGTTCGGCAGGGACCGCGAAGAGCTTCGGATCGACGTTCTCGGCGACCTCCGTCCCCTTCTTTTCCTCGGCGGCGAGGATGTTCGCGGCGCGCTTCGTCCCCGCGAGCAAATTCTTGCCGTCCTCGGAATCGAGGAAGATGCCGAGCGCCGCGACGCGGGAGACGACCAATAGGAGGTCGTCGGCATCGGGCGCGATTACCGCATCGATCAGATCGTGGCGGGCGCCCTTGTCGCGGAGGTAGACCTTCAGGCGGTCGTGGAAGAAGGAGAGGAGGTCTAAATTAGCATCCATCCAGCGTTCATAACTATCCTCCAGATCCCGGGTGCTTAAGATGGATTGCTTCGAGATAGCGCGGAAAAGTGACTCCTTGTCGAGAGGATCTCCTAACGGAAGGCCTGCTCTGCGCGCCGTATCCAATGTGCTTATCGGCTGACGCAACTTCTCGTGATACCGAGTCGCGGACCAATTTAGCCACTGCTTCCTAAATACGGTCGCAAGCGCCAGCTTCACCCCATTTTCGACCACGATCCTGATCACGCCCAGCGCCGCGCGGCGCAGCGCATAGGGGTCCTTGCTGCCTGTGGGCTTCTCGTCGATTGCCCAAAAGCCGACGAGCGTGTCGAGCTTGTCGGCGAGCGCCACGGCGATGGCGACCGGATCGACCGGCACGACATCCGACGGGCCCTGCGGCTTGTAATGCTCCTCGATGGCCCTCGAGACTGCGGGCTCCTCACCCTGGAGGAGCGCGTATTTGCGGCCCATCAGGCCCTGCAGCTCCGGGAACTCGCCGACGACCTCGGTCTGGAGGTCGGCCTTGGCGAGAACCGCCGCGCGATGGGCATGCGAGGGATCGGCGCCGACGACCGGCGCCAACTCCTCGGCAAGGCGCGCGATACGCTCGACCCGCTCCCCCTGCGTGCCGAGCTTGGCGTGGAACGTCACGCCGAGATGGTCGAGGCGGGCCATGCGCTGGTCGAGCGGCTTCTTCAGGTCGAGACCGAATTTTTCCGCAGACGGAGCGAGACGCTCGAGGTCGGGCAGGTCGGCCTGGTCGGTCTTCCAGAAGTGCACGCCATCGGACAGCCGCGCGCGCACCACCTTGCCGTTGCCGCGCACGATCTCGGCGCCGCCGTCCTTCGCCTCGATGTTCGCAGTGAGAAGGAAACGGTTGGCCAAGCGCTCGCCGTCGCCAGCCGATGGCCGCGCCACGAAGCATTTCTGGTTGGCGCGAATGGTGAGCCGGATGATCTCGGACGGTATCTGGAGGTAGCTCTCCTCGAACTCTCCCATCAAGACGACCGGCCATTCCACGAGGCCGGAAACCTCTTCCAGCAGACCCTCGTCCTCGACCAGTTCCAGCCCCGAAGCGAAGGCAAGGTTCTTGGCATCGTCGAGGATGATACGCTTGCGCCGCTCGGCATCGAGGACGACCTTCGCCGCTTCGAGCTTCGAGACGTAGTCGTCGAACCGCCTGACGGTGATCGCTGCGGGGGCATGGAAGCGGTGCCCGTAGGTGACGTTGCCCGAGCGGACGCCGTCCACCTCGAAATCGACCACCACAGGGTCCGACGTCTCGGGACCGAAGGTGCACAGGATCGATTGGAGCGGACGCACCCAGCGCAGGCTTCCCGGCTTCGCCGAAGCCTTGCCCCAGCGCATCGACTTCGGCCACGGGAAGGTTCGGATCACGTTCGGCACGAGTTCGGCGACAATCGCCTCGGCATCGCGGCCCGGCTTCGACAGATGCGCGACGTAAAAGTCGCCCTTCTTCGGATCGGAATGGACGTGCGCCCGAGAAATGTCAGCGAGCCCGGCCTTGCGGAGAAAACCCTCGACCGCCTGCGCCGGCGCTTTGGTCGACGGTCCCTTGATCTCCTCATGCTCGTCGCGCGAGCGCGCCGTCAGCCCGCGGATATCGAGCGCCAGGCGGCGCGGCGTCCAATATTCCGTCGCTGCCTCGTAGGTGAGACCGGCTTCGACGAGACCGTCCGTGACCATCTTCTTGAGGTCGCCAGCTGCCTTGCGCTGCATGCGCGCGGGGATTTCCTCGGAGCGAAGTTCTAGGAGCAGGTCGGGCATGGGCTTATCCGGAAAAGGCGCCCCGCCCTATCAAGACTGGCAAGGGTTGTCACGCGTCGCCTTGTGGCGAATAACGAAGATGATATACATAGACGATATCAGATATAGGACGCTTGTATGCGCGCACTGATCGACATCGACGAAAAGCGGCTACGGGAGCTTGACGCGCTCGCACGGCGCGAGAAGCGCTCGCGTGCTTCCCTCATTCGGCAGGCTGTAGACGACTATCTCGACATACATCTTGCAAACGACGCGAACGCGGCCTTCGGGCTCTGGAAGGATCGCGGGGTCGACGGTCTCGCGTATCAGGAGCAGATGCGAAGCGAGTGGTGAAAGCGCTCCTTGACACCAACATCCTCGTCGACTTTCTCAACGGTATCCCTGAAGCTCGCGATGAGGTCGCCCGATATGCCGAAAAGGCGATCAGCATCGTGTCATGGATGGAGGTCATGGTCGGCACCGACGATCAGACAGCTGCGGGGACACGAGCGTTTCTCAAGACGTTCGAGCAGATCCCGCTCGACGACGCGGTAGCAGCACGCGCAGTCGAACTGCGTCGGATGCACCGCATACGGCTTCCGGACGCGGTGATCTGGGCATCTGCGGATGTGCATTCGCTGTTGCTTGTCACACGAAACACGAAGGACTTCGACCCGAGCAGCCCGGGTATCCGAGTTCCCTACCGGCTCTAGGCCGCGCCGGCGGCGCGACCTTCTCCCTCCTGAGGGAGGTGGCCGGCTCCGCCGGCTTCGGTCGGCAGGAACGCCGCGCCTATTACCGTCGCTCCGCCGGCCTCGGTCTGCAGGAACGCTTCGCCGCACTGACGGGCGAGGTTGCGCACCTTGAGAATATAGCTCTGCCGCTCGGTTACCGAGATGACGCCTCGCGCATCGAGCAGGTTGAACACGTGGCTGGCCTTGATGCACTGGTCGTAGGCGGGCAACACCAGCCTGTGAAGCGGCTGATTGGCGTGGGCCGATGGCGCTCCCGCAGCGAGCAGATCGGCGCATTCCCTTTCGGCATCCTTGAAATGCTGGAACAACATCTCGGTGTTGGCGTGCTCGAAATTGTGGCGTGAGTATTCCTGCTCCGCCTGGAGAAACACGTCGCCGTACGTCACCTTCTCGTCGCCGTCGAGCCCGTTGAAATTGAGATCGTAGACGTTGTCGACGTTCTGGACGTACATAGCGAGACGTTCGAGGCCGTATGTCAGCTCACCCGAGACCGGCGCGCACTCGATGCCGCAAACCTGCTGGAAATAGGTGAACTGCGACACCTCCATGCCGTCGCACCAGCATTCCCAACCGAGTCCCCAGGCGCCGAGCGTGGGGCTTTCCCAGTCGTCCTCCACGAAACGGACGTCGTGGAGCATCGGATCGAGGCCGATCGCAGCCAGGGACCCGAGATACAGCTCCTGCAGGTTCGGCGGATTCGGCTTCAGAATGACCTGGTACTGGTAGTAGTGCTGCAACCTGTTCGGGTTCTCGCCGTAACGGCCGTCCTTGGGGCGCCGCGACGGCTGGACGTAGGCAGCCTTCCAGTGCTTCGGCCCAAGCGAGCGCAGCGTGGTCGCGGGATGGAAGGTGCCGGCGCCGACCTCCATGTCGTAAGGCTGGAGTATCAGGCAACCGTGCTCCGCCCAGTAGTTATGGAGCGTGAGGATCAGCCCCTGAAAGGAGCGGGATGGGTGCAGGTGAGCTGCAAGTGGCTGCATGATGGGTCCGGCCCGAATGTCGGGCCGGTCCTAGAGACGAGACGCCGGAGCGTCAAGCAACAGGCTTAGTTGGCCGGCTGCGGCAGGCGCAGCGACTGCCCGGGAACGAGCCGCCCCGGGTCGCCGCGCAGATCGGGATTGAGATCCAGCAACTCACGGAAACGCTTGCCGTCGCCGAGCCGTTCTGCCGCGATGGACCATAGCGACTGCCCCGGGCGCACGACATGGGTCGTCGCGTCCGATGCCACCTGCGGGGCACTCTCGAGGGCGCTGCGGTCCTCGCCGGCGGAAGGATTATTCGGCTTGATCACGCTGCCGGCGGGATCGATGGCCAAGGCCGGGTTCTTGTCATCCGGCAGGCCGTTCACCAGCTTGTCGAGCACCGAAGCCATGACGTCGGGCTCAGGATCGAGATCGCGTGCGTGGGTCCACTGGAACTTAGCCTCGAGCTTGCGCCCGACGCGCCAGTAGGCGTCGCCAAGATGGTCGTTGAGCACAGGGTCGCCCGGCATGAGACCGACGGCGCGCTCAAGCTCACGTACTGCGTCGTCCCAGCGGCTGAGGCGATAATAGGCCCAGCCCAACGAGTCGACGATGTAACCATCGCTCGGGCGCAGGTCGACGGCCTGCTGAATGAGTTTCAATCCCTCATCCAGCTTGATGTTCATGTCCACCCAGGAGTAGCCGAGATAATTCAGCACTTGCGGCTGGTCCGGGTAGAGCTCCAGCGCCTTGAGAAAATTCGGCTCCGCCTTCGGCCACTCCTTCAGGCGCTCGTAGGCAATACCGCGCTGATAGAAGATGTTCCAATCCGAACGCGTGCCCGCGCCGATGCGTGCCACTGCCTTGTCGAGAATGTCGGCTGCCTGGCGATACTGCTTGTCAGCGGAATAGACCCCGCCCATCGCGAGATAGGCGCGCGTGTCGTCAGGGTCGGCATCGAGCACCTTTTTCAGATGTCCGATCGCTTCCTCGCGGCGCTCCATGTCTGCGAGGTTGAGGCCAAGCTGCAGCTCGGCGGCGCGCCGCATCGGGGAGCCGGCGGGCACCTTCTCGTAGAGCGCGATCGCCTCTTCGGAGTTGTCCAGCTGCTCGGCGACCGCCGCGAGCTGCAGCAAGGCAGAGTCGCTGTCCGGTCTCAGCGCGAGGGCGAGACGCAGGTAGAGCCGCACGAACCCCTCACCGCCGCCGCGGTTGAGCGCGGAGCCGAGATTCAAGAGCACCTCGGAAGCGCCGTGCGCCGGTGCGTCGATCAGCGGTTCGATCTTGCGGCCGGCCTCGATCGCCTTCTTGAGCGCGACCAGCTGGAGCCGCGACGGGTAGAGTTCGTCCGCCTTGGCAATAGCCTCCAGCGCCTGGTCCTTGCGCCCAAGCCGCGACAGGTACCCGGCATAGGCTTCGACGGCGCGCAGAAATGCCTCCGGCGCAGAGGCCGCGGCCGGCACGTTGTCGAGCACGCCTGCATAGGCTGCGAGTGCAGCCTTCTCGTCGCCCGCCTTTTCCGCGACCAGAGCCTTGTGGTAGCCGACGAACAGGTCGAACCAGGCCGGCCCCTTCATGTCCTCAATGAATTTCAGACCGGCTTTGGCCTCGCCGCCGCCGACCATGGCCCATGCCGTCATCAAGCCGGTAACCAGACGGTCCAGATCGGTCTCCAACGCCAGCTTGAGCAGGTTTTCGGCTGCGGTGTAGTCGTCGCGGCGGAACGCGTCGATCGCCAGAGCGACGCGGCTGAAGCGCTCGACTTCGGCGACCGTTTTCAGCTGCTCGGCATAGGGCAGCGCGCGGTCGAACTCGCCATTGGCGATAAGGCTGATGAGCAGGCTCTGCTTGAGCGCGGTGTCGTCCCGGTCGAGACTCACCGCACGCTCGTAGAACGCGATGGCCGCGGCGAGATCGTTATCGGTCTCCGCGATTCGTGCCGCCAGGTAAGCCCCCGACAAGGACGAAGCGCGGGGCAAGGCCTGGTTACCCTTCGCTGCGTAGGCGGCAGGCGTTGCAAGAAATGCGGAAACCGCCACCGTCGAGAGAAGAATTCTAAGCCGCATCAGTATCCCTTCCCTTCCGCGCGCCGCGTGGCGTCCTCGGAATAGGCCTTGAAAGCCCGCAAGCATGGCCTTTTTGCGATGCCACATCAATCGAGGCAGGTATCACAAAGCCCGGCGCTGCTAGTTCGCGCGCTCGATGCAGAAGTCTATGACATCGAGAAGGGCAGACTTGTGCGCCGATTTGGGCAGGGGTGCGAGGGCGTCGCGCGCGATTCCGCCGAAGTGGCGGGCGCGTGCGACAGTGTCGGCAATCGAGCCGCTGCGGACCATCAACGACAGCGCGTGTTTCAACTCGGCCTCGCCGCTCTCTCCGCTCTCGATCGCGCGCTTCCAGAAGGCGCGATCGTCGGAACTGCCGCGGCGATAGCTCAGGATCACCGGCAGAGTGACCTTTCCCTCGCGGAAGTCGTCGCCGACATTCTTGCCGAGCTGCTGCGCATTACCGCCATAGTCGAGAGCATCGTCGATCAGCTGAAAGGCCAGACCCAGATTCGTGCCGTAGGAGCGCATCGCCGCGCGATCCGAGCGGCTGTCATTGGCGATGACGGGGCCAACCTCGGCCGCAGCCGAGAAAAGCGCGGCGGTCTTGGCCCTGATGACCTGGAGGTATTCATCCTCGGTCGTCTCAAGGTTCTTGGCGACGCCGAGCTGCATCACCTCGCCTTCGGCGATGACCGTCGCCGCGGCCGACAGGATATCCAGCGCTTCCAGCGAGCCGACCTCGACCATCATGCGGAAAGCCTGGCCGAGCAGGAAGTCGCCGACCAGGACGCTCGCCTGATTGCCCCAGATCATGCGTGCCGTCCGCTTGCCGCGACGCATGCCGCTCTCGTCGACAACATCGTCATGCAACAGCGTCGCGGTGTGCATGAACTCCACGCTTGCGGCGAGCTTCACGTGGAGGTCGCCGGTGTAGCCGAACAGTTGCGCCGCAGCGATCGTGATCATGGGACGCAAACGCTTGCCGCCCGACGAGATCAGGTGGTTGGCAATCTCCGGGATCATCTCAACGTCCGATCCCGCCTTCGACAGGATCAGCTCGTTGACACGACCCATGTCAGGGCGGGTCAGATCGACGAGCGGCGCTATCGTCGCCTGCTCGCGCTTGCCGTCACCTAGAGAAACAACAACGCCCAAACGGAACTCCTTCGCACCGGGCACTCCTGCCCGCCTTGCGGCCCGGAGTCTAGGCCTCTCGTCGGAGGCCGGGCAAGGCGCGAATTGGCGCGGGGGCGGCGCACGTTTACAATCCGGGCCCAAGCTGCGAGTGTCCAGCGATGATCGAACTGGTGCGGACCAACGACCCCGTTGTGATTTCGTTCATCGAAGCCTTGCTGCGGGATGCCGGCATCGAGTTTCTGGTGGCCGATCAGAACATGAGCATTCTCGAAGGTTCGCTGGGAGTCCTGCCGCGCCGCGTGCTCGTTGCAAGCGACGACCACGCAGACGCGCAAGCACTGCTCGCGGATGCCGGCGTCGGCGGCGAGATCTACAAGGCTTGAACCCGGCGCGATGACGGAACCTGGGCGCAGCGTCGACGCCTTCCATCGCGGCGGCTTCCACGTCGTCCAGCCTACGGATCGCGGCCATCGATCGGGCATGGACGCGATGATGCTGGCAGCCGCCGTGCCAAACAATTTCGGCGGAACACTGGCTGACCTCGGCGCGGGCGCCGGCGCCGCGGGCCTCGCGGTCGCGTCGCGATGTCCCGCGAGCCGCGTGGTCCTTGTCGAAAAGTCCACAGAGATGGCCGCGTTCGCGCGCGAGACGCTGGCGCTTTCTTCGAATTCTCATCTTGCGGGCCGCGCCGAGGTTGTCGAGGCGGACGTCGCGCTGGCGGGACGGGCTCGTGTCGGCGCCGGTCTCGCTGACGCCAGCTTCGATTTCGCGATCATGAACCCGCCGTTCAACGCGGCGCGCGACCGCGCGACGCCCGATCTCCTGAAGCAGTCGGCCCACATCATGGCGCCTGACCTGTTCGAGAGCTGGATCCGGACAGCGGCCGCGATCGTCCGTCCACGCGGCGGCCTGGCGCTGATTGCCCGGCCGGATTCGCTGGAGGCCGTTCTGGCAGCGGTCAAAGGGCGTTTCGGCGACTGCCGGATAGTCCCGGTGCTGCCGCGCGCGGATAAGCCGGCGATCCGCATCATCCTTCGCGGCGAGCGCGGTTCGCGCAAGGCGCTGTCGCTCGAACCTCCACTGATCCTTCACAACGCAAGCGGGCACGGACACGCCGCGCGCGCCGACGACGTGTGCAACGGTCGCGCCTCGCTCTTCGGCGATTGAGGCATTGCGCTTTGCCGGCGGCTACCTAAATCAATTCGAACAGCTCGACGGGACCGACAAAAGGGCCGGCCTTGTTCAAATTCCTCAAGAACCTCGTACCGGCATCGATGCGCTCGGAGGGCGTAACGATCCCGGTCGTACGCCTCCATGGGACGATCATGTCGGGTGGCGGCCAGTTCCAGCAGCGATTGTCGCTGGCGACGACCGCTGGCGTGATCGAGAAGGCGTTTGCCTTCCGCGACGCGCCTGCCGTTGCGTTCTCGATCAATTCGCCCGGCGGCTCACCCGTACAGTCCCGGCTGATCTACAAGCGCATTCGCGACCTCGCCGACGAAAAGAACAAGACGGTGATCGTCTTCGTCGAGGATGTCGCGGCATCGGGCGGCTACATGATCGCGCTTGCTGGCGACGAGATCATCGCCGATCCATCCTCGATCGTCGGCTCTATCGGCGTTGTGTCCGCCTCTTTCGGTTTCGTCGACGCCATGAAGAAGGTCGGCGTCGAGCGGCGCGTGTACACGGCGGGACGAAACAAGTCTGTGCTCGATCCCTTCCGCCCGGAGAAGAAAGAGGATGTGGCGCGGCTCAAGGACCTGCAACTCGATATCCACCAGACCTTCATCGACCTGGTACGCACCCGCCGTGGCGCACGGCTCGTCGAGGATCCCGATCTTTTCAGCGGCCTGTTCTGGACCGGTTCACGCGGGGTGGACCTCGGCCTCGTCGACGGCCTTGGCGACATGCGCTCGTTCCTGAAGGATCGCTACGGCCCGAAGACGCGCCTGCGGCTCGTCCACGCACCCCGCGGCTTCTTTGCACGGCGGCTCGGCTTCTTCGGGATCGGCGACGACGGCGAGCGCTCCCGCGGCCTCGTCTCTCATGCGATCGACGGAGTCGTAGCGGCGGTCGAGGAGCGAAGCTTGTGGAGCCGCTACGGACTATGAGTGCCGGTACCGGGCTTTGACGGCCGGGAAATAGGGAACTAAAATGGGGAACCCGCGCCGCTCAATCCCGGCCGGGCCGGTCGGGAGAATGCCCATGCCGCAGCTCATCTTCTTCGCCGTCGTCGGCGTTGTCGCCTATGTCGGTTACCGCGCTTTCGTGCGCGAGGCACAACGCGTAACGGCGCGGGTCAAGCGCGCGGAGCACGAGCGCCGCACCGGCACTTCGGGGACCTTGGTGAGGGACCCCAAGACCGGCGAATATCGCCTGGCCAAGGACTGAGTTCGTCCAATCCACATGGCTGACGCTGCGATCCGGCTGGCTCCGGCGAAGGTCAATCTCGCGCTTCATGTGACGGGCCGTCGCGACGACGGCTACCACCTCCTCGATACGCTCGCGGTCTTCACACGTTTCGGCGACCGTATCGGAATAGCGCCATCGAAAGACGACAGCCTCGCCGTCGGAGGCAAGTACGCCTTCGGCGTGCCGGGGGACGGCAGCAACCTGGTACTCAGGGCGCGCGATGCGCTGCGCGGCCGTTTCGACCTCGAAAAATGCCCGCCGGTGGCAATCGAGCTCGAGAAGAACCTGCCCGTGGCCTCCGGTGTCGGTGGGGGGTCCAGCGACGCAGCAGCGGCCTTGAAGGTGCTGGCGGAACTCTGGAGGCTCGACATCTCTCCGGACGAGCTGGCACGCGTCGGCGTCGAACTCGGCGCAGATCTTCCGATGTGCCTTGCCGCTCGTCCGCTGGTGGCGCGCGGAATCGGTGACGTCATCGAGCCGGTCTCCGACTTCCCTTCGCTGGGGCTCGTCCTCGTCAATCCCGGACCACCCATCTCGACCGCGAGCGTGTTTGCGAAATTGGCAGCGCGCGAAAACGCGCCGCTGCCGCCCCTGCCGCGTTCGATCGACTTTCACAGCCTTCGCAACTGGCTGGAAACAACACGCAACGACCTCGAAGCTGCTGCCAAGGCCGTGGAACCCATGGTTGGTGCCGTGTTGCACGAGCTCGACCGCGCCGACTCGGCGTTCTCACGCATGTCAGGCTCGGGCGCGACATGCTTCGGCCTTTTCGAAACTGGCAACGTCGCCAAGCGCGCCGCCGCAGCGATCCGCAAGCGGCAGCCAGACTGGTTTGTCGCGGCGACCCGCAGCCTAGCATCGGAGGACGCGCTCGATGGACAGGATTGACGAAAACAGGCAGTTCATTCGGGTCGGCATCGCCGTTCTAACGGTTTCGGATACGCGCATTCTCGCCGACGACAAGTCAGGCGCGACGCTTGCGGATCGGATCGCCGAGGCTGGACACCGGCTCGGGGGACGCGCCATCGCGCGCGACGACATAGGCGAGATACGCGACGTTGTGCAGGGATGGGTGGACGATCCTTCCATCGATGTCGTCATCACCACCGGCGGGACGGGCTTCACAGGCCGGGACGTCACGCCGGAAGCCCTGGAGCCGCTCTTCACCAAGCGGATGGATGGGTTTTCGGCCGTGTTCCACCGCATCTCGTTCGACAAGATCGGCGTCTCGACCATCCAGTCGCGCGCCACGGCAGGGCTGATCGGAACGACCTTCGTCTTCGTGCTCCCGGGCTCGCCTGGCGCCTGCAAGGACGCGTGGGACGGCGTCCTCAAGCCGCAGCTCGACTATCGCCACATGCCCTGCAACTTCGTGGAAATCATGCCGCGCCTGGACGAGCATCTGAGACGCGGCGCCAAACGCTAGCGCGAGGACGCGACGTCGATCTGTGCGCGCAACCGACTCACGCCGAAGCGCGGCGCGCTTCCAAGCTTCAGCGACAGCGCGAAAGCCCGGCGCTTCGAGATGACGAGCCCGTCGGCGAGGGGTCTTCGCAAAAGGCGCAATGCCCCCGATAGTGCCCCCGACGAGGGTGTAAGCCGAGCCGGCCGGTCGAACTCCGCCGCGTGTCGCAACGCTGCTTCCGTCCAGTCCCGCCCTACCCTCGCGCCCGGCTCGAGCATCAGAAGCCATTCGCCTTTCGCGCGCCGTAGCGCCGTCGCTGTGTCCGGTCGGTCAAGCCAGGTGCAGCCCGCGTGCTCGGCCACGCTTTCCGTACTGTCTGTCGAGCCGCCATCGCAGATCAGAACGTCCTTCACCACCCCATCCACGGCGCCGCCGACGAGGGACGCCAGCGTGTGAGCGAGCGCATCCTCGTGATTCAGCGTCTGGATTATGACGGTCAGCACTCCTGACCCGATACCGCAACACCAGCACCAGCGCCACCGCGCAGATCGTTCTTGCTTTGTTCGCATCAATCCGATAGGAATACATTCATCGCATCGGTGTGCCGCCGAGCCCTGCCGGAGAGCGCAGATGGAACAGATATCGCGAGCTGACGTTGCCGCCTTCAACGGTGGAGGCGCGCAGATGGCCAACGCCATGATCGAGAAAAGCGGCGTGCGCGTCGACCGCGAGCGCATGCGCGGGCGCGGTGCAGGCCTCAACCCTTCAGGTCGGTACGAGACGACGTCGCGCCACGTGTTCGACGATGGCTGGAACTCCATCGAGGACCTGCCGCCGTTCAAGACCGAGGTTCAGGTCGAGAAACCCAGGCAGATCATCACGCGCAACGACTCGCCCGACATCTCGTTCGACCGGTCGATCAATCCGTATCGCGGATGCGAGCACGGCTGCGTCTACTGCTTCGCGCGACCGACGCATGCCTATATGGGCCTGTCGCCAGGACTTGACTTCGAGTCCAAGCTCTTCGCCAAGCCGGACGCGGCGAAGCTGCTGGAGCGCGAGCTTGCCAAGGATGGTTATCAGCCGAGGACGATCGCGATCGGTACGAACACAGACCCGTATCAGCCCATCGAGAAGGAATACCGCATCATGCGGGAGGTGCTGGAGGTGCTGGAAGCGCACAATCATCCCGTCGGTATCGTGACGAAGTCGGCGCTGGTCTCGCGCGACATCGATATCCTGTCCTGCATGGCGGAAAAGGGTCTGGCCAAGGTCGCCCTGTCGGTGACGACGCTCGACCGAAGGCTTGCGCGCACGATGGAGCCGCGCGCAGCGACGCCCACGAAGCGGCTGGAGACGGTCCGCGCACTGAGCGAAGCCGGCATTCCCGCCTCGGTGATGATCGGGCCGGTGATCCCCGGCCTGAACGATTCCGAGATCGAGCGTATCCTCGAATCGGCGGTGCAGGCGGGGGCGAGGGAGGCCGGTTACGTGATGCTGCGCCTGCCCCTCGAGGTGAGCCCGCTGTTCAAGGACTGGCTGCTGCGGCACTACCCGGACCGCTTTCGCCATGTGATGTCGCTGGTCCGCTCGATGCGCGGCGGAAAGGACTATGATTCGGAGTGGGGCAAACGGATGAAGGGCAGCGGGCCATATGCCTGGCAAATCGGCCGCCGGTTCGAGCTGGCGGCGAAGCGGCTCGGTCTCAACCTCGATAGGCAACGTCTGCGGACCGATCTGTTCAAGTCTCCGCACGCCAAGGCCGAGCAGCTCGTCCTCCTCTAAAACATTCGTCATCGGGCCGCGCGGGATGCGGCTCAAGCAAACCCGTCCGGCGTTCCCGTCCCCGACTGCCGACGGTAGCCTGCCCGCCCTTCCGCCCCTTGCGGCGGGCAGGCCTTGCGGAGAATCGGAACCGCGTGCAAGCCTCGCCGCAACATGGCTCGCCCGGCTTCCGATTCTCCGACCCTCTTCGTCCTGCCGACGCGGCCGGACTTCTCGATCGAGACGCGCGCCCGCTCTGCGGGTCAATGGCCCGTGGCCGGAATGGACGAGGCAGGGCGCGGCCCGCTTGCCGGCCCGGTCGTCGCGGCTGCCGTCATCCTCGACCCGGACCGCATCCCGCGCGGGCTGGACGATTCGAAGCGGCTGACCGCCGACGAGCGCGAAAAGCTGTTCAAGAAGATCATGGCGACGGCCCTGTCGGTCTCGGTCGCGTCGATGTCGGCGAAGGCGATCGACGAAATCAACATACTGCGCGCCAGCCTCGAGGCCATGCGTCGTGCCGTACTCGGCCTTTCGATGACGCCACTCCTGGCGCTCGCCGACGGGCGCGACGTTCCGCCGGGCCTGTGCTGCGAAGGAAGAGCCGTGGTGAAAGGCGACCAGGTCTCGCAGTCGATCGCGGCTGCATCCATCGTGGCGAAGGTCACGCGCGACGCGATGATGAGGCGGTGCTGCGCAATTCATCCGCATTATGGATTCTCGAGCCACATGGGCTACGCGACGCCGGTGCACCGGCGGGCCATCGCCGCGCACGGACCAGCCGCCCGCATGCATCGCCTGAGTTTCTCGCCGTTCCGCCTCGACGCCCCCGAGATCGACAACGAGGCGCAGGCCGCCTGATCAGGCGATCCGCTTCTCGAAATAGACGCGACTGAAGCCATGTTCCTCGCGCGACCTCGGCGTAGCCGAGCTTGCGGTAAAGCCCCAGATTCTCGCTCATCTTGACATTGGTGTAGAGACGCACGGCCGCGAGACCGTGCCGGCCCGCCATCTCCTCGCAGAAGCCAATCAGCCTTTTCCCCACGCCCTTGCCTGCGGCGGCGGGAAACACGGCGACGTTTTCGAGCAGCATCGCGTCGCGGTCGGGACGGAACACGACGAAGCCGAGAACCTCACCACGATCATCGGCTGCGACGTAGACCTCGCCGGCGGCGATGAGCGCCCGGTAGTCGGCGGTCATCGGCACGGGTTCGCGTCCGATCAGCGGGATGTAGCGCGCATAGGCGTGTCTGGCGCAGGCCACGATCACCGCTTCGTCCCAGGCAGCAGCCTGACGAATCACACAGCCTCCATGCAAAAGGCGCCCCCCCTTTCCCCCCCGCGCCGTATCGTGCCCCCTTTTAGGCCCCGGCAGTT
>JAEWLS010000049.1 GCA_023457435.1 Pseudomonadota bacterium
GGTTGCGGCCGTGCCAGCCTCCGGTCCGGCCCTGTCGGCCGGTGCCGTCGCCGGCGTCTGGAACGCCACCGTCGGCGGCCAGGGCTGCCGGGTCGCCACGCCGCAGACGAAGTTCGGCGCCGGCTACCGCGCCGGCCCGCTTCGCTGCCCTGCCCCGCTCGACGGCGTCAAGTCGTGGAATGTCGAGGGCTCGCAGCTCGCGCTCTACGACCAGAACGGCGGCGTGCTGGCGCGGCTCTATTCGTCGGGCGGCACCCGGTTCGACGGACAGACCACCTCCGGCCAGCCCGTATCGCTTTCGCGCTGACATTTCCGCCCTTCTGGGCTAAGCGCCACCGACCGATGCCGCCTTCGGGCGGCATTTTCTTTGCGGGCTGGGAATGAAGACCGGCGAGGGGCTGACCAACCATCCGGCGCTCGTGCAGCGCTACGACGACCTCGCGGCGCGCGGCGAACTCAGGTTCGACCCGGCCCAGAAGGCCGTAGCGAAGGCGCTCGACGACCTGCTCGAGGCGCTGTCGGCGCGGCGCATGGCGGCGAAGTCGAGCGCGCTTGGCTGGCTGTTCGCCCGCCGCGCCAAAGCCGAACCGGTGCGCGGGCTCTACATCCACGGCCATGTCGGGCGCGGCAAGACCATGTTGATGGACATGTTCTTCGCCCTCGTCCCCAACCGGCGCAAGCGCCGCGTCCACTTCAACGCCTTCATGACCGACGTGCATGACCGCATCCAGAAGCACCGCGGGGCGCTGAAGGCGGGACGCACGAAAGAGACCGATCCGGTGCCGCCGGTCGCGCGCGCCATCGCCGACGAGGCGCAGATCCTGTGCTTCGACGAGTTCACCGTGACCGACATCGCCGACGCCATGGTCCTGTCGCGGCTGTTCTCGGCGCTGTTCGAACACGGCGTGGTGCTGGTCGCGACCTCGAACGTCGCGCCCGACGACCTCTACCGCGACGGGCTGAACCGCGGCCTGTTCGTGCCGTTCATCGCCATCCTGCGCGAGCACGCCCGCATCGTCGACCTCGACAGCGACACGGATTACCGCATGCGCCATCTGGCGCAGCTTCCCGTCTACCTGACGCCGCTCGGTCCCGAGGCGGACGCACGCATGGACGAGGCCTGGCAGGCCGCGACCGAGGGCAAGGACGAGCGGCCGGAGGCGATCGAGCTGATGGCCCGCAGCATCCGCATCCCGCGCGCCGCCGGCCGCGCCGCGCGCTTCGACTTCGCCGATTTGTGCGAGGCGCCGCTCGCCGCGCGCGACTACCTTGCCATCGCCGAGCGCTACGACACGATCTTCATCGACGGCGTGCCGGTCCTCGACCCGACGCGGCGCAGCGCCGCCAAGCGCTTCATCCTGCTCGTCGATACGCTCTACGACCAGCAGAAGCGCCTGGTCGTCAGCGCCGAGGTGCCGCCCGATCGTCTCTACGCCGGGCGTCCCGGCGTCACCGAGGCGTTCGAGTTCGCGCGCACCGTCTCCCGCCTGACCGAGATGCAGAGCCACGAATGGCTCGACCGCGCCTCTAGAGCATCGGGCTGACGGTCGCGACCGAGTTGTTGACGATGCGCCGCCACAGCGGCCAGGCTTCGACCTCCGCGAGCGTGACCTCGCGCGACCGCGAGAGATACTGCGCCTGCCGCTCGCGAACCGCGGCGGTGAGCGCCGCGTCGCGAAACAGCACGTCGTTCTCGAAATTCAGGTCGAAGCTGCGGATGTCCATGTTGGACGAGCCCATGAAGGTGATCGCGCCGTCGACGGTCAGCGTCTTGGCGTGCAGCAGGCCGCCCTCGAACTCGTAAATCCTGACCCCGGCGCGGAGCAGCCGCGCATAGTGGCTGCGGCTGGCGAGCGCGACGGTGCGGGCATCGTTGCGCCGCGGCAGGATCAGCGTCACCGCGACGCCTGCGAGTGCGGCCGCGCACAGGGCCGAGCGTACCGTTTCGTCGGGCACGAAGTAGGGCGTCGTCACGAAGAGTTCGCGCCTGGCCTCGAAGATCAGCGTCGAGAACAGCTGCGCCGACTGGCCCGCCGGGCTGACCGGTCCGGTTCCGACCATCTGCGCCACGAAGCCGCCTTCGATCGGCGGCGGCGTCAGCACGAAGGCCGGCGACCGGCCGCCATAGGCATCGAAATCCTGCCCGAAAAGCAGCTCCATCTGCGCCACGACCGGCCCCTCGAGGCGCAGCTGCACATCGACCCACGGGCCGTAGCGCGCCTTGGGCAGGAACTCCGGATCTGCACAGTTCTGGCTGCCGCAGAAGCCGATCCGCCCGTCGACGACGGCGATCTTGCGGTGGTTGCGCAGGTCGACCCGCTCGAACAGCAGCGCAAGCGGGTTGCCGACCGGCAGTGCCGTGCGGCACTCTGCGCCCGCATTCTTCATGTCCTGCCACAGCGGCGAGCGCGTCAGCGCGCGCGAACCGATGGCGTCGACCAGGATCCGGCAGCGCACGCCGCGCCTGGCCGCGCGCACGATAGCGCGGGCCACCTCCGTGCCGGTGCCGTCGGCCAGCCAGATGTAGAACAGGATGTGGACGCTTTCCCGGGCCGCGTCGATGTCGGCGACGAGCCTGGCGGTGGCGGCGCGTTCGTCGGGCATCAGTTCGCCGCGGTTTCCGCCGGTCGTCCGGAAGCCGTTGATCGTGGTGGCGTAGGCGAATGCGCCGCATGGCGGCTCGACCGTGCCGATGGGCTCCGGCACGGGGTTACGCGCGCCGATCTCGCGATAGCGCGTGACGAACCCGCGCCGCAGCCGCCGCTCGCCGATGAGGACGTAGAGAGCGATGCCGACATAGGGCAGCAGGACGAACGTCACCATCCATGCCAGGCGCGTAGCCGGCGCCACGTCGTCGCGCCACAGCAGGCGCAACGTCAGACCGACGAAGGCCAGCACGAGGACGATGAGCAGCGCCGAGGCGACGATGCCGCTCATGCGTGCGCGGACGCGCCGATTGCCGACGGAAACGAGACGATGGCCATCGTGCCAGCATCGGGATTCGCCGCGCCGCCGCAAGTGGGCAGCGGCCGGGCGCCTCGGTCTTTATTTCGCCGGACGCGGCGTGCGATATCGTCGCGATTGGCGCCGAACGTCCGGGGAGATCGTGCTACGGGAAACTCAGTCTCAGTCGGCATGCGGATCGTCATCGAGCAGCCGGTGGTCGGGGTCCTGCACAGCCTGCAGGATGCCAACGGCAGGCCGCTCGATCCGAAACTGTCGCGCAATGGCGAGCCGCTGGCCTTCAACTTCGAACTGGCCGTCTCGCCGGACGGCGAGGTCACGGGCGACCAGGTGCGTCGCGAGGGCCCGTCGCGCAGGTTCGTCTACATCCGAATAGGCGAGCTGGCGGGCGATCCCGTCTCGCCGTGGTCGCGCAGGATGAAGATCGACGTCCACGATATCGACCGCGAACTCCTTGGCCGCGCCATCTCGGAGAAAGGTGTGGTCGAGACCGTGATCGGCGGAACCGGGAAGGACGGCACGCCAGCCTGCGCAACGGTCCGCCCAACGACGCGGAGGGTCGCCGCCCGCTGAGTTTCATTGACGTTTACGTAAATCCCTCAACTTACAAACGATTGAAAACATTGGGCTGGCAAGAATCGGTTGTATTTTTCGGCCGCCGGGCCTATGCGAACCGCATAAATCGGCCGCCCTTCACCAATGTTTCATCATAACAGGGCATGCCAGCCGGACAGTGTTTCGCCGGCGCCACGGTGGCGCCGCAGGGGCTTCTAGAGGAACTCAGCACCATGGCACGTAGCAAGATCGCCCTCATCGGATCGGGCATGATCGGGGGCACCCTTGCCCATCTGATCGGCCTCAAGGAACTCGGCGACGTGGTGATGTTCGACATCGCCGAGGGCATCCCGCAGGGCAAGGGTCTCGACATCGCCGAGTCCTCGCCGGTCGAGGGCTTCGATGCGCGCTACACCGGCGCCAACGACTATTCGGCGATCGAGGGCGCGGACGTGTGCATCGTGACCGCCGGCGTGCCGCGCAAGCCGGGCATGAGCCGCGACGACCTCCTCGGCATCAACCTCAAGGTGATGGAGCAGGTCGGCGCCGGCATCAAGAAGTACGCGCCGAAGGCTTTCGTGATCTGCATCACCAACCCGCTCGACGCCATGGTCTGGGCGCTGCAGAAGTTCTCCGGCCTGCCGAAGAGCCATGTCGTGGGCATGGCCGGCGTGCTCGACTCGGCCCGCTTCCGCTATTTCCTCGCCGAGGAGTTCAACGTGTCGGTCGAGGACGTGTCGGCGATGACGCTCGGCGGCCACGGCGACGACATGGTGCCGATGACGCGCTACTCGACGGTCGCCGGCATCCCGCTGCCGGACCTCGTCAAGATGGGCTGGACCTCCAAGGAAAAGCTGGACGCCATCGTCGAGCGCACCCGCAAGGGCGGCGGCGAAATCGTCGCGCTGCTGAAGAGCGGCTCGGCCTACTACGCCCCCGCGTCGTCCGCCATCGCCATGGCCGAAGCCTACCTCAAGGACAAGAAGCGCGTCCTGCCCTGCGCCGCCTACCTCTCCGGCCAGTACGGGCTCAAGGACATGTATGTCGGCGTGCCGGTGGTGATCGGCGCCGGCGGCGTCGAGCGGATCATCGAGCTCGACTTCTCCAAGTCGGAAGAGAAGATGTTCGAGAAGTCGGTCGGCGCCGTGAAGGCGCTGTGCGACGCCTGCATCGGCATCGCGCCGAACCTCGGCAAGTAACGGGACGACCCGCATGAACATCCACGAGTACCAGGGCAAGCAGCTGCTGAAGGCCATGGGCGCGCCGGTGGCCGAAGGCGTCGCCATCATGAGCGCCGACGAGGCGGAGAAGGCTGCGAAGTCCCTCCCTGGCCCGCTTTACGTGGTGAAGAGCCAGATTCATGCGGGCGGCCGGGGCAAGGGCAAGTTCAAGGAGCTCGGCCCCGACTCCAAGGGCGGGGTGCGCCTCGCGAAGTCGGTCGAAGAGGTCGTCAAGAACGCCCGCGAGATGCTCGGCAACACGCTGGTCACCAAGCAGACCGGCCCCGCCGGCAAGCAGGTGAACCGCCTTTACATCGAGGACGGCGCCGACATCGAGCGAGAACTCTATCTGTCGCTGCTGGTCGACCGCTCGGTCGGCCGCGTCGCCTTCGTGGTGTCGACCGAGGGCGGCATGGACATCGAGGCGGTGGCGCATGACACGCCCGAGAAGATCGTCACGCTGGCAATCGACCCGACGACCGGGGTGACGCCGGCCGACGTCAGCAAGATCAACGAGGCCTACCGCCTGACCGGCGACGCGGCGAAGGACGGCGAGAGCCTGTTCCCGCTGCTCTACAAGGCCTTCGTCGAGAAGGACATGAGCCTGCTCGAGATCAACCCGCTGATCGTCATGAAGAACGGACGCCTGCGCGTCCTCGACGCCAAGGTGTCGTTCGACGGCAACTCGCTGTTCCGCCACGACGATCTCAAGGCGCTGCGCGACGAGACCGAGGAGGACGCCAAGGAAATCGAGGCCTCCAAGTGGGATCTCGCCTATGTGGCGCTCGACGGCAACATCGGCTGCATGGTCAACGGCGCGGGCCTCGCAATGGCCACGATGGACATCATCAAGCTCTACGGGGCCGAGCCTGCGAACTTCTGCGACGTCGGCGGCGGCGCCGGCAAGGAGAAGGTGGCGGCCGCCTTCAAGATCATCACCGCCGACCCGCGGGTGAAAGGCATCCTGGTCAACATCTTCGGCGGCATCATGAAGTGCGACGTGATCGCCGAGGGCGTCATCGCCGCCGTGAAGGAAGTCGGGCTGAAGGTTCCGCTCGTGGTGCGCCTCGAAGGCACCAACGTGGAGCTCGGCAAGAAGATCATCAACGAGAGCGGGCTGGACGTGATTTCCGCCGACGACCTGGACGATGCCGCCAGGAAGATCGTCACGGCGGTGCAAGGAAAATAGGCGTGAACGAGACGCTCAAAGCCGTCATCGTCGAGCTGACTGGTGGAAACATCCGCAACCATCATATCAACTTGCGCGGCGCCTTGGGACTGTTCCCGGATGATGCCCTCGGTGGTGGGAGTATCGACGTGGCTGGCCGACCAGTCGATGTCCGCTTCGCCGGAGAGGACATCAAAACCGATATAGACAGCGAAAAGGCGATCTTTCGCGAGCGCGGTGCTGTTCGTCGCTTCTTCGAGCGCGAAAGCATGACCGAAGGCGATCTGGTTCTTATCGAACGTCTTGGGATGCGTGAGTACGAGGTCACGAAAACTTCAAGGCACGGCCTTAGAAATCTGTAGGATTCGAATGTCCATACTCGTCGACAGGAATACCAAGGTTCTGGTGCAGGGCCTGACCGGCAACACCGGCACCTTCCACACCGAGCAGGCGCTCGCCTACCACGGCACCAAGATGGTCGGCGGCACGCACCCGAAGAAGGGCGGCGAGACCTGGCAGGGTAAGAACGGCGAGACGCTGCCGATCTTCGCCTCGGTCGCCGAGGGCAAGGAGAAGACGGGCGCCAACGCCTCGGTCGTCTATGTCCCTCCGGCAGGCGCCGCGGCCGCGATCATCGAGGCGATCGATGCGGAGATACCCCTGATCGTGTGCATCACCGAGGGCATCCCGGTGCTCGACATGGTCAAGGTTAAGGCGCGGCTGGAGAAGTCGAAGTCGCGGCTGCTCGGGCCGAACTGCCCGGGCGTGCTGACGCCGGAGGAGTGCAAGATCGGCATCATGCCGGGAAACATCTTCCGCAAGGGCTCCGTCGGCGTTGTCTCGCGCTCCGGCACGCTTACATATGAGGCGGTGTTTCAGACTTCGAACGAAGGCCTCGGCCAGACTACCGCCGTCGGCATCGGCGGCGACCCGGTGAAGGGCACCGAATTCATCGACGTCCTCGAGATGTTCCTCGCCGACGACGCCACCAAGTCGATCATCATGATCGGCGAGATCGGCGGCTCGGCCGAAGAAGACGCGGCGCAGTTCCTGATCGACGAGGCAAAGCGCGGCCGCAAGAAGCCGATGGCAGGGTTCATCGCGGGCCTCACGGCCCCGAAGGGCCGTACCATGGGCCATGCTGGCGCCGTAATTTCGGGCGGTAAGGGCGGCGCCGAAGACAAGATCGCCGCGATGGAAGCCGCCGGCATCAAAGTGTCGAAATCGCCTGCCAGGATCGGCGTCACTCTGGCAGAAGTCCTCAAGGGCTAACCCCCTCGAGTCTCTAGGGGAAGAAGGCGTGGAGCCGCCTTCTTTCTTAACAG